>CAVSAU010000001.1:0-25276 GCA_963726065.1 uncultured Alphaproteobacteria bacterium
CGATCGGAAGCCGCCGGTCCGCTCACGGCCCGAAGCAGCCTTAGAACTGGCTGGCACACCGTCTTGACCTGGCTTGGCCGCTGCCTGAAAGCAGACATCGCCAACCGCGGGGCTGAACGTCCTGACGGCGCCAATTCGAACGCTCGACCCCAACCTTGGCAAGCGTAAAATTGCGGCGTCTAATGAATGGCGAGAAATTCATCGCAGTTCGCCAGAGTACGCAAGGGAACGGACTTTGGACGCGGGAAGATTTTGCACCCGGCCGAACTCGAGTGCATTCCGGCAAACTCCGACGCACGTCAAAGATGGTGACCGCGCGGTGACCCGAAGGCTAATCAGCCCCTGACGAAAAAATGTCATGCTCGAACATGACAGCGCGCACCTGCTACCGCAATGCCTGCAATCCACAGCCTGAGGCGACTGCTTGACGACACCATCGCGATCGAGAATGATAACGGTACCAAACCCTCGGCGAAACAATGCCAGGCAACCACTAGCAATTATAATAGTATAGCATCATAATCGTTGTCAGGAGGATAGTAGGGTTAACGATCGAAGCGCACGGATTCGGGTCAGCACCGCGCCCGGGACCGCAAGTGCTTGCCTGCGGCGCACGTCAATTGGGAGGAAGAGAATGCAAAACTATTGGATGCGCCTGTTTAGAGGCAGGATATTCGCCTTGCTGGCGCTCAGCCTTTCGCTGATGGTGTCGTCTGCCTCGGCTCAGACAGTCGATGAGATCATCTCGCGCGGAAAGCTGATCGTCGCGGTCGACACTACCACGCCGCCTTATGGCTTCCTGGGTGAAGATTTGAAGCCCACAGGCTTCGATATCGAGGTCGCCAACAAGATGGGTGAAGCGCTAAAGGTTCCGGTGGAGTTCGTCACCGTGACCTCGCCGGGCCGGATCCCTGCCCTGCTTACCAAGCAGGTCGACGCCGTCATATCAATCTTCTCGATCACGGCGGAGCGCGCCATCCAGATCGACTATTCCATCCCGTATGCGGGGCAATCGGCAGTCGTGATCGCACCGAAGAGCACCGCAATCAAAGGCCATTCCGATCTCGTCGGCAAAAAGGTAGGGCTGGTGCGCGGCACCGGTGAGGACGGGCTGCTAACGAAGGCTGCCGAAGCCAACCCGGGTATCGAGATCCTGCGCTTCGACGACTATTCGTCGCTGCTCCAGGCCATGGTCTCCGGCCAAATCGACGCGATGGGCGGCGGTGACTATGGTGAGATCTATCTCAAGAAGGCACAGAACGGGGATGACTTCGAGCAGAAGTACATACTGAAGACCTTCTACTTCGGCATCGGCGTCGCGAAGGGCAACGACAATCTCAGGCAGTGGCTCAACACCTGGCTCTTCACGCTGAAGGCCGACGGTACGCTCGAGGCACTGTCGATGAAGTACCGGAACCAGCCACTGCCGCCACTGCCGGTCTTCTAGCCGACTTCGACCATCGGGCGGGGCCGGCCGGTCCCGCCCTCCTGCTCGTGCGACGGGATGCTCATGCAAACCGCCCTGCAATTCGGCCCGGTTCTCATCTACCTGGACAGGCTGCTTGCAGGTCTCGTCCAGACGATAGAACTCGCGGTCATCTCCATCTTGGCCGGAACCGCCATTGGCGTGCTCGGCGCAGTGGGACGCGCCTTCGGCCCACGCTGGATGTCCTGGCCGATCGCCACCTATGTCGAGCTGATCCGCAACACGCCGCTGCTCATCCAGCTTTACTTCGTCTATTTCTCGCTGCCACTCTTCGGCCTGAAGTTCTCCAGCAACACGGCCGCGATCGTAGCGCTGTCCATTCATCTGGGCGCCTATGCGACCGAGATCCTGCGCGCCGGGGTCGAATCCATTCCGCAGGGCCAGATCGAGGCAGCCAAGGCGCTAGGCCTCAGCCGCTATCGGATCATCCGGCATGTCGTGCTTGCGCCGGCGGTCCGCGCCGTCTATCCGGCGCTGTCGGCACAGTTCATCCTGCAGCTGATGGGAACCTCGATCGTCGGCGCGATTGCGGCGGAGGAGCTGACGGCCATCGCCAACAACCTCGTCATGCAGACCTTCCGCAGCTTCGAGGTCTATATCGTCATCGCCGTGATCTACTTCGTGCTGGTGCAGACGGCGAGCGTGCTCTTCGCCGGCCTCGGCAAACTCATGTTCCGCTGGAAAGCCTGACCATGAGCCTGCGCGACTTCGGCCCCAACGAACTGATGTTCCTGCTGATGGCCACGCGCTGGACCATCCTGCTTGCGCTTATCACCTTCATCGGCGGCGGGGCACTGGGCTTCGTGATCGCGGCAATCAGGGTAGCGCCGGTGCGCCCGCTACGCTGGCTGGCGGCCGCCTACATCCAATTCTTCATGGGAACGCCGATCCTGATCCAGCTCTTCATGATCTATTACGGCTCGTCCTTCCTAGGCTACCGGCCGGATGTGTGGTTCGCGGCGGCGTTGACTTTCTGTCTGAACGCTGCGGCCTTCTTCGGCGAGATTTTCCGCGGCTCCATCGAGGCGATCCCGAAAGGGCAATGGGAGGCATCGACGGCGCTCGGCTTCCGTTTCCTGAAGACACTGAGGTTGGTGATCGTGCCGCAGGCGGTGCGGTTGATGCTGCCGCCAACGGTCGGCTTCATGGTGCAGATCGTCAAGACGACGTCGGTCGCCTCCCTGATAGGCCTGACGGAACTTGCGCGCGCGGCGACGCAGGTGAACACGATCACCTTCCAGCCGGTAATGGTGTTCGGCACGGTGTCGCTGATCTATTTCGCGCTATGTTGGCCGTTGTCGCTCTATGCCGGCTATCTGGAGCGCCGCTTCTCCGTCGGCATCACCAGGAAGGTCGAGCCGCTCACCATGTCGGTCGCCTGAGCTGGACTAACCGCGGAAGGCCGGCAGCGTCAGCCCCTTCACGCCGGCATCGATTGCGAAAAGTCCGCCCGGATTCTTCTGGCCTGCAAAATGGGCGGCCGGCCGCTTCAGCACAGCGGAAGTGACGTAGAGGATGTCGAGATCCTTGCCACCGAACTCGCAGCAGGTGGGCAGATCGGTCGGCAGTACGATCGTCTGCATCAGCTTGCCCGCCGGATCGTAGCGGCAGACCTTGCTGGTGACCGGGATCGTCACCCAATAGCAGCCTTCGGCGTCGACGGTGGCGCCGTCGGCCACGCCCCCGGTGACCGTCATGTCGATGAAGGTGCGGCGGTTCTCGATGTCGCCCGTCGCGAGATCGAAGTCATAGGCGTCGACGCGGCCGGAGTGGCTGTCTGAGAAATACATCGTGCGGCTGTCGGGGCTGAAGGCGAGGCCGTTGCAGCAGCCGACGCCGTCGATCATCTTGTGGACCGACAGGTCGGTGTCCATGCGGTAGAGCGCGCCGATGAATTCGATCGGCCTGCCGGGAACCTCGAACATCGAGCCCGACCAGAAGCGCCCCTGCCGGTCTGGCTTGCCGTCGTTGAAGCGCGTCTCGGGCGTGTCGGCCTCGGGATCGACGATCGGCTCGAAGACCCCCGTAGTCGGGATCGAAGAAATAGAAGCCGCTCACCATGGTGAGCACCAGGCCGCCCTTCTCGCGCAGCCCGAGGCAGCCGAGATATTCAGGCGCCTCGAATGTCTGGTTCTTGGCAGTCGCGGGATCGTAGCGGTGGATGTGCTTCTGCCAGATGTCGATCCACCAGAGCACGCCCTCCTTCGGGTCCCAGAGCGTGCCCTCGCCGAGCTCGGCCTTTGCGTCAACGACGCAGGTGATTTCGACCATTTAGGCTCCTCCCTTGCTACGCAGCCGGCCGCCGAGCCCGGCGAACACTTCGCTGCCGATCGAGACGGTGACGAGAATGACGGCGCCATAGACGATGAGCAGCGCGCCGTTGGACAGGTTCAGCGCCGGGAGCAGGCCGGTTAGGATGGTGAGGACCAGCGCGCCGGCGACCGTGCCGAGATAGTGGCCGCTGCCGCCAAGGATCGACGCGCCGCCGATCGCAACGGCCGCCACCGAAGTGAACAGATAGGCGTCGCCCATGCCGAGATAGGCCTGTCCGGAATAGCCGGTGAGAAGCATGCCCGCCAGCGCCGCAGTGAGCCCGGAAATGACGTAGGTCAGCACCGTGGTGCGGGCGGTCGGCACGCCGGAGAACTCAGCAACCGTCGCGCTGGTGCCGAGCGCATAGAGATGGCGGCCGAACGCAGCCTTGGAGAGGAGCAGCGTCGCGATCAGCGTCAGCACGATCCAGATCAATGCGATGACGGGGATGCCGCCGACACGGCCGACGGCCAGGAACTTGATGACGCCCGGCACGGAAGGCGCGGGCGAGCCGCCCGTCAGCACCAGGATCAGGCCCTGCAGGATGACGTTGGTGGCAAGCGTCATGATGATCGGCGGAACGCCGAACCAGGCGACGCCAGCCCCGTTGACGAAACCGACCATCGCGCCGCCGGTGAGCACCAGCGGCATCACCCACATCAGCGGCGCGTCCTGGCTGCCGCAGAGAAGCGCCATGACAATGGCCGCCGAGTTCAGCACCCAGGGGATCGACAGGTCGATGCCGCCGCCGATGATGACGAAGGTCTGGCCGAGTGCGACGATGCCGACGAAGGCAGCGAGCACGACGGTCGACCGCAGGTTCGAGGCCGACAGGAAGCCCGGCGAAAACAGCGCCGTCACCAGAAGCAGGGCCACCATGCCGGCATAGGCAAGCAGGATCAGACGGTTGCGGGTGACGAATCCGTTCATGACGCGCGCGCCCTTGCGGCCTTCTCGGCAACGGAGCTGGCGAGAACCGAAAGCAGCAGGATGACGCCCGACGCGACCGGCTGCCAGTAGCTCGACACTTTCAGGACGAACACAAGGTTGCCGATGAGCGTAAGGATGAAGGCGCCGATGAGCGTGCCGGCGAGATGTCCGCGTCCGCCGAACAGGCTGACGCCGCCGATCACCGCGGCGGCGACCGAGGGCAGAATGTAGTCCTTGCCGATGGTCGGCGAGCCCGCGCCGATCTGCGTGGTGAGAAAGAGCGCGGCACCGGCGGCGAAAAGGCCGGACAGGCCGTAGGTCGCGACATTGATGCGGGTGATCGAGACGCCGGACAGGAAGGCCGACTTCTCGTTCGAGCCGGTGGCCTTGATGGCGACGCCCAGGCGCGTGGCGCGGAACCAGGTCCAGAAGACCAGGAGCAGGAGCAGGATCCAGACCGGGCTGGCGAGGCCGAGGAACTGCATGTAGCCGAATCCGACCCACCAACCAGGCACGCTGCCGCCGTCGGTCGGCAGGATGATCATGGCGATGCCGTTGAGGATCGACCAGGTGGCGAGGGTGACGAGAAAGGGCTGCAGCCTGAGCAGCGAGATCATCAGCCCGTTAAGCGCGCCGACGCCAAGGCCGATCGCCAGAATAGCGAGCGACCAGAAAGCGACGCTCTCCGGCGTCTCGCCGAACTGCGTCGCGGCAATGACCGTGCCGAGGCTGATCATACCGCCGATAGAGAGGTCGATGCCGCCGCGCAGAAGCACGATGGTCTGGCCGGTGGCTGCGAGCATCAGCGTCATCGACGCCGAGGTGTCGAGGTTCAGTTCGTCAAGCGTGAACACGCCGGTTTGGTAGCTGCCATAGATTGCAACGATGACCGCCAGCATCAGGCAGGCGACGAGGAACGGGCGCGCGGTCGAGCATCTTGCCGCGCCAGTCCGATCTTACCTCACGTTGAGCCGTCTCCACCCGTCGCTCCGCCACCGAAACGGTCATGTCAGGCCGCCTCAACATCGAGCATGGCGGCACCGAGTATATTTTCCTCGGAGATGCGGTCGCCGTCGAGGGTCGCGGCGACACGGCCGTTGCGCATGACCAGCACGCGGTCGGCGACATGGACAAGTTCGGGCATGTCGCTCGAATGGAAGAGGATGGCATAGCCCTTGGCGGCGAGATCGCGCATCAGCTGGAAGATCTCGCCCTTGGTGCCGACATCGACGCCGCGGGTCGGATCGTAAAGCAGTAGCACCCGCGCCTCGGTAAGCAGCATCTTGCCGAAGATCACCTTCTGCTGGTTGCCGCCCGAGAGCGTGCCGGCAAGCTGGTCGGGCGTGTCGGCCTTGATGCGCAGGAAGTCGACCATCTCCTTGACCAGCGACGCTTCCTTCGCGCTGCTCAGGAAACCCTTGTCGGTAGAAGCGCTTGATGACCGCTAGCGTGAGGTTCTCGCGCACGCTCTTGGTGAGCAGCAGGCCCTGTCCGCGGCGATCCTCCGGAACCAGCGCGATGCCGTCGCGGCCGGTGAGCGCGGCGCGCGGGCTGCCGATCGACGTCGGCTTGCCCCAGAGATCGAGTGAACCTGTCGCCTTGGCGGCGCCGAACAGCGCCTGGAAAAGTTCGCGCTGGCCGTGGCCCTGCAGGCCGCCGACGCCCAGCACCTCGCCCTCGCGCAGCGAAAAGCTGACGCCGCCGAGCCGGCTGCCGCTGGCGAAATCGGTGACCTTCAGCGCGATCCTGTCGGTCGCGGTGGAGATGCGCTCGGGATAGAGCCGGTCGAGGTTGCGGCCGATCATCTGGGAGACGATCTCCTCGTCGGAGACGGCGTTCGCCTCATGGGCGGCCACGGTGCGTCCATTCCGGAAGATGGTGAGTCGGTCGGCAATCGCCCTGACCTCGGCCATGCGATGGGAGATGAAGATGACCAGCCTGCCTTCAGCCGCCAGCTGGCGCGTGAGCTTAAGCAGCCAGTCTGCCTCGCGGGCGGGGAGCGCGGATGTCGCCTCGTCGAGGATCAGGATGCGCGGGTTCTTGGCCAGCCCCTTGGCGATCTCGACGATCTGCCGTTCGGCGAGCGTGAGGCGGCGCAGCTCTTGGTCGGGGCGTAGCCGCGGGAAGGTGTAGCGGTCGAGCAGTTCCTGCGTCTGGCGCCGCATCGACGCGCGGTCGATCGTCCGCCAGGGCGTCATCGGCTCGTGGCGAAACCAGATGTTCTCCTCGACGGTCAGGTCGGGGATCAGCGACAGCTCCTGGAACACGGCGGCGATGCCGCGTTCGCGCGCCTCGTCGGGGTTGGCGGGGCGAAACTCTTGGCCGTCGACCATGATGGAGCCGCCGTCGTGGCGGATCGCGCCGGACAGTATCTGGATGAAGGTGCTCTTGCCGGCGCCGTTCTCGCCGAGCAGTGCGTGGACCTCGCCGGCACGGGCGGTGAACTCGGCTTCGCTCAGCGCGACGATGCCGCCGTAGCGTTTCGACAGGCCGGTGGCGGTAACGAGGTCCATCGATACCCTGCATGACAGAAACGACTTGCCTCCCGGCGATCGGTCCGCCGGGAGGCAGGAGTCTAGGGAGGCATTAGTTGGTGCCGGCCGCCTCGGCTGCTGTGATTTCAACCCAGTCGGGCGTGATTGGCAGCGTTAGGCCAGGCGCCTGGTCCGGGAATGCGTTCACGCCGACCTCGATGGTCTGCATCTTCGTGCCCGGGAAGAGCTTGCTCTCGAACGGCGTGGTCGTGACGAAGTCGCCTTCGATCTCGATCGAGCGGTTCTCCGGACGCTTGCCGGTGTCGAGGATCTCGACCGCGAGCTTGATCGCCTCGGAGGAGAGGTATGCCGGGTTGGAGCCGAGGATGCACTTCGACTTCGTCTCGGCGCAGGTCAGCGCGGCAACATTGTAGGAGAAGCCCACCACCGGCACCATCGGCCGGCCCGCGTCCTTCAGCGCCTGGATGGCGCCGGAGCCGTAGCCCTGGGTCAGGATGCCGTCGACCTGCGGGTTGGCGGCGAGAAGCGCGGCGACGCCGGACTGCTCCGGACCGAGAGCGTATTCGCCGTTGTAGTAGCCGACGATCTTGATGTCGGGGTACTCCTTGAGGACCTTCTCGTAGCCGTTCCTGTAGCTGCGCGGAGATCGGAGCGCCGGCGAGGCCGCGGTCGAGCAGCACGTTGCCCTTGCCGCCAAGCTGCACGGCCATCCATTCGGCCATCACGGCCGGAATGCGCTCCCAGTTGGAGGCGAGAGTGAGTGCGCAGGGCTCGGTCACGACCTGGTCGAAGCTGATGACGACGATGCCGGCGTCGCAGGCCTTCTTGATCGTCGGGTTGAGCGCCGTATCGGACGCCGCGTCGACGAGGATCGCGTCCGGCTTCTGGCGGATGATGTTGTTGAGCGAATTGATCTGCGCCTGGACGGTGCCTTCGGCGACCTCGATGTGCAGCTCGACGCGGCCCTTGAGCGGACCCTTGTCGACCGACACCTGGGCGACGCGCTGCATTTGCTGGCGCCAGTCATTGCCGACGAAATTGTTCGACAGATAGATGACGTAGGGCTTCTTGTCCTGCGCGACCGCAGGCGCAGAGCCGATCGCCGCGACGGTTGCGGCAACGACCGCGAAACCGGCGCACATGGTGCTGAATTTCATTGTTCTCCTCCTGATGTTTCCTGCCCAACCTCTGACGGACTTCCGCCGCCTTGCCGGTGAGACACGAAAATTGATACCGGTACCAATCGGGCTTGTCAATTTTGCGCCGCCTCAGCCTTGAAGCTCTCGACACGCGAACGAAGCGATTTGCGCCGCGTCCTCCAACGCGCGTCCATCCCTGCTATGATGCTATTATAATTTTATGCGGATGTCTACGCGATCTTGCAGCGAGATCGAGTATCTCTCCGGGTAGCGCCTAGAGATCGTTCGGCGCGTCGTAGGTGATGCTGAACATGTCGGCTGGGTGGCGCGCGACGGAAAACTCGATATTGCGCTGGTCATCAGACTGATAGAGCATCTCGACGGTGAGGATCGGACTGCCGACGCCGACGCCGAGATCAGCAGCGACTATGTCGTCGGCGATCTCCGCGCGAACCGTGACGTGGGCAACGGCTAGGCGCAGCCCGAGCATGCGCTGCACCGACTGGAAGATTAGCACGTCGGTGAAATCGTCCTTGTCGAACTGCGCGCCGATGTCGGGTGGGAAATAGGTAGTGATCTGCGCCTTGCGCTGCTTGCCGACCGACAGGATGCTGCGCAGGCAATAGCCAGCGTCTTCGTCGTCCGGCCCGAAGTGCCGGGCAAGCAGGGGTGACTTCTCCTTGCGATAGGACTTCACCTTCAGCTGCGCATCCTTGGTGAAGGCCGCCATGTCGGCGAAGTTCTTGAAGTTCCAGCTCAGATTGACTGATGGATTGCGCGCGATGACGACCGCCGGCTTGGCCGACCGCTTCTTGATCAGCCCCTCGGACTCTAGCTCGCGCAGGGCCTGCCGGACGGTGATCAGGCTGACGCCGAAATGCTCGGCGATGTGCGCCTCCTTGGGAAGCTCGCTGCCGACGGCAAAGTTTCCGTCCGAGATCGGCTTGCGCAGGAGGTCGGCGAGCTGGCGGTACAACGGACCGTTGGCGCGGCCAAGAACGCGCTTCGGAAGCAATCCCAGATTGGCGACGTGTTGGTTCATCGGGCTCAGGTTTGGCGAAGGCCAGCTTCTATGTTGTTTTCCGCCGGTGTGGTCGGCTACTTCAAATACTCCGCATTGACGCAATTGGTAAGCCGCCCTTCCGTAAGATAGGCGTGCACAACCTCGATCGATTTCAGGCGCAGGTCGACCATTGACGCCGGGCTGTAGAACGCGGCGTGCGGGGTGATGATGAGCCGGTCCGCGATCCAGGATTCGCGACGGCGCCAAGCCGCGATCAGCGGATGCTCGAGATCTCCGGGCTCGGACGGCAGCACGTCGAGCCCCGCGCCTGCGACGCCGCCGCTGCGCATCGCAGCCTCAAGCGCGTCGAGATCGACGATGGGCCCTCGCGCGGTATTGACTAGGACAAGGCCCGGTCTGGCGGCGGCCAGCACCTGCCGACCGATGAGCTTGCGCGTCTCGGCGCTGAGCGGCGTGTGGACGCTGACAACGTCCGCGCGGGCCATGAGATCGGCAAGTGAATGGACACGGTCGTAGCCGGTTGAGAGATCGACGCCCGACAGAAGATGCGGATCGTAGAACACGACCTTCATGTCGAAGGCGGCGGCCCGGCGCGCTGCTGCAAGGCCGATGCGCCCGAGCCCGACCACGCCGAAGGTCGCGCCCTTGTGGCGGCGGATCAGCGGCGCCCTGGAGAAATGCCAGCCGTCGCCTCCTTCCGCGGCAATGGCCGAGGGATAAGACGTGGTGCCGCGCGTCAGCGCCAGCATCAGCGCGATGGCATGGTCGGCGACCTCGGTGGTGCCGTAGTCCGGTACGTTGCAAGCCGGGATTTTGCGCGCGCCCCAGCCGACGGTATCGATGTTGTCAAAACCCACGCCGGACCGCACGGCGACCCGCGCCTTGGGAAATGCGGCCGGCGGAGCGGCGACGTTGTGAGTCGGGGAATAATTGATCACTGCATCGACCGCAGCGCAGATAGCCGGGTCGAGTTCTGCCGCCTTTTCGTTGGTCGAGCGCGCCAGGATCAGCTCGATATCGGGATAGTGCTTGCGTTCGAGTTCGGCGTCGTCGGCCGCCTGCCAGTTGGCGCAAAGGATCTTCATGTTCTTCGCCTGACGCTGATTACTGTTTGATGCCGCCGATGCGGCCGCCCATCGGCACCACTGCGCCGACCGGCTGGTCGATACGGTGAAGTACGCCGCCGACCGGAGCCTCGATCTCGACCACCGCCTTGTCGGTCTCGATCTCCGCGATCAGCTCGCCGGCCGCGACCTTGTCGCCCACCGCTTTCAGCCAGCGGACCACCTTGCCTTCGCTGACGGTCAAATCGCCGAACGGCATGGAGATCGCCTCGTCGTCGGTTGGCGGGGGCGGCGCTGCGGGTTGGGCCGGAACGGGCGCTGCCGCTTTCGGTGCCGGGCTCGGGGCGGGCCTCGCCGGCTGGCGCGCTGCCGATGCCGACGGTGCACCAGTGATCGGGCACCGGCGGCAGGCCGGCAATCACGTCAAGCGCGCCGCGCTCGATCCTGGCGGCATCGACGAGCATGGCGCGTTCGAGCACGGGCGCGAACGGGTGCGACGTCGGCGCCGTATGCAGCCGTCCCGGAGGGGCGTCGAGTTCGTCGAAGGCGAGTTCGTTGATGGACTGCGCAATCTCGCCGCCGAGACCGCACATCGCCCAGGCCTCGTCGACGACGAGCAGGCGGTGCGTCTTCTTCACGCTGGCGACGATGGTGTCGATGTCGAGCGGCATGATGGTCCTGAGGTCGATGACCTCCGCTTCAACGCCTTGCGCTGCGAGTGCATCGGCGGCTTCCAGGGTACGCTGAACCATCTGCCCGGCGGCGACGATGGTAATGTCCTTGCCTGATCGAGCGATGCGCGCCACGCCGAACGGAACATAGTGCCCACCGACCGGCACCTCTCCCTTCGAGGCAAAAAGCGCCTTGGGCTCGAGCATGATGACTGGATCGGCGGCCCTGAGCGCCGTCTTCATGAGCCCTTTCGCGTCGGCCGGATTGGAGGGAACGCAGACGATCAGCCCGGGCATGTGGGCGAAGACCGGATGGTAGATGCCGCTATGGTGCGGGCCCGAGCTGCGCAGCGCGCCGGCGCCCACGCGCACCACCACCGGAGCGCTCATCGCGCCATTGCTCATGTAGCGCAGCTTCGCCGCCTGCAGGAAAATCTGCCCGGCGGTCTCGAACGCGAAGTCAGCGAACATCAGGTCCGAGACTGTGCGCGCGCCGGTCGCCGAGGCGCCGATCGCAGCCGCAGTAAAGCCCTGTTCGGAGATCGGCGTGTCGACCATGCGTTCGGCGCCGAACTCCTGCCAGAGGTTCTTGGTGTGAGCGAAGCTGCCGCCGCGCTCGCCGGTGCCCTCGCCGAAATAGAGGATGTTCTTGTTCGCCCGCATCTCCTCTGCGATGCCGTCGCGGACGGCTTCCAGCCAGCCTTGCGTCCGCGTTTCGGCGACAGGTTGCGGACGCAACGCCTCCGGTGGATTGATCGGCTCGGCAAAGACATGGTGCCGCACGGTCTGCGGGTCCGGCTCGGGCGATCGGCGCGCGTATTCCAGGGCGTCCTGCACGACCTTCTCGATGCGCGTATCAATCTCGGCCAGCGTCTCGGCGTCGGCGACGCCGTAATCCTCGATCAGCCGCTTGCGGAACATGTCCACGGGGTCGCGCTTGATCCAGGCGTCGAGTTCCTCTTGCGTTCGGTAGGTGCCGATCACCGGATCACCTTCGTGATGGCCAACCGTGCGGTAGGTTTTGGCCTCGATCAGCGTCGGGCCCTTGCCGGACCGCGCGCGCTCGGAGGCTTCCTTCATCGCCAGCCAGACGGCAAAGACATCATTGCCGTCCACGGCGACGCCCGGCATGCCGTAGGAATCGGCCTTGCTGGCGATCTCGGGGTTGAGCGTGATCGTCTTCAGCGGCGTCGCGGTCGCATAAAGATTGTTCTCGCAGACGAAGACCACAGGCGCATTCTGGACGGCCGCAAAGTTCAGCGATTCATGGAAGTTGCCGTGATTGGCCGCGCCATCGCCGAAGAAGGCGACGCCGATGTCGTCGCTGCCACGCTGGCGGGCGCTCATGCCGATGCCGACCGCATGGCCGATGCCCGCGGCGACGATGCCGTTGGTGCCAAACAGGCCGACGGACTTGTCGTAGAGATGCATGGTGCCGCCGCGGCCGCCGCAGATGCCGTCGGCCTTGCCGAAGAGTTCCGCCATGACGCGGCCGGGATCGGCGCCCTTGGCAAGCGCATGGCCGTGGCCGCGATGGGTCGACGTCACCCAGTCGGTCTGGCGCAGATGCGCGCAGATGCCGACGCCGGTCGCCTCCTCGCCGAGGTAGAGATGCAGGAAGCCGGGCGTCTCGCCCTTGCGGCAGGCGATCTGCGCCACGCTCTCGAAGCGCCGGAGCAGCACCATCTTCTCGAAGAGGCCGAGCAGGACGTCTCGGTCCGGCAGGTTGGCTGCGCCCTGGAATCTGTGTTTGCGCGCCGCTGATAGAGCCACGGCAGCCTCCCTGATATCGTGCCGCCACTGCGGCGGCCACGGGCTTCTGGCCGCCCGCGCTCGCGGATAATAGATTATAATAGCATAATGTCTACAGACGACTTCGGCCGCCCGATATCGTTGTCCGGCTAAAGCCTGGACATCCGCACCGTGGCGTCGGGCCTGGCGAAAAGCTCGGGCCTGAGCTTCAGTCCGAGTCCCGGGCCTTCGAGTGGGGCAACATGACCGTCGGCCACAACCGGGATATCCTCGACGATTTCCGTGTACCAGCCGGTGAAATAGGCGCGCACCGCCTCCTGGTAGATCGCGTTCGGAAGCGTCGCCGAGAGGGCGCAGCTCGCGGCGTAGACGATGGGACCGGTGCAGTCGTGCAGCGTCACCGGCAGTTCGCTCGCCTCGGCCATATTGGCGATCTTGCGCGCTTCGGAAATGCCGCCGCACCAGGCGAGGTCGATCATGATGACGGAGGCCGCGCGCTTGTCGATCAGCTGCTTGAACATCTGCCGCGACGCCAAGCGCTCGCTTGCTGCGATCGGGATCGATGTGTGGCGCGCCAGTTCCGCCATCGCATCGAACTCATTGTAGCGGATCGGCTCCTCCAGCCAGGCGACGTCGTAGTCCTTCAGTGCCTCGGCGATACGGAGAGCCGGCGGCAGTGTCCATAGGCCGTGCAGCTCGACCATGATCTCCATGTCACGGCCGACGGCGTCGCGGATATTGGCGAACGGCTCCAGCGCCTTGTCGAGGTCGCTGAGCGATATGCGGGTGCCGTTCGAAGCCTCCGCAGCGATGTCGAACGGCCAGATCTTCATCGCCTTGATGTTTTCGGAGAGCAGGCTTTTCGCGAGGTCGCCGGCATTGTAGCGCCAGGCCAGGAGGTCCTCGTAGGGACCTTCGTTCGAATCACCCGGCTTCAGCGACCAGTCCTCTCCGCGCTCGAACAGCGCGTTCTTCTCGGTGGCGCGCACATGCTTGTAACCGGCGCAGGTGTTGTAGATCGGGACGGTCTGGTGGGTCCGCCCGCCGAGCAGCCGCCAGACTGGCTCGCCGAGCGCCTGCCCGTATATGTCCCAGAGCGCGATGTTGACGGCCGAGTTGCCCCGCACCTCGGCGCCGGAATCGCGCGCCCCGACATAGACGCTGCCGAGCCTGCGGTCGTGCAGCTCAATGTCGCGCGGGTCCTTGCCGAGCAAATAGGAGGCAACGTTGTCGTGGATATAACTGGCGACCGGACCCGGCGCCCAGAACGTCTCGCCGGTTCCGACGATACCGGAATCGGTGTGCACGCGCAGCCAGAAGAGGAACGGAAATTCGGCGAGCTGAAGGGTTTCGAGCGCGACGACCTTCATCCAGTAATCCTCCCCAGCGTCGCGAGACGACGATGAGCCTGCCTAGCACAATTGCAGGCTGCAGTCCCGTTGACAGGAATTTATGGTACCGGTATCAAACCCGTCAAGTCAGTTGCTGGGGAGGAGCGACTTACGTGGCTGCCGCAGATCATAGTGGAATACTGGCACGTGCGCTGGTGACCGGTGCCGCCGGAGGCCTCGGCCGCGAAATCGCCGTGCAGCTCGCCGCCAGGGGCTGCGGCGTCGGTATCGCCGACATCAATGTGAAAGGACTGGCGGAGACGGCCGAACTTGTCCGGCAGCAGGGGGCCGAAGCGCTGGAACTCGCCGGAGACTTCACCGAGGAAGGCGCGCCCGAGGCAGCCGTCTCCAGGGTTGCCGAGCGCTGGGGCGGTATCGACGTGCTGGTGAACAATGCCGGCTACGGCGTTATCGAGCCTTTCCTCGACGCGACATTCAAGGCGTGGACCAGGACACTTGCGCTCAACGTCACGGCGCTCGCCATGGCGTGCAAGGCGGCGGGCAGGATCATGCGCGACCAGCGTTCAGGCCGCATCGTCAACATCACCTCGCCCGGGTCGCGCATGGCGCTGCCGGACTACACCGCCTACACGGCAAGCAAGGCCGGCGTCGATTCGATCACGCGGGCGTGCGCGGTTGCGCTCGCGCCCTACGGCGTGCTGGTCAACAGCCTGGCGCCGGGCATGATGGACACAGAAATGCAGCGCTCGACGGAGATCGACCTTGCGCGCGTCAACGGCCGCAACGACCTGCAAGCCTTCCTTGACGAGCGGACGCGGCGCATCCCGCTTGGACGCCGCGCGGAAATCTCCGAGGTCGCCGAGGCAGTGGTTTGGCTGGCGCTGGACGCACCGGCCTACATGACAGCCGAACGGCTGAACATGTCCGGCGGGCTCGACAAGGACTGACCGAATGCTGCGCAACGCTCCCCCGGCCGATGCCGACCTCGCCGCGCTGAAGCAGCGCGCCACCAACCTCCG
This sequence comes from uncultured Alphaproteobacteria bacterium, assembly GCA_963726065.1. Taxonomy (GTDB): domain Bacteria; phylum Pseudomonadota; class Alphaproteobacteria; order Rhizobiales; family Rhizobiaceae; genus Neomesorhizobium. The sequence goes on from CAVSAU010000001.1 coordinate 15,246, forward strand.
GCGCCATATGCTGACCATGGCCCGCGGCCAGGGCGCGGGCTACATTGGCCAGGGCCTCGGCATCGCCGACCTGCTGGCGGCGCTCTATTTCCACGAGCTGCGCTACGACCCTGAGGATGTGACCTGGGCCGAGCGCGACCGCTTCCTGCTTTCCACCGGCCATTATTCGATAGCGCTCTGGGCCGCGCTCGCCGAAGCCGGGATCATTCCGGTCGGGGAGCTCGTAACCTATGGCGCCGACGACAGCCGGCTCGAGATGTCGACGCTGGACACCACGCCGGGCGTCGAGCTGATCGGCGGATCGCTCGGCCATGGGCTGGGCCAGGCGGTCGGCCAGGCGCTCGGCCTCAGGCTGCAGAAGTCGGTGGCGCGCATCTTCGTCGAGCTGTCGGACGGCGAGATGCAGGAAGGCTCGACCTGGGAAGCCGCGATGTCGGCCAGCCACTTCGGCCTGGACGGGCTGGTGGCGCTGGTGGACTGCAACGGCATCCAGGCCGACGGGCCTGTCGTGCTCGACATGGAGCCGGTCGCCGACAAATGGCGCGCCTTCGGCTGGGAGGTCATCGAGATTGACGGCAACGACATGAACGCCGTCATTGGCGCACTAATGCTGGCGCGTACCGCGAACGGACGACCGAAGGCGATTGTCCTGCGCACGCTTCCCGGCAAGGGGGTGAGCCGCATCGAGAGCAGCGAGAAATCGCACTTCTTCCGCGTCGACGTGAGGGAATGGGACGGCATCATCGCCGAGTTCGAGCAAAGCATCGGAGCAACACAATGAGCGCGCCGGCAAGAACGCTCGCCATGGGCCAGGACGAGGTCGGCAACGGCCGGCCCACGGTCGACGCGCCGTTCGGCCGCGCCCTCAAGGCGCTCGGCGAGAAGCGAAAGGACATCGTCGGCCTGACGGCGGACCTCGGGAAATACACGGACATCCTGCCGTTTCGCGACGCGTTCCCCGACCGCTTCTTCAACGTCGGCATGGCCGAGCAGAACCTTGTCGCGGTCGCGGCGGGCTTGGCGCGCACCGGCCTGGTGCCCTACGCCACGACCTACGGCGTCTTCGCGACGCGCCGGGCCTTCGACTTCGTCGCCATCGCCTGCGCGCACTCGAACCTCAACGTGAAGATCGTCGCCGGCCTTCCCGGCCTGACCACCGGCTATGGCGGCACGCATCAGGCCATCGAGGATCTCGCGCTGATGCGTATGATTCCCGGCCTGACGATCATCGATCCCTGCGACGCCACCGAGATCGAGGCTGCAACGGCGGCCATCGCCGACCATCCCGGCCCGGTCTACATGCGGCAGTTGCGCGGCGCCGTGCCGGTCGTGCTCGATCCTGGCTACCGCTTCGAGATAGGCAAGGCGCGGCGGCTACGGGAGGGCAAGGATGTCGGCATCGTCTCCACCGGGCTGATGACGGAACGGGCGCTTGACGCTGCCGATGCGCTTGCCACGCGCGGTGTGTCGGTTTCGGTGCTGCACGTGCCGACGATCAAGCCGTTCGACGGCGACGCGGTGGCCGAGTTCGCCGCTGGCGTCGACCATCTCGTCACCGCCGAAAACCATGTGGTCGTCGGCGGTCTCGCCAGCCTCGTGGTCGAGCAGCTGTTCGATGCCGGCGTCAGTCGCAAGGTTACGCGCATCGGCCTGCCAGACCGCTACATCGAATGCGGCGCGGTGCCGACGCTGCAGGCGCGCTATGGGTTGACGGCTGACGCGATCGTCTCGACCATCGAAGGCCTGCGATAGGAACGCCATGAAGATCACCGAGATCGAGACCTTCACCGTCGGCGCCGGCTGGAAGAACTGGCTGTTCGTCAAGGTGCATACCGACAAGGGAATACACGGCATCGGCGAAGGCACGCTGAACGGCTTCATCAAGACCACTGAGGCCGGCGTGGTCGAGCTGAAGCATCTCGCCATCGGACAGGACCCACGCCGGATCAACGCGCTTGCCAAGCGCATGCTGGACAGCGTCTCGCTGGACGGTGGCCACATCCACCGCACAGTGATCGCTGCGGTCGAGGTTGCCTGCTGGGACATTCTCGGAAAGAGCCTCGGCGTACCGATCCATCAGCTCCTCGGCGGCCGCGTGCGCGACAGCGTGCTCGGCTACGCCAATGGCTGGTACCGCACCGAACGCACGCCGGAGGCGTTCCTCGAGGCGGCTAAGGCAGTGCTGGCCAAGGGCTTCAAGGCGTTCAAGCTCGACCCGTTCGGCACCGCGCAAGGCTTCATATCGCGCGAGGAGCTCGGCCTGTCCTACGACATCTGCCGGACGCTGCGCGACAAGCTGCCTGGGGATACCATGATCCTGATCGACGTGCATGCGCGCTTCACCGAGATCGCCGCGCTGCAGGCCGCGAAAAAGTTCGCCGACCTCGGCATCTACTGGTGGGAAGAGCCTACTTCGCGAGACCGGCAGGAGACCGTGCACGAGGTGGCGCACCGTTCGCCGATCCCCGTCGCGACGGGCGAGATGTACGACACGGTCGGGCAGTTCTACGCGCTCGCAGCGGGCGGCGGCGTCAACATCTTTCAGCCGGAGCCGATGTCGCTCGGCGGCATTGCGCCGTCGATGCAGGTTGCAAACCTTGCGCTGGCGCATGGCAGCTACATCGCGCCGCATCAGAGCGGCGGGCCTGTGGCGACGGCGGTCTGCCTGCAGCTCGCCGCCGCCGTGCCGAATTTCCTGATCCAGGAGCATTTCGACGCCTTCAACGACGCCTGGACGCGTGAACTCGTGACCTGGCATCCGAGCGTGAACGCCGCGAACGGCCACCTCTCGCTGCCGGATGCGCCAGGCCTCGGTATCGATCTCAATGTCGAGGCGATCAAGGGCCATCCCTACGATCCGCAGGCCTATCTCAACGTCCACACGGAAGGCTGGGAAAAGCGGCTCGGCACCGACCCCGACAACAAGGCCAAGACAAACTAGCTAGGCGCTCTCGCGGTCAACGATCTCGAAGCCGAGGCTGATGATGGTCGGCGACTTGGTATCGCCACCGAGCCGCGCCAGCAGCTGGCGCACGGCGCGCCGCCCCATCTCGTAACGGTTGACGCGCACCGTGGTCAGCGGCGGGAAGAGCTGTGCGGCGAGATCCATGTCGCCATAGCCGGCGATCGCGATGCGGCCCGGCACCGCCCAACGGCGGCGGTGGCACTCTTGCACCGCGCCGACGGCGAGCGTGTCGCTGGAAAAGAAGATCGCATCGATGTCCTTGTGGCGCCGGGTGAGCGTGATCAACGCCTCTGCGCCGCCCTGCGCCGTGATCGGGACTTCGACCTCCATGTCGTCGTGATTGAGGAAACCCAGTTCGGCGAGCGCGGCGTGGTATCCCGTGCGCCGCTGCTGCAGCCGGTCGTTGCCGTGGATCGGCGTGGAGACGAAGCCGATGCGCTTATAGCCCTTGGCGGCGAGATGCATGGTCATCGCATAGGCCGTCTCGAAGTTCGAGACGCCGACCACCATGTCGAGCGGCTTACGGCCCTTGATCTCGGAAATCTCGACGACCGGCGCGGCGCTGCGCTTCAAAAGCGCGCGCGCGGCGTCGCTCTGCACGAAGCTTTGCAGAACCATCCCGGCGGGCCGCCAGCCGAGCAGGGTGCGGATCGAATTCTCCTCTGCCTCCGGGGTGAACTCGCCCTGGACGAGAAGCATTGAATAGCCGCTCTCATGGCACTCGTCCGACATGCCCTGAACCTGCTCGGCTATGCCGGAGTTGATCAGCGGCGGAACGACGGTTCCGATCATGCGCCCGCTGCCGCGCATGCTCGACGCCAGTCGGTTCGGCACGAAGCCGGACGCGTCGATGGCTTCTAGAACCTTGGCGCGGGTCTCCGGGGAAACCATGTCAGGATTGGACAGCACGCGCGACACGGTCATCGGCGCGACGCCGACGCGCTTGGCGATCTCGCGGACGCCGAGACGTTTCAGCGGCTTTCCCCGCCCCCGCTTTTCCCCGCCATTTTGAGTTTCGTCTCCCTGTCCCGGCGCGGACATCATAGAAGGGCGGGACGCCCCATGCCATACGCAGGAAGAACGGGTCTAGAAGTTGCGGCCGTAGCCTGCGGTCCAGCCCCCGTCGACGGATAGTAGCTGCCCGGTCGTGTAGCTGTTTTCGGGATCGCAGAGAAAGAGCACGGCGGCGACTGCTTCGGCGACCGTCCCCGGCCGGCCGAGTGGGACGTGGCTGAGCTGCGCCGCATCGCCGGACACGGTTTCGCCCTCGCCGATCAGCCCGAAGCCGACGGCATTGACCAGCACGGAGGGTCCGAATTCCATGGCGAGGGTGCGCATTCCCCCGACAAGGCCGGCATTACCGGCGGAGAAGTCGGGATGGCGACGCATCGGCATGCCGGCGATCGCCGATAGCAGGAAGAGGATGCGCCCTTGTCCACGCGCGGCCATCGCCACTGCCGCTTGTTTCGCCGTTTGCAGCTTCGGGCCGAGGGCCATGTCCACCGCATCCGGCAGCAGACGGCACGAGACGAGCAGGACATCGGCGGTTTCCGGTCGCGCAGAGAGCCCGCCATTGGCGAGCAAGGCAGCCAGCGCGGCCTCGGCTATCGGATTTTCGTCGCCTTCGAGCGCGACGCCGGAACCAGCAAGTTCGATCTGCATCGCTGCGCTCACATCATGTATCCCGCAGTCCATCCACCATCGACTGCCAGCACTTGGCCGTTGATGTAGCTGGCGCCGGGAGAGGCCAGGAAGAGCACCGCCTCGGCGATCTCCTCCGGCTCGCCAGGACGCCCCAGCGGTACATGTGCCATGAACTCACTGGTGCGACCGGCGAACTTGCCGTCGTCGCCGTAGAAAAGCTTGGCGGTCAGCTCTGTCTTGATCGATCCGGGCGCGATGGCGTTGGCGAGGATGCGCTGCGGCCCGAGCTCAAGCGCCATCGACCTGGTGAGATGGATGATGCCAGCCTTGGCGGCGACGAAGGGACTTTGCAGGCGCATGGCCGCGAGGCCGACCACGGAGGCAATGTTGACGATCCGTCCGCCATTGCCCGATGCGAGCATCGGTTTGAGGGCGGCGCGGCTCATCACGTAGAGGCCGTCGAGATCGATGCCGGTGATGCGATCCCATTCCTCCGACGGGAAGGCGTCGATGTTCACACGGTGCGCGAATGTGTTGACGCCGGCATTGTTGACGAGAATGTCGATGCGGCCGAAGCGTGCGATGCTGGCGGCGACAGCCGCCTCGGCGGAAGCCGCCGAACGGATGTCGGTCCGGCAAGCGATGGCGTTGGGCAGTGTCACGGCGACGCGTTCGGCGCCTTCAAGGTCGATGTCGGCTATGACAACGGCGGCTCCGTTGTCCCCAAGCCGCCTGGCGATAGCCCTGCCGATGGCACCTGCCGCCCCCGTGACAAATGCGACCTGACCGCTCAAATCGCACTTCACCTGGCAGCCCTCCGCTCGATAGGAGCTATTATAATACCTATCGAGCTGTGGCAATCGCGCCTCAATCGCAGGAACACAGCGACGGCACTTTCGAAGACGATCCCCGCCTCGCAGATTGGCTGGGAGATCTTCGTAGGATAATAGAGGACCCAGATCGCGCTTCTGCGGAGTGGATTGCTAAGCGGGCGCTGGGGTTGGATAATACGGAACCGCCAAAATCCCATTGTGCTTGGTATTGTCCGATACACTTTTTTGGCCGGAACTGGGGCATTTACATTCGTGAGCACTGCATTTTGCAGGGAGCGCTAAGTATCGCGTCTTTCGTGGATTGGCGCATTGTTAATCTTCCTATTACCCAAATTATTCGTCAAATACTCCGCAGCTCATTCTACGTGTTTTACTTGCACGAACAATTTCATCATAAGGTGGAGTCTCTCGGATTGCGGCTGCTTGTCGGAGGAAAAGTCGACCGATATCGCCCCTATAAAAGCAACGTTTATCGCCGTGTATACATGACGACTGACTGCTTGGAAGAAAGCCTCGCCAACGCCGATAGCTTTCGTCGCCTGAGGGAAGACCATTATCCGATCATAGTGCCCGGAAACAGAAAGGTGCTTTCCCCTGGTTTCGTAAAGCATGTACTTCGGACCCTAGGCGACTATCCTATTTCCCGGCTACCCGAACTTTTGAACGGCGAGCTGGCATCCGACCGGTGAGCCGCTACCAGGGAAGCGTCCTATCCTCGAAACCTGGATCGAGCGGAGTAAGGAGTAAGGGACAATCGACGCCGCGATTTCACGCTTCGTCACTTTGCCAATCTGGTAACCCGCTCGTAACCCTCGCCTGCCGACGTATTCGGCAGCTGCGATTTCAACCGCCCGGAAAACGAAAAAGCCGAGCGGCCACACCTATATTCCCGCGCACTGAGTTAGACCTACCACGAGCAGAACGGCGAACAGCGCGAGTGTGATCAGGGATAAACCACCCACCACTCCTCCCAGCGATCTTCTCCAGCGCGACTGCCAAGATCCGCAATGGGGACACCGTTTCGCTAAGTCGTTTAAGTCATCCTTGAGACACACTGGGCAAGTTTTCATGGCATCCTCACCGCGTTGAGCTGTTGTCGAAATCGTTCCTGGATCCTCGGATCCATTAGTTGACGCCATAAGGGAGGAAGCAACGTAAACCACAAGATTCCAAAGTAACCAATCGGCAACAGAGGGGCTTCATCCGTCAGTACAAGTTTCCCAAATGGTGTATTTGGTCTTATGTGATGATCGCTATGTCTTGCTAGATCAAACAGAATGAGATTAGTTAGCAGATGTGTCAGAATTCCACGAATGATCATTGCTTATCCGCTCAAATGTGCCACGCTGTGTTCTCTGCCGGCGGAGGCCATAGTGCTCTATATAATTCACAGATTCGAGTGTTATTATGCCCGTTAGCGCTTGAATGACAAAGAAAAGCGCACCACCAGTCCCAAATGCTATCAGCGTCATTAAATTGATGAGAAACACTACTGAAAAATAAACAATAATGCGATTTGAGCTACTATACTTTCTATAATTTTTAACCCGTAATCTCGCACATTCCCTTTTCCAGGAATTGGTAAGGCTTAGGCAGAGAGTTCTACCGAGGAACGCATAGATGCTTTCGCCAGCACGCGCCGTCGCGGGATCATCGTGAGTTCCTGCCTTGCGATGATGTCCGTACAGATGTTCGAGGCAAAAGTGTGGATAACTGAACATTGCCATGATGAGGACGGCCCATCGGTGGTTATTCTTCATCCTGCTGTGCATTAACTCGTGCGCAATAGGAATGGCGAATATCGCGCCTAAAAAGCCGGTCGTCAGACCGTGAAGAATAAAATCGCGTCCATAAAGACTATCCGATGCGACTTTTGTTTGTACAATCAGAAAGGTTGCAAACAGTATAACAGCTGCCTTGCTTTGCTTTATATCCTCGGAGCGTTCGAACGACGATTTGTGTTCCGGCTTAACTCTTGGCAGAAGTTCGTCCAGAGGATCGCCAGTGCAAGCCAAGCCCAAAAGGCCACTGTTATGGTCGCTTTCGGCGCCACCAGCGACAATGAAATAAAAAAAGAAAACACCAAATGCGGGATATAGCACAACACGCTCTGCTTTGTTAATTGCGCCAGATCTAGCATCTTACGATGCTACGCTTTTTGTGTTTCGCATGCGCCAGGGTTACTCGAAATTAATAACGAATACCAGTTGGCAACTATATCGTAATCTGGATCTTGTGTAAATTCTTTCGTAGCGCGAAAGCCACTCGATTGTGTAACAATGTAAGCAACCAATTTGCGAAAACGGGGAACGTAAAAATATGATGTATGGACAAGTTCTCGCCAAGTCAGAAAGTTTAGGGTGTTTCCGTCGCCCGCGAGGACTAATGCAGCTATCTGTGTCCTAATTTTCTTTATTGCCTCCGCGGCTGCAGTGTCGCTGAGTTGGGAGATATCAGCCGCTAGGTCGGCAGGAAGAGGCTTGCGATGCGACCCAACCCATTTCGGCGCATTATCAGCGCCGATCACGTCTTCGCCCAACGCGTCCCCTCCGAGGCTGATTCGTGCGTATCTGGGAGTGCGCTATGCGGTTGAAGAACCGGCTAAGCATTGAACTAACGTTTTGTGACAGCAGCACCACCGACAGGTTAACCAGAACGCTTGCAAGCCACAAACCAAAGAAGCCTAAAAGCCATCCAACAACCAGTGCAGAGTTCAGTATGGCGCGACTGCCAGGAGTAACACCCGTCCATTCTAACAATTGCAGAATGTAAACTGTCGGATAGGCAATGACCGTCAGATTATTCCTGGCAAACGCCTCGAGGTTTCCAGGCTCGGGAGTAGGTGTCAAAGGCACCCATTTCCCTATCTGCGCCGCGAAGCTCTCATAGATCTCCAACTGCGAGAGCGCATACATAATGGCGGGAACAGAAATCAGAGACATGAAGGATAGTGCGGACACGGCAAATTTTGAGTCGAACAGCGATATCTTGGCTGTTCGCACCCATTGAAGCGCACCGAGAGCCTCGTCATCCACGTGATAGAGCGGGAACCACTTATCTAGCAGGTTCCCGCTCGCCTCTCGTGTAATCTTCATTCCGTAAAGTTTTAATTTCTCGGATTGGGAAAATAGCAACGTCAAGTATAGGTTACCAACAAGGGGTAGACCTCCGAACAATACCATGCGATCGAAAGTCAGGATTGTCGGATCGCGAGAACACGAGAGACATCGCAAACGAAACCCAAGCAATTACCGTGTATAGAAAAGAGGAGATAGCGGCTCGTGCCCACGGCCTCAGGCGCGAAAAAGGGCTACGCGCTGACGAGTTTCGATGTACGGGGTTCCGACCGTTATCCATCTACTCAGATGGTGCAGGGGGTGACCTTTCTTCGATGCATTTAATAATGCGCTTGCGACAATCGATCCACCGTGGCTGTGGCCAAGCAGGCAATACGTCTCATCCTTACTTTCAAGTTCGACAGAGTCTTCTGCGAAGGGCTTCGCTACCGGCAAAGCGGGACATCTCGCTGTTGCGGCCGTCCATATGATGGTGTTCGAAGTTTCAATTCCGTATCAGTCGCTTCGACAAATGAGCGAAGGTCCTTTTCGAAGAAACTGCCTCTTTGCCACCAGCCGGGCCCATTTTCAGGTCCGGTTGCTCCGGTGCCGTGGACCATCACGATCGTTCCCACTAATGTCAGTCCTTTACCTCGAGCTCAGAGAACTTGATCCCCTATCCAATACGATGGTTTGTGACTAACTTAGCTTAGGCCACTGAGCGTCGTTCACTTACTCTTTTTATTTGCGATCTTAGCCGATCTAAATATGTCCGCAATCATTTCCGCGACACCTCTAAACTCATTCACTTCCCCCTGTTGCGTCTCAATAAAGATCGATCGCTCCCCTCCTTCAGAGTAATACTGTCGCCATCCTTTTGACTAACTAGAGTAGCTGCAAACTCTTTTACATCCGCGTAGTTGCCCTTGGACGAAACAATTAAGTATCGAATAAGCTCCGTTTCGCGTATCCGCGCAATCCTATCGTAATATCTAACCTCCTCCATCGAGCTCCGATACTGGCGTAAAAAAGAACCCGGCCAATATTTGAATAAACAGTAACATCAAAATTCGCGGCGCCGATTAACTATATTCTGCTTAATATCCCCACTCGGCTCTGGTGCGAGAATCCACCGGGAAGTGTGAATATAAAAAACGCGAGCCCAGCTCCGGCGATGACGGTGCCTGCGAACAGCAATGCTGCCGGCCTTCTTTGGGAAAGATAAACCGTGTCCACGCTTCTACCCACCACGGTAAAAAAATACTCCTCCGTATAAGATGTATACGTCCGCCGGCCGGACGAAATCTCACTGCTCGGCATGAATAGATCAGTTTTGAATAAAAACGCGACAACTAGCACTGCGGCGGTGCGATTTGTTGCAGGATGTACAGTGCGTATTCAAGGAACAGCGTTAAACCGGACGAAACAAACACGAACGAGAATATCGGCTTGCTGAAGACGATTACACCCGAAAAGTATAGCATGCCGTAGTAAATACATACGCCTATAAATATCGCTACAACAATCATTAGC
>CAVSAU010000002.1:0-447471 GCA_963726065.1 uncultured Alphaproteobacteria bacterium
TTACGATTTCGCTCCTTGAAACGTTGCGCCCGGAATTGCGCGGGGGCCTTTGGACTACGCTGAGCGATGCAGGGATGCAACAAATCAGAAGCTGCGTTGGGTCGTGGATAGGCGGAGATAGCTATGATCGATAGGCGTGGTTTGCTCGGGCTGGGAGTTCTGGCGCTGGGCGGAGCAGTTAGTCGGTCCGTTCTCGCCGCTCCCCCGAAACGTTTGGTGCTTATCCACGGCCGTTCTCAGCAGGGGTTCGACGCTGCCACCCTGAAAAGCGAATGGACGGACGCGCTTGCGGAGGCTCTGCTCAAAAAGAGCTTGCAACTTCCGGCCGACGTCTCTGTGGAGTTTCCTTTCTATGGCGATACGCTCGACGACTTCGTTCGGCAGTCGAATCTTCCTTTGACAGCGGAAATCACAACGCGCGGAGATCAGGCTCAGGATGACTATCTTGCTTTCCAGGCCCGCATTGCAGAAGAGATCATTGAGCCCACCGGTATTACGGACGCACAGGTGGATGCGGAGTACGGCAACAATCCCAAGCAGCGCGGCCCGCTCAACTGGGAGTGGGTGCAGGCCATGCTCCGTGCGATCGATAGGTATGGCGGCGGTTTGACAAGCGACGCGATCGAAACCTTCACGCGCGACGTATATCTATATCTCACGATCGACGTCGTTCGCGAGACTATCGACCAAAAGGTAGCGCAGGTTATTTCAGAAGAACCAACCATCGTCGTTGGACACTCCCTCGGTTCGGTTGTCGCCTACCATATCCTTGCAAACGACCCGCGAAATCTGAATGTGCCCCTATTTCTGACGATCGGTTCGCCGCTCGGCATCCGGGCCATACGCGAGCAGCTTTTGCCGCTAAAGTCTCCGCCACCTGTCAAAGCCTGGTTCAACGCCTTTGATCAAAGAGATGTCGTTGCGCTTTTTCCTCTCGACAAGGACAGTTTCGACATTGCGCCGCCGATCGAGAATTACGATGGGGTGAGAAACTCCACGCCGAACCGCCACGGCGCTGTAGGCTATCTAGCCGACACCACTGTGGCCGACAAATTGTATCAGTGCTTCATGTGAGGAGGAGGCTGTCGGCGTACGCAAGCTCTCCCTGCACAGCCAATCCTATAACACTGGCACACCACAGCCATTCAGGTACTCGAACGTTTCGTCATAGAAGCGCGGCGGTCGGAGTGGGATCGTCACCATTTCCTTTTGGAACAAAGATCACCATGCCTTGGCGCGCCCGCGTGAGGATGACGCGGTAGGCGTTCCTCAGGTATCGACGGCGCGCTTCGTCGTTCACGGACTGCCATCTCGTTCCTTTAAAGGCAAAATGCTGCCATCCATCTTGGTGATATCGATAATCTGCATCCCAACAAACACAGGTCCAATCCAGCTCCAGCCCCTGAACGTCAAATTCGCTGGCAACCTCTTCCAGATAATAGGACGACCGTACGTCTCTTCGGTCATTCAGAAACCATATCGCCGGGTCGACAGCAGACTTCATGTGAACGCCCTCTGGGCGGAGCCGATGTGCACCGGAGGAGGCAATGATTCCGAAGCGTTCTGAACCGCGAGCTGTCCTCCTCACCCAATTTCTCGCCTCCTGCAGGTCTCGGGTTAGAAACATCGGATAACGCGGCAAGACTTTTTCTGCGTGGATGCGCGCCTGGCCGGGATCATTGTCGAGCATTCTGCCGACGAAGGCAGAAACCTCCTCGGCTCGAAACGACCGCATCGACACATCAAGATGAAGGGCGCTTTGCTGTGAAACATGTGGAAGGCCCAGAAACCGCTCAGCATTCTCTGGACCGCTGAAATCAGGGTCGGCTATCCGGCTTGAGACGTAGACATCCCAGTCCGTGTAGGGCCCTTCCAGCGCCTGAAGCCATTCCGGCAAACCGGCTTCGCCGGTGTTGATCTCCTGACCACCCCCAATCAAGCAAACGACTGTGCACCAATCCCGATGCCGGTCCATCACGCTAATGAGGAATTCGGGTTCCGACATGTCAAAGCCAATATGGCCACGCTTCGTCTGCATGAATTTCGACGCCTGATCGCGAGTCCAGGCCCTTTGCGCTTCATCAAAGACGGCTACCTTCTCCGTTGGAACCTCATGCTTGCTCACGTGATCATCTCTGAAGTGATGAATATTTTGGATGAAGCTTCGAACTTTTCGTTCAGCCACTGATTTGGAAACCCCTTCTCGATCGGCTTGATCACGCGATAGGGCCTCGCGGAGCACCGCCACCAAGGGTCCATTTCCAGAGAGGAAAACAGCGTGTTCCTCGGCGTGGCCGTCGGCTCGCTGTGTCGCAACATTCAGCCCTGCCAGTGTTTTACCGGCCCCGGGAACGCCAGTGACGAAGCAAATTGACTTTCGATGATTGCGTTTCGAATGTTCGATGATCCGGCCTATGCAGTCCGCCGTATCCTTGAGATTTTTAGCACCGGCATCGGATCGCGAAATGTCCTCGACCTTATGCGTTTCATAAAGGACGCGAGCTGCTTCAACGATTGTTGGTGTGGGACGGTAGCCGGTAGCCGCCCATCGATCTACATCGATCGCAGCCGCCCGGGTATTTGCAGTCGTCGCTGAAATTAGTTGGCCTAGATCCACTGAGGTTGCGAGAAGCGGTTCAGCGACGTTGTCTACCCAAGCCACGCGCTGGTTCGGCACAAATTCTGCCTTCGTGGCGATCAACACCGGCACGATCGTAAGGTGATGGCTCCCTTCGTGAAAGTTCCGGAGATCCAGCGCATAGTCTTCGACTTGCTCGATTGCGTAAGCGTCAAACTGGTGCGCGCCAACCTTGAACTCCAAGACAAAGATAACACCGCCCTGGACCAATACCGCATCGGCGCGTTTGCCCATCCGTGGAATCGTGAATTCGAGGAACAGATGACCCGATTGCGAGGCTCCGAGCTGGTCTCGTAGAATCGCCAGCTGCGAGATCCAAGCTGATTTTTGTTCTAAGTCCAGAGCATGGGCATGTCCTCGCGCGAGCGCGCCGAGAATCGCTTCATGCGACGCTGCCCTAAAAGCCTCGACGTTCGCATCGAAGTAAGATCTAACCGGCACGTTTCACCTACCATTCCGCGCGAGAACGACATAGTGCCTTCAGCTGGTGTTGGGAACCGTTATGAAAGCGACCGAACTCCTCCCGTCGTATTGCCAATCTCGTAACCCGCTCGTAACCCTCGCCCACCAGCGGTATTCGGCAGCTGCGATTTCAACCGCCCGGAAAACGAAAAAGCCGCGGAAAACCGCGGCTTTTTCGTGGAGAAGTTATTGGAGCGGGTGAAGCGATTCGAACGCTCGACCCCAACCTTGGCAAGGTTGTGCTCTACCCCTGAGCTACACCCGCTCGCGCGGCGTCTACCGCAAGCCGCGCTTATATGGCCGAAGAGCGAAGCGAATGCAACAGGGAAAAACAGACATTTTGAACCCGCGACAAAACGGCTTCGAAAGCCTCCCGGCTTAGCGCAATGCAGTCCTGGCGTGGCGTTTTCTCTTGTCGCGGCGCGGCATTGGAAATAGATCGGTCCGCTCAACGGGAACCAACGCCGATGCCCAAATCCGCCGAAGAATTGTTTGCCTTCCTCGCTGGATTGGGGATCGAGGTGAAGACGGTCGCCCATCCGCCGCTCTTTACCGTGGCCGATTCGCAGGCTTTGCGGGGTGAAATTGTCGGCGCTCACACCAAGAATCTTTTCCTGAAGGACAAAAAAGACAATTTCTTCCTGGTCACGGTGGATGAAGAGGCGACTGTCGATCTCAAATCGGTCCATCACAAGATCGGCGCGGCAAGCCGCGTGTCGTTCGGAAAGCCAGAAGCGCTGCTTGATCTTCTGGGCGTGACGCCGGGCGCGGTAACGGCATTTGGCGCAATCAACGACACGGAAGGCAAGGTGCAGGTCGTGATCGACAGCGGCCTCATGGAACATGAGGTCATCAACGCGCACCCGATGACCAACACGGCGACCACATCGATAGGGGCCGGCGATCTCGTGCGATTCCTCCGGGCAACTGGGCACGAACCTGCTATCTTGAAAGTGTCGGAATGATTGCCACATTGGGGCGAACGAAGCTGCGGCCGCGTGTGGAAGATATTGGCAGCAGGTCGGTGCGATCGAAAGGGCTGAGATGAGCGGACAGGACAATCCTTACAGCGGCGCGGGCCAGTATTCGGCTCCCAGCGTTCAGTTCGGTTCGCCGGCGCAGAACGGCTCGACGCCCGAAAACGGCGCCGGGCTTGGCTTCGCAGCGCCTGGCGACCTTATCAAGGATACCACCACTGCGACCTTTACGCAGGATGTCATCCAGGAATCGCGCAAGCAGCCGGTGCTGGTCGACTTCTGGGCGCCCTGGTGCGGCCCCTGCAAGCAGCTGACCCCGGCCTTGGAAAAGGCGATTCGTGAGGCGCGCGGGCGCGTCAAGCTGGTCAAGATGAACATCGACGACCACCCCTCCATTGCCGGCCAGCTGGGCATCCAGTCGATCCCCGCCGTCATCGCCTTCAAGAATGGTCAGCCGGTCGATGGCTTCATGGGCGCCATCCCCGAAACCCAGATTCGTGATTTCATTCAGAAGGTCGCCGGCAAGGATGGCGCACAACCTGGCGTAGCCGATGCGCTGAAGGCAGCCGCCGAGGCCCGCGAAACCGGCGACGCCCAGACGGCCGCCGACATCTATTCCGCGATGCTCCAGGAAGTGCCGGACAATGTCGAAGCCATAGCCGGCTTGGCCGATCTGCTTTTCGAGGCAGGCGATTCGTCTGCCGCCGAGGCGCTTCTGGCAACGGCGCCGGAAGACAAGCGGGATGTCCCTGTGATTGCAGCCATTCGCGCGAAGATGGCGCTGGCAAAGCAGGCCGATGAATTGGGCAATCCCGCCGAATTCGAGAGGCGTCTCGCCGCTAACCCCGGTGATCATCAGGCACGCTTCGATCTGGCAATGGTCCAGAACGCACAGGGCAAGCGCGCCGAGGCCGCCGACAATCTGCTGGCGATCGTCAAGGCCGACCGCGCCTGGAACGATGATGGCGCCCGCGCCCAGCTGCTGAAGTTCTTCGAAGCATGGGGCATGGCCGACGATGCGACCCTGGCGGCGCGGCGGAAACTTTCGTCGGTGCTCTTTTCTTAAGCCTCGCGGGCGCATTCGCGCCCGTCGCGCATGGGCTGAACTGGAGATTTGGCGTGCAGGCGGGCAATGCTCACTATCGGCGCAGTTCGGATATTCCGACCGTCGTCCCGGTTTTTCCACTGGCGGCCGCTCTGCTGCTACCGGGCGGGCGCATGCCGCTGAATATCTTCGAGCCCCGGTATCTGCAGATGGTCGACGACGCCATGAGTGGGCGGCGGCTGATCGGCATGGTGCAGCCTAGTCTCGACAATGCAGTAAGCGAGGATGGAGAACCGCTGCTTTGCAAGGTGGGCTGTCTCGGCCGCATCACCTCGCTCGCCGAGACGGGCGACGGGCGCTACCTCATTGCCCTTCAAGGCGTTTGCCGTTTCAGAAGTCATCTCCGAACTCTCGGTCAAGACGCCGTTCCGCCAGTGCCGCATCGCGTCTTTCGGCGCCGACCTCCGCGAGGAGCACGGCGCCGGCGAGGTCAACCGTCCGGCGTTGCTCAAGGCTTTTCGCGCGTATCTCGACGCCAATGGCCTCGAGGCGGACTGGGAGAGCGTGAGCCGGGCCGAGAACGCCATGCTGGTCAACGCATTGTCGATGATGGCGCCCTACGGAGCTGCAGAAAAACAGGCGCTGCTGGAAGCGCCTGACCTCAAGACACGCGCCGAAACGCTGATCGCAATCACCGAAATGGCGTTGGCGCGCGATCAGGATGATTTCGGTACGAGCCTGCAATGAGGGAACCACCTCCTCAACCGGCAAAGGATCCCATGGCCGACCTTGCCCGCGATGCTAAGATCGACATCAAACTTCTCGAACTGCTGGCCTGTCCGCTCACCAAGGGTCCGCTGGTGTGGAACCCTGCTTCATCAGAGCTGATCTCGAGAGTGGCGAAGCTTGCCTACCCGGTGCGCGATGGCATCCCGATCATGCTGCCTTCCGAGGCGCGGCAGGTCGCTTCGGATGATGATGTCAAGCCGGACTCCGGCTGATCCTCCGGTGGCCAGAGTTTGCGCGGCGGCGGCGCCGCTTCAGTGAAAATTCCGCCCCTTTGGCATGGCCCTCTCGGTTTTCTCCGAAAGCTCATCGTAACTTGGCGCCGAATTCTGGAATTCGGGTTCGCGGTTCAGCAATTTCGACCGCGATTCGCTCCTTTTCAGAATATTCTGGCGGACATTTTGCAACTCTGCTTCGGGCTTCGCCCCGCCCGGCGCCTGCGCTTCCTCGGTCAGTTCGCCGAGCCATGACGAGAGGTCCTCGATCCTCTCTGCGACGATGTGGATGACGTCGGATTCCGACTGGAGGCGGCCATGGACCCGCACGAAGCGGGAACCCATGACAACCGAACGGTAACGGTCGAAGACCCTCTGCCAGATGATGACATTGGCAACCGCTTGCTCGTCTTCGAGCGTCAGGAAGATGGCATTTCCCGTGCCGGGGCGCTGCCGCACCAGCACAAGACCGGCGACCGAGACATGGCGGCCGTCCGGCGCCATGGTGAGCCGGGCATTGGGTGTGACGCCCGATTGGTCGAGCCGATGGCGCAGGAAGGAAACCGGGTGCGCCTTGAGTGAAAGCCCGAGCGATTGGTAATCATGGATGACGTGCTGGCCGAGCGGCATGACCGGCAGTCGCGTCTCGGGTTCACGGTCTCGCAGCCGCAGGTCTGGCCGATCGAACAGCGGCAGACGTTCGGCGGCAGTTTTCCCGCCCAGCGCGCGAACCGCCCAAAGCGCATCGCGGCGACTGAGGCCGATCGACCGGAAGGCATCCGCCTGCGCCAGCCGTTCGATCTCGTCCACGTCGAGACCTGAACGCAACCAGACATCCCTAACCGATTCGTAACCTTCTCCGCGGCGCAGAACGAACTGCTCCATGCGTTCCTTTGGAAGCCCCTTGATCTGCCGGAAACCTAGCCTGACGGAGCGGGTGGTTCGGATCACATCACGCATCCCCGCATGCCGCGTGATGATGCGCGTTCCGTCGAAAGGGCGTTCTTCGAGCAGGCAATCCAAGTCGGAGCCGTTGATGTCGACAGGCAGAATCTCAACTCCATGGTCCTGCGCATCGCGGACGAGCTGTGCCGGCTGATAAAAACCCATCGGCTGGGAATTCAGGATCGCGGCGCAGAAGACATCGGGATAATAGGTTTTGAACCAGCAGGAGGCATAGACCAGCAGGCCGAAAGCCGCTGCGTGGCTCTCCGGAAAACCATATTCGCCGAAACCCTCGATCTGCTTGAAACAGCGCTCGGCGAACTCTTTCTCGTAGCCACGGCCCACCATGCCATCGATCATCTTCTGGCGGTAATTGCCGATCGTCCCGGTCCGTTTGAAAGTCGCCATCGCTCGACGAAGCTGGTCGGCCTCGCCCGGCTTGAAGCCGCCGGCGACGATGGCGATCTTCATCGCCTGTTCCTGGAAGAGGGGTACACCCAGCGTCCTGCCAAGAATTTCCTTCAACTCCGGCTTCGGGTAGTCGGGTTTTTCCTTTCCCTGTCTTCGCCGCAAATAGGGATGCACCATGTTTCCCTGGATCGGGCCCGGCCTGACGATCGCCACTTCGATGACCAGATCGTAGAAGGTTCTGGGCTTCAGACGGGGCAACATCGACATCTGGGCACGCGACTCGATCTGGAAGACACCCAGCGTGTCGGCACGGCAGATCATGTCGTAGACGTTCTGGTCCTCCTGCTTGATCGTCGCGAGTTCGACTGGACGGCCGTGATCGTCCGGAGCGTCATAATGCTGGTGTAGCAGTTCGAAAGCGCGGCGCAGGCACGACAGCATGCCGAGCGCCAGGATGTCGACCTTGAGAATCTTGACGGCGTCGAGATCGTCCTTGTCCCATTCGACCATCTTGCGATCGTCCATGGCGGTCTTCATGATCGGAACGATTTCGTCCAGCCTGTCCTTGGTGATGACGAAGCCACCGACATGTTGGGAGAGGTGCCGGGGAAATCCCATGATCTCATTGGCGAGATCGATGACATGTTTCGTCACCAGGTTGGTGTCGTTCAGCCCTCCGGCGTCGACCTCCCTCTTGCCGAGTTCGGATGAAGACCAGCCCCAGATCGATCCCGAAAGCGCGCTGCGGACATCGTCGGACAGGCCCATCGCCTTGGCGACTTCACGTAATGCTGAACGCCCTCGATAGCTGACGACGGCGGCGGCTAGCGACGTGTGTTTCTCGCTGTATTTGTTATAGATGTAATCCATGACGGGCTTGCGTTTTTCGTGCTCGAAATCAACATCGATGTCAGGCGGCTCGTCGCGCTCCTTGGAAATGAAACGCTCGAACAAAGTGTCGATGATGTCGGGCCCGACATCGGTGATGCGCAGGCAATAGCAGATGACAGAGTTAGCGGCGGAACCGCGCCCCTGGCAGAGAATGTCCTGCGAGCGGGCGAATTTGATGATGTCGTGAACGGTCAGGAAATAGCGGGCGTAATTGAGCTCCCGGACTGTTTCGAGTTCATGGCGGATAATCCTTTCGACCCTGTGCGGAACCCCATCGGGATAGCGGAACTTTGCGCCCTCCCAGGTCAGCCTCTCTAGTTCTTGCTGCGGCTCCAGGCCCGATTCCGTCGGTTCGTCCGGATAATTGTAATGAAGGTCGCTCAGCGAGAATTTCAGGGTTGCGGCGAACCGAAGCGTCTCGGCGATTGCCTCGGGATAACGGCGGAAAAGCCGGGCCATCTCGTCCAGCGGTTTCAAGAAACGCTCTGCGTTCCTGGTCAGTTCAAGTCCCACTTCCGCGACGGGCTTGTTCAACCTGATGGCTGTCAACACATCCTGAAGCGGGCGGCGGGCGGGCACATGATAAAGCACCTCGTTCACCGCCATCAGCGGCAGCCGAGCTATGTTTGCCATGCTGGCCGCCTGCTCCAGCCTGAAGCGATCATTGCCCGAATAGGCCGGCGACACGGCCAGCCAAACAGCGTCGCCGAAGCGGCTTTTCAGTGCATGCAGGAATTCCAGCTGGCTTTCCGGCGACGTCTCGACATCCGGCAGAACGGCCAGTGACAATCGATCGCCCCATTCGAAGAGATCGCCGCGGTGAAGAACGGGCGCGCCCTTTTCCCCGCGCATATTGGCTTGCGTCAGCATACGGCACAGATGCCCCCATCCCTTGCGGTCGCGGGGATAGGCCAGCACGTCCGGACTGCCGTCGGCAAAAACCAGCCGGCTGCCAGGGTGATAGGGAAGTTTTTCCACCTTCGTTTGCTGCCAGGCGCGGACGACGCCGGCGACAGAGTTGCGATCGGCAAGCCCGATGGCGGAAAGGCCGAGCATTTTGGCCGTGACCACCAGCTCTTCCGGCTTGGAGGCGGCGCGCAGGAACGAAAAGTTCGATTGCACGGCGAACTCGGCATAAGGAACGGAAGCGGTCACGTTCATGCGAAAATCCCATGCATGAACCAACGCGGCGCTTCCTGTGAAGCGCCATAAAGGCCTTGCCGGTAGAGCCAGTAGCGACGCCCGTCGCCATCCTCGACGCGAAAATAATCGCGCGTCGGCATGTCTTTCCCTTCATGCCACCATTCGGGCGCGATGCGTTCTGGACCTTCCGAGCGTGCGACCTTGTGCAGAACACGTCGCCAGCGAAAATGAAGCGGCGGACCTTCCGGCACTTCGGTCGCAGCCACCTCGACGGGCTCGGGATGCCGAAAGAGACGTAGCGGACGCTCCGCCGGATCAGGCACGGGAACCTTTCCCCGATCGTTTCTTTCAGAAACTTCCGCAAAGGGCACCATGACGATCGAGCGTTCCGGAATATGGCTCTCGACCGCGACAGGCTTCAGTACAGCCTGCTCGCCGAGCCGCGCTCGGACCCGGTCGGCAAAGATCGCGAGCGCTTCGTCACTGCCCTCCGCGCCGCCGGCGAGATCGGCTTGTTCCATCTCGAAGTCCGCGACGGCAAGCGCGGAGAGGCGGACAAGCTCGAAGCCATACCCTGCATCGATGTCGCTCTCGATGGCCGCAAGCTTCTCCTGGAACAGGCGGCCGATCAGCGATGGCTCTCGCATCGGCCGCGAGGTTCCGATGACGATGCGGCAGACGGCGCCATCGACCCGGAACAGCGCCAGTTGCAGGATCCGGGCGCCTTCGCCGCGCCGTTCAAGATCCTTTTTGAGCGTCTCGGCTAGCAGGCCGGTCAAGGTTCTTATGTCTTCGGTCAGCACGACGGGTTCGACGGGTTGGCGCTCGACGGAAAGTGCGGGCACCGGCAGGCGCGGCGAGATCGCTTCTTCGATCTGGCCGCGCGCCTGGTCGAGGCGGATCAGCAACTGCTTACCGAACCGGCGGGCAAGCGGCGCCCGCGGCGCCGACATGACGGCGCCCGCCGTGCGCAGCCCCACACTTTCGAGGCTCACCCGCACCGCCGGCTCAATGCGCAAGGCGGTAAGCGGCAGCGGAGCCAGGAGCTGGTCCTCCTTGCCGGGCGCAACGATGCCGGCGCCCAGGAAACGCGCAGCCGCCCAGGCAGCACCTGGTGTCGAGGCAAGGCCGGCTCGGGCATGAAACCCCTGATGGAAAAGGCGGGCAAGCACATCATCCAGCATCGGCCTTTCGCCGCCAAAGAGATGAGCGCAGCCGCTGATGTCGAGGAAAAGCCCGTCAGCCCCTTCCATGGCCACCAGAGGCGTGTAGCGGTCGCACCAGTCGGCCAGGCTTTCGAGCAGACTGCGGTCAGTCGCCGGCTCCGCCTCGACGACCTCCACCGAAGGATACATGGCGCGGGCGTCGGCGATGCCCATGCCGCGCTTCAGCCGAAGCGCCTCAGCCTGTTCGTCGAGCGCCGCGATGCGCTGGGTGTTGTTGTCCCGGTGGCTGATGAGCAGCGGCGGCCGCCGGGCGGGCGGATTTGAACGCCACGACCGCCCCAGCCGCTGGCGAAATATCCGGTCGGAGGGGAGGTGTGGAAACCACAGGGCGAGAATCCTCTGGCCGTCTTTCCTGAAATGCGCGTTCATGGGGATTCCACTCCAAGATGAATTGTCCCGGCAAGGCGGTACGGCTTTTGCTGACTGTCACCGTGAAGGCCGGACGACCGATCGTGTCAGCAAGCGGACCGGTGAGCGTGCTGCGCGCGGTGGCGGGGGCAGGCGAAACAACCAGGCGGACGGGTGCGGCCGTCGGCTCTGCCCGGGCTGCCTGGCGAAGCAAAAAGACCGGCCTTCCCGCAAGCTGCGCGCGCCGATGCAAGCGCCGCGCGGCGGTGAGGTCGAGGCGGACGGGATTGCCGTGGATTTCCAGGAAAACCGCCGACAATTCCCTTAGCCTGGCGGCTTCTTCGGCAATCCACAGCGCGTCAGCGAGTTTCGGCGCCTGCGCGATGATGACTTCGTCCGGTGCAAGCCCGGCGAGAGCCGCCAGCCCGGGCGCATGAGGGAAGCCTGTTTCGGCAAATGCCTGGCTTATCCCGATCCAGAGGATCCGGAACCGCTTTTCCCTATCGGCTTCACGGTTTCTCGAAAGGCTCGCCAGCGCGAGTGCAAATCCCGTAACGGCGCCGGCATCGCGCATTTCGCCGCCGTGGATCTCAGTCAGCGCAGCGGCCGGCACCCCACCGCCCAACACATCGTCCAGGCTCGCCAGGCCCGTGTGGAGAAAGCCCGAGGCTCCCGCTTCAGCCCCGGCGCTGCCGCTTGGATGCGGTATCGCCACCCTCGCCGCGGTGGCGACGAGCTTCTCGGGCAGCGTTCCCTCGATCTTCGCTATTTTCCGGCGCAAGGCAAAAACAGCCGCCTGCGCCACGGCGTTTGACGCCATGACGGTCTGCTTTCTGAGCTAATGTTCCTGTTATGTTCTAATAGATTCCAGAGGCAATCAGGAGAGTCAAGCACCTTGAAGGAGAATTTATTCCTCGTTTCTGGCCAGGTTTGGGTGCAAATCCGCTAAATTATTCAAAAGAATGCAAAAACCTCGAAAGCCGAATTGCAAAAGGCTATATGCCGGGTTCAGAGGATAAAATGGCCCGTATCTATCAGACCCGCGCTTGGCATGATCAGCTCTCCCCGTCGATCGACGAGTTGGAGTTGCTGGCGCTTGAAGCTTATGCCCACCTGCCCAGCGAATTCCGCACCCTTACCGGCGAAATCGTCATCCAGATGGTCGAATTCCCCACCGACGAGATCATGGACGATCTGTCGCTCGAGACCCCGTTCGACCTTCTGGGTCTGTTCGAGGGCCGCGGCATCGCCGAGCGCTGGAACCCGCAGACTGGCGAAGGTCCCAACCGCGTCACGCTCTACCGCCGCGCCATTCTCGACTATTGGGCGGAAAACGAAGAGACACTGGGCGATATCATCACCCATGTGCTGATCCACGAAATCGGCCACCACTTCGGTCTCAGCGACGACGATATGGAGCGCATCGAGGAAGCCGCCGACCAGGCTGCCGACCAGAGGTAATCACCAAGCCGCGAGCTATTGCATGTCCGAACTCACGACATCCGACGCGCTTTCGAAAAACTGAAGACCGCCTGGAGCAGTGAAAGCTCCGGCGGCTGGAGCGCAGGCAATCCGGCCAAGGGCCAATGCAGCGTCACAGCGCTGGTGGTGCGGGATCTGTTCGACGGCGAAATCCTCAAGACAAAAACGCGAGGCGGCACGCATTTCTACAATTCCATCGGCGGCGTGTGCTGGAATCTAACGGTCAGCCAGTTCGACTATCCCATCCCTTTCGAGGATTTGCACTCCAGCCGCGACGAAGCGATGGCCGACACCTCGCAAGCCCAATACGACGCTCTCACGTCCAGGCCGTAGCAAGGGAGGGCTGGCAGGCACCATCCATTTCAAATCAATGGAATAAGTTGCCTTTCGGATCAGGTTCTAGAAGTCGCTGAGCTTAAGGCCAGGCTCGTAGTCAACGCCGTCGATATCCTTCACCACCGCCTGGCCGCAGCGCATCGTCTTGGTTTCGGCATCGAAGGCATAGGTCGGCGAACCGAACAGGTGCCAGCCCTTGTTCACCGCTGCACTGATCTTGTGGCAGAAGCTGGCATCGTCCGGGCCGGTCAGGAAACGGTAGAGTTTCATAGCTTCATCCCGCAGCGTTCGCCGTTCGATGCATCATTTTCCGATCGAAGCGGCCTTCGCAAGCAAATTTTCGGCCTGACGGAGATGCAGTCGCTCGATCATCCTGCCGCTGAGTGCGATCACGCTCTTGCCGACGTTTTCAGCCGCTGCGAAGGCGGCAACGATTTCGCGGGCCTCGCCAAGCGCTTCTGATGACGGCGAAAAGGCGACGTTTGCCGGCTCGATCTGATTGGGGTGGATGAGCGTCTTGCCGTCGAAACCCATCGCGGCGGCCACCGCGCACTCCTCGGCGAAGGCCTCCGCATCGCGAAAATCGTTGCTGACCCCGTCAAGTATGTCTAGGCCGCCGGCGCGCGCCGCAAGCACCATCTGCATAAGCCACGGCATGAGATAACGCCGGTCAGGAGTCGCCCGAATCCCGGTTTCCTTGACCAGGTCGTTGGTTCCGGCAACCAGGCAGGCGAGCCGCGAGGCCGGATCGCGCCCGAGTTCGGCGATTGGGCCGATGTTGAGAAGCGCCCGGGGTGTCTCCACCATCGCCCAGAGACGCAGCGTGTCGGCAGCGTCGTTATCGTCAAGCACATCGCCTGCTTCAAGGATGTCGCGCGGCGTCTCTACCTTGGGCAAAAGGATGCCGTCCGGCGCGCAGGCAAGTGCGGCTTGAAGATCGTCGGCGCCCCATTCGCCGGAAAGCGGATTGATGCGGATGACAAGTTCCTGGAAGCCGGCAGGCCGCTCCGCGAAAAGATCTTGCAGGATTTGACGTGCGGAAATCTTGTCTTGCGGCGCGACCGCATCTTCGAGATCGATGATGGCTGCGTCGCAGGCAAGCGTGGGAAGTTTCGCCAGGGCCTTCCCGTTTGAAGCCGGGACATAAAGCACGGAGCGGCGTAATCTCGTCTTGTCTGGCATCATGTGGCCTTCTTGCCTTGCCCGTTCCGGCTGCGCAAGTGGTTGCGCGCAGGTTGAAGTGTTACCTCCACCGCCGGGCTTTCTGCGAACTCATGTGATCTGGCCTGACACGGCTGGCCATGCTCCTGTTAAAGCGGGTCAGCGTCATCTCCCCAATCTTCCGGATTGGCCCTAGAACAAGCGTCACGGTTTCAGATTGAAATTCTTGACTACTCATACTTTAAATCACGACTGGTTTCCGCTCTACATGTGAAGCGATTGACAGAACAAGTCATTTATAAGATGATGTGATCGTATGTGCTTGATTAGATAACAAGACTAAGTCTCTCTGATTCAATATTGATAGGTATTTTTATCTCTCATACACACTTATTTGCGTAGGTATCCGGAGGCAAACTTGAACGAGTCTGAGCAACGCCGAGCCTGGAAAGCTTACGATATCAAAGAAGACCTGATGACCGAAATCTCCTTCGGTCCTGCAATAATTCGCTCGCACGGCCGACTGTCGCGACCTGGAGTGCGCTCGAAGCAATTATGAATGCGCATAATTATATTATTCGATCAGAACATACACACGGTATTTCCCCCCAACATAGCCGAAACGACGACGCGAAGCCTCCACGCATTCGGCATCGCAATAGACGTCAACGCCGACACCAATCCCGTCAGGAAAACGCCGAAACGACGCAAGGTCTGGTTTTCGAACAAAGCGACGCTAATAGAACGCGCGCATGAGGTTTCGATAAACTCCGCCGATAGCGACATGCCGATCGAAATGATCGAGGATATTCGCGCCGTTCGCACGCTCGGCAAGCACCAGCTGTTCGGCTGGTGCGGAGACTGGCTGAAAAAGAAAGATGCGATGCATTTCCATATCGATGTGTCGCCCCAGGCACTGGCCAGCGGCATCGATGCATCGACTGTCAGGGGTTTCGACGAGACCCTGATTGCGGAATTCGACGAAGAAGGTGAATTCATTGCCGGAGACCGACCCTCTGTCGGTTTTCGACATCAACGACATTTGTGGGAGACCGATTCGATGGTCGACATGAGCCAGGTTGCGCGTTTCCGTCCGTTTCTCGATTTCATCGCCGGTCATGAAGGAACCGCCCATCGTCCCGGGCGCGGATATGACACCTCGCTCGACTATGGGCGGTTTTCAGGCGGCGAGAAGACCTTGAGCCTGATGTCGCTTGACCAGATCGACGCGCTGCAAACCGCGATGCTCAACCATCCGGCCAACAACTTCAACTCATCCGCGCTGGGCCACTATCAGATCGTGCGGAAAACCCTGCGAGGCTTGAGGAAAGGCTCGGACCGTCGGGAAGCGAGCTTTATTCGGCCCAGTTGAAGAACCGCCTGGGGGTGGCGCTGATCAAGCGCAGGGGCCGGGACGTCACTGGCCTTCGCAATGAATGGGCCAGCCTTGCAGCCGTCAGTGCCGGTGCAATTCTTGCTGCGTTCGACGCTCGTGGAACATTTCGGACGACGATCCCATTCCAGGCCCGGTCTTCGAACAGCCGGCCGACATCAACAAACTCTTCGAGATGTTTTTGCAAAAGCTCGGCGGCTCGTCCATGCCGCAGCAGATGTCCGAACCCGTACTCAAGCCGGGAGATCGGGGACCGGCCGTCAGTGCGCTATTGGAGGCGCTGAGCCGACGCAACTATCAGGTTGGCACGATCGACGGGGTCCATGGTTCGCTGACCGCCGGGGCGGTGTCGGCATTCCAGCTCGACTACAAGGTCTCTAACGACACCATCGGCTCGGTCGATGCCGCGACGTGGGCGGCATTGCGAGACGCGCCGGGGCGTCCGCTCGCCGAAGGTCGCTTGACCGCCACTGCGGACGATCTGCGAAAGAAAGGTTCGCGGATCATAGCGAATGCGGACCGATCCAACTTGGTCGCGAAGATTACGTCCCTGCTTGGCGCGTTGGGCCTGGGTAATTTTGCCTTGAACGAATATATGGGAACCGGCGCCCAGCAGCCGCCTCCGAGACCATCGCCCACGGCCACCACCAGCACCGCGCCGGTCGACCAGCGGATCGCCCATGCGATGAGCCCTTTCGCGTCGACCGAATACCGGTCGTTTTTCGGCCTCAACACCGCGCAGACCAACGGCGCCATAATCAAGATCAACGACCTGGATAGACTGTACCTGCGATCCAATCCCGCCCAACAGACGCTGGCGCCGGGTCACACGATGGAAAGCACCGAGGTGCCGAGTGCGAACCCGCTGACAGGCCTGCTCTCGGGGGCAGCCAATCTCCTGCTGCCGGGTGCGGGCAGTTCGCTCGCTATACTGGCCCTTGGCGTCGCCTCGCATTTGTTTGGAACGCGGATCATCAATCGCCGGGTCGAGGACCAGCGCAACGGATCCAATATCGGCCGGCTATTCACCGGCAACTAACTCGTCGCGTCCCAAACCGAGTCGGTCATCGGCAGGCCTGATCCGGGCTGCTCGCTATGCCGCGATGCGAGGAATGTGTAGAGACCGCGGCGATTGATTGTCAGTTCTTGACGTCGTTAATCATGAAGATCTGATACAGTTATTTTAATGCATACTTCGAAGCGTTTCGCTCTGAAAGAATAGTATGAAAATACATTTGAATTGACAGAGGGGTTGCCCGGGAGGATATTTTCCGGCGCGAATATTTCTGCCCGAATAGCGGCAGATTGCGAGGAATTGTCCGATGGTCGGTGCATTTCGCGAAAAGGCCTCCATGGGACAGGCCAACGGCCCGGACGTGGACCTCATCGTCAACGGCACCGAACTTTACGCTTCCTACGAAACCCCTGACGGATACCCGGCCATCTACGATGAAGCGCTCGGGCTGTTTTGCTATGCGCGGGTGGTCGAGGGCAGGTTCGTCTCGACAGGCGTATCTGTCGCGTCGCCGCCTCCGCCGGATGTGGAACGGCACGCCGCCGAGTCCGACGAAGTAAGGACGCGAAAGATCCGGGATCGCACGCAGCAAATGGAACAGCGGTCGCACACCCCGCCAAAGGAGGAGTGAGGAAATGAGCGCGATATTCGGTGAAGTCCTGACATTTGGACAGGCAAAGGGACCCGACATCGCCCTGCGGGTGTTCGGCGACGAGCACTACGCGCGCTACGAGAACCTGGACGGATATTCCGCGGTCTACGACGACGAACTGGGCCTCTTCTGCTACGCCCGCCTCTCCGCTGGAAGCTTCCGGTCCACCGGAATAGCGCTGTCGAAGCGGGCGCCAGCCTACCTGGCTCGTCATTTGCAGGAAGCGCAGGACACGGTGGTCGCGCGCGCAAAGGCGCGCATGATGCGCCGTTCCGCCATGGCCGGCGGCCACCGGGAGGAGGCCAGGGCGCTCACGTTCGGGCCTAATCAGGGCTTGCTCGAAGGGCGGATACTTTCGATAGGCGCGGTCATGGGCCTGACCATCCTCGTCAACTTCAAGGACTTGGCGAGCACCGTCACGCGCGCCGATGTCGACGACATGCTGAATGGCGCCAATTATACGCGCAACGGCAATATCAGCTCCGCCAAGAAGTATTTCGAGCGTGTATCCAGCGGAAAGCTCGACTACACCAACATTGTTGTCGGTCCTTTCACCTTGAGCAGAAACCGCGAGTTCTACGTCAACAACCTGTTGGTGGAGGAAGCGCTGCAGCTTGCCGTGGCGTCCGGGCTGAACCTCAAGCAGTTCGATTCGCGCAACGAGAACGTCGTCGACGCCCTGAACGTGATGTATGCCGGCCAGACCCAGTATCGTGGCGAATTGTGGCCGCACAACTTCCACATCGACCTGCGTTTCGGCACGATGCGCACCGACCTCTATCTGCTGACCAGCCTCGGCCGCACGCCGGCCGATCTCAGCATCGGCACTTTCTGCCACGAGAACGGGCACCTTCTATGCCGTTTTCCCGACATGTACGATTATGGCGAACGCGATGGCGACAGCGTCAAGAGTTCCGGCATCGGCAGTTACTGCCTGATGGGATCGGGAAACCACAATGACAACGGACGCAGCCCGTCACCGGTATGCGCTTATCTGCGCGACCTCGCCGGCTGGTGTGACAACGAGATCGACCTGAGTACAGCCGCACCCCAGGAGGCACGCCAGGGCGACTACAACACAGTGATGAAGTACCGCACCTCCAGGTCCAACGAATATTTTCTGGTCGAGAACCGATCGAGGATGGAACTCGACCGTGGCCTGCCGGCGAGCGGGCTCGCCGTCTATCACTGCGATACCCTTGGCTCGAACGAGTTCCAGCAAGGAACCGCCGCGAAACATTATCAATGTGCATTGTTGCAGGCCGACGGTCGCCAGGACCTGGAACGCGACACCAACCAGGGCGACGGCGATGATCTCTATGCGGCGGTCGCCGGCATTGCGCTCTCCGCTACGTCCTCACCGAATTCGCGGGAATGGGACGGCCGTGATTCCGGGCTGATCATCTCAGACATTTCGGCGCCGGGCCAGGTCATCAAATTCAAGGTCGGAACGGCGCAACCCGATGTGGTCGTTGCAGGCGACGCAACCCCGATGATATCCATCCCCGACAATCGGACGGCTGGCGTTTCCAGCACGATCGCCATCGCCAAATCCGGCACGGTTGCCCAGATCAAGGTCTCCGTCGATATTCAGCACACTTTTATCGGCGATCTTCGGGTGGCCCTGACATCACCGGCCGGCCGCAGCACGGTCTTGCATCCCCAACTTGGCGGGTCCACGGACAATCTGGTGGCGACCTATGATTCCGCGACCCCCGGCGGTGTTTTGAGCAGCATGGTTGGCCAGCCGATCAAAGGCAACTGGACACTGAACGTCTCCGACCGCGTCAGGGCCGATGTCGGCAAGCTGCGGAAATGGAGCATCGAGATGCGGTCGACGCCAGCGCCGATCGTATAGTTCCGCTCGGTCGAGGCACGTGGCGTGTGCTGCCATTGACGCAACGCCGCCAAATCACTATCTGCGCGGCCTGGGTGGGAAGCCCCTGCCGCCCGCGGCCGCAAGGCTTTGGTAAAGCTTCCTCTTGAAAAGTTCGTTTCCCTGTCGATGCGACGGCCGAAGCGGCAATGCGGGCCCCGTTCGAAACAAGCCGCTTGCATAACGCGAAGGAGCGAACCACGATGACCAGAAAATTGTCATCCGACTACAAGAACTATGCCCGCAAGCTGCGCGACGCGCTGGCTGCCGATGGCATAACCGTGTCCCACACCAAGGCGCTGGAACTCGTCGCCAGGCAGAACGGCGCGCGCGACTGGAACACGCTTGCCGCGCGTCCGGCGACGGAGGAGAACTCCGTCCCCTTTGCGGTTGGCGAAACGGTGTCCGGCACTTTCAACGGCGCCCCGGCGCACGGCCGTGTCATTGGCCTGGAAGAAACGATCAAGCCCGATCTGTGGCGCGTGACCGTTGCTTTCAATCCGCCGGTGAACGCCTCCACCTCGCAACATTTCGCCGCCGAGCGACGGCGTGTACAGATGGTGGTGGGAGCCGACGGACGCTCGCGGCGGCTGACTGGCACCGAAACCGGTGTGATGACGCTTCATAGGACCTGACGTTTCAAAGGGCGGCCGAAAAGCCGCCCTTTGCTTTGCAGTCGTCCTTGTGTAAAGCGTAGGCCGAATTTCGGAAAACCGACGGGCAGAAGAGCCATGGAAAAGTTCACCAAACTCACCGGCGTCGCAGCGCCCTTGCCGATCGTCAATGTCGACACCGACATGATCATCCCCAAGGATTATCTCAAGACCATCAAGCGCACTGGCCTCGGCACCGGCCTTTTCGCAGAGATGCGCTACAACGACGACGGTTCGGAAAACCCCGACTTCGTGCTCAACAAGCCAGCCTATCGCAACGCCAAGATTCTCGTCGCCGGCGACAATTTCGGCTGCGGTTCGAGCCGCGAGCATGCGCCCTGGGCGTTGCTCGATTTCGGCATCCGCTGCGTGATTTCGACTTCGTTCGCCGACATCTTCTACAACAACTGCTTCAAGAACGGCATCTTGCCGATCACTGTCAGCCAGGAAAATCTGGACAAGCTGATGGACGATGCCGAGCGCGGCGCCAACGCCACCGTTTCTGTGGATCTCGAAGCCATGGAAATCCGCGGTCCCGACGGCGGCATGATCAAGTTCGAACTCGACGACTTCAAGCGGCACTGCCTGCTGAACGGGCTCGACGACATCGGCCTCACGCTTGAGAAGGCGCCGGCGATCGCCAGCTTCGAGAAGCGCAACGCCGAAAGCCGTCCCTGGGCATAGTTCCAGTTTTCGAGTTCCACTCAGTCGGCCAGCTGCTCCACAGCAAAGACGGAGGACCGGGATGAAGCTCTTTTCGCCACTGGCTGCCGGAGCGCTGATTTCAATTGGTCTGGGTGGCTTTGCCATTGCTCATGACGAAAAGCAGGCCCCGATCCCCTTCGAGGGCGGCACGCTGACCATCACCGAGAATGCGGACCAGAAAAAGATCGTCGCCTTTGACGGCAAGGAGCTGGCGCGGAACTACGTCGCTTACTTCGACAAGATTGTCGACCTCGCCGGCGTCAAGGTCGCGCTCTTCGACATCGGCGACGGCGGCAATGCCTGCGGCCCGGCGGCGGTTCTGGTCTGGAAGCCGCAGGACGGCGACATCCAGAGCACTACCGTCGGCGCCGACGATTGCGGAGCCCCGCCGGCGGCGGTGACGCAAAACAACATCTTCTTCGTGCCTTACCCCTTGCCGGGCGAGACCCTGCCTGTGAAAATGTGGGCGCCGGACACCGGTCTGCAGGTGCATGGCGACCTAACTTACGCGCCGCAGCCAGGCACTACCTGGACGGACCTTGATCCCCAGCAATTCGTTGACGGCATTATCGGAGCCTTCAGGAACGAAGCGCTCTATAAGACCGCCCGGGAGTTGCTCGGCACCGACATGGCCAACTTTGCGACAAGCCTCAAGGTCAATGGCGGCACCGAAAAGACGCCGTCCGGCATCTTCTATGCCAGTGGCTGCATACCGCATGCCTGTGGCACCTATGACGGGTTCATGGCGGTCGATCCAAAGGCAAAGAAGCTCTACTTCGCACAGCAAAGCGATCAGCCCGAACCAAAGGCATGGCCGGCGCTCGGTGAGTGGCCAGCCGAAATCCGTGACACGATGAACAGCGCGCTCACGGCGCAGCAGTAGCCAACGAAGGCACACCCGATGCGCAAACTGATCTCCACCGGTTCCCCGTTCGAAAAGACCGCCGGCTATTCGCGCGCGGTGGTTGATGGCGAATGGTGCTTCGTTTCCGGCACGACGGGCTACAACTATGCCACGATGACGATGCCCGATAGCGTCGAGGAACAGACGCGAAACTGCCTTTCGACAATCCATGCCGCGCTTGAAGAAGGCGGATTCACCATGGCCGACGTGGTGCGGGCGCATTACTACATCACCGATCGGGCTTTCGTGGACGTTGTCTTCCCGATCCTCGGGGAGGCCTTCGGCGAGATCCGGCCGGCCGCAACCATGATCGTTTGCCAGCTCAACAAGCCCGAGATGCTGATCGAGATCGAAGTGACCGCCCTGAAGCGTCGTTCCTGACCGTCGCGTCGCCTTTCCGCCTTGCGCAGCCTGCGTTCGCCGGGTAGCAAGGCCGCGGTTCACGGCACTTTCTTGGGAAGAATGTTCATGGCTTCGAAAAAACTGCTCCTTCTTGCCGGCGACGGCATCGGCCCGGAGGCGATGGCGGAAGTCCGAAAACTCATTGCGGTGATGAACGAGAAGTTTTCCACGGGTTTCGAAACTGAAGAAGGCCTGGTCGGCGGCTCTGCCTATGACGCGCATGGCGCGGCGATTTCGGATGCCGACATGGCAAAGGCGATGGCGGCCGACGCGGTGCTGTTCGGCGCCGTCGGCGGGCCGAAATGGGATTCCGTGCCCTACGAGGTTCGCCCCGAAGCCGGCCTGCTGCGTTTGCGCAAGGACATGGAACTGTTCGCCAACCTGCGCCCGGCGATCTGCTACCCGGCGCTCGCCGCCTCCTCGTCGCTCAAGCAGGAAGTGGTCGAAGGCCTCGATATCCTGATCGTGCGCGAACTGACCGGCGGCGTCTATTTCGGCGAACCCAAGGAAATCATCGATCTCGGCAACGGCCAGAAGCGCGGCATCGACACCCAGGTCTACGATACGTTCGAGATCGAGCGCATTTCCGGCGTCGCCTTCGAACTGGCGCGCACGCGGCAGAACCGCGTCACCTCGATGGAAAAGCGCAATGTCATGAAATCCGGCGTGTTGTGGAACGAGGTCGTGACGCAGACGCACAGGGCGAAATATTCCGACGTCAAGCTCGACCACATGCTGGCCGATGCCGGCGGCATGCAGCTGGTGCGCTGGCCCAAACAGTTCGACGTCATCGTCACCGACAATCTGTTTGGCGACATGCTGTCGGACATCGCGGCGATGCTGACCGGTTCGATCGGCATGCTGCCATCGGCATCGCTCGGCGCTCCGGATGCCAGGACCGGCAGCCGCAAGGCGCTCTACGAGCCGGTGCATGGTTCGGCTCCCGACATTGCCGGCAAAGGCATCGCCAACCCGATCGCCATGATCGCCTCGTTTGCGATGTGCCTGCGATATTCGTTCGGCATGGTCAGCGAGGCCGACCGTGTCGAGGCGGCGATCGCCGACGTGCTCGACGAGGGTTACCGTACCAAGGACATCATGTCGGAGGGTATGACCGAGGTGGACACCACCCGGATGGGCGACGCGATAGCCGAAAAATTCCTGGCGCTGTCCGCATAACCCGCGCAGACCTCATACCCGCACGCCAGCGGGTATCGCGCCCCATTTGTTTTCGTGTTTCTGGCTCGGAATGAGCGAGAAGACGAAAATGATGAGGCCGCCGACATAGGGAAGCAGGATCAGCAGATAGAACCATCCCGACAGGCCGATGTCGTGGATGCGCCGCACGTTGATGGCGAGGTTCGGGATGAAGGTCGCCAGAAAGTACAAGCTGAACAGGCTTAGCGCGGCGTACGGCGCGCCATCGGGCTCGTCCAGATTGCCCGCGGCGAGGTCGAGCGCGACCCCTATGGCTACGAGGGTTGCCCCGACCAGCAGGTAGACCAGGTAGAAGCTCCAATATTCGGCACGGCGGGCGCGGTCGCGGAAATTGACATAGTTGCTGGTGACGCCGCGCCAGAAATAACCCCATAGGCTGGCGTTGCCGGCCGACCCGGAAGCGGCGGCGCGACCGAACTGCTGCGCCATCGGCGCCGAAGCGGCCGACGCGCGGGTTGACGCCGCCGGATCGGAGGGCATGACAGAGGGAATGCCAAATTGGGTGCGGATTGAAAACACATTGCGCGCGTGGCTGCCAGCAGGCTGGAACTCGACGGCCATGCCCTTGCTCATCGGCGCGTCGCGGCGCAGATCCTCGCGTGAAAACGTATAGCGACTTCCATCGACTGCCGTGATGAAGCCGAAGCCTTGGGCCACGTCGTAATGAAGCACTTCGCCGCGCACCTTTGCCCTCCACCGGAGCCTGTTCCACTGCACGCTCCTTCGCAGCGGAAACGATGTCAATCCGGCTACCGACAGGGAAGTGGCAAGTAGGCTGAGGGATCAAAGAAACCCTATGAAGCGACCGCACAACAGGACACCTAGCCAAAGAATGAGCGACAGGGCGGCGCTGGCTCGGAGGAGGTTCGGACTGGACACGCCCTCCCGCAGGCTGAGAAAAAACAGGAAATTCAGCACCGCCAGCACGATCAGGCTCACCTTCGCGAGGAAAACCGGCATCGCCGCGTATTCGCTCGCGCGGATGGAGAACATGGCAAAGCCGGTGAGTAGCGCCCCGCAGAAACCGGTCAATGCGACGCGGCGCAACAGCGCAATGAAAGATTGACGATCGAGCGCCTGGAAGACGCCCAAGATGCGAAAATCGATCAGCATCACGCTGGTCAGCACCATGCCAATCGACAGTACGTGCAAGGCGTTGACCACCGGATAGATGACGAAGGAAGCCTTGAGCGACAGCGCCAAACCGGACTGTTCGAGCGCCCCGAGGAACTCCATGTGCTGTCCGGGCTTCGGCTAGTTCGAAGGAACGCGGTCGGGATAGACGTCGTAGGTCTTGCCGCCGACGATGATGCGAACCGCTTTCATCCTTTTTTCCGTCTCGTCCTTCGAGCGATTGCCGATGGCGGTCACCTCGTCGCCCTTCCTCGCCACCGCCTCGGTGAAGCCCGCAGCAAGGGTTCTGGAGGGCGGCGCCAGTTCGACACGCCAGATCTCGCCCTCCGCATCGACGTCCAGGGTGGCGTGCGGGTTGCCGATGTAGATTTCGGCGATGACGCCCCTGAGTTCGAAAAACCCGTCCTCGGTCCATGACCAGCCATGGTGGGCAAAGGCTGGCGCCGACGCCAAGGCGATGAGACCGAGAATTACTGCGCTGCTGCGCAGTCCGTAACCGTTTGTCCAGTTCATCTTGCGCTCCTGTCTCCGCAGCGAAGCGTAGGACGGCAGCCCCTGCGGTCAAGTCACAAGCTGCTGATCGGCATTGGCGCTCGATTGACTCTTTGGCGAAACCGCGTAAAAGCCCGTCCTGAAAACGGAGCTTTCCATGCGCGGCCTGTTGATGGCGCTTTTCGCATTCGACTTTCCCGGCCACGAGGCCGGGTGGCGGCACGCGCCCATCCGTTTCACCAAAACCACGGCCAAAACGACCACCAAAACGGTCTGATCTCCCTTGGCCTACCACCCTCTCCCGGGTCCGGCCCGGGGGCGAAGCCCGCAACGGCCAGCGGGTTTTCTCCAAACAGCCAAGCGGAGAGGGACAGGAGATTTTCGATGGGTTTCAAGGTTGCAGTCGTCGGCGCCACGGGCAATGTGGGTCGGGAAATGCTCAATATTCTGGAAGAACGCGGCTTCCCGGTCGACGAGATCGTGGCGCTCGCCTCGCGGCGCAGCCAGGGCACCGAAGTGTCCTTCGGCGACCGCACGCTGAAGGTGAAGGCGCTCGACACCTACGATTTTTCCGATACGGACATCTGCATCATGTCGGCGGGCGGCAATGTCTCCAAGGAGTGGTCGCCGAAGATCGGCAAGCAGGGCTGCGTCGTCATCGATAATTCGAGCGCCTTCCGCTACGACCAAGACGTGCCGCTGATCGTTCCCGAAGTGAACCCCGATGCGATTTCCGGCTTCACCAGGAAGAACATCATCGCCAACCCGAATTGCTCGACCGCGCAGATGGTCGTGGCGCTGAAGCCGCTGCACGACGCCGCCACCATCAAGCGGGTCGTAGTCGCCACCTATCAGTCGGTGTCGGGCGCCGGCAAGGAAGGCATGGACGAACTGTTCACGCAGACGCGCGCCGTGTTCGTCGCCGACCAGGTGGAGAACAAGAAGTTCACCAAGCGCATTGCCTTCAACGTCATTCCGCATATCGACGTGTTCCTCGACGACGGCTTCACCAAGGAAGAGTGGAAGATGGTCGCCGAGACCAAGAAGATGCTCGATCCCAAGATCAAGCTGACCGCCACCTGCGTGCGGGTGCCGGTGTTCATCGGCCACTCGGAAGCCGTCAACGTCGAGTTCGAGAAGCCGATCACCGCTGACGAGGCGCGCGAGATCCTGCGCGAGGCGCCGGGCTGCCAGGTGATCGACAAGCGCGAGGACGGCGGCTACATCACGCCGGTGGAATCGGCCGGCGAGGACGCCACATACATCTCGCGCATCCGCGAAGACTCCACCGTCGACAGCGGCCTTTCCATGTGGATCGTCTCCGACAATCTGCGCAAGGGCGCGGCCCTCAACGCAGTGCAGATCGCCGAACTGCTGGTCGAGCGTGGACTTATCCAGCCCAAGAAGAAGGCGGCCTGAGCCGGGCGGATCTGCGCTCTCCGACAAATTGCCCCTCACCTTCCCCCTCTCCCCGTGAAGAACGGGGAGAGGGAGGGCTGAGGCATTGCGGCCAGCCTCCTTCGCTCCTCTCTGGTTTGCCAGCTTTCCCCGCTTTGTTTGCAAACAGCCCCTCTCCGGTTTGCTGCGCAAACCACCGAGACGGAGAGGGGGCCCTTTCATCAGCACAAGCGTCTCCATTGCCACGCCGGCTTTCGCATCTGGCCATTGAGGCTTTCTTGTTGCCCACGACCCGCTTTCTCGACCTGGCTTCGCCAGTCGAGGCGTCGTGGCTAAGTGGGAAGCGGCGCCTGGGACCAGAGCCGTTTCAAATTTATACGAGGCCCGCTCTCCCAGGCGCCGCCGGTGTTCTCGCCCTCCCGCAGGGAGCGCGGATTTTCAGGCCCGCGACAAAGCCTCGGTCAGGGCCCGGACCTACGGGTTCATTCCCCCAGCAACGCCACCGTCAGTGCTGCCGATCCGGCACCGTCCCCTCCACGCTCATCCGGTTCATGACCTGTGTTCCCGTGAGGGCGATGGCTCGATTATGCGGGAGCGACAAAGGGGTGTGGACAAAAGGCAGACGAAGACTGCTGAAAGATGCTGGCAAGGTGGGCGGGCGTATCTCCCCGCTTGCGGGGAGATAGACGCCGGCGCCGCGGCCGCCGCCAATCACCAGCGTTGGTGATTGCCGCGAACCACTCGAACTGATTTGTCCACATCGCACAAGATTTCCTGAAAAGCGGCCCGTCTTGTCGCGAAAGGCAGCGAATACGCCATCGGCACCCGCATAATGATGCAGTTTCCGACATAAGCATTCGAGCCTGCCGATGATCGTTCGCCCGCGCCCCAGTTTCTGGAAGCTCTTCTTCGTCATGCGGGGCTCCGTGGTGCCCCGGATCCTGCCGCAGATCTTCGGCTTCGCACTTTACGGCGCGGCGGTCGTTGCCGTGGTGAAGGCGCTGAAGCTCGACCTCGGCAATGCCGGCGTGGCGCCGTTTGCGCTGCTTGGCGTGGCGCTCTCGGTCTATATGGGTTTTCGCAACAACGCTGCCTATGATCGCTGGTGGGAAGCCCGCAAGCTCTGGGGGCAGCTGGTCTTCGAGATCCGCAATCTGTCGCGCGCCGCTTCGGCGCTAATCTCCGACCGGAGCGAACTGCGGCCGCTGTTGATGGATTCGTTGGCTTTTTGCCACTTCCTGCGGGGCGAATTGCGCAAGGTCGATGCGCGCAGGGAGGCCCGCGCTTTTGTCGGTGATGACGCGGACACGATTCTCGCCGCATCCAACCAGCCGGACGCATTATTGCGCCGCATGGGCCAGCGGATCGGCGCACTGAAACGCAATGGCGCGTTGGAGCCTATGGATTTCCGCATCCTCGACGAGCGGCTTTCCCAGCTAGCCGCCATGCAGGCCGGCTGCGAGCGCATCATGGGCACGCCGCTGCCTTTCGCCTACACGCTGCTCTTGCAGCGCACCGCCTATATCTTCTGCCTGCTCCTGCCCTTCGGCCTGGCTTTCTCCGCCGGCTGGGCGACGCCGCTGTTCACGGCATTGATCGCCTACACGTTCTTCGGCCTCGACGCGCTTTCGGAAGAGCTGGAGGAGCCGTTCGGCATTCAGGCCAACGACCTGGCGCTGGACGGGCTGTGCCGGGTCTGCGAAATTTCCGTGTTCGAGGCGCTGGGCGAGACACCGCCGCCGATGATCGCGGCGGAGAAGTTCTATTACTCCTGACGCCGGATTTGCGTTAGACCGGAATGCATGGATCGAACCGGGCATTCCGCTCTGTCTGTTGTTTAGCCGCATTTATGCGACGCCAGGTGGTCCCACCTGGCTGCAAAATGCTCCAGGAGTCGGAGGAGCAGACCGGTGGCAGAAGTTCTCTCGCGGCGCGATTTCACCGCAGGGCTGCTTGGCCTCGGCGGCGTTGCCATGGCCCATCCCTCGGCGCTGTGGGCGCAGGACGCCGGCAAGCGGCCGGCGATCGACGCAACCTTCCTCTTCGCCAGCGACATCCATGCATGCCGCATGAGCCGCGGGCTTTCGCCGAACTGCCAGCAGGAAGGCAAGACGGATGCGAACCTGCTGCGCCATATCGCGGCCCTCAACAGCATAACCCGGCGAACCTGGCCGGCCGCGATCAACGGCGAGGCCACTGGCCTGGCGGGCGCGGGGCGCCGGATCGCGACGCCGCTCGGCCTCGTGATCGGCGGCGACATGACCGACGATGGCGGCGGCCAGATCGCCATGCCCAGCGAAGGAACGCAGCTGCAGCAATTCAGCCATCGCTACCAGCAGGGCGTGGGGCCTGAGCGCGTGCATTTTCCGGTCTACACCGGCCTGGGCAACCACGACCTCGACCAGGATGGGCCGCCGCCGCATGTCGACTGGTACCGCCGCGAACTGCGCGACTATGTCGAGCTCAACCATCGGCCGAGCGTCTTCTTCAAGCCGCCGGTGCCGGCGACGGATTACGATGTGGAAACCGATAGCTATTCTTGGGACTGGGGCGGCTTGCATCTCGTCCAGATGCATCGTTTCGCAGGCGATACAAATAAGGGTGCCCTAGACAATCTGCCCTGGCTTAAGCAGGATCTTGCCGACAATGCCGGCGACGGGCGGCCTGTCATCGTCTTCCAGCATTATGGCTGGGATACGTTTTCGATCGAGCGCTGGGACCCGGCGGCGAGCACCTTCGACGACCACGGCAGCGGGCCGCCGCACTGGTGGAGCGACGCGCAGCGGCAGGCGATGGTTTCGGCACTCTCCAGCTACAATGTGATCGGCGTCTTCCACGGCCACCAACACGAGATCGCGATGATCTACGCCAGAGACGGCCTCGACCTGTTCAAGCCAAAGGCTGCCTATCTCGGCGGCTTCGCGCTGGTGCGCGTGACAGAAAGTGCCATGGATGTGGCGTTGGGCGAAGCCATCGACGCCACGGGCGATGTGAAGTTCACCGACGCGTTCAGCAAGCCGGTCGCCTGGAAGAAGAAATGAGTGCGGCTTGCCCGATGCCGGCTGCTCGCGGAAAATGGGCCGGCTGGCTGTCCGGGAATGGGAGAGAAGAATGATTTCATCGATCGGCAAGGCTGCGCTGGCGCTGTCGCTGCTGTGGCTCGGGCTCGCACCTGCGGCCAGCGCCACCGAGATTCCGGTTCCCACCCAGGCCGGGTGGACCGAGGCCAAGAAAACGGTGAAGCTGGCGAACGGCATTTCGCTGGCCTATGTCGAGATGGGCGACAGCGAAGGAAGCCCGACGCTGCTGATCCATGGCTACACCGACAACAGCCGCTCATGGTCTCTGGTTGCGCCCTACATGAAGAAACGGCGCCTGCTGGCGATAGACTTGCGCGGCCACGGCAAGTCCGATGCGCCGGACTGCTGTTACGCCTATACGGACTTTGCCGACGACGCATCGCTGTTCCTCGATGCGATGGGCATCGCCAAGGCCGACGTGATAGGCCATTCGCTGGGTTCGCTGACGGCACAGCTGCTCGCCGCCCAGCACCCTGACAAGGTGAGGAACCTGGTGCTGGTGAGTT
Source organism: uncultured Alphaproteobacteria bacterium (assembly GCA_963726065.1). Taxonomy (GTDB): domain Bacteria; phylum Pseudomonadota; class Alphaproteobacteria; order Rhizobiales; family Rhizobiaceae; genus Neomesorhizobium. Next base: position 29,495 of record CAVSAU010000002.1, read on the forward strand.
CCACCACGGCGATCGGCGGCGGGCCGGGCTCGTGGCTTTGGGACAATGTCATGCCGCTCACCGCGCCGATCGACCCGGAAAGCCAGTTCATGAAGGATTGGTACGCCAATCCGAACACGGTCGACGAGGATTTCTTGACCCGCGAACGCACGGAGAGTGCCGCGGTGCCAATCCATGTCTGGCGCGGCGTCCTTTGGGGCACGGTCATCGACGACCTGACGCCGATCGCGCCGCTGGTGAAGGCCCCGGTGCTGGTCTTGTGGGGCGAAAAGGACGGGCTGTTCGATCTCACCCATCAGGAAAAGCTGGAAAAGGCCTATCCGGATGCGGTGTTCCAGGTGTTTTCCGGCGCCGGCCACAACATGTTCTGGGAATTTCCCGACAAGGCTGCGAGCCTGATAAACGATTTCCTCGACCTGGAACCGTAGGGCGGCCGCGCTGCCATGCGAGACAAAAGGAAACGGCGGGCCGAAGCCCGCCGTTGACCGAATTAAGTGCAGGACGGTCGCTTACGAAGCGGCGGCTTCCTCGGCAGGAGCGGCAGCGGCGGCGGCAATCGCGGCGGCAGCGTCTTCCTGTGCCTTCTTGATGGCGGCGGCGCGATCCTGGGCCTTCTTGCCCGGTTCGGCCTTCTTCGGGTTGGAGCGGGCGTCGCGCTTGGATATGCCGGCCTCGTCGAGGAAGCGCAGCACGCGGTCGGTCGGCAGGGCGCCGTGGCCGAGCCAATGCTTGACGCGGTCGGCGTCGACCTTCACGCGCTCGCCGTCCTTGGGCAGCAGCGGGTTCCACGAGCCGACGGTCTCGATGAAGCGGCCATCGCGCGGCGAACGCACGTCGGCGATGACGATGTGGTAGTAGGGACGCTTCTTGGAGCCCGCGCGGGCCAGACGAATTTTCAGTGACATTTTCTTTCTCCTAAAGGCAGTTCGGTTCGTTTTCCTGGGTTGAGGTATTCTCTATTCGCCGCGCGTGGCGGCCGAATTCTTCAGGTCGACGCCGTTGGCGGCGATCTGTTCGTGGTGCCGGATGACTTCCTTGATGACGAAGTTCAGGAACTTCTCGGCGAAATCGGGATCGAGATGCGCGTCCTTGGCCAACTGGCGGAGGCGGGCGATCTGCTGGGCTTCGCGCGACGGATCGGCCGGCGGAAGGCCATGCGTCGCCTTCAGCACGCCAACCGCCTTGGTGCAGCGGAAACGCTCGGCGAGCATGTGAACAAGCGCTGCATCGATGTTGTCGATCGAGGCGCGGTATTCGGCGAGCTGGGCCTGCGGGCTGTCGGTCATCGCTCCTCTCACTTCTTCTTAGGCAAGCCGGGCAGGCCGCCGCCAAGACCGGGGAGACCGCCCGGCAATTTCATGCCGCCGGGAAGACCCGGCAGGCCGCCGGCGCCGGGAAGCCCGGGAAGGCCTTTCGGAAGGCCGCCGCCGAGACCGGCGGCCTGAGCCTGCTTCTGCAGGGCTTCGAGCTGCTTGGGATCCATTTTCGACAGATCAGGCATGCCGCCGCCAAATCCCCCTGGGCCGGGCATCATGCCGCCAAGACCCATCTTGGAGGCGAGGCCGCCCATCATGTTGCGCATCAGGCCGCCGCCCTTGCCCTTGCCGCCCATGGCTTTCATCATGTCGGCCATCTGCCGGTGCATCTTCAGAAGCTTGTTGATCTCGGCCGCGTCCGTGCCGGAGCCGGCCGCGATGCGCTTCTTGCGGCTGTGCTTGAGGATGTCGGGGTTGGCGCGCTCGGCCTTGGTCATCGACGAGATGATGGCGAGCTGGCGGCCGAACATCTTGTCGTCGAGGCCGGCGGCCGCCATCTGGTCCTTCATCTTGCCCATGCCCGGCATCATGCCCATGATGCCGCCCATGCCGCCCATCTTCTGCATCTGGCCGAGCTGACCGGCGAGATCGTTGAGATCGAACTTGCCGGACTGCATCTTCCTAGCCATCGCCGCGGCCTGTTCGGCATCGATGGTTTCGGCGGCGCGCTCGACCAGGCTGACGATGTCGCCCATGCCAAGGATGCGGTCGGCGATGCGCTTGGGATGAAACTCCTCCAGCGCATCCATCTTTTCGCCGGTGCCGATGATCTTGACCGGCTTGCCGGTGACGGCGCGCATCGAAAGGGCCGCACCACCGCGTCCGTCACCGTCCATGCGGGTAAGGATAAGGCCGGTGATGCCAACGCGCTCGTCGAAGCTCTTGGCGAGGTTGACGGCGTCCTGGCCGGTCAGCGAATCGGCGACCAGCAGAATTTCATGCGGGTTCGAGACGCGCTTGATCTCGGCCATTTCGGCCATCAGCGGTTCGTCGATGTGGGTGCGGCCGGCGGTGTCGAGGATGACGACGTCATGGCCGCCGAGCTTTGCCGCCTGCACGGCGCGGCGGGCGATCTCCACCGGCGACTGGCCGGCGACGATCGGCAGCGTGGCGACCTTGACCTGTTCGCCGAGCTGGCGAAGCTGCTCCTGCGCGGCGGGTCGCCGCGTGTCGAGCGAGGCCATCAGGATCTTTTTGTTCTGGCGCTCGCCAAGCCGCTTGGCGATCTTGGCGGTGGTCGTGGTCTTGCCCGAGCCCTGAAGGCCGACCATCATGACGACGACCGGCGCCGGCGCGTTGAGGTCGATTGCAGCACCCTCGCTGCCCAACATCTCGACGAGTTCGTCATGGACGATCTTGACGACCATCTGGCCAGGCTTGATCGACTTCAGCACCGCGGCGCCAACCGCCTTGGCGCGCACCTTGTCGGTGAAGGAACGCACGACTTCGAGCGCCACGTCGGCCTCGAGCAGGGCGCGGCGAACCTCGCGCAGCGCCGCAGAGACATCGGCCTCCGACAGCGCGCCACGGCCGGTCAGGCCGTTCAATATGGAGCCTAGGCGTTCCTGTAAGCTCTCGAACATTCACTTTCCCTTTTTCCCTGGCATACGGATGATGCCCGAGAGGTAATGCGTTCGCGCCGGCAGTCCAAGCAAAAGCCCAAAACCAAAAAGCACCCGGGGGCGCATCGCGCTGCCGGGTGTTGGCCTCCAGGATCGATTTATACCGTAATGGGTCCCGGTCGGCTGCTCAGAGTGTATACTCGTCGCTGAATTTGGCAGTCCTAGACAGGAAAAGACCGCAAGAGTCAAGGGAAGGAACCCGCGGCAACTTATCGACACCGGAATACGGCCCGGCTGGACCGGACTTAGCGGCTATTAATGATTTGTCTCTAGGGTGTAGTGTTGCGGGGACTTTTCATGTTGGATCGAGAGAACTTTTCACTATGCATGATCCAGTCGCTCGCGCGCGCTCCCGCGGAAACAAACGCCGTGGGCTTACCAGTGCTGATCGCGAGCCTGATGTGGTCGGCTTCGCCGAAAGCACCGAACTGGCGCTGATGTGCATCGACGCCGAGGGCGTCATCACTTACGTCAACGCGGCTTCAGAGCGCATGTTCGGTCACGAGCGCGCCGAAATGCTCGGACACACGCTGGATCTGATCATCCCGCCACGGCTGCGCGGCGCCCATCACGCAGGCGTGGCCCGGGTAGGCGAGGGCGCCCCGTCGAAGCTGGCGGGCAGGAGCATCGAGGTGATGGCGCTGCGCGCCGACGGCACCGAATTCCCCATCGAGGTATCGCTCTCCGCCTGGAGGGGAAATACCGGCACCATGATGGGCGCCGTGATGCGCGACATTTCGGAACGGCGGCAACGCAACTCCCGGCTGCATCGGCTTGCTCATCACGACCCGCTGACCGGGTTGCCAAATCGGTTCCAGTTCAACCTCAGGCTGGAAGAGATCCTGTCCTCTGGAGAACAGGCGGCTGTGTTGCTTATCGATCTCGACGGCTTCAAGAAGGTCAACGACAGCCTCGGCCACGCCACCGGCGACACGCTTCTTCAGGCGCTGGCCGTACGTGTCCCCGCCGCCCTCGAGGCCAACGCGATGTTCGCGCGCTTCGGCGGCGACGAATTCGCTGTGCTGATGCCGGGCATCGGCGACCCTCTGAAAGCGTCGGCTGCGGCGCGTACGGTGCTCGGCGCGTTCGGCCCCGCGTTCAATATCGGCGATCACCTTTTGAAGCTGGGCGCCAGCATCGGCGTGGCCATCGGCCCGATGCATGGCGACGACCCTGAAGAACTGGTCGCCAGCGCTGATCTCGCCCTCTACCAGGCCAAGCACGGCGGCAACAGCGTTCGGCTTTTCGAGTCGTCCATGCGCAGCGCGGTGGCGGCGCGGCGCGCCATACGCGACGAGCTTTTGCGGGCAGTCAGCGACGGCGAGCTTGTCCTATACTACCAGCCGCAGGTGAACATGGAGAGCGGCTCCATTCTTGGCGCGGAAGCGCTGTTGCGCTGGAACCATCCGACCCGTGGCCTGCTGTTGCCGGGCAAGTTCCTGGAGGCGCTGGAATCCCATTCGCTGGCCCTGCAGGTGGGGTGCTGGATCATCGACGAGGCCTGCAAGCAGGCTTCGGCATGGCGTGTGCTCGGCCTGCCGGCGCTGCGCATGTCGGTCAACCTCTTTGCCGCCCAGGTGAATGCCGGCAACCTGGCGGAAGTTGTCGAGGAAACATTGAAACGCTACTCGCTGCCGCCGGAGGCTTTGGAACTTGAAGTGACCGAAACGGTGATGCTTCACAATGACGACCATGTGCTGCGACCGTTCGAGCGTCTGCGCGAACGGCGGGTGCGGATCGCGTTTGATGATTTCGGCACCGGACACGCCTCTCTCTCAATGCTGAAGCGGTTTCCGCTGACCACGATCAAGATAGACCGCGGCTTCGTGCGCGATCTCCTGGCCGACCGTTACGACGCGGCAATCGTGCAGGCGCTGCTCGGCCTGGCCCGCGCCATGGGACTGGATGCCGTCGCCGAAGGCGTCGAGACGAAGGAACAGGAAGCAGTGCTTCTGGCGCTTGGCTGCAAGATCGGCCAGGGATACCTTTACGCCAGGGCCCTGCCCGCGGAAGAGTTTACCCGCCTTTTCGGCCGCTTGAGAACCGAGGAAAACGCTGCGGTAGCCGACGTCAAGGCTAAGCTGTCTGAAACTCCTTCGCAGACATCCCGCTGATAGAATTGCGCCAGCCAATAGTCCGGCAAATGGCCCAGACGGCAGGCTTCCTCGACAGCACCATTGGCAAGTGTGCGAGACGCCGATAGCGGCGGCAGTCGTTTCCAGGCCGGTTAACAGATCGGAAATGCTGTTGCCAAGGCAGTGCCGGTATGTTGTAATTACACAATCATGATCTCCAAACCAACCGACGATCTGCCCGGCCAGCTTAAGTTCATCGGCACGACCTGCCTGGTGCGCTCGGCACGCCGTACGGCCAACGTGGTGACCCGCGCCTACAACCAGCATCTCGCACCGAGCGGGCTGGAAGTTACGCAGTTCAGCATCCTGTGCAGCATCGCGATGGCGCTGGCCAAATCCGCTTCGGAACTTGCCGACATGGTCGGCGTGGAGCGGTCGACGCTGGCGCGCAACCTCGACAGGCTGATTGCCGCCGGGCTTGTCGAGACGGAAAAGGGCGATGGGCGGCGACTGGTCCATCGGCTGACCGACAAGGGAGCCGACATGATCGCGCAGGCCCTGCCGCTTTGGCGCCACGCGCAGGACGATTTCATCAGCCGACTGCCCGCGTCGAAGGACGCCGATATTCGAGACGACCTCAAGCTGCTGCGCCGCGCCGCGCATGGCATCCTGGTCGAAACCCCCTAACGGCGCCTGCCGTCATCGATTCAAAAGTTGCAAGATCGGAGCCGTCATGAACATCACCGCAGGACAATTGAAGCCTCAACCGCTGCCCCGCGAAAAGCTTGCCGGACTTTCCGGCAAGGAGACGCTCGAAATGGTGATGAACGGCACCCTGCCGGCGCCGCCCTTTGCGCAGACCACGCTGATCGACCTGGTCGAGGTCGAGCAAGGCCGGATCGTATTCGCCGGCCAGCCGGATTTTTCATTCCTCAATCCCATGGGAACGGTGCATGGCGGCTGGATTGCCACGATCCTCGACAGCGCCATGGGCTGCGCGGTGCATTCGACGCTGAAGCCCGGCCAGCTTTATGCCACGACGGCAATGACCATCAATTATGTCCGGCCGCTGCTTGCCGATTCCGGCGAAGTGCGCTGCGAGGCGACCGTGGTGTATGCTGGTGCACGCATGGCGACCAGCGAAGGCAGGCTGGTCGACGCAAAGGGCCGGGTAATCGCCCATGGCAGCGAAAGCTGCCTGGTGTTCGATGCGCGCTAGAGGTGAACAGGCCGGCGTGCCGGCACCGGCTGGGCGCGATCGACCCGATGTTCCCAGCAACGAACCCGAGCTAAGCTGAACTACTGCTTCAGCCTGCGGCAGAGTTCATCCAGCTGCTCGAGCGTGCGATAGGCGATCTTCACTTCACCGCCCTTCTCGCGATGGCTGATCGCGACGCGCATTCCCGTCACATCCGACAGCAGCTTTTCCAGCGCCACCGTGTCGGGATCCTTTTCGGCCGGCGTGGATGGCTTCGAGGGCCGCTTCTGTTCGGCGGCAGGCAGTTGCGCCAGTGCCTCGGCCTGGCGAACGGAAAGCCCCTCCTCCACGATGCGCTTGGCGAGCGCGGCCGGTTCATCCACGGTGACCAGCGTGCGCGCATGCCCGGCCGAAAGGTCGCCATTGACCAGCATGTCGCGGATCACCTCCGGAAGCTTCAGGAGCCGGAGCGTGTTTGCGACATGGCTGCGGCTCTTGCCGATCACCTGACCGAGGTCAGCCTGCGTGTAGTGATGCTCATCCATCAATTGCTGGTAGCCCAGCGCTTCTTCCACTGGGTTGAGGTCGGCGCGCTGCACGTTTTCGATGATCGCCAGCTCAAGCGCCACCCGGTCATCGACATCGCGGATGATGACCGGCAGTTCGGTAAGCCCGGCGCGCTGCGCGGCGCGCCAGCGACGCTCGCCGGCGATGATTTCATAGTGGCCGCTTCTGGCGGTTGGCCGCACGACGACCGGCTGCACGATGCCGTGCTCGCGGATGGACTGCGCGAGGTCGGTGAGGTCGGCCTCGGCGAAATTCCGGCGTGGGTTTCGCGGATTGGGCGACACGAATTCGATGGGGACGCGGCCGTCCGCGCTCTGCTGGCGATCCGGAGCCGGTGGCCTGTCCATTTCGCCGATAAGTGCGGCCAGGCCGCGCCCCAGTCTTTTCTTTGACAGGTCGTCGCTCATCGTTTGTCCAAATCGTTACGCTATCGAAATCATTCTAGGCGGCCTGCAGACGCCGTTCGCGGCGGATGACTTCCGACGCGAGCTGCAGATAGGCCTGGCTGCCGGCGCAGGCGAGATCATAGAGAATCGCGGGCTTTCCATGCGACGGGGCTTCGGACACCCGCACGTTGCGTGGAATGATCGTCTCGTAGACCTTTTCGCCCATGTGAGCACGCACATCCTCGACCACCTGGTTGGCCAGGTTGTTCCGCCGATCGAACATCGTCAGCACGATGCCCTGTATGGTTAGAGAGGGGTTAATGGAACGCCGCACCTGCTCGACGGTCTCCAGCAGCTGGCTAAGGCCCTCTAGCGCGAAAAACTCGCATTGCAGCGGAACGAGAACCGAATCGGCCGCCGCCATTGAATTGAGGGTGAGGAGATTGAGCGACGGCGGGCAATCGATCAGCACATAAGAAAAGCCGGTCTCTTCCGCCGTATTGTGGCTAAGCGCGTTGCGAAGTCGCAGCACACGGTCGGGCGCCGAGGCGATTTCCATCTCGACGCCGAGCAGGTCGAGGGTCGACGGAACGATGGAAAGGCCAGGAACCGCGGTGGACACGGAAGCCTCGCCAATGGTGAGTTCACCGGTCAGCACATCGTAGGAAGAGACCTTGCGGTCCTGCTTGTCGATGCCAAGGCCCGTGCTGGCGTTTCCCTGCGGGTCCAGGTCGACAATTAGGACACGTTCGCCGATCGCGGCAAGCGCGGTCGCGAGATTGATCGCGGTCGTCGTCTTGCCAACTCCGCCCTTCTGGTTGGCGACGGTGATGATGCGTGGGCCTTGCTTCATGTCTCTAATGCTCGCGCGTCAGTCTCGAACTCGCTGAATCCACTCAGTTGGAAAATGCTCTAGTTGCGGCGCCGAAGGTTGCGAATTTCAAGCACGACGCTTTCCGGATCAACAATGCTTCGGTGTTCTACCAGATCAAAGCGCCACTGTTGAAGGCTTTCTTCGATTTCAGACCGGTAATCCCGGCCTTTGTGGAAGAGCCCGCGGGCGCCCGCTTCCAGCCAGGGCGAAACCAGCCCGAGCAGGGCCGGCAGCGGCGCAAGAGCGCGCGCAGTGACGATTCCCGGGGTTTTCACCCGATCATAGGCATCATCGATGCGCCGGGCATGCACCTGCGCCGGCGCTTTCAGCATGCCGAGTGTACTTTGCAGGAAAGCCGCCTTCTTGCGGTTGCTTTCAACCAGGTCGATCCTAGCTCCCGGTCTTTGCATCAGCAGAACGGCCATCACCGCGCCCGGAAACCCGCCACCCGATCCGACGTCGAGCCAGTACTTTTCTGCCGGCGCCAGACGCGCCAGTTGTGCGCTGTCGAGAATGTGCCGGCTCCAGGTTTCGTTCAGCGTCGACGGCGCGGCCAGGTTAATCTTGCCCGCCCACCGGAGAAAATTGCGTTCGAACTCAAGAAGGCGGTCGAATGTTTCACGTGAAACCGGACCTGCTGCGGTTGCAAGTTCTTCCAGCGATCTTTCGGTCACGCGGCACCGCGACGATCGATATCCTCGATATGTCTGATTTGCGCCACGATAATGGCGAGCGCAGCGGGCGTCATGCCGTCGATGCGCTGCGCGTCAGCGATGGCGCGGGGTCGGCGGTCCCGCATCTTTTGCTTCAACTCATTGGATAGGCCGGGAACGGCGGAAAAATCGAGGTTGTCGGGGATGAGACGGGTCTCTTCGCGACGCATCTGGGCGACATCCGCCTGCTGGCGGTCGAGATAGACGGAATAGCGCGCCTCTGTTTCCAGCGCCTCGGTAGTCTTGGCATCGAATTCCGCTAGTTCCGGCCAGAGCGGGACAAGCCGGGCCATATCCATGCCGGGATACGCCAGCAACTCATAGGCCGATCGCCGGGCACCGTCGCGATTGACCTCCAAACCTGCGCGCGCCGCTTCATTCGGCGTGGCGGTCAGCGATTTCGCCAGCCGGCGCGCTGCATCGAGCCTGTCCCGCATGCCTTCAAAGCGCTTGCGCCGTTCCGAGGAAACAATGCCAAGCTCGATTCCTAGCGGGGTGAGCCGGTCGTCGGCATTGTCTGCCCGCAACGACAGGCGAAATTCAGCACGCGAGGTGAACATGCGGTAAGGTTCGCTGATGCCGCGTGTAACCAGGTCATCCACCATGACCCCGATATAGCCCTCGCTGCGGCCAATCACGACGGTTTCGGCTCCCGACGCCTTGCGTGCGGCGTTGACGCCGGCAACAATGCCTTGCGCCGCCGCTTCTTCGTAACCCGTCGTCCCATTGATCTGGCCAGCCAGGAAAAGTCCCCCGACGCGGCGGGTCTGCAAGGTCGGCTCCAGCTCGCGTGGGTCGATATGATCGTATTCGATTGCATAACCCGGCTGCTTCATCGCTGCATTTTCAAGGCCCGGGATTGTTTTCAGGATCTGAAGCTGGACTTCCTCGGGCAGCGACGTCGAGATGCCGTTGGGATAAACCGTATCGTCGTCCAGGCTTTCCGGCTCCAGGAATATCTGGTGCCCTTCCCTGTCACCGAACTTGACGATCTTGTCTTCGATAGAGGGACAGTAACGCGGCCCGACACCCTCGATTGACCCGGAATACATCGCGGAGCGGTGCAAATTCTCCCGAATCACATCATGCGTGGCGGCGGTGGTCCGCGTAATGCCGCATTTGATCTGCGGATTGACGATGCGGTCGGTCAGCAGCGAGAACGGCACCGGATCTTCATCCGCCGCCTGCATATCCAGCGAAGCCCAGTCGATGGTGCGACCATCCAGCCGTGGCGGCGTGCCTGTCTTGAGCCGGCCAAGCCTGAAGCCGGCCCGGCCCATCGTTTCGGACAGCCCGATAGAGGCCTGTTCATTCATGCGGCCCGCCACGATCTTGCGCTCGCCGATATGAATGAGGCCGCGAAGAAATGTTCCGGTCGTCAGGACAGCGGCCGCGCACGTAATGTGCCCGCCGTCGGCAAGACGGACACCCGTGAGGGTTCCGTCTTTAATCTCCAAATCGACGACCTCGCCTGCGACAACCGTTAGGTCGCGCTGCCCCGCGATCGCGGTCTGCATCGCCTCCCTGTAAAGTTTGCGGTCGGCCTGCGTTCGTGGGCCGCGCACCGCCGGACCCTTACGGCGATTGAGCAGGCGGAACTGGATGCCAGCCGCGTCCGCCACTCGACCCATCAGTCCGTCGAGCGCGTCGACCTCGCGCACGAGATGGCCCTTCCCCAACCCGCCGATCGCAGGATTGCAAGACATTGCTCCGATCGTGTCGAAGCGCAACGTAATAAGCGCGGTTTTCGCACCGGCGCGAGCGGCGGCGGATGCGGCTTCGCAACCGGCGTGCCCGCCCCCGATGATGACAACATCGTAGTTGTCCGACATGGCAGAATCCGAGATGTTCGATTTCGGCGACACATGTGGCTTTCAGCGAGAGAAGTCAAGAACGCCGCCGATGGAATAGGAATTGTTTCACGTGAAACATGGTTGCCGACCGATCTACTGTTTCACGTGAATCATTGCCAGCGCCGCTCTGCCCGGTGTTTCACGTGAATCATTTCCCAACGCAGAACGTTGAGAAAACGCTGTCCAGCAACTCCTCGACATCGACCGCGCCAGCGATTCGGCCCAGGCTGTCGCTCGCCATGCGCAAATCCTCCGCGCGAAGCTCGAGCGGCGTATCGTGATGCTGAAGCGCGTCGCGCAAAGCAGAGGAACTGCGCGTGAGCAACTCGACGTGCCGGATCCGCGATGGCATGGCCTCGCCGAGATCACCGGCCGCCTGCTTCGCCCGGCGTGTGATCTCGGCCAAAAGCTCAGCCACGCCATCGCCTGTCTTGGTAGAGATGCGGAAGTCCTCTTCCCCGTCGCTTTCGCCATGCGCCAGATCGCTTTTCGTCCCCACGCTGATGCGAGCTACATCGCTGCGCATGAGCAGCTCCACTCGCACATCTATGGAGAGATCGTACATCTCGAGCACAAGGTCCGCCGTTTCGGCAATAGCAAGCGCCCGCTCGATGCCAATGGCCTCCACCTTGCCCGCTGCGTCCCGGATGCCGGCCGTGTCGACGACGATAACTTTCATTCCATCGAGGTCCAGCGTGACCTCGACAAGATCGCGCGTGGTTCCGGCTTCGTCAGTGACAATAGCCACATCGCGACGAGCTAAGGCATTGAGAAGACTAGATTTTCCAGAGTTTGGTGCACCCAGGATGACCACTTTGAAGCCGTCCCTTATCATCTCGGCGCGGCGATACGAGGCGATATGGGTCTCCATCTCGCCGATCATGCGCCGCATGTCCGACCACACCTGATCAGATACCGATCCGGGCACGTCTTCCTGGTCGGAAAAATCAAGCTCGGCCTCGATCATTGCGCGAGCGTGAACGATGCGCCGGCGCCACCCCGCATAAAGTTCTGATTGCTTGCCGCCTGCGTTTACCAGGGCAAAGCGCCGTTGTGCCTCGGTTTCAGACGACACGAGGTCCGAAAGCGCTTCCGCCCCGGTCAGGTCGATTTTGCCGTTGAGGAATGCCCGCCGGCTGAATTCGCCCGCTTCGGCGTGGCGGAATCCGGGTATCGCACCCACGGCCTCAAGGACCGCGGCAACCACAGCGCGACCGCCGTGAAGGTGAAACTCGCAGCTGTCTTCTCCAGTAAAACTCGCCGGACCGGGAAAGAAAACAACCAAGCCCTGATCAAGCGGATTGCCATCCGCATCGCCAACCGAACCGAACCTCATGACACGAGGCTGCGGGACGGAGCCAGTCATCGTCATGAGCGCCTCCCGGGTGTGCCTGTCCGGAAAGGCGCACCACCGCGACCCCGGACGGCAGGCGGCCGCTTGAAAGCGCATAAATGGAATCCGGGAATATCATTTGCCCGTGCATGGCAACCGACCTAGTTTCAATTCCGATCTCATCATTTCCGGACCATTGCCGTGCCGTTGCCCCCCTCGAACCTGCTCGCCGACGAGACGAGCCCGTATCTGCAGCAGCATCGCAACAATCCGGTTCACTGGCGCCCCTGGTCGCCGGCGTCGCTTGCCGAGGCCCGCGAGCTCGACAAGCCTATCCTGCTCTCGGTCGGATATGCAGCCTGCCACTGGTGCCATGTCATGGCGCATGAAAGCTTCGAGGACGCCGGAATCGCCGCCCTCATGAACCGCCTGTATATCAATATCAAGGTCGATCGCGAGGAGCGGCCCGATATCGACCAGATCTACATGGCTGCGCTGAACGCAACAGGCGAACAAGGCGGCTGGCCACTGACCATGTTTTTGACGCCGGACGCGAAACCCTTCTGGGGCGGCACATATTTCCCCAAAGAACCGAGATATGGACGTCCGGGCTTTGCCCAGGTGCTGGAAGCAATCAACCGCGCCTGGAATGAAAAGAAAGAAAGCATTAGCCAAAGCGCCGATGCCCTGACCAACCATGTCGGGGCGAGGCTCGCCGCATCCAGCCAACCCTCCCGCATCGAACCGGCCAGCCTCGCCGCTCTGGCCGACAGTATTTTCGGCATGATCGACCGTGAAGAAGGCGGTTTGCGCGGCGCGCCCAAATTCCCCAATGCGCCGTTCATGGAGGCCCTCTGGCTGAACTGGCTGACCACCGGCAACGCCGCCCACCGGGACGCAGTGCTTTCCAGCCTTCGCCACATGCTTAACGGCGGCATCTACGATCACGTCGGCGGCGGGTTGAGTCGCTATTCGACGGACGCGTCCTGGTTGATTCCGCACTTCGAGAAGATGCTCTACGACAATGCCCAGCTGATCCGCATCTGCAACTGGGCCTATGCCGAAACCGGCGAAAAGTTGTTTCAGATCCGAATCGAAGAAACGATCGCCTGGCTTCTGCGCGAGATGTGCATCGACGGCGGCTTTGCCTCCAGCCTGGATGCCGACAGCGATGGCGAGGAAGGTCTTTTCTATACCTGGGACAGGGACGAGATCTCGGATGTTCTAGGCCCCGACAGCGAAGCCTTCCTTGCGGAATATTCGCTGTCGGCGCCCGAACACTGGGAAGGCAAACCCGTCCTGCATCGAAATCCTGCGGACGTCGCTACCAATGAAGCGCAGCTGCAAACTATGCGGGAAAAGCTTCTGGAAGCCCGCGCCAAGCGCGTCCGGCCAGGCAGGGACGACAAGATCCTCGCCGATTGGAATGGGCTGGCGATTTCAGCGATCGCCGAAGCCGGGAGGCAGTTCGGCCGTGCCGACTGGGTAGAATCCGCAGAATCAGCGTTCCGTTTCATTATTGAATCGAGCGACAAGAATGGGCGGCTAGCGCATTCAATCCTTGGATCGAGGCGTTCATTCCCAGGCCTGTCGAGCGACTACGCGGCCATGACCAATGCCGCTGTATCCTTGTTCGAGGCAACGGGAAAACCGGACTATGCCAAGTCGGCCGTCGCTTTCCTCGACATGCTCGACAAATGGTATCGTGACGACAACGGCACCGGTTATTTCCTGACGGCTTCGGATTGCCGGGACATCCCGGTGCGAATCCGTGGCGATGTCGATGAAGCAACGCCGTCGGCGACCAGCCAGATCATCGCCGCCATGGCGCGAACGGCTGGCCTCTCGGGCAATTCCGACCTGCAGCAGCGGGTGTGGAAAGTCGCGGAGGCAGCTTTCGGACGCACGCTCGAGCAACATCACGGCCAAGCAGGTATATTCAACGCCTGCCTACTGATGTTGGCTCCCATCAAATTGGTGATCGTTGAAGAGCCGGAAAATCCGGTACTTGCCCTGGTCGCCAAACGAACTCCCGATCCCCGCCGCGTCGATGTCGTGGTGCCGGTCGGAACCGGTGCGAGCGAAGTCAATCTTCCGGGCGGTGCACTTCCCGACACGACGAAGGCCGGTGCATGGTTGTGCACCGGCCTTGCCTGTCTGCCTGTCATTACCGATCCGGACGGACTGGAGGGCGCATTGCGGCGGCAGCCATCCGCCTGACGTTCCTCAGGTATTCATCGAATCGAAGAAATCGGTGTTGGTCTTCGTCTGCTTCAACTTGTCGATGAGGAATTCGATCGCGTCGGTGGTTCCCATCGGCGCCAAGATACGGCGAAGCACGAAAATCTTCTGAAGATCCTGCCGCGCGATCAGCAGATCTTCCTTGCGGGTGCCGGACTTCAGAATGTCCATCGACGGGAAGATACGCTTGTCGGCGACCTTGCGGTCGAGCACGATTTCCGAGTTGCCGGTGCCCTTGAACTCTTCGAAGATGACTTCGTCCATTCGGCTGCCGGTGTCGATCAGCGCCGTCGCGATGATGGTCAGCGAACCACCCTCTTCGATGTTGCGCGCCGCGCCGAAGAAGCGCTTCGGCCGCTGAAGTGCGTTGGCGTCGACACCGCCAGTCAGCACCTTGCCGGACGACGGAACGACCGTGTTGTAGGCGCGGCCGAGACGGGTGATCGAATCAAGCAGGATGACAACATCACGGCCATGTTCGACGAGGCGTTTTGCCTTTTCGATGACCATTTCCGCGACCTGAACGTGGCGCGTCGCCGGCTCGTCGAAGGTCGAGGAAACGACTTCGCCCTTCACCGAACGCTGCATGTCCGTCACTTCTTCCGGCCGCTCGTCGATCAACAGGACGATCAGATAGCATTCGGGATGATTCGAGGTGATCGAGTGGGCGATGTTCTGGAGCAGCACCGTCTTACCGGTGCGTGGCGGCGCGACGATCAGACCGCGCTGGCCCTTGCCGAGCGGCGCCACCAGGTCGATCACCCGCGCCGAAAGGTCCTTCGTCGTCGGGTTGTCGACTTCCATCTTCAGCCGGCTGTTGGGATAGAGCGGCGTCAGATTGTCGAAGTGGATCTTGTGGCGGATTTTCTCAGGGTCTTCGAAATTGATCGTGTTGACCTTGAGCAGTGCGAAATAACGCTCGCCCTCTTTCGGGCTGCGGATCGGGCCCTCGACGGTATCGCCGGTTTTCAGCGAAAAGCGCCGGATCTGCGACGGTGAGATGTAGATGTCGTCCGGCCCCGGCAGGTAGTTGGCGTTGGCGGACCTCAGGAAGCCGAAGCCGTCCTGCAAAACTTCGACCACGCCCTCGCCGATGATCTCGACTTCCTGCGACGCCAGCTTTTTCAGGATGGCGAACATCAGCTCCTGCTTGCGCATGACGCTGGCGTTTTCGACATCCAGCGACTCGGCATAGGCGATGAGTTCCGGCGGCTTCTTGCTCTTGAGCTCTTGTAGTTTCATTTCCTGCATTGTGCGGACTCTGGATAGATATGGGAAAAAAATCGGCGATACGCGATGTACGCCGGACGCGGCCGAGGAAGGAAATAATGTGGGGCGCGTGGGCGGGAGGGAGCTGTCTTTTATCGCCGCCACCGCCAAAGAGCAAGGCGGCATTTATAGGAGAGCTCAGAACGGCTTGACGATAACCAGCACGACGATCGCGATCATCAGCAATGTAGGAACTTCATTCATGATGCGCCAGTGGCGGGCGGGTTTTTCATTGCGGTCTTCGGCGAACAGGCGAACCGCCCGCGAGAAATAGCCATGCACGGCCGACAAGCCGACCACCAGGCCGATCTTGGCATGCAGCCATCCGCCGGAGAATGCGAACCCCTTCCAGGCAAGCCACAGGCCGAACACCCACGTTACGATCATCGCGGGGTTGATGATGGCGCGCAGCAGGCGCCGTTCCATTACCTTGAACGTTTCCGACTGAACGGAGCCTTTTTCCGCATCAGCGTGATAGACGAATAGGCGCGGCAGATAGAGCATGCCCGCCATCCAGGAGATTACCGCAATGACATGGATGGCTTTCGCCCAGGGATAAAACCCGTCCGGGTCCCAATAGAACAGCGCCGCGGCGCCTGCCACGAAAATGACGATCGCGGTTGCCGCCCGCTGCATCGCCTTGGCGCCGCTTGCCCGGTTGGCATCCGCCGTCATCGCCTCGAACCCCTGACCTGCCGCAGCATCGCCTCGACATGTTCTATCGGCGCTTCCGGCGTGATGCCGTGGCCGAGATTGAAGATCAGCGGGCCAGCTCCCAATGCGTCCAAGACACTCTCCACGCCCTCTTCCAGCGCCTTGCCGCCAGCGACCAGGCGCAGCGGGTCGAGATTGCCTTGCACCGCTCCCTGACTTTGCAAGCGGGCAGCCTGGGTCAGCGGCACCGCCCAGTCCAGCCCGAGGCCCGTAACGCCGGTCTTTTCGCGATATGTGTCGTAGCGGCTTCCCGCCCCCTTGGGAAACCCGATGATCGGCACATCGGGATAGACGGCCCTCACCTGCCGCACGATCGTCGCAACCGGACGGACGCAGCACGCCTCGAACGACGCTTCGTCGAGCACCCCAGACCAGGAATCGAAGATCTGCACGACATCGGCGCCGGCTTCGATCTGTCTGATCAGATAGGCCGCGGAAAAGTTCGCGAGCAGATCGAGCAGCTTTTCCAGGCTTTCGGGATGGCGGAACGCAAACAGCCGCGCCGGCGCCTGGTCGGACGTGCCGTGGCCGGCGATCATGTAGGTCGCGACGGTCCAGGGCGCGCCGCAAAAGCCGATCAGCGTCGTCTCGGCCGGCAGTTCCTTGCGCAGCCGCCGAACCGTCTCGTAGACCGGTTCGAGATTCACGTGAAACCTTTTGCCGTCGAGAGCCTCGATATCGCCGACGGAAACTGGCGTCATCAGCGGTCCTTTTCCCTCCTCGAAGCGGAGATCGCGGCCAAGCGCATGCGGCACCACGAGGATATCCGAAAACAGGATTGAGGCATCGAAACCGAAACGCCGGATCGGCTGCAACGTCACTTCGACGGCCAGATCGGGATTGTAGCAGAGGTCGAGGAAGCTGCCGGCGTTCCTGCGCACCTCCCGGTACTCCGGGAGATAGCGACCCGCCTGGCGCATCATCCAGACGGGCGGAGGAAAGACACTCTCGCCCTTGAGGACATCCACCACCAGCCGCTTCATTGCCATATCGCCTCGGTTCCCCGTCGGGTGAACTAAATAAAATATCTATAGAGAAAGAGATTTCTGATTTTAAGAGTTTGTTGGAATCGGGAGTTACGAGTTTCGCACAGCGGCCGCCAAAACCCGATCATGCCAAATGACGCACGGTATTTTCCTCTGATATGTTGATTCCGGGGACAAGGCGATTTTCGCTTTTTGAATCAGGTAATTGGAAAGTTCATTCGAGCAAGCGCGAACGCGTCGCCCTGTGACTGAAAATCGATCCTCTCATTGTTCTCCACAGTGCCGTTTCAAACTTCATGCCGGGCCGAATTGTGGACAAAACCCGTTCTGATACAGTCGCGGCCGCGGCCGGGCCAAAACGCTGCCCGTTTTCCACACTTTGCCACAGCCAGGACCAAACGGTGTGAACAAACCCCAGAGCTTCTTCCATCTGCACCTGATTTCGGACGCGACCGGCGAGACCTTGCTGGCCGCCGGTCGCGCCGCGTCGGCGCAATACAAGGATGCGCGGGCCATAGAGCATATCTATCCGCTGATCCGCACCGAGAAGCAGCTGATGAAGGTGTTTGACGATATCGACCAGGAGCCTGGCATCATTCTTTATACGGTGGTCGACCAGAAGCTCGCCCATATGATCGATGAGCGTAGCGCGGCGATGGGACTGCCCTGCGTTTCTGTGCTCGAGCCGGTGCTGACGGTGTTCCAGTCTTACCTCGGTACGCCGGCGGGCCGCCGCGTCGGCGCCCAGCATGTGCTCGACGCGGAATACTTCCGCCGCATCGACGCGCTGAATTTCACCATGGAGCATGACGATGGCCAGTTGCCGGCCGACATCGATGACGCAGACATTATCCTGATCGGCATTTCAAGGACGTCGAAGACCCCGACCAGCATCTATCTCGCCAATCGCGGCATCAAGACCGCCAACATTCCGATCGTGCTCGGCGTGCCGATGCCGGAAAGCCTGGCCGCGGCGACCAAGCCGCTGATTGTCGGACTTGTCGCTTCGGCGGAGCGCATTTCGCATGTCCGCCAGAACCGTCTTCTCGGCTCCACCGCCGGATACGACTCGCAAAGCTACATCGACCGCGCCAACATCACCGAGGAACTGACCTATGCCCGACAGATATGCACGCGTCACGGCTGGCCAATGATCGATGTCAGCCGCCGCTCGATCGAGGAGACGGCGGCGGCAATCGTTGCGCTGCGCGGCAAGGCGCGATAATCCGCCGGCATACTGGGACCGACAGAATGACAGAACGAATCATCCTTGCCTCCGGCAGCCCTTTCCGCAAAAAGCTTCTCGAAAATGCCGGCATCGCTTTTACCGCCGTCCCGGCTTCGATCGACGAACGCGCGGTCGAAGCGACGCTCGAAGGAAGTGGCGCGACACCCGAGGATGTGGCGCTGGTGCTGGCCGAAGCCAAGGCGCTGGATGTCAGCGAGAAGTATCCCGGTGCGCTGGTCATCGGCTCCGACCAGACGCTTTCGCTGGGCGATGACGTTTTCCATAAACCGGCCGACATGGAAGCGGCGCGCCGCCATCTCTTGAAACTGTCGGGCAGGACTCATCATCTGAACAGCGCGGTCGTGCTGGTGCGCGACGGTGAAACCCTGTGGCGCCATGTCGGTATCGCACGCCTGACGATGCGTGTGCTCGATCCCGGCTTCATCGGCCACCACCTGTCGCGTGTCGGCGCCAAGGCGCTGTCCAGTGTCGGCGCCTACCAGATCGAAGGCGAAGGCATTCAGTTGTTCGGCAAGATAGACGGCGATTATTTCACCATCGTCGGACTGCCCATGCTTCCCCTGCTGGCGGCGCTTCGTGAACGCGGAGCCATCGATGGCTGAAGGCGGGAGGAAGGCTTTTGTCTGCGGGCACCCGATAGCGCATTCGCGCTCGCCGTTGATTCATAATCATTGGCTGCGGACGTTCGGGACCGACGGCTCGTATGAGGCGCTCGATATCGCGCCAGCCGATTTTGTGTGGTTCGCGTCCGATTTTCCCAACCATGGTTTTGTCGGCGGCAACGTCACCATCCCCCACAAGGAGACGGCATATGCATCGGTCTCCCGCCGTGATGAGGCAGCCGAGCTTATCGGCGCGGTCAATACGCTCTGGCTGGAAGATGGCGTGATCCATGGCGGCAATACGGACGCCTATGGTTTTGCCGCCAATCTCGACGAACAATTTCCGGGCTGGGAGAAAAGCCGGCGGGCGGTGGTTCTGGGCGCCGGCGGCGCGGCGCGCGCGGTGATCTTCGCCTTGCAACAGCGCGGTTTCAGGGAAATCCGCATCGTCAACAGGACGGTCGAACGCGCTATGGAGCTTTCCCACCGGTTCCGGGACGTCGCCACCGGGCACTCCTGGAAAGCCCTCCCCGATTTGCTTGGCGATGCCGATTTTCTCGTCAACACGACATCGCTCGGCATGCATGGCGAAATCGGGGAGGTTCCCGATCTCGGCCGGCTGCCGGAGAACGCTGTCGTCACCGACATCGTCTACGTTCCGTTGCAGACGCCCCTGCTCGCCGCTGCGGCCGAGCACGGCCTGAAAACCGTCGACGGTCTTGGCATGCTGCTGCATCAAGCGGTGCCGGGGTTCGAACGCTGGTTCGGGTTCAGGCCCGCTGTCAGCCCCGAATTACGGGCGCTTATCCTGGCCGATATCAGGGTGACGTCGTGATCATCCTCGGGCTGACCGGTTCCATCGGCATGGGAAAGTCGACGACGGCAAAAATGTTCGCCGAGGCCGGCATTCCCGTCCACGATTCCGACGAGGCGGTGCATCGGCTTTATGCGGGGCCTGCGGCGGCGCTGGTCGAAGCCGAGTTTCCCGGCACGACCGCAAACGGTGCGGTCGACCGCGTGAAACTGTCTCGCGCAGTGGTGGGAAACACTGCCGCGATGAAAACCCTGGAGCGGATCGTGCATCCGCTGGTGCGCGCCGATGCCGCTGCTTTTGTGGAGGACAACCGCCGCAAGGGCGCGCGGCTGATCGTGCTGGACATCCCACTGCTTTTCGAAACCGGCGGCAGGGACCGCGTCGACAAGGTGGCTGTAGTGACCGCGCCGGCGGATGTCCAGCGCGAACGCGTTCTCGCCCGGCCGGGCATGACCGCCGAAAAATTCGAGGCGATCCTGGCAAAGCAGATGTCCGACGCGGAAAAGCGCCGCCGCGCGGATTTCATCGTCGATACCGGCGGCGGAATGGAAGCGGCGCGGCAGGATGTGCGCGGCATCATCGACGCGCTGGCGCCGAAAGCCGGGTAAAACACGTCCCCCGCATTGCCGCGGCTTTGCTTAAATGTGCAGAATCGCCCGGACGGAGTGATTCGATGCGGGAAATCATCTTTGATACGGAAACGACGGGGCTCGACGCCCGCGACGACCGCATCATCGAAATCGGCGGCGTCGAACTGGTCAACAGGTTTCCGACTGGCCGCGCCTTTCATGAATACATCAATCCGGAGGGCCGCAAGGTTCATGCCGAGGCGCTGGCCGTCCACGGCATCAGCGACGCCGAGCTGGTCGGCAAGCCGACTTTCGGCCAGATCTCCGCGGAGTTTCTGGAATTCATCGACGGCGCGCGGCTGGTCGCGCACAATGCGAGCTTCGACATCGCCTTCGTGAACGCGGAGTTCGCCCGCCTCGGAATTCCGTCGGTCGAGCCGGGCCTTGTCGTCGATACGCTGATGCTGGCGCGCCGCAAGCATCCGATGGGCCCGAATTCGCTCGATGCGCTTTGCCGGCGCTACGGTATCGACAACAGCCGCCGAACCAAGCACGGGGCCCTGCTGGACTCCGAACTTCTCGCTGAAGTCTATATCGAACTGGTCGGCGGCAAGCAGGCTGCGCTTGGCCTGGAGATCGTTGTCGAGCAGGCCCCCGGCAAGGTTCAGGTCGAAGGGATTGCCGTCGTCATCGAAGCGCGCCCACGCCCGCTGGCGCAACGGCTATCCGACGAAGAACTCGCCGCGCATGCCGGCATGATCGCCGGTATTGGCGAAAAGGCCATCTGGAACCGCATCGGCTCCGACAGCGCGTCGTAATTCTCACGTTTAAACTGAAAACCCGGCCGAAGCCGGGCTTTGAGCCATCACCACATCCGCGGCTAAATCAGCTGACCTGGACCTTGGACTTGGCCTGGTCTTCGGCGATTTTCTGCTGGAACATCTGCGCGAAATCGATCGGATCGAGCATCAGCGGCGGGAAGCCGCCGTTGCGGGTCGCGTCAGCGATAATCTGGCGGGCAAATGGGAAAAGCAGGCGCGGGCATTCGATGAACAGCACCGGAAGCATGTGCTCCTGCGGAAAACCTTCGATGCGGAAGACGCCGCCATAGACGAGTTCCACGTTGAAGAGCACGTCCTTGTCAAAGGCAGCCTTGGCGTTCAGCGTCAGGTTGACGTCGAACTCCTTGTCCGAAAGCGGGTTGGCGTTGACATTGACGTTGATGCTGATGGCAGGCGCCTGTTCGCGGCCGCGCAGCGAATTGGGCGCGCCGGGGCTTTCGAACGACAGGTCCTTCACGTATTGCGCAAGGACATTCAGTGTCGGCTGCGCACCATTGCCGGATTTCGCGGCACCTGCGGGTGCGGATTCTTTTGTGGCCATAAGCCGGGATCCTCTCATTCAGCCGTCGAACGGCGCATAAAACGCGCGTTGGCTAGCATGGTGGGCAGGCTGTGACAAGTTTCGCAAGCCGGGATTTCGGTCTGCCGGGGCGTTCTAAGGCTCGTCCCTGTCGAGGCGGCGCCACGGAGAGGTCTTGTCGCCTTCCTTGGAGTATTCGTCGGCGTCGAGATCGATCGTCTTGCGGCCCGAACGATCGCCGCCTTGCTGGTTCCAGCGCGCGGCGCCGAAACCGCCGCCCACCACGGTTATGCGGTCGCGGACGAGATACCAGCCGAAATCGCGAATCGGCGGAATGAAGAGCAGGATACCCAGAATATCGGTGACGAAGCCGGGAATCACCAGAAGGATGCCGGCCAGCAGGATCATCATGCCATGGGCAAGTTCGCGGCCGGGGTCGCGGCCCGACTCGAGCTGCTGCCTGATCCTGGTCAGGATGCCGAATCCCTGGATGCGGACCAGGATTCCGCCCGCCATGGCGCTCAGGATCACCAGCCCGATGGTCGGCAACACGCCGATCTGGCTGCCGACGAGGACAAAAACGGCGATTTCGATGAGCGGAAGCGCCAAAAGAATGAGCGAAAGGGGAAACAATGTCCGGTTTTCTTCGTAATCAGGAGGTATTTTCAGGCATCTACCATGTGCGACGGCACATTAAATAGGTACGCATGCCTTTGATTTGAATGATCGCGTTATGCGTTCTATATGCATTGGTTGAGAATTGTGCGATGCGGACGCTGATTGGCGTCGCGGCCTGCGCAGCGACGTACAAAAGGATCGATTGGCGGAAGACATGGAATTCTTCGATTTCGGCACCATTTTTTTCCTCGTTGCGGCGGTGGTGATCTTTTTCCAGCTGCGCAACGTGCTTGGGCGTCGGACGGGGAATGAACGCCCGCCTTTCGATCCCTATACGATCGGCCGAAAGCGGGACAAGGAAACCGCCAACACTTCCGAGAATGTCGTCTCGCTACCTCGCAAGCGGGCTGCCGGCGAAGCCGACGAGACCTACAAGGCCATCGACGCTTTCGCGCCGCCCGGCGGCGAACTGAACAAAGGCCTGCGCGCCATCAAGGACGTCGACCCGTCCTTCGAGCCGAAGTCTTTTGTCGATGGCGCCAAGATGGCCTACGAAATGATCGTCATGGCCTATGCCGACGGCGATCGTAAAACGCTGAAAAATCTTCTCTCCCGTGAAGTTTACGACGGTTTCGTCGCCGCGATCGCCGAGCGAGAAGGCCGTTCGGAGAAGATCCAGTCCTCCTTCGTCGGCATCGACAAGGCGGACATTGTTTCGGCCGAGATGAAGGGCAGCGAGGCGCATGCCACGCTGCGCATCGTCAGCGAGCTGATTTCGGCCACCCGCAACAATGCCGGAGAAGTGGTCGACGGCGATCCGGAAACCGTCGCGGAGGTAAAGGACGTCTGGACGTTCTCCCGCGACACGCGTTCGCGCGACCCCAACTGGAAGCTGGTCGCGACAGAGGCCGAAGACTGACTCCAAGCTGT
Organism: uncultured Alphaproteobacteria bacterium; assembly: GCA_963726065.1. Taxonomy (GTDB): domain Bacteria; phylum Pseudomonadota; class Alphaproteobacteria; order Rhizobiales; family Rhizobiaceae; genus Neomesorhizobium. The sequence continues at coordinate 52,786 of CAVSAU010000002.1, forward strand.
GATCGCTGAGGCGTGTTCAGAAGGGCTCGGTTAGGTGGCGCTTTCCCAATCCCTTCGCGAGGTCCGGTGGTCCGAGCTCGCGGGCTGGCAGGACGATGCGCCGGCTGAGGCATTCGAGGCCTTCCGGCGCTCCGCCTTCCATGTTCTGGGCAAGCCCTACCGGACCGGCGCTCTTGGCGTTGATTTCGACGCATTTTCAGATGCTTACGAGGGGGCACGCGCAGTTGCGTCGGCGACGGTGGCGCGGGCCGATGCGCGGGCGTTCTTCGAGCGTCATTTCGCCCCATGCAGGGTCGTGCCGGAAAGCGGCAGCAAAACCGGTTTCGTAACAGGCTTTTACGAACCTGAGGCCGAAGCATCGCCGGTCCAGACAGGACGGTTTCAATTTCCGCTTCTGGCCCGGCCTTCCGACCTGGTGGATGTCGACGATTTCAACAGGCCGGCCGGCATGGACCCGTACCTGGCATTCGGCAGGCAGACTGCCGAGGGAATCGTTGAATATTTCGACCGCGCGGCGATCGAACAGGGCGCCCTGGCGGGCAGAAACCTCGAAATCGCCTGGCTGGCCGACCCGGTGGATGTCTTTTTCATCCATGTTCAGGGTGCTGCACGGCTGGCCATGACGGACGGCACATGGAAACGCCTGACCTATGCCGCGAAGTCCGGCCATCGCTTTTCCGGACCCGGCCGGAAACTCGCGGATCTCGGCGAAATTCCGGAAAACGCCGTCACGATGCAATCGATTCGCGCCTGGTTTGGCGACAATCCCGCCCGGATTTCCGAAATCCTGTGGCAGAATCGCTCCTTTATCTTCTTTCGCGAGGCGCCGGTCGAGGATACCGGGCTCGGTCCTGTCGCGGCGGCAAAGGTGCCGCTGACACCTGGCCGCTCGATGGCCGTCGACAGGCTGCTGCACACGTTCGGTACGCCGTTCTTCATCGACGCACCGACATTGACCGCCTTCGATGAAAAACCCTTTCGCCGTCTGATGATCGCGCAGGATACCGGATCGGCGATAACCGGCGCTGCCCGCGGCGACCTTTTCACAGGCTTCGGCTTTGCTGCTGGAGAAATCGCAGGGGTCATCAAGCACGCCGCCGACTTTTATGCGCTGGTGCCCAAAAAGCTGGTGGCAGGCAGCCGATGAGCCCGCGGGAGAAAAACCTCAGCGATGAGGACCGCATCCTTTGGACCCGGGTGACCAAGACCGCGAAGCCGCTGAAGGGCAAGAAGGTCGCCCTGCTTTCCGAACCGGATCCGGTCGATATGGCCGCTGCCCTGGACAAGACTTTCGCGCTGGAGGCGGGCGCCGCGGCGGTTGCGGCAGTCAAGCCGTTGGCCAGGGAAAAATCCCGCATCCACCCTCTCGATGCGCCGACCCGCAACAAGCTCTCGAAAGGCCGGTTGCCGATCGAAGGCAGGGTTGACCTGCACGGCATGACGCAGAGCGAAGCGCATGCGCTACTGCTTTCCTTCCTGCATCGCGCCTATGCCGAAGGCATGCGCTATGTGCTGGTGATCACCGGCAAGGGTTCATCCTTCGGCAGTGACGGCGTCCTGCGCCGTGCCGTGCCGCAATGGTTGGCGACGCCGTCGTTTCGCGGCCTGGTCTCGAGCCATGACAGCGCTGCCCGCCAGCATGGCGGCGGCGGCGCCATCTACATCAGGCTGCGGCGCCATGGAGGAGAACGCGGGTGACGCCGTTCGGCCTCAAGCTGCGCGAGCTGCGCCGCGCCAAGGGCGTTTCGCAAAAGCAGATGGCCGCATCGCTCGGTGTCAGCGCCGCCTATCTTTCGGCGCTCGAACATGGCCGGCGCGGCATGCCCAACTGGGTGATGGTGCAGAAGATGATCGGCTATTTCAACATCATCTGGGACGAAGCCGAAGAACTGGAGCGCCTGGCCGGTGCGTCGCACCCGAGAGTGGTCGTCGATACGTCGGGCCTCTCGCCGCGCGCGACCGAGTTGGCCAATCTTTTGTCGGAAGGGATTTCTCAGCTTCGCGAACCTGAGATCGACGGTCTGCTCCAGCAACTGCGCGCCGCGATCGAACGTTCGAGAATCTAGAATAGCGCGCTGAGTTCCAGCAGCTTTTCGTTCACCAGCCAGCCATAGTAGTTTTCTTCCGGCAGTTTCGGCGGCTCGCCGGCAGTCAGGCGCCTGTCGTTTTCAGCCTTGAGCGCATAGGCCCGCGCCTCCGGATTGCCGACATTGTATAGCGTCGCAGTAATTCCGGGATTCTGCGAGATATCGAAGCCGGCGATGATGCGGTAGGAATCGATCGATTTCTTCAGCGTGGCCGCCACATAAGGCAGCGTCAGATCGGGATCCATGATGGTTTCGTAGACGCGGTTCGGATCGCGGGCGTCGAGCTGGGGCAGCCCGGAAACACTGCTCACCATGTCGCTCATCTGTAGTGCGGTCAGCGGGTTGAGCTGGCCGATGCCGAAAGTCTGGCCGGCATAAAGCGGCTGGAAGAAAGTGGCGCTGAAGCGGTCGTTGGGGAAGTTCCTGCCGCCGACCTGCTTGCCGCGAAAAGATGTGTTCCACACCGTTTCCCGGCACGTCCACAGTTCGTAACTGCCGCCAGCGGCCTCGCACACGGCGAATTCGGGACGCGCCACGAAGTCGGTGATGTCCTCGCCTTCATAGCTGAATGTCAGTCTGTTGCTGAGATAGGAGACCGCCTTGACGTAATAGGTCTGAAGCCGGTCGTAGGCATCGACATTGTAGGTGTGTTCTCCGACAACGGCGCCGACGATGTGCATCGGATCGATGCCGTAGGCTGCCGCTGCCTGCTTGATCTTGGACCGCAGCTTGCTGTCGTTCTTCAGCAGGGCGTAGACCTTGCGGTACTTGTCCTCGTAACTGGTGTTGTTGGCCTTGGTGCGCTTTGCCGACGCGCCGGGAACGACGGGCTGGTCGGGATAATGGTTGCCGGGCGGCACAAGGGTGGCGGCCTGCGAGGCAAGCAGCCCCATCGATAGGAATAGGCAGGACAGAAGAAGGGGAGAGCGTTTCATGCGCAGCCGCAACGTTGAACGGGTAGAAGACCGCAGATATCACGCATGCGGAAAGGGTGATAGCCGCCAAAACTAAGCAACGTCCCCGCTAAAAGTCGAAGACACATTGCCCGGCTTGCCTGCCGGGCAATGTATTTCCAAGCGTTGGAAATGTCCGAGCTCGTCCCCTTACAGGATGAATCGCGACAAATCCGTGTTCCTGGCAAGGTCGCCGACATGCTTGCTCACATAGTCGGCGTCGATGGTGATCGACTGGCCTGAGCGGTCCGGTGCGCTGAACGAAATCTCGTCCAACACCCTTTCCATCACCGTCTGCAGCCGGCGCGCGCCGATGTTCTCGACGGTCGCATTGAGGTCGACCGCGATACCCGCGAGCGAATCGATGGCGTCTTCGGTGAATTCGAGCTTCACGCCTTCCGTCTCCATCAACGCGATGTACTGCTTGATCAGGCTGGCCTCGGTTTCGGTCAGGATGCGGACGAAGTCGTTCTTCTCCAGCGCGCGCAGCTCGACGCGGATCGGCAGGCGGCCCTGCAGTTCCGGCAGAAGGTCGGACGGTTTGGCCACATGGAAGGCGCCCGACGCGATGAACAGGATGTGGTCGGTCTTGATCGGTCCGTATTTGGTGGCGACCGTGGTGCCTTCGACCAGCGGCAGCAGATCGCGCTGCACGCCCTCGCGGGAAACTCCGGCGCCCATGCCGCCGTCGCGCGCCGCGATCTTGTCGATCTCGTCGAGGAAGACGATGCCGTCGTTTTCGGTCGAAGACAGCGCCTTCTGCACGACCTCGTCCTGGTCGAGCAGCTTGTCGGATTCGTCGTTGATCAGCTGCGAATAGGATTGCTTGACGGTGGTCTTCAGCGTCTTGGTGCGCTTGCCGCCCATCGCCTTCGACAACATGTCATTGATGTTGAGCACGCCGATATTGGCGCCCGGCATACCGGGAATCTCGAAGCCGGGCATGCCGCCGGTGCCGGTGTCGGCAATCTCGATCTCGATTTCCTTGTCGTCGAGTTCGCCGTCGCGCAGCTTCTTGCGGAAGCTGTCGCGTGTCGCCGGGCTGGCCGTCTTGCCGACCAGGGCTTCCAGCACCCGCTCCTCGGCGTTGATATGGGCGCGCGCCTTGACGTCCTCGCGCATCTTGTCGCGCACCAGGCCGATCGCCACCTCGACGAGGTCGCGCACGATCTGCTCGACGTCGCGGCCGACATAACCGACTTCGGTGAACTTGGTGGCCTCGACCTTGATGAAGGGCGCGCCGGCAAGCCTTGCCAGGCGGCGCGATATCTCGGTCTTGCCGACGCCGGTCGGCCCGATCATCAGGATGTTCTTCGGCATGACCTCTTCGCGCATCTCGCCTTCCAGCTGCTGGCGCCGCCAGCGGTTGCGCAACGCGATGGCCACGGCGCGCTTGGCGTCGTTCTGGCCGATGATGTGCCGGTCGAGTTCGGAAACAATTTCGCGGGGGGAGAAGGTGCTCATATCACTGTAATCCACTTTGCCACTGCCGGATGGACTCAAACGGATGCAGCAGCATGATCACGTTGAGCGTCAGATTGTCCCGGATGAGATAGCCCGTGCCGATCTCGAAGATCAGGGCAAGAACGACGATTACCCATATAGGTAGCCTTGCAGCCATCACAAAGCCCAGCACCATTGCCAGCGTATCGGACACCGAATTGATGATGCTGTCGCCGTAGTAGTCGAGGGAAATTGTCCCTTCCCGGTAACGGTTGATGATAAAATCGCTGTTTTCCAGCAGCTCCCAGGCGCCCTCTATGACGATTGCGGGCAAAAGCCGAAACCACAGCGGCTTTTTCGGGAAGAGGAACCAGGTCAGCGCATAGAACAGGAAACCGTGGATAATGTGCGAGGGCGTATACCAGTCGAAGATGTGCTGCGAATTTTCCGAACTCATCACCACGCCGTGCCACAGTTTTACATAGCCACATTCGCAGATCGGAGTTCGCCCAATGGCGTAGAGAATGGCCGCCTGCAGGACGATCAGGCCGACAGCGACCAGCACGCCCATCCGCCAGGCGCCTTCGAATGCCGTTTTCTCCATGCCGGCTCCGGATGGGCTCATGGTCGGCTTATTCCTCACCGGCGTCCCGCGCCATCATCAGTGCTGGACCATACACCGAGCGGCGGGTGTCGAAAGCCCGGAAGCCCGCCTTTTCATAGGCCCGGATGGCCCTTGCATTGGCCGGATCGGGATCGATGATCACACGCGGGGCGCCCTCGGCGAAAAGCTCGTCGACGAACTGGCGCAGGGCCGCCGAGCCGTGGCCAACGCCCACCAGCTCCGCCGGTCCGATCGACAGGTCGACGCCGAGCGTTCCGAAAGGCTGGTCCTGGTAGGGGTGGTCGTCCTCCAGATGCGGGTCGTAACTCTGCAGATAGCCGATCGGCCGCCCGTCGAGCTCGATGATCAGCGGCTCGACCGAAACGCTGTCGATATGTCCCGCTATCTCGGCGATATCGGTCTCCGGATCGTCCCACCACTCGGCGATATGCGGCTCGGCGAGCCAACCCGCGATCATCGGCAGGTCGGTCTCGGTGACCGGCCGGAAGTCGTACCGGTTACGCGGCATCGATGGTTTCGACGACAACGTTGTGGTTGGTGTAGACGCAGATATCGGCGGCGATCTGCATCGCCTTGCGGGCGATTTCTTCCGCGTCCTTGTCGGTGTCCATCAGCGCGCGCGCCGCGGCGAGCGCAAAATTGCCGCCCGAGCCGATAGCCATCACGCCATGTTCCGGCTCGAGCACGTCGCCGGTTCCGGTGAGCGCCAGGGAAACGTTCTTGTCGGCCACCAGCATCATCGCCTCGAGACGACGCAGGTAGCGGTCGGTGCGCCAGTCCTTGGCGAGTTCGACGCAGGCGCGCGTCAGCTGGTCGGGATATTGCTCGAGTTTGGCCTCCAGGCGCTCGAGCAGGGTGAAGGCATCGGCGGTGGCGCCGGCGAAGCCGGCAATAACATTGCCCTTGCCGAGGCGGCGAACCTTCTTGGCGTTGCCCTTCATCACGGTCTGGCCGAGGCTCACCTGGCCGTCACCGGCAATGACGACCTTGCCGCCCTTGCGCACGGTCACGATCGTGGTGGCGTGCATGCTCAAATCATTCGACATGTATTGCTCCGATGTCGCGCGGTCCCATAACGGCAACCGCGCGGTACGAGGGATGGTTTCGGCCCCTAGGTATGCACCGTTTCCGAAAAATACAAACCCCGCATCGGCGGCGGAACAATGGCAGGTTAGGTGAAAAGGGCGCCAACTCCGGCCGTCCTTTTCTTTGCTCTCGCGGGCTGCGGCCGCCCCGGTAGGATTAACGGTCCTCGAAGCCGGTGAGCACGCCGACCGCGTTGACGCCAATCTCGTCGACGGCGTAGCCGCCCTCCATGACGAAAAGCGTCGGCAGGTTGAGTTTGGCGATGCGCCGACCGATCTTCGGATAGTCCGCCGATTTCAGCTTGAAATGGCTGATTGGATCCTTTTCGAACGTGTCGACGCCAAGCGAAACGACAACCACTTGCGGGGAATAGGTGGCCAGTTTTTCGCAGGCATCGTCGAGCGCGGCGCTCCAATTATCCCATGCCGTACCGAACGGCATGGGATAATTGTGGTTGAAGCCTTCGCCAGCGCCAGCGCCCCTTTCGTCGGCATGGCCGAGGAAGAAAGGATATTCGGTCATCGGGTCGCCATGCAGGTTGATGACCTGGACGTCGGCGCGGTCGTAGAAGATCTCCTGGGTGCCATTGCCATGGTGGTAGTCGACGTCAAGCACGGTGACGCGCGCCGCACCCTGGTCGCGGAACCATTGTGCGGCGACCGCGGCGTTGTTGATGAAGCAGTAGCCACCCATGAAGGCGGCACCCGCATGATGGCCGGGCGGACGGCAAAGCGCGAAGGCAGCGCGTTCGCCGGCCTTCACCTGATGGGCGGCGGTGAGACCCACATCATGCGACGACTTGATCGCATCCCAGGTGCCTTTGACGAAGCTGGCGCCGCCATCGAAGGAATAGAAGCCGAGCAGCGCCTCGATTGTCCTTGGCGCAACGTCGCCACGCAAGCCGCGCGTCGGCCAAGTGAAGGGAATGGCGGAGCCCGTCTTGCCGGCGGCTTCCCAGCGCTCCCAGACGGTTGGCAGGAAATCGATGTAGTCGGCGCGGTGAACGCGTTTTGCCAACGCGACATCATGGGCGTCGGGCAGGAGGACCGGGCCGAGCTTTTCCGTCTCCACGCGCGCCTTGATGATTTCGGCGCGCGACGGCATTTCGAAGCCCGGCACGATCTCGCCGGCGACGAGTTCCATCTGGCCGGAATGGCCGGCGTGAAGCGGCGAAAATACTGTTTTCATCGTGTCCCCTGCTGACTGAGTTCCGGCGAAGCTAACCGCAGGCGGTGGCCCATCTCAACCCCAGCAAGGCTGGGCCAGATGGTTTTGGCTTGATTGAAACCGGATATGCCGGCGTTGAGCGGCCTCGACAGTTCGTTTCGTATTGCTGGCTCTGTCATGACAAAGTCGCTATCTTGTATTGAACCATCTCAAAAGAGGCGCAGGAGTAAATCTTCAGGTCAGGAACCCGCGCGCGTATGAATTGGCGCGCAAGCTAGCCGCCAAGCGAAAAGTGTCGATGACGGAAGCGGTTATCGAGGCTCTGGAGGCCGAACTCGAACGGGAGAATGCGCGCCAGCCATTGGCCGAGCGTCTCGCAGCCATCGCCAGCGATCTCAGGGAGAAAGCAGGCGTGGGCGGACACGACATGAGTAAGGAGGAAATCGACGCAATGTGGGGTCACTCCTGATGTTTGTTGACGCCTCGGTTGTGGTGGCCATTCTTTCAGGTGAAGAGGACGCCGCCGCGTGGTCCGGCCGGCTTGAGGACGCAGCAATCCGCGTGACCTCTCCCCTAGTCACGCTCGAGGCAACGATGCGGCTGTCGACCAAGCTGGCCATCGGGCCTATGGAAGTCGCGGCGGCGATCGCTGTTTTTCTGGAGGAAGCCAGAATAGACGTCGTGCCGATCGAGGCGGAGGATGGGGCTTTGGCCGCGCAGGCGTTTTCAGACTATGGAAAGGGCTGCGGACACCCGGCCCAGCTCAACCTCGCCGACTGCCTTTCCTATGCTTGCGCCAAGCGGCGCGAGGTCTCCCTTCTGTATAAAGGCAGCGACTTCGCTCACACCGATCTGGCATAAGCCTCACGGGGCGGATCCGAAAACTTTCTGCCCGTCGATCCAAACACCCAGCATATCGAGGTCGTCCGACAGATGGACGAAATTGGCCGCAGAGCCTTTCGCGAGCCTTCCATGCCGGTTTTCGACGCCCATTGCCCGAGCTGGGTAAAACGACGCCATCCGCAGCGCTTCTTCAAGCGGAACGCCGATGGTCCGGTGCATGAAGCGCACGGCCGAAATCATGTCGAGATCGGCGCCGGCCAGCGTACCGTTCTCCAGGCGCAAGCTGCCGTTCTCGCGCTTGATCAGGCGGCCGTTCAGCGTGAACGACTTCATGTCGGTGCCGATGGTCGCCATCGCGTCGGTGACGAGGAAGATGCCGGCTGGCCCGTTCTTGGCATTGAGCGCGATACGGATGGTGGCGGGATCGACATGGATGCCGTCGGCGATCAGGCCGGCATACAGCGTGCCCGTGTTTATGGCGGCGCCAGCCAACCCGGCTTCGCGGTTGCCGATCTGACTCATCGCGTTGAAGAGATGGGTGACCATAGAGGCTCCTGCCGCGGCCGCAGCGGTAGCTGACGCGAAAGTCGTGTCGGAATGGCCGAGGCTGACAACTATGCCGTCAGCCGCAAGCCGCGCGATACGCTCCGGCGTCACCGATTCCGGGGCGACCGTCGTGAGAAGGTGCGGCACCCTGCGATGTGCCGCGATCAGCGCCGCTTCGTCATCATCGCTCATGGGGCGGATCAATGCAGGGTCGTGGGCGCCCTTGCGGGCTACCGACAAATGCGGGCCTTCGAGGTGCAGGCCGAGGAATCCCGGCACGTGCTGTTGCGCGGCCTCAGCGCCCGCCTCGACTGCCGCGGCGGTGATTTCGCGGGTGTCGGTGATCAGGGTCGCCAGCAATGCCGTGGTGCCGAACGGTGCGTGGGCGGCGCAGATGCTGCGGATCGTTTCGACGTCCTGGCGGTCGTTGAGCATGACGCCGCCGCCGCCATTGACCTGCAGGTCGATGAAGCCGGGGACGAGCATGCCCCCGGCGAGATCCACTTTGTGTGACGCCGGACGGAAGGGCATCGACCGCTTCGACCGTGTCGCCGCGCACTGTCAGCGCGGCATTCTGGCGCCACGCATTGCTGTCGAAGATACGTGCGCCGGTAAAGGCGATCGGGGCGCTCATCGGGTTTCGGTCACCTTCTTGAGGTTTCGCGGTTCGTCGGGATTGAGGCCGCGATGGCGGGCGAAAGCCTCGACGAAAGCGTAGAACGAAACAACCAGCGCCAGCGGATCGGTGAGCGGATGGCCGGTGGCGGAAAATGGCAGCCGCGTTGCATTCTTGGCAAGGTCGCTGGTCATGAACACGGTCGCATGCTTGGCGCCCAGCGCCTCGGCGGTCTCGGCCATGGAGGGTTCGGAACGGTCGCGGGCGGCGAGCGCCAGCACGGGGAAGCCCGGCGTCACCAGCGCCCACGGGCCGTGCATGACTTCGGCGGCGCTGTAGGCTTCGGCGTGCACGCCGCAGGTCTCCTTGAACTTCAGGGCGGCTTCATTGGCGATGGCGAAGGACGGGCCGCGACCGAGAATGAACAGCGAATTTCCGTCGTCGAGCGCGCCGGCGAGCTGGCCCCAGTCGCAGGCGACCGCCCGGCTGAAATGTTTCGGCAGCTCGCCAAGTGCCGCAAGCAATGCGTCGTCTTCGGTGCAGTGCGCCAGCAGCGCGAGACCGGCAACGGCCGAATTGACGAAGGTCTTGGTCGCGGCGACGCTTTTTTCCACGCCGGCGGCAATGTCGATCGCATGGTCCGACGCCCGCGCCAATGGGGAATCCGCGGTGTTGGTCAGGGCGACGGTCAGGGCGCCGCCACGCTTCGCCTCCTCGGCCATGGCGACGATATCCGGGCTTTTGCCCGATTGCGAGATCGCCAGGCAGGCAGATCCCGCCAGTCGCAGCTTGGCCCCGTAGATGGAAGCGACCGAGGGCCCCACGGAAGCGACCGGGATGCCGGCGGTGAGTTCGACCGCGTATTTCATGAAGGAAGCGACGTGGTCGGAGGAGCCGCGCGCCACGGTGACCAGGAAGGCCGGATTGCGGGCGCGGATATCGCGCCCTGCCTCGGCTAGCGCCTTGCTGGAAACGTCGATTAGCCGCGCGGTCGCGTCCGGGATCTCCTTGATCTCTCGTATCATATGGGTTTCGGTCACTGTCCGTCTCCAATCGCTTCGCTGCCGCTGAGCCTGAGTTCGGCGACAAAATCATAGGCGTCGCCCCGATAGATGGAGCGGGTGAATTCGATGACGCGGCCGGTGGCGAGGTAGGAAATGCGCTCGATGCGCAAGCTCGCCGAGCCGGCCGGGACGTCGAGAAGCCGTGCGTCGGCCTCGCCGAGATTGGCGGCCGAAATGCGCTGCACCGCGCGCGACGGGCGGTTGCCGGTCTTTTCCAGCGCCATGTAGAGCGAGGTGGTGACAGCCTCGGGATCGGGCAGCACCGCGGTAGACAGCGACGCGCGCTCGATCGCCAGCGGCGTGTCGTCGGCGATGCGCAGGCGCGACACCCGCGCGACGAGTTCCTTGGCCGACAAGCCAAGCACCATCATCTCGTCCGGCGACGGCGGATAGACGCCGCGGTCGAGCCATTCCGACCGCACCGTCATGCCGCGCCGCGCCATGTCCTCGGTGAAGGAGGTGAGCCGCGACAGCGACTGCTCGACGCGGTCCATGCGCGGGGCGACGAAGGTGCCGGAACCGTGGCGCTGGATCAGGACTCCGCCCTTTACCAGGTCCTGAACCGCCTTGCGCACGGTAACGCGCGAGATGTCGGCCTTGAGGGCGATGTCGCGCTCGGACGGCAGCGCATCGCCGGGACCGATGATGCCGCGCTGGACCGCATCCTCGATGGTCTTCTTCAGCCTGAGATAGAGCGGTGCGCCCTGCTGGCCGGTTTCCTTGACCGCCGTGAAAATCTGGTCCGCAAGGTCGGCCATCGGTCAGACATTCCCCTTGCCGCCGAAATGCCGCGCCGCCATCGAGACCGCGCCGCCCAGTGCGTCGCCCTTCGGTGGCTTCAGAAGCGCGCGATATCGCGCCGAGAGCAGCGGCGCATAGAGCGGCGCCAGTCCGCCCAGCAGGCAAAGCGGATCGCTTTCGCGCAGGTCGAGAACCTTGAGCGCGGCTTCGACGTCGCTTACCGCCTTGTCGACGATCCATGCCGCGACGATGTCGCCCTTGGCGGCATGTTCGAATACTTTCGGTGCAAAGCCGCCGAAATCGCCAGGCTTGGCGTTGGTGGTAAACTCCACCACGGCTTCGGGATTGTTGCGGAAGACCGCCATCATCTCGTTGGTCAGGGGCGAAGCTGGCCGGATACCGTCGTGGGCAAGCAGCGTCTGTTCCAGGAGGTCGCGGCCGACGCGCGCGCCGCTGCCCTGGTCGCCTACCTGGAAACCCCAGCCGCCGATGGGACGCGCCTTGCCGTTGTGGCGGGCCATGTAGGCAGTGCCGGTGCCGAGGATGGCCATGGCGCCGTCGCCGGACCCGACAGCTCCTTCCAGCGCGATTTCTGCGTCGGTTTCGACGCGGCTGCCGGCGAAAGGCAGGATCGCCTCGAGCTGCTGCCGGTAGGTGCCGACATTGGCGCCGGCGAGACCGAGCACGGCGCCAGCCTGCGGGACGAGGTCGGGATCCCTGCCGGCGTCGATGAAGGCCAGCCGCGCGGCGTCGACGATGTTCGCCCGGGCGCCGGTAAGATCGGTGCGGATATTGGCGGCGCCGCTCTTGGCGCGGCCGATCACGGCGCCATCCGCCGTTGCCAGAGCGGCCCTGCAACTGGTGCCGCCGCCATCGATGCCGAGCACATATTCCACGGAAATCTCCTCTTGTTGGGAATAATACCAATAAAATACCAATAGCCAAGCGTTAATTTGCTGCCATAGCATTTTCAGGGGTTAAGCTATTGGAAAGTAGCGAATTTTTACAGTTTGAACGCCATGGCTTTCAAAAAATTCGTTAACGTTGCTAGACAAGTGGTATTTTTTTGGTATTGTCCATTCGACGGGAGGAATGGAATGGCCGTAAAGCGGACAGAACAACAGCACCCAATGGCTGGCGGGCTGGATTTGCAGCCGCCCGAAGCCGTGCTCCGCTTCCTCGCCGAAGCCCAGATAGAAGCCGCAGGCGCGGTGCTCGGCGCCATCGATTCGATCGCGCAGGCAGCTGCGATCGCCGCTGAAGCGCTGCGTGGTGGCGGCAGGCTGGCCTATGCCGCAGCCGGAAGTTCCGGCCTGATGGCGCTCGCCGACGCGCTGGAACTGCCGGGCACCTTCGGCATCCGCCGCGATCGCATCGTCGTGATGCTGGCCGGTGGCCTCGAGGCGCTGAGTAATCTTGCCGGCGCGCCGGAAGACGATGCCGAACAGGCTGCGCTGGATGTGGCCGATGCCGGCCTTTCCGAAGGCGATTGCCTGATCGTGCTGTCGGCCAGCGGCTCTACGCCCTACGCCGTCGCAGCGCTGGAGCAGGCGCGCCGGCGCAAGCTGAAAACCATTGCCATTGCCAACAATCCGGACACCCCGATCGTCAAACTTGCCGACGCAGGCATCGTGCTGGCGACGCCGCCGGAACTGATCGCCGGTTCGACCCGCATGGGCGCCGGCACATCGCAGAAGATAGCGCTCAACATGCTGTCGACGCTGATGGCGATAAAGCTCGGTCATGTGCATGACGGCTACATGGTCAACCTGCACGCCGACAATCTAAAGCTCAGGGAGCGCGCTGCCCGCATCGTCGCGGCGATCAGCAGTTGCGATCAGGAGACCGCCGCCGACTGGCTCGAAAAGGCCGGCGGCTCGGTGAAGACAGCCGTGCTTCTAGCCGCCGGAGCCGGCGACCGGAATACGGCAAATGGGCTGCTCGAACGTACCGGCCAAAAACTCAGGCCGGCGCTTTCCGAGCTGGAGGGGAGCTCGCGCTCTCAACATGGAACCTGAACAAGGTCAACAGGGAGAACGGAAATGACAAGAAAGACTTTGACGGCACTTCTTCTGGGGTCGAGCATTCTCGGCTCCGCGGGAACCGCCTTTGCGCAGGACGTGACACTCAACATCGAAAGCTGGCGCAATGACGACCTCACCATCTGGCAGGAAAAGCTGATCCCGGCCTTCGAGGCCGCCAATCCCGGCATCAAGGTGGTGTTCGCCCCGTCGGCGCCGACAGAATACAACGCCGCGCTGAACGCCAAGCTCGACGCTGGCTCGGCCGGCGACCTGATTACCTGCCGCCCGTTCGACGCCTCGCTCGAACTCTACAACAAGGGCCATCTCGCCGACCTGACCAGCCTGCCCGGCATGGAGAACTTCTCCGACGTAGCGAAATCCGCCTGGCAGACCGACGATGGCAAGGCGAGCTTCTGCGTACCGATGGCTTCGGTGATCCACGGCTTCATCTACAACAAGGAAGCTTTCGAGAAGCTCGGCATCACGCCGCCGGCGACCGAAGCGGAGTTCTTCGCAGCCCTCGACAAGATCAAGGCCGACGGCACCTATATCCCGATGGCGATGGGCACCAAGGATCTCTGGGAAGCCGCGACCATGGGCTACCAGAACATCGGCCCGAACTACTGGAAGGGCGAGGAAGGCCGCCTGGCGCTGATCAAGGGCGAGCAGAAGCTGACCGACAAGGAGTGGGTCGAGCCTTATGCGACGCTGGCCAAGTGGAAGGATTACCTGGGCGACGGTTTCGAGGCCCAGAGCTACCCGGACAGCCAGAACCTGTTCACGCTCGGCCGTGCCGCTATCTACCCGGCGGGCTCGTGGGAAATCTCGGGCTTCAACACGCAGGCGCAGTTCAAGATGGGCGCCTTCCCGCCGCCGGTGCGCAATGCCGGCGACACCTGCTACATCTCCGACCACAACGACATCGGCGTCGGCCTGAACGCCAAGAGCAAGAACCCGGAAGCCGCCAAGAAGCTGCTCTCCTGGATCGCCTCGCCGGAATTCGCCACCATCTATGCCAACGCGCTGCCGGGCTTCTTCAGCCTGTCGTCGACGGCGGTGAAGATGGATGACCCGCTGGCGCAGGAATTCGTCTCCTGGCGCGAAAAGTGCAAGCCGACGATCCGCTCGACCTACCAGATCCTGTCGCGCGGCACGCCGAACCTCGAGAACGAGACCTGGGTGGAATCGGCCAACGTGATCAATGGCACCGATACGCCGGACGTTGCGGCCAAGAAGCTGCAGGACGGTCTCGACAGCTGGTACAAGCCGGCGAAGTAAGCTTACGGCGGGCGGCAGCGCCGCCCGCCTCAAGATTTCGATTGTTGATGTCGCTTCTCACGCTTACCCTCTCCCTGCAGCGGCGGGGAGAGGGGATCGCCGGCGTTGCAGCTGATCTCCCTCCCCCGCATGTGCGGGACGGTGCCGGCGAGGCCGTGAAAAGCATCTTCTCCGAAAATGTGTCTGATCCCCAAGGACGGCAGGACCCGAAGCCATGGCCGAAACCACAGCCCAGAGAAGACCCGTGCGGCTGGCACATCGCCGTGTTTCTTGCGCCGGCGGTGCTCGTCTACACCGCTGTGATGATCCTGCCGCTTTTCGGCACCTTGCAGCTGTCCTTGTTCCGCACCATCGACAACGTCCCGGTCTTCGCCGGTCTTGACAATTTCCGCATGCTGTTCGGCGACCCGCGCTGGTCGGCCAATTTCTGGAACGCGCTCGGCAACAACGCCTGGTTCTTCATCATCCATATGCTGGTGCAGAACCCCATCGGCGTGCGTTCTGGCGGCACTGCTGTCCAGCCCGAAGCTGCGGTTTTCCGCCTTCTACCGGACGGCGATCTTCATCCCGACCATCCTGTCCTTCGTTATCGTCGGTTTCGCCTGGAAGCTGATCCTGTCGCCGCTATGGGGCGTGGCTCCCAACCTGCTCGACCTTGTCGGGCTGAAAAGCCTGTTCGCGCCCTGGCTCGGCAAGGAAGAATACGCGCTGACGACACTCGGGCTGATCTCGGTCTGGCAGTTCGTCGGCATCCCGATGATGCTGATCTATGCAGCGCTGCTGTCGATTCCCGATGAGGTGATCGAGGCGGCCGAATGCGACGGCATCACCGGCATGGCGCAGTTCTGGAAGATCAAGCTGCCGCTGATCCTGCCGTCGATCGGCATCATCTCGATCCTCACCTTCGTCGGCAATTTCAACGCCTTCGACCTGATCTATTCGGCGCAAGGGGCGTTGGCCGGGCCGAATTACTCGACCGATATTCTCGGCACATTCCTCTACCGCACCTTCTTCGGCTTCCAGCTGCAGGTCGGCGACCGCAACATGGGCGCGACCATCGCCTCGATGATGTTCTTCATCATCCTGGCCGGTGTCTGCGTCTACCTGTTCACTATCCAGACGCGGCTGCGCCGCTACCAGTATTGAGGAGCACGTCATGAGCAAGGCGACCTCCTCTCCCGTCCGCACGATCGCCGCCCACGCGGTGCTGCTTGCCTACACGGTGATTGCGCTGTTCCCCGTGCTGGTCATCGTCATCAACGCGTTCAAGTCGCGCAATGCGATCTTCCGCACGCCGCTGATGCCGCCGACGCCGGAGACGTTCGATCTGGTCGGCTTCCGCACCGTTCTGGCCCAGGGGGATTTCTTCCTCTACTTCCAGAACAGCCTGATCGTGACGGTGGTTTCGCTGTTCCTGGTGTTGCTGTTCGGCGCGATGGCGGCTTTCGCGCTGTCGGAATACCGCTTCAAGGGCAACACGCTGATGGGCCTCTATCTCGCCCTCGGCATCATGATCCCGATCCGCCTTGGCACCGTCGCCATCCTACAATTGATGGTGGCGAGCGGCCTGGTCAACACGCTGACGGCGCTGATCCTCGTCTACACAGCGCAGGGCCTGCCGCTGGCGGTGTTCATCCTGTCGGAGTTCATGAAGCAGGTTTCCGACGACCTGAAGAACGCCGGCCGCATCGACGGGCTGTCCGAATACACGATCTTCTTCCGGCTGGTGCTGCCGCTGGTGCGCCCGGCCATGGCGACGGTCGCCGTGTTCACCATGATTCCGATCTGGAACGATTTGTGGTTCCCGCTGATCCTGGCGCCTTCCGAGGAAACCAAGACGGTGACGCTCGGCGCGCAGATCTTCATCGGCCAGTACGTCACCAACTGGAACGCCGTGCTGGCGGCGCTGTCGCTGGCGATCGTGCCGGTGCTGGTGCTCTATCTCATCTTCTCGCGGCAGCTGATCCGCGGCATCACGGCGGGAGCAGTCAAGTGAGTTCGACCATGGAAAAGCCGCTGCGCGTGCTGGTGGCGGGGCTCGGCAACATGGGCAGGAGCCATGCGCTCGCCTACCACAACAATCCGGGCTTCCAGATCGCAGCACTTGTCAACCGGTCGGGTACTGCAGCTGCCGGTGAACTGTCGGGTTATCCGATGCGCCGCTCCTTCGAGGAGGCGTTGCGCGAATTGCAGCCGGACGTCGCCTCGATCAACACCTATTCCGACAGCCATGCCCACTATGCGGTGAAGGCGCTGGAAGAAGGCGCGCATGTGTTTGTGGAAAAGCCGCTGGCGACCACGGTGGCTGATGCCGAGCGGGTCGTCGCGGCGGCGCGCGCCAGTGGCAGGAAGCTGGTGGTCGGCTACATCCTGCGCCACCATCCTTCCTGGATGCGGCTGATCGCCGAGGCGAGGGCGTTGGGCGGACCCTTCGTTTTCCGCATGAACCTGAACCAGCAATCCTCCGGTCATACCTGGGACACGCACAAGCAGCTGATGCAGACGACATCGCCGATCGTTGATTGCGGCGTGCACTATCTCGACGTGATGTGCCAGATCACCGACGCCAAACCGGTCGAGGTGCGTGGCATGGGGCTGCGGCTCACCGAAGAAGTCGACCCGAGAATGTACAACTACGGCCACCTGCAGGTGCTGTTCGACGATGGTTCGGTCGGCTGGTACGAGGCCGGCTGGGGGCCAATGATTTCGGAAACCGCATTCTTCGTGAAAGATGTGATCTCGCCGAAAGGTTCGGTTTCGATCGTGATGAGCGACAGCGCCAAGTCGGACGACATCGACACCCACACCAAGACCTCGGTGATCCGGGTGCATCGGGCCGAGACTGGGACGAACGGAAAATTCGTGCATGCCGACGATCACCTGTCGATGAAGGACGAACCCGACCATCAGGGCCTTTGCGACCGCGAACAGGCTTTCATGCTTAAGGCGATCCGCGAGGACCTCGACCTTGGCCGTCACATGGACGATGCGGTGAAATCACTCGCCGTCTGCCTTGCCGCCGACGAAAGCGTGCGCTCCGGCCGCGCCGTCCGTCTCTAGAAAACTCCGGAACGGGAACGAAGCCGTGGGCTCTCTCAGAATCGAAAATGTGAAGAAAAGCTTCGGCAAGGTCGACGTGCTGAAAGGCATCGACCTGGAGGTTGGGGATGGCGAATTTGTCGTCTTCGTCGGCCCTTCAGGCTGCGGCAAGTCCACGCTGTTGCGCATTATTGCCGGGCTGGAGGATCTCACCGCGGGCGACGTAAAGATCGATGGCGAGAAGGTCGACCATGTGCCGCCAGCCAAGCGCGGCATCGCCATGGTGTTCCAGACCTACGCGCTCTATCCGCACCTTTCGGTGCGCAACAACATGGGCTTGGGGCTGAAGCAGGCGGGAACGCCGGCAGCCGAGATCGAGAAGCGCATCGCCGCGTCGTCGGCGATGCTGTCGCTTGAGCCCTATCTGGAGCGGAGGCCGGCCGAGCTTTCAGGTGGACAGCGCCAGCGCGTCGCCATCGGCCGGGCGCTCGTGCGCGAGCCGAAACTGTTCCTGTTCGACGAGCCGCTTTCCAACCTCGATGCTGCATTGCGCGTCAACACGCGGCTAGAGATCGCGCAGCTGCACCGCCGGCTGAAGGCGACGATGATCTATGTGACGCACGATCAGGTCGAGGCGATGACGCTGGCCGACAAGATCGTGGTGCTCAACGGCGGCCGGATCGAGCAGGTCGGCGGGCCTATGGAACTGTATAATTCACCGGCTAATGAATTCGTCGCCGGTTTCATCGGATCGCCGAAAATGAACTTCATCGACGGTGCTCGGCTCGGCGAAACCGCCAAGACCATCGGCGTCAGGCCGGAGCACCTCACCGTGGACGCCAAGGCCGGCACGTGGAAAGGCACGGTCATTCATGCCGAACATCTCGGCGCCGATACCAATCTCTATATCGACACGGAAAAGGCGGGGCTGCTGACGGTGCGCATCTTCGGCGTCTACAACGCCGAACCCGGCGCGACGGTTTACGCGACACCGGAGCCGGGCAAGACCTACCGGTTTGGCGCCGACGGCAAAGCCATGGCATAACCTCATTGCTGTTACGCTGCGTGGCCGGGCAGCGGCGGTGGTGGATGCGATGGACGATAAGAGTATCAATGAAATAGCCGACTGGCTTGTCGCACGCGGCCTTGCTGGCGACGACGAGATTTCGCTGCTGCACGGCTTCTGCGATCGCTGCGTCGCGGCGGGTGCGGCCCTGACGCGCGGCGTCATCATCATCGATACGCTGCATCCGGTCTATGAGGGCCGCGCGTTCTTCTGGGCCGGTGACAAGCAGCTCGAGACGATCGTCTCCGAATACGGGCCGAGCGAGGAGGGCGACAATGTCGAAGGGTGGCACCGCAGCCCCTTCTATTGTCTCCTCCAATCCGGTGAAAGCGAAATGCGCCGCCGGCTGGAAGCCGGCGAGACCGAGGGCTTCAACGTTCTCGACGAATTGCGGTTGGAGGGGCAGACGGACTACCTGGCGCTGGTACAGCGGTTCGACCGCGAGGCGGCGATCGGCGAAATGGATTGTTTTCTCTCGCGCTGGCTGACGGCGCGTCCGGGCGGCTTCAGCAACGAAGAGCTGGCCGCGCTGCGACGCCTGGTGCCCATGCTCGGTCTGGCCGTCAAATCGGCATCTCTCGCGCGGGTCGCCGAGTCGCTTGTCGAAGCCTATCTCGGCCGCGACGCCGGGCGGCGCGTGCTGCAGGGCAAGATGTCGCGCGGGATCGTTGAGAAGATAAACGCGGTTATCTGGTTTTCCGACATGCAAGGCTACACCGCGCTGTCGGAGACCATTGAATCCAATCAGCTCATTCCGCTTCTGGACGACTATGCCGAAGTTGTGATTTCGGCAATTCACAGCGCCGGCGGCGATGTGCTGAAACTGATGGCCGACGGCGTGCTGGCCATCTTTACCGCGGACGACCCAGCCACCGCCTGCCGGGCGGCGCTGCGGGCCGAAGCCGATCTGAGATCGAGGCTCAGGGAACTCAAAGAGCGAAGGGCGTCGGCTGGCCATCCGTTCAGCTCAATCTATCTCGGCCTTCACATAGGCGACGTCTTCTACGGCAATATCGGCAGCAAGGACCGGCTCGACTTCACCGTCGTCGGGCAGGCGGTGAACGAGGCAAGCCGCATCGCCACGATGTGCCGTTCGGCCGACCGCGACGTGCTTTTTTCGTCGGAATTCAAGGCATCGCTGCCGGAAGCGGAGCGGCCGATCCTGGTTTCGGTCGGCCGCTATGCGTTGCGGGGCGTCGCGCGGATGCAGGAGCTTTTCACACGCGACCGCGAACTGGGTTAGAGCGTTTCCAGGAAAAGTGCGCAGCGGTTTTCCGGTTCGGAAACGCGCTATGCGTCGGCCTTGACCTGCTGGCGCTGGCTGCCGAGGCCTTCGACACCGAGTTCGACCACATCGCCGGCCTTCAGATAGAGCGGCGGCTTCATGCCCATGCC
Source organism: uncultured Alphaproteobacteria bacterium (assembly GCA_963726065.1). Taxonomy (GTDB): domain Bacteria; phylum Pseudomonadota; class Alphaproteobacteria; order Rhizobiales; family Rhizobiaceae; genus Neomesorhizobium. Next base: position 72,759 of record CAVSAU010000002.1, read on the forward strand.
CACGCCGGGGGGCGTGCCCGTGGAAATGATATCGCCAGGCTGCAACGACATGAACTGGCTGAGATAGGAGACCAGGAACGCCGCGCCATAGACCATGGTCTTGGTGGAGCCGTCCTGCATGGTCTTTCCGTTGACCTTCAGCCACATTGCGAGGTTCTGCGGGTCCTTCACCTCGTCCTTGGTCACCAGCCACGGGCCAGTCGGGCCGAACGTGTCGCAGCTCTTGCCCTTGGTCCATTGGCCGGAGCGCTCGGTCTGGAAGGCGCGCTCGCTGACATCGTGCACGGTGCAATAGCCGGCGACATAGTTTAGCGCGTCCGCCTCGCTGACGTATTTCGCCGACTTGCCGATGACGACGCCGAGCTCCACTTCCCAGTCGGTCTTCTTGGAACCGCGTGGGATGAGAAGATCGTCGTTTGGGCCGACGATCGCCGAGGTGGCCTTCATGAAGATGATAGGCTCAGGCGGCACGGTGGCTCCGGTCTCGGCGGCATGGTCGGAGTAGTTGAGGCCGATGCAGATGAATTTGCCGGTGCCGGCGACGCATGGACCGATGCGGGGATTGCCGCGCACTGCCGGCAGCGATGCCGGATCGAGTTTGGCGAGCTTCTTGAGGGCCGTCGGCGCCAGCACCGCGCCTGCAATGTCGCTCACATGTCCGGACAGATCGCGGATCTTTCCCTGACTATCAATCAGGCCGGGTTTTTCCGAGCCTGCTTTGCCATAACGCACCAGTTTCACGTCAGAAAACTCCCTTTGTCGTAGTCGGTTCGCCTGGGGCGGAATGCATTCGGGTTGACCGGGCATTCCGCTCTGTCTGATTGCTTTTAGCTGCATCGCGCGACGCCAGGTAATCCCACCTGGCTGCAAAAAATGCGCCACGAACATCGATTGCATAGGCCGGTCCCGCCGTACAGGTCTGGTCGCGCGTTAAAGGGCGCGTTCGGCGATTTCTTCCGGAATACACGGCGCCGGCGTTTCGCGTTACCCGTCTTGTTTCTATAAGCATTTGTATCCCTCACCGGCGCGCATGCTGTTTCCGGCGGGTTGCCTGATCTTGGCGCTCGTATATGGATGGCGGCCAGACGGGTGGCCGACGCGCGGAGAGAAGCCGATGCCGGACGACGACGACTTGGACCGCTACAGGGCGCCGGCCCTGGACAAAGGGCTGGACATACTGGAACTGCTGGCGGGCATCGATGGCGGCCTGACGCAGGCTGAGATCGCCAAACATCTCGGCCGCAGCCCGAACGAGTTCTACCGCATGCTCGACCGGCTGGTGCGGCGTGGCTACGTCACTCGGCTGGAGGGCGACCGCTTCACGCTGACGCTGAAACTTTTCGGCCTGGCGCAGTTCCACGCACCGGTGCGGCGCCTGGTTTCCTTCGCCACCCCCCTGATGCGCGAGCTTGCCCAGAGATCGAGGCAGGCCAATCACCTGGCGGTGTTCGACCGGGGCGCGGTGGTGGTGATCGCGCAGCAGGATGCGCCCGGCTACTGGGGCATTTCGATCCGGGTTGGCGCGCATATCAGCCTGTTGAACACCGGCTCGGGCCATATCCTGCTCGCTTTCCGGTCGCCCGAGGAGCGCGCGATGATGTTGGCCGAACACGAACAGAACGCCGACGATCGCGGTCTGCTGGCCGACTTGGCGACGCGGCTCGACCAGATAAGCGAGCGTGGCTACGAGGTGATGGCGAGCCTGCAGACGGCGGGCGTGCACAACCTTTCGGCTCCTGTCGTCGGGCCGGACGGCAAGTCTATCGCCGCGCTCACCTGCCCATATCTGGCGCCCACTAATCAACCTGATGCCCCGAGCATAGAGCAGACCATCGATATGGTGATGGAAACCGCAGCGCGGCTTTCGGTACTGGCGGGAAGCAAAGCCGGCCCAGAGCTGACGACGATCGCATGCGTGGGAGCGGCCTTCAGTCGCCGTAAGGCACCCAGACGTTCTTGACCTCCACCGCCTTGCGCAGCAGCGCCTCCGGCGACCAGGGCCCATTGTCCCAGTCAACAGCGCGGCCATTGCCGGTGGAGACGCGCTTCAAATTGCCGACCGACTCCGCTTCCGCCTGCTTGCAGGTATCGGCATCGGCGATCACCCAAAGCCCATCGACATCGTCGTGTTTGGCCAGCACGGCCGACAGCTCGGCGCTGCGGCCGGTGACGATGTTGATGGCGCCAGCGGGCAGGTCGGAATATTCGATGACCTGGTAAAGGTCGGTGGCGAGCAAGGGATAGCGTGCCGAGGGCACAGCGACGACCGTATTGCCCATCGCAAGCGCGGGCGCGACCAGCGAGATCAACGCAAGCAGCGGCGCTTCGTCCGGCGCTACGATGCCGACGACGCCAACCGGTTCGTGCAGCGCCAGCGTCACGGCGCGGGCCGGAGGCTGATGTACACGGCCTTCGAATTTGTCGGCCATACCGGCATGCTCGAACAGCCGCTCGACAGAGGCGTCGACTTCGGCGCGGGCGGCCTTGGGCGATGCCCCGGTGAGTTGGCTGATCCTTGCTGCGAATTCGTCGGCGCGGCCTGAAAGGTTTTCCGCCAGGTAATAGAGGACCTGGCTGCGGTTGTAGGCTGTCGCCTCGCCCCAGCTTTTCGATGCGGCGCGCGCGGCCGACACCGCGTCGCGTATGTCCTTGCGGTTGCCGAGGCCGACTTCGCCGACAAGCTTTCCCTTCCGGTCGGCGACAGCGAAAGAATAGTTGCCGTCGGGGCGCACCTGCTTGCCGCCGATGAAGAGTTTCGGCGTGCGGTCGATAAATGGCGCCTCGCCGTCGATGCGGATTTCAGGCTGGGCCGACGGCTTGAGGACGGCGCCGGCTGGCGCGATCTTCAACGCAAGATATTCGAGCATGCCTTCGCGGCCGCCCTCGCGGCCGAAGCCGCTTTCGCGGTAGCCGCCGAAACCGCAGGCGGCGTCGAACATATTGGTGCCGTTGACCCAGACGACGCCGGCCTTGAGTTGTGGCGCGACATGCAGGGCCAGGTTGATGTTTTCGCTCCACACTGACGCGGCAAGGCCATAACGGGTGTTGTTGGCGAGTTCGACGGCTTCTTCGGTGTTGCGGAATGTCATGGCCGCCAGGACGGGTCCGAACACCTCTTCCTGGGCAAGGATGTTAGCCGGCGAAACACCGGTCGCCAAGGTGGGCGGATAGAAGTAGCCGGAGGACGGAAGTGGGTTGTCGGGTTGCCAGCAGACAGCGCCCTGGCGAGCGCCTTGCTCGACCAGCCCGCTGACCCGGGCGCGCTGCACGGCAGCGACGAGCGGGCCGATATCGGTGTTCTTGTCGAGCGGGCTGCCGAGACGAAGCTGGCTCATGCGGGTCCGGATCTTGGCAAACAGCGCCTCGGCAACGCCCTCCTGAACCAGCAGGCGTGAGCCGGCGCAACATACCTGGCCCTGGTTGAACCAGATGCCGTCGACAAGGCCTTCCACCGCGCTGTCGAGATCGGCGTCCTCGAAGACGACGAAGGCCGACTTGCCGCCGAGCTCCAGCGACAGTTTTTTGCCGCTGCCGGCAGTCGCCTTGCGGATGATCTTTCCCACCTCCGACGAGCCGGTGAAGGCGATCTTGTCGACATCGGCGTGATTGACGATCGTCGCGCCCGCATCCGGGCCGCCCGGCACGATGTTGACAACGCCCTTCGGTACGCCGGCCTTCTCGCAGATTTCGGCGAACAGGATGGCGGTAAGCGGCGTGAATTCGGCCGGCTTCAGCACGACAGTGCAGCCGGCTGCGAGCGCCGGCGCGATCTTCCAGGCGAGCATCAGAAGCGGAAAGTTCCACGGAATGATCTGACCGACGACCCCGGCGGCCTTGTGGCCCGGGAATTCCCTGTCCAGCATTTGCGCCCAGCCGGCATGGTGGATGAAGTGGCGGATCGCAAGCGGCACGTCGATGTCGCGGCTCTCGCGGATCGGCTTGCCGTTGTCGAGTGATTCCAGTACCGCGAACAGGCGCTGGTGACGCTGCATGGCGCGGCCTATCGCATAAAGCACGCGGGCGCGGGCATAGCCGGACGTTGCCTGCCACTTCGGCAGCGCCCTGCGTGCGGCAGCCACGGCAGCGCCGATATCGGCGTCACCTGCGTCGGATATCTTTGCAAGCTGCTTGCCGGTCGCGGGATCTTCCGTGGCGAAAGTCTTGCCGCTTGCCGCGGCGCGCCATTCGCCGGCGATGAACAGCGCTTTCGAGAAATCTCGGCCAGCCAGCCAGGCGTCCGCCTCGTTGCGGGCTTCGGGAGCCGCGCCGTAGTCCATCGCCTCGTATCGCTGCAGGATGTTCAAAGCCAGATCTCCCCGAAGAATTCTCAAGCCATCGCGTGGCGATGATTGGCCGAATAGTGGCCGGTCAGGTGGTGTTCGAGCTGGCGCTCGATGTCGGTCAACAGGCTGGAGGCACCGAAGCGAAACAGCTCCGGCTCCAGCCACTGCCGGCCGAGCTCTTCCTTCATCAGCACCAGCCAGTCGAGCGCCGATTTGGCGGTCGAGATGCCGCCGGCCGGCTTGAAGCCGATGAGATAGCCAGTGCGGTCATGATAGGCGCGGATGGAACGCACCATGGCGAGGCCCACCGGCAGCGTGGCGTTGACGCTCTCCTTGCCGGTCGACGTCTTGACGAAATCGGCGCCCGCCATCATCGCCACCATCGAGGCAAGCATGACGTTGCGCAGCGTCGCCAGGTCGCCGGTGCCGAGGATGACCTTGAGATGCGCCTCGCCGCAGGCGGCGCGGAAAGCAACGATCTCGTCATAGAGTTCCTGCCATTTCGCGCCGAACACCAGGCCCCGTGGGATGACGACATCGATCTCGTCTGCGCCATCTGCAACCGATGCCTCGATCTCGGCGATGCGTGTCTTCAGCGGCGACAGGCCGTGCGGGAATGCGGTGGAGACGGCAGCCACATGGATGCCGGTGCCCATCAGCGCATCGACGGCCGTTGCGACGAACGGATGGTAGACGCACACAGCGGCTGGCCGGATGTGCGCCGCTGATATGCCGAGCCCGTCCACGATATCCTGGCGGAACGGACGGATGGCCTTGGCGCAGAGCCGGCGGACGCGTTCGTCGGTGTCATTGCTGTTCAAGGTGGTCAGATCCATCACTGAGACTGCGCGCAGCAGCCAGGCGGCTTGGTTATCGGCCTTGATGGAGCGGCGCTTGGTGAGACTTGCCACGCGGCGTTCCAGCGCCGAGCGATTGACATGGCGCATTGCCTCGAGCCAGCCAAGATCGAGCTCCATGCCAGGATTGCGCGCAATGCTGTGGCCGGACGCCTTTGGCGGGGTTGCAGCAGCGCGCGCGGGCAACGCTGTCACCGACGCGGCCTCCGCCGGCATGTCGGCAATGGCTTGCTTGCTGCTCATACGCCTGTCCTCCTCAAACGCCGGTGTCTTGTGGCACTTCCTGGCGGGTTTGCCCCCGATTTTCGACCGGGTAGACAGACAGGATACCGCGCTAAGCCCGCCTGCACGAGTCCTGTCTCGGTGGTTTGATAAACGAAAACCGGCAGAGATGCAGCTGAATTTTGACCGGATGGTCAAAACAAGCAAGTCAGCTGCGGTCAACGCTTCCGTACAATGACCACGTGGGACAATGTCAGATGGCCAAGGACGGATACGATTTCTGGGATAGCCTGCCGGTGCGATATCGGATCCCGACCGCATTCAAGGCCGCGAGCGCAATCGGATTGTTCTTCCTTGGTGATCCGGCCGGTCTCATCGTGATCAAGACAGCGGCGGTTCCGCTGTACTTTCTTGCGAGCCGGGTCTCGGCGCGATCTTCACATCAACAGCCTCGCGGACACCCTGGATGCCGGTTTACATCGAGCGTCAGTTTCTCGAGTCGCTGATCTTCATATGTTGGCTGACGATCTTCCTGTGGCGTCCGGACCTGTCGGCGACTCGGATCGTTGTTATTTTCCTGTTGGCGATAGTCTCGATGACCGTTGTCAGGATGCTGATCGACGCGTTCAGCGTCAAACGGAAGGCCGCCCGCTAGGCATTTGACCTTTCAATACTGTAAGGAATGCGGCTTAGCCGACAAACGCCCGTTCGACGACGAAATCGGCGGGCTTGTTGTTGGAGCCTTCATCGAAACCGGCGCCCTCGACCAGCGCCTTCACATCCTGCAGCATGTGCATCGAGCCACAGATCATAACGCGGTCGGTCTCGCGGTTGAGTGGCGCGATGCCGAGATCGGCGTAGAGCTTGCCGCTCTCCATCAGCCGGGTAATGCGGCCCATGCGCGGCGAGATTTCGCGGGTGGTGGCGGAATAAAGCGTCAGCCGGCCGTTGGCGAGCTCGCCGATCAGCGGGTCGTTGGCCGACTGGTCGAACAACTCCTCGCCGTATGCCAGTTCGGCATGGTCGCGGCAGGTGTGGGTTAGGATGACATCCTCGAACTTCTCGTAGGTTTCGGGGTCGCGCACCAAGCTGGCGAAGGGTGCGATGCCGGTGCCGGTCGAAATCATGAAAAGGCGCTTTGCCGGTGTCAACGCATCCAGCACCAGCGTGCCGGTCGACTTCTGACGCAGCAGAACCGTATCGCCGGGGACGATCTTCTGCAATTCGGAGGTCAGCGGACCATCCGGCACCTTGATCGAGAAGAACTCGATCTCGTCATCCCAACTTGGGCTGGCGATCGAATAGGCACGAAACACCGGCTTCTCGGCATTCGGAAGGCCGATCATGACAAACTCGCCTGAGCGGAAGCGAAAAGACTGCGGACGCGTGACGCGGAACGAGAACAGCCGGTCCGTATAGTGCTTCACCGAAACCACAGTCTCGGCATGGACATTGGCTGGAATCGGAAATTGTACGCGTTCGGCGTCAACGGTCTTGAGAGCGGTCACGGACTGCATTGCGGCGTTACTTTCCGGCTTCAGGCACAAGCCAAGCACCGTTGCGCGCGCGAGCGAACCAAACCCAGCGCGCCGGCAAACCGATCCTGGCAGGGAGTCTTGTCAGTAAGAATTATTAGTATACAAATGAATATTGCGTCAAGATGGAGGCGGGAAACGCCTTTCCAAACTGCGGGCTATCCTTAGTTCTGTCATTTCGGATTTGGTGCATGGCTGAGAACGTTCGCGCGAGAACCGGCGCCGTTGTTGCGGGTATCGACGTTGGCGGAACCTTTACCGACCTTATCCTGATCGACGGCGGCGACGGCGGCAAAGTCCGTATCGCCAAGACCCCGACGACGCCCGAAAACCAGGCCCTCGGCGTCATTTCGGCGGTGACGGAGGCAGGTTTTCCGGTCGACGGCATCGACCTCATCGTGCACGGCACCACCACCACGACCAACGCGGTCCTGGAACGCCGGCTGGCCAGGACCGGCATGATCACGACGCGCGGCTTCCGCGACATCATCGAGCTCGGCCGCCGAACCAGGCCGCAGCCCTACGGCATGACCGGCGTCTTCGTGCCGGTGGTTCCGCGCGATCTCAGGCTGGAGGTTTCCGAACGCATCGAGGCGGGTGGGGTGGTCCGCACGCCGCTCGACGAGGCGGAGTTTCGCGCCGCGGTGAACGCCCTAAAGGAGGCGGGCTGTGAATCCCTCGTCATTCACTTTCTGCATTCCTACGCCAATCCCATCCACGAGAAGCGCGCCGCGGAGATCGCCGCCGAACTCTGGCCCAATGATCACATCACCGCCGGCCACACGCTCTTGTCGGAAGCGCGCGAATTCGAACGCGGCGTGACGGCGAGCGTCAACGCCGCCGTGCAGCCGATCCTGAAGCGCTACATCGAGCGATTGCGCAGCGAGCTCGAGGGCCGCGGCTATGTCAGGGACTTCCTGATCATGAACGGTAATGGCGGCATGATCTCGGCCCGCTTCGTCACCCGTGAATCGGCAAAGACGGTGATGTCGGGGCCGGCTTCGGGCGTCATCGCCGCCGCCTATACCGGCAAACGCGCCGGTTACCGGAACCTGGTCACTTACGACATGGGGGGCACGTCGACCGACGTGGCGCTAATTCGCAATGCGCAGCCGGCGGTCTCCAACGAGACCGAGATCGAATATGCCATGCCGATCCATGTGCCGATGGTCGACGTGCATACGGTCGGCGCCGGCGGAGGTTCGATCGCGCGTATCGATGCTGCCGGACTGATCCGGATCGGGCCGGAAAGCGCCGGCGCCCATCCTGGCCCGATCTGCTATGGGCGCGGCGGTTGGGAGCCCACCATAACCGACGCCAACCTCGTGCTTGGCCGTTTGAATCCGCAAAAACTTCTCGCGGTCGACCATCCCGTTACGGTGGAAGCGGTGCGCGCCATCTTCGCGGACCGGATCGGCCAGCCGGTCGGTCTGGACGAGGTGGAGGCGGCCGGCGCCGTGCTGCGGCTTGCCAATCTGAAGATGGCAGGCGCCATCAGGATGGTTTCAGTGGCGAAGGGGCACGATCCCCGCGATTTCGCGTTGTTTGCCTTCGGTGGCGCCGGCCCCCTGCATGCCACCGCACTGGCGCGCGAGCTCGGGCTGCCGAAGGTGCTTGTGCCGGCCCGGCCCGGCATCACCAACGCGCTCGGATGTGTCGTCGCCGATCTGCGCCACGATTTTGTCAACACCATCAACCAGCCGGTAGTGGCTTTGGACACGGCACGCGTAACGTCGGTGCTGGAGGGACATCGCGCCGAGGGAGGCGCCCTGATCGCCAAGGAAGCGGTGCGGCCGGAGACGATCCGCTTCGTGCATTCGGCCGACATGCAGTTCGTCGGGCAGACGCATCTTCTGAACGTGCCGCTGCCGTCGACAAAAATAGATCGTGAGACGTTGCAGGCGCTTTTCGAAAAAGCCTATTTCGCCCGCTTCAAGGTCGAATTGCCCGAGATCCGCGCCAGCCTGGTCAATCTGAACACGTCGGTCATCGGGGTGCGGCCCGAGGTCGACCTGTCGCGGCTGATCGATCCTGCCGGGCGTGCGACGTCGCTTGAGGCGGCCAGGCGCGAGACGCGGCCGGTTTGGTACGACGGCAAGTGGCACGACACCCCGATCTATGACCGCGAAAGGTTGCCACTCGACGCGACGCTCGATGGCCCGGCGATCCTTGAGCAGATGGACGCCACGACGGTGATCGAGCCAGGCGACCGCGCCGTGTCGGATGCGGACGGCAATATTATCATCGAGGTGGGAAAAGCATGACTTCCCTCGACGCCATAACCCTCTCGGTGATCCAGGCCGCACTCCAGCAGGTTTGCGACGAGATGGACCTGACTTTTTCGCGCGCCGCGTTCTCGCCGGTCATCGCCGAGGCCAACGACCGCTCGGACGGCATCTATTCGGCGGTCGATGGGGCGCTGATCGCGCAAGGCGCGGGCGGACTTCCGGTGTTTGTCGGCGTCATGCAATATTCGACGAAGACGCTGATCGAGATGATCCGCGACGGCAGATGCCTGCCGCCGGAGCCGGGCGACATCTATATCGTCAACGACCCCTATCTCGGTGGCACGCATCTCATGGATGTGCGTTTCGTCATGCCTGTCTATCGCGGCGGAGAGATTTTCTGCTGGCTGTCCAACACGGGCCATTGGCCCGATATCGGCGGCGCCGTGCCGGGCGGGTTTTCGGCTTCGGCGACGGCGGTCGAGCAGGAGGGCTTGCGACTGCCGCCGGTCAAGCTGTTCAAGAAGGGCGGCCTGGACAAGGAAATCTACGCGATCATCTGCTCCAACATCCGCATAGCCGACCAGCGCATCGGCGATATCAAGGCGCAGGCTGCGGCGCTTCTGGTTGGGCAGGACAGGCTTTTCGAAATCCTCGACCGCTACGGGGACAAGACCGTCGTTTCGGCCATTGCCGAATTGCGCAAGCGCGCAGCAGAGCAGATGGCGGCGCATATCTCCACCATCGAGGACGGTGTCTACCGCTCGAAAGCCTATGTCGACTCCGACGGGGTAGTCGACGCCCCGTTGGTGATCAGCCTGGCGGTCGAAAAGCAAGGCAAGATGCTGACATTCGATTTCGCCGGCTCCAGCCCGCCTTGTGCGGGACCAATGAACAGCGTGCTGGCGACCACGCTATCGTCGGTTTATCTCGCCATGCGCCATATTTTTCCGGATGTGCCGATCAGCGCCGGCGCTTTCGAACCGCTGAACGTCAAGCGGCCGGAAGGCACGTTTCTCGACGCGAAATATCCGCGGCCGGTCTCCGGTTGCGCGGCGGAAGTCTCGCAACGCATCGCCGAGGCGGTGTTTGCCGCCATGGTGCAGGCGCTGCCCGAAAAGGTGACGGCAGCGCCGGCGGGCTCAAGCGGTAATTTCGCGCTCGGCGGCCACGATCCTTCGCGCGGCCGCGACTATGTCATGTACCAGATCTCTGGTGGCGGTTATGGGGGCAATTTTTCCCATGACGGGCTGACCAATGGCTGCTCGACCATCGGCATTTCCAAGTCGCCGCCGGTCGAGGTGATGGAGCAGGCCTATCCCGTTCTCTACCGCCATTATGCCTTGCGCGAGGGATCGGGCGGCGCCGGCAAGCGGCGCGGCGGTTTCGGGCTCGCCTACGAGGTGGAAATCCTGCGCGGCGAGGCGCGCGCGTCCTTTGTCATGGATCACGGCCGCTTCGGCCCGCAAGGCGTGCTCGGCGGGGCCGATGGCGCGGTGAATGCCGTCACCGTGTTCCGCAACGGCGAGCCGCATGTGCCGCCGCATCTCTCCAAGGAACAGGACATTCCGCTGAAGGCCGGCGATCGGGTGCGTGTGCGGACGCCGGGCGGCGGTGGTTATGGCGATCCGCGACAGCGCGACCCGGAACTGGTGCGGCGCGACGTGAGACTGGGTTACTATACCGCCGAACAGGCAAGAGATTTGTTTGGTGTTGCTGCCGACTGACAAATCCCGTGCCCGGTCAGGCCAGCTTGGCCAGAAGCTTCAGCAACGTTGCCGCTTCCTTCGAAGACAGAGGCTCCAGCGTTTCTGCGGTGATCGCCTGTGCCCTCGGGATAAGCGAAAGCACCGCGTCCCGGCCTTGCGCAGTCAGACTTACCAGCAGCCGACGCTTGTCGCCTTCATGTTTGGAGAGTGCGACGAGGCCGCGCGCCTTCAGCCTGTCGATGACGCCTTTCACCGTGGCGGCGTCCATGGCGATCAACTGGCCGAGCTGGTTCTGTGAGGTCTCGCCAATGTCGTGTAGCTTGGCGAGTGCGGCGAATTGCGGGGGCGTCAGGTCGCCGATATGCGACGCGAAGATCGACACATGGCGCTGATGCGCCTTGCGCAGCACGAAACCGATTTGCTCCTGCAGGTGATACCCGCCTGGCTCCGGATTGTGCGCATCGACGAGCTTCAGCAGGTTCTCCTCGCCGCTCACCTCAGGCCGTCCCATGCCTTGATGTCTTGCGCCGCCAGGCCGCCCATGCGGGCGTGAATCCGGGGGCCGCAGGTCATGGCTAGGCAGAACAGGATCTCGTCCGGCCGTGGGCCATCGCTGATGCCCACTTCCATGGCGTCGAAATGACTGCGCACATAGGCGGCGTTGATGTGGCCGAGCGGCACGTCGAGGCGTGCGCCGAAGGCGCCGACCTTCTTGGACGAAGGCACGATCGCCTTCGCCTCGCCAAGGCGTTCCCGCATCGCGTAGCCGCCCGGCACATGCCAGAGCGCGCCGTGCTCGACCTCCCCCGAGGTGCCAACGATTGCGCCCTTGCCGTAACCGTCGATGACCGCGACGTCGCCGCCAAGGGCTGCAATCAGTCGGTCGGCAAGCTCGAGCCCGAGGGGCTTCAGGTCTTCCATCGCCGCTTGCACCTCGGTGACATAGCGTCCCGCGAACGGGTTCTTGACCAAGGCCATCGCAGCGGCACGGCGGCGCGGTTCTTTCGCCGCCGGACCGCCCTCATGGAAAATCTCCTCGGTCAGGAGCGCGATCTTGCGGATCGGAAAATCAGGCATGGGCCAACATCCTCGTCGGGTTTTCTTCGGGTTCAGCAAGCGCCAACGGACCGACGGAACGGTTCTCCCCGGCAAGGAAAACGGCGGCGGCCTCGATCATGCCACGCCGGCGGAAATCCTCGGCGACCGTGTGTCCGCGCTGAAGCGCTTCGGCGATTTCAGCCGGCGACAACTGTCCCACGTCCTGCGTGACAAGACGTTCGCCGAGGTCGCTCTCAGGAGCAAGGCTAGATGCAGGCACCCGTGTGACGGCGGGATGATCCGGCAGATCGACGGCATTGGCGATCAGGGTCGCGGCAGCGTCGGCGTCGGCGGCTGTGCGCGCCAGGACGGTCGCGGCATCGGCGATGCCAAGGGAAAAGCTGCGTCCGCGCCAGCCGCTGGTGGCAATGCCCCGCACGGGATCTGCGGCACGGATGATGATGCGGTCGGCAACGCCATGGCCTGTTCCGGCAATCGCCGCGGCAATCGACTGGCCCGTGGCGAGATGCAGGGCGATGTCGCCGCCGTTGTTGACGTAGGCTTTGTCCAGCGTCCGCGCGTCGATGAGCGCTGCCATTATGTCATCGGCGACAGAGCCGGCCACCGCCGCCATGGGGGTGATGAAGGCCGGCGCGTGGCGGCAGACGGCGCGCTCCATTCGATTGGCGGTCAGGCTTTCGAATTTTCGGGGCGTTGCCTGTGCGGGGCGGCGCAGTTCGGAAAGCTCGCAAACAAGTTCCGCCAATATAGTCTGGAACCGATCGACCGCCTGCGCATAAGCGCGGCGCTTTTCCTCCGGAGCGCCAAAGGCCTCGATGATCAGGTCGATCGGACCATGGTTGAGATGCAGCCGCCTTGCGTCCGGCAGCCATGCCGCTTGCGGACCGGTCATTGCAGGCCGCCGCGCCGCAACTGCGCCAGTGGCGGCCATGGATTGTCCGCTTCGGCGACGCTTTCGCGCCGGGCATTCAGGTATTCGCCGCCGCGCGCCAGCACGTCCGCGACCGAACGGATTTCGGAGGCATAGCCGCCAAGCCGCTCATAGTCGTCGCGGCGCAAGGTGAACTCGATAGGCGCCACCAGCGCCGGTGTCGGCACGTAGCCGAAGGCGTTTTGGGGAACGCGGGTAACGTCGACCATCAAGGTGATGCCGCCGCCCGGCCAGACATAAACCGGCGCGCCGCCGACCGTGACATATGTCTTCAGGCCCTGCACCGAGCGCGTCAGGTTGACCGGGTTCTCCACCACGCCTGCGCGCAGCGAGCCGCCGGCGCCGCCCATGAACAGAACCGTACACAGCGCCGGTTCGCAATTTTCCTTGATCAGTCCGACCGACTTGGCGAGCCGTTCGGGAAACGGCTTTTCCACTGGCTTGAGATCGTCGTCGAGCTCGTAATAGGCGAAATGCTCCCCCGTGGTAGAGACCATCAGCAGCGACAGGCCGGGCCGCGCGCCCTTCCCGGCGTTCCATTCGCCAAGGATTGCCTGCGGATCGGTGATGGTGGTGCCGCCCCAGCCGAGGCCAGGTTCGGAAACTTTGAAATAGCGGCCGGGCGTGGAGCGGCGGCCGATGATTTTTATCCCCGTATCCTCCCATCCCAGCACCTTGCCCGCCTGGTGCTCGGAGACGACGCCGGTGATGTGATCGTCCACCACCACCACTTCATCGACCAGGCCGCGCCATTGGGTGGCGAACATGCCGATGGTGGCGGAGCCGCAGCCGACACGCATGCGCTCTTCCTGCTTGCCGTCGATGACGGGTGGCCTGCCTGCCTCGACGATCGCTGTGGCGCCGCCATCGATCGCAAGTTCGACCGGCTTGCGGTTGCAGAGGTCAAGCATGGTCTTGCAGGTGACACGGCCTTCGGATTTCGATCCTCCGGTCAGATGATGGACGCCACCGAGCGAAAGCATCTGCGAGCCGTATTCGCCGGTTGTTACATGGCCGACCGCCTCGCCCTGCGCCCGCACCGTCGCGGTCTCCGGGCCGAGATGCCGGTCGGTGTCGATCTTCACCTTGACGCCGCAGTAGGAGAAGATGCCTTCGGTCACGACCGTGACGAGGTCGACGCCCTCGACTTCCTGGCTGACGATGAAGGGCGCCGGCTTGTAGTCGGGGTAGGTGGTGCCGGCCCCGATCGCTGTGACGAAGCGACGGCCGGTGTTGACCAGTTCACCGCTCCATGCCTCACCCGCGTCGAACGGCACCATAGCGCCGCCCGCCTCTTCCGCCTGATGCAGGATGGTCAGCGGGTCCATGCGGACGATACGCCCGCCCACATTGCCATAACGGTCGCAGGCGCCGGTGCGGCCATCGGCGATGTAGCACATGACCGGGCAGGCATCGCAGCGGATCTTCTCGCCGAGTTGCTTAGCGCCGGCTTCATGGGTCTCGAACCGTTCGGCGATCTCGCTCATTGGTTTTCCTCCGCCGCACGGATCGCCGCCAACACGCGGGAAGGCGTCGCCGGAACCTTCCGCACCAGCGCACCGGTGGCATGTCGAATGGCGTTGAGGATCGCCGGCGCTGTGGGGATCAGCACATGCTCTCCAAGCCCCTTGGCGCCGAACGGCCCTTCGGGATCAGGAACCTCGACAAGGATGGTTTCGATGTCCGGCACATCGCCGATAGTCGGGATCAAGTAGTCGTGCAGGTTCTCGGTCCGTCCCGGAACGTATTCCTCCATCAGCGCCATGCCGATGCCCTGCGCGATACCGCCCTCGATCTGGCCTTCGACGAGCAGCGGATTGATCGCTCTGCCGACGTCATGGGCGGCGGTGATCTTCAGCAGTTTCACCGTGCCGAGCTTCATGTCGACTTCGAGCTCGGCGATCTGGGCGCCATAGCCATAGACCGCATAAGGCTTGCCCTGCCCCTTGGCATCGAGCGCGGATGTCGGCGGGTCGTAGGTTTCCTCCGCGCCGAAAACGAAGCCGTCGGCATCCACGGGCAACGCGGAAAGTTCGATGTGGCGCACGGCGTCGCCCTCGCGGATCGTCAGGGTTTCGGTGTCGAGCGACAAAGTTGCGCTGCCGGAAACATTGGCGAAACGCAGGATCTTTTCGCGCAAGGCGCGCGCCGCCTTTTCCGCCGCCTTGCCGGAAACGAACGTCTGCCGCGACGCCGAGGTCTTGCCGGCATCCGGCGTGATGGCGGTGTCGGCGCTTCGCAGGCGGAAGCTGCCAAGCGGCAGGCCAAGCGCTTCGGATGCGATCTGGCCGATCACCGTGTTGGAGCCCTGACCGATATCGACTGCGCCCTGATGGAGGACAACAGTTCCTTCAGCCGCGATGCCGAGCTTGATGGTAGACGGATTGGGCAGCGAGGTGTTGCCGCAGCCATACCAGCAGGAGGCGACGCCGACACCGCGTTTGCGGCCAGGATTTTCGGCATTGAACGTTGCGGCGTCCGCCAGCGCGCGGTCCCAGTTGGGCTTCAAGGCGTCGAGGCATTCCATGATGCCGACGCCGCTTTCCAGCAGGTGGCCGGTTACCGTTTGGGAGCCGTTGCGCAGAGCATTTATCCGGCGAAAATCGAGGCGGTCGAGGCCAAGCTTTTCGGCGAGTTCGTCATAAAGGGTCTCCTGCATGATGGTTGCTTGCGGCACGCCAAAGCCGCGGAAAGCGCCGGAAATCGGCCCGTTGGTGTGGATGGCGCGGCCCGTCGCGCGGTAGTTGGGCGTGTCGTAGGGCCCGGAGGCATGCACCGGCACGCGGTTGGCGACCGTCGGGCCCCAGCTCGCATAGGCGCCCGTGTTGAAGTCGCCCTCGAAGACCATCCCAGTGATGCGTCCTGCCGCATCCGCGCCGATCGTCGCTTTCATGACGGCGGGGTGGCGCTTGGTGGTCGACATCATCGATTCCGCACGCGTGTAGGCGAGCGCCGCTGGCCGGCCGGTCTTCAAGGCGACAAGCCCGATATAGGGCTGCAGCGAGATGTCGAGCTTCGAACCGAAGCCGCCGCCGGTCGCGGTCGGGACGATGCGCACTTTTTCCGGCGCCAGGCCAAGCAGCGTGGCGGTGTCGTCGCGGTCCATGTAGGGCGCCTGTGTACAGGCGCGGATTACCAGCGTATCGCCGTCCATTTCGGCCCATCCGGCCTCGGGCTCGATGTAGGCATGTTCGACATAGGAGGTTTGGATCGCGCCGGAGACTTTATGGGCGGCTTGCGCCAAGGCAACGTCAGGAGCGCCCCGTTCGACGAAACCCTGCACCAGCAGGTTGCCGGCGCGGTCGGGGTGGACAAGCGCGCTGCCGGGCGCCTGGGCTTCTGTGGACCGCAAGCTGTGCGGCAATGCGGTCCAGGTCACGGGAAAATCGTTGAGGTCGACAGCGGCGACCGCGTCTCGGTCGCCAGCGATCACAGCGACCGCCTCGCCGCGAAAGCGAGCGACGGCTTCCGCCAGAGCCGGCTGGTCGGCGAAGCGTGGGATGACGCCGAAGCAGTTGCGGCCCGGAATGTCCTTTGCGGAGTAGACCGCGACGATGCCGGGATGATCCCCGACGAAGCGGTCGAAATCGCCGAAGGCAAACGAGGCATGCCAGTGAGGCGAGCGGACCACAAGCACGGCAAGTGCGTCGGCAGGAAAGGAGTCGGCGCCGAATGCATCGGCGCCGGTGACCTTGGGAACGCCATCGACGCGGGTGATGCGGGCGCCGACGATGGTGGGGGATGGAGAGCGCTCTTCCGCGCAGGTTTTGCTATCCGAGACACCTAGGCGCGACGCTCCCATCACCGCCTGTACGATCTTGCGGTAACCGGTGCAGCGGCAAAGGATGCCGCCGAGCGCGTCCTTGACCATCGCTTCATCCGGTGTGGGGTTGCGCTCGAGCAGCGCCGTGGCAGCGACCAGCAGTCCGGGTGTACAGATGCCGCACTGCGCGGCGCCGTGCTCGAGGAAAGAGGCCTGCAATGCCGACAGCTCGCCGTTGGCGAGGCCTTCCACCGTGCGGATCTTTTTGCCGGCCACCGATGCCGCGGGAACTAGACAGCCACAGACCGGTTCGCCATCGACCAGAACCGTGCAGGCGCCGCAGTCGCCGGCGTCGCAGCCGATCTTGGTGCCGGTCAGCCGCAATGCGTCGCGCAGGACCGAACTGAGGCGCGTGACCGGTGGCGCCGACACCGATACGGGCTTGCCGTTGACTTCGAAGTCGATTGCCGGGCTCATGCCGCCACCGAGGCCGGACGACCATTCCGCAAGGCTTTCGACAAGGCGGCGTCGACCGCCCGCCCAACGATTTCGCGCGCGGCAAGGCGGCGGTATTCTGCGCTGCCGCGCACATCCTCGATCGGTTGAAGGCCCGCAAGATGGACCTCTTCGACAAGGCTGCCGAGCCTGTTGCTTGCAGGTTTTCCACGAAGCACTGTTTCCAGAGCGGGCAGGCGCCGTGCGACGGCCGAGCAGGCGCCAACCGAAATGGCGGCATCCTCGACGACACCGTCCTTCACGGAAAGCCGCGCCGCCGCCATCGCGATGGATATGACCAGGTAACGGCGGGCGCCGAGCTTGAAGAAGGAGGATGAGCCGGCAGCGGATCCCTTCGGCACGCGGATCGCGGTGACCATCTCACCGGGCCGCAGGGCGATGCGCCGGTTGCCGAGAATGAATTCCGGCAGCGCCAGATGACGAGCCCCGTCGAGAGAGAGGAGTTCGACCTCGGCGTCAAGGATCATCAGCACAGGCACCCCATCGGCCGCCGGCGAGGCGTTGCACAGGTTGCCGGCGACGGTGCCGGTATTCTGGATCTGGATCGAGCCGACTTCCCGCGCGGCTTCCTTGAGAGCCTCGAAAGCTGGTGGCAGGCTGTGGCCAACGATGTCGCTCCAAGTGGTTCGCGCGCCGATGACCAGATGCGTCGCGGTTTCCGATATCCCGCGCAAATCTCCGAGCCCGTTGATGTCGAGGATGTTTTCGCGAAGCGGCCGGTTGCCAAGTCCCGGATAGAAATCGGTGCCGCCGGCAAGCAAGCGCCACGGCCCCTCGCTGAGAAGGCCGAGCGCTTCGTTTACCGTCGTGGGTTTCGCGTAACGGATCACGCAATGCCTCCGGCAACGATATCCGGCGAAATCGTTCGTATGCAAATGATATCAGCGGCCGTTGGCTTGTCAAAGCGCTCTTTTGGCCTATCCAGCGCCTGCGAAGCGCCGAGCCGAAAGCGGTTGACGGGCGGCTGCTTTTTCGGTGTGTTCCTGATGGCACGATAGGCGCCAGTACAGTGAGAGAACAGCATGGCAGGCAGGGCACTGATCGTTATTGATGTGCAAAACGACTTTTGTCCCGGCGGCGCGCTGGCAGTGGACCGTGGCGACGAGGTTGTGCCTCTGATCAATGCTCTGGCAAACGATTACGAACACGTGATCCTGACGCAGGACTGGCATCCGGCCGGGCATTCGAGTTTCGCCTCGACACACGAAGATCGGCAGGCCTTCGAGACGATTGAAATGCCTTATGGCGATCAGACGCTGTGGCCGGACCATTGCATTCAGGGCAGTGACGGGGCGGCTTTTCACTCCGGACTTGTCTGGACGAAGGCCGAACTTGTCGTGCGAAAGGGCTTCCGCCCATCGATTGACAGCTACTCGGCATTCTTCGAGAACGACCACAAGACGCCGACTGGACTAGCCGGCTACTTCCGAGAGCGAGGCATATCCGACATCACCCTAGTGGGCCTTGCCACGGACTATTGCGTTGCCTACTCGGCGCTGGACGCCGCGGGTCAGGGCTTCAGGGCGACAGTGCAGCTGGATTGCTGCCGCGCCATCGATCTCGGTGGTTCGCTGGAAAAGATGCTGGGCAAGATGAAGGCCGCCGGCGTGACGCTGGTCTAGGCCGGCACGGCGATCGATCGGTCAGCCGGGCTACCCAACCCCGACATAACGCTTCACAAGCGCAGGGTCGGCGCGAAGCTTTTCTATGTCGACCGTTTCGCGGTTGCGGCCGTTCTCGATGAAGACGACGCGGTCGGCGACCGACAGCACCGCCTCCACCCGCTGTTCGACCAGGATGGTCGAAACCCGACGCTCGCGCAGCCTGCCGACGGTCTCGCGTATTGTCGCGATCATCGACGGCATGAGCCCCTCGGTCGGCTCGTCGAGCAGGAGTACGTCCGGTTCCAAGCAAAGCGCGCGCGCCATGGCCAACATTTGCTGTTCGCCGCCGGAAAGCGTGCCGGAACGCTGCTTCAAACGCTCGCGCAGCAGCGGGAAAAGGTCGAGCACGCCGTCGCGCGTCTGTGCGCCCTTGTTACGCGCCATCAGCCCGATCTCGATGTTCTCGGCGACGGTGAGTTCGGCAAACAGCCGGCGGCCCTGCGGAACATAGGCGACGCCGGCCTTCGGTACTTCATGGGGCGGCAGTGCCGTCAGCTCGCGGTCGCGCAGTTTGATGGATCCGGATTTCGCGGGCACCAGCCCCATGATCGCCTTGAGCAGCGTCGTCTTGCCGGCGCCGTTGCGGCCAAGCAGGCACAAAACTTCGCCGTCGCGAAGCTCCAGCCCGATGCCGTACAGCACCTGCACTTCGCCGTGGAAGCAGTCGAGGCCGCTGATGGCGAGCGCGTTATGCATCGGCGGGGGTCCCGAGATAGGCGCTCTGCACGTCGATGTTGCCGCGGATCTCTTCGGGGGCGCCTTCAGCGAGAATGCGGCCCCCATTGAACACAGTGATGCGATCGGCAAGCGCCATCACCACCTGCATATTGTGCTCGATCAAGAGCACCGTCGCCTCGCCGGAGATATCGCGGGCAAGCCCGATGAAGCTTTCGATCTCGCCGTCCGAAAGACCTTGTGTCGGTTCGTCGAGGACCAGCAGGCGCGGCTTCAGCGCAAGCCCCATGGCAACCTCCAGAAGTCGTTGATGGCCGTAGGAAAGGTTGCCGGCAAGCGCTGTCCGGTGGCTTGCGATGCCGGTGCGTTCGAGCGCTTCCACCACGCCACGATGTAGCGCCGCCGCGCGTTTTTGCGGCGCGCGATCCTGATGGCGGTCGATCAGCGCCCGCTGCACCGAAAGCGCGACGTTCTCGTAGGCGGTTAGATTGGCGAACACGCTGGTGATCTGGAAGGTATAGGCGATGCCGCGGCGCACCCGCTGGTGCGCAGGCAGGTTGGTGATGTCGTCGCCGTCGAAGACGATGGCGCCGGCGGAAGGCTCGATACGGCCGCAGACCAGGCTGACGAAGGTCGTCTTGCCGGCGCCGTTGGGGCCGATTATGGCGCGGATCTCGCCCGGCAGGAGCTGGAAATCGACATCGCGCACGGCGTGCAGGCCGCCGAAGCTGCGACTGAGGTCCTTCGTGGTCAGCAGCGGCGTCATGGCAGCCACCTCAGCCAGCGGTTGCGGACGGTGCCGAGAATGCCTTTCGGGAAGAAAAGCACGAGCAGGATCAAAGCGAGACCGACAATGAACAGATAGGCCGAGGTGAAGCCGCTGGTGATGTCGACCACGTAGTACATGAACAGCGTGCCGAGCAGGGGCCCCAGCGTGGTCGCGGCGCCGCCGAGCAGCACCCACAGCAACGGCAGGATCGAATACTGCACCGAAGCGAAGGTCGAGCCGACATAGCCAAACAGGATGGCGTAGGCAGCACCCGCGGCGGCGCAGATGATGGCGGAGACGACGACGGCCGCCAGCTTGTTGGCGAAGGCGTCATAGCCCAGCATGCGGGCTCGCTCTTCGTTCTCGCGGATGGCGACCAGCACCCGGCCATGCGCAGAGCGCACGATAAGGAGGGTGACAATCAGCACGACCGAGAACAAAAGGAGCGCCGTCATGTAGCGCGTCGTCGGCTGGGTGAGATCGAAATACAGGCTGCCGATTGCGACCTGGCGCAGCGGCTGGGCAATGACGAAACCTTCGTCGCCATGCGTCCAATCGGCAAAGTATAGAGTGGCGAGATAAAACACCTGGGCGAACATCATGGTGACGATCATGAAGGCTACACCACTCGTGCGCAGCGCCAGCAGTCCGATCACGAGGCCAAGCAGGCAGCCAGCGATAAGGCCGACGCCAAAGGCCGGCAGCATGCCAAAGCCAGAATACTCGACAGTAAGGCCGGCGCCATAAAGCCCGGCCGAGAAGAACATGGCGTGACCGAGCGACAGAAGACCGGCATAGCCAAACAGGAGATTGTATCCCATGGCAAAAACGGCCAGCACCATGACCCGCGCAAGCACGCCGTGATGATAGTCCGGCAGTACGAACTGCAGCAGGAAAAGCGCAACGATCACCGCGGCATGCAGCGCGTAGATCGGCAAGGTAACGGGGCGGTTCATCGCGTCGCTGTTCCAAACAGGCCTTGTGGCCGGAAGACAAGCACCAGCGCGACGAGCAATGTGGCGATCATCTTGGCAAGAGTTGGCGAAAAGAACACGGAGATGATGCCGTCCGAGAGGCCGATCAGAACCGCCGCCACGACGGTTCCACGCAGCGAGCCGAGGCCGCCGATGATGACCACGATGAACGACAGGAGCAGCGGGTCGAGCCCCATCAGGTAATGCGCCTGCTGGATTGGCACGACGAGCACGGCGGCGACTGCCGCCAGCATGGCGCCGAGCGCGAAGACGCCGGCATAGACGCGGTCGACAGGGATGCCGAAGGCTTGCGCCGTCTCGCGGTCATATTGCGTGGCGCGCATGACGAGGCCGATCTTCGTCCGCGTCAGCACGAACCAGGTGGCAAGCAGCAGCAGGATCGAGGCGGCGACGATGGAAAGTTTGTAGCCGGAATAGCCGAACCAGGGCAGGAGGATGCGGTAGCTGAACGGCGGCGCGACCGGCCGCGCCTCGGGTCCGTAGAAGGTGAGCGCCGCCTGCTGGATGATGTAGAGCATGCCTATGGTAGCGACGATGGTGGCTTCCGGGTTGTAATTCAGCCGGCGAAGCACGAGCCGCTCGGCGATAAGGGCTACAGTTCCGACGATCAGCGGGCTGATCACCAGCGCAAGCAGAAAGCCGAGTGCCGGATGACCGCCAAATGCCGTGGTGACTGCCCAGGCGAGCACGGCGCCGAGCATGAAGAACTCGCCATGCGCGACATTGACGACGCGCATGACGCCGAACACCAGCGACAGGCCGAGCGCCGTGAGCGCCAGCACCGCTGACGTCACGAGGCCTTCCAGCGTTGCGAGCAGCAGGTGCGGGAAAAACGCCATTCAGGCGATCACACACCAAGGAATGGCGTTGAACTCGACATCTCCAGCATCCCGCAAGGTCACAAGGGCATCGTCGTGTAGTCGCCTTCCGGCTCGTACAGCCCATCTTCGATCGAGGTGCGGTGCACGACTTTCAGCTTGCCATCCTCGACTTTCGAGATGTTCTGGTGGCCGAAGCACTGGTGGATCTTGCCGTTGAAGGTCTTGTCGCCTTGCGGATGCTCGGGACCTTCGTCGAACTTGGTCAGCGCTTCGGTCGCCTCGACCAGCTTGGTGCGGTCCTCGGGGCCTTTGTAGCCGGTATCCTCCATCGCCTTCTTGATGACGTAGAGAGTTTCCCAGCAACCGAACATGTGGGCAGCCGTCGATACATCCTTCGGGTCGCCGACTGCGGCGCCATTGTCGTCAATGCCGACGGCGGCGCGGTAAGCCTTCTGCGCTTCGCTGTCGTTTTCCTGAGCGTAGCGTGGCGACCCTTCCCAGAAATGGCTGCCGTCGAGGAACTCGAGGCCGGGGCTGTTGATGTCGACCGCTTCCAGCGAATCGATGAAGCCGAAGAGCTGTGGCCGGTTGGAGCCGTAGAACTCGCCGAGCTCCTTCACGAAGGTTAGCACCGCCGGGCCCACCATGACGTGGTAGATGACCTCGGTTTCGGCGGGGATCTGTGGGAAATATTTGGTGAAGGAGCTTTCGGTCGGCGGGATGGCAATCTGTGCGATGACCTCGGCGCCTTGCGCCTTCAGAGCCGGCGGCAGGTAGTCGCGGTGGTCATGCCCGAAAGCAAAATCGGGGAAAATCATCGTGACCTTCTTGCCGACATTGCTTGCCACCCACGGCGCCATCGCCTGGATCTGGCTCTTCACGTCGGTGATGCCTGGCTGGAACACATAGCGGTTGAGTTTCGTCGAGGCGACGTGGTGGCCTTCGCTGACGACGTAGTAGGGGATTTTCAACTCGCCGGCTGTTGGAGCAGAGCCGATCACCACATGCGAGAACAATGTGCCGAAGACGATGTCGGTCTTGTGCTGGGTGGCGAATTTTCCTACCACCTCGGCGCCGCGCTTCGGGTCGGTGCCGTCATCCTCGACCACGATTTCGATAGGCCGGCCGCCAATACCACCGGCATCGTTGATCGCCTTCACCGCCGCATTTGTGGTCTTCTCGTACCAGCGGCCATAGGCAGCGCCGATGCCGGTGCGATGGGCCTGAAAACCGATCTTGATCGGTGCCGAGGATTGCGCCTGCGCGTAGCGCACATAACCTGGCGCGAGCGCCAGGCCGGCGGCAGCGCCGAAACCCTTGAGGGCGGTGCGGCGCGAAAGTGTTCCGTTGAGCAAGCTTTTGCTGTCGCGATTCCCAGCCATGCCGTTCCCCTTTTTAGCGATCTGACCTGATCATCTGCCGTGCGCCGCTTCGCGGCGGAAGCGGCGAAAATTGCATGTATGCCAACTAAACCATCAATCGAAGCGATGGCAATAGAAACTCCCCCAACGTCACCCTGCGGTCGGCGTGGAGAGCAGCCAGAGGCCGAAAACGGTGTATGCGACCATCAGGAGTGCGAGCGGCGCCTGGCTGAGCGCGGCGCTTTTCGGCGAGGCGTGCAACCGCGCGGCGAGCATGTGCGCGACCAGCACGGCAAGCACGTGCCCGGCGATGATCGCGCCGGCCTGCAGGTTCCACAGCACCCTGGCGGAACCCGCACCGGCCACAATGCCGGGCGTGACCTGCATGTAGGCGGTGCCGAACAGGTTCCATCCCAATGAGAACGGATCGGAAAGCGCCACCGCTGCGTATTGCCCGTTGACGACCAGCGCCGTCAGGTAGTGGGAAAAATGATAGGCGATCGCGATCGGCACGATCGACCAGACCAGAAGGCCGGCCGCGTGGAGGAAACCGTTTGCGCCCCCGCCAAGCTGCTCACCGGCGTAGACGACGAGCAGGAATGCTGCCGACAGCACCGCAAAGGTCAAAAGCAGACCGGTCGTGCTGGTGCCGATGAGCGCTGAACGGCCGGGAAATTCCAGCGGGTTGATGCCGTTCATGCCGAGCCAGAAGAAGGTCTTGGACAAGCCGTCGAAGGAGACGGAGGCAAGCGCCAGGAGAAGAAAGAGCACGCCGCTCAAAGGCAAGGGTGCGGCGTTGCGCAGCTTGGCCCCCGGCCAGCATAGGCTGAGCCGGCCGTGATCGGCCGGCGAAGCGGCAAGTTCGAAAATCGAAAGCCGCGCGATCATGCCGAAAAACACCGAAAGGCATTCGCCGCGCCGGTTCCATGCATCATAGCCGAAGATCAGCATGCAGAGGAAGTTGAAGGCCCAGTAGATGGCGACCGCCAACGCCAGCCGCGCGGGGTCGTCGGGCGCGGGATAGATCAGCTCGAACCAGGCGAAGCCGAAGAACAGCAGCACCGCCGGCCAGTAGCCAACAGCTGCGGGCAGACGGGTGGCGCGCTCACCGGTCCCGGTGATGCTCTCGAACAACCAGGCGGCCCCGTACCAGGGATTGATCCATGCCCAGACATTGCCGATCAGGCCTTGCACCAGGGTCAACCCGACCCAGAGCAACGTCCAGATCGTCAGCGGCAGGGAATTGGACAGCGGATCGCGGCTGCCTAGAAAACCGGCAGCGACAAGCACGACCAGAAACACGAGGGACACCAGGCTGACCAGCGGGCGAAGGCCAGTGCCGATGCGAAACAGTTGACGGCGCTGGGCGGCCAGCCGGTCGAACAAGGCCGGTGGCAACACCGTCAGCGCCAGGAAACTCGCCGCGACGGCAATGCCGCCGCCGGTCAGGTAATAGCCGGTTGGCAGCAGCAGAACGTGACCGCGGTCGGAGGCGTGGGCGAAAGCGTCACCGGTTGCCGTCGCGAGGGCGATGAAAGCAAGAAGCGGCGTGGCGACCTTCATTTGCCGGCTATTTTGCGCGGATGTCACACAAAAACAGGCTGCTCGACACGCGCATCCGCTTCGCCGAAAATCTTCAGGTAACGCTCGATCTCCCGCTTGTCGCCGGTCGCCTTGGCCGGATTGTCGGAGAGTTTCACCGCCGGGTGGCCGTTCGCTTCGGTCACCTTGCAGACCAGCGAAATGGCATTGAGGTCGTCGGTCTCGGTCGGAGCGCAATCCTCGAAATCGTTGGTCAGGTTGGTGCCCCAGCCGAACGCCATGCGCACCTTGCCACGGAAGTGGCGGTAGGTCCGCTCGATGGTGTCGACATCGAGCCCGTCGGAGAAGATCAGGAGCTTGTCCTTGGGATTCTTGCCCTTGTCGCGCCACCACTTGATGATGCGCTCGCCGCCTTCGATCGGCGGTGCGCTGTCTGGCCTGAAGCCGGTCCAGTCGGCGACCCAGTCGGGCGCGTCGCGCAGGAACGATGCGGTGCCGAAAGCATCCGGCAGCACGATCAGCAGATTGCCGCCATAATAACGCTGCCAGTCCTGCAGCACCTTGTAGGGTGAGCGCAGCAGTTCCTCGTCGGTCCTGGCGAGTGCAGCCAGAACCATCGGCAGCTCATGCGCGTTGGTGCCGAGCGCCTCGAGGTCGGTATCCATGGCAAGCTTCACGTTCGACGTTCCGGTGAAGGCATCGCCGATGCCTTCCTTCAGGGCCTCGACGCACCAGCGTTGCCAGAGAAAGGAATGCCGGCGTCGCGTGCCGAAATCCGAAATGCGGATGTCTGGCAGCGCCCGCAAGCGTTCGGTCTTGGCCCACATCTTGGCCTTGGCGCGCGCATAAAGCACGTCGAGCGCGAATGGGCCGAAGCTTTTCATCGCGGCGCGCGAGCGCAACTCGTTGATGATCGCCAGCGCCGGGATTTCCCACATGGAGGTGTACATCCACGGGCCGGGGAATTCGAGTTCGTACTGGCCGTCGCGCTTGTGCAGCTCGTATTCCGGCAGCCGGAAATCGGCCAGCCAGGCGAGGAATTCGGGCTCGAATATCTGCTTGCGGCCGTAAAATGTATTACCGGCCAGCCAGATCATTTCTTTCTTGGAGAACCGTACGGTACGGGCGTGGTCGAGCTGGTCGCGCAACTCCTGTTCGTCGATCTCGTCGGCGAGGCGCACCGTGGTGGTGCGGTTGATCAGTGAAAAGGTGGCGTCGACCTTGGGGTACATGCCCCAGATCATCTGCAGCATCAGAAGCTTGTAGAAATCCGTGTCGAGCAGCGAACGCACGATCGGATCGAGCTTCCAGGTGTGATTGTAGACACGCCGCGCAATGTCTGTTCTTGCCATGTCGACCCTCCCAAAACGCTGTCACGGCAGGGCGTTTGGCCGCCCATGGTTTGGCCTATAGCATCGAATCGGGCTGTGCGCCTCTCGTTTTGAGACGAAAAATCGGATGGCGTGAGGCGGGACTCACCATGCCGCGCGGTAGATGG
Organism: uncultured Alphaproteobacteria bacterium; assembly: GCA_963726065.1. Lineage (GTDB taxonomy): Bacteria > Pseudomonadota > Alphaproteobacteria > Rhizobiales > Rhizobiaceae > Neomesorhizobium. The sequence continues at coordinate 99,184 of CAVSAU010000002.1, forward strand.
CGAGGGCATCGGCCTGCGAAACGGCACGCGGATTGTTGACCAGAAGCCGCGTTTGTTTCATCGCATCGGCAGCCATCTTCTCCAGATGCTCCTCGCCGATCTTCACATCGCGCAGCCGCGTCTGCGAGACCGAGCCTGCGTGACAGCCCGGCAAGTTCTTCGACAAAGGCGGCACAGCGGCCTTGCGCGCCTTCCTCCCGCGACAGGCCGGGGAAAGCCTCGGCGGCGATTTCCGCATAAAGGTGCGCGGCATCCGGCATGTTGAAGCGCAGCACATGCGGCAGCACCAGCGCGTTGGAAAGCCCGTGCGGCACATGGAAGGTGCCGCCGATCGGATAGGCCAGCGCATGGACGGCGGCGACCGGCGAATTGGCGAAAGCCTGACCCGCCAGCATCGAGCCGAGCAGCATCGCGCCGCGCGCCTCGATATTCCTACCGTCGAAGACGGCGGTCTCGATGTTGGCGCCGAGCAGGCGCAGCGCCTGTTTCGCCAGCATCTTCGAAAGCGGGTTGTTGTTGACGCTTTTCGAGGCATAGGCCTCGATGGCATGCACCATGGCGTCGACGCCGGTCGCCGCAGATGATTGCCGGTGGCAGGCCGAGCGTCAGTTCAGGATCGAGCACGGCGATGTCCGGCAGGATCACCGGCGAGGAGACGCCGCGCTTTTCCTCTTCGCCGACGGTGATGATCGAGACCGGGGTGACCTCCGAGCCGGTGCCCGCCGTGGTCGGTACGAGGACCAGTGGCAGGCGCGGGCCCCTGGGCATTGGCGACACCCCACGCGTCGTCGAGATTTTCATTGGAGCCAAGCAGCAGGGCGGCAAGCTTGGCAACGTCCAGCGAGGAACCGCCGCCGAAACCGACCACGCCCCTTGCGCTTGCCGTACGGCCGAGATCGACGGCCTTCGTCAACGTGGCGAGCGACGGATCGGCTTCCACGGCATCGAAAACGGTGACCTCCATGCCGGCAGCCTTCAGCGACGCAAGCGCGGGTTCGCAGAGTCCGAGGCGGCGCAGGCCGGGATCGGTGACGAACAGCACATTGTCACCGAGTTTCTTGCCGGCGATATCGGCCAGTCGCCGCGATGACCCAGCCTCGAAGACAAGCGACGCGGTGGTGTTGAAGACAAAGGGGTTCATGTTCCTCTCCACGGTCCGTCTCAGGGCTGGCTGGCCGTAGTCGTCCGCTTGCGTTTGCGGATACTCTTCTGCCCGGCGAGCGGCAGGTCGCCAAGCCCCGCGGTTTCCTGCTTCTCCGCGTAAAGCCAGTCGATGAACACCTTGACGATCGGCGCCGATTTCAGGTCGTTGCGGCAGGCGACATAAAAGGCGTCGACAGCTGGCACCGACAGGTTGAACAGCGAGACGAGCTGGCCCTTGGCCATCAGTCCGCTCGCCGTCACCGTGTCGCCCAACGCAACGCCGTGGCCATGCACCGCCGCTTCCACCGATAGGCGGGCGTCGCTCATCAAGTGCTGCGGGCCCCGCGCCAGGTCCAGTGCGTCCGCCGCAGCCAGCCAGGTGTGCCACTCGCGACCGTCGTCGGCATGCAGCATGACGTGGTCGGCCAAGTCGCGCACGGTGCGGATCGGCTTGTTGTTGATAAGCGTCGGACTGGCGACCGGGAATAGCTCCAGCCGCGACCAGAGCTTCAGCCAGCAGTCGCCCCAGTTGCCGTCGCCATAGAGCAGGCACACGTCGACATCCGCGGAGTGGATGTCGCCGGGATTGTTGGAGGCGTTGAGGGTAAGCCGGATGCCGGGATACTGGGTGGTGAAGCTGCCAAGCCGCGGGATCAACCAGAAGGAGAGAAGCGCCGGCACGCAACTGACGGTCAGTGCGCCGGAACTGGTCGGCCGCGTCATCCGGGCCGTCGCCGCGGCGATGCCCTCGAAGGCATTGGAGACGGCCGGCAGGAGTTCGGCGCCTTGGGAGGTGAGTTTCAGTCTCTGCCCGGCGCGCTCGAAAAGCCTGACGTTGAGCGAAGCTTCCAGCGCCTTGATCTGGTGGCTTATGGCGCCGTGCGTGACGTTGAGTTCGCCCGCCGCCTTGGTCAGCGAGCCATGGCGCGCCGTCGCCTCGAAGGCGCGCAGCGGGTTGAGCGGGGGAAGGCGCCTTGGCATGGCCGGACTTTGTGAGTAAATCTCACAGCGAAACCCTATAACAATATCAATTGTCTTTTCAACGCTACGCCGCGACAATCATCCCAGCGCATCATCAAGGCTTGGCAGAATTGCAGCGGCGCCGCGAGGGACAATCTCGCGGGCGGCAAAGCGGCAATTTCCAGAAGGGAACCAACGGTTCCGGCGCGTCAGGAGGATTTTTCGGCATGGCATGGGACCGCAGCAAGCTCGACGCGTTGCAGAAGAAATATGGCGAAAGCCATGGCGGCGAGCTGTTCAATCCGAAATTCCGGCGCGTCGCCGACAAGATCTTCACCAAGAGCGGCACCCGGCTGGCGCCCTATTCCGGCGTGCCGACCTTCCTGACCGCTCCCTATCGCCAGGTCGACAACGACAATCCCGATTTCGGCGATCTGCAGGTGGCGATGGTCGGCGTGCCGATGGATCTCGGCGTCACCAACCGGCCGGGCTCGCGCTTCGGCCCGCGCGCGCTGCGCACCATCGAGCGCATCGGCCCCTACAATCACGTGCTCGACTGCGCGCCGGTACAGGATCTGCGCGTCGCCGACATCGGCGATGTGCCGTTCCAGAGCCGCTACCGGCTGGAGCTCAGCCATGACGACATCGAGCGCCGCATCAACCAGATCGTCGATGCCGGCGTGGTGCCGCTGTCGGTCGGCGGCGACCATTCGATCACCCATCCGATCCTCAAGGCGGTCGGCAAGAAGCGCGCCGGTCGGCATGATCCATATCGACGCGCATTGCGACACCGGCGGCGCCTACGACCTGACCAAGTTCCACCATGGCGGACCGTTCCGCAACGCCGTGCTCGACGGCGTGCTCGACCCGACGCGCACCATCCAGATCGGCATTCGCGGCTCGGCCGAGTATCTGTGGGAGTTCACCTACGAATCCGGCATGACCGTGATCCATGCCGAGGAGGTTTCCGGCCTCGGCATTCCCGCCGATCATCGAGAAGGCAAGAAAGATCGTCGGCGACGGCCCGACCTACCTGTCCTTCGACATCGACAGCCTCGACCCGGCCTTCGCGCCCGGCACCGGCACGCCGGAAGTCGGCGGCCTGACGACGCGCGAGGTGCTGGAAATCCTGCGCGGCCTGAAGGGCGTCAACCTGGTCGGCGGCGACGTCGTCGAGGTCGCGCCGCAATATGACGCGACCACCAACACCGCACATGCCGGCGCGCAGGTGCTGTTCGAAATTCTGAGCCTGATGGTTTTCAGCCCGTTCGTCACCGGCAAGCGAGGCTGAGCCATGAACTGAACCGGTCGCGTCGCGGCTCTGCGGGGAGCAGATTTGCCGCGGCGGGATCGCCGATAGCCTGACTGGAGAGCAACAACAAAAGGCCGGCAGGAAATTTCCAACAGTCTTGAAAAGGGAACACAAGACATGACCATGAAGAGCATTTTCCGTTCGTCGCTGCTGGCGGCCGCACTCCTGGCCGGCGCAACTGCCGCTCAGGCTGACGCCATCGACGACATCACCGCCGCCGGCCAGCTCAATGTCGGCGTCTTCGCCGACTTCCCGCCCTTCTCTTCGGCCAGCGCCGATATGAGCCTCAAGGGCTATGACATCGACGTCGCGCAGCACATCGCCGACACGCTGAAGGTAAAGCTCAACCCGGTCGCGGTGACCGGCCAGAACCGCATTCCCTACCTCACCGAAAAGCGCGTCGATCTGCTGATGAGCGTCGGCTACTCCAAGGAGCGCGAGCAGGTCATCGATTTCGCCGCCGCCTACGCACCTTATTACATCGCGGTGATCGGACCGGCGGCCCTCGAGGTCAAGGGCAAGGACGATCTCGCCGGCAAGTCGATCGCTGTCAACCGCGGCACGCTGGAAGATACATCGCTGACGGAGGCCGCGCCCGCCACCGCCGACATCAAACGCTTCGACAACTACAACGCGGTGATCCAGGCTTTCATCTCCGGCCAGACCCAGCTGATGGTCGTCGGCAACGATGTCGGCGCGCAGGTTCTGGCGCGGCAGGAGGAGCTGAAGCCGGAACAGAAGTTCCAGCTGCTTACCTCGCCCTCGCATATCGGTCTCAACAAGAATGAGGAGCGTCTGAAGAAGGCGATCAACGATGCCGTCGCCAAGATGCTCGCAGACGGAAAGCTGAACGCAAGTTCGGAAGCCTGGCTGAAGACACCGCTCAATCCTGAAAACCTCAAGGATTGATCCGTGGGCTACAGCCTCGACTTCGGCTGGCTTGACCGAGGCCCTGGGCGCCATAGCCCAGGGCGCGGCGATGACGATGATGCTGATCACCGTCACCACAATCGCCGGCACGTTTTTCAGCGTGCTCGGCGCCGCCGGCCGGCGCAGCGGCTATCCCCTGCTGCGCCAGGCGATCACCGTCTATGTCGAGGTGGTGCGCAACACGCCGTTCCTGGTGCAGCTGTTCTTCATCTTCTTCGGCTTGCCGGCGCTCGGCGTCCGGCTCGATCCGGTTATCGCCGCCATTCTTGCCATGACCTTGAACATGGCGGCCTATACTACCGAAATCGTCGGCGCCGGTCTCGATGCTGTGCCGACTGGCCAGCGCGAAGCCGCGCTGGCGCTTGGCCTGCGTCCGCGACAGGTCTTCATCAAGATCGTGCTGCCGCAGGCGCTGAAGGTGATCTTTCCTGCGCTGACCAGCCAGATCGTCATCATGATGCTGGAATCGGCGGTGGTGTCGCAGATCGCGGTGCGGGAACTGACCTACGAGGCCGACATGCTGCAGGCGCGCACTTTCCGTGCTTTCGAAACCTATTTCGTCGTCACCATGGTCTATCTCGGCCTGTCGATGGCGTTGCGCCGATTTCTGGTCGCCGGCGGACGGCGCGTGTTGGGAGCAGGCGTGTCATGATCGAGTTCACTCTCTGGGACATCGTCCGCAATCTTTTGCTCGCCGCGCGCTGGACGGTTCTGCTGTCGATCGTCGCCTTCATCGGCGGCGCCCTGGTCGGCATGGTCATCCTGTTCCTTCGCATCGCCAAGAACAAATGGGCGCGGCGCTTCTCGTCAGGTTACATCGCGCTGTTCCAGGGCACGCCGCTTTTGATGCAGCTTTTCCTGATGTTCTTCGGTCTGCCGATGCTGGGCTTCCGCATCGAACCATGGACGGCGGCAGTGCTCGGCCTCACCTTCTTCGCCAGCGCCTATCTCGCCGAGATATGGCGCAGCGGCGTCGACGCATTGCCGCGCGGCCAGTGGGATGCCGGCGCCAGCCTCGGCCTGCACTATCTGCAGGAGCTCAGGCTGATCATCCTGCCGCAGGCTTTTTCGATCACACGGGCGCCTACCGTCGGCTTTCTCGTGCAACTGGTCAAGGCGACCGCACTGACCTCGATCATCGGTTTCGAGGAGCTGGTGCGCACCTCGAATGCCATCAACAATGCAACCTTCGAACCGTTCACCGTCTATGGGCTGGTGGCGCTGATTTTCTTCGTCATTTGCTTCCCGCTGACACAATATGCCCGCATGCTGGAGGCTCGATCGGCAAGACATTGACGGGCAGTTGAATTAGACTTCGACCGAAAAAAAATGGGAACACCGGGCAACCCGGGCAAGAAGAGGAGAATGACATGACTGGATTTCGCCATCGCGGCATCAGCCGCCGCACGGTGCTCGGCACCGGGCTAGCCGCCGCCGGCATGCTCGCCATGCCGTCCGTGCTGAGGGCACAGGACAAGTCGCTGAAGGTCGGCGTCTATGGCGGCTACTTCAAGGATTCGTTCGACAAGAACATCTTTCCCGAATTCACCAAGACGACCGGCATCGCAGTCGAATCGGTCGCTGAGCCGACAGGCGAAGCCTGGCTGGTGCAGCTCGAACAGGCGGCGAAGGCAGGTCAGGCGCCGGCCGACGTTTCGATGATGTCGCAGACGTCGACGCTTAAGGGCCAGTCGACCGAACTGTGGACGCCCATCGACCCGGCCAAGATCAAGAATTACGACAGCTTGCTGCCGCACTTCATCAACAAATATCCGGACGGACGCGTCGCCGGCATCGGGGCGGTGGCCTGGTACATCACGCTGGTGACCAACACGGATGTCTACAAGGAAGCCCCGACCTCCTGGGAGGCACTTTGGGATCCAGCCAATGCCGACAAGCTCGGCCTGCTGGCGCTGGCGTCCAACTCGTTCCTGCTCGAAGTGACCGCCACCACCTTCATGGGCGGCACCAAGGCGCTAGACACCGACGACGGGCTGGAAAAGGCGTTCGCCAAGCTTGCCGAAGTGAAGCCGAACGTCCGCCTCTGGTATCGCGACGAGGCGCAGTTCGAGCAGGCGCTGAAATCCGGCGAAATCCCGATGGGCCAGTATTACCACGACGTCACCGGCCTGGCGGCGGCCGACGGCCATCCCGTGCGCTCGACCTTCCCGAAGCAGGGCGGCATCCAGGATTCCGGCAACTGGGCGCTGTCGCGCGCCTCGACCAAGGTTGAGGAGGCGCATGTGTTCATCGACTATATGAGCCAGCCGGCGATCCAGGGCCTGATGTCGCGCAAGGTCGGCACGGCGCCGACACTGAAGAAAGATGTGCTCGACTTGAAGCCGGAGGAGTTTGCCGCGGTGTCGTCGGAAATCCCGCCGATCATTCCCCGCTACGACCTCTATACGACCAAGGCCGACTGGATCAACCAGAAGTGGACTGAGCTGATCGTCAGCTGATTTCCCCTCTCCCCGCTTGCGGAGGGGAGGGTGGCGCGAAGCGCGGAAGGGCGGTGTCCACGAGCAAGTTTCGCTGCCCCTCGTCTGCCTGCCGGCATCTTCTCCCCGCCTGCGGGGAGAAGATCGAATGGTAACCCTTCGCCCACCGACTACCCTGTGGGTAAATACTGCCGCCCCAGCCGTCAAATAATAGGAGCAGGCATGTCCGGCCTTTCCCTCAATGACATCACCAAGACGTTCGGCGACTTCAAAGCCGTCGACAATGTGCGCATCGATGTGCCGCACGGCACCTTCGTCTGCCTGCTCGGCCCTTCCGGATGCGGCAAGACCACGTTGCTCAGGATGATCGCGGGGCTGGAGGAGCCGACCGCCGGCGCCATCGTGCTGGACGGCAAGGACATCACCGGCATTCCCACCCACAAGCGCAACCTCGGCATGGTGTTCCAGTCGCTGGCGCTGTTTCCGCATCTCTCCGTGGGCGATAATATTTCGTACCCGCTGCGCATCCGCGGCGCGGCGCGCGACGTGCAGAAAAAGCGCACCGATGAACTACTTTCGCTGATTCATCTATCCGGCTATGCCGACCGCCCGGTGGCGAAACTGTCCGGCGGCCAGCGGCAGCGTGTGGCGATTGCCCGTGCACTCGCTATCTCGCCAAAACTCTTTCTGCTCGATGAGCCGCTCTCCGCGCTCGACGCAAAGCTGCGCGAAGCCATGCAGGTAGAGTTGCGTCAGCTGCAACAGAAGCTCGGCATCACCACTATCGTCGTCACCCACGACCAGCGCGAAGCGATGACCATGGCCGACCTTGTCGTCGTCATGGGCAACGGCAGGATCCGCCAGGCCGCCTCGCCGATCGAAATCTATCGCAAGCCGGCCGACGCGTTCGTCGCCGATTTCATCGGTTCCACCAACCTTCTTGAGGTTACGACCGACAGCGCTGGGCGCGCCATCGTGCTTGGCCAGGCCATCGCCGGGTTGAAGCTGCCAGGCGGAGCCAGCAAGGCATCGCTGTCGATCCGGCCCGAGGATGTGCATCTCGATAAGCCGGGCAAGGATGCCATCGGCGGCACGGTTACTTTCGTGCGCGACCTCGGCGGCACCATCGAGACCTTCGTGGAAGCCGGCGGCGCCAGTATCGTCTCGGTGGCCACGCCGCGCGAAAGGCCGAACGTCAAGCAGGGGCAGAAGGTCGGCGTGGTGCTGCCGCCCGAGAGCTGCGTGGTGCTCGCCCAATGAGACGAGAGCCGCCGCGCACGCTGGCCGACTATACGCCGCTGGCATTTCCGGCGCTGATGCTGATCGTCTTCTTCGTCATCCCGTTCTCGACGATGATCGCGGTGAGCTTTTTCCAGCGCAATCCGGCCGGTTTTTACACGCCGGATTTCGTCTTCGACAATTATGCGCGCTTCCTGTCGCTGTTCTTTGCCAAGGTGCTCGGCTTCTCGCTGATGCTGGCGGTGCTGGTAGCGCTGTGTTGCGTCGCCATCGCCTTCCCGTTCACCTATCTGCTCACCAGGCAGACGCGCCCGGTGCAGACTGTATGGCTGGTCTGCCTTCTCTCGGTCCTATCGCTGTCGGAGGTCATCATCGGCTTTGCCTGGCAGACGCTTTTTTCGAAGACCGCGGGCATCACCAATCTTTTTGTCGCCATTGGGTTGATGAGCGAGGCGAAGGCGCTGTCACCGGGATTTGGCGCCGTGCTCACCGGTATGGTTTACCAGGCGCTGCCCTATACGATCCTGGTGCTCTATCCCGCCCTGGTGCGCCTCGATCCGACGCTGCTTGAGGCGGCGCGGACGCTCGGCGCGTCTCCCGTCCGCGCCTTCCTCAATGTCGTGTTGCCGGCGCTCAGGAACACCATTGTCGCCACCCTTATCATGGTCTTTGTTTTTGCGCTCGGTTCCTATCTCTTGCCGCAGATGCTCGGCAGGCCGCAGCACTGGACGCTGTCCGTGCTGATTACCGACCAGGCGATCTACCAGTCCAACATGCCGTTCGCCGCGGCTATGGCGGTGTTCCTGGTGCTGATCTCGCTGGCGCTGGTCGGATTGACGCTGATGCTCGGGCGCAGGGAGAATGCGGGATGAGCGAAAGGTTGCTGCGGCGCTTCTATTTCTTCCTGGTCGGGCTGTTCCTTGCCGCGCCGCTGATCGTGGTGGCCGGCGTCTCGGTCAACGAAAAGCAGGATCTCGCCTTTCCGCCGAAAGGCTTTTCGCTGGCATGGTATGGCCAGATATTCACCAATCCGGAATGGCGGCTGGCGCTGATCCATTCGGTGACGCTTGCTGTCTGCTCGGCTGCAATCGCGGTCGCCATCGCGCTGCCGCTGTCATGGTTCCTGTGGCGGCGCATCGCGCCCTGGGCGAACATCTTCCAGGTCCTTGGCCTCGCGCCCTTCATCCTGCCGCCGGTCATTACGGCGCTCGGCTTCCTAACATTCTGGGCGACGGTCGGGCTCTTCGGCCAGTTCTTCACCGCCATTATCAGCCACGCCATCTTTTTCGTCACGCTTCCGTTGGTGACCTTGTCGCTCGGTTTCGCCTCCATCGACCGCTCGCTGGTGGAAGCCGCATCGACCATGGGAGCCGACGATCGCACGGTTCTGAAAACCGTCGTGCTGCCGCTGATCCTGCCTTACCTCGTCTCGGGCTATGCCTTTGCCTTCGTGCTGTCGCTCAACGAATACATCGTTGCCTACATGACCATCGGTTTCACTACGGAAACGTTGCCCATCAAGATCTTCAACGCGCTGCGCTACGGATACACTCCGACCATGGCCTCGGTGTCGGTGTTCTTTGTCGCCATTGCAGCGCTGGTGTTCGGGCTGATCGCCAAATTCGGCGACATCAGACGGCTTCTCGGCGCCATGTCATCGGATTCCAACTGATGAAACTCGCAATCCTCCAGATGAAGGCCGTGTCCAGCGATCCCGCCGCCAACCTTGACCGCATCGGGCGCGCCATGCACGAGGCCGGAGAACAGGGCGCCGATCTTCTCGTCACCCCGGAACTGGCGGTCACCGGCTACGGTGTTGGCGAAGCTATCAGGGACCTCGCCGAAACGCCCGATGGCGATACGGCGACCAGGCTGCACGGCCTGTCGCTGGAAACCGGCGTTGCGGTCATCGCCGGTTTTGCCGAGCGCGACGGCGATACAATCTACAACAGCGCCATGCTGGTCGATCGGCGCGGCGTTTTGGAGGTCTATCGCAAGTCGCATCTTTACGGCCCTTACGAGCGGGAGCTGTTCACGCCGGAAAAACCCTCCGCCAGCGTCATCGACTTCCGCGGGATGAAGCTCGGCATGCTGATCTGCTACGATGTGGAGTTCCCGGAGAATGTGCGGCGTCTGGCGCAGGCCGGCGCCGAAGCCGTGCTGGCGCCGACAGCGCTGCCGGCGAGCGGCCATGCCGCGTTGATCGCCCGCAAGATCATTCCGGTGCGCGCCTTCGAGAACCAGGTATTCGTCGCCTATGTCAATCATTGCGGCGCCGACGAGCGGTTTTCGTATGCCGGGCTATCAGGCGTCGCGGCGCCGGATGGCTCGATGCTGGCCGAAGCGGGCGAAACCGGCGAAGAGCTGCTGTTTGCTGATCTGCGGACTGAGGATTTTGCCGCCTCGGCTGCAGAAAACACCTATCTGGCCGATCTGCGGGTTTGATGTGCAGCCGCGCTACATCTTCCTCACGATGACGCTGCCGGCGGAATAACCGGCCCCGAAGGAGCATATGACACCGTAGCTGCCGGAGGGCAGGTCGTCGGAGAATTTCGAGAAGGCGATGATCGAGCCGGCGGACGACGTGTTGGCGTAATCCTGCAGCACGTTCGGCTGCTCTTCACGCGTCGGCTCGCGGCCCATTACCTTTTGGCCGATCAGGTCGTTCATCGCCTTGTTGGCCTGGTGCAGCCAGAGCCGTGACAGCTGAACAGGCTTGAGTCCGGCATCGGTGAGGTGGCCGAGCATCAGCTCGGCGACGATCGGCACCACCTGCTTGAATACCTTGCGGCCTTGCTGGTGGAACTGCATGTCGCGTCGGTCGGTCATATGGCCTTCCCGCGTGCGCCGCAGGAAGCCGTTATTGTTGCGGATACTGTTGGAAAATTCGGTCAACAGCCGCGTAGATACGATCTCGTAGCCATCGTCGGTTCCAACATCTTCGACCCGCTGGATAATGACGGCCGTGCAGACATCCCCGAAGATGAAATGACAGTCACGATCACGCCATTCCTGATGGCCCGAGGTTATTTCGGGATTAACCATCAGCACGGCGCGAGCCGAGCCGCTGCGAATCATGTCGGCGGCAAGCTGGATACCGAAGGTCGCCGACGAACACGCGACGTTCATGTCGAAGGCGAAACCCTTGATACCTAGCGCCTGCTGCACCTCGATGGCGATGGCCGGATAAGCGCGCTCGTGATTGGAGGCGGCACAGATGACGGCGTCGATCGCCGCTGCCTGCAGGCCGGCCTTGGTCAATGCCTCGTCGGCCGCCTTTACCGAAATCTCGGCCATGATCGACAGGTCTTCCTCGGCGCGTTCCGGCAATACCGGGTGCATGATGCCGGGATCGAGAATGCCGAATTTGCTCATCACGTGCCGGCGCTCGATACCGGACGCCTTGAGGATGAATTCCTCGCTCGACAGCGGCATCGGTACGCGTTCGCCGGCTTCGATCGCGTCGGCATGGAGCTTGTTGTGGCGATGGGCATATTCGTTGTAGGAGGCCACCAGTTCGGCATTGGTGATGATTTCTCCGGGCGTGAAGATGCCGGTTCCAGTGATGGCGGCCTTATGCATGGCGTTTCCCGTCGTGTTTTTCTTTGGCCCAGTCGAATAGGGCACGCCCTTGCGCGGTCAAGCCCAATGCGCCCCTGGCGGTGGCATACCGAGTGCTTATCCCTACGAATTCAGCGGCAAGCGGAGTTTAGATGCAGCGGCCGCCGTCGACTTCCAGCGCGACGCCGGTGATGAAGGCGGCCTCGTCGGAGACCAGCCAAAGCGCGGCGTTGGCGATGTCGAGCGGCGTCGACAGCCGGCCGAGCGGGATCGAGGCGCGGAACTTCGCGCGCAGTTCCGGCGTGTCCTCGCCCATGAATTGCTCCAGCATGCCGGTCTCGCCGGCGACCGGGCAGAGGCAGTTGACGCGGATGTTCTTCGGCGCGAGCTCGACCGCCATCGACTTGGTGGCGGTGATCGCCCAGCCCTTGGAGGCGTTGTACCAGGTCAGGCCCGGCCGCGGCCTGCAGGCCCGCGGTCGAGGCGGTGGTGAGGATCACGCCGCCGCCCTGCCTTTCCATGATCGGCACGACGGCGCGCGCGGCATGGTAGATCGCCTTCATGTTGACGGCGGTGATCAGGTCGAAAGTCGCCTCGTCGACCTCGAGCATGTCGCCGTTGCGGTGGGTGTAGCCGGCATTGTTGACCATGATGTCGATGCGGCCGAAGGCGTTCATGGTCGCATCCACCATCTCGTCGAATTCGGATTTCTGCGAGACGTCGGTCGTGACGTGCGATCGCCGCGTTCGCCGATCTCGCCCGCGACTCGCTCCGCCCCCTTGGCGTTGAGGTCGGCGACGACGACCTTGGCGCCTTCCTCGGCAAAGCGCTTGGCCATGCCCTCGCCAAACCCGGACGCCGCGCCGGTGATGATCGCGACCTTGTCTTTCGAGACGTTTCATACTGTTTTACCCATGGTTGAACACGATCGTCTTGGTCGCCGACATGTCGTAGAGCGCCTCGAAACCCTTTTCGCGGCCGTGGCCGGACTTTCTTGAAGCCGCCGAACGGCAAGCTCGACGCCGCCGCCCGCGCCATAGCCGTTGACGAAGACCTGGCCGGCGCGGACGCGCTTGGCGACGCGATGCTGGCGGGCGCCATCCCTCGTCCAGACGCCGGCGACGAGCCCGAATTCGGTGCCGTTGGCAAGCGCGGACCGCCTGCCTCCTCGCCATCGAACGGGAACAGCGCCAGCACCGGTCCGAACACTTCTTCCTGCGCGATGGCAGCTTGCGGATCGACGGAGCCGAACAGCACCGGCGCGTGATAATAGCCGCCGGCCGGCGCATCGGCATGGACCGAACCTCTTGCCAGTACCGGAATTCCAGCCTCCTCGGCCGCGGCGACCATGCCGGCGACGCGCGCCTTCTGCCGCGGGTTGATCAGCGCGCCGAGGTCGAGGTCGGCGTCGTGCGGTCCGGCGACGAGCTTGGAAAAGCGCTCGGCAAGGTCGGTGGCGACCTCGTCGTAGATCGGCCGCTCGATCAGCACGCGGCTGCCGGCCGAGCAGGTCTGGCCGCCATTCTGGATGATGGCGTTGACCAGCACCGGAAGCGCCTTCTCGATATCGGCATCGGCAAAGACGATCTGCGGCGACTTGCCGCCGAGCTCCATGGTGACGCCGCGGTTGTTGACCGCCGCCGCCTGCTGGATTGCGGTGCCGGTCAGCGGCGAGCCGGTGAAGGTGACGTAGTCGACCAGCGGATGGCCGGACAGCGCTGCGCCGGCCTCGCGGCCATAGCCGGTTACGACGTTGAACACGCCCTCCGGAATACCCGCTTCCAGCGCCAGTTCGGCCATGCGGATCGCGGTCAGCGAGGCATCCTCGGCCGGCTTGACGACCAGCGTGTTGCCCATCGCAAGTGCAGCGCCGGCGACGCGGGCAAGGATCTGCAGCGGATAGTTCCAGGGAATGATGCCGGCGACCACGCCGTGCGGCTCGCGCAGCGTCAGCGCGGTGTAGCCGTCGAGGAAGGGGATGGTGTCGCCATGGATCTTGTCGCCGGCGCCGCCGTAGAATTCGAAATAGCGCATGGTCGCCGTGACATCGGCCTTGCCCTGCCGGACCGGCTTGCCGGTGTCGCGCGATTCCAGCGCGGCAAGTTCGGCGCCGTTCTTTTCGACGAGCTGGAAGAGCCTGGTCAGGCAGCGGCCGCGCTCGACTGCCGGCATGCGGCTCCACGGGCCTTCGTCGAATGCGCGCCGCGCGGCCTTCACGGCGCGGTCGACATCGGCCTCGCCGGATGCCGGGATCGAGGCGAACACCTTGCCATCGGAAGGGCGAGACGACGTCGATGCGCACGCCCGACAGCGAATCGACAGGCTTGCCGTCGATGAACTGCATGAAGGCCGGCCTTCTGCGACGGTGCGCGAAAGATGCGTGCCCATGGCGTTTACCTCCTTGGTATGGTTCCGCAACGGTCCTATGTTGCAGCCGCGAAGGAACTGAACTCTTGTGGCCTCGAGAAACGCGCGCCGCATTCCGCGTGTCAAGCTTCCAGTGCGGGCATTGAGGATGTGACACCATGGCACTGGCAAATTTAAATCGATTAGATTATAGGCGTGCTCGCAGTAGCGAGTCCTGAGATTACGGACAGACAATGACCAGTCAGATCATTCCAGTCGATCCGTTCGACTTCATCATTTTCGGCGGTACCGGCGACCTCGCCGAGCGCAAGCTGTTGCCGGCGCTCTATTACCGCCAGCGCGACCACCAGTTTTCCGAGCCGACCCGCATCATCGGCGCTTCGCGCTCCAAGATGACCGACGAAGAATTCCGGCCTTCGCCAAAAAGGCGATTTCGGAACATGTGAAGCCCGAGGACATCGACGCCAGGGAGCTGAAGACCTTCCTGGCGCGCCTGTCCTACGTCGCCGTCGATGCCATGTCGGGCGAGGGCTTTCCCAAGCTGAAGAAGGCGATCGGCGAAAGCGACTGCATCCGCGCCTTCTATCTGGCGGTCGCGCCGGCCCTGTTCGGCGAGATTTCGCACAAGCTCAAGGAACACGGGTTGATAACGCCGAATTCGCGCATCGTCGTCGAAAAGCCGATCGGCCGTGATCTTGTCTCGGCCAAGGCGCTGAACGACCAGATCGGCGCTGATTTCGGTGAACACCAGATATTCCGCATCGATCACTACCTCGGCAAGGAGACGGTGCAGAACCTGATGGCGCTGCGTTTCGCCAATGCGCTCTACGAGCCGCTGTGGAATTCAGCCCATATCGACCATGTGCAGATCACCGTGGCCGAAACGGTCGGCCTCGAGGACCGCGTCACCTATTACGACAAGGCCGGCGCGCTGCGCGACATGGTGCAGAACCACATGCTGCAGCTTCTGTGTCTTGTGGCCATGGAGGCCCCTTCGTCGATGGATGCCAACGCGGTGCGCGATGAAAAGCTGAAGGTCCTGCGTTCGCTGAAGCGGGTCAACGGCAACGAGGCACCCAAGCAGACCGTACGCGGCCAGTACCGCGCGGGCGCCTCCGCTGGCGGACCGGTGAAGGGTTATGTCGAAGAACTCGGTGCGACAAGCAACATCGAAACCTTCGTCGCCATCAAGGCGGAAATCGCCAACTGGCGCTGGGCCGGCGTGCCGTTCTACCTCAGGACCGGCAAGCGGTTGGCCACTCGGGTTTCCGAAATCGTCATCGAGTTCAAGCAGATCCCGCATTCGATCTTCGAGGAAAGCGCAGGCAACATCACGGCCAACCAGCTGGTGATCCGCCTGCAGCCCGACGAGGGCGTCAAGCAATACATCATGATCAAGGATCCGGGTCCGGGCGGTATGCGGCTGCGCCAGATTCCGCTCGACATGAGTTTTGCGCAGTCGTTCGACGGGCGCGCGCCGGATGCCTATGAGCGGCTGATCATGGATGTGGTGCGTGGCAACCAGACGCTGTTCATGCGCCGCGACGAGGTCGAGGCGGCATGGAACTGGATCGACCCGATTCTCAACGCCTGGCAGGAAAACCGGCAGGAAGCGCAAGGCTATACCGCCGGCACCTGGGGTCCTTCGGCTTCCATCGCGCTGATCGAGCGCGACGGGCGCACCTGGCACGAGAGCACCTGATGCTCAACGCCGCACCAAAGCATCATCTGAACCGGTTCGCCTCCTCGCGCGAACTGGCGGATGCGCTGGCCGACACCGTTTGCGGACAGGCTGGGAACCGCCATCGGCCGTCGCGGAAAGGCGCTGATCGCGGTTTCCGGCGGCACCACGCCCGGTCTGTTCTTCCGCACACTGTCCAGCCGCGATCTCGACTGGGCGAAGGTCACCGTCACATTGGTGGATGAGCGGTTCGTTCCAGCATCCTCGCCGCGTTCGAATGCCGCTCTTGTGGCGGATAACCTGCTGCGAAACAACGCTGCCGCGGCAAAATTCGCCGGACTCTACCGGCCGACAGAAACCGCCGAAGAAGCCGCAAGCCAAGCCGACAATGAGCTGCAGGCTCTGGCCTGGCCGCTGGACGTGGCGATCCTTGGCATGGGCGGCGACGGGCATACAGCTTCGTTCTTCCCCGACGCCGAGGGGCTGGACCGGTTGCTCGACCCGTCGTCGGAAAGGACGGTTTTGCCGGTCAGTGCGCCGAGCGCTGGCGAGCCGCGCCTCACCATGACGCTGCCCAGGCTAGCTGGCGCCGGGTTTGTCGCGCTGCATATCGAAGGCAATGCAAAACGCGATGTGCTCGGCAAGGCGCTGCAACCCGGCAGCCATCTACCGGTGCGCGCCGTTTTCGACCATTCCCGGCAGCCCGTGGATATTTTCTGGGCACCCTGAACGTGAAGGCCGCATGGCCGCGGAAGCGATTCCCATCCTTCCCGGTGATGCCTTGAAAGGATTTTGTCATGACCGCCAGAAAAGACATCGAGGCCATCACGAAGCGTATCCGCGAGCGGTCTAAGCCGCGCCGCGATATCTACCTGGAGCGAGTGGATGCGGCGGCAGGCTCGACGGCAAATCGCGGCGTGCTTTCCTGCGGCAACCTCGCTCATGGCTTTGCGGCCTGCGCGCCTTCCGAAAAGGCGATCCTTGCCGCAGACCGCATCCCCAATCTCGGCATCATAACCTCCTACAACGACATGCTGTCGGCGCATCAGCCATACGAAAACTATCCGCAGCTGATCAAGCAGGCGGCGCGCGACGCCGGCGGAGTGGCGCAGGTGGCGGGCGGCGTGCCGGCAATGTGTGATGGCGTCACGCAAGGCCAGCCCGGTATGGAGCTTTCGCTTTTCTCGCGCGACGTGATCGCCATGTCGACGGCGATCGGCCTTTCACACAACATGTTCGACGCAGCCGTCTACCTCGGCATCTGCGACAAGATCGTGCCCGGCCTCGTGATCGGGGCGCTGACATTCGGCCACCTGCCAGCGGTGTTCATCCCCGGCGGCCCGATGACTTCGGGGCTGCCCAATGACGAGAAGGCGAGGGTTCGCCAGCTTTATGCCGAAGGCAAGGTCGGCCGTGCCGAACTGCTGGAAGCGGAATCCAAATCCTATCATGGGCCGGGCACCTGCACCTTCTACGGCACCGCCAACTCCAACCAGATGCTGATGGAGATCATGGGGTTGCACACCCCGGGCGCTTCCTTCGTCAACCCCGGCACGCCGCTGCGCGACGCGCTGACGCGCGAGGCCGCCAAACGGGCGCTGGCCATCACCGCGCTCGGCAACGAGTACACGCCGGTCGGCCGGATGTTCGACGAGCGTTCGGTGGTGAACGGCATCGTCGGCTTGCATGCGACCGGCGGTTCAACCAACCATACGATGCACCTCGTCGCGATGGCCGCCGCTGCCGGCATCACGCTGACCTGGCAGGACATTTCCGACCTGTCGGAAGCGGTGCCGCTGCTGGCTCGCGTCTATCCCAATGGCCTATCGGACGTGAACCATTTCCATGCCGCCGGCGGCATGGGTTTCCTGATCCGCGAGCTGCTTGATGCGGGCCTGCTGCACGATGATATCCAGACCGTTTGGGGCAAAGGCCTCCGTCCCTACACGGTCGAGGCAAAGCTTGCGGCTGACGGAACGGTTGCCCGCGAGCCGGCTCCGGCAAAGAGTGGCGACGAAAAGGTACTGGCTCCATTCCCCAAGGCTTTCCAGCCGACCGGCGGCCTGAAAGTGCTGACCGGCAATCTCGGCCACGCCATCATCAAGACGTCGGCGGTAAAACCGGAACGCCGTTTCGTCGAAGCGCCGGCCATCGTGCTCGACAGCCAGCAGGCGCTGAACGACGCTTTCAAGGCTGGCGAACTCGACCGCGACTTCATCGCCGTCATCCGTTTCCAGGGTCCCAAGGCTAACGGCATGCCGGAACTGCACAGGCTGACGACGGTGCTTGGCATCCTGCAGGATCGCGGCCACAAGGTGGCGCTGGTCACCGACGGCCGCATGTCGGGCGCCAGCGGAAAAGTGCCGGCGGCGATCCATGTGACCCCGGAAGCGCTAGAAGGTGGCTTCATAGGCAAGGTCCGCAATGGCGACATGGTGCGGCTCGACGCGGAAGCCGGTACGCTTGAAGTGCTGGTGGAGCCGGGCGAACTGAAGACCCGCATGGTGCCGCGCATCGACCTGTCGGAAAACACCCACGGCTTTGGCCGCGAGCTGTTTGCCGGCTTCCGCGAACTGGCCCTGCGCGCCGACCATGGCGCTACCGCTTTCGGTACAGCGCTTTAAGCCCGCTCGCCGTTAGCGGGCAGCGACTTGCCGGCCAGTCAATTCGTCTGCAATCAAACAGGGGCGCCGGCAATCGAACCCCGTACTACCAGGTCGACCGGCCAGATTTCGCCGCGCGGGCCGCTCTCGACGCCGGAAATGCGCGCCGCCAGGCGCTCGGCGACGCGCGCGCCGGCAGCTCTGATCGAAGAGCGCGTGGTCGATAGCGGCACCGAAAAGTTTTCCGGCTTCAGCCAGGGAAAGACGTCATCATGGGCGACCAGCGAGACATCGGCGGGTATCGCGAGCCCGAGGTCGCGGATCGCCCGCACCGCGCCCAGTGTCATGATCAGGCTGGAGCAGATGATCGACGTTGGCGCCGCCTCTTGCTCGAGCAGCCGCCGGGTCGCGCGGTAGCCATTCTCCTCGGTCATGGCGACGGAGATCAGACGGTGCGGTGGCATCTTCAGGTCGCTTGCTGCAAGCGCCTTTTTCAGGCCGCGCTCGCGATGGATGGCAAAGGTCTGGGTGTCGTCGCCGTTGATCAGCGCGATCCTTGTGTGTCCGAGCTGGATCAGCAGCCGCGTCGCTTCGTGGAAGGCCGCCTCGTTGTCGATATCGAGGAACGGATAGTCGAAGTCCAACCCTTCGGAGCGTCCATGGACGATGTAGGGAATGCCGAGATGGTTGAGCAACGCCACTCGCCGGTCGGCAGGCCGCGGTGACGACACATAGACGGCGTCGACCTGCTTGTTGGCGACGATGCGCCGATAGGTCGTCTCCTCCTCGTCCGCTGCCGTCGGACTCAGCACCAGATCGAGGTCGTGCGAGCGTGCATAGTCGCCGAGCCCGGACAGGAACTCGACGAAATGCGGATCAATGTCGACGGCAGCACCCGTCGGCATCACATAGCCGATCATCCCTGCCTTGCCGGTCGCCAGCCGGCGCGCGCTCGGATTGGGCCGATAGCCGTGCCGTTTTGCGGCATCCATCACGCGGCGGCGGGTCTCCTCGCTGACCTCCGGATAGCCGTTGAGCGCGCGGCTTACCGTGGTTTGCGACAGCGACAACATATGCGACAATTGTTTGAGGTTCACGGCAACTGGGACCCAAAGCGCTTTAAAATAGGCGGCAGAATTTCGCACAGGATACGCGTCGAAGTCAGTCAGGAAAAGGAATATTCCATGCTGCGCTGCCGAATAGCATATTGCACTGCATTAGAAAATCGGCATTTAAATCGATTAATTCAACTTGCCGCTTGACTCTTTGCGTGTTCGATGGCGAATATGGTGTAAGCCAAAGCGCTTTGGATTTCTTTCAAGAAATCCTGCGAGGCGAGGGGCGGGATGGAGGTCCCGTCCGGCTCATGGGATCCTACGGGAGGAAGATCGATGAAAAAGTCACTGATGCTTGGTGTGGCGCTTGCCGCGCTTGCCTTTGCCGCGCCGGCTTCGGCGGAATTGAAGTTCAAGCCGGGTGAAGACCCCCGTTTCCACTGGGACAATTTTGAGGAATTGAAGAAGGTCGACCTGAAGGGTGAAACCCTGTCGATCTTTGGTCCGTGGCGCGGCGAAGACGAAACCCTAGTCCGCAGCATGCTCGACTATTTCTCGGAGGCGACCGGCGCCACGATCAACTATTCATCGTCGGAAAACTACGAGCAGCAGATCGTCATCGACACCCAGGCTGGCAGCCCGCCCAACATCGCTGTGTTGCCGCAGCCGGGCCTGCTACAGGATCTGGCCTCGAAGGGCCTTCTCACCCCGCTCGGCGACGAGACCGCCGCCTTCGTCAAGGACAATTATGGCGCCGGTCAATCCTGGGTGGATCTCGGCACCTACAAGGACAAGGACGGCGCCGCGAAGTTCTTCGCCTTCCCCTACAAGGCCGACCTGAAGTCGCTGGTCTGGTACGTGCCCGAAAACTTCGAAGAAGCCGGCTATGAAGTGCCGAAGACCTGGGAGGAATTGCAGGCGCTGACCGACAAGATCGTCGCCGACGGCGGCGTGCCGTGGTGCATCGGCCTCGGCTCCGGCGGCGCCACCGGCTGGCCGGCCACCGACTGGGTCGAAGACATCATGCTGCGCACGCAGCCGCCGGAGGTCTACGACAAGTGGACCAAGAACGAGATTCCGTTCAACGACCCGGCCGTGGTCGGCGCGCTCGACATCTTCGCCAAGATCGCCACCAACGACAAATATGTCGATGGCGGCAAGGCGGCGGTCGCCGCGACCGACTTCCGCGACAGCCCCAAGGGTCTCTTCGGCATCCCGCCCAAATGCTACCTGCATCGCCAGGCGTCGTTCATCTCGTCCTTCTTCCCTGAAGGCACCAAGCTCGGCGTCGATGCAGACTTCTTCTATCTGCCGCCGATGGCTTCGAAGCCGGAACTTGGCACGCCGGTCCTCGGCGCCGGCACGCTGTTCACCATCACCAAGGACTCCAAGGCCGCGCGCGCCTTCATAGACTACCTGAAGATGCCGCTCGCCCATGAAGTCTGGATGGCCCAGTCCGGCTTGTTGACGCCGCTGAAGACCGCCAACAAGGATGCCTACGCCAACGACGCGCTGAAGAAGCAGGGCGACATCCTGGTCAACGCGTCGACGTTCCGCTTCGACGGGTCCGACCTGATGCCGGGCAAGATCGGCGCCGGCGCCTTCTGGACCGGCATGATCGATCTCGTCGGCGGCAAGCCGGCGCCGGACGTCGCAGCAGACATCCAGAAGGCCTGGGACGCCATTAAGTAAGCAATCGGTCGAACCAGCCGGCCGCGCCACGCGGCGTCAGACTCTCAAATCGTCAATCCGGGCGTCCGCGCCCGGATCGAACGGTGCGTCAAGCGCCGCGGTTGAACTCAACCCGAGACAATGAGGGACGCACCATGGGTGCTCAGATATTTTCAGCCTTGATGGCCATCGTGCTCGGCGTTGGCGGTTGCGTCATCTATTTCTGGGGCGCCAACAAGCTCGTCGATCTGGTCTTCCCGTCGCGCGGCGTCAGCGGCGCTGCGGCAATCGACAATCTCCGCCGCCAGGGCCTGATTCGCCCATGGTTGTTCATCGGCCCGGCGCTGATCATCCTGACGATCTACCTGATCTATCCCGTTGTCGCGACGGTCTACTATTCCCTGTATGACCGCAGCAGCGACAATTTCGTCGGGTTGGCCAACTATCAGTGGGCGGTCGGCGACGCGGGGTTCCAGAACTCCATCGTCAATAATCTGATGTGGCTCCTTGTGGTTCCCGCCGCCTGTACGTTCCTCGGGCTCGTCATTGCGGTGCTCACCGACAAGATCTGGTGGGGAACCATCGCCAAGAGCCTGATCTTCCTGCCGCTCGCCATCTCCTTCGTTGGCGCCAGCGTCATCTGGAAATTCATCTACGAATATCGCGGCGAGGGGCAGACCCAGATCGGCCTTCTGAACGCCATCGTGGCGTATTTCGGCGGTGACCCGCAGGTGTGGATATCGATGCCCTTCTGGAACAATTTCTTCCTGATGGTCATCCTCATCTGGATCCAGACCGGCTTTGCCATGGTGATCCTGTCGTCGGCGCTGCGTGGCATCCCCGAAGAAACGCTGGAGGCGGCCGTTATCGACGGCGCCAACCCGTTCCAGATTTTCTGGAAGATCATGATCCCGCAGATATGGGGCACGATAGCGGTGGTCTGGACCACCATCACCATCCTCGTTCTGAAGGTTTTCGACATCGTGCTGACCATGACCAACGGTCAATGGAACAGTCAGGTGCTGGCAAACCTGATGTTTGACTGGATGTTCCGCGGCCTCGACAACGGCCGTGGCGCCACTATCGCCATCATCATCATGCTGGCGGTGCTGCCGATCATGATCTGGAACATCCGCCAGGCCAACAAGGAGGGGAAGCTCTGATATGGCACAGGCTAGTGGCAATTCCGCAGGCAAGACGTCCTTCGGCCGCTGGGGCGTCCATCTCGCCGTGCTCTTCTTCGTGGTGATATGGACGATCCCGACGCTCGGCATCCTGGTCACCTCATTGCGCGACAAGGACCAGATCATCGCATCGGGCTGGTGGAACTCGTTCTTCAGCTCGTCGCAGACGCAGGCCGGCCGCCTTTCCCCCTCTTCCGCTCAACAGGAGAAGGACGGCAAGTTCGTTATAGAAGGCAACCTCTTCGAAACCCCCGGCTCGAGCCAGATCAGTGCTTTCGGCACGCGAGCCCAGCAGCCGACCCAGTATCCGGCCGGCACCGCCGCCGACCTTGGAGACGGGGTGAGCCTGCAGGTGAATGCCGACGGCAGCTACGTCCTGTCATCGGCCAAGCAGTTCGAAGGCGAACGCGGACAGCGTGTCTACTACTCCGCATCGACGCCGCCGAAGTTCACCACTGAGAACTACGGCACGGTGTTGTTCTCGGCGGGAATCGGCCGCTCCTTCCTGAACTCGCTGACGGTGACCATCCCGGCCACCATCATCCCGATCATGATCGCCGCCTTTGCGGCATACGCGCTGTCCTGGATGCGCTTTCCCGGCCGCGCCTTGCTCATCGCCGTCATCATCGGGCTTCTGGTGGTGCCGCTGCAAATGGCGCTGATCCCGCTTCTGAAATTCTACAACAACGTCGGCCAGGCGTTCGGCGTCTCGTCGAAGGGCTATCTCGGCATCTGGCTGGCGCATACCGGCTTCGGCCTGCCCTTCGCGATCTACCTGCTGCGTAGCTATATGGCAGGCCTACCGCGCGAGCTGATGGAATCGGCCCGCATCGACGGCGCCAGCGACTTCGAGATATTCATGAAGATCGTGCTGCCGCTGTCGTTCCCGGTGCTGGCCTCCTTCGCCATCTTCCAGTTCCTGTGGGTCTGGAACGACCTTCTGGTGGCGATGGTTTTCCTCGGCACCGATCAGGAACATCTGGTGCTGACCGGCCGGCTGAACGCGCTGCTTGGATCGCGCGGCGGCGATTGGGAAATCCTGACGACATCGGCGTTCATCACCATCATCCTGCCGCTGATCGTCTTTTTCTCATTGCAGCGCTACTTCGTGCGTGGCCTGCTCGCCGGCTCGGTCAAGGGAGGCTAATCCATGCAGGCAACGGCTTCCCGCAGATTCGAGGCGCCGCTGCCGGCGCCCGACAAGGATTGGTGGCGCGGCGCGGTGATCTACCAGATCTATCCGCGCAGCTACCAGGACTCCAACGGCGATGGCATCGGCGACCTCAAGGGCATCATCGCCAGGCTTCCGTATATTGCCGGCCTCGGCGCGGACGCCATCTGGATATCGCCCTTCTTCAAGTCGCCGATGAAGGATTTCGGCTACGACGTCTCGGACTATTGCGACATCGACCCGATGTTCGGCACGCTTACCGATTTCGACGCCCTGATCGCCGAGGCGCACCGCCTCGGCCTGAAGGTGATGATCGACGAGGTGCTGTCTCATACCGCCGATATCCACTCATGGTTCCAGGAAAGCCGGTCAAGCCGCACCAACCCGAAGGCCGACTGGTATGTCTGGGCGGACGCCAGGCCGGACGGCACGCCGCCCAACAACTGGCTGTCGATCTTCGGCGGCTCGGCCTGGCAGTGGGATACCCGTCGCCAGCAATATTACCTGCACAACTTCCTAGCCGAGCAGCCGGATCTGAACTTCCACAACCGCGAAGTCCAGGACGCGTTGCTCGACGTGACGCGCTTTTGGCTGGAGCGCGGCGTCGACGGCTTCCGGCTCGACACCATCAATTTCTACTTCCACAGCCAGGGGCTTGAGAACAATCCGCCGCTGCCGGTTGAAGAACGCAACGACCAGACCGCGCCCGCGGTCAACCCCTACAACTATCAGGACCATCTCTACGACAAGAGCCGCCCGGAGAACCTCGACTTCCTCGAGCGCTTCCGCGCCTTGCTCGACGAATATCCAGCCGTTGCCGCCGTCGGCGAAGTCGGCGATTCGCAGCGCGGTCTGGAGGTCGTCGCTGCCTACACCGCCGGCGAGAGCCGTGTGCATATGTGCTACGCCTTCGACTTCCTGGCGCCAGAAAAGATCAGCGCCGCCAAAGTGCGCGGCGTGCTCGAAAACTTCGGCCAGGTGGCGAGCGACGGCTGGTCTTGCTGGGCCTTTTCCAACCACGATGTGATGCGCCATGCGTCGCGCTGGGGCGCCGGTGAAGTCGACCGCGTTGCCTATCTAAAGGTCATCTCGGCGCTTCTGATGTCGTTGCGTGGTTCTGTCTGCATCTATCAGGGCGAGGAGCTGGGGTTGGGCGAAGCCAACCTCGCCCTCGAGGACCTGCAGGATCCTTACGGCATTCGCTTCTGGCCGGAGTTCAAGGGTCGCGACGGCTGCCGCACCCCGATGGTCTGGAACGGCAAGTCGAGGAATGGTGGCTTCTCGAGCGCCAAACCGTGGCTGCCGGTGCCACCGGAACATCTGTCGTTAGCTGTCGACGTGCAGCAGGGGGATGAGAATTCGCTGCTCGAACATTATCGGCGGTTTTTGGCATTCCGTCGCTCCTATCCGGCATTCGCCAAGGGAGATATCGCATTCCTCGCCGGCGAGGGCGATGTGGTCGCCTTCACCCGCCGCGAGGGCAACGAGCAGATCGTCTGCGCCTTCAATCTCGGCAGCGCGCCCGCCTCGGTAGATCTGGAAGCTGGCAGGACGGCGCAGTCGCTGAGCGGTCACGGCTTTTCTGGAACGGTGGCCGGCAGCAAGATCAAGCTTGGAAGTTACGGTGCCTGGTTCGGGCGTTTCGCCTGAGCCGGCTTGAGCAATTGTAGGGAGGAAACAATGGCCGATCTTACACTCAGGGGCGTCAAGAAGGCTTACGGCAGTCTGAATATTCTCCACGGCATCGACCTGGACATCAAATCGGGCGAGTTCATCGTGTTTGTCGGTCCGTCGGGTTGCGGCAAGTCGACCTTGCTGCGGTCGATCGCTGGGCTGGAGGAGATCACCGGCGGCACGCTCGAGATCGCCGGCGAGAAGGTCAACGACGTGCCACCCTCCAAGCGCGGCATCGCCATGGTGTTCCAGTCCTATGCGCTTTATCCGCACATGACCGTCTACGACAACATGGCCTTCGGCATGAAGATCGCCAAGGAAAAGAAGGAAGAGATTGACCGGCGTGTGAAGCAGGCGGCGGAAATCCTGCAGCTCACCAAATATCTCGACCGCCTGCCCAAGGCGATGTCGGGCGGCCAGCGCCAGCGTGTCGCCATCGGCCGCGCCATCGTGCGCAACCCCAAGGTCTTCCTGTTCGACGAGCCGCTGTCGAACCTCGACGCGGCGCTGCGCGTCGCCACCCGCATCGAAATCGCCAAACTGAAGGAATCGATGCCCAACACCACCATGATCTACGTCACCCACGACCAGGTCGAGGCGATGACCCTGGCCGACCGTATCGTGGTTCTGAAAGACGGGCGCGTCGAGCAGGTCGGGTCGCCGATGGAACTTTACAAGCGGCCAGGCAATCTGTTCGTCGCCCAGTTCATTGGCTCGCCGGCCATGAATATATTGCCGGGCAAGATCGAAAAGGCAGGCGCACAGACTGCCGTGTCCCACATCGGCGGCAAGGCAATGGTTCCAATCGCCACGCCGGCGAGCGCGCAGGGCGCGGAAATCAGTTTCGGCGTGCGTCCGGAAGACCTTTACGTCGCCAAGGGCGCCAACAGCCTGTTCGAAGGCAAGGTCGACTACATCGAGCAGCTGGGCGAAGTTCAGCTGGTGTATCTAGACATCGGACGTGGCATTGAGCTGCCGCTTATCGCCAAGCTGCCGGGCAATGCGCCGGTTGAACGCGGCGCGACCATGCGGCTCGACGCCGACGCCGGCGACCTGCATATTTTCGATGCGTCCGGTTCGTCGTTTGTCAAACATACGCCGGAGGCGAAGGCCGCCTGACTGGACGCCGGCAGGCTACATCAGTTCCTTGAGGTTCGCTGCCGGATCGGCCGCGACTGCCTTCGGCACCGAGCGATGCGCAGCCAAGAGCCGCCGCGCCATCATATGGTCGGCCGCGGCGTTGACGCTTTCCACGGCGATCAGGCGATCGTCGCGGTAGAGGAAGATCGAAAATTTGCCGCTTTCGGGATCGCCGCGCAGGACCGTGCCGTTGTGGCCGTTGGACAGGCCGGCGATCTGCAGCCGCGCGCTGCCCTGATTTGACCAGAACCATGGGAAACCGTCATAAGGCTTGGCTTCACCGGTCAGCCGCGCGGCGATGCAACGCGCCTGGTCGACCGCGTTCTGCACCGATTCCAGCCGCGCCATGCCTTGCGTGAAGACGTTGGGATAGGCGGCGCAATCACCCATGGCGGAGATAGCGGCATCGCGGGTGACAAGCAGCTCGTTGACCACGACGCCGTTATCCACTTCGAGGCCGGCCTCGGCGGCAAGCTCGGCATTGGGCATGATGCCGGCAGCGATCAGGATTGCGTCGGTCTGGAAATGCCGGCCATGCGACAGCCGGACCTCTGAATGGGCGCCGTCGCGATGGATGCCCTGCACCAGGGTTTCGAAATGAAGTTTCGTGCCCAGCTGCTCATGGAACGAGCGGAACCAGGCCGACATCGGGCTCGACAGCACGCGCCCCATCAGTACCGGCGTCGCCTCGATCAGGTCGACGGCGATATCGCGGGCGCGCAACAGGCCGGCGACTTCCAGGCCAATGAAGCCGCCGCCGACGACGGTGACATGGGCAAGCGAGGCGAGCCGTTCGTTGAGCAGGCGCGCGTTTTCCAGCGTCCTGAGTTCGAGGATCGACTGGCGGTCGAGACCGGGGATGGGGGGAATGCGGTTGCGCGCGCCTGTGGCCAGGATCAGGTGATCGTAGGAAAGCCGGCTGCCGTCGTGGAGCACGATTTCGCGGTGGTCCCGGTCGATGCGTTTGGCTCGCTCGCCGAGCCTCAGTGTGATGCTGTTGGCGGGGAAGAAGGCTTCGCCCTTCAAGGGCAGGCCTACATCGTCAGGACCTTTCAGGAATTCCTTGGAGAGCGGTGGCCGCTGATAAGGCAGGTCCGGTTCGTCGCCGACGATGGTGATCGAACCGTCGAAACCGCGATGGCGTAGTGCGGCGGCGAGTTCGACGCCCGCATGCCCGCTTCCGACGATGACGATGTTTTTCAGATCACCCGGCAATTGGCAGGCTCCGCATGGCTGCAACGATATTGAACCGTGGCATGGCTGATCGGCCCCGGATTGTCACCCCGCGACAAGCCGATGTCGCTGCGCGATTTCGATGAAAGCCGCGCCGCCTCAATCCGGGCGTTTCGGTGGGCGGCCGCGCTGTTTCGGTGGTGTGATGGCAATGGCGTCGGCACTTGGAGAATGCTTTTCACGGAACGAAACGTCGAGATAAGCCAGCTTGGTTTCGAATTCCAGCAAAAGGCTTTGCAGCAGCTTGAGCTTCTCGGCGCTCATCGTCTTCTTGATTGCCACGTAGACGGTTTCGCAATCCGGAAGCACGATGTCGACCAGCCGGTGGCCGCGATCCGTCAACCGGACCAGGGTGCGTCGCATATCGTGCGTGTCCGCCTGCCGTAGCAGGTAGCCCCTGACTTCCAGCTCGCGCACGATGCGCGACAGCGAGGGCATCAAGAGCGCGGTGACGCGTGACAGCTCGGTCAGCTCGATATCTGCGAGTTCGGCGACGGTGCGCAGCACCCGGAATTGCGGTTCGGTCAAATCGTAGCGCCGCAGCAAGTTGCGGAACGGCAGCATCACGCTTTCGCGCGCCCGCACCAGGGCAAGCGGCAGCACGTTGACGATGCTCTTTCGTCCCTTTCGAGCCGGTTCGCCCGGCTCGATCCTGCTTGGGTTTCCCATCCCGTCCGCCCCGTTTGATGTCGATTCGTGGGGTCTGATTCGAAGCCGGCATCATTCCGCCTTTGCGGCCAGCATCCCACGGCGATCCGGCCAGTTCAATAGCGCCTCCATCGGCTGTGGCTTCTCAGGGGAGCTATCCGACGCAACCGGCATGCGCGTTTCTTTTGCAACCCTTGGTCATCTGGCGCATATTCGGCGTATGACCAAGACAGTGATTCACAAGCCGAATTATGAGGAGGAACTGCGCCGCGCCGGCATCCGCATAACCCGGCCGCGCCGCATCATCGTTGGCATTCTAACCGAGTCGGAGGACCACCCGGACGCGCTGGAGATTTTCCGGCGAGCCGTCGCCATCGACAGCAGCATTTCGCTGTCGACCGTCTACAGGACGATGAAGTTGCTTGAGGGGATCGGCGCCATCCACCGGCATGCATTCGAGGGTGGACCGTCGCGTTTCGAACAGGCCGGCGGCGAACATCACGACCATCTGATCGACATCGACACCGGTGACGTCATCGAATTCAAGTCGGACCGGATCGAGCAGCTGCAGAATGAAATTGCCCGACAGCTGGGCTACGACATCGTTCACCACCGGCTGGAACTTTACGGCCGCAAGCGCGGCTGAAATCTGTCTGGCTTGTCGAGACCGCACACATCTTCAAGCTAATTGCGGTAGGCAGGCTCCTGCTCGTCGAGAATGGCCTTGAGCTCGGCCAGATGCCGCTCGGCCTGGCCGGGATAGTCGTCCATCTCGCTTGCAGTCTTCTCCGCGACTTCGTCCGACAGCGTCCGCAGCGGCCGGCCAGTCCACAAGGCCTTGATGTAGGTTTCGCAGGCGCGCTCGAAATAATAGAGTCGGTTGAATGTGTCGGCGACGCTGTCGCCGATTACCAGCACGCCATGATTGCCCATCACCATGACCTTCACCTTGGGATCGGCGAGAAGCTGCGAGCAGCGCTCGCCTTCCTCCTCGAAGGCGAGGCCGCCGTAATGGCCATCGACGACATGGCGATTGAAGAACATCGCCGAATTCTGGTCGATCGGCGGCAGCGTCGAGTCGGCGAGGGAGGCCAGCACCGTCGCATGGATCGAGTGCACATGCATGACGCAGCGCGCATGCAGGCAATTGCGATGGACTGCGCCATGCAGGCCCCAGGCGGTCGGGTCCGGGGCGCCGGGGCGGGTCATCGTCTCCGGGTCATTGGCGTCGATAAGAAGCAGGTCGCTCGCCTTTATGCGCGAGAAATGCACCTGGTTGGGGTTCATCAGAAACTGCGAGCCGTCATCGTTGACCGCCAGCGAAAAATGGTTGGCAACCGCCTCGTGCATGTTTAGCCGCGCCGTCCACCGGAAGGCGCATGCAAGGTCGACGCGCTCTTCGTAAAGCGGCAGGTTGGTCAGCGTGTCTTTCTTGAGCTGGGTTATGCTCATCGGCCGGTTCCTCCGAGGGATTTTTGCAGCCAGGTGGAATCAACTGGCGTCGCACAAATGCGGTTTGCCCTACCTGCTGGAGTAAGAATGCCGCGTCGGCACCGGCTGGGCAATCCGGCAACCGAACAGTCAGGCGGATTTCCGCTGGTCCAGCCGCAAGCCACCGTTCTCGACGATGAAGTCGACGATTTCGGTCAATCCCTTGCCGCGCGAAAGGTCGGTGAAACCAAAAGGCCGTTTTCCCCTCATTCTGCCCGCGTCGCTTCCTATCACGTCGAGGTTGACGTTCACATAGGGCGCCAGGTCGCTCTTGTTGATGACCAGGAAATCCGACCGCGTGATCCCGGGGCCGCCCTTGCGCGGGATTTCCTCTCCCTGGCAAACCGAGATGACATAAAGCGTCAGGTCGGCAATGTCCGGCGAAAAGGTCGCGGCCAGGTTGTCGCCACCGGGTTCGATGAAGACGATGTCGAGATCCGGGAATTTGCGGTTCATTTCGGCGATCGCCTGGAGATTAATAGACGCATCCTCGCGGATCGCCGTATGGGAGCAGCCATCGGTTTCGACGCCCATGATAGTCGGCAGGGCCTGGAGCCGCGCCAGCATCATCGCGTCTTCGCTGGTGTAGATGTCGTTGGTGACGACATTCGTCGCGCATGGCCTTGCACAGCTTCTCGGTCAGCGTTGTCTTGCCTGAGCCGACGGGGCCGCCGATGCCGACGCGCAATGGGCGACTTTGGGATTTCATGAGCGGAACAGCCTCGAATATTGGGTTTCGTGTTTCATGGCCATGATGTCGGACATCACGGTCGCCGAACCGAGATCGCCCAGTGTCGAATCTGCCGCGCGCGCCGCCGTCTTCAAAAGCAGTGGTTGCCAATATTGTGACAGCGCCGCTCTGGCCGGTCACGCCAAGCCGAATCGCCGCCTGGATGAGGTTCGAAGCAACGCCTAGCAGGAATGCCGACAGCGCGTCGTCGATGTCGATGCCGTGCGCGCCGGCGGTCGCGCCAAGCGCGACGCAATAAGGGCAGTCGGGTGGAAGATCGGCAAGGCCAGGCTGCGGCCACGCGGCCGCGGCGTTCAGGAATGCCGCGCCGAGCAGCATTGTTTCGGCATGCCGCAACCGCGAACCGGCCAGGGCCAGTTCTGCAACCGCCACGACATCGTTGTCTCGCCGGGCCAACCGCGAGCTTTGGCGAACAGAACCGCGTCGTTCCAGCCCGATCCGATTTCGATGAGCTGAACCAGCCAGTCCTCAAGGCTTTCCAGGTCATGCACGAGCCCGTCGTGGACGGCGCGTTCGAGCCCGTGGCTGTAGCTGAAACCGCCTAATGGAAAGGCCGGCGAGAGCCACGCCATCAACCGCAGCAGGCGCGGATCGTGCCGGCTCTCAGGCATGGTTGTGGCCATAGTGGGGATCGCCCGGCAGGCGACCGTACCGGTCGCGCTCACCGTGCCCATGGTGATGTTCATGACCATGACCATGCCCGGAATAGGCGCCGCGCGACGGGCGAAAAGGGCTCAATGACATCGCTCACCGTTGCGCCGAGGCCTTCCAGCATCGCCTTGATCACATGGTCGCGAAGGATGAGGATGCGCGCCGGCTCGATCTGCGCGGCGAGATGCCGGTTGCCAATATGCCAGGCGAGTTCGGCTAGGTGTACGCCGTCGCGAGCGCGAATGTCGTAAACCTCTTCCTCGGCGGCGATAATCTCGACCTGCCGGCCGTCTTCAAGCAGCAACCGGTCGCCGTGGATCAGGGCCACCGGCGCGGGCAGGTCGACCAGAACCCTGCCGCCATCGGCAAGTTCGATCACGCGCCGGCGCAGATGCCTTTCATCATGGGCAAGCAGTGCTGCGCCGTCCGGAGCTGGGGCTTTGTCTTCGCCAGCGGGCAGGACTGAGGTGGCGCGCGCCAGTTTGGTGAAGTCGGTGTTGAGGTCGAGTTTCATGCGCAGGCCCTGCAGGTTTCATTGATTGTCTGGAACATCACTTCGCTCCCTTGGCGTCTGCCCTGGCGCGGGCGGGGCGCGACAGCACACGATCGAAATAGGCGTTTACGGTATCGGACTCGACGCGGAACTTGCCGGCGCGCGCCCAGGCTCCCATGTCGCCGAGCAGCACATCGACGGCGCTGAAGCGGTCGCCGAGCGCGTATTTCCGTTCGCCGAGGCGACGCCCCAGCGTCTCGACCTCGCTGGCGAAATCATAAGCGGCCGCGGGCCCGACATCGACACGCACGTCCTTGGGCAATAGGAAACGGTGCCGCAGCTTGTTCCACAATGGCGCTTCCAGTTCCGATTGGGCGAAATGCATCCAGCCGTCCATCTCGGCGCGGCCGGCACATCCAGGCGCCGCGCCCATGCCCTTCTCCGGATGCCGGTCAGCGAGATAGACGCAGATCGCAGCCGAGTCCGTCACCACGAGATTTCCGTCGACCAGAACCGGCGATTTGCCCGATGCGTTGAGCGCGTAGAGTTCCGGCGATTTCAAGCCGACTTTCACGAACTCATAGGGTTCGTCGAGCTCCTCCAGCATCCACAAGACGCGGCTGACGCGCGAACCTGGTGAACCAACGGCCTGATACATATTTCAAAGCTCTCCCTGAATGTGGTGCCCACGCTAGCCCGGAATGGGCGGGAAAACCACCGCGCCTTGCCGCTTTAAGACCAGATCCTGATCGTCAGCAGGATCACGCCGCCGGCAATCATCAGAACGCCCAGCCAATCGGCGATCGACAGTTTCTCGCCAAGGAATGCCACGCCGAACACAGCGACGAGCACGACGCTCAGCTTGTCGAGGGGTGCGACGCGGGCGGCGTCGCCGAGCTTCAGCGCGCGGAAGTAACAAATCCATGAGGCGCCGCTGGCGAGGCCCGACAGCACCAGGAACAGATAGGTGCGGCCCGATACAGAAGCTGGCGTCTGCCACTGGCCTGTTGCGAACAGGATGGCGCCAAGTGCTGCCAGGATGACGACGGTGCGCACGAACGTCGCGAAGTCGGAATTGACGTTCTCGACGCCGACCTTCGCGAAAATCGCAGTCAGTGCGGCAAAGCATGCCGAAAGTAAGGCCCAGAACTGCCAGGATGTGGTCATCAGGATATCCCAGCTAGAACAAAAAATACCGCTGCGCCATCGGCAGCACCGTCGCTGGCGGACAAGTCAGGATTTCGCCGTCGGCGCGCACTTCGTAGGTTTCCGGATCGACCTCGACATGCGGCGTCGAGTCGTTCAGCACTATCGAACGCTTGCCGATGCCTCCGCGGGTGTTTTCGACCGCCCAGCAATTGCTTGTCGATGCCGATCTTT
Organism: uncultured Alphaproteobacteria bacterium; assembly: GCA_963726065.1. Classification (GTDB taxonomy): domain Bacteria; phylum Pseudomonadota; class Alphaproteobacteria; order Rhizobiales; family Rhizobiaceae; genus Neomesorhizobium. The sequence goes on from CAVSAU010000002.1 coordinate 131,960, forward strand.
TCGCGCAGCCCGGCGTCAAGCGCCGCCTTTGAGACGAAGGTGACGGACGAATTGGTGATCGCTTTGCCGTAGGCGCCGAACATCGGTCGGTAATGCACCGGCTGCGGCGTCGGGATCGATGCGTTGGGGTCGCCCATGGGTGCGGCCGCGATCGTGCCGCCGATTAGCACCATATCGGGTTTGACGCCGAAAAAGGCTGGATTCCACAAAACGAGATCCGCCCGCTTGCCGACCTCGATAGAACCGATTTCCTTCGACAGCCCATGCGCGATCGCCGGGTTGATCGTGTATTTGGCGATGTAGCCGCGCACCCGGAAGTTGTCGTTGTCGCCGGTTTCCTCCGCGAGACTGCCGCGCTGGCGTTTCATCTTGTCGGCGGTCTGCCAAGTACGGATCGCCACTTCGCCCACACGCGCCATCGCCTGGCTGTCCGAGGAGATGATCGAGAAGGCGCCGATATCGTGCAGGATGTCTTCCGCGGCGATGGTCTCCTTGCGGATGCGGCTTTCGGCGAAAGCGATGTCTTCCGGGATCGACGGCGACAGATGGTGGCACACCATCAGCATGTCGAGATGCTCGGCGATGGTGTTGACCGTGTAGGGCCGTGTCGGATTTGTCGACGAGGGGATGACGTCGGGCAGGCCGCAGACCTTGATGATGTCGGGTGCGTGGCCGCCGCCGGCGCCCTCGGTGTGGAAGGCGTGGATCGTGCGCGCTCGGAACGCCTTCACCGTATCCTCGACGAACCCGCTCTCGTTCAGCGTATCGGTGTGGATCATCACCTGTACATCGTGATCGTCCGCCACCGACAAGCAGCAATCGATCGCAGCTGGCGTGGTGCCCCAGTCCTCGTGCAGCTTCAGCGAGCAGGCGCCGCCAAGGAGCATCTCCTCCAGCGCCCCCGGCAGCGAGGCGTTGCCCTTGGCCGAGAGGCCGATGTTTATCGGGAAGGCATCGAAGGACTGGATCATGCGCGCTAGGTGCCACGGCCCCGGCGTGCAGGTGGTGGCCAGCGTGCCATGCGCCGGGCCGGTGCCGCCGCCGGGCATCGTGGTGATGCCCGACATCAGCGCTTCCTCGATCTGCTGCGGGCAGATGAAGTGCGCGTCCATGCCACCGGCGGTCAGGATTTTTCCTTCGCCGGCAATTATCTCGGTGCCTGGGCCGACGATGATGGTGACGCCCGGCTGTGTGTCCCGATTCCCTGCCTTGCCGATCGCTGCGATGCCTCCGCCCTTGAGGCCGACATCTGCCTTGTAGATGCCGGTCGCATCAACGACGAGCGCGTTTGTGATCACGGTGTCGACGGCGCCGGCGGCGCGTGTCAGCTGGCTCTGGCCCATGCCGTCGCGGATCACCTTGCCGCCGCCGAACTTCACTTCCTCGCCACAGACGGTGAAGTCCTTCTCCACCTCGATGAAAAGCTCGGTATCGGCGAGCCGTACGCGGTCGCCGGTGGTCGGGCCGAACATCTGCGCATAGGCGCTGCGGGCTATTTTGACCATGAATAGTTGCTCCCCGGTTGCCGCTGGCTTGCCGCAGCGCTCCACATTGCCGCCACGCAATGGTCACGGAATGACCCGCTGAGCGGCGGTTTGTGATCCCATTTCACGTATGAGGTGCCCGGCGCGGCGGCAGGGGCAGTTCGAACGCACCGTTTTCCAAGCGACGGAAAGGAATATCCATGCGCACATTGATGATTCTCGCAGCCAGCGCGGCCGTAGCCTTCGCGACCGCGGCCAGCGCCCAGGCGCCGGCGCAGACACCTCCGAGCCAGACGGCTCCAGCCAATCCGCAAGCGCAGGGCGGCGTTCCCACGATCAATACGATCAGCATCGTCGACATCAAGGAATTGCCCGAGGCGGCGCAGGCGCAGGTCAACGGTGTCGTTGCCAAGCGCAGCGATGCCGACCTTCAGAAATTGCGCAGTTCGATCGACGCGGCGCCACAGGTCAAGTCGGCGCTCGAAGCCAAGGGCCTGACCTCGCAGCAGGTCATCGCGGCCAGCATGGGGAACAATGGCGCTTTGACGCTGATCACCAAGAAACCAGGCTGATCTGTCTCGGCGAGCCGGCGCCGCGCCGGCTCGCCACATCTTCAAGGGAACTTCGGCTGGCCGCGAGTCGTTTCGGTTCTTTGATGCAAGGACCGTCAAAGGGGACGGCGCAGGGAAGGAATAATGTTTATTGCGGGTTACAGGCTTCAGTCGATTGCAATCGTGCTGCTCATGGCGGCTCTTGCTCCGGCAAACGCCCAAGGGCTCCAGAGCAGCGAAACGGTCGACAAGATCGTCGGATCTGATGTGAAGGCGCAAGAGGCGCGCGCCTCCGCCGACGCGGGCAAGGTGATCGCCGCCATTGAAAAGACCGGAGAAAACATCAGCACCGTACGGAAGACCTCCAGGCTGGACAAGGTCGACATCGTCTTCCTGTCCGACGCAGCGATAAGCGAGGGCGGTCCGCCACCGGAAATCGACGCCAAGGTCAAGGAGCATGAAGCGGAAGTCGCGCAACTGAGACAGGAAATCGAAGGCAATGCGATGCTCTACCACGCCATCGATTCGCGACAGGTCTTGCTTCGTGACGTGCTTGCGGTCGACTTCGACGGTGCAAACGGCATCGTCATCTATGCAGCGGCAAAGCCAGCTCAATAATGCATGTCGCCCGAAAGTGTCTTCGGTTTCGGGAGAAAAGACATGCACAAACAAAAAACTACATCGCGGCCGCCGAATTGCATTCGGCGTGCCGCGCTGTAGGTCTCTCGGCGGCAACCTGCCCACTCAGATCTTCCCCATGATCTTCTGCTGGAAGCCGTAGACCTCGCGCTTGCCGCCACGTGGCACCAGGGTGACATCGCGCTCCTGCCCCGGCTCGAAACGCACGGCTGCGCCGGCGGCGCTATCGAGGCACATGCCGCGTGTTTTGTCGCGGTCGAATCGCAGCCCTTTATTGGTTTCGAAGAAATGGTAGTGGCTGCCGACCTGTATAGGGCGGTCGCCAGTATTGGCGACCTTCAGCGTCACCGTCGCTGCGCCTGCATTGAGCTCGATTGCGCCTTCTCCAGGGATCATGCAAGAAACCTCAGGCGCCGAGTGCCAGCCAGACGCCGCCGAGCGCTGTCGCGGCGCCGGCAACGCGCGTGATCAGGCGCCCCGCCTCGCCGCCGAACCCACGGCCGAGTCCGCGGCCGATTGCGACGCCCACCCCATGAAGCAGCGCTGTCGCGACAACGAAGCCGACGCCGAAGGAAAACGCGCCTGCCGCGCCGAGTTTGCCGCCATGCGCGTGGCCATGGAAAAGGGCGAAGAAGCCAACCATCTCCATGCCCGCAGCGGCGGGAACCGGCAAGGCGGCGGCGGCAAGCAGGCCGATGATCACGACCGACGCCACGATGACCGGCTCGACGAAGGGCAAGGGAGCTCGCACCAGCGCGGCGCCAAAGCCCACCGCCATCATGGCGACGAAGGCCGACGGCACCAGCCACAAGGCGCGACCGCCCAAAAGCGCCGACCAGAGGCCGACGGCCACCATGGCGAAGCTGTGGTCGATGCCGAACAGCGGGTGCAAGAGACCGGCGGCGAAGGAGGATCGAGATGGGCGAAGGCTGGTGCAACACTCGCGCCCAGCAACACAATGGTTGTCGCCAGTTTTTTGATCATGGTCGTCGTACTCCAGGGTTCGTCTTTCAGGCTGCATTGCCGGCAGGCGTGCAGCCTTCGGCCTTGAGCACGCGTTTCGTGGATGCCGGATATTTCGGCAACAGGCGTGCCGGCCGTATCGGCCGGCGTGTGAAGTCGCCGCCGCAATTGGGGCATGTTCGGCCCAGCACATTTTCGACGCAGCTGCTGCAGAAGGTGCATTCGAAGGTGCAGATCATCGCATCCGGCGCCTCCGGCGGCAGGTCCTTGTCGCAGCATTCGCAATTCGGCCTGAGTTCCAGCATTTTTCTACCTCACCTGATCGGCTGGTGGACGGTCACCAGCTTGGTGCCGTCCGGAAAAGTTGCCTCGACCTGCACATTATGAATCATCTCGGAGATGCCTTCCATGACCTGATCGCGCGACACGACATGGGCTCCTGCTTCCATCAGTTCAGCCACCGAACGTCCGTCGCGGGCGCCCTCCACGACAGAGGCTGTGATCAGCGCTATGGCCTCGGAACGGTTGAGCTTGACGCCACGTTCCAGCCTCTTGCGGGCGACGATCGCCGCCATGGATCAGCAAGCTTGTCTTTTTCGCGCGGCGTCAGGTTCATGCGTGTGGTCTCTATAGTGACCATATTTTGGGCAGGCCTGCCTGCGTTGAGCAATTCGATCAGCGGCACCAGCCGCTTGCGCAGCGCATAGCTGTCCGTCGCAAAAAGCGTCGCAAGAAGCTTGCCAGATTGTGCGACGCTCCAGGCGCTCACCTCGCCATCGTCGCCGACGTCGCGCGCCGCCTCGAGACGTTCCGGTGCGTCGTCGCAAATCAGAAGCACTGTCGCCACGGCGATGGCCTCGCCGGTGACGGCCGCGCAAGACAAGGTTCCAGCCACATCGGGTCCGATTGCAAAATCCTCCGCGTGGGTCAGCCGCCCGTTGTGCCTGATCCGCCATCGGTCACGGAACATCGCATGACCGACGGCCTCGCCCATTGCCCGGCGGCCGAACACGGTGGCTTCCACGACCAGTGCCTCGGCGCCGTCTCCGAGGTCGGCGTCGAGGCGGCGGGAAAACGCGGCCCGTTCGAAGACGATTGTCTCCTGCGGCAGCCAGGCAAGTCGCCCGCCCGCTCCCACTGACAGGCCGCAGGACACTTCCGCGTGGCCGTCGCGGGCGCGATAGACCTTCTCGCAGGCCTGCGTGGTGATTGTCGCGGCTGCCATTGTCCCGACATCGACCGACAAGTGCAGGCGATCGCCGCCGGTCAGGCCGCCCGCCGTGTTGATCAGCACCGCCTCCAGGGGGCCATCGTCGACGCGCGGCAGGCGGATCTTGGCCGCACCTTCCTGGTAAAGCCGGGATAGCCTTGGACGGCCGTCGAGATGAGATATCGGAAGCTCGGCCCGTGCCGAAACCCGTTGTGGTTCAAGATTTGCAAGGTGATTTGTCATGAAATAGTCGGCGGCGGCGGTCCTTTCTCCACGTTAAGGCTTCCATTGGCTTTGTCGAGATATCGCTTGTTGCTTCGCGACGTTTCAGTTTCTATAGAGTTTCGGCGTTCTTTGCCGTGGCTGGCCGGGTAATTTCGCGCTGGCAGCGAGTGTTCCGGGGGAAACAAGCGGATCGAACAACCGCAAAATTGGGGAAACGCCTTGCAGGAAGCCAACGCGATGACGGACAAACTCGCTACCGAAATCATCGAAAAGATCAAGGCGCATGCCGATCCGGATGGTGAGGAGATCACGCTGAATACCGAATTGACCGCGCTTGGCATCCATTCGTTGGAGCTGACCGAGATCGTTTTCGACCTCGAGGAGGCCTATGGCATCGAGATCGAGATGAATACGGTCGAGGCCTGGAACAATCTGAAAGATGTTGGCGACATCGTCAAAGCGGTTCGCAACCTGATCGAAAAACAAGCCTGACATGACGTCGCCGCGCATCGTCATCACCGGCATGGGCGGGCTCTGCGCGCTTGGCACCGATGTTCCGGCGATATGGGACGCGATGCGGTCGGGCCGCTCCGGCATCGGCGAAATCACCACTACACCGCTCTATGACCTTAAGGTGCGGATCGGAGCCGAGATCAAGGAATTGCCCGACCACGGCTTGGATCGCCGGCGTTTGGTGACGATGGACCGTTTCAGCTTGCTTGCCGTCATCGCGGCCGGCGAAGCAATGAGGCAGGCAGGCATCACCATCCATGCGGGCAGCGCGTCGCGCGCCGGCGCTGTCGTCGGCACCGGCATCTATGGCGGTAAGACCGCCGAGGACAATTACCGTGCCGTTCTCGTCGAAGGCCGCCCACGCGCCGATGTCTTCACAGTGCCCCGCATCATGCCTGGCGCGCCGGCCGGCCAGGTTTCCATGCAATACGGCTTGCGCGGGCCGGTTTTCGGCGTCACGTCGGCCTGCTCCTCTTCCAATCATGCCTTGGCGTCGGCGGCGGACCAGCTACGGCTCGGCCGCGCCGATATCATGATCGCCGGCGGGACGGATGCGCCGCTGGTTTTCGGGATCCTGAAGGGATGGGAAGCGCTGCGGGCGCTGGCCCGTGAGACATGCCGGCCGTTTTCCGCCGACCGCGACGGGCTGGTTATCGGTGAGGGCGCCGGCATGGCGGTGCTCGAGACCTTCGAGCATGCAACCGCGCGGGGCGCCACCATTCTTGCCGAACTCGCCGGTGCAGGCCTTTCGGGTGACGCGACCGACATCGTAGCGCCCACAGTCGAGGGACCGGCAGCGGCGATGCTGGCCTGCCTTGCCGATGCCGGGCTGGCGCCCGAGGACGTCGATTACATCAATGCCCACGGAACCGGCACAACAGCGAACGACCAGATCGAAACGACTGCCATCCGCCGCGTGTTTGGAAAACACGCAGACATCCTGTCCGTCTCCTCCACCAAGTCGATGCACGCCCATTGCATGGGCGCGTCGGGCGCGCTCGAAATGATCGCCTGCGTCATGGCGATCCGCGACGGCATCGTGCCGCCGACGGCGAACTACCGGCAGCCGGATCCGGGATGCGACCTCGACGTTACGCCCAATGTGGCGAAGGTCCGGCCGGTTCGCGCCGCGATCAGCAACGGCTTTGCCTTTGGCGGCACCAACTCGACCGTCGCCTTCAAGGCGGTCTGAAACGGCTCGCGGCGCCACCGCGGTTCCCGGCCGTGATTTTCCCCCGCATCGGCATTGATGAACCGGAAACGGGTTCCTAAATGCAGCGAACCTTCCAGTGACTTCCGACTTCCCCGATCACATCTCCTCAGGAGCCCTCATGGCCGATCTATCCGCGTTTCCCATCACCCGGCGCTGGCCGGCCACACATCCCGACCGCCTGCAGCTCTACTCCCTGCCGACACCCAACGGCGTCAAGGTCTCGATCGCGCTGGAGGAACTGGGCCTTCCCTACGAGCCGCATCTGGTCGACATAGGCAAAAATGAAAGCTGGACGCCGGAATTCCTGTCGCTCAATCCGAACGGCAAGATCCCGGCAATCATTGACCCCGACGGCCCGGGCGGCAAGCCGATCGGCCTGTTCGAATCGGGCGCCATCCTCGTCTACCTGGCAGAAAAGACCGGCAGGCTGATGTCAGTCGACCCAGCTCTTCGCTATGAAACGTTGCAATGGGTGTTCTTCCAGATGGCGTCGATCGGTCCGATGTTCGGCCAGCTCGGCTTCTTCCACAAATTCGCTGGCAAGGAATATGAGGACAAGCGCCCGCTGGCGCGCTACCGGGATGAATCGAAACGGCTTTTCGGGGTTTTGGAAGGCCGCCTGGCCGACCGCGAATGGATCATGGGCGACGATTACACGATTGCTGACATCGCGACGCTCGGCTGGGTCCGCAACATGGGCGGCTTCTATGGAGCCGGCGAAATACTCGAACTCGACGAGTTCACGGCCACCCAGGCGTGGCTGGACCGGGGCCTTGCACGGCCAGCCGTGCAGCGCGGACTCAACATTCCACCGCGCCCGTAATTTTCAAGGTCGCGGCCCCTCCAAGCGGCGTCCGCGACCTTGTCAGTGCGCTTCGTCCCAATTGTCGGCGGCGCGCGCATCGACATGCAACGGCACGACCATGCTGACTGCCGGCATGGCGGCATTCTCCATGACCTTCTTGACCACCGGGAGCGTCGCCTCGACTTCCTCCTCGGAAGTCTCGAAGATCAATTCGTCGTGCACCTGAAGCAACATGCGCGCCGAAAGGCGGGCCTCCTTCAGCGCATCTTCCATGCGCACCATGGCGCGGCGGATGATATCGGCCGCCGAACCCTGGATCGGCGCGTTGATCGAGGCGCGTTCGTTGAAGGCGCGCACCGAGGGATTTGATGAGCGGATCTCGGGATAATGGATGCGCCGCCCGAAGATGGTTTCGACATAACCCTTGTCGCGCGCCATCTGCTTGCTGCTGTCCATGTAGTCCTTGATGCCAGGAAAACGCTCGAAATACTTCTTGATGTAGGCGCCGGCCTCCTCGCGTGGGATAGAGAGCTGGTTGGCCAGGCCGAACGCCGAAATGCCATAGACGATGCCGAAATTAATCGCTTTGGCACGCCGGCGCACATCGGAAGGCATGCCGGCGACCGGCACGCCGAACATTTCCGACGCGGTCATCGCGTGGATATCGACGCCGTCGGCAAACGCCTGCCGCAACTGCGGAATGTCGGCGATATGGGCGAGCACCCGCAGCTCGATCTGGCTGTAGTCGGCCGACACCAGCTTATTTCCCTTGTCGGCGATGAAGGCCGTGCGGATGCGGCGGCCCTCGGCGGTGCGGATCGGAATGTTCTGCAGATTGGGTTCTGATGACGATATGCGCCCCGTCGGCGTGGAGGCGAGCGCGTAGGACGTGTGCAGGCGTCTGGTCTCGGGATGGATGTATTCCGGCAGCGCGTCGGTATAGGTCGATTTCAGCTTGGTGAGCTGGCGCCAGTCGACGATACGCCGCGGCAGTTCGTAGCCTTCGGCGGCAAGCTCCTCGAGCAGTTGCGCGGTGGTCGACCACTGCCCTGACTTGGTCTTGGAGCCGCCCGGCAGTCCCATCTTGCCAAACATGATGTCGCCGAGCTGCTTCGGCGAACCGATGGTGAAGCGCTCGCCAGCGGCGGTATAGACGTCCTCCTCCAACGCGCCGGCGCGCTGCGCGAACTCGCCCGACAGGCGTGAAAGCATCTGGCGGTCGACCGAAATGCCGCGTTCCTCCATGCGCGCCAGCACCGGCACCAGCGGCCGTTCCAGGCGCTCGTAGACAGAAACCAGCGCGTCCGCGGTAAGCCGCGGCTTCAGGATCTGCCACAGGCGGATGGCGATGTCGGCGCCCTCGGTGGCATAAGTCGTCGCCCGCTCGATATCGACGAGGTCGAAGGTAATGAGGCTCTTGCCGGAGCCGATCACTTCCTTGAACGGGATCATCTCGTGGCCGAGCCAGCGTTCGGCGAGCGCCGTTATGTCGTGCGAGCCGGTACCGGCCCCGAGCACGTAGGAGATCAGCATCGTGTCGTCGAACGGGGCGACGTCGATGCCGAGGCGATGCATCAGCAGCCAGTCGTATTTGAGGTTGTGGCCGATCTTCAGTACCGAGCGGTCGGCGAGCAGCGGTTTCAGCGCCGAAAGCGCGTCGTTGAGCGCGATCTGGTTGTCGGTGCGGCCACCGCCGAGAAGGTCGGCCGCACTGGCGCGATGCCCAACCGGAATGTAGGCCGCGCGGCCTGGCCCGACGGCCAATGCGAAGCCGACCGGCTCGGCCCGCATCGGGTCGAGCGAAGTGGTTTCGGTGCGAAATGCCACAATGCCCGTAGCGCGCGCCTCCGCCACCCACTGCTCCAGTGTGGCCAGGTCGCGGATGCAAGCATATGCGGTGCGCTCGATCGTGATCCCTACGACAGCCTGGGCTCGGGCGGTGGCCAGCATTGCCGGCGTCTGGGGCGTGTCCGTCACGGCAGGGCCTGCGCCGGTCGCCGCCGGGCCGGCATTGCCGGCTTGCGGTGTGGCCTTGGCCTGCGGCTGGCCGGCTCCGACATCCGGGCCGTGCGCCTCGGGGCCGTTTTCCACCGCGATCTTGGCCGATTCGATTGCCGCGATGTCGGTGCCGGTGGCTTCGGCGACGCGTCGGGTCAGCGTGGAAAATTCCATCGCCTTCAGGAAGGCGATCAGCTTCTGGCCGTCCGGCGATTGCAGCACGAGATCGTCAAGTGGGTCGGCGACGATAACGTCGTCCTTCAGACGGACCAGTTCACGCGAAATCCGCGCGTTCTCGGCATTGGAGACGATCGTTTCGCGGCGCTTGTCCTGCTTGATCTCGCCGGCCCGCGCCAGAAGCGTGTCGAGGTCGCCGAACGTTTCGAGCAATTGCGCGGCCGTTTTCGGACCGATGCCGGGCACGCCCGGCACATTGTCGATCGAGTCGCCGGTCAGCGCCTGCAGGTCGATCATCTTCTCGGGCGGTACGCCCCATTTTTCGACGACCTCAGGAACGCCGATCTGGCGGTCCTTCATCGGGTCGTACATCGAAACCTTCGGCCCGACGAGCTGCATCAGGTCCTTGTCGGAGGAAATGATGGTGACGTCGCCGCCAGCTTCCCGGGCAAGCCGCGCATAGGTGGCGATCAGGTCGTCGGCCTCGTAGCCTTCCATTTCCAGGCAGGGCAGGTCAAAGGCGCGCGTCGCCTCGCGGATCAGCCCGAATTGCGGAATCAGGTCTTCCGGCGGCGCCGAGCGGTTGGCCTTGTATTCGGCATAGAGTTCGTTGCGGAAGGTTTTCGACGAATAGTCGAAAATGACGGCAAAATGCGTCGGCACCACGCCCACCGCGGTGTTCCTGGCGTCCTGCAACAACTTCCATACCATGTTGCAGAAACCCAGCACCGCACTGACCGGAAGCCCGTCCGATTTGCGGTTGAGGGGCGGCAGCGCGTGATAGGCGCGGAAGATGTAGCCGGAGCCGTCGACAAGGAAGAGATGATCGCCACTTTTCATGGGCGTTAGCCCTAACGCGCAGGCGCTGGACTGTCTATTGCTATCGCCCAAAACCGGCCTCCATTGCTGCCAGCAACGACCACTTCCGACGCATCACGGCTTTGTTACAAAGATGTAATTTTCGTGCCCTTGAATCGCCTCTTTTGAATTTCCAAATACTGTCCATCGGCAATTATCGCCGAGTCCGGACCAAGGCCCGTCCCCCGCCTATCCCGGACAACTGCGGCAGCCTCATCCCCCTCTCCGGGCTGCCGCAACGTTTCGAGTAAGGCCGCCGTGGTTCCCCCTCCACCACGGCGGCACTTTTTTGTCTGCTTCCCGCTCTGGCCCAACGCCGCCGGGCTTCCCGTTTCAGCAGTGCCGCCCTACAGCCCCGCGCGTCCGAAGGGACGCGCAAAGGACGCTGTCCTTTCCGAAAACCGATTCCGGTTTTCGGGGTCATGCGTTACGGTGGCGCCCGCAGATTCGAAAGGAAGCCGTTATGTCCGCACTCTCCCCGGTTGTCGACCGCCTCGACCGCGACCTTGACCAGAGCCTTGAGCGCTTGTTCAAGCTGCTGCGGATCAAGTCGATCTCGACCGATCCGGCCTATGCCGAGGAGTGCCGCAAGGCGGCCGAATGGCTGGTCGCCGACCTGAAGACAATCGGCTTTGACGCCAGCGTTCGCGATACGCCCGGCCATCCGATGGTCGTCGCCCATCATGATGGCCCGACGCCGAACGCCAGGCATGTGCTTTTCTACGGGCACTACGATGTGCAGCCGGTCGACCCGCTGGAGCTGTGGGAAGACGATCCGTTCGATCCGGCGGTCAAGAAGCGTGAAGGCGTGAAGGTCATCACCGGCCGCGGCTCGTCCGACGACAAGGGCCAGCTGATGCTTTTCGTCGAGGCGTGCCGGGCCTGGAAGGCCGAACACGGTTCGCTGCCCTGCCGCATCACGCTGCTTTTCGAAGGCGAGGAGGAATCCGGCTCGCCGTCGCTCAAGCCTTTCCTGGACGCCAACAAGGACGAGCTCAAGGCCGACTTCGCGCTGGTCTGCGACACCGACATGTGGAATCCCGAAACGCCGTCCATTTGCACGTCGCTGCGCGGGCTGGTGGGCGAGGAGGTCACGATCAAGGCGGCAAACCGCGACCTGCATTCCGGCATGTATGGCGGCCCCGCCGCCAATCCTGTCCGCATCCTGACGAAGATACTGGCCGCAATCCACGATGACGAGGCCCGGGTGACCATTCCGGGCTTCTACGATGGCGTCGAGGAGACGCCGTCACAGGTGCTCCAGGCATGGGAAAAGCTTGGCGAGACGGCCGCAAGCTTCCTTGGCCCCATCGGCCTGTCGCAGCCGGCCGGCGAGAAGGGCCGCTCGGTGCTGGAAATGGTCTGGGCGCGTCCGACCGCCGAGTTCAACGGCATCTATGGCGGCTATACCGGCAAGGGCTTCAAGACGGTGATCGCGGCGGAAGCGTCGGCCAAAGTGTCGTTCCGCCTCGTCCACAAGCAGAACCCGGAAAAGATCCGCGCCGCCTTCCGCGAATTCGTGCAAAGCCGCATCCCGGCCGACTGCTCGGTCGAGTTCCATCCGCATGGCGGCTCGCCGGCAATCCAGCTCTCCTACGACTCGCCCTTCCTGGCGAAGGCCAAGGACGCCCTGACCGACGAATGGGGCAGCCCGGCGGTGATGCTGGGCGGCGGCGGCTCGATCCCGGTGGTTGGCGACTTCCGCACCTATCTCGGCATGGAATCGCTGCTGGTCGGTTTCGCGCTCTCCGACGATCGCATTCATTCGCCCAACGAGAAATACGATCTGCGATCCTTTCACAAGGGCCAGCGCTCGTGGGCCCGCATCCTCGCCGCGTTGACGAACTGAAAGGCTGGGCGATGAGCAACGGCACCCCCATACGCTTCCACAAAAACGATCTGCCCAATCTCGATCACTACAATGTCGCGTTGGTCGCCATCGACACAGAGACGCTCGGGCTCAACCCGCATCGCGACCGGCTCTGCGTCGTGCAACTTTCTCCTGGTGACGGCAGCGCGGATGTTATCCAGATCGCGCCGGGGCAGCGCGAGGCTCCCAATCTCGTGACTTTGCTGGAGGATCCCGCGATCACCAAGCTGTTCCATTTCGGCCGCTTCGACATCGCCGTGCTCTATCACGCGCTCGGAGCGTTGGCGGAGCCGGTGTTCTGCACCAAGATCGCCTCGCGGCTCACCCGCACCTACACCGACCGCCACGGTCTGAAGGATATCTGCTCCGAGCTTCTCGGCGTCATTCTTTCCAAGCAGCAGCAGTCGTCCGACTGGGCGGCGGAGGTGCTGTCGCCGGAGCAGCTGGACTATGCGGCCTCCGACGTCCTCTATTTGCACAGGCTGCGCGACGCCCTGTCCTCAAGGCTGGTGCGGGAAGGCCGCATGGAGATCGCCGACGCCTGCTTCCGCTTCCTGCCGACGCGCTCCAAGCTCGACCTGCTCGGCTGGCCGGAAGACGACATTTTCGCCCACAGCTGATGGGCGACTGGACTTAAAGCGCTGCGTTATCGCAAAAACCGCTACACACTTTTGCGCGACATGCTCTAGGTCACGGCACGCGCAACGCCACGGCCGTGATTTTCAGGCTTGTGCTGCACAGAAGGACGTTGCCCTCTTCGTAGCGGACATCGGTCAGTGCGTTGGCGCCCATCGCGGAGGCTTGCTGCTTTGTCGCGTCGAGCGCAACGTCCCAGCCCGGGCGGCTGTCCCAGAATCGGTTGAGGCAGGTCGTGGTGGTGAGCGGCCCGAGTTCGGCAGCACCTGCAGGCTTTTCCTCGAGCACCGCCACCACGGGCACGGCTGTTTTTGCGGTGTTGATGCGCAACGGCGCCATCTGCGCGCAGGCAGAGCCTGACAGCGCGGCCAGCAGCACCGCAAGGGTTTCAATTCGCATTCGGTTCGAGGCCTGTTTCGAACGAGATGTGTCGATCACTATGCCCTTCAACCCGTTGCCGGACAATTGAGTGCTGTCGCGTGCCTGCTCTCCGGGCTTAATGCCTCCTTAAATCGCCGCATTTAGTCTCCATCCCAGCCGCACCAAAGGGGACGGATCGCGGAAGCATGGCATCCAGGGACAGGAACACACGCATCGAGCCGACTTTCGACGGACCGTCGCACCCGCGCGCGCCGTCGGGCCTGTCGGTCAGCGAAGAGGACCGCGTCGTGCCGTCGAACCGCAAGAACGCCGCCACGCGCAAATCCTCCAAGGCGCGCAGTTCCAAAAATCAGCGACGCAAGCAGCGCGGCGTGTTCAGCCGCTTCGGCCGGCTGTTCTACTGGACCCTGGTGCTCGGCCTGTGGGGTGGTATCGGCCTTGCCGGCATCGTCGTCTATTATGGCGCGCAGATGCCCAGCGCCACGACCTGGGCCATTCCCGACCGGCCGCCCAATGTCAAAATCGTATCGGTGGATGGCCAGCTCGTCGCCAACCGCGGCATATCGGGCGGCGAAGCGGTCGGGCTGCACGAAATGTCGCCCTACATCCCGATGGCGGTGATGGCCATCGAAGACCGCCGCTTCTATTCGCATTTCGGTGTAGACCCCATCGGTCTCGCCCGCGCCATGGTTGGCAACGTCATGAAGGGCCGGCTTTCACAGGGCGGTTCCACGCTGACCCAGCAGCTGGCGAAGAACCTCTTCCTCAAGCCCGACCGCACCATCGAACGAAAGGTTCAGGAGGTGCTGCTGGCATTCTGGCTGGAGCAGAAATACACCAAGGACCAGATCCTCGAAATGTATCTGAACCGGGTCTTCTTCGGCTCAGGCTTTGGCGTCGAGGCGGCGTCGCGCCGTTATTTCGGCAAATCCTCGCGCGATGTCACGCTGGCTGAGGCCGCGGTGCTTGCCGGCCTGCTCAAGGCGCCGTCGCGGCTGTCGCCGGCGCGCGACCCAAAGGCTGCCGAGCAGCGCGCGCAGCTGGTGCTGGCGGCGATGCGCGAGCAAAACATGATCGGCGTCAAGGAACTGGCGGCCGCCATGACCACGCCGGCCACGCGCGCGCCATCCTACTGGAGCGGCTCGGAGAATTACGTCGCCGACCGCATTATGGACGAATTGCCGGCCCTCATCGGCGAGGTGCGCAACGACATCATCGTCGACACCACGGTCGATTTGAACCTGCAAAAGCTCGCCGAACAGTCGATTCGCAGGCTGATCGAAGAAAAGGGCGAGAAGCTCAACGTTACCCAGGGTGCGCTGGTCTCCATCGACAATTCTGGCGCCGTCAGGGCCATGGTTGGCGGCGCCGACTATGCCGACAGCCAGTTCGACCGGGCGTCGGAAGCTCGTCGCCAGCCCGGCTCTGCGTTCAAGCCGTTCGTATTTCTCGCAGCGCTCGAGCAGGGTCGCACGCCCGACAGCGTTCGCACCGACGCGCCGATCAGGATCGGCAAATGGACGCCGGAAAACTACAACGGAAAATATTATGGCAAGGTCACATTGGCGACCGCGCTTGCCAAGTCGCTGAACTCGGTGGCTGCGCAATTGACCATGGAAGTCGGGCCGGACGCCGTCGTGGAGGTTGCCCATCGCATGGGCATCGAATCGAAACTCCAGGCCAACACCTCGATCGCGCTCGGCACTTCGGAGGTGACGCCACTTGAACTGACGGCAGCCTATGTGCCGTTCGCCAACGGCGGCTACCGCCCGGAAATCCATTTCGTCCAGCGGGTGACGACGACCGAAGGCGAAGTGCTCTATGAAAACATGCACAACGGCTATCCCCGCGTCATCAGCCCCGAGATCGTCGGCATGATGAACGTCATGATGAAGCAGACCGTCGACACCGGCACCGGCCGCAAGGCGGCGTTCGAATGGCCGGCCGCCGGCAAGACCGGCACCACGCAAAATTCGCGGGATGCCTGGTTTGTTGGCTACACCGCCAACCTGACCACCGGCGTCTGGTTCGGCAACGACAACGCCAAGGCCACCAGGAACATCACCGGCGGTTCGCTGCCGGTCGCCGCCTGGCACGAATTCATGGTCGCGGCGCACGAAGGCGTCCCGGTTGCCAACCTGCCCGGTACCTGGGCGCCCGATCCGCAGCAGCTCGAAGCAAGCGTGCCCGACGCAAACGTGCCTGAGCCGTCGCTCGATGTCGGCGCGACCAATGGCGCGGACCGGCCGGCGCCGCTGCCGGTCCGCCGCCAGCAAACGGCGGGTGAATTGGACGCGGCAGGCGGGTTCGCGCCGCCGGCGCGGACGGACCGTACCGCCTCGATCAAGCGGCCAAGTGCCGATGTCGGCGGTCCGAAGGTGCGGCGCGAGACCTCCATCCTCGACGTCATTCTTGGCAACAACTAGCAAAGCCAGGTTCTGAGCGCGCGTGGCGTTGCTGCGGCTTCGCGGCTCTCGCAAAGTGGACTCTCATCCGCTACATAGCGGCTTGGAGAACTGCCATGGCCGAAGCCGACACGAGAAAGACCATTGTTCTGACCGGCGCCAGCCGTGGCATCGGCCATGCCACCGTGAAACGCTTTTCGCGTGAGGGCTGGCGGGTCATCACCTGCTCGCGCCAGGCCTTCGCCGAGGACTGCCCGTGGCCGGCGGGACCCGAGGACCACATCAAGGTCGATCTCTCCGATCAGGAGGATGTCGGCATCGCCGTTTCCGAAATCCGCCACCGGCTGGAAGCCAATGGCGGCCAGTTGCATGCGCTGGTCAACAATGCCGGCATTTCGCCGAAACTGAAGGACGGCAACAGCCGCATGAACTCAATCGACACGCCCATGCATGTCTGGCGCGATGTCTTCCAGGTCAATTTCTTCGCGCCGATCATGCTGGCGCGCGGGCTGTTCAAGGAACTGGCTGCGGCGAAAGGCTCGATCGTCAACGTCACTTCGATCGCCGGCACGCGCGTGCATCCCTTCGCAGGCACCGCCTATGCCACGTCGAAGGCCGCACTCGGCTCGCTGACCCGCGAAATGGCGGGCGATTTCGGCCCGCATGGCATCCGCGTCAATGCGATTGCGCCGGGCGAGATCGACACCGCGATCCTGTCGCCCGGCACTGACAAAATCGTCGAGACCATCCCGCTGCGCCGGCTGGGCTCGACCTCGGAAGTCGCCGACATCATCTTCTTCCTGTGCTCGACACAGGCGTCCTACGTCACCGGCTCCGAAATCCACATCAACGGCGGCCAGCACGTCTAGAGCATTTTGCAGCCAAATGGAATCATTTGGCGTCCGCATAAATGCGGCAAAACAAACACTTAGAGCGAGTTATCGGTTCTGAAAGAACCGGAACCGCTCTCAACGCCTTACCATAATTCTACCGACGCTGTTCTCAGGCTGCGGGTGGCTGCTTCGGTTCTGGTTCCGGAGGCATTTCCGGATCGGCTGGGGGCTCGTTCCAAGCACTAGGCTTTGGCGCATCGTCGCCAAGTTCGGTGAGTGGCTGATCCGAGGTCAGCGGGCCGGCCATCGGTGGTTTCGGCTTGTCTGCGGTGGAGTCCTTCAGCACCTGTTCGACGATGCCGCGCGCGATCTCGCGCTCGCCCATGATGACGATGTCGGCTCCAAGCCCTGTCAGATGGTCGACCTCGGCGTCGGAATGCGCCCTGGCGATGATGTTGATCGACGGGTTGGCGGTGCGCGCCCGCATGACGATCTGGCCGGCTTCGAAGGCGTTGGGAATGGCGAGGATCAGCCGCCGGGCGCCGCGCGGGATTTGCCGCCTCGAAGACATCGGCCCTGGCCGCGTTGCCGGTGACGATCTCGATCTCGTCCGCGCGCAACCTTGCGATCGTCTTGTCGGCATCCTCGATGACCAGGAACGGCAGCTTGGCGTCCTTCAGCGACTGGCCGATGAGGCTACCGACACGTCCGTAGCCGATCAGGATCGTATGGTCTTCGAGCGCGGTTCTTGGCGGCGGGCCGTCGGCTTCCACAGGCGCGGGGGCATCCGGCGCGGCGGGCTGCGCCGGCGTCTCGGTTGCCGGCGTAGCCATTGCCTGCTGCTTTTCCAGCCACGGCTTCAGCCGGTCGACCAGCGCGAAGGCCAGCGGGTTGAGGATGATGGACAGGATGGCGCCGGCCAGGATGAGATCGCGGCCCTGTTCCGGCAACAGATTGAGCCCCACACCCAGCTCGGCGAGGATGAAGGAGAATTCGCCGATCTGCGCCAGGCTTGCCGAGATGATCAGCGCCGTGCCGATGGGATAACGGAAGGCGACAACGATCAGGAAGGCGGCAAGCGACTTGCCGATGACGATGATGAACAGTGTGGCAAGGATCGGCCAGGTGTTGTCGAGCAGGCTGAGCGGGTTGAACAGCATGCCGACCGAGACGAAGAACAGTACCGAAAACGCATCGCGCAGCGGCAGCGATTCCTCGGCCGCGCGGTGGCTGAGCTCGGATTCGCTCATGATCATGCCGGCAAAGAACGCGCCCAGCGCCAGCGAGACGCCGAACAGTTTGGCGGCGCCGAACGCGACGCCAAGCGCGATCGCCAGCACCGACAGGCGGAAGAGCTCGCGCGAACCGGTATGCGCCACATAATGCAGGATCCACGGAATGACCCGGCGTCCGACAACGAGCATTACCATGACGAAGGCTGCGACCTTGGCGAGCGTGATGCCGAGCACGCCCCACAGGCCGACATCGAATTGCAGCGAAAGCAGGCTGTTGGCGACGGCGGGCTGGTCGCCGCCGGTTCCGCCAAGCACCCCGGCCAGCGCCGGAAGCAGCACCAGGGCCAGCACCATGGCAAGGTCTTCGACGATCAGCCAGCCCACCGCGATGCGGCCGCGCTCGGTCTCGATCATCCGGCGTTCCTGCAGGGCTCGAAGCAGCACCACTGTCGAGGCGACCGACAGCGCCAGGCCGAAGACGAGGCCGGCGCCTATCGACCAGCCCAGCAGCCAGGCGAGGCCGGCGCCGAGCGCGGTGGCGAAAGCGATCTGCACCACCGCCCCAGGTATGGCGATGGCCCGCACCGAGAGCAGGTCCTTCAGGGAGAAATGCAGGCCGACGCCGAACATCAGCAGGATAACGCCGATTTCGGCCAGTTCGAGCGCGAGCTCCTGGTCGGCGACGAAGCCCGGCGTATGTGGTCCCACCAGCACGCCTGCCAGCAGATAGCCGACAAGCGGCGGGATTTTGAAGCGGTTGGCAAGGGCGCCGAAGACGAATGCCAGCCCCAGACCGGCGACGATTGTTGCGATGAGGGGCGTTTCATGAGGCATGGGCTATGGGGCGCCTTTCAAATGAGAAATCGGGAAATGGGGATGCGGCGGAAAACTGCTGCGTTTCCAATATTGTGGATGGGTGCCGATGGCGCAACCCGCGCGCCGCGTTTTTCCTGCGCCAGACGGCATGAAACGCATCGAAGCACATCTCACACCGAAGTGACCGCAACCATTCCAAGCGTGCATTGACCGGCTTCAGCCGGCCATGCTCAATCCGGTGTGACATCGAAAGCCTGATGGGAGGCTTCATTGCGGAAATTTCTGCTCGGCGCAGCCCTGCTGCTGGCGTCAACACTGCATGCGTTGGCCGGCGATCCCGACCCGGCGAAATGGGACGACGTGCTCGCCGAAGCGCAGGGCGAGACCGTCTACTTCAACGCCTGGGGCGGCGCGGAAAACATCAACGCCTATCTCGAATGGGCGGGCGGCGAGCTGGAGAAGCGCTACGGCGTCAAGCTCGTCCATGTGAAGCTCGACGACACCGCCAACGCCGTCGCCAAGGTGGTCGCCGAAAAGGCGGCCGGCAGGAACGAAGGCGGCACTGTCGACCTGATCTGGATCAACGGCGAGAATTTCGCCTCGATGAAGCGGCAGCAGCTGCTGTTCTCGCCGGGCTGGGCCGAAAAACTGCCGAACTGGAAATTCGTCGACATCGAGGACAAGCCGACGATCCGCACCGACTTCACCATCCCCGTCGAGGGGCTGGAGAGCCCGTGGGGCATGGCCAAGCTGGTGTTCTTCCACGATTCGGCGAAGACCGACGCCGGCCTCGATGCCGAAATCGGCGAAGGAACTGCTCGACTGGGCGAAGAAGAACCCCGGCCGCTTCACCTATCCGCAGCCGCCGGATTTCATCGGCTCGTCGTTCCTGAAGCAGGTGCTGTCCGAACTGGTCGCCGATCGCGCCGTGCTTCAGAAGCCGGTCGACGAGGCGTCGTTCGAGAGCGTCGACGGCGCCGCTCTTCGCCTATCTCGACGAGCTCAACCCGCTGCTCTGGCGCGGCGGCAAGGCCTTTCCGCAGAACTATCCGGCGATGAAGCAGCTGCTGGCCGACGGCGAGGTCGACATCATCTTCGCCTTCAACCCGTCGGAGGCCTCCAGCGCCATCGCCACCGGCGAATTGCCCGACACGGTGCGCTCCTTCACCTTTCCGGGCGGCACGCTGGCCAACACGCATTTCGTCGCCATCCCCTACAATGCCGCCGCCAAGGCCGGCGCGCTGGTCGCGGCCGATTTCCTGATCTCGCCGGAGGCGCAGGCGCGCAAGCAGGATCCGAAGGTCTGGGGCGATCCGACGGTGCTCGCCGATCTCGAAGCTCGACGCCGCCGACAAGGCCCGTTTCGACGCGCTCGACCTCGGCATCGCCACGCTGAAGCCCGACGAGCTCGGCCCGGCGCTCGACGAGCCGCATCCGAGCTGGATGGAGCGGCTGGAGACGGAGTGGAAGCGGCGCTACGGGGCGGCGAATTGAGGGCGATGCCAGTTGATCTCGCCTCTGGAGGAGATTCGGCACGACGATGGAGGCAACGCAGGCTTCGCGAACTGGCTGCTGCTGACGTCCGCGGCAAGTTCCGCATCCATGCTGACCCGCCTCGGCCCGCCGCTGACGATCGCGCTGCTGGCGGGCCGATCCTGCTCGGGCTTGGCGGCACGCTGCTGCCGGCCTTCGGCTATCTGCCGGCGCTTGGCGGCGACGGCTTCACGCTTCGATCCATTTCGCGCAGCTGTTCGCCGAGCCCGGCATCTGGATGTCGGCGCTGATCAGCCTCGCCGCCGGTCTGGCCACGACCGCCGTCTCGCTGGTCGTCGTCATGCTGTTCGTCGCCGGCTGGTGCCGGCACGCGGATGTTCGCGCCGCGTCCAGCATCTGATCTCGCCGCTGCTTTCGGTGCCGCATGCGGCGGCGGCGTTCGGCCTCGCCTTCCTGATCGCGCCGTCGGGCATGATCGCACGCATCGCTTTCGCCGGAACTGACCGGCTGGGAGCGGCCGCCCGACCTGCTCATCGTCAACGATCCGATGGGTCTCGTCGATGATGGCCGGGCTGATCGTCAAGGAGATCCCGTTCCTGCTGCTGATCGCGCTCGCCGCGCTGCCGCAGGTCGATCTCGCGCGCACCCGCGCGCTGGCCGCATCGCTCGGCTACGGCCGCATCGCCGGCTTCCTGTTCGGCGTCTGGCCGCCGCTCTACCGGCAGATCCGGCTCGCGGTCTTTGCCGTCATCGCCTTCTCCACCTCGGTGGTCGACGTCGCGGCGATCCTCGGGCCGACGACGCCGGCCGCCGCTGGCGGTGCGGCTCACCGCAGTGGATGAACGACCCCGAACTGTCGATGCGCTTCCTCGCCTCGGCCGGCGCGCTGCTGCAGCTCGGCGTCACGGCCGCGGCGCTGCTGATCTGGATCGGCCTCGAACTGCTCGGCGCGCTGTGCTGCGCCGGCATGCGCGGTCGCGGGCTGGCGGTTCCGCCGCGACGCGTGGCTGCGCCGCGCAGCGCTTGGCGGCCATGGTGCTCGCCGCCGCTGACCGTCTTCGCCGGCCTGGCGACGCTCTGCCCTCTGGTCGGTCGCCGGGCTCTGGCAGTTTCCCGACGCGCTGCCCGCAGACGCTCACCGGCAAAGACCTGGATGAAGCCGCGCCGCGCATCGCCGGTCCGCTCGCGACCACGCTCGCTCGTCGCCGCTGCTGTCGACGGCGCTCGCCACTGCTGCTGACGCTGCTTTGCCTGATGCGCGAGAACGAGACCGGCCGCGATCGCCGGGCGCTGGGCGCTGGCGCTTCATCTACCTGCCGCTGATCGTGCCGCAGGTCGCTTTCCTGTTCGGCCTGCAACTGCTGTTCGTGTTCGCCGGCGCGTCGCCAGCCTGCCGGCGCTGGTCCTCGCGCATCTGGTCTTCGTCCTGCCCTATGTCTTCCTGTCGCTGTCCGATCCGTGGCGCGCCTATGACCGCCGCTACGAGGCGGTCGCCGCCGGCCTCGGCAAGAGCCGGCTGGCGACGCTGCTCGCGGGTCCGCCTGCCGATGCTGCTCGCGCGCCATCCTGACCGCCGCGGCGGTCGGCTTCGCCGTGTCGGTCGGCCAATATCTGCCGACGCGTGCTGATCGGCGCCGGGCCGGCTCGACACCATCACCACCGAGGCGGTGGCGCTGGCGTCGGGCGGCAACCGCCGCGTCATCGGCGTCTACGCCTTCCTGCAGATGCTGTTGCCGGCGCTCGGCTTTCTGGTTGCAACGCCGTCCCGGCGCTGATATTCCGCAATCGCCGCGCCCTGCGCGGCTGACGGCAACGCCGGGACAGATGGCGGACCAGGCGCTCTTCCTCGACAGTGTGTCGATCGCGCTCGACGGCCGCGTGCTGCGTCGCCGTGACGCATCGCGTCGCGCCGGGCGAGGTGCTGACCGTGATGGGACCATCCGGCTCCGGCAAATCGACCCTGCTCGCCTATATCGGCGGCTTCCTCGATCCGTGCTTTCCGGCCACGCGGCAAGGTGTTCGCCGGCGACGTCGAGCTCACCGCGCTGCCGCCGGAGGAGCGCCACGCCGGCATCCTGTTCCAGGACCCGCTGCTGTTTCCGCATATGTCGGTCGGCGGCAATCTGCTCTTCGCCATCCCGCCGTCGGTCAAGGGCAGGGCCGCGCGCCTGGCGCTGGCCGAAGCAGCGCTCGACGGCGTCGGTCTCGCCGGCATGGCGGAGCGCGATCCCGACACGCTGTCGCGGCGGCCAGAAGGCGCGCGTGGCGCTGGCGCGCGTGCTGCTTTCGGCGCCGCGCATGCTGCTGCTCGACGAACCGTTTTCCAAGCTCGACGCGGACTTGCGGCAGCAGATGCGCGAGCTGGTCTTCGCCAAGGCGCGCGCCAGCCGGCCTGCCGGTGGTGCTCGTCACCCATGACGAGGCCGACGCCGCGGCCGCCGGCGGGCCGGTCGTCCGGATCGGCGACTGAGACTGCGACGCCTGCCCGACCTTCCGGTCACGGACATCCTGCCGGCGTCTGCTGGCAGGCGCTGGAAACCGGCAGCAACGCCGTGCTGGTCGCGCCGCCCGGCGCCGGCAAGACGACGCTGGTGCCGCTGGCCCTGCTCGACGCGCCCTGGCTCGGCGGCGGCCGCATCCTGCTGCTGGAGCCGCGCCGGCTGGCCGCCCGCGCCGCCGCCCGGCGCATGGCCGCCTTGCTCGGCGAGGAGGTCGGGCGGCACGGTCGGCTACGCCATGCGCATGGAGAGCCGCAGTCTCGGCGACGACCCGCATCCTGGTCGTCACCGAGGGCATTCTGGCGCGCATGATCCTCGACGATCCGGAACTGCCCGGCGTCTCGGCGATCCTGTTCGACGAGTTCCACGAGCGCTCGCTCGACGGCGATTTCGGCCTGGCGCTGGCGCTCGACGTGCAGGGCGGCGCTGCGGCCGGACCTCAGCCTGCTGGTGATGTCGGCGACGCTCGACGGCGCGCGTGTCGCCGAGCTTGCTCGGCGACGCGCCGGTCATCGAAAGCCAGGGCCGCAGCTTTCCCGTCGACATCCGCTATCGAGGAGCGGCCGGCCGGCATGCCGATCGAGGATGCGATGGCGAAAGCGATCCGCGACGCGCTCGCCGCGGAGACCGGCAGCGTGCTCGCCTTCCTGCCCGGCCAGCGCGAGATCGAGCGCACCGCCGAGCGGCTCGAAGGCCGCGTCGGCGCCGATGTCGACATCGTGCCGCTCTACGGCATGCTCGACGGCAAGGCGCAGGACGCCGCGATCAGGCCGGCGCCGGCGGGGCGGCGCAAGGTGGTGCTGGCCACCTCGATCGCCGAAACCTCGATCACCATCGACGGCGTGCGCGTGGTGATCGATTCGCGGCCTGTCGCGGCTGCCGAAATACGAGCCGGCGACCGGCCTCACCCGGCTCGAGACCGTGCGCGTGTCGCGCGCTTCCGCCGACCAGCGCGCCGGCCGCGCCGGCCGCACGCAGCCGGGCGTCGCGATCCGGCTGTGGCGCGCCGAGCAGACGGCGGCGCTGCCCGCCTTCACGCCGCCGGAAATCCTGGAAGCCGACCTGTCGCGGCTGGTGCTCGACTGCGCCGCCTTCGGCGTCGCCGACCCGGCGAGGCTTGCCTTTCTCGATCCGCCGCCCGCGCCCGCGCTCGCCGAGGCACGGGCGCTGCTTGCCGATCTCGACGCCATCGACGCCGACGGCCGGCTGACCGCAGGCGGGCGACGCGATGCGCAAGCTGGCCCTGCCGGTGCGGCTCGCGCATATGGTCGCGCGAGGCCGCGAAGTCCGGGCAGGCTGCCAACGCCGCTACGCTGGCCGTGCTGATCACCGAGCGCGGGCTTGGCGGCGACAGCGCCGATCTCGAACGCCGGCTGATGCGTTTTCGCGGCGAGCGATCGCCGCGCGCCAGTGCGGCGCGGCAATTGGCGGAGAGGTTGGCGCGGCAAGCACAAACGGCGACGCTCCCCTCTCGCCGTGGAAAACAGGGTGGGGGGCAGCGGGGCGAACGCGATTTCGTCCGCTTCAGCTGCGGCCGGCGCCCTCCTCATCCACGCCTGGCCCGACCGCGTCGCCAAGGCGCGCGGCGAGCGCGGGCGCTTCGTGCTCGCCAATGGCCGCGGCGCGATGCTCGACGCCGCCGACCCGCTGGCCGGCGAAGAATTCCTCGTCGTCGCCGACCTGCAGGGCAAGGCGCAGAATGCGCGCATCGCC
The DNA here is from genome assembly GCA_963726065.1 of uncultured Alphaproteobacteria bacterium. Classification (GTDB taxonomy): domain Bacteria; phylum Pseudomonadota; class Alphaproteobacteria; order Rhizobiales; family Rhizobiaceae; genus Neomesorhizobium. Next base: position 156,477 of record CAVSAU010000002.1, read on the forward strand.
TCCGCCGCCGCGGTCGACGGAAGACGACATCCGCGCAGCGCTCGGCGCGCGCATCTCGAGACGCCGCACCGAGACTGCCTTCGACCCCGAAAAGCGCGCGTGCGGGTGCGCGAGACGGAGCGGCTCGGCGCGATCGTGCTTGTCCGAGCGCATGCTGCCGGCGCCGACCGGCGCGGAGGCCGATCGCGCCATCCTCGACGCCATCCGCGCAGCACGGCGCTGTCGCTGCTGCCGTGGAGCAAGGAAGCCGAGACGCTGCGCCATCGGCTGTCCTGGCTGCATCGCGGCCTCGGCGCGCCGTGGCCGGACGTCTCCGACGCGGCGCTGATCGCGTCGCTCGACGACTGGCTGTTGCCGTTCCTGTCGGGCGAGGCGTCCTTCGCGCGCATCGACCCGGCGCCCTCCACGCCGGCCTGATGTCGCTGGTGCCGCACGATCTGCAGCGCAAGATCGGCCAGCCTCGCGCCGACCCATTTCGACGCGCCGTCGGGCAGCCGCGTGCCGATCCGCTATGACGGCGAATGGCCGGTGCTGGCGATCCGCGTGCAGGAGCTGTTCGGGCTCGACCGGCATCCCGTCGATCGCCGGCGGCACGGTGCCGCTGACGCTGGAACTGCTGTCGCCGGCGCACCGGCCGATCCAGACGACGCGCGACCTGCCGGGCTTCTGGCGCGGCTCATGGGCGCGATGTGCGCTCGGACATGCGCGGCCGCTACCCCAAGCATGTCTGGCCGGACGATCCGCTTGCCGCGGCCGCCACCAGCCGCGCCAAGCCGCGCGTCAAATAGCGCTTGGCGCGGGGCCGTCCCGCAGGCGCATAAATCGGCCATGCTGGAACTTCGCACGCCCGACCCGCAGCAGAGCCACCGGCTGCGGCTGAACACGCTGATCCGGCTGCGCTGGCTGGCGATCATCGGCCAGAGCGCCGCCGTGCTCATCGTCGCCTACTGGCTCGATTTCCCGCTGCCGGTCAGCCTCTGCTTCGCGCTGATCGCGCTGTCGGCCTGGCTCAACCTGTTCCTCGCCTTCCGCTATCCGGCGGCGCACCGGCTGAAGCCGCTTCGCGGCGCTCTGCATCATGATGTTCGATGCCTTGCAGCTTGCCGGCCTGCTCTACCTGACCGGCGGGCTGACCAATCCGTTCTCGCTGCTGATGACGGTGCCGTGGTCGATCTCGGCGACGTCGCTGCCGCTGCGGCTGACGGCGTCTCTCGGCGCGCTGGTCGTGGCGCATGGCGACGCTGCTGGTCTTCTTCCACCTGCCGCTGCCCTGGTTTCGCGGGCACCGAGCTTGCCGATGCCGTTCGTCTATGTCGCCGGCATGTGGATGGCGGTGGTCTCGCAGCATCGCCTTCACCGGCGTCTATGCCTGGCGCGTGGCGGAGGAGGCGCGGCTGCTCGCCAATGCGCTCGCCGCCACCGAACTGGTGCTGCAGCGCGAGCAGCATCTTTCGGCGCTCGACGGGCTGGCGGCGGCCGCCGCGCACGAACTCGGCACGCCGCTCGCCACCATCGCGCTGGTCGCCAAGGAGATGGAGCGCGCGCTCGGCAGACGATCCGCGCTACCACGAGGACGTGACGCTGCTGCGCTCGCAGAGCGAACGCTGCCGCGAGATCCTGAAGCGCCTGACCAGCCTGTCGTCGGAGAGCGAAGCGCATCTGACGCGGCTGCCGCTGACCTCGCTGATCGAGGAGGTGATCGCGCCGCATCGCGATTTCGGCATCGCCATCACGCTGGAGCCGGGCGAGCGGATCGGCCCCGAGCCGGTCGGCCGGCGCAATCCGGGCGTCATCTACGGGCTCGGCAATCTGGTCGAGAACGCCGTCGATTTCGCCCGTCGAGAGCGTCACGCGTGCGCTGGCGCTGGGACGAGCAGCAACGTCGCGCTCGACGATCATCGACGACGGGCCGGGCTTTCCGCCGGAAATCATCGACCGCATCGGCGAGCCCTACATGTCGACCCGCCAGGGCGCCGAGCCGGGCGGCGGCCTCGGGCTCGGCCTGTTCATCGCCAAGACGCTGCTCGAGCGCTCGGGCGCCACATTGTCGTTCCGCAACGCGCAGGAGCGCGGCGAGGGCGCGATCGTCCAGGTGATTTGGCCGCGCGAAGCCTTCGTCGATCCGGGATGCCGATAGCGCGGATCGGATGTTCGACAGGGCGTAGATTGGCAGTATTGCTCTGATTGGCATATATAATGCCTGGACAATTGAGCAGGAAATCGGGAATACGCGATGACCGCCGAAAACGAAGACCGCACGCCAGCGAACTGGGCGACGACACGTCGCTGCTGATCGTCGACGACGACAAGCCGTTCCTGACCCGGCTGGCGCGCGCCATGGAAGGCCGCGGCTTCCAGGTCGATACGGCCGAAAGCGTCGAGGAGGCGGTCGGCAAGGCGCGCGCCAATCCGCCGGCCTATGCGGTGGTCGACATGCGGCTCGGCGACGGCAACGGGCTCGACGTGGTCGAGGCGATCCGCGAGAAGCGCGCCGATTCGCCGCACCGTCATCCTCACCGGCTACGGCAACATCGCCACCGCGGTCACGGCGGTGAAGCTCGGCGCGGTCGACTATCTGTCGAAGCCGGCCGATGCCGACGACATCTACGCGGCGCTGACCCGCACCGGCGGCGAGCGTGCCGCGCCGCCGGAGAATCCGATGTCGGCCGATCGCGTGCGCTGGGAGCACATCCAGCGCGTCTACGAAATGTGCGAGCGCAACGTCTCCGAGACCGCGCGGCGGCTCAACATGCATCGCCGCACGCTGCAGCGCATCCTCGCCAAGCGCGCGCCAAGGTAAGCGCGCCGCTACTCGCTCTCACCGTCCAGCGCCGGCACCGAAACGCCGGCCAGTTCGGCTGCCAGCAGGCGCGCCGCGCCGGCCCGTGCGATGCGCAGCATCAGCGCCTTGCGGGTGGCCGGCAGCCAGGCGGTGCTCAGGCGCATCGCGCAGGATTTCCGCGCCATAGCCGTCGGAGAGGATGAAGCCGCATTCCTCCGGGAATATCTCGGCCGGCACTTCGGGGTGGGTGGCGAAGAAGAAGCGGTCGGAATGCAGCCGGTAGTCCGGCCATTTGCGGTCGACGCGGAAATCCTCGATCGACGATTTGATCTCGATGATCCAGATGTCGCCGTGGCGGGTCAGCGCGACGAGGTCGGCGCGCCGGCCGGTCGCCAGCGACAGCTCCGGCAGCACATGCGCGCCCATCTCCCGCAGCAGGCGCTGCACGCCGCGCCGGATGACCATGGCGCGCTCGGACTGGCGGCCGTCGACCAGCGGGTTGGAGAGAATCGGTGAAATGATCGGCATCTCCGAACCATGCCAAAATTTCGATGTTCTATCAATGTTCCGTCGTCTAGAGCGCCGCGCGTCCTTTCGAACGCGCAAAGGACGCTCCGATACCTGCAATCTATGCATCGTGCTTTCCGAAAATCGGGTCCGATTTTCGGGCCGATGCGGTGGCAGCGATGCGGTCGCCGCGTTTTGAAGATTGCGCGCCGGCAATATCCTCAAGGATCGGGCAATCCGGCCTGTCGTCGCCATGGCAGGCATGGATAAGCTTGCGCAATGTCGTCCGCATTGATTCCAGTTCGGCGATCTTTTCGGTGATGGCCGTAACATGCGCCGATGCGATTTCGCGCACGTCATGGCTGGCGCGCTCACGGTCGCGGTAAAGCGCCATCAGCTGCCGGCAATCATCGATGGAGAAGCCCAGCCCCCGCGCCCGGCGCAGAAACGCCAGCCGGTGGATGTCGTCATCGGAGTAGTCGCGATAGCCATTGGCGGCGCGCACCGGCGCGATCAGGCCGATCTCCTCGTAATACCGGATCGTCTTCGACGGCAGGCCGGAGCGTCGCGCAGCATCACCGACATTCATGGCAAGTCTCCTGTTTCCACCCCTGTCAGGTAGTTACGGGCGGGGCCTGAAACAATCAGCCAGCCACCTGAGCTGTTGCGGAAATACCATATCTGCGGGATTACACGCATCGAGCGCATGTCGGATGCGTGCGAAGCCCTTGGCAAGCAAAACGGATGCGGCTTAAGAATATCGAAAGGATGCGGCTCGAATCGAGCCAGATCTGTGCCGATGAATGGAATTGAGCCTACATGCGGATGAAACCACTTGTAATTGCAGCAGGATTGGCATTGGCAACTGCTCTTGCTGGCTGCAGCAGTGACGGTGCAATACGTCTTTTCTCCAAGATTACGGTGCACGCACCGACGCCGGTTACAACCTTCCGCGCGATCCCGATCTACAAGGTTGACCGCAAATACCACCGCCAGATCGTGCGTTACCAGACCGACGAAAAGCCCGGCACGATCATCGTCGATACGTCACAGAAGTTTCTCTACTTCATCATGCCGAAGACGACAAGGCGATGCGCTACGGCATCGGCGTCGGCCGCGAAGGCTTCGAATGGAACGGCACCGCCCGCGTCGCGCTGAAGCGCGAATGGCCGGTGTGGACGCCGCCTGCGGAGATGATCAGGCGCCAGCCGGAACTCGCCAAATTGCGCGGCGGCATGCCGCCCGGGCCTCACCAACGCGCTCGGCGCGCGCGCCCTCTATCTCTTCAACAAGGGTGGCGACACCGGCTACCGGCTGCACGGCACGCCGGAATGGTGCCTCGATCGGCAAGGCGATGTCGTCGGGCTGCATCCGGCTGATGAACCAGGACATCATCGATCTCTACAACCGCGCCGAAGTCGGCGCCAAGGTCATCGTCAGGTAGAATTTCTAGCGAACCGTCTCGGCAACAAAGACGTCCGCAAGCAAAAAACCGGGCCATAAAGCCCGGTTTTTTGTTGTCTCGATCGTCTTGGCGGAAAAGCTCAGCTGACCTGTTCGACCTGCTGCACTTCCGGAACGAAATGGCTGAAGCAGGTTCTGGATGCCGTGCTTCAGCGTCGCCGTCGACGACGGGCAGCCGGCGCAGGCGCCCTTCATGTGCAGGAACACGGTGCCGTTCTCGTAGCCGCGGAAGGTGATGTCGCCGCCGTCCTGCGCGACGGCCGGGCGCACGCGCGTGTCGAGCAGTTCCTTGATGGTGACAACGATTTCCTGAGTCGGCCTTGTCGTAGAACTCGTCGGCCGTCTCGCCGTCGTCGGCGGCGGCCTGGGCGCCGCGTGCCCATCACCGGCGCGCCGGACATGAAATGCTCCATGATCGCGCCGAGGATCGCCGGCTTCAGATGCTGCCAGTCGGGACCGTCCTTGGTGACGGTGACGAAATCATAGCCGAAGAACACGCCGGTCACGCCGGGAATGTCGAACAGCCGGCCGGCCAAGCGGCGAAGCCTGCGCGCGCCGTATCGGCGTCGCGGAAGTCGGCGGTGCCGGCGGCCAGCACTTCCTTGCCGGGCAGGAACTTGAGCGTCGCCGGATTTGGGGTCGCCTCGGTCTGGATGAACATGGCCGCTCTCCAGGCTCCGTCTGTCGAGCCTCTTGTTTGGAATAATTCTAAATAGGCTCATAGCCGTCGACTATTCAAGCCAAACGCATCGCTGCGTGGGTAGCCACATGCGACATGTTTTGCTAGGCCAGGCTCTCGATCTCCTCGTCCGACAGATTCTGCGGCACCACCGTGACCGGAATGGGGAAGGCCGCGCCCTTGCCGGCGATCGAGGCGACCAGCGGTCCCGGCCCTTCCTTGGCCGCGCCGGCGGCCAGCACCAGGATCGCGATATCCTGGTCTTCCTCGATCAGCTTGTGGATCTCCTCGGTCGGCTTGCCCTCGCGCACCACCAGTTCCGGCTCGATGCCGAGCTGCTCGCGTACCTTCGCCGGCATAGGTGTCGAGCGCCGCATTGGCAGTGGCGATCGCCTCGTCGCGCATGATCTTTTCGACGCCCAGCCAATGCTGGAAGTCGCCGGGCTCGATCACATAGAGCAGCACCAGCACGCCGCCGGTCGATCTTGGCGCGACGCGAGGCATAGGCGACGGCGCGCTCGCATTCCGGCGTATCGTCGATGATCGCCAGGAATTTGCGGCGGTGGCCGGCTTCCCGGCTGAGTCGTTTCGAGACCATGCAATGCCCCTGACGGAGGAATGGATTCGCCGGCAATCTGCCACCGCCGACGGCGGTCGGCAAGCGAGCCTGCTCGGCCAATCAGCCGTGCAGCAGGCCGACGATGTCGCGCACGTCCTTCATCGTCGCCTCGGCCAGCACGCCGGCGCGCTCGCCGCCATCGCGCAGCACGCCGTCGACATAGGCCGTGTCGGCCGAAATGCGGCGCATCTCGCCGGCGATCGGCGCCAGCTTCTCGACCGCCAGATCGGCCAGCGCCGGCTTGAACACCGAAAACTGCTGGCCGCCGAACTCGCTGCAGCACCGCCTCCTTGGATGATCTCGGCGAGGCCGGCATAGATGCCGACCAGATTCTCCGCTTCCGGCCGGCCCGTCGAGGCCGTCGATCTCGCTCGGCAGCGCATCCGGGTCGGTCTTGGCCTTGCGGATCTTCTTCGAGATCGTGTCGGCATCGTCGGTCAGGTTGATGCGCGACAGGTCCGACGGGTCGGACTTCGACATCTTCTTGGAGCCGTCGCGCAGCGACATGATGCGCGCGCCGGGCCGTCGATCACCGGTTCGGTGATCGGGAAGATAGCCGTTGACCGTCTCGTCGCCGACCTTCATCTCGACGCCGACGCCCGCGCTCGGCGATGCGATCGGAGAAGTCGTTGTTGAACTTCTGGGCGATGTCGCGCGTCAGTTCGAGATGCTGCTTCTGGTCGTCGCCGACCGGCACATGCGTGGCGCGGTAGACCAGGATGTCGGCAGCCATCAGGCTCGGATAGGCGAGCAGGCCGAGCGAGGCGTTCTCGCGGTCCTTGCCGGCCTTGTCCTTGAACTGCGTCATGCGGTTCATCCAGCCGATGCGCGCCACGCAGTTGAAGATCCAGGCCAGTTCGGCGTGCTGCATGACCCGGCGACTGGTTGAAGACGATGTGCTTCTTCGGGTCGATGCCCGAGGCCAGGAAGGCCGCCGTGATCTGCGCGGGTCTGGTCCTCGCAGGTCGTCATGCACGAGCTGGGCCGTCAGCGAATGCAGGTCGACGACGCAGTAGATGCAGTCGTAGGCTGTCCTGCAGCGCGACGAATTGTCTGATCGCGCCGAGATAGTTGCCGAGATGGAGATTGCCGGTCGGCTGGACGCCGGAAAAGACGAGCGGCTTGAAGGCGGACATGATGTTCCTCGTGGCTTGTGGAGGGCCGTCAGAGCATGATCCCGAAAAGTTGCAGACTTTCGGACAAGATCGTGCGGCTAGAGGAATCCCGCGCGGCGAAATTCGATGCGCGCGCTTATGAACGAGGACGCGGTGATGATCAAGCCCGGCCGGTTGCGGTTCAGAACCGTGCCGGCTGGCTCGCTTTTGAGAGGTCGCGGGCGCCGGCCGGCTGCTCTGGCAGCCCGACCAGCGCGCGCAGCGGCCACGGCAGCCGTTCCGCCAGCACGCAGAAGATGAGCGAGACGCCGACGGTCAGCGCCAACACCATGATGTATTTCGCCGCAACGCTCGCCTGCATCGGCAGGATGTAGAACAGCGTCGCCAGGATAACCGTCTGGTGCACGATATAGAGCGGGAAGATCTTGCGGTTAAGCCAGGTCAGGGTGGCGCTTTTGCGATTGAGATGGCGGTGGTCTCGGCGCTTTCATCAGCCACGACAGGTCGGGGAGAAGGCCACCGACGAGTGGTAGACGATCAGGATGACGAACGCCGCCACCCTCAGCGCGTCAACGTAGTGCCTGCCTGCCGGCATCGAAAACCCGCCTATGCGCGACGTGTCAATGGACAGGCCTAGCCGTCGCTTTTCCCGTTGTGGACGTCTTTCGTTAAGAAACCGACAGCCGGCGCATGGAACGCGGTGAACGCTCGCGCTTAGTCGGAATCGGCCTTGGTCTTCGGCGCCGCGCCCCTCTTCATGCTCCGCCGTATCATCCGGATATCGGCGCCGCCGATGCCAAAGGCAACGGCGAAATAGATGATCGCCGCGCCGCCGATCAGGACGGCCAGCGCCGCGGCCTGCACCAGGAGCGGCGATGCCGGGGCAAGATGCGGCGACAGCCAGTCGGCCGCGAAATACGCGGCACCGGCCATGATCGCAGCCGCCAGCACGAGGCGCGGAATGCGGGTCAGAAGCGGAATGTCGCTGCCCCAATGGCCGCGCCGAACGAGCACGCCGAGCAGCAGCAGCGCGTTGACCCAGCCGGCGATCGCCGAGGCGATGGCGATGCCCGGCGCACCCATGGTCGGGAAACAGCGTCAGCGCGATCGAGATGTTGACCACCACCGAGATCGCCGCGAAAATCATCGGCGTGCGGGTGTCCTCGCGGGCGAAATAGCCCGGCGTAAACGCCTTGATGAGCACGAAGGCCGGCAGGCCCAGCCCGAAGATGGCAAGGATCGCCGAGACGGTCGGCGTGCTGTTGCCTGGCGGCGAAGGCGCCGCGCTCATAGAGCACGCGCACGATCGGCTCCGACATCACCAGAAGGGCCGCCGCCGCCGGCAAGGTCAGGAACAGCGTGAACTCGACCGAGCGGTTCTGCAGGTTCGCGGCTTCCTCCAGATTGCCGGACTTCAGCGCGCGCGCCAGTTCCGGCAGCAGCACGATGGCGACCGCGATGCCGACGACGCCGAGCGGCAGCTGGTAGACGCGGTCGGCATAGGCGAGCGACGAAACCGCGCTGTCCTTTCCCGATGCGATGGCCGTGCCGATCAGCTGGTTGATCTGGGTGATGCCGCCGGTGATCGCCGCCGGAAACGCCAGCACCAGCAGGCGCTTCACGTTGGGCGTGAGACGCGGCCGCCGGAAGCCGATGGAAATGCCGGCATGCCGCACGGCGACCCAGACGATCGCCAGTTGCACCAGGCCCGCGGCCAGCACGCCCCAGGCCAGCGCGTAGCCGACGGTCAGGCCGTCATGCGCCCGCGTACCAGGCATAAGCCAGCACGCCGATCAGGATGACGTTGAGGAAGACCGGCGCGATCGCCGCGGCGAAATAGCGGCGCAGCGAATTCAGCATGCCGGCTCATCATGGCGCCGAGCGACATGCACATCAGGTAGGGGAACATGATCGTGGCCAGCGCCACGGTCAGGTCGAACTTCTGCGGATTGTCGACGAAGCCCGGCGCGATGATGGTCGACACCAGCAGCGGCATCGACAGTTCCATCACGATGGTGAGCGCGATCAGCACCGTGAAGAGGACGCCGAACACTTCCTCGGAAAAGCGCTTGGCGCCGTCCATGCCGTCCGGCCTCGATCTCCTTGGCGAACAGCGGCACGAAGGCGGCGTTGAAGGCGCCTTCGGCGAACAGCCGGCGAAACGTGTTGGGAAACTGGAAGGCCGCGTTGAAGGCGTCGGCGATCGGCCCGGTGCCGAGTGCCGCCGCCATCAGCATCTCGCGCGCTGAAGCCGAGGACGCGGCTCATCAGCGTGCCCGACGCGACAGTGGCGAATTTCTTGACAAGGCTCATGACTGGCTTTCTTCTCCCGGTTTACGGGTGCAGCAAGCGAAGCTTGAACGCGCGCCAGTCATTCCGGCGGCCGCCGCTCGCGCCTTGCCGGCGCGCTGCGGCGAGTGCGCCTTCGAGCGTGGCGATCAGGCTGGCGCGGATCGTATCGCAGCCGCGTCGGGCTTTCGATCTTCTGGCCGGTCAGGTCGGTCACGTAGAACGTGTCGATCACCTTTTCGCCGAAGGTGGTGATGTGCGCCGACGCAGATGTCGAGCGACAGATCCGACAGCGCGCCGGTGATCTCCGACAGCAGGCCGGGCCGGTCGAGGCCCTCGACCTCGATCACCGAGAAGCGGTTCGAGAGCGTGTTGCGGATTTCGGCGCGCGGCTCGATGCGGAAGGCCTTCGCGCCGCGCTTCGGCTTGGTGCGCTTCTCGATCATCTCGGGCAGCCAGCTCTTGCCCGGACAGCACGTCCTCGATCAGCCGGCCGACGCGCTCGGCGCGGCGCCGCTCGTCCTCGTCGCGGTCGAATTCGCGGCTGATCAGGATGGTGTCCAGCGCGCGCCCGTCGGAGGTGGTGAAGATCTGCGCATCGACGATGTTGCCGCCGGCCGCCGCGCAGGCGCCGGCGATCACCGACAGCAGGCGCGGATGGTCCTGCGCCAGCACGGTGATCTCGGTGACCGCCTCGAACTGGTGCGTCTTCACCATGGTGGCGAGCTTCTTGCCGGCCTCGTCCGCCTCGCGGATGAATGCGGCATGGCGCATCTGGTCGTTCGAGGTCGACCGCCAGCAGATAGTTTTCGTAGTGCAGGCCGACATAGCGCTTGCGCTCCTTCGCCGGCCAGTCGGCAAGCGCGTCGGCCAGCCTCTCGCGTGCCGCCGCGGCGCGCTCGGCGCGCGACACTTCGGAGAAGCCGCCGGTCAGCAGCAGCTCGGTCTCGTAGTAGAGCGTGCGCAGCAGCTGGCCCTTCCAGCCGTTCCAGACGCCCGGCCCGACGCCGCGGATGTCGCAGACCGTCAGCACCAGCAGCAGCTTCAGCCGTTCGACCGACTGCACCGTGTCGGCGAAATCGTCGATCGTCTTGCGGTCGTTGAGGTCGCGCGTCTGCGCCGTCATCGACATCAGCAGATGATTCTCGACCAGCCAGGCCACCGTCTCGGTGTCGGCCGGGCGAAAGCCCCATATGCGGGCAGATGCGGCGGGCGATCTTGGCGCCCGCCTCGGAATGGTCCTCCGGCCGGCCCTTGGCGATGTCGTGCAGCAGAACGGCGACGTAGAGCACCTCGCGCTGCTCTTCAGGCCCGGCATCAGCTTGTGCGACAGCGGGTGGATCTTTTCGCCGTCGCCGCGCTCGATCTCCGACAGCACGTCGATGCAGCGCAGCAGGTGCTCGTCCACCGTATAGTGGTGGTACATGTTGAACTGCATCATCGCGACGATCTTGCCGAAATCGGGGATCAGCCTGCCGAGCAGCCCCGCCTCGTTCATGCGCCGCAGATTGAGTTCCGGATTGCGGTCCGAGGTCAGCACGTCGAGGAACAGCCGGTTGGCTTCCTCGTTGCGGCGCAGATTCGGGTCGACCAGGCTTCAGCGATCGGGTGACCAGCTTCAGCGCGTCGGGATGATATTCCAGCCCGTGCCGGTCGGCGAACCAGAACAGCCGCAGCAGATTGACCGGGTCGCGCTCGAACACCGGTCGTCGGCGATGTTGATGCGGTCGTTGTCGACGATGAAGTCGCTGGTGCCCGCAAGCTTGCGCCGGCGCCGCGAGAAGGTGAGGAACAGCCGGTTGAAGCCGGAGACGTGGCTTGGCCTGCTCCTCCTCGAGCGCGGCGCAGAAGATGCGGGTCAGGTCGCCGACATCCTTGGCGACCAGGAAATAGTGCTTCATGAACCGCTCGACAGCCGACAGGCCGGGATGGCTCGTGTAGCCGAGCCGCTCGGCGATCTCGCGCTGGATGTCGAAATGCAGCCGCTCCTCGGCCTTGCCGGTGAGGAAGTGCATGTGGCAGCGCACCGCCCAGAGGAAGTCGTCGGCCTTCAGGAATTGGTTGTATTCGGCGTGCGTGAACACGCCCTGTTCGACCAGTTCGCTCGACGGTGCGTTCGCGGTAGAAATACTTGCCGATCCAGAACAGCGTCTGCAGGTCGCGCAGCCCGCCCTTGCCGTCCTTGACGTTCGGCTCGACGAGGTAGCGGCTTTCGCCGACCTTGCGGTGGCGCTCGTCGCGCTCGGCGAGCTTGGCCTGCGCATATTCGGCGCCGGTGCCCTTCACCACTTCCTTGTCGAAGCGGTCGATCAGCTCGTCGCAGAGCGTCCTGTCGCCCCACACGTAGCGGGCTTCCAGGATCGCGGTGCGGATCGTCATGTCGGCGCGCGACAGCCGCAGGCACTCGTCGACGTTGCGGGTGGCGTGGCCGACCTTCAGCCCCATGTCCCACAGCATGTAGAGCATGTATTCGACGATCTGCTCGCCCCATGGCGTCTGCTTGTAGGGCAGCAGGAACAGGAGATCGATGTCGGAGCCGGGCGCCAGCGTGCCGCGGCCGTAGCCGCCGACCGCGACGATCGCCATGCGCTCGGCGGCCGACGGGTTCTTCGAGCGGTAGACATGGGTGGCCGCGAAGTCGTAGAGCGCGCGGATGATCTCGTCCATCAGATGCGACAGCCGCGCGGCGCAGGCGGTGCCGCCGCCGTCGTCCATCAGCATCGTTTCGGCGGTCTTGCGCCCGTCGGCGATGCGCTCCTTGAGGATCTGCAATGCGGCGGCACGCGTCTCGGCCGAAGAGCCGTCGCCCGCGGATTTTTCCGTCAGCGCCGTGAGTTCGCGGCGCAGGGCGTCGCCGTCGATCAGTTCATCGAGCTTCAGGGGAATTTTCGCCATGCGCTGAAGAAAGTCTCGCTTTCTGGGCGGCGTCTATAGCGCGTTTTCCCTTGCGTGGGTATGGCATGCCATCAAAGTTTGCGTGCGTTCGCGCGCAGCACTACCATCACGGCGACAGGTTGAGGGAACTGGCGTCGCGCCGGTTCGTTGTCCGCCAATGCGCGATCCCGCCGATACACGCTTATTGACCGATTCGGAGAGATCTCGCCAGCGCATGGTCGAGCGCCAGCTCATCCGCCGCGGCATCGCCGATCCGCGTGTGCTCGACGCCATGCGGACCGTCCCGCGCGAGGCGTTCGTGGCCGGACACCTTGCTCGCCGGGCCTATGACGACTGTGCGTTGCCCATCGAGTTGGGGCAGACCATTTCACAGCCCTATATCGTCGCGCTGATGGCGGAGGCGGCGGCGATCAAGCCCGGAGACCGCGTTCTTGAGATCGGCACTGGCTCCGGCTATGCCGCCGCCGTGCTCGGCCGGTTGGCGGCCCATGTCTATACCATCGAGAGGCATGCCTTGCTGGCCGAAACTGCACAGGCGCGCCTCGCCGGGCTGGGGCTCGGCAATATCGACGTTCGCTGCGGCGACGGCACGCAGGGCTGGATCGAGCACGCTCCCTTCGACGCAATCCTCGCGGCGGCGAGTGGTCCGCGCATCCCCCAAGCCTGGAAATTGCAGCTGGCGATCGGCGGCCGCCTGGTGATGCCGCGCGGCGGCATGAGGAGCGTACAGAAGCTTATCAAGCTGACCCGCATCTTCGAAGGCAATTTTGCCGAGGAAAACCTTGGCAGCGTCATGTTCGTGCCGCTGGTGGGCGAGTACGGCTAGCCGAAAAACAAGAGCCATCGCTCGACATCCCCGCCGGGATTGTGTATCCGCGCCCCCTCCGCACCGCGGACCCCATCAAACAGCCTTCGAGGACGGATCATGCGACCGGTTAGCGGCGGTATCGACTTCGGCACGTCCAATTCGACGGTCGGTTTCGTCGAAAACGGCAAGCCGCGGCTGGTGCGCCTGGAAGACGGCCAGGTCGACGATGCCGAGTGCTGTGTTCTTCAACTTCGAGGACGGCCGCACCCATTTCGGCCGCCGCGCCATCGCCGACTACACCGAAAACGTCGAGGGCCGGCTGCTGCGCGCGCTGAAGAGCGTGCTCGGCACGTCGCTCATTCACGAAAAGACCCGCATCAAGGCGCACTCAATCGCCTTTTCCGATATCATCGGATCCTTCCTGCACTTTCTGAAGGAGAAGCTGGAAGAGCGAAGTAGGCCAGCCGGTCGACAACATCGTGCTCGGGCGTCCGGTGCATTTCGTCGACGACGACGAGGCAGCCGACCGGCGGGCGCAGAACGAGCTGGAGAAGGCCGCCCACAAGCGCGGCTTCAAGAATATCGCCTTCCAGTTCGAGCCGATCGCGGCAGCGCTCGATTACGAGCAGAGCGTGGCAAGAGAAGAACTGGCGCTGATCGTCGACATCGGCGGCGGCACCTCGGACTTTTCCATCGTGCGCGTGTCGCCGGAGCGCGCCGTCGCCGATGACCGCAAGGACGACATTCTGGCATCGCGCGGCGTGCATATCGGCGGTACCGATTTCGACCGGCTGCTCTCGATCGCCCATGTGATGCCGGAACTCGGCTATCTCGACCCCGACCAAGGACGGCAAGCGCAACCTGCCCGCCGGCTATTTCATCGACCTTGCTACATGGCAGCGCATCAACATGCTCTACACCAACAAGGCGATGGCCGATCTGCGCCAGATCCGCTACGAGGCGGCGCGGCCGGAACTCGTCGAACGCATGATCGACGTCGTGCGAGCACCGTCAGGGCCATGCGCTGGCCGCCACGGTGGAGCGCGCCAAGATCGCGCTGACCGACACGGACCGGACAGCCATCGAGATTGACGCTAACCGACGAGAAGCTCAGCCTGCCGCTGACACGGGCCGGTTTCGACGCCGCGATCCTGGGCGCTGTCGACCGGATCACCGAGGTGATCGAACGCACGCTGAACAATGCCGGAGTGGCGCGATCGCGCATCACCACGCTGTTCCTGACCGGTGGCTCGACAGCCATCCCGCTGATGAAGCAGAGTGTGCTGGCCATGTTCCCTCCGCGACTGTGGTCGAAGGCGACATGTTCGGCAGCGTCGGGCTGGGGCTGGCGCTCGATGCAAGGCGCAAATACGGCGCATAGGATAGTCATATGGAACTTCCGCCCGCGCTGCGGCAGGCCGTCGACCAGGCGCTGCACGGCGTTGCGCTCGCCGATCTGAAGCGCGCCGCCGACGTGCTGTCGCGCCGCTACCGCGGCGAGGTGCGCGACGGGCGCCTGCATCTCTCCGACAGGCTCGCAGCACAAGCCTATCTCGCAACCCGGCTTCCCGCCACCTACGCGGCGATCCGCGCAAGCCTTGCCGCCATCTCTGAAGTCCGCCCGGATTTTGCACCGAAGACGTTGCTCGATGTCGGCGCCGGGCCGGGTTCGGTGCTATGGGCTGCCCGCGACTGCTGGGAGAGCCTCGATGAGGCTACTCTGGTCGAGACCAGCGACGCCATCCGCAAGGTCGGCGCGGATGTTTCGGCGAATGCAGCCCCGACGCGGATCTCATGGGTTCCAGGCGACGTCGAGACCGGATTGCCGCGCGCTGCCCCCGGCTGACATTGTCACGCTTGCCTATGTGCTCGACGAGCTGCCGCCCCCGCTGATCGGACGTGTCACGGACCAGCTGTGGGCGCTCACCTCCGATACTCTCGTCATCGTCGAACCGGGCACACCGGCCGGCTGGCAACGCATCCTTCAGGTGCGCGAGCGCCTTCTCGCTGCCGGCGCATTTCTCGTCGCGCCGTGCCCGCATCAGGCGGATTGCCCTATCGTCGCGCCCGACTGGTGTCATTTCTCGCGCCGCGTCGCCCGCTCTCGCCTGCATCGCCTCGCAAAGAACGCCGAAGTGCCCTGGGAAGACGAGAAATACATTTTCATCGCCGCCTCGCGAACCCCTGGTGAAAGTCCCGCCGCCCGCGTGCTGGCGCCGCCGCAGACGGCGAGCGGCACGGTCCGGCTGAAGCTTTGCCGGCAGGATGGCTCTGCCGCCGAGCGGCTGGTCAGCAAGCGCGAGGGTGCGGCTTTCAAGACTGCCCGGCGCCTGGATTGGGGTAACGCGACCTGGCAGGATCTGGGGTGACTGCGGAGGGGATCTCCGTCCAACTCTATGTCACAGCCGGTTACGGGAGAATGGGTTCCAGCGCACGGTGCCCAGCCTGATCCTTTCCCGCGCCAGGGTAAGCAGGCCGGACCCGATAACCACGGCCAGGCCGACCAGCGCGATCCAGTCGGGATATTCCGCGAAGAACGCCGCGCCGATGACCACCGCCCATACGATCTGGGAATAATGGGTCGGCGCGATCTGGTTCGCGGGGCTGCGCCGCGTGGCCAGAAGCTGCAGGCGGTGGCCGCCGGCGGTGCACGCGCCAGCCAGCGCGAGCATGCCAAGCAGCTTCCAGTCCGGCATACGAAAGGACGAGGTGGCCAGCATCGCGACGCCGTTGAAGAGAAGTCCGTAGCCCACCAGCACGCCGAGCATCGTCGTCTGCTTTTCGCTCGCCAGCGAACGCATGAGAATGATGGTGATGGCGGCAAGCAGTGCGACCGCCAGTGCCGCGACGTGGCCGAGTTCAAGCGCCCGGAATCCAGGGCGCACCACAAGCAGGATGCCACCGAGGCCGGCGACGACCGCCAGCCAGCGCCACAACCCCACCTGCTCCTTCAGGATGACGATCGACAGGAGGGTCACGAAGAGCGGAGCAAGGAAGATCAGCGCATAGGTTTCAGCCAGCGGGATGGTGGTGAACGCATAGACGCTGAAGATGCCGGCGACGAGGCCCGAGACGGCGCGGGCATGCACGGCCCAGGGCCGCTGCATGTTCCAGAAGCCATGCCAGCGCTCGCCGTCGGGTTTGAGAAAAAACAGGAAGACTGCGGCAAACAGGATGTTGAAGAAACCGATCTCGAAGACCGAGAGTTGGCTGCCGAGCGCCTTGATGATCCCGTCACCCCACGCATAGACCGCGTAGGCGATGAGAGCCAGAAGGATACCGCTGTTCACGCGTGGCTTCCCGGACGTTCGGCGCCACCGGCGCGGTTGCAACATGTCGGCTGGGTAGCCGCGCAAGCCGAAACGCACAAGCCTCGAATGCTACTGCGGACGCGAATTAAGTCTGGGCCAGGCCGCGATCTTCAGTGGACATCGTGGGAAAGCCGGGGAGCAGCCTCCCCGCAAACGCAGCCATCGGCCTAGCCGATTTCGAAGCGGATCACGTCGGCGACATTGGCGGCCGAAACCCGTCCGAGGCTGATGGTGCCTGCCTTGCGCATATGCAACTCGTCGCGGTGCAGGTGCAGTTCGTCGTCTTCGCCGAGCTTGACATAGGTGCCGTTGGTCGAACGGTCGGAAATCACGAAATGCCCGCGCTTGAATTCGATCAGGGCGTGGGAACGGCTGACCCAGTCGGCCTCTATCTGCAGGGAGTTGATCGGGCCGCGCCCCATCATGAACGAACCTGAGCCGCCATTCAGCGTCACCACCTTGCCGCGATGGCAAAGCTGCAGCCTGGGGCCTGCCGGCGCACCGTCTGCCGACGGTGGCCAATCCAGCCGCGTGGTGCGTTGCACCGTCGTCATGGCGGACATGTCTTCATGCCAGATCACGTCGACGATCTCGATCGGCTGCAACTTGCCGTCGACATGGACACGGCCGAGGCCGCGGAACGCCGGCGCCCTGCCGCCGAGCCCACGCACGCTTCCGGCGGAAGCAATGATCTGCTCCCGCTTGGCCAGCGCGCCCATGCGGGCTGCCGTGTTGACGGCATCGCCATAGACATCGCCGTTTTCTTCCAGCGCCTCGCCATGGTGCAGACCGATATGCACGCCGAGATGGTCGCGTACGAAATCGGTATCGCGCGCCATCCTGCGCTGCATGTCGCAAGCCGCCAGCACGCCTTCGAGCGCATTGGGCAGGGAGCACATGATTTCGTCGCCGATCGTCTTGATGACGCGCCCGCCGTGCTGCTGACAGATCAGCGCGAGCGCATCGAGCACGGCGGCGATCAGCCGGCGCGCTTCGAGGTCGCCTTTCGCTTCGAACAACCAGGTACTGCCGCTGACGTCTGCGAACAGGATGGTCTGCGTTCGGGAATTGCTCATGCAGTCAGCCGCCGCGATCCAACCCCGCCACGGTCGGTGTATCCATTACTTACCAGTAATACCACGTCAGCTGCATGTAACGATAAAGAATTTTGTCGTCTGCTGGGCGTCCACTGCCTGGTTTTCATTGCATTGGCGTCGTTTTCCCGGGGGTATTCTGTCTCGCTGCAGACCCCCATAGCGATAGAGTACAACGTCTCATTGCGGGATAAGCGCAGTTGCAGGCGGTTCTGATTCGGTAAAGTGCTTCCGAGAACCGGCTCGGCTTACTGCAAGAAAGCGTAAGTCAAAACTTACGCTGCTATCAGCAGTTTTTCGATTTCCAGCACCGGATGATTGGTCAGTGTCTTCGGCACTTCAGCCATGATGCGGTCGCTGACCTCCTTGTGAAACTGCTTGCGCATCTCGCCCAATACCGCCGGCGGCGCCACCAGGATGATCTTTTCGAAATCGCCGCGATGAGCAAATTTGTAGAGCCGTTGAGCGATCTCGTCGGCGAAGCGGTCCTTGGCGATGCGATGCCAGTCGGTATCTGCGACGGCGCTTCTGTGGATGCTCGGCCCGTCGTTGAAGCGGCCGGGACGGTCCGATCCCTGCTCGCGCGTCGGCGGGTTTTCTTCCTGCATTTCCCGAAAAACTCTGAGGTTGGGGTGTTTCGTGTCGCCCTCGTTTTTCAGGAAGAGGGCCTTTTCGCCATCGGCGACCAGGACCCATATTTTGTGCTCTAGCTTGATATGTGGCATGAAAAACTCCCTGGCTTGCCGACCACGGACAGGCTGCTGCGAAAAACAGATCTCGGTCCGGACGGGTGGTGGGGTAACGTCGCGCGGAAGCGCTTTGTTCCAACCCGCGGGAACAAAGTATCGAGCGCCGAAAGCAGTCTCGCCGGGCTAAATTCTACTGATTTGGTAGAAATTGGAAAAAACGCCCTTTGCCGGCGCGGCGCGTATCGTTAAATCTGTCAATCGGTAAATGCCGATCAAGCTGCCCCGGGTCAGGTTGCCTTTGCCGGCGCCTGGAGGCTGTCCTTCGTCAAGGGGCAGGGGGAACGTCCTCCCTGCAGAGGGTGGAGAAAAAAATTCTCCCACTACCCGGCTTCCCGGAAAAGCGATTGCTCCGCTCGCGTGGCTGCGCCACGGCATTCCTTCTGGTTTCTCCCGCCAAAAGTTAGAAATGTCGTCTGTTCCCGGAGACCGGCATGTTGCCAGAAACACCCAAACTCAACGCCTTCCCCGTTTTCATGCGGGTGGAAGATGCGTTGGTGGTCATTGTCGGCAATGGCGGCGAGGCGCTGGCCAAGGCGCGGTTGCTGTCGCAGTCGAGCGCCGCGCTGAAGATCGTCGCCGACGCTGCGGATGCGCCGCTCGCGGCCTGGATCGCCGCCCACGGCGCCACGCACGTCGCCGAGCCTTACGCGCCGCACCATCTCGAAGGGGCGGTGCTGGTGTTTGCCGCCAGCGGCGAGGAAGCACTCGACAAGCGCATTTGCGCTGACGCGCGCGCGAAAAATATCCCGGTCAACGCCGTCGACCGGCCGGAACTTTGCGACTTCTTCACCCCGGCCATCGTCAACCGCGCGCCGGTCTGCGTGGCCGTCGGCACCGAAGGCGCCGGCCCAGTGCTTTCCCAACTGATCCGCGCCAAGATCGACCGCATGCTGGCGCCTTCGCTGGGCGGTCTGGCGTTGCTTGCTGCTTCCTTCCGCGATGGCGCCGAACGGCTCCTGCCGAAGGGCAGCGCCCGCCGCCGCTTCTGGAACGACTTCTTCGAAGGCGCTCCGGCGCGTGCGCTGGAAGTCGGCCATCTCGCCGAGGCGCATGAGGCGGCTGCGGAATTGCTGGCGCGCAGAACTGCCGCGCAAGGTCACATCGCGTTGGTGGGCGCCGGACCGGGCGCCGAGGACCTTTTGACGCTGCGCGCGCAGCGCCTGCTTATGCAAGCCGATGTCATCGTCCATGATGCGCTGGTGCCGGAGGCGGTGGTTGCAATGGGCCGCCGCGACGCCGAGCGGCTGCCGGTCGGTAAGCGCAAGGGCTGCCACTCGAAAAGCCAGGCCGAAATCAACGAACTGCTTGTATCGCTCGGCCGCGAGGGCAAGCGCGTGGTGCGCCTCAAGTCCGGCGATCCGTTGGTCTTCGGCCGCGCCGGAGAGGAAATGCAAGCGTTGCGCGATGCCGACATCTCCTACGAGGTGGTGCCGGGCGTAACCGCCGCGTTCGCCGCCGCCGCCGATTTCGAATTGCCGCTCACCTTGCGCGGCGTCGCCTCGTCGATGGTGTTCACCACAGGCCACGATTTGAAGGGCGGCACACTGCCGGATTGGGGCAAGCTCGCCATCTCCGGCGCCACCGTCGCCGTCTACATGGGTCGCTCGGTCGCTGCGGACGTCGCCAGCCGCCTGATCGAGGCCGGACTTTCGCCCGACACCGCCGTTGCCGTGGTCGAGAACGCCAGCCTCGGCGATCGCCGGCTGTTCCACGGCACCATCGCCGACCTGCCCGCGCTGGAAGGTCGCGACGAACTGACCGGGCCGGTCATGACGCTCATCGGCGACGCCGTCGCCGGCGCCAATTTCGGAAAGTCCGAGCCACTGGCGGCGCATGATCGTCTCGTTGCCGCCAGGCAGGGAGCCGACGCATGAAAGTCCTGACCGCCAACCGCCTGACCGACGGCGAAGCCATCTGGTATTCGGCAGGGCAGGCCTGGTCGGAAACCATCGTTGGCGCCGAGGTTGCCGCCGACAAGGCCGCCGAAGAAAAGCTCGAAGCCATCGGCAAGGCCGCCTTTGCCGGCAATTTCGCCCTCGATATCGAGCTGATCGACGTACAGTTGGTCGATGGCGCCATCGTCCCGGTCCGGCTGCGCGAGCGTATCCGCGCCGCTGGTCCCACCAACCGCACCGACCTCGGCAAACAGGCCCGTTCAACAACCGCTGCAGCAGCATGATCCCAGGGCGCATGGCGCCTCAGGCAGGTAGACAAAATGTACCGCTACGATGAGTTCGACCACGATTTCGTCAATGCCCGTGTCGCCGAGTTCAGCGACCAGGTCGAGCGCCGGCTGGCCGGCGAGATCACCGAGGACCAGTTCCGGCCGCTGCGGCTGATGAACGGTGTCTACCTTCAGCTTCACGCCTACATGCTGCGCGTCGCCATTCCCTACGGCACGCTGAATTCGAAGCAGTTCAGGATGCTCGGCCATATCGCGCGCAAATACGACAAGGGCTACGGCCATTTCACGACGCGCCAGAATATCCAGTACAACTGGCCGGCGCTGTCGGACATCCCGGCGGTTCTGGCCGATCTCGCCTCCGTCGAGATGCACGCCATTCAGACATCGGGCAACTGCATCCGCAACGTCACCGCGGACCACTTTGCGGGTGCTGCCGCCGACGAGGTGGCCGACCCGCGGCCCTACGCGGAAATCCTGCGCCAGTGGTCTTCGGTGCACCCGGAATTTTCCTACCTGCCGCGCAAGTTCAAGATCGCGGTGACGGGCGCCGAACGCGACCGCGCCGCCATCCAGGTCCACGATATCGGCCTGCACCTGAAGAAGAACGCCGCCGGCGAACTGGGGTTTGCCGTCTATGTCGGCGGCGGCCAGGGCCGCACGCCGATGATCGCCAAGAAGATCAACGATTTTCTGCCGGAAGAGCACCTGCTTTCCTACACGACCGCCATCATGCGCGTGTATAACCTGCACGGCCGCCGCGACAACAAGTACAAGGCTCGCATCAAAATCCTGGTGCATGAAACGGGCACAGAGGAGTTTGCGCGCCAGGTCGAGGCCGAATGGGCGGAACTGAAGAACAGTGAGCTGAAGCTGCCGGAAGCCGACATCCGCGCCATTGAAACCTATTTCGCGCCGCCGGCGCTGGTTGCCCGACCCGAAGGCGACGAGGCGGTACGCCTGGCGCGGCTCGATTCGAAAAGCTTTGCGGAATGGCTCGACCAGAATGTCGTCACGCACCGCAACCCCGACTATGCGGCGGTGACGATCTCGCTGAAGGGCATCGGCGAAGCGCCGGGCGATGCCTCCGATAGCCAGATGGAAGCCATCGCCGACATCGCCGAAGAATACGCCTTCGACGAACTCAGGGTCACCCACGAGCAGAACTTGGTGCTGCCGCATGTCGCGCGCGCCGACCTGAAGGCGGTCTATGACGCGTTGGTCGAAATCGAGCTGGCGACCGCCAATGCGGGCCTGATCAGCGACATCATCGCCTGCCCGGGCCTTGACTATTGCGCGCTTGCCAACGCCCGCTCGATCAGCGTCGCCCAGAACATCTCCAACCGCTTCGCCTCGCTCGAGCGGCAGCGCGATATCGGCGAGCTGAAGCTGAAGATTTCCGGCTGCATCAACGCCTGCGGCCATCATCATGTCGGCCATATCGGCATCCTCGGCGTCGAGAAGAAAGGCGCGGAGCTCTATCAAGTCACGCTTGGCGGCTCCGGAGACGAAAACACCTCCGTCGGCGAGATCATCGGCCGCGGCTTCGGTCCGGACGAGATCACCGACGCCATCGAAACGGTGGTGGAAACCTATCTGCGTTACCGCACCGATAAGTCGGAGAAGTTCCTCGATGCCTATCGCCGCCTGGGCGCCGCCCCCTTCAAGGAGGCGCTTTATGGCAACGAAGCCAAGGCCGCCTGAGATGGCGACCGACGCCGATCTGGCGATGGCCGAACAGGCGGCGCTGCTGGACCAGCGCTACGGCCATCTGACCCCGGTCGAAATCATCGAGCGGGCGGCGGAACGCTATTTCGCCGGCCAGATCGCGGCCGTTTCGTCGTTTGGCGCGGATTCGGCGGTGCTGCTGCACATGCTCGCCGAAGTCGACCGCAACCTGCCGGTGATCTTCCTCGATACCGGCAAGCATTTCGAGGAGACGCTGCATTATCGCGACGCGCTCGCCGCCGATTTCGGCCTGACCGATATCCGCGTGGTGACGCCGCTGGAGGCGGCCCTCAACCGCGACGATCCCGACGGAACCTTGCACAGCCGCGA
Source organism: uncultured Alphaproteobacteria bacterium (assembly GCA_963726065.1). Lineage (GTDB taxonomy): Bacteria > Pseudomonadota > Alphaproteobacteria > Rhizobiales > Rhizobiaceae > Neomesorhizobium. The sequence goes on from CAVSAU010000002.1 coordinate 179,029, forward strand.
TACCGATGCGTGCTGCGCCATCCGCAAGGTGGAGCCGATGGCGCGCGGCGTCGAGCCGTTCCGCGCCTGGTTCACTGGCCGCAAGCGCTTCCAGGCGGCGACCCGCGCCGCCCTTCCGGTTTTCGAGGCCGTCGGTCCGCGCGCGCGCATCAACCCGCTGGCGCGCTGGACCACCTCCGATCTCGCAGACTACATGCGCGCTCACGATCTGCGGGAGAACCCTTTGGTCGCCTATGGCTATCTGTCGATCGGCTGCTTCCCCTGCACGCAGGCCGTCAAGCCGGGCGAGGATGCGCGCAGCGGCCGCTGGGCGGGACAGGCGAAGACCGAATGTGGTATTCACTTGCCTGAACTCGACAAGTCGCTGGCCAACGCCTCTCACTAGGAAACAGCTCTTTGCCTTCTCCCCGTTCACCCGGAGAAGGTGGCCCGAAGGGCCGGATGAGGGGCGGCGCAAACCATCTCAAGCGCGCGTGTCTGCCCCTCACCTGCCTGCCGGCATCCTCTCCCCGTGAACGGGGAGAGGGGCGCCTTGATAGAGGATTTTCGCTAGTCGCCAAGGTCTAAGCGGAATTGCTCAAAGACGATCTCACTGGAAACGGAACCAAGAATACGCCATATGCTCGACCTCATGACCGAGACCAAGACCGAACCTGCCGCCCCCCGCCTGTGGACGCCGCAGGGCTTTCGCGAAGACGAATGGCAACATGCTGAAAATGCCGAAGCGCTGGCTGCGAACGGCCGCTTCATCCTGCCGTTGCAGGTCTTTCTCGACCTCGATGCCGAGGTGAGGATTTCGGCGAGGGAACGGCTGGGCGTGCTGCTTTTGCCGGGCGACCAGCTGGAAAAGATCGTGCCGCTGCTCGACCAGCTGTCGCTGGTGGCGCTGGCATTCCCCGCCTTCGGCGATGGCCGCTCCTTCTCAAAGGCGCAACTGCTGCGCAGCCGGCATGGTTTCGAGGGCGCCATGCGCGCCACCGGCCAGGTGCTGATCGACCAGCTGCCCCACATGATCCGGCTCGGTTTCGACGAGTTCGAGGTGACCCACCCGGTGCTGATCAAGCGCCTGGAGGCCGGCGAAACCGGCGGCATCCCGCTCTATTACCAGCCAACCAGCAAACCGGCCGAAAAAGGTCCGAAATATTCGTGGCGGCGCGTCCGGGAATAGCTCTCGCCCACCGCGAAATGTGTTCACACCGTCCTCGCGATTGCAAATTATGGCCGTTTCCGCGCGAGGATCGACCTTTTACAGGCGTTTTTCTCAAAGATGGGCTGGAGCCAAAGGCCGTCGGCGATCAGCGCTCGGGCTTCGCCGCGAGCGCTTCGGCGCGCTCCATTTCGGTGAGTATCTTGCGCAGGTCCGCCGGCAGTTCAGTCTCGATACGGAAAGCCGGCATGGAACGCAGATAGCGCGCATTGGCTTCGGTGCGAATCTGGCGCCGAATGCTTGCCGGTAGCGTCTGAGACTTGTTGCCGTTGCTGCGGGACATTTTCCAATCCTGTCGTAGCATCCAACACACCCGCGCGGCAATGGTTCCCGCATTGCAGCAATGACGCAAGCGCAAGGCTCGAACACGGTAAATTTTGAATTAAATTGTTCGAACGAAGGAAAAGCCGAGGAACGGACTGCCGAGACGGAACTGCGAAACTTCCGGCGCGTTCATGGGGAATGGACAACAAGCGGTTTTCCCATGCCATCCATGTCCGCTTCAAGGAGTTCGGGCAGGCCCGCACTGTTACCGACACGCATGAAGCTCTCGATTGCCTGATGTATTGCTGGTCCGCGGATCGCGGCCCGCGCCATCGCGACGCGCTCGACGCCTGTCTCAAGGTTATCGACGGCCACCGTTCCGCCATCGACGCGGAGAAAGCCTTCACGGAGGCGGCGCGCGAAGCCGGCATCCTCGAAGAGCGCCAACCCCATCGCTGACGGGAGGAAATCATGACGGACCGCAAGAGTTTCGACAGCCCGGTCAAGCTGCAGGTTGGCGGTGAAAGGACGCTGCGTACGGTCAAGAGTGTCGAAGGCGCCTGCGAGGTGCTGATCGACTGGCCGCATGCCCGGCGGGGACCGTTCTATCAGTCGGCCCGTGAGGTGGTGGAGGCGGCGATCGCTGGCACCGCGACGCCTGCGGAAGCCCGCGAAGCCTTCGCAGCGCTGGCCGCACACGCCGGCGTGATCGTCGACGATTGATCCAGAAGAACCAGGTGGCCGGCCTGCAAATGGCGGCTATCTGCGCTTGCCGCGGCTCACATACCAAAATGTACGCTGCGCTACGGTTTTCGAAATCCGCCATTTTCGACCTGGCCGCAAAATGCTCTACCTGTCGATGCGGGTGGAGAGGATGATCGAGGACAGCGTGCGTTCGACGCCGTCGAGCACGCCGATCTGGTCGATCAGGCTGTCGAGGTCGCCGATCGACGGCGATTCTACGACGACGATCATGTCGAAATTGCCGCTGACGGAGTGCACCGTGCGCACCGCCTGCATGGCTTTCAGGCTGGCGACGACCTTGTCGGCGAGCTTCGGGCGTGACGGTGACCAGCACATGGGCCCGGACCAGCGTCCGCTCGTATTCGGCTGCCAGCCGCACGCCGTAGCCGGCGATCACCCCGCGCTTTTCAAGCCTTTCGATGCGGCTCTGCACCGTGGTGCGCGACACGCCGAGGCGGCGCGCCAGGTCGGCCGTCGAGGCGCGGGCGTTTTCGCGCAGCAGGGAAAGCAGCGCCTGGTCGGCATCGGTCGTCATTCTGGTAGTCTCCTTCGTCGAAGTGATCAGTCATACCCTGCTTTTTGCACAGAAAGCACACTTCCTTTCGACCGGCTATCTGCGATTTTGCGCCACGATGCGGCACGCCGAACCGGATTCGGCTGCCGCGCCAAAAATTCTCAGTTGCGCATGCCGTTTCTTCCGAAACCGGGGACAGGTTCGGGCGGCATGCATGAAATCTCAGCCAGGCGGAAGGAAAAGGGCGATGAAGAATATAGTTGTGGTCGGGGCAGGCAAGATCGGCGCGACGATCGCCGACATGCTGGCGGGAAGCGGCGACTACCGGGTAACCGTAATCGACCGTTCGGCGGCCCAGCTTGCAGCGCTCGAAGTAACGGATGCGGTGGCGACGCAGGAACTCGACATCGAGGACCAGGCAGCACTCGAAGGCGTGCTGGCCGGCAAGTTCGCGGTGCTCAGTGCCGCTCCCTTCCACCTCACCACGCGCATCGCCGAGGCCGCCGCCAAGACCGGTGTCCACTATCTCGACCTCACCGAGGACGTCGTCAGCACCCGGCGGGTGAAGGAACTGGCGCGCGGCTCGAAAAGCGCCTTCATTCCGCAATGCGGCCTGGCGCCCGGCTTCATCTCCATCGTCGCCAACGATCTCGCCAGCCGCTTCGACAGCCTGGAGAGCGTGCGCATGCGGGTCGGCGCGCTGCCGCAATACCCGTCCAATGCGCTGAACTACAACCTTACCTGGAGCACCGACGGCGTCATCAACGAATATTGCGAGCCCTGCGAGGCGATCGTCGAGGGCGAACTGGTCGAAGTGCCGCCGCTGGAAGAGCGCGAGGAATTCTCGCTCGACGGCGTCACCTACGAGGCGTTCAACACGTCGGGCGGCCTTGGCACGCTGGCCGAAACGCTCAGGGGCAAGGTGCGCACGCTGAACTATCGCACCATCCGCTACCCCGGCCACGCCGCGATCATGAAGGCGCTGCTCAACGATCTCGGCCTGCGTCACCGCCGCGAAGTGCTGAAGGATATTTTCGAGAGCGCGCTGCCGTCGACGCTGCAGGACGTGGTCATCGTCTTCGTCACCGTCAGCGGGCGCAAGAACGGCCGCCTGCTGCAGGAAACCTACGCCAACAAGGTCTACAGCCGCCGCATCGGCGAGGTGGTGCGCAGCGCCATCCAGATCACCACGGCGTCGGGCATCTGCGCCGTGCTCGACATGCTGGCCGACGGCAGCCTGCCGGCCAAGGGTTTCGTCAAGCAGGAGGAAATCGCGCTCGACGCCTTCCTCGCCAACCGCTTCGGCCGCGCCTACGCGCAGTCGGAACCGGCCGGCCGGCTGGTGGCGTAAGGAGCCTAGAGCCCGATTTTGGGATCAAGGGATGCAATCCTCGATGATTGCATCCCCGAACCTCCAGCCAGAGCAGTTCCGATCGTTTCAGAACCGGTAACTCGCTCTAACTAATTGTTTTGCTGCATCTATGCGGCCGCCAAATGATTCCATCTGGCTGCAAAATGCTCCGGTCTCAGGCCTGACGGGTCACCAGCTTTTCCTTGGCGCCCGTGCCGACGCGTTCGATGCTTTCGGCGACTTGCACCCGAATGTCGGGGACGTCCACGCCGTTTTGCAGCAATGCGCTTCGAATTTCCTGCCGGACCAAGGCCAGTATCTCGTCCCCGAGCGCGTCTTCGCGAACGGAAATCCTGATGTTCAATCCATACGGGTGTTGAGCAACCTGACACTGCCGGATGCCGGGAATGCGGACCAGCGGCGACCTCAGACGGCCCGCATGAATCCTGACATGACCGCCGCCACCGGCAGGCAGTTCGAGGACCTGTTCGCGCCGGCCCTCGATCGAGGCGATGCGGGCATACGGGCGCCCGCATCGGCAAACGCCACCCGCCCGAGCTGGCGGTAGCAGATTGCGCTGCCCATCCGCCGGCGAATGCAGTAGCATCTGCCGCCGGCTCGGATCAGCTTTCTTCGGTAGCGGGGGATTATCATCATCATTATCGGCGATACATGCCAAGTACTTCGCGTTGTTGGTCGAGTTGATTCATGTCTTCCGCAGGCATAACGAGCTCGTCCCCGCACCAACCGTCCCGCTGGGGCTTGTCCGCAAAACTGTTTACAACGCTCGTCCTGCTTGGCGTGACCGCGGTCATGGTGACCGGGGTGCTCGGTTACTTCCGCGCCCGCGAGGCCCTCGAAAAAGCAGTGTTCGACCAGCTCACCGCCGCCCGCCAGACCAAGACGCGCCAGGTTGAAACCTACTTCCGCACGATCCAGGCGGAGCTGCGCCTGCTTGCCACCTCCAAGATGGTCGTCGATGCGACGCGCGAGTTCCGGATCGCGGTCGACCAGCTCGACCGGACGGGCGCGTCGCCCGAGCTGCGGCAGAAGGTCGGCGATTGGTACGCCGCGAACTTCATCCCGCAGATGACGCGCATCCTCGGCAGGGAACCAGCCCTGTCGGACTACCTGCCGGTCGGTGGCGCCCCTTACTACCTCCAGTATCACTACATCGTGGAAAATCCGAACCAGGGCGAACGGCGCAAGCTTCTCGACGACGCCGGCGATGGAAGCGACTACAGCCGGCTCCACGCCGTGTATCATCCGCTGATGCGCGCCGCGGCAGCCACGGTCGGCTTTTTCGATTTCATGGTCGCCGATCCAAAGTCGGGTCGCCTGATCTACACGGTCCAGAAGGAGGCGGACTTCACCACCTCCCTCCAATTTGGTCCCTACCGGCGCTCCAACGTCGCCGCCGCCGTCGCCCGCTGCGCCGAAAGCGCCGACCGGTCGACCGTCTGCCTCGAAGATTTCGCCCCTTACGCGCCGTCGGGCGGCGCACCCATCGCGTTCATGGGAGCACCGGTGATCGACCAGGGCGTCGTCATCGGGGTGCTGATTGCGCAACTGTCGAACGAGGAGATCGACAATGTGGTGACCGGCGGCCGCCGCTGGCGGCAGGAGGGATTTGGCGATACGGGCGAGGCCTACCTCGTCGGGCCCGATTATCTGGTGCGCTCGGCCCCGCGCGCGTTTTACGAGAACCAGCAGGACTATTTCGCCGAACTGAAGTCGATCGGCACCTCGGAGGAGGAAATCGCCGCCATCCAGCGTTACGGGACGCCGGTGCTGCATCAGGCGATCGACACCACGGCCACCCGGGCTGCCCTTGCCGGCGTCGATGGCACCGGCGAGATCATCGGCTACCGCGGCGTCCCGACGCTCGCTTCATGGGGACCGCTCGCGATTCCCGGCGTCAACTGGGGTCTCGTCGCCAAGGTGGACAGCGCCGAGGCTTTCGCGCCGATCAACCGGCTGCGCCGCGACCTGCTCATCGTCGGCGGGCTGGCGCTGCTTGCGGTGGCGGCCACCGCCGCGTGGCTTTCGCGCGCGCTGCTTGGACCGCTGCGCGAGCTGACCGCCGGCGTAAAACGCTTCGCCGCCGGCGACTACGCAGCCAGCGTGCCGGTCCGCACGCGTGACGAGATTGGCCAGCTCTGCTCGGCCTTCAACGGCATGGTCGACGAACTGCGCGAAAAGAATGTCGTGATCGAAAACAAGAACCGCGAGAACGAGCAGCTGCTGCTGAACGTCCTACCGGCGCCGATCGCCAACCGGCTGCGCGGCGGCGAGGAGAGGATCGCCGACGGCTTTGCGGAGGTCACGGTCGCCTTCGCGGATCTGGTCGGCTTCACGGCGCTGACGTCGGAGATGCCGCCACAGGAGGTGGTGACGTTCCTCAACGGGCTGTTCACGCGCTTCGATGAAGCCGCCAACGATCTTGGCATCGAGAAGATCAAGACGGTGGGCGACGCATACATGGCGGTGTGCGGCCTGCCCGTGCCGGTGCCCAACCACGCCGAGCGCATGATCCGCATGGCCATCCGCATGGTCCATATAACGCGCGAGCACGCCATGGAGCACAACGTCTCGATGAAGCTCAGGGTCGGCGTCAACAGCGGACCGGTGGTGGCCGGCGTCATCGGCAAGAGCAAGTACATCTACGACCTGTGGGGCGACACGGTGAATCTCGCGAGCCGTATGGAATCGGGCAGCGTTCCCGACGCGGTCCAGGTGACGCGGGCCGTCTACGAGCAGCTCAAGGGCCAGTTCGTTTTCGAGCCGCGCGGCGCCATCGAAGTCAAGGGCAAGGGAGACGTCGAGGCCTGGCTCTTGAGGCTGTAGACGCCTCGGCTTGATCGGCGATGCGGATGCGCCCGTGCCCGCAGTCGAGTGCGGGCGCAGCCATGCGCCGTCAGGTCGCTTCGAGCACCATGTTGAGCGGGGTCTGGGCGGCGCGTCGGACACGGGTGAAGCCACCGGAGCGGATCACCTCGGTCAGCCGCTTCTCGCCGGCTTGCGCGCCGAGCGCGAGCCCGGTCTCCTGCGCCAGCGAAGTGGGAACGCAGATCATCGTCGAGGCCGAGTAGTAGAGCCGCCCGACCGGGTTGATATTGTCCTCCAGCGTGTCGCTCGGCCATCGGCTCGACCACCATCCAGGTGCCGCCGTCTTTCAGCGCCTTGCGGATATGCGCCGCGGCGGTCTTCGGATCGCCCATGTCGTGCAGGCAATCGAAACAGGTGATCAGATCGAAGTCGCGCCCCTCGAAGTCCTGCGCACGCCCGACCTCGAAGTTGAGGTTCGCAATGCCATGCGCCCGGGCGTGCGCGGTCGCGGCGGCAATCGATGCCGGGTGGAAGTCGTAGCCGGTAAACCTGGAATTGGGGAACGCCTGCGCCATCAGGATAGTCGACAGCCCGTGTCCACACCCCACGTCGGCCACCGTCGCGCCCGCCTTCAGCTTGTCGGTGACGCCATCGAGCGCCGGCAGCCACTCCTGCACGAGGGCATTGACGTAACCCGGCCGGAACAGCCGCGCCACGGCGCAGAACATGCAGCCGGCCTGTTCGCCCCAGGCGACGCCCGCGGCCGGTCTTGAAGGCCGCCTGCACCTTGGGCTGGTTCTCGACCATCGCGGCAGCGGTGTCGAACGCGCCGATCAGATTGACCGGGCTGTCGGGCTCCGCGAACACGAACGCCTGCTCGGGCGTCAGCGAGAACCGTCCGTCCTCGTAGTGCACGTAGCCCGAGGCCGCCTGCGCGGCCAGCCACTCGCGCACGTAGCGGGGCGCGCATCCCGCGGCCTTCGCCAAGTTCATCCGGCGTCGACGGCCCGATTTCCTTGAGGGTCCTGTACAGGCCGAGGGTATCCCCGATCCGCACCAGCGGCACGCTGACCGCGCCGCCAAGGTCGCCAAGGATTCGGCCAACGAGGTCGTTGAGCGTCGCTTCGTTTAGTTGTGTCATGCTGAGTTCCTCCTCGTCCCCCGGGCGGCGTCTTGCCGCTCCGTCGGCGCAAGGATGAGACCTGCTCCCGGCGGCGGGCATGAGGCGTCCGTCCCGCGGGGGCAGAGAAAATCCCGACAAGCCTGGGACAGATGTCCCGAATGCCAGGCCCGGGACGAGGTCGACGCGTCCGCAGTGCTTAGCAACTATCCGGACAGCGTCATCACGATCGCCTGCGAGCGGCTATGGACCCCCAGTTTGCCGAAGATCACCGACAGCTGGTTGCGTACGGTCTTCTCGCTCTTGCCGAGGCGTTCGGCGATGGAGCGGTTGTCGAGCCCCTCGGCGACGAGGTTCAGAAAGCGCCGCCTCGGCGGGCGTCAGGCCGGCCTCGCGGACTGCGCGCGGCTGCTTGGGCTGCTGCTGCCCGAGGAAGGCGGCAAGCTCGGCCTGGAACACTGTCCAGGCCGGTTCGTCCGGCAAGAGCACGTGGTTCTTGCTGTCGAGCGGCACGAAGCGCGCGCCCGGGATCGCGGCCGCGAGCTTGCAGCCTTCGTCGAACGGCACACGCATGTCGCCGCGGCAATGCGCGATCAGCGTCGGGACGCGGAGCTTTGCCGCAAGGTCCAGCACGTCGATCCCCTGCATCTGCCAAAGCAGTTGCGCGGCGACGTCGGCAGTGGCCGTCACACGCTCGAGATCGCCCCACCAGCGATGCTGTTCGGGCGTTCCGTCGGGTATGAAGAGATTGGTGAAGAACTGGCAGAACGCCGGATTGTCGCGCCCCCAGCCGATGCGGATGAAGTTGACGAGAGTCTCGGCCTCCAGCCGCTCGGCATCCGTCTGTGCCCGAGCCCGCCCACCCTGACCGTAAGCGTTCAGAAGCACCAGATGCGATACGCGCTCGGGATGCTTCAGTGCATAGGCGATGGCGAGAGCGCCGCCCTGCGAAAGACCGAGGAGAACGAAGCGCGGCTCCTCGATCGTCGCGGCCACCGCTTCCAGGTCGGTGTGCCATGCTTCCAGCGACAGATCGGCGACATGCCGGTCCGACAGGCCGCAGCCGCGCGGATCGTAGCGCACAAACCGGTTGCGCGCCGAAAGCGCCTGGAGCCATGGCCGCCACACCGGGCTTTCGAGATCGTAGTCGACATGGCTCAGCCAGTGCGCCGCCCGCAGGATCACTGGTCCTTCCCCGCACGATGCGACGGCGATGCGGGTGCCGTCGGCGGAGTTGCAGAACCGTATGCTCTGGCTGAGTTTCATCGGCCGAAGATATCGCAAGCGGATCGTCGCGCAACAGGGCCTGCCCGTGACAGTGCTGGAGGAGTATGAACCTCCGCTGCTTCCGGCTAGTCTGGTCTATCCAAGACAACGCAAGGCGCCACCGAAGCAACGCGCCTTTCTTGCACTAGACGTTCGAACCTGGCTTTTCACGAATGCAAAGGTTTGACCCAAGGCGGAACAGGTTTCGAGTGGCCAACCCATGAGCGCCCTCGCGGGAATGGAAATGCCCTTTCGCTGGCTGAGCCGGCTGCCTGTCCCCAACGATCGCATTGGGCATCTCGTGCTCAGCGCCTTCCTGCTGGCGACCGCAAACACCTTCGGTTCTTCCCTCGCGGCTGCCCGGTTCCTATCGACCCAAGGTGGCGAGGGGATCGCCATCTACTACATCGTGTTCGCACTCGTCTCCATACCCGCCTGGGCAGTCTATGCCCGGATGATCGACCGCGGCAGCCGTGTTGTCCTGCTGCAGCGGTTCATGGCGACCGTCATCGTGACGACGTCGTTGCTGATCCTCGCCAGCGGGTTTGGCGGCACGGCGGCGGACTACTCGCTCTACGCCGGAATCAGCGTTTTGGAGTCCCTGCTCTACAGCGTCTTTCAAGTGGTGCTGATCGACTATCTGACCGCGCGCGAAATGACGCGCTATTCGACGCGTGTCGCTGTCGCGCTGTCGGCAGGGGGAATGGTGGGCGGCAGCCTCGCCGGCTTGCTCGCGGGTTTCATTTCGCCCTTCTGGCTGCTCTTCGGCATGCCGCTGATACTGTGCCTCTGCCTCGCGCATCTGGCCTTGCTCTCTCGCCGCTGGAAGCCCGCCGGCGAAAGGGAGGAGCAAGGGGACTCGGGAATAGTCGAAAACCTTCGCAGTATCGGCGGCATCATGCGGGGGTCTTTGACAGCAGCTCTGCTTTCAATCGCACTTTTCCTGAATATCGTTACGCAATGCGTCGCCGAATATATGGTCTTCAACATCTATACCGACAGTTTTCCAGACGAGCAGGCGCTAGCCAAATTCTTCGGGCTGATGAGCGGCGCCCTGAATTTTGTCGGGATGGCGATCGGCCTATGGCTGACCGACCCGCTGATGCGAAGGCTCGGCGTCGCGCGCATGAACCTGGTCTTCCCGGCCGCATGCGGCGTGAGCTTCATCGCCATGCTTGCCAGTCCGCTGCTGCCGGTCGCGATGTTTGCGCATGTCGTCTATGACGGCCTTTCCAACAATATCGATGCGCCCGTCACGGCAATCAACTACAACGCGGTGCCAGGGCGCTTCGCCAGCCGGCTGCGCGCCTTCAACGACAGCCTGATCTATCCGATCGCGTTGGCCGTATCCGGGCTGCTGGTCTGGGTGGTCGCGCAACGCGCGGGCTTTTTCGGCGTCGGCGTGCTCGGCGCTGTGCTTAGCCTGTGCTTCCTCGCATGCGGATGGGGTATCGGCTGGCGCTATGTCAGCGGGCTTGTAGGGATACTGCGCGAGGGGGCTGTCGATCTCGATCGGGAAGAGTTCCTGATGCGCGAAGCATCAGCGGTCGCCGCGACAAACAGCGCGGACCTCGCCGTGATGCTGAAGGGGCAGGACAAGACCGCGACCGAACTTGCGCTCCGCATCGTTGCGCATACCCCGATAGGACCATTCCTCGAACCGATAGCCGAGAAACTCGCGACGTCGGGCGACGAAACGGTCATCGCCCTGGCTCGCGGAGGCGACCGGCATGCGGCAGATCTGCTGACGCTCTGGCCCGCCGCGGAACTGGCGCTGCGCGTTCGCATCGCCCAGTACCTTGTGGCGGTAGGACGATCTCTCCCCGAGGATCGGGATGACCGGGCGCCTGTGATGATCGCGCTCGACCTGGCTGCACGCCTCGGCAAGTCACCGGATACGGCGCAGGCGCTCGTGACGATGGCCCAGTCTCGATTGGAGGTGGCCACGGCACTGTTGCCGGTCGCCGCCGCGCGGCGGGACGACGCGTTCATGCCGATGCTCGTCGGCATCATTCGCAACCATGCTTCGCTTGAAGAGGCTCTGGTCAAGACGATCGCCGCCCTGCCTTATCCCAAGTCGGGCAGTGCCGGGCTGCAGCAGGATCTGCTCGAGGAAGCCGTGCGTGCCACCAACACGGGACGAAGAGTAATTGGCTATCACCTTGCAGCGCGGGGAGGCTGGCCGGCGGAGCGCATCGCTGTCGGGCTGACGGACCGGGATGAATCGGTGCGCCGCGTCGCGATAGCTGCGTTGGTCGCACGCAGGGATTCCGCGGCAGCGGTATTGCCTTTGCTGCGAGACGAGAATCCGTCTGTCCGCCTCGCCGCCATCGAGGTGCTTGGGCATGTGGGTGCTACCGAAGCCCTGTTCAGCTACCTGCAGAAAGACGCCTTTCCCCGTATCGCCAGGTATGGCCAATGGCGCCAGGCGGTACCGGAGGGCGAGGTCGCCTGGGCCGCGATCGCCAGAATTGCAATGGCGGAGGCCAATCAGGCGGCGATCGACGAGGTGCTGGTAACGCTTGCCGCACTCGGCCACAAGCACACTGTCAGCTATATCCGTCGCTTCCTGGGCGCCAGCGACGAGCGCATGCGCGCTCGGGCGGCGGAGGCGATTACCGCCGTCGACCAGCGGCGGTTGGTGACGCCGCTCATCCCGCTGCTTGACGGCGATACCGCCAAGCGGGGCAAAATCCCGCCCCTTGAATCCGTGCTCGACGCCATGAGCACCTCCTCGTTGCCCTGGCTGCGCCGGGCCGCTGTTGCCGCACGATCATTGGAGCCCGACATGCCGAATGCCGAACACGGTTTGCTCGACCGCCTGCTTTTCCTGCGCAGTGTGCCAATTTTCGAAAGCTGCTCGCTCGATGACCTGTATGCGATGCAGCAGGTCATGAAGCGCGCCGACTACCTGTCCGACGAGGTTATCGTCGAGCAGGGCGCGCATGGCGAGGAGCTTTTTGTCCTCCTTGAAGGCGAAGTCAAAGTAAGACAGCGCGGTGCTTCGGGCTTTACCGACTTTGCGACGCTGAAACCCGGCTCGATGTTCGGAGAGATGGCGCTGTTCGGCGAAGGCGAGCGCTCGGCGGACATAGTTGCTGTCGGCTACGCAAGCTGCCTTGTCCTGGAGCGTTCGCACTTTGAGGATCTTGCCCGGCAACGGCCGGGCATCCTGCTGCAGATATGCCGGATGCTGGGCTCAAGACTGCGCACCGCGAACCAGAAAATCCATGAGCTGCAAACAGGCGATCGGAATGGCCGTTAATGGCGGGCCGGCGATATGGAACCGGAAGCCCCGCCTGGCGGTTATAGGGCGTGACGCCGCAGCGGATGCGGCCACGCAGGGGAAGTCATCGCGGGAATGAACACGACAACCAACGCTCCCGCAGCGTCCTCGCGGGCAAAAGCCAGTGCGATCGGCCCACAGTCGCATGCGCCCGCCGTCACCTATCCAACCCTGATCACCGTCGCTGCAACGGTTGCAGCACTTTACTTCGGCAAGGACATCTTCCTGCCGCTTGCGGTGGCCGTGCTGCTGACCTTCGCACTGGCGCCGGTGGTTTCGTGGCTGCGCAAATTCCGCTTGCCGCGGCCAGTGGCGGTCATCGCCGTGGTTATCGCCGCCTTCGCCGCGATCGCGCTTTTCGGCACCGTCGTGGCGACCCAGCTCGGCGTGCTGGCCGAGAACCTGCCGCTCTACCAGTCCAACATCGAGGCCAAGGTGCGCGTCGTCAAGAACGCCAATGTCGGCGAAGGCGTCGTCGACCGCGTCTCGCGGCTCCTGGAAAGGCTGGGCGCCGAGATCAGGCGCAACGACAACCCGCCGGCGGACGCCAACCCGCCCGGCACAACCGACGCCCCGCAGGTGAAGCCACTGCCGGTGGAGGTGGTCGAGCCGCAGCTGCAACCTCTGCAGGTGCTGCAGACCATCATCGGGCCGCTGATCGAGCCACTGGCGACCGGCGGCATCATCATCGTGGTGGTGATCTTCATGCTGATGAAGCGGGAGGATCTGCGCGACCGCTTCATCCGGCTGGTCGGCGCCAGCGACCTGCACCGCACCACCGAGGCGCTGCAGGATGCCGGCAAGCGGGTCGGCCAATACCTCTTGATGCAGCTGATCGTCAACGTCACCTACGCGATCCCCATCGGCATCGGCCTGTGGATCATCGGGGTGCCCAACCCGCTGCTGTGGGGGCTGTTGGCGCTGGTGCTGCGCTTCGTGCCCTATATCGGTCCGATCATCGCGGCCGTCTTCCCGCTGCTTCTGGCGCTGGCCGTCGATCCCGGCTGGACGATGGTGCTGTGGACCGCCGCCTTGTTCGTCGTCGTCGAGCTGATCAGCAACAACGCCATCGAGCCGTGGCTCTATGGCTCCCGGACCGGCCTGTCGCCGCTGGCCATCATCGTGGCCGCGATCTTCTGGACCTGGCTGTGGGGTCCGCTCGGCCTGCTTCTGTCGACGCCGCTCACCGTGTGCCTCGTGGTGCTCGGCCGCCATGTGCCGCAATTCGAATTCCTCGACGTGCTGTTCGGCAGCGAGCCGGTGCTGGAGCCGCACGAGGCGCTCTATCAGCGGCTGCTGGCCGGCGATCCGGACGAAGCGACCGACCGCGCCGAGGAGTTTCTCGCCGACAACGACCTGGTCGCCTTCTACGAGACCGTCGCCATTCCGGCGCTGTCGCTGGGCGAGACCGATAGGGCGCGCGGCGTGATGGACGACGAGCGCCGCCAGCGCGTCGCCGAAGGCGCCATGACGCTGGTCGACAACCTCGAGGAATATGCCGAGGAGGAAGCGGCGGAGGAGGACGACGAGGACGGCGAAGAGGCGGAGGAGGAAGGCGAGGACGATGCGGCCGAACTGCCCGACGGCGCCGGCAAGACGGTGCTCTGCGTCGGCGGCCGCGGCGAGCTCGACGAGGCGTCGGCCGCCATGCTCGCGCAGGTGCTGACCGCGCACGGCGCCACCGCTCGCCTTGTCGAGACGAGGGCGATCGGCGCAGGTAATATCGGCCGGTTCGACTTCAAGGACGTGCATTCGCTGGTGATCGGCTATCTCAACGCCGATTCCGTCGCCCATGCCCGCTACATGGTCCGACGCATCAAGCGCGCGCGCAAGACGCTGCGCGTCGGCGTGGCCTTCTGGCTGCCGGCTGAGGACCATTTCAGCGACGCCAAGCTGATGGCCTCCATCAATTGCGACTTCGTCGCCCACACGATGACGCAGGCGGTGGCGGGCGCGCTTTCGGACGAAGCGGCCGTCGCCATCAAGCCGACGCCCAGGCGCATCCCGAAGCGGCGGAAGCCGGCGAAGAGCAAGGCCAAGGCGAAGGAAACGGCGTGACGGCCAGCCTCCCCCGCCACGTGAAGAACGGGGAGAAGGAGGCGTCGGCGGCTTGCCCTATCAAACGTCGAGATTGGCGACGGAGAGCGCGTTCTCCTGGATGAATTCGCGGCGTGGCTCCACTTCGTCGCCCATCAGCCGCGAGAACAGCATGTCGGCGTCGGTGGCGTCGTTGATCTTCACCTGCAGCAGCGAGCGCACGTTCGGGTCGAGCGTCGTTTCCCACAGCTGCTCGGCGTTCATTTCGCCGAGGCCCTTGTAGCGCTGCATGGTGAGGCCCTTGCGGCCCGTCGCGAACACCGCGTCGAGCAGCGCCAGCGGCCCGGCGAGCGTTTCGGAAAGCTCCCGGCGGCGCAGCACCGGGGGTGCTGCGTAGACTTCGCCCAGGCGCGCCGCATAGCGGTCCAGCGCCCGCGCGTCGGCGGAGCCGAGCAGCGCCATGTCCAGCGTCGCCGATTCCCTGACGCCGCGCACCGAGCGCTCGAAGACGTAGCCGCCGGGGCCTTCGTTGGAGGTCGAGGTGCGGCCCTGCCAGCCGCGCTCGGTGTCCTCGGCGATCAGGTCGAGGCGGCGGGCGACGGTCTCGGCCATGGCGTTTGCGCGGCCGAGATCGTTGAACAGCTCGGCGTTGAGCGCGCCGGCGATCGCCGCCTGCTCGACCACGCTGCGGCTGTAGCGGGTGTGCAGGCCGTTGATCAGCGAGCGTACGGCAAGCGCGTCGTCGACGGCGGCGCGCAGATCCTGGCCGGTGCGGACCTCGCCCGACGACAGGCTGAGCGAGGCCTCCTCCAGGCCGGAGCCGATCAGGAAGTCCTCGAAGGCGCTCTCGTCCTTGATGTACTGGGCGCTCTTGCCCTTGGTGACCTTATAGAGCGGCGGCTGCGCGATATAGAGATAGCCGCCCTCGATGATCGCCGGCATCTGCCGGAAGAAGAACGTCAAAAGCAGCGTGCGGATGTGGGCGCCGTCGACGTCGGCGTCGGTCATGATGATGATCTTGTGGTAGCGCAGCTTCTCAATGTTGAACTCGTCCTTGCCGATCGAGGTGCCGAGCGCGGTGATCAGCGTGCCGATCATGTCGGACGAGAGCATGCGGTCGAAGCGGGCGCGCTCGACATTGAGGATTTTTCCGCGCAGCGGCAGGATTGCCTGATTCTGGCGCGAACGGCCGCCCTTGGCGGAGCCACCGGCCGAGTCACCCTCGACGATGAAGATTTCGGACTTGGCCGGGTCGCGCTCCTGGCAGTCGGCGAGCTTGCCGGGCAGCGAGGTGATGTCGAGCACGCCCTTGCGCCGGGTCAGCTCGCGCGCCTTGCGGGCGGCCTCGCGCGCGGCGGCGGCTTCCACAACCTTGCCGACCAGCACCTTCGCCTCGGAGGGATGTTCCTCCAGCCAGGTGCCGAGCGCCTCGTTGACCAGGCTTTCGACCACCGGCCGCACCTCGGACGAGACCAGTTTGTCCTTGGTCTGCGAGGAGAATTTCGGATCGGGAACTTTTACCGAAAGCACCGCGGTCATGCCCTCGCGGCAATCGTCGCCGGTTAGCGTCACCTTCTCCTTCTTGGCGATGCCGGAGGTCTCGGCATAGCCGGTGACCTGGCGCGTCAGCGCGCCGCGGAAGCCGGCGAGATGGGTGCCGCCGTCGCGCTGCGGGATGTTGTTGGTGAAGGCCAGCACGTTCTCGTGGTAGCTGTCGTTCCACCACATCGCCACCTCGACGGTGATGCCGTCGCGCTCCGCCTTGATGGCGATCGGCTTGTCGATGAGCGGCTTTTTGGCGCGGTCGAGATATTTCACGAACTCCACCAGGCCGCCCTCGTAGAGCAGTTCCTGGGTCTTGATGTCGGCATGGCGCTTGTCGGTCAAGACGATGCGCACGCCGGAATTCAGGAACGCCAATTCGCGCAGCCGGTGCTCCAGCGTATTGTAGTCGAACTCCACCATGGTGAAGGTGTCGGTCGACGGCATGAAGGAGATTTCGCTGCCGCTGCGCCCGTCATAGGTGCCGGGAAGCTTGTTGGGCTCGTAGCTGCCAGTCACCTTCAGCGGCGCGTCGGAGTTGCCGTGCGTGAAGCTCATCTCGTGGATCTTGCCGTCGCGGCGGATCTTCAGCTTCAGCCATACCGAAAGCGCGTTGACCACGGAGACGCCGACGCCGTGCAGGCCGCCGGAAACCTTGTAGGAATTCTGGTCGAACTTTCCGCCGGCGTGCAGCTGCGTCATGATGACTTCGGCCGCGGAAATGCCTTCGCCGGTGTGGATGTCGGTGGGGATGCCGCGGCCGTTGTCGATGACGGTGCAGGAGCCGTCCGGGTTGAGCGTCACCGTCACCAGGTCGGCATGGCCGGCCAGCGCCTCGTCAATGGCGTTGTCGACGACTTCGTACACCATGTGATGCAGGCCGGAACCGTCGTCGGTGTCGCCGATATACATGCCAGGGCGCTTGCGGACGGCATCAAGGCCCTTAAGGACCTTGATGGAATCCGCGCCATACTCGGGGGTTTCGCCGGGTGTGATGTCGGGCGTGTCGCTCATGAAATGCTTTCGTGGTTATGCCGCAGAAAGGGCGCGTCGATCTCTCCCCGAATCACGCGCCCGCTGTTGACCGAGATATAGGCGTTCGACGGTCATTTTCCAAATTTTAGGGGCGGATTTGCGGCCATTTTCGCCAGAAAACCGGGAAATTCGCAAATCATCGATGGCAATTCGCGGAGTCTGCGGACGTGGCTTCGCAACCACGCTCAATCGCGAAAAATGTTCGATTGAAACATTTTCGGATGACATGGCTGTCCCGATCGATTACAGACCGGTTTTCCGATGCGGCTGGTGGCGGTGGGCGCCAGCTTCGTGTCGAAGCTCCCGGGCGCAATGCCGGGAGGCGGGGGTCGCCAGCACGATGCGGACCCCCTGGGCGAAAGGTCCCGTTAACCTTCCACCGTCAGCTTGGGCTCTCATGGCAACAAAGCATATTCTTGGCGCGCTTGCGCTTGGCTGGGTGTTGGGATTGACCGTAACCGGACGTGCTGCCGAGAATCCCGGCTGCGCGTCGCCGGACAAGGCGGCTGGCCGTGCCGTCTCGGTGACGATGGTGGACGGCAAGGCTCGAGCCGACTGCCTGGAAGAAGCGGCGGTCGCTCCGGCGCCGGTGCGCGGCAAGCGCGGGGCCGGCACGGTCGCCACGGGGGGAGCTATAAAGCCGCAACAGGAACAGAGCATCAGAACGATGGTGAGCGACGAAAAGATCCATCCGGGGCTGGGCTTCGTGCACAAGCTCTACCGGCCAGAACGCCCGAACGGCGAAACGCTGGTGCTGCTGCACGGCTCCGGCGGCGACGAGACGACGCTGCTGCCGATGGCCGAGCGCATGGCGCCAAACGCGACGCTGCTTGCGGTGCGCGGCCGCATCGTCCAAGACGGCATAACGCGCTGGTACCGGCGGGTGACGCCGGTGCGCTTCGACCAGAAGGACATCCGCGCCGAGGCGGACGCCTTAGCGGCCTTCCTGAAGGCGGCGGCGAAAACCTATGGCTTCGACCTCGGCCGCACCACCTTCGTGGGCTATTCCAACGGCGCCAACCTGGTCGCCGCGCTGTCGCTGCTGCATCCCCGGCTGGTGCATCGCGCGGCATTGCTGCGTTCGATGCCGGTGCTGGACAAGCCGCCGGCAGCCGACCTTGCCGCCGCCAATTTCCTGGTTATCGCCGGCAAGGACGACGGCCTCTACGCCCGCTATGCGCCGGCGCTGGAAAAGGTGCTGGCCAGGAATGGCGCCCATGTCATCGCCCACACGATCCCGGCAGGCCATGGCCTCGACGACGAGGATGCCCGGCTGGTCGGCGAATGGCTGGCAGGTTCGGCCGCCGTGTCGATGAAGTAGGTGCGTCGATATTCGGGTGATGCCGGCCTGCAAATGGCGCTTCCCGCGTTTGCCGGTGCTCACGGACCTGAATGTCCGCTCCGCTCCGGTTCTCGAAATTCGCCACTTTCGGCGCGGCCTGACCCCTGAATCTCAACACACCCTAGACGGGATTTCGCGGGTGGCATCGGTGCGCGCCCGCGAAATGACAGGGCAAACTATCCACCCCCCTTCGGGCGCCTTACACCAGATGCGTGCCGACACCGTCGCCAATTCGCGGCTCACCTCCTACCAGGCGGGCGTCGAGTTCGAGGACCTGCCGGCGACGACGAGCGCGGTGACCTATGAGGTGCGGCTCGCATCCAGCGCAGTCGGCACGCCCGTCCATCTCAACATCCGCGACTCCGACCTGTCGCTGCGCGGAGAATCCAACCTGAGTGTCATGGAAATCGCGGCGTGATCGCTCCGCGCTTCCCCCCTCATAACCTCGGCCATCGCACATAAGTGGTCGATCCCCACTCCGGTTTTGCTTTGCAAACCACCTCTCTCCCGATCGACGGGGAGAGGAAATTCTGTGCGGTTTATCGCAAACCGCTGCGTCGTTTGCGCGATGTGCTTCAGGCGGCGCGCATCGGCTTCAGCGCAGCGGCCCAGCGCGAGAGTTCGTCCAGCATGGTCGTTGCGCCCTTCTCGATAATCTCGGTCGGCTGGAAGACCCCCTCGTTGAGGTGCTGAGCGTAGCTGAAGACCGGCACGCCTTCCGGTATCGGCATGATCTTCAGCGAGGTCATTAGCTGCTTTGCCGACTGAACGGCGCGCAGGCCGCCCGACACGCCGCCATAGCTCAGGAAGCCGGCGGGCTTGTAGTGCCATTCGGAGAGCACGTAGTCGAGAGCGTTCACCAGCGAGGGCGCCACGAAATAATTGTATTCCGGCGTGACGAAGACGAAAGCGTCGGCTGACTTGACCGATGCCGCCCAGGCCTTGGTGTGTTCGTGCTCGTACTGCGCGAGGCGCGGATGCCGAGGCTCGTCGTAGACCGGCAGGTCGAAATCGGCGAGGTCGACAAGCGCCGGTTCGAACTTGCCGTGCTCTTGCGCGAAAGTCTCGAACCATTTGCCGAAGACCGGGCCGACACGGCCGGGCCGCGTGCTGGCGATGACGATGTTGAGCCTGAGCGTCAAGGTGTTCTCCTGGGATATCCGTTCGTAACCAGCCGCAATTAGGCTTCTGCGGGCGGAGAGGCAAGCAGGCGCCTGCCGGCAACCCGGTGCGATGAAATCGGCCGCGCGGACCGCAGGAGCATGGACGCCGCATATCCATGCTCCTACATAGGTTGGCAAAGCGGAGTCCCGATGGACAGCAAACCAGCCCCTTTCGTGCCGCCGGCGCCGAAACCGCGCACCA
This sequence comes from uncultured Alphaproteobacteria bacterium, assembly GCA_963726065.1. GTDB lineage: Bacteria > Pseudomonadota > Alphaproteobacteria > Rhizobiales > Rhizobiaceae > Neomesorhizobium. The sequence continues at coordinate 198,931 of CAVSAU010000002.1, forward strand.
GCCCGCCCTCGACGCTGGAGATGATCCGCATCGTCTACCGCAACCCGCTCGAGCTTTGGGGCGAGCCTTCCTACAACGAGCCGTGGATTTCGGTGACCGGCATCGGCGGTCCGCTGGTGATCGCCAACGATCCGGGCCTCATCCGCCACGTGCTGGTCGACAACGCCAAAAACTACAAGATGGCGACCGTGCGCCAGATGATCCTGCGGCCGATCCTGCGCGACGGGCTGCTGACGGCCGAAGGCGACGTCTGGAAGCGCTCGCGCAAGGCGATGGCGCCGGTGTTCACGCCGCGCCACATTTTCGGCTTCGCCGGACCGATGCTGAGGCGCAGCGAGGAATTCGCGGCCAAGTACGAGAATGCCGGCGAACCCATCGACATCGCGCATGACATGACCACGCTGACCTACGACATCCTGGCCGAAACCCTGTTTTCGGGCGAGATCGCCGGCGGGCAGGGCACCTTCGGCAGGGAGATCGACCATCTGTTCGAGACGATGGGCCGCGTCGACCCGCTCGACCTATTGCGCGCGCCGGAATGGCTGCCGCGGCTCACCCGGCTGCGCGGCAGGAAGACGATGGCCTATTTCCGCAAGATAGTCACCGACACGGTGGCGATGCGCGAAGAGAGAATGAAGCGCGACCCGAAGGGCACGCCCGAGGATTTCCTGACGCTTTTGTTGCGCGCCGAAGGTCCGGACGGGCTAACCCGCGCCGAGATCGAGGACAACATCATCACCTTCATCGGCGCCGGCCACGAGACCACCGCCCGCGCCCTCGGCTGGACGCTTTACTGCCTGGCCGAGGCGCCCTGGGAGCGCGACCGGGTCGAAGCGGAAATCGACGATGTGCTGGCGCGCCAGCCCGACCCCGCGAAATGGCTGGAGGCGATGCCGTTCACCCGCGCCGCCTTCGAGGAGGCGCTCAGGCTCTATCCGCCAGCGCCATCGATCAACCGCGAGCCGATCGAGCCGGAAACCTACAAGGGCCTGAAAATCCCCAGATATGCCGCGGTGCTGATGATGCCCTGGACGATCCACCGGCACCGCAAGCTGTGGGACCGGCCGGATGCCTTCATGCCGGAGCGCTTCCACCCGCAAAACCGCGACAAAATCGACCGCTACCAGTACCTGCCGTTCGGAGCCGGTCCGCGCGTCTGCATCGGCGCGAGCTTCGCCATGCAGGAAGCCGTGATCGCGCTCGGCGTGCTGTTGTCGCGCTACCGTTTCGACACGACGCCGGACACAAGACCCTGGCCGGTGCAGAAACTGACGACCCAGCCGCAAGGCGGCCTGCCGATGCGGGTGACGCGGCGGCGTTGATGTGTTCAGAGCGCCGCGCTTCTTTTTGGACGCGCAAGGACGCTCCGGAAGTTTGAATCTGTTTGTTTGGCCGCATGTGCTAGCGGAGGCGACGAATGGACGAGGAAGAACGGGCTCTGACAGTGCGCATCACCGGGCGGGTGCAAGGCGTAGGCTTCCGCGCCTGGACGCTGATCGAAGCCGGCAAACTCGATATCCGCGGCTGGGTGCGCAACGAGCAGGACGGCTCGGTGACGGCGCTTATCGCCGGTTCCGGGCCCGCCGTGGCGGCCATGCTGGAGCAGCTGCGGCAAGGGCCGGCGGGAGCGGTGGTCGCCGACATCGCGACGGAGCCGGCCGACGAGGCGCCGCGCGGGTTCAGGATCACAAGCTGATCCCACGCGGCCAAACTCCCTGTTTGCGCCAAGCGCCCTCGTGGTTCGACGGGCTCACCGTCCGCCGCCAACCTGAAGCACTCAAATGAAGGCGAACACCCGCGCCGGACCGCCGGTGCCGCCCTTCACCTTCGGTGCGCCGACGACGATCGTCGCTCCGCTGGCCGGCAGCTTGTCTAGGTTGGCGACCGCCTCGATGCCGTAGCGCCCAGCCGGCAGCCAGGTGTTGTGAACGATGAAATCCGGCGAGGCGCCAAAATCCAGGGACAGCGTGTCGACCGCGATGGCCTTGGTCGAACTTTCGAGCAACAGTTTAACGGCATCGACGTGGAAGCCCGGAAAGTGCAGGCTCTTGCCGTCGTCGCCGACATTGCGGAACTTGTCGGTCGCCACGTGGGCTCCCCAGCCCGACAGCATGGCCACGACCGCGCCTTCCGGCAGGTCGCCGTTGGCTTCGGTCCATGCCTTGATGTCTTCCGGGGTGAGCTGCGAATCCGGATTTTCCGCCGATTTGGCGCGAATGTCGATGACAACCAGCGGCGCCACCAGATCCTCGACCGGCAGTTCGGCCACCGACTTGCCGTCGGCGGTGAAATGCAGCGGCGCATCGATATGGGTTCCGGTGTGTTCGCTGATGCGCCATTCGTTGAGATTGAAAGTATCCTTGGCGTGGCTGAATTTCTGCTCGATGAAGAGCTGCTGGCCACCGAAATAGGTCGGAAAAGTCTCCCAGATCTCATGCGTCAGGTCTTCGGCTTTTTGGGGCGCGGCGGCCTGGGCGAACAGCGGCGTCGGGACCGACGATGCGGCGATCACCGCCGCGCCGGCAGCGGCGGTTCCCCTGAAGAAGTCGCGGCGCGACAGCATGCCGGACTTCACATTCTCGATGATGCAGTGATGGCACATTGCGATTACCTCCCATAGAATGATTTTGACGCAACCGAGGGAGAATGACGCTGCGTCATGCCTGGCGCAAGGCCGGCGTTTGGTCTCTTCAGGTGCGGCCGTAGAAGATATTTTCGACGTGGACGGGCCAGCGCCGGGGCAGCACCGCGACCATGTCGAAGCGGATCGACAGGCGGCCATGGTCCGGCTGACACGACAGCCACAGATCGGTCGCGGCCTCGATGCGGCGCTCGGACTGGCGGGCGATGGCGTCCATCGCCTCGATGAGCGTCGCCCGCACCTTGACCTCGACAATCAGCTCGAGGTCGCCGCGCCGGGCGATCAGGTCGATCTCGCCGAGCTTCGTGCGGTAGCGGCGGGCGACGATGCGGTAGCCCTTCAGTATCAGGGCAAGGGCGGCAAGCCATTCGCCGCGGTTGCCCCGGCGGTAGGCCTTGAGGCGCTTTGCGCGGAAGTCAGTCACCCTTCAGTTCCAACAGGCGGCGGTAGAGCAGGGGCTTGTGGCCGCCGGTCATGCGGGCAGCCTCGGCGGCCGCCTTCGACGCGGGCATCTCGCTTGCCAGCGACAGGAGGAGGCGGTCGACGTCTTCCGGCTGGGCCGCCGGCTGTTGATCCGGTGGACCGACGCAGACGACAATCTCGCCCTTCGGAGTGTCGGCTTCCGCATAATGCGCGGCAAGCGCTGCAAGCGTGCCTAAACGCATCTCCTCGAAGGCTTTGGTGAGTTCCCGGCCGATCGCGGCCGGACGCGCGGCGCCCAGAACATCGGCCATGGCAGACAGCGTCTCGGCGACGCGGCGCGGCGATTCGAAGAAGATCAGCGTTGCGGGAACCGATTTCAGGGCTTCCAGCCGGGTCCGCCTCTGGCCGTCCTTCACCGGCAGGAACCCTGCGAACAGGAACGCATCCGAAGGCAGCCCCGATGCGGTCAGCGCCGCCAGCACGGCGGACGGGCCGGGGATCGGCACCACCCGGATGCCGGCATCGAGCGCCTGGCCGACGAGCCGGAAGCCGGGGTCCGAGACCAGCGGCGTGCCGGCGTCCGACACCAGCGCGACGCTCCGGCCGGATGACAGCGCCTCGATCAGCCGCGGTCCGGCCTCGGCGGCGTTGTGCTCGTGATAGGCGGTGCCGCGCTGGCGGATGCCGTAGCGGTCGAGCAGGACGCGGGTGACGCGGGTATCCTCGCACGCGACAATATCGGCGCCGGCCAGCGTTTCGAGCGCGCGCAGCGTGATGTCGGCGAGGTTGCCGATCGGCGTCGCCACCAGATAGAGCGCCGGCGGGAGCGGCCGCGCAGTGATCTCGGCCTGGCCGATCATGTAGGTCCTGCGGGGCTTGTCGGAACGCCCATCATCGGTTGGTTGGTCCATAACCGATCCTTGACATACTCTAGCGGGCCCCGCTGAAAAAACTTCGTGGTTGAGGGACGCGTATCAGAAGTGGTCCGCGCCGGGAGGTATGTTGAGACCTTTAGAAATTTTTCGCTTTAGGCCGCGAGTTTGCCTTCTTCAAGGCCTCGGCGTTTGCCCGGGGCGCCTCTTTCGAAGGTTTGACGTTCCTGTCCAGCTTATAGAAAAATCCATCCTCTACTTCCACATCGGCCAGCCCCCGAACCAGCAGATTAGCGAGGAAGATTTGGAGAACAACCCTCAATTGCAATACTGCGGAGACCAATCGGCACGAGTTCGACCGGCCTCGATGCGGCGCAATGCGGCTTTACAGGGGGATTTGGTAGCGCTACCGTGACCTCGCGTGATGTCGGGAGGAGACCGGGCATCATGGGTTCCAGATGGCGCATTTCCTCGAAGGGCGCGTCGCACAGATACGTTCGGGAGGACTTGATGGCGTCGGTTGAAATCCGCGATGTCCATAAATCATTCGGCTCCGTCGAGGTGCTCCACGGGGTCAGCATCGACATCGAGGACGGCGAATTCGTCACGCTGGTCGGACCTTCGGGATGCGGAAAATCGACGCTGCTGCGCATGATCGCGGGGCTTGAAGGCATCTCGCGGGGCGAGATCGCGATCGGGGATCGCGTGGTGAACAAGGTCGCGCCCAAGGAACGCGACATCGCCATGGTGTTCCAGAACTACGCGCTCTATCCGCACATGACGGTCGCGGAAAACATGGCGTTCTCGCTGAAGCTGAAGAACGCGCCGGCGGCCGAAAGCGAGGCAAGGGTCAAGCGGGCCGCCGAAATACTTGGTCTGGTTCCGCTGCTGTCGCGCTACCCCCGGCAATTGTCGGGTGGGCAGCGGCAGCGCGTCGCCATGGGCCGCGCCATCGTTCGCGACCCGCAAGTGTTCCTGTTCGACGAGCCGCTTTCCAACCTCGACGCCAAATTGCGCGTCCAGATGCGCGCCGAGATCAAGGAACTGCACCAGCGGCTGAAGACCACCACCATCTACGTCACCCACGACCAGATCGAGGCGATGACAATGGCCGACAAGATCGTGGTCATGCATGACGGCGTCGTCGAGCAGATCGGCAAGCCGCTCGACCTCTACGACCGGCCGGGCAACCTATTTGTCGCATCCTTCATCGGGTCGCCGGCGATGAACCTGCTTAAGGGCAGGACCGGCGGCAACGGCCGAGCCTTGTTCGAAGGGGCGGGCGGCCTGTCGGTGCCGCTGGCGCCGACCGCAGCCGGCAATGGGACCGAGCCCGTGGTGCTCGGCATCAGGCCGGAGCACCTGCGGCTCTCCGATGATGGTTTCGACGTGACGGTCTCGGTGGTCGAGCCCACCGGATCGGAAATCCAGGTGATCGGGCGCACGCCGGGCGGCGAGGATGTCGTCGCCAATTTCCGCGAGCGTCATGCCTTCACGCCGGGCGAGACGATCCGGCTTGCGGCCGATCCGCAGCTCATCCACCTCTTTCATGGAGAGACAGGCATACGACTGGGAAACTGAACGCAGGGAAGAAATGCAACGAACAACTGGACAGGAGGAACTGGCATGAAATTCACAAGACGTGACGTGATCCGGACCACCGCGGCGGCGGCCGCAGGCGCCGTCGGCAGCCGCTATCTCGGCGCCCCCGCCTTCGCTCAGGACGCCCCCAAGTTCACCCCGGAAGCCGGCGCGACCTTGCGCCTCCTGCGCTGGTCGCCGTTCGTGCAGGGCGACGAGGACCAGTGGCTTGAAAACACCAAGCGGTTCACCGAGGCGACCGGCGTCCAGGTGCGCATCGACAAGGAAAGCTGGGAAGACATCCGCCCCAAGGCGGCCGTTGCCGCCAATGTCGGTTCCGGCCCGGACATCATGTGGGTGTGGTTCGACGACGCCCACCAGTATCCCGACAAGCTTCTCGAGGTCTCCGACCTCGCCGACTACCTCGGCAGCAAGCATGGCGGCTGGTACGATGGCGGCAAAGGCTATGCGACCCGCGACGGCAAGTTCATCGGGCTGCCGCTGGCGGCGATCGGCAACGCCATCGTCTATCGCAAGAGCTGGGTCGAAGAGGCCGGCTTCAAGGAATTCCCGACCGATACGGCCGGCTTCCTGGAGCTTTGCAAGGCGCTGCAGAAGACCGGCCACCCGGCCGGGTTCACCCATGGCCACGGCGTCGGCGACGGCAACAACTATGCCCACTGGCTGCTGTGGAGCCATGGCGGCAGGATGGTCGACGAGGGTGGCAAGGTGGTCATCAACAGCCCCGAGACCATTAAGGCCATCGAATACGCGCAGGCGCTCTACGCGACCTTCATCCCGGGCACCGAGAGCTGGCTCGACGTCAACAACAACCGCGCCTTCCTGGCCGGCGAGCTCGGCGTCATCGCCAACGGCATCTCCGCCTACCGAACCGCGCAGATCAACAAGGACAACGATCCGAAGCTGGCCGAGATCGCCAAGGACATCCGAACCACCAACCTGCCGATCGGTCCGGTCGGGCAGTCGGTCGAGTTGCACCAGACCACCACGGCGGTGATCTTCAACTACACGCCCTATCCGAACGCGGCGAAGGCCTACCTGCAGTTCATGTTCGAGAAGGAGCAGATGAGCGACTGGATCGAGAAGTCGCTCGGCTATTGCTGCCAGTCGCTTAAGGGCTATGCCGACAACCCGGTGTGGACGTCCGACCCGAACGCCGTCGCCTATTCCAAGGCATCGGAAACGCTGCGGCCGAACGGCTTTGCCGGGCCGCTCGGATACGCCTCGGCGGCGACCATGGCCGACTACGTGCTGGTCGACATGTTCGCCAAGGCGGTGACCGGACAGGCAACGCCGCAGGAAGCCATCGAGGAAGCCGAGAAGCGGGCGAACCGGTATTACAGAGTGTAAGTCAACACTTACCTTCTCTTCGTCCGCAGGGAGGAGGTAGCCCGAACGAGGGCGTCGCCTGTTCCGAATTACTCGCGCTGCCTTTCACCGCCGGGCATCTCTCCCCGTGAACGGGGAGAGAGACGATGTCGCCACCGGCTTCGCCATCGCTGGCGAAGTTCAACGGAGAAAACCGGATCAGTCATGGCCACCGAGACAATCACCGCAGCCACACCGCGATCCTCGCTGCTGACCGGGCTTGGAGAAAGCCGCGGCTGGCTTTCGCTCTGGTTCATGCTACCGGCGGCGGCACTGCTTCTGGTGTTCCTGACCTATCCGCTCGGGCTTGGCGTCTGGCTCGGCTTCACCGACACGCGGGTCGGGCGGCCCGGCATCTTCATCGGCCTCGAGAACTACGAATATCTGTGGGACGACGCCATCTTCTGGCTCTCCGTCTTCAATACGCTGCTTTACACCATCACCGCGTCGATCCTGAAATTCGCGCTCGGCCTCTGGCTAGCGCTGCTGCTCAACGAGAACCTGCCGTTCAAATCCTTTTTCAGGGCCATCGTGCTCTTGCCTTGGGTGGTGCCGACGGTGCTCTCGGCGATCGCCTTCTGGTGGATCTACGATTCGCAGTTCTCCATCCTGTCCTGGGCCCTGATGGAGCTCGGCATCATCGACCATCGCATCAATTTCCTCGGCGATCCCCAGAATGCCCGCGCCTCGGTGATTGCAGCCAATGTCTGGCGCGGCATTCCCTTCGTGGCGATCACGCTGCTGGCCGGCCTGCAAACGATCCCGCAGTCGCTCTATGAGGCGGCCACGCTGGACGGTGCCGGCAAGTGGCAACTGTTCCGCTATGTGACGCTGCCGCTTCTCACTCCCATCATCGCCATCACCATGACGTTTTCGGTGTTGTTCACCTTCACCGACTTCCAGCTGATCTACGTGCTGACGCGCGGCGGGCCGGTCAACGCCACCCACCTGATGGCGACGCTCTCCTTCCAGCGCGGCATATCCGGCGGCCAGCTCGGCGAGGGCGCCGCGATAGCGGTCGCGATGATCCCGTTCCTGCTTGCGGCGATCCTGTTCAGCTATTTCGGCCTGCAGCGGCGCAAATGGCAGCAGGGAGGAGGCGACTGATGGCTGTCACCGATACCACCAGGCCGTTTCGCGGCGACGAAGGCGGCATGGGCTACCTGCAAAGCGTGCCGCGGCGGGTCGTGACGATCTACCTGCCGCTGTTGATCTTCGTCTTCGTGCTGTTGTTCCCGTTCTACTGGATGGCGATCACCGCCGTTAAACCGAACGAGGAAATGACCAACTTCAACGACTACAGCCCGTTCTGGGTGGTGAACCCGACACTGGAGCACATTCATTACCTCCTGTTCCAGACCTCCTACCCGGGCTGGCTGCTCAACACGGTCGTCATTTCCACCGGCGCGACGCTGCTGTCGCTGCTTGCCGCGGTGTTCGCCGCCTATGCCATCGAACGCCTGCGGTTTTCCGGCTCGCGGCAGGTCGGCCTGGCGATCTTCCTCGCTTACCTGGTGCCGCCGTCGATCCTGTTCATCCCGCTGTCGGTGATGGTGTTCAATCTCGGCCTCTACGACACCCCGTTCGCGCTCATCCTTACCTATCCGACCTTCCTGGTGCCGTTCTGCACCTGGCTGCTGATGGGCTACTTCCGCTCCATCCCGTTCGAACTCGAGGAATGCGCGCTGATCGACGGCGCCAGCCGCTGGCAGATCCTGACCAAAATCATCCTGCCGCTTTCGGTGCCCGGGCTGATTTCGGCCGGCATATTCGCCTTCACGCTGTCGTGGAACGAATTCATCTACGCGCTGACCTTCATCCAGTCGTCGGAGAACAAGACCGTGCCCGTCGGCGTGCTGACCGAGCTGGTGCGGTCCGACGTCTATGAATGGGGAGCGTTGATGGCGGGCGCACTCATTGGGTCGCTGCCGGTGGTGGTGCTCTATTCATTCTTCGTCGAGCACTATGTGTCGTCGATGACCGGCGCCGTGAAGGAGTAAGTGTCTGATCCAAAAGTCGCAATGCCGGGCTGCAAAATGGCGATCTCTACGCTTCCGGTGCTCACTTACCCAAATGTACGCTGCGCTCCGGTTCTCGAAATCACCATTTTCGCCACGGCCTGGTGCTTTTTGATTCAGACACTTAGTCTTAGTTAGTCTAGAGCCCGTTTGCAAACGGCTAAGCCCGAACGGGCGTGCCCGACATGCTCCAGCGTCAATGGACGACGCGGGGCTGCCCCTGCATGGCGTCGCCGCGCGCGGCCACGACCGGGCCGCCGACCTCTGCTTGCGGCGCCTCCAGCCCCGTGGCGACGACGGACACCTTGAACTGTCCTTCCAGCGCCTTGTCGAAAATCGCACCGACGATGATGTCGGCGTCGTCGCCGACCTCTTCGCGGATGCGCGTGGCCGCTTCATCGACTTCGAACAGGGTCATGTCCATGCCGCCGGATATCGACACCAGCACGCCTTTCGCGCCCCTCATCGACCGCTCGTCGAGCAGCGGATTGGCGATCGAGGCTTCCGCCGCCTGCATGGCGCGGCCCTCGCCCTCGCCGATGCCCGTTCCCATCATGGCGCGTCCCATGTCGCGCATGACGGTGCGGATGTCGGCGAAGTCGAGATTGATGAGTCCCTCTTTCACGATGAGATCGGTGATGCAGCTGACCCCGGAGAAAAGCACCCGGTCGGCAATGCCAAAGGCGTTCTCGAAGGTCGTGGTGGCCGTCGCCACCCGGAAAAGGTTCTGGTTCGGGATGACGATGACAGTATCGGCCGCCTGGCGCAGGCGTTCGATGCCCATGTCGGCCATCTGCATGCGGCGCTTGCCCTCGAAGGTGAACGGCTTGGTGACCACGGCGACCGTCAGGATGCCGGCGTCGCGCGCCGCCTTGGCGATGACGGGCGCCGCACCCGTTCCGGTTCCGCCGCCCATCCCCGCCGTGACGAAACACATATGCGTGCCGGCGAGGTGGTCCATGATCTCGTCCAGGGTTTCGAGGGCGGCAGCCTCGCCGATCTCGGGAAGCGAGCCGGCTCCCAGGCCCTGCGTCGCCACCGCTCCGAGCTGGATCAGGCGAGGCGCCCTGGACATCGTCAACGCCTGGGCGTCGGTGTTGGCGACAATGAATTCGGTACCTTCAAGGCGCTCGGCGATCATGTTGTTGACGGCATTGCCGCCCCCGCCGCCAACCCCGATGACGGTCAGCCTCGGCTTCATTTCTGTAATCCCATGCTTGCTGGACGGTTTCATGAGCCCGGTTCCTAACACAGCGCCCCTGCCCGAATCGGATCACTGCCAAGGGAATCAGATACGCGCCTGCTGTGCAAGCAGCCGGTGACGCTCGAACCTCACATAATTGCCGGTGATGCGGGGGTCAGTCGCTGCGGATAGAGGGAACGTCGCCGCTCCGGCATGTTTTAGCCGCGTTTGTGCGACGCCAGGTGATCTCGCCTTTCTGCAAGATGCTCAGTCGAATCAGGACGCGTGGTCGCGCTTGGCCGGGAAAGCCATCGGCCGGAAGGGTTCCAGCGCGCCGAACTGCCTGAGCCGGATGATTTCGGTCGCGGCCACCAGGATCATCTCGCCGAGGTCCGATTTGGTGAAGTCGTCGGGCTTCTTGGCCATGTTCAGCAGTTCGTCGAGGATGTCCGGCTCAACCATCGCGTATTCTCCAATCATGATGGGATACTACGCGCCCGGATGATCTTTCCGGCAGTAGTCATTTCGCCGATTAAGTAAGCCGTTGGGATGTCCGCGCAGCTCGAGCCTGAGCCGATCAAGAGAGACAGGGTTCCCGTCAGCGCGCGAGATCGGCAACCACCGCGTCGAGCACTATCATGCCTTGCGGCGTGGCGCGCAGCCTCGAATTTCCGACCGGCGCGACCAGGCCCTCGCCTTGCAGGATCGACAGCCGGTTCGACGCGAGCGCGCGCCCCGAAAGCGCCTCGTAGCGCGCAAGGTCGATGCCTTCGGCCAGCCGCAGCCCCATCAGCAGGAATTCGTCGGCCTCCTCCGAGCGCGACAGAAGCTCGCCGTCGACGATGCCATGGCCCCTGGCTTCAACGAGGTTCGCCCAGGTCTCCGGCATCCGTTCTGCGATGGTGACCACACGGCGACCACCTTCCACGAAACGGCCATGCGCGCCGGGTCCGACGCCGACATATTCGCCGTAGCGCCAGTAGGTAAGGTTGTGGCGGCTCTCCGCTCCCGGCCTGGCGTGGTTGGAAACCTCATAGGCCGGCAGCCCGCGCGCGGCGGTGATTTCCTGGGTGATCGCATAAAGGTCGGCGGCATGATCGCCGTCGGGAATGGCGAACTTCTTTGCCGCGTGCAGGGCGTGGAACGGCGTGCCCTCCTCGATGGTGAGCTGGTAGAGCGACAGGTGGTCGGCAGCGTGGCCGATCGCTTCTTCGAGTTCCTTCGCCCAGGCTTCCGGCGTCTGCCTCGGCCGCGCGTAGATCAGGTCGAAGGAAAGCCGCGGGAAAATCTCGCGGGCGAGCCCGATGGCGTGCAGGGCTTCGCCGACATTGTGCAGCCTGCCGAGGAACTTCAGGTCGGCGTCGTTGAGCGCCTGCACGCCGAGCGACACGCGGTTGACGCCGGCGGCGCGGTAGCCGCGGAACCGTTCGGCCTCGACCGAGGAGGGGTTGGCTTCGAGCGTCACCTCGATGCCTGCCGGCACTGTCCAATGCCGGGCGATCGCGTCGAGCACGGCGCTGACGGTCTGCGGCTTCATCAGCGATGGCGTGCCGCCGCCGAGAAAAACGCTGGTGACGGTGCGCGGACCCGTGCGGGCGCGCATGGTGGCGAGCTCTGCGGCGAACGCCGCGGCGAAGCGCTCCTGGTCGACCGGCTGGTGGCGGACATGGCTGTTGAAGTCGCAGTACGGACATTTGGCCGCGCAGAACGGCCAATGGACATAAACGCCGAAACCCGGCGTCCTGTCGTCGGGCGCGATCATTGCGAGCCCAGCTTGGCGCGCGCGAATTTCTGGAAGGCGCGGGCGCGATGCGACAGCGCGTCTGGCTGGCCTGGCCTCCAGCCATGCTTCTCCTCGGCGCTCATCTCGCCGAAAGTTCGCGAAAACCCGTCAGGCATGAACACCGGGTCGTAGCCGAACCCCTTGTCGCCGCGCGGCGGCCACACAAGCGTGCCTTCCGCCTCGCCGCGGAAATATTCGGCGCTGCCGTCCGGCTGGGCCAGGCAGATGACGGCGACGAAGCGGCCCTTGCGGTCGGCAGGCCGCGCCGCGCCCTTCGCCTGCAACAGGTCCTCGGTCTTTTTCATCGCCATCATGAAATCGCGCCCGCCTTCCGGCTTTTCCGCCCAGTTGGCGGTGTAGACGCCGGGCTGCCCGCCGAGCGCGTCGACGACCAGGCCGGAATCGTCCGAAAGCGCCGGCAACCCTGTCGCATGCGCTGCCGCGTATGCCTTGATGTAGGCGTTTTCCTCGAACGTCGTGCCGGTCTCGTCGGGTTCCGGCAGGCCGAACTCCTTGGCCGACTTCGCCTCGAAGCCGAACGGCGCCATCAGGTCGGCGAATTCGCGGAGCTTGCCTTCGTTGTGGCTGGCGACGACGATTTTGCGGCTGGCGAGCATGTCCATCAAAGTCCCCAGATTCTTGGCTCGGCGAATTCGATGGAATTGCCGGATGGGTCGCGGAAGTAGATCGAGCGGCCGCCTTGCGGCCATTCGAAATCGGCCTCGATCGCGACGCCCTTGTTCGTCAGATAGGCTTTCCAGCCGTCGATTTCCTCAGCGCTCGCCGAAAAGCACAGATGTCCCGGGCCGCGCGTTCCATGCGGCGGCACCGGCAGCCTGGCGTCGGGCGCCGGCGGTTTGCTAGTCGCGTCGGCGTTGAACAGCAAGAGCACGCCATTTCCGCAACGGAAGAAAACGTGGCGTCCTTCGACCTTGCCGATCAGCTCCATGCCGAGCTTGTCGCGGTAGAAAGCTTCCGCCGCAGTGAGATCGCTCACGTAGAGCGCGGATTCAAGGATCGCCGAGGGGATCATGGCACCTGCGCCGGCTGTCTCGAAATCGGGCTTGTCTGCGAAAGCATTGGTGAAACAAACCGCCAAACGTTAAGCCACCGCCATCTGCTGCAGGTTGACCAGGCGCGAGATGCCCTTCCTGGCAAGCCCCATCAGGGCGGAGAACTCCTCCTCGGAAAACGGCGTGCCCTCGGCAGTGCCCTGGATCTCGACGATGCCGCCCTTGCCGGTCATGACGAAATTGGCGTCGGTGCCGGCGGCGAAATCCTCGACGTAATCGAGGTCGATGACCGGCTGGCCGTCGCAGATCCCGCAGGAAATAGCCGCGACATGGTCCCTCAGGACCTTCTGGACGCTGACCATCTGGCGCGCCTCCATCCAGCGCAGGCAGTCGTAGAGCGCCACCCAGCCGCCGGTGATCGCAGCCGTGCGGGTGCCGCCATCGGCCTGGATGACGTCGCAGTCGACGGTGATCTGCATCTCGCCCAGCGCCTGCAGGTCGACGACGGCGCGCAGCGATCGGCCGATCAGCCGCTGGATTTCCAGCGTGCGGCCGCCCTGCTTGCCGGAGGACGCTTCGCGGCGCATGCGCTCGCCGGTGGCGCGCGGCAGCATGCCGTATTCGGCCGTCACCCAGCCCTTGCCGGAATTGCGCATCCAGCCCGGCACCTTTTCCTCGAGGCTTGCCGTGCACAGCACATGGGTGTCGCCGAACTTGACCAGGCAGGAACCTTCCGCGTGTTTCGAGACGCCGCGCTCGAAAGAGATGGAGCGCATTTCGTCGGCTTGGCGTTTGGAGGGGCGCATTGTTGGGCTTTCCGCTTTTTCAAAATCCTGGCGGCTTGTAACCGCATGAGGGCGGGGGCGCAAAGGAAAACGCCGGCTTCCGCGGGGTCATCGCATAGCGGGGTCGACCGCTCACATGGGCAACAGTCTTGGCCGGCTTCCTGCCGGAGGTTGTGTTCGCCGGCGGGCAGTCTATATCTCTAGGGTAAGCTTCGGAGGTGACCGCAGGAATGACGAAACCCGTCATTGACCAGACGCTGCAAACGCTCGACATCCGCTCGCGCGACATCTTCCGGCTGATCGTCGACACGTACCTGAGGGAAGGCGAGCCGCTCGGCTCCCGCAACCTATCGCGCATGCTGCCGCATTCGCTGTCGCCGGCGACGGTGCGCAACGTGATGAGCGACCTCGAGCATCTGGGCCTCGTCTACGCGCCGCATATCTCGGCCGGCCGGCTGCCCACTCAGAAGGGCCTGCGGCTTTTCATCGACGCCTTCATGGAAATCGGCGACCTCTCCGACGACGAGCGCCGCATCATAGACGCGCAAGTGAAGACTTCGGCCAGCGGCGCCACGCTGGAACAGATGCTGACCGAGGCGAGCCAGATGCTTTCCGGCCTGTCGCGCGGCGCCGGCCTAGTGCTGGCCAACAAGAGCGACGCAGCGCTCAAGCACATCGAATTCATCCAGCTGGAGCCGACCAAGGCGCTGGCCGTGATGGTGTCGCAGAACGGCGACGTGGAGAACCGCGTGGTCGACCTGCCGGCCGGCGTCACCGCCTCGCAGCTGCACGAGGCGTCGAACTACCTCAACGCCCATATTCGCGGCCGCACGCTTGCCGAAGCCAAGCTGGAGATCGCCCGGCTGCGCGAAGAAACCAAGGCGGCCCTCGATACGCTGTCGCAGGACCTGGTGGAAAAGGGCCTCGCCGTGTGGGCCGGCACCGAGAGCGACCTTCCGGCGCGGCTGATCGTGCGCGGCCGCGCCAACCTGCTCGAAAACGTCACCGCCCAGGCTGATATCGAAATGCTCAAGCATCTGTTCGAGGACCTGGAGACCAAGGATGGGCTGATGCAGCTGCTCGACCTTGCCGAAGAGGGTTCAGGCGTTCGCATCTTCATCGGCTCCGAGAACCGGCTTTTTTCGCTCTCCGGCTCCTCGCTGGTGGTGGCGCCCTACCGCGACAAGGACGCGCGCGTCGTCGGCGCGCTTGGCGTGATCGGCCCGACGCGGCTGAATTATGCCCGTATCGTGCCGATGGTCGACTATACCGCGCAACTGATCAGCCGCATGCTGCGTTAGGGTGTGTCGATACTCAGGTGATGCTGGCCTGCAGATGGCGGCTTTCTGCGCTTGCCGCGGCTACCGTACCTGCATGTACGCTGCGCTCCGGTTCCCGAAAACCACCGTTTTCGGCGCGGCCTGACCTGAATCTCAATACACCCCGACCAGTGGCCTGGGTTCATGGTACCCGTTTACCCTTGATTTTTGCTGCCTGAACCTCGATATCGGGCGCAACTTGAGAACCAATAAGACTGACGGGAAACGGCGATGAGCGACCAGGCGAAAAACGAAAACGCGCCCGACGAGAATGCGTTGAACGAGATGGAAAATACGGCAAGCGGGGCCGCCGAGGCGCCTGGCAGCGACGGAGACTATGAAGTCGTCGTGCGCCTCGTCAAGGAAAACGAGGAATTGAAGGACCGCGCGCTGCGTATGGCGGCCGAAATGGAAAACCTGCGCCGGCGCACCGCCCGCGACGTGCACGACGCGCGCTCCTACGCGGTTTCCAACTTCGCCCGCGACATGCTGTCGGTGTCGGACAATCTGCGCCGCGCCATGGACGCCATCCCCGACGAGGCCAAGGCCGCCGGCGACGCCGGTTTCAAGGCGCTGATCGAGGGCGTCGAGATAACCGAACGCGCCATGCTGTCGGCGCTGGAGCGCCACGGCGTCAAGAAGCTGGCGCCCGAGGGGGAGAAATTCGATCCGAATTTCCACCAGGCGATGTTCGAGGTGCCGAACCCCGACGTGCCGGCCAACACGGTGGTGCAGGTCGTGCAGCCCGGCTATTCGATCGGCGAGCGCGTGCTGCGCCCGGCCATGGTGGGCGTTTCCAAGGGCGGCCCCAAGCAGGCGGCCGTCAATGACGGCGCGGTCGAGCCCGGCCCGGTCAACGAACAGGCCGAAAGAGACGCCTGACAGTGAATAGCGTGTAGGGAGTAGCGAATAGGGACGAATAGTGTACCTATTCGCTATTGGCTCATTGCTATTTGCTCCGTTGATGAATCCGACCCTGTTTCTCGATTATTCCGGCGTCGCCGTGTTTGCAGCCACCGGCGCGCTCGCGGCGTCGCGCAAGCAACTCGACATCATCGGCTTCTTGTTCCTGGCCGCCGTCACCGGCATCGGCGGCGGCACCTTCCGCGACCTCATCCTCGCGGTTCCCGTGGCCTGGGTGGTCAATCCCGACTATCTCGCGATCTGCATGCTGGTCGGCATCATCGTCTTCTTCACCGCGCACAAGGTCGAGTCGCGCTACAAGCTGCTGTTGTGGCTCGACGCCATCGGGCTCGCCGCCTTCTCGGTGATGGGCGCGGCCAAGGGCCTGGTGGTGACGGGATCGGCGTCGATCGCCATCGTCATGGGCATGCTGACGGCGACATTCGGCGGCATTCTGCGCGACCTGCTGGCCGGCGAGCCTTCGGTGCTGCTGAGGCCCGAGATCTATGTGAGTGCGGCCCTTGCCGGTGCTGCCACGTACACCGTGCTCCACATCGCCGGCGTTCCCCCGGTCGCCGCGGGCATCGTTGCATTCGCCGCAGCCTTGATCGTGCGTGGCGGCGCGCTGAAATTCGGCTGGAGCTTTCCCGCCTACAAGAGCCGGCCGGGGCGAAGGCCCGAAGACATTCCGTGAGAGACCGTCTGAAAAATCCGTGATGCCGGCCTGCGAATGGCGGCTTTCTCCGCTTGCGGTGCTCACCTACCCAAATGTACGCTGTGCTCCGGTTCTCGAAATCCACCATTCTCGGCTCGGCCTGACGGATTTTTCAGACTGTCTCCGAGATTCCAGAACGGCGGCGGATCGGAAAAGCCTCAGAGCAGCCCCACTTCCAGGGCTTCCTGACGAAGGTTCTGGCGCGGACGCGGGCCGACCTGCTGGATGACAAGACCGGCCGCCAGCGAGCCGAGATCGCCGCATTCCTTCAGGCTGCGGCCGGTTGTGTAGCCGTAGAGAAAGCCCGCCGCGTAGAGGTCGCCGGCGCCGGTGGTGTCGACCAGCTCGTCGATTCTCGATCGCCTCGATGGGAACGGTTTCGTCGCCGCGCACGATGATCGAACCCTTTTCCGAGCGGGTGACGGCGGCGATGCGGCAGTCCTTGCGGATAGCGGCCAGCGCCGCCTCGAACGACGAGGTCTGGTAGAGCGACTTGATCTCGTGGCTGTTGGCAAAGACGATGTCGACCGTGCCCGACCGCATCAGGTCGAGGAACTCGTCGCGGTAGCGGTCGACGCAGAACGGAATCCGACAGCGTCATCGACACTTCGCGGCCGGCCGCATGGGCATGCGCTGGCGGTCAGCCGGATCGCTTCCTTGGCGCGCGGCGGATCCCAGAGATAGCCCTCGAAATAGGTGACCTTGGCGCCCGACGCCTTGTCGGCCTCGACATCCTCCGGCCCGAGCTCGACGCAGGCGCCGAGATAGGTGTTCATCGAGCGCTCGCCGTCGGGCGTGACGAAAATCATCGAACGCGCCGTCGGCGGCTCGCCGGTGAGCGGCTTGGTGTCGAAGGCGACGCCCTGCGCGTGGATGTCGTGGTAGTAGATGTCGCCGAGCGCGTCCGGACGACACCTTGCCGAAGAAGGCGGCGCGGCCGCCGAAGCTGGCAATGCCGGCCGCCGTGTTGCCGGCGCTGCCGCCCGAGGCCTCGATGGCCGGTCCCATGCGGCTGTAGAGCAGGCTCGGCGCGCTCCGTGTCGATCAGGTTCATCGCGCCCTTGATGATGCCGTTCTCGGCCAGGAAGGCGTCGTCGCACTGGGCGATGATGTCGACAATGGCGTTGCCGATGCAAAGCACGTCGTACTGGCTCATCAAGGTCTCCGCGAAGGCCGGCAGCTCCCGGCATCTGGCACGCCGGTCGCGGGCGGGTCTAGCGGCATGACCCGGAAAATTGGAACCACTTTCGCGTTGCCGAGCGATTCTTGCGGCATCGCCGGCCGGTCTCCTATCTCGCTGACGCAAGGAGATTGCTAAAGATGATCCTCGAGGCCGCCCGCGCCGCTGTCAGCCGGCTGTTCAGCGCGGAGTTCCGCAGCGGTCTTCTTCAAGACGCTCGGCCTGACGCTGCTCGCGCTGGTCGCCTGTGGTTCGGGCTGAAGGAGCTGTTCGACTGGCTGGCGCTGCCGTGGATCGATGCCGCTGCTGCCCGGCTTCCCGAGCTGGGCCGGCTGGCTCGGCCTGGTCGCCGCGATCCTCGCCGGCATCGGCCTGGCGCTCGGCGCTTGCGCTGCTTGATCGCGCCGGTGACGGCCATCGTCGCCGGGCTGTTTCTCGACGATGTCGCCGAAGTGGTCGAGCACAACGATTATCCGCGCGACCCGCCCGGCCGCCCCGTGCCGGCCATTCCGGGCGATCGGTGCTGTCGCTGAAATTCTTCGGCGTGGTCGTCGTCGGCAATCTCATCGCCCTGTTCCTGCTGTTGATACCCGGCGTCAACATCGCCGCGTTCTTCCTGGTCAACGGCTATCTGCTCGGCCGCGAGTTCTTCGAGTTCGCCGCCATGCGCTTCCGCCCGGAAGCGGAGGCCAAGGCGCTGCGCCGCAAGCACGCCGGCACCGTTTTCCTGGCCGGTCTGGTCATTTCGGCGTTTCTGGCCGTGCCCTTGCTCAACCTTCTGACGCCGCTGTTTGCCGCCGCCATGATGGTGCATCTGCACAAGATGATATCGGCCAGCGACCCGGAATTTTCAGGCGAGATGGCGATGCGCCGCGCCGCCTGAGCGCAAGGTCTTTGCCGCAAGTCCGGACGACGCCCGCAGGTCCGAGGGTTCAGTCGGCGAGGATCAGGACCTGGTGCGCCACGCCATGCGCATATAGACGTCGCCCTGCGCCAGTTCGTCGAGCATCTGCGCCAGCCGCTTCCGCCGCGTTTCCACGCGTCTGGCGCTGGCGATCCAGCGGAGATAATCATTGCGCTGGTAGTCCGGGCGCGCCTCGTAGACACCCGTCAGCCCGTGTTCGAGGAGCGCCTCGCGGACAAAATCGGGTATTGAATGGAGGTCCGCTGGAGGCCCATCGGCGCATAAAATATGCGGCAGCGCGGACGGGTCAATATGGCCGCCGTGGCGTTTTCCACGCGGCGAATGCCGCGAGATTGACGTCGCCGGGATAGGCCGATAGTTCTTGACGCCGTCGACATCGGGGTGGCCCGCTGAGCCGGGGAGGCGAGAACCATGACCACCGACCTGCTGCTGGCGATTGCCCACCATTTCGTGTTCTTCGCGCTGATAGCGGTTCTCGCCGCAGAAACCGTGCTGGTGCGCCCCGGCCTTGCCGGCGACGCGCTGCGGCGTGTCGGCAGGCTCGATGCAGCCTATGGCGGCCTGGCGGGGTTGATGCTGATCGTCGGCTTCAGCCGCGTCTTCTTCGGCCTCAAGGGCTGGGAGTTCTACATCTACAACTGGGTGTTCTGGGCGAAGATCGCCTGCTTCCTGCTGGTCGGCGCGCTTTCGGCGCCGCTGACGGCGCGCGTGCTGAAATGGAACCAGGCCTTGCGCACCAACCCCGCCCATGTGGTACCCGACAGCGAGATCGGCGCGGCGCAGGCCTGGCTGAGGGCCGAGGGCGCAGTGTTCCTGCTTGTTCCCGTCTTCGCCGCCGCGATGGCGCGCGGCTACGGCGTCTGAACCGCTGCGATTTCAATCAGCGGCGCCGGGATGCTGTTGGTCTTCACCGCGGCCTTGCAGATATCGGCGATGATGCAGGCAACGCAATCCGGCGTGCGCGCCTTGCAGACATAGCGGCCATGCAGGATCAGCCAGTGATGCGCGTGGCGCATGTATTTTTCCGGGATGATCCTGATGAGGCCGCGCTCGACCTCTTCAGGCGTCATGCCCGGCGCCAGGCCGAGCCGGTTGCCGATGCGCAGGATGTGCGTGTCCACCGCCATGGTCGGCTGGCCGAACGCCATGTTGAGCACCACATTGGCGGTCTTGCGGCCGACGCCGGGCAGCTTGACCAGCGCGTCGAGATCGCCCGGCACCTGGCCGCCATGGTCGCGGATCAGCGCCGCCGACAGGGCGATCACATTTTTGGCCTTGGCGCGCCACAGGCCGATGGTGCGGATGTATTCGCCAACCCTCGCTTCGCCGAGCTCCAGCATCTTTTGCGGCGTGTCGGCGGTCCTGAACAGCGCCCGCGTCGCCTTGTTGACGCCCGCGTCGGTCGCCTGCGCCGACAGGACGACGGCGACCAGCAGGGTGTAGGCGTTGACGTGTTCGAGCTCGCCCCTGGGCTCCGGTCGCTGCACCGAAAAGCGGCGGAAGATTTCCTCGACCTCTTCAGGCGTGTAAAGCGATCTCGGCCGCGCCGGGCGCTTTGCGGCGCGCCGCACGGCGCCTGCGGCAACTTTGTCGTTGGGCTTTTTCATCGCCTTTCTATATTCTGAGGCAATGAGCGAGAACAATGCCGGCTTCGCCGCCGACGAACCGTTTTTCAG
The DNA here is from genome assembly GCA_963726065.1 of uncultured Alphaproteobacteria bacterium. Taxonomy (GTDB): domain Bacteria; phylum Pseudomonadota; class Alphaproteobacteria; order Rhizobiales; family Rhizobiaceae; genus Neomesorhizobium. Next base: position 219,337 of record CAVSAU010000002.1, read on the forward strand.
GGCGCTGCTCATGCCGCACCGGTCGCTTGGGCGCACCGGTTTTGCGGTGCTCATGGGCGCCATGCTCGCCGGTTCGCTCGCCTGCGGGGCCATATTCCTCGTCAACGGGGCCTGGCCGGTGTTCGGCTTCTTCGGCCTCGACATGCTCTTGATCTACGGCGCCTTCAAGCTCAACTACCGCGCCGGCCGCGCGCGCGAGGAAGTGGCGGTCTCGCGCACCGCTCTCGACATCCTCAAGACCGCTCCCTCCGGACGCACCGAAGAGCACCATTTCAACCCGTTCTGGGCACGTTTCCAGATCGCCCGCCATGCCGAGATCGGCATCACCGGCATGAAGGTCGAAGGACAGGGACGCAGCGTGCCGATCGGCGGCTTCCTCAACCCCGACGATCGCGAAAGCTTCGCCACCGCATTCGCCGTCGCATTGGCAAAGGCCAAGCGCGGATAGAGTATTTCGCAGCCGGGTGGAATCACCTGGCGTCGCATCAAATGCGGCTAAACAGATTGAGCGGCATGCCCGGTTCAACCAGAACGCATTCCGCTCCAGCGCGGGAAAAATACCCTCGGCCAAACGGCGAAAAAATCTCTGGTTGCAAGAAACGGGTGGAGAGCGTGGCCGCCAGGCGCGATATTCCGCGCCAAGGAGAACTTGCCATGAACGCTCATACACTCGCTAATGCGGGGATGTCGATGAAGCCGTCAGCCATCCTGCAAGAAGACATCACGCCCGAGGGCGGCGATTACGAAACCGTGCGCCGCGTCATCGAGAAGATAAGCCTCGACTACCGCGACCAGCCTTCGCTGGAGACGCTGGCGGGCGAAGTCGGCGAGACCCCGACCGGCCTGCAGAAGCTGTTCACCCGCTGGGCGGGCCTGTCGCCAAAGGGTTTCCTGCAGGCCGTCACCCTCGACCATGCGCGAAAGCTGCTCGACGACGGCATGCCGCTTCTGGAAACCTCCTACGAGGTCGGCATGTCGGGTCCGGGACGCCTGCACGACCTGTTCGTCACCCATGAGGCGATGTCGCCCGGCGACTACAAGACGCGCGGCGAAGGCCTGACCATCCACTACGGCTTCCATATCTCGCCCTTTGGCGTCGCGCTGATCATGGTTACCGACCGCGGCCTGGCCGGCCTCGCCTTCAACGACGCCGGCAGCGAGCGCACCGCCTTCGCCGACATGTCGAGCCGCTGGCCGAACGCCACCTATGTCGAGGACATGGCGGCGACAGCACCCTATGCCGCCCGCATCTTCGATCCGTCGCGCTGGCGTTCAGAAGAACCGCTGCGCGTCGTCATGATCGGCAGCGACTTCCAGATCCGCGTATGGCAGGCGCTGCTGAAAATCCCGATGGGCAGAGCGTGCAGCTATTCGGCGATCGCCTCGGACATCGGTTCTCCGGCTGCAAGCCGCGCGGTGGGTGCGGCGGTCGGGGCCAATCCTTTGTCCTTCGTGGTGCCGTGCCATCGCGCGCTCGGCAAGTCCGGCGCGCTAACCGGCTACCACTGGGGTCTCACCCGCAAGCGTGCCATTCTCGGCTGGGAAGCCGGACAGGTGGCCGCCGACCGCTGATCCATCATCGGCGGCTTGCAGAACAGGACGGGCGCCGGGCGCTCCGGCGCCTGTCTCCTTTTGCGGGAACGAATAATTAACCAAGAAGGTTGTAGTCATCAACGGATACAAGCTATAGGGGAACACCAGATGCGATTCCGTTGGTTTCTAGCCTCGCTGATTTGCACGGCAGCGCCGCTGCCCGCGCTTGCCGCGATCGGCAACGTGATCTTCAACGGCACCATCGCCGCGACCTGCACGCTGACGGTCGACACGAACGGCACCATGACGGTGAGCCCCGACTTGCAATCGCTGAGTTCCAACAATGCCGGCGGCGCGCGGGGCACGGTGACGTTGAGCACCACGGGCGGCGTGACGCTGGGCGTCGATCCGGTGACCTCGACCACGGCACCGGTTGCCGACGTCACCGCGACCACCTGGACGCCCACCTATGCTTCGAGCGGCGCCCACGCAATTGCCGAGACCGGCAGTTCCTCCAGCCTGACCACGCCGGGCAGTTCGACCGTGATGGTCAACCTGGCCGGCACCAAGGGTGGCAGCGACCGCTTCACCGCCGGCAGCTACCAGGTCACGGTGACGGTTCGCTGCGAATAGGCCGGGAGGAAGGCGATGACCTTGCAGCAGCGTTTCCTCGCCGCCGGGCTGGCGGTCTCGATCTCCGGCACGGCGGCTTTCGCGCAATCGATGTAGCCGATGCGCGGCGAGTTGGCGAGCTTCACCGATGCCTTCGCGGTCTGCGTCTTCCCGGCCAACCCGTACGACCACCGCATCAAGGTGGAAATCCGCGTCTACGACCAGGATTTCCGCCCCGGTGCAGGCCCGGGTCGCGCCATCCGATTTCATGCTGGGAGGACAGGCCTCCCGTCCAGTTCTCGGGGTTGTTCCCTTCGACGGTGCCGCCACACGCAAAGTGCGTATCTTTACCGAAGCGTCCCCTTTCCTGGCGAGCAAACGCAGATAAAGGCACAGATATGTGGAAAGTTCCTGGGCCAGCACAAACCCTGACGGCCTTGCTGGCGGCCATGATCGTCGGCGCCAACGCAGCGGCGGAAGAAATCCACTACACGCAAAACCAGACCGGCTTCACCTTGCCCGGCGTGACCTTGCCACAGGGCCAGGACGAAATGCGCGCCGCCGATGGCACCACCTGCCGCTCGGCGGTTGCAGGCAGTGGCGCTTATCTCGACGTCGGCGTCATCCAGGGCAGCGGCCTGACCTATGGCAGCAGCGTTTTTGACCTTTCTACATATGGACGCATCGTCCCCCTCGGCCGCCAGCCCAAGCGGCTCGACTGCGCTCGGCTCTACGAACTCGAGGTGGAGCGCCTGAAGATGGAATTGAAGCTCTTGAAAATGGGGCTCGACCCCAGGGGCGAGGGGCCAGACATGGCAACCAACGCCGGCTGGGCCGAGCAGGGCTGGAGCGACAAGGGCGGGAAATGAGGGCGTCCCGCAAAGCTCCGGGCTTTGTATGCGGGTTGACGGCCTTGGCAGCGGCGCTCATCGGCACCTGCACTATTGTCATCGGGGCCTCTGGCACGATGACGGCGAGCCCGTTGCTCAATGTCATGGGTTCGCGCCAGCGTGGCGGCAATGCGGCGACAGCCACCGTCAACCCGCAATCCCTTTTGTGCAGCATCCTGGCGCTGCTCGACTGCTACGCGATTTCCACGCCTGCCCCGGCGGGTTTTGCGGAAGCAAACCTGGCGCTTTCGACGATCTACAGGATCAACGGCGGCGCCGACACGCCAGGCAACATGCCGACGACCGTGGCGAACGGCAGCACAACCGTCGAGGTGGATCTAACCGCCACCAAAGCAGCCGGGCTGTTTCCCGCCGGCGCCTATCAGGCGCAGGTGGTGCTGCGCTGCGAGTGATTTCAGCCGCTTGTGGCGACGTTGGGGTGCGGCCTATATAGAGCCGGACCGAACACATCGCCGGGGAGGCATTTCTTGATCATCGTCATCGGCTCCATCAATCTCGATCTGATCGCCACGGTCGACCGCCTGCCGGCAGCCGGTGAGACCGTTCCTGGCGACAGCTTCAAGACCGCCCCCGGCGGCAAGGGCGCCAACCAAGCGCTCGCCGCAGCGCGCGCTGGCGAAAAAACCCGCATGATCGGCGCAGTCGGCAAGGATTCCTTCGCCACGGAAGCGCTGGCGCTGCTCGATGCCGGGGGCGTCGACCTGACCGGCGTGCATCGCGCGCACGCCAGCACCGGCACGGCGCTGATCCTGGTGGCGGCCGACGGCGAGAACATCATCGCCGTGGTGCCCGGCGCCAATGGCGCGGTCTTGCCGGGCGATCTCGCCAGGGTCGACCTCGCCGCCGGCGATGTCGTGCTCCTGCAGCACGAGATTCCGCTGCAGACGGTGGACGCCGCACTCGACGCCGCCCGCGCCGTCGGCGCGCTGACCCTACTCAACACGGCGCCTTTCCGCAGCGAAGCGGCCGCACTGCTCGAAAAGGCCGACTATGTCGTCGCCAACGAAACCGAGTTCGATCTCTACGGCGAAGTGCTGGCGCTGAAGGGCCGCGACCGCCCGACCCGGATGAAGAGTTTCGCAGAAAAGACCGGCCGCACGATCGTCGTCACGCTGGGCGGCGAGGGCGTGCTGGCGGCGACTCCGACCGATCTGATCACGGTCCGGGCCTTGCGCATCACGCCGGTCGACACGGTGGGCGCCGGCGACACTTTTTGCGGCTATTTCGCCGCCGGCCTTTCATCGGGCCAGTCGCTGGAGGATGCGCTGCGGCGGGCCGCCGCCGCCGGCTCGCTGGCCTGCCTGAAGCCGGGTGCGCAGCCGTCGATCCCGCTGGGTTCCGAGGTCGCGGCGGCGATGAACCGTTTTTAGGGCATTTGCAGCCAGGGAATGCCTGGTTCGCTCCGGCTGGCATGGACCCGCACTTGACGCGGCCCCGGCAACATGCAGCCTGATGCTGCAAACCGTCAGGGGCCGAAAATGTCGCTCGAAGTCTACATCGCCTACACGCTGGCCTGCATCGTCATCATCCTGGTGCCGGGGCCGACCGTCACCCTCGTCATCGCCTCCAGCATGCGCCACGGCACCCGCGCCGGGCTGCTCAACGTCGCCGGCACCCAGGCGGGCATCGCCGTGATGATCGCCATTGTCGGCATCGGCCTCAATTCGATGATCGCGGCGATGGGCCACTGGTTCGAATGGGTGCGGCTGCTGGGCGCGGCCTATCTCTTCTACATGGGCTGGCAGATGATTCGCTCGAGCGGCCGGCTGGCCGAGGGCGAAGCGCCGGTGACGCCGCGCGGCGGCTTTTTCCTACAGGGGTTCCTGGTTGCCGTCAGCAACCCGAAGACGCTGATCTTCTTCGGCGCCTTCATCCCGCAGTTCATCGACCACAACCTCGCCTACACCCCGCAGATCGTCATCATGGGCATCACGGCGCTGGTCTTGGCGGCGTTTTCGGACTCGGCCTACGCCATCGTCGCCGGGCGCGCCGCACGCGCCCTGTCGGCCAGCCGCGTGAAACTCCTGTCGCGCATCAGCGGCGGCGTCCTGATCGGCGGCGGCCTCTGGCTGGCGTTTTCGAGGGCGAAGTGAGCGGCGCGCATTTGCCTCTCCCCATTTACGGGGAGGGTGGCCGCGTAGCGACCGGGTGAGGGGGCAGATGCGAACTGCGAAGCCAGCGCCGCCCCTCATCCGCCTGCCGACGCCTTCTCCCCGAAAACGAGGAGAAGGAAGAACCCTTACAGCCGCCCGATGCGCTCGATCAGCAGGTCGAAAAATCCGTCATGGTCGATGTCGCGCATTACCATGGCGTTCTTCTCACGTTTGGTGACGGCCCACCAGTCGACAACCGTCATGCCCATGGTCAGCTCCGACCCCGTCTCGACGGCGACATTGCATTCACGGCCCTTGAAAAGCTCCGGCTTGAGCAGGTAGGCGATGACGCAGGGGTCGTGCAGCGGACCGCCATCGGTGCCATATTTCTCGACGTCGAAGCGTTCGTAGAAATCGAGCATCTGCGCGGTGGCCGTGCCGGCCCTGGTTCCCATGGTGCGGAACTTCTCGACGCGCCTGGCCGATGTCAGCGCCTTGTGGGTGACGTCGAGCGGCATCATGACGATGGGAGCGCCGGAGCGGAACACCACATCGGCGGCGTGCGGATCGACATATATGTTGAATTCGGAGGCGGGCGTGATGTTGCCACCCTCGAAGAAGCCGCCGCCCATCAGGACGATCTCCTTGATGCGCCCGGCGATCTTCGGTTCGCGGATGAGCGCCAGCGCGATGTTGGTGAGCGGTCCGAGCGGACACAGCGTCACCGTGCCGGCGTCTTCCTTCATCAGCGTCTCGACGATGAAATCGACGGCATGCTTTTCCTGCAGTTTCATCTTCGGTTCGGGCAGGTCGGGTCCGTCGAGACCGGTCTTGCCGTGCACATACTCGGCGGTGACCAGCGGACGCACCAGCGGCCGCACCGCACCGGAAAACACCTTGATATCGGTCTTGCCGGCCAGTTCACAGATCTTGAGCGCGTTCTTTTCGGTGTAGTTTAGCGACACGTTGCCGGCGACAGCCGTGAGGCCGAGAATTTCGAGTTCCGGGCTTGCCAGCGCCAGAAGGATCGCCACGGCATCATCCTGCCCGGGTCCGTGTCGATGATGATTTTCTGTGCCTTCGGCATCTATTTCCCTTGTCCTTTTGCAGTCTTGAACTTGTTTGCGGCGCGGACCATATCAGGGTCATCGGGAGAAATGCCATCCGGGTTTTTCCCTTTTTCGTCGCTCCCTGGAGGACACAATGTCTCGCATGACGCCCTTTTCGAGCCCGCTTCTGCTTGGCTTCGACGCCATGGAAAAGACGCTCGAAAGGCTCGCCAAGACCGGCGACAGCTACCCGCCCTACAACATCGAACGCCTGCGTGGCGCCGATGGCGAGTGCGAAAGGCTGCGCATAACGCTGGCGGTCGCCGGCTTTTGCGATGCCGATCTGGAAGTCACCACGGAAGAAAACCAGCTTGTCGTGCGTGGCCGCCAGGGCGAGGAAAACGCCAGCCGCGAATTTCTGCACCGCGGCATCGCCGCGCGCCAGTTCCAGCGCACGTTCGTTCTGGCGGACGGCATGAAGGTGGTGGCGGCGGAACTGAAGAACGGACTTTTGTCGATCGACCTCGACCGGCCGGAGCCCGAACGCCTGGTACGAAAAATAAACATCTCGGTGAGAGACTGAGACCGGACCTTTCCGGAACCAACGGCTCTGTGGCGGGTTGGTCTAGACGACGGCCCCGCAAAAGGAGGCTTAAAATGACACGCAATGAAGCAAGACCTGCAGTCACCCCGGCGCAACTCGCCCATCTCGGCGAAGGCACGGTGGCATATCTGCGCGAAATGGGCAGTGACGAGCTGATGGGCAAGTTCCCCGGCCTGCCGCAGATCGAGCCGGGCACCCGGCTGTGGGCGCTGTTCGGGGCCAACGGGCAGCCGATCCTTTTGTCGGACGAACGCGACCGCGCGCTTGCCGGCGCTTTCGAGAATGATCTTACCCCAGTCGCCCTGCACTGAGGATTGGACGCCCCCAAGTGACGAAGGGCGGCAAATGCCGCCCTTGAAGCCATCCGGTCTCGCTGAACGCGATCAGGCGGCGTGCGATGCTGGGGTCGACGCCAGGAAGGTATGGATCGCGGCCGCGTCCTTGGTGCCGCGGATCTTGGCCACCGTATCGGCGTCGCGCAGCACCCGCGCGATGCGCGACAGCGCTTTCAGGTGATCGGCGCCCGCGCCTTCCGGCGCCAGGAGCAGGAACACCAGGTCAACCGGCTGGTCGTCGAGCGCTTCGAAGTCGACCGGCTGGTCGAGGCGGGCGAAAACCCCGGTGATGCGTTTGACGCCGGCAAGCTTGCCATGCGGAATGGCGATGCCGTTGCCGACGCCCGTCGAGCCGAGACGTTCGCGCTGCAGGATGGTGTCGAAGATTTCCCGTTCCGGAATGCCCGTGGTCGCCGCGGCCTTTTCCGAGAGCATTTGCAGGAGCTGCTTCTTGGAGTTGGCCCTCAAGGCCGGCATGATTGCCGTAACCTCGATCAGATCGCTGAGATCCATTCTTCTTGTATCCTTTGCTCTTCCCGTTCCCGCCGCAAAGCCCCACCGCCCCGCGGTCCGGTAGAGAGTTGTCTATCCCTTGGCCGTCACGTTCGACGGATCGATCCAGCCTATGTTTCCGTCGGCCCTGCGATAGACGATGTTGACGTGATCGTTTCCGGCGTTGCGGAACACGAAAACGGGGCTGTCCTTGGTGTCGAGTTCGATGACGGCCGAAGCAACCGACATGGTTTTGAGCGAAATCGTCGATTCGGCCACGATGGCGGGAGCATAGTCTTCCGGCACCTCGTCCTCATCGTCGCCGACGGCCGCCACGACCGTGTAGGCGATGTCAGTGGAATTGCCGTTGGCGCCGGTTCCGTGCGACTTCAGCTTGCGCTTGTAGCGCCTCAGCCGGGTTTCGAAACGGTCGGCGGCGGCCTCAAACGCGGCGGTCGGCTCCTGGGCGTCTCCGGTCGCCTGCAGCGCCATCCCGGAATCGAGATGGATCATGCAGTCGGCGGTGAAGCGGGAGCCCGACTTGACCACGTTGACACGGCCCGAAAAGCCGCCGTCGAAATATTTTTCGATGGCTTCGCCGATCCGACCTTCAATGCGGGTCCGGAAAGCGTCGCCGATTTCCATGTGTTTTCCCGATATGCGCAGGCTCATCTGAAAACTGACCTTCCTGTTCAGACTTCAAACTGTTTGGAGTTTATACCCGTGGCCGGAGCGCACAAGGTTTCCGGCGATCTCAACGCCGCTTTTTAAGTCCGAACTTTTCCGGTTGATAACAATCCCGTCTCCAGGACGGTTCCCTGCATGGACCGCAGAGGTCCGTCTCATGCGGGCGGGCTTCTAGTCACTTCGGCAGCGCTTGTCAATGAAGCCGCCGGATACCCTGCGTAAGGCGGGCCGTCAGCGCCCCGCCGACGCCAGCGCGCGCTTCTCGCGGCGGCGCTGCACCGAGGACGGAATGTTCATTCCTTCCCGATACTTGGCGACCGTGCGGCGGGCGATGTCGACGCCGTTCTTCTTCAGGATATCCACAATCGCGTCGTCGGACAGGACATCGGCCGGACGCTCGGCGTCGATCAGCTCGCGGATGCGGTCGCGCACCGCTTCCGAGGAATGCGCGTCGCCGCCTTCGGCGGACGCGATCGCCGCGGTGAAGAAAAAGCGCAGCTCGAACACGCCGCGCGGGGTGAGCATGTATTTGTTGGCGGTGACGCGGCTGACGGTCGATTCATGCATGCCGATGGCGTCAGCCACCGTGCGCAGGTTGAGCGGGCGCAGATTGCCTGATGCCATGGACGAGGAAGGCGTCCTGCTGGCGCACGATCTCGGAAGACACTTTCAGGATGGTCTTGGCGCGCTGGTCGAGGCTGCGAGTCAGCCAGTTGGCGTTCTGCAGGCATTCGGCCAGAAAATCCTTCTCGGCCTGGTCTTTGGCGTGGCTGGAAACATTGGCGAAATAGACCTGGTCGACGAGCACGCGCGGCAGCGTGTCCGGGTTGAGCTCGACGGCCCAGCTGCCGTCGCTTGCCGCCTGCACCAGCACGTCGGGCACGATCGTGTCGGCGCTGCCGCCCGAAAACGCCATGCCGGGACGGGGATCGAGCGCGCGGATTTCGGCCAGCATGTCGAGCAGGTCTTCCTCGTCGACGCCGCAGATCTTTTTCAGCGTCTGGAAATCGCGCCGCGCCAGAAGGTCGAGATTGCCGACCAGGGCCCGCATCGCCGGGTCGAGCCGGTCGCGCGCGACGAGCTGCAGCGCCAGGCATTCGGCGAGGTCGCGGGCGAAAAGGCCAGGCGGATCGAAGCCCTGGCAGGTCGCAAGCACCGCCTCGATCGCGGCCTGCTCCACGCCCAGCCGGCTGGCGATCTCGGCGATCTCGGCGCGCATGTAGCCGGCCTCGTCGAGGCCGTCGGCGAGTTCGCCGGCAATCAGCCGTGACGCCGGATCGGCAAAGCCAAGCGCGATCTGTTCGCCGACATGGTCGCGCAGCGTCATCGCCGAAGCGGCCATGTCTTCGAGATCGAAAACCCCGCCGGAGCCGCCGGAACCGCCGCTTGCCGCCGCCGATTTCCATTGCGCCGTGAGGTCGGGGCCGAGCCGGTCGCTGGTGCCGGGGTCGTCCGGGAAGATGTTTTCGAGCGAGGTGTCGAGCTTTTCCGACATCGCCTCGGCGCTCCAGGGCGTGTCGGTCTCGGTGAACCAGTCGCTTTCGCCGCCGTCCGCCGAATCGCGCTTCCGGAGCCGGCTCGCCCGGACCTTCTTCGCGCTGTTCGACGCGCTCGATCAGCGGATTGCGCTCGATCTCCTCGTCGACGAAGCGCTCGAGTTCCGCATGGGTCAACTGCAACAGCCGGATCGACTGCAGCAGTTGCGGCGTCATCACCAGCGACTGCGATTGGCGGAGCTGCAATTTGGCCGCAAGCGCCATTTTTACTCGAAAACCCCCGACCGACACGGCGCGAAGCCTGATCCGCGCGATAATTTAGCTGGCGCATTCAAACTGGCCCGGCTTTTGCTTGTCAAGGCGCTGGCGGAATGCAGCCGAGGGGAATCGGCGAATTTGCCAAAGGTGGAGATTTCGCGCGGACGGTCCGGCCGTCTCAGAGGGTAAAACCCTCGCCGAGATAGAGGCGGCGGACATCGGGATTGGCGACGATCTCGGTCGGCAGGCCGTGGGCCAGCACTTCGCCGGCATGGATGATGTAGGCGCGGTCGATCAGGCCGAGCGTCTCGCGGACATTGTGGTCGGTGACCAGAACGCCGATGCCGCGCTGGGTGAGATGGCGCACCAGCTGCTGGATGTCGGCGACAGCGATCGGGTCGATGCCGGCGAAGGGCTCGTCGAGCAGCATGTAGCTGGGGCGGCTCGCCAGCGCCCGGGCGATTTCGAGGCGCCGCCGCTCGCCGCCCGAAAGCGCGATGGCCGGCGATTTGCTGCAGATGGGCGATGTGGAACTCGTCGAGCAGCGCGTCTGAGGTTGCGTTCGCGCTCCTTGCGGCTCTTTTCGACCACTTCCAGCACGGCGCGGATGTTGTCCTCGACCGTCAGCCCGCGGAAGATCGAGGCTTCCTGCGGCAGGTAGCCGACGCCCAGGCGGGCGCGGCGGTACATCGGCATCGGCGGTGACGTCGAAACCGTCGATCTCGATCTTGCCCTGGTCGACCGGAACCAGGCCGGTGACCATGTAGAAGCAGGTCGTCTTGCCGGCGCCGTTGGGCCCGAGCAGACCGACGGCCTCGCCGGCGCGGACGCCGAACGACACGCCGTTCACCACCTGCCGGCCCTTGTAGCTCTTGGTCAGGCCGCGCGCGATCAGCGTGCCTTTCAGCTTGTCGGCATGGATCGGAGGCGTCGCCGGCTTCCTCGCGGAACCCAGGCGCGAAAACAGGGGTATGTCTGCCGCCATTACTGGCTCTGCTGCTGGGAACTTGGCGTCAGCAGCGTCTTGACCCGCCCGCCGCAGGCGCCGAGCTCGGCCAGGCCGGTCTTCATGTTGACGGTAAGGCTTGCAGCCGGTAAGGACATTCTCGCCCTCGGACAGGACGACTTCCTTGCCCGTGAGGTTCAGGACCTCGGTCTTCATGTCGAACGAACCCTTGTCGCCGGTGGCGGTTTGGGTTTCCGATTTCACGAACACCTTGTCCTCGACCTCGAGCCGGTCGATGTTGGCCGAGCCGGTGGTCGCCGACCCGCCGCCGTCCTTGGCGTAGTAGACGGTCATCTTGCCGGCCTTGAGCAAGGTCGGGCCCTGGACGACGCTGACATTGCCGCTGAAGATCGCCATCGATGTCCGCCTCGCGGACCTCGAGCTTGTCGCTTTCGATCTGGATCGGCTGGTCGCCGGAAAGCTTCAGGCCCCCCAGCCGGCCCTGCTGCTGGTCCTGCGACAGGGCGGGTCCGGCGGCCATTGCCGCCAGCATCAATCCGAGCAGGACAGTCTTCGCCGAGTGTCGATCAATTCGCGGCATTGGTCCCTCCGTCTGCCTGTTGCCCGGCCTTGACCTTGTCGGGGCTGAGTTGCATGCGCACCCGCTTCTCGAATACCAAAACCTTCCCGTTTTCAAGGATCGATCATCGAATCGGCAGTAATATTGGTGCCCTTGAGCGCTATATCGACAGCATCGGCGGTCTTCAAATCCCCCTTGCCGATATCGATGAACGCCGATTTCAGCTTGGCGACCATGCCGTCGGTGGTGGTGACCACGATTTCGCTGGGGATGTCGAGCGTGTTCTTGTCGCGGTCGTAGGTGCCTCGGGAGGCGCCGATCGTGGCGACGTTCTTGTCGTCGACCGGCAGCTTCGCGTCGATGTCCTCGAGTTCGATGATCCCGGTCGAGGTCAGGTTCTGCAAGGCGCGGGACGCCTTCATCGAATAGGGCAGATTGTCCTTGGTGAAGCCTTCCAGCTTGGGGCTGGCCATCACCAGCTTGCCGTCGGAAACCGCGGAACTGGAAATGTCGACGTCGACCGCCTTGGCCGGGCTCGAAACATAGGAATAGCCGACAAAGCCGAGCGCCATGACCGCAGCCACGGAGGGCAGGACGACCTTGAGCCAACGCACCCGGCGCGAATGATGCTGCGCCTGATGAAACTCCGCCTCGCGCGATGCGCTGTCCGGCTTGGTTACCCGCTGCGGCATTTTCGGCCGATCGCGGGCATTGTCTTCCGGTTGTGTTGCGGCTATCGCCATCATGAACCCGGCTTGCTGGCGGCCGCCCACGCCGCATTGAAAACTGACACTTCAGAGGTCGAACAGCATATAGAAATCCTGCCCCGCCCGAAACAGGGGGCTGAACAACGAATTTTTGCGGCTCCGGGAAGCGGCTTGCGCCTTCCGGTTGCAGGTCCCGCCATCGTTGCCGCTGGACAGGTCGCCAACATCGCGGACTTTTCGGCGGCCTGTCGCCCGCCACGCCTGTTGCACTGCAATATGGTAATTTTTGGATAAGCGGCTGTTCCAGCGTGCGAATGCCCTTTGCCGGTCTGCCGTGAATCCGCTGCTACGGCATCGCCCGATTGCACGGCACGGCTTCTATATGACCGGATCATGGTCTACAACGATTCTCCGCCGTTCAGGAGACAGCCATGGCCATCCGCGCCGACGACATCATCGACCGCCGCCGACTGCGGCGCAAACTCACCTTCTGGCGGATCGCCGCCCTCGTGGTTGCGGCGCTGGCCATCGGCGCGGCCTCGTCCTGGCTCTACGGCGAGGAGTTCGGCGGCAACGCCACCAACCACATCGCCAAGGTGAAGATCGAAGGCACCATCACCGAAGACGAGGACCTGCTGGAGCGGCTCGAGCGACGATCCGCAAGTCGCCGGCGGTCGAAGGGCGTGATCCTGTCGATCGATTCGCCCGGCGGCACGACCGCTGGCGGCGAGGCGATCTTCGACGAGGTGCGGCTGCTCGCCCAGAAGAAGCCGGTCGTCGCCCAGGTCGGCACGCTGGCCGCCTCGGCCGGCTACATGATCGCCAGCGCCACCGACCATATCGTGGCGCGCAAATCCTCGATCGTCGGCTCGATCGGCGTCCTGGTGCAGTTTCCGGACCTGACCGGGCTGATGGACAAGGTCGGCATCAAGCTCGAAGAGGTGAAGTCGTCGCCGCTGAAGGCGGAGCCTTCGCCGTTCAATCCGACCACAGAGGAAGAGCGCGCGATGATCCGCAGCATGATCCTCGACAGCTACGACTGGTTCGTCGGCATCGTCGCCGAGCGGCGGCCGCTGTCGCGCGCAGAAGTCGCTGACGCTTGCCGACGGCTCGGTGTTCACCGGCCGCCAGGCGCTCGACCAGGAAACTCGTCGATTCGCTGGGCGGCGAACGCGAGGCGATCGACTGGCTGGGCACGAAGGGGGTGGACAGCAAGTTGAAGGTTATCGAATGGGAACCGAAGAGACTCGCGTCGGCGGCTTCCTCTTCGCAAATGCGCTGGCGAGGTCGCTCGGTCTGCCGGATTATGGCGCTGATTTCCTCCAGCGAACTCGGCGTCGACCGCATCTTTCTTGACGGTCTGTTGTCGGTCTGGCACCCTGAGAAGGCCGTTTTGATCGACTGAAAACCGAATAAAATCATTCGTCATATCAAAAAAAAGATACATTAGCGAGGGGACGAAGTCATGATCAAGTCAGAACTCGTGCAGATCATCGCCAACCGCAATCCGCATCTCTTTCTCCGCGACGTCGAGAACATCGTCAACGCGATTTTCGAGGAGATCACCGACGCGCTTGCCGATGGAAACCGGGTCGAACTGCGCGGCTTTGGCGCCTTCTCGGTGAAGAACCGGCCGGCACGCACCGGGCGCAACCCGCGCACCGGGGAATCGGTCGAGGTCGAGGAGAAATGGGTGCCGTTCTTCAAGACCGGCAAGGAGCTGCGCGAGCGGCTGAACGCGCAAAAATGATCTTGTGCGGCGGAGCGCCGGCCGCCATCCGGGCTTTCTGGAAGATCAAATGTACAACCGTTTCCTGCTTGTCGTGGTCTTCGTGCCACTGGCCGTCATCCTGATCGCGCTGGCGGTCGCCAACCGCGGCCCCGTCGCCTTCACGCTCGACCCGTTCAATCCCGGAAATCAGGCGCTGACGCTGCAAATGCCGCTGTTCGTGCTGTTGTTTGCCGCTCTCGCAGTCGGCCTGATCGTCGGCAGCCTCGCCACCTGGCTGAAGCAGGGGCGCTACCGCAAGCTGGCGCGGCAGCGCGGGCAGGAGGCGCAGATCCTGCGCGATTCGGTGCAGCGGAACGCCTCGCAAGCCGCCGCGCAGACACAGGCGATCACCAGGCACAACGCCTGACAACGGGATTAGAGCGCCGCGCGTCCTTTAGGACGCTCCAGGCGGTAGCCAGAACTTCTGGGGGACGACGAATGTTCATGATTTCGGCCGAAGCGGTCGACCGCGCGCTGACTTTTGGCGGCCTGGTTGAAACCTTGCGCACGGCGTTTCGCGACGGCGCGGTGCAGCCGGTGCGCCACCACCATACCGTCGAACGGCCGGATGGTGCTGCTTCGACGCTTCTCCTGATGCCCGCATGGACCGATTTCAACGCGGCCGGAACGTCCGCCAACGGCCACATCGGCGTGAAGGTGGTGACCGTTTCGCCCGACAACAACGAAATCGCCAAGCCGGCCGTGATGGGGCTCTACCTCCTGCTCGACGGCAAGACCGGCGAACCGCAGGCGCTGATCGACGGCCAACGGCTGACGCAATGGCGCACCGCCTGCGCCTCGGCGCTCGCCGCTTCCTATCTCGCCCGCGAGGACGCTTCCCGGCTGCTGATCATCGGCGCCGGCGCCTTGGCGCCCTTCCTGGCCAAGGCGCATTCGGCGGTGCGTCCGATCCGCCAGATCCGCATCTGGAACCGTACCTTCGCCAACGCCGAAAAGGTGGCGGCGCAGCTGAAGGCCGAAGGCTTGGAGGTCGAGGCGGCCGCCGATCTCGAGCAGGCGCTGGGCGAAGCCGACATCGTCTCGTCGGCGACGATCGCCACCACGCCGCTGGTCAGGGGCGCGCTGCTCGAGACCCGGAACCCATGTCGATCTGGTCGGCGGTTTCGCGCCGGGCATGCGCGAGAGCGACGACGACGCGATCCGCCGCGCCCGCGTCTATGTCGACACCCGCGCCGGCGCCACCAAGGAGGCGGGCGACATCGTCCAGCCGCTGGCGTCGGGGGTGCTCGAGCCGCAGGACATCGTCGCCGACCTGCACGAGCTGGCGCGCGGCGAGAAGAAAGGTCGCGGCGGGGCAGACGAGATCACCCTGTTCAAGTCTGTTGGGGCCGCACTGGAGGACCTGGCGGCGGGGATTGAGGTTTATAAAAAGCTGAAAGCTTAGGTCGGAAGCCTATCGAGTTGACGGCTTCAATGGCCCAGCAGTTTTCCAACTCTTGCCTTTGTCGCAATGCGGCCAGCAGGTTCACAAATCGTTCTACATCTTCGTACTCGGCGCTCTCGGAGAGCTCTCCGTGAATGACCGCGTTTCTTACCTCTGCCAGCCTGCGAAGCAATTTCTCGTCATCAAAAGTCAAATGCCCAAGCGAGGCCAACGTCTGGATCAGCCTGCCGGGCGATTGCGGTTGTACGAATTCGTCAGGAACCAATTTCCGCGATAACGCTTCGAACACGCCCCATGCGAGCAAAAGTCCAGGAGCGGCTTCCCCTGCCGAAAGCACCTTGCGAGCAAAGGACGCGCTCTACCTGATGGTCGTCGTGATAAAAATGTCCGATTAATGAGTTTAAGATCGGCTTCACGATATTGTCGATATCACCTTCCATCGGTTCCGCCGGGAAATAGAATATCGTGATGGCCATGCGCGCACCAGTCAGCCAATGTCGTTCCGGCAGCAAGCTATTGCTGGCGTTGCAAGCTTCCCTTGAAGCGGACGAACCTCCCAGCGACCGAGGAGTACCAGATACGACAAACTCAAACGGAAAATCCGGTTCCAAAACAAGCCCCAACTCCCGGTTGAAACATTGCCGTTACAGCCATCGCTTTTCAAGCAGGCCGTCAAAAGCTTACGTCCGTGCTGAGCTGAATTTTTCGATGGCGCCCGCCAGGCCGGCGTAGCTGTCGACGATGATGTCGGCGCCGCTGTCCAGAAGAATGTCGGCGTGGCCGTCCATACAATGGCCACCGGCGGTGAGGCCGACAACCTTCATGCCCGCCGCCTTGCCGGCCAGCACGCCGTTGGCGCTGTCTTCGACGACCAGGCAGTCGGCGGGATCGACGCTCATCGTTGCCGCCGCATGAAGGAAAAGGTCGGGCGCCGGCTTGCCGTTTACAACCATGTCCGACGAGAAAATGTGCGGCCCGAAAAGATCGATCAGCCCGGCGCGCTGCAGCTTCCACCGCAGCCGCGGCGACGGTGTGCTGGAGGCGACGCAGCGCCGCATGGCGATGGCGTCGATGGTCTCATATGCGTCCGGCAGCGCCGCCAGTCCCGTCTCGATTTTCGCCACCGCGAATGCATGAAGCCGGTCGAAGAAATCCGCCGGCAAGGCCTTTCCGATGTTGGCCTCGACCGCCGGCTCGAGTTTCCCACGCCACATGCGGGGAGAAAGTCCCATGAAGGCTTGCATGTAGGGGCCGCGCTCGAAGCTGGCGCCGATGCCGGCGAGGAATTCCAGTTCGGCGGCGATGTAGATTTCCTCGCTGTTCACCAGCACGCCGTCGCAATCGAAAATGATCAGTTTCATGAAGCGTTCCTAGCCTCGAAGTCCGGTCTGGAGAGATGCCGCTGCAGGCGGGCCACTTCTTTAAGCAAATGCGGCGCGGCTGGAAAGTCCGCACCGCGCCACGGGGAACGTTACCCCCGGGCAGCCGTTTCCTAGCGATGGAAATGCGCGTATCCTTGTTCCTGTGGGCGGTTCTCACCGCCACGGTCGCCGCCCTCAGTCTGGGGCCATCGTTTGCCCATGTGCTGGAATCGGCGCCGCGCCTCACCCAGTGGTCGCCGGAGCTGTGGCGCGAGACCACCGTGTTCAACTCCCAGTTCCGGCTCTTCGCGGCCGTCGGCGCCCCGCTCGACATATTAGCCATCGCCTTTCCCGCGGTGCTGGCGCTGATCCTTCACAACAACCGCCTGGCGTTTCGCTGCGCCATCGCGGCTGCATTCCTTTACGCGATCGCGCTTGCCGCGTGGTTCGTGCTAGTGGCGCCGGCCAACGGCGTCCTGTCCACCTGGACGCCCGGCCCGATCGCGGCGAACTTCGAAGCCATCCGGCTGCGCTGGGAGGTGGGGCACATGGTCGTGGCCGCCCTGAAGCTGGCGGGCTTCATTGCTCTTGCCTGCGCGCTGCTTTCGATACGACGTTCCCCTCGCGGCTGACTGCGGGCAGCGCCAATGCGACGGGCCTGACCGGCTGGGCTTTGGCAGGGGGCATTTTCGTACTATTGTCGCTGCGGGTCATCGCGGCAATGAAGGCGGGAGCACATGGTTGAACAGGATACCCAGACGGCCACGGTGTCGACAAATGTCCGCATCGGACGCGCGTCGTGACTGCCCTGGCTGCGTTGTACCTGCTCTTCGACAGCAGCATAAGACCGGAAGGAGCCCCAACGGTTGGGTTACCCCCGAGAGCCTGATTGTCGGGATCATGGAGCTGGTCTGCGTCGTCCTCTATCTGATTGCGCGCACCGCCGTTCTTGGCGCGATATTGCTGACCGGCCAGCTCGGAGGCGCGGCCGCCGCCGTTGCGCGCCTGAAAACCTCTGGTTCCTTTTTCCCATCGGCCTGGGTGTGATGGTCTGGGGAGGACTTTTCCTGCGCGACAGCCGCTTGCGCGCGCTCATCCCGCTGCGCGCCTGACGGCCAGCCGCCATCGGCGCCAGCGCCAATGCGACGCGCCACGCTTTGTTGCGCGACCGGGTGGGCTGTGGCAGAAGCGGCCTGCATCGCCGGAGATCGTTTTCTTGAAACCCACGCGCGACAAACGCCGCGACCAGCGTACGCCGCCCGACCGCCGGGCAGCGCCCGTCCAGCACGGCAAACGCAGGGACGAGCAGCAGGCGCCGGTTCACGGCGCCGAGCCGGCGGCGAAGCAGCGCCAGCTCACCCGGCGCGACGCAGCCCTGCCCGCGGAACGGCTGCCGCTGATCCTCGAAGTGGCGCCGAACCAGGATTATGCGCTGATCGACAGCGGTAATGGCGAGAAGCTGGAGCAGTACGGGCCCTATCGCATCGTGCGGCCCGAGGGACAGGCGATCTGGCAGCGCGCATGGCCGGCGCGGGAGTGGAACGCGGCGGACGCCATCTTCACCGGCGACACCGACGAAGAGGGCCTAGGCCGCTGGCGGTTTCCCAAAACGCCGCTCGGCGAGACCTGGCCGATGAAGCACGACGGCATCGACTATCTCGGCCGCTTCACCTCGTTCCGTCATGTCGGCGTTTTTCCGGAGCAGGCATCGCACTGGGATCACATGGCCGGGCTTATCGAACGGGCGAAACGGCCGGTGAAGGTGCTCAACCTGTTCGGCTATACCGGGCTGGCGTCGCTGGTCGCGGCGCGCGCCGGCGCCGAGGTGACGCATGTCGACGCCTCCAAGAAGGCAATCGGCTGGGCGCGCGAGAACCAGGAGATGGCGGGGCTGGCCAGACAAGCCGATCCGCTGGATCGTGCGAGGACGCGATGAAATTCGCCGAGCGCGAGGAGCGCCGCGGCAATGGCTACGACATCATCCTGTTCGATCCGCCCGCCTATGGCCGGGGGCCCAAGGGCGAGGTCTGGCAGCTGTTCGAGGATCTGCCGGCGCTGGCCGACATCTGCCGCTCGATCCTGACGCCCAAACCGCTGGCGGTGGTGCTTACCGCCTATTCGATCCGGGCCTCCTTCTTTGCCATCCACGCGTTGATGCGCGACACTTTTGCTGGCATGGGCGGCGCGGTCGAATCCGGCGAACTGATCATCCGCGAGAAGTCGGCAGGCCGCGCGCTCTCCACCTCGTTGTTCTCGCGCTGGGTTGCCGCATGATCTCGAAAAGTGGACGCCGGTTTTCGGACGAGATCATGCGCCGGGAGAACATGATCCCGAAAAGTGGACGCCGGTTTTCGCAAGGATCATGCGCGGAGAAAGCACATGAGCGAGCATCGCACGGGCGCGCCGGGCCGGGTCAAGGAGGTCACCAGCCTCGCCAACCCGCTGATCAAGGACATCAAGGCGCTGGCGCTGAAGAAATTCCGCGACAGCCAGAACGCTTTCTGGCTGAAGGCCTGAAGCTGGTCATCGACGCGCTCGATCTCGGCTGGTCGATCAAGACGCTGGTTTTCGCCAAGACTGCGATCGGCAACGCCGCGGTCGAAAAGGTGGCGGCGCGCACGGTTGCCGCCGGCGGGACGGTGCTCGAAGTCTCCGAAAAAGTGCTGACGGCCATCACCCGCCGCGACAATCCTCAATCGGTCGTCGGCGTCTTCGCGCAACGCTACATGCCGCTGAAGGATATCCGCCCAGAGCGGAACGATGTCTGGGTGGCGCTGGACCGGGTGCGCGATCCCGGCAACCTCGGCACGGTGATCCGTACCGTCGACGCGGTTGGCGCCAAGGGCGTCATCCTGGTCGGCGAGACCACCGATCCGTTTTCGCTGGAGACGGTGCGGGCGACGATGGGCTCGATCTTCGCGGTGCCGGTCGCGAAAGCCACGCCGGAAGCATTCCTCACCTGGCGCAAGGGCTTTCCTGGCCTTGTCGCCGGCACCCATCTGAAGGGCGCGGTCGACTACCGCGGCGTCGAATTTTCCAACCGCCCGGTGCTGCTGATGATGGGCAACGAGCAGCAGGGCCTGCCCGACGACCTCGCCGAAGTCTGCGACCGGCTGCTGCGCATCCCGCAGGCCGGGCGCGCCGATTCGCTCAACCTGGCGGTGGCAACCGGCGTGATGCTGTTCGAGATCAGGCGCAGCGCCCTCAAGCTCGACCCGGAGGCCAGCGCGTGAAGGCAAGAACCTGGGGCTGGATGGCGGCACTGCTTTCGCTGGTGGTCGCTGCTCGACCAGTGCGATCAAATATCTGGTCGAGACGCGGCTGGAGATGCATGAGCAGGTGGATGTGCTGCCCTTCCTGGCGCTGTTATCGCACCTACAACACCGGCGTTGCCTTCTCGATGTTTTCCTCGATGGGCGACAAGGGGCTGATCCTGCTTGTCGCTCGTGGTCGTCGCCTTCGTGCTCTATCTCGCGTCGCGCACGACGGAACGCCAGGTGCTGGCGCGGATCGGCTTCGCGCTGATCGTCGGCGGCGCCGTCGGCAATCTGATCGACCGGTCCGTCTACGGCCACGTCATCGACTATATCCTGTTCCACACGCCGGTCTGGTCGTTCGCGGTCTTCAACCTGGCCGACACGTTCATCACCATCGGCGCCGGGCTGGTTATCCTCGAGGAGTTTCTCGGCTGGCGCCGCGACCGGCGTAAAACCATCGAACGATTGACCGCATCCAGCCGGCACAGCACAGTATCTGCTCGGTCAGAATTCGACATGCGGGAGTAAAAAATGCCGGAGAAGCCTTCAAAGCCATCCTCGTTTCGCGCGACGAGGACAAAAAGCAGTCGGTCGCCGTGACGGAGCTGACCGAGGCCGACCTGATGGACGGCGACGTCACCGTCGCCGTCGAGGCGACGACGGTCAACTACAAGGACGGGCTGGCGATCACCGGCAAGGCGCCCGTGGTGCGCCGCTTCCCGCTGATTCCGGGCATCGACTTCGCCGGCACGGTGATCGGCCTCGGACAATCCGGAGTGGAGGCGTGGCGACAAGGTCGTGCTGAACGGCTGGGGCGTCGGCGAGACGCATCACGGCGCCTATGCCGAGCAAGGCCCGCGTCAAGGGCGACTGGCTGGTGCCGCTGCCCGAAGGCATGAGCGCCGCGCGACGCCATGGCGGTCGGCACGGCCGGCTATACGGCGATGCTTTCCGTGATGGCGCTGGAGCGCCACGGCATCACGCCTGACCGCGGCCCGGTGGTGGTGACGGGTGCGGCCGGCGGCGTCGGCTCGGTCGCCGTCTCGATCCTGTCGAAGCTCGGCTACCATGTCGTCGCCTCGACCGGCCGTCTGGCCGAGAGCGACTATCTGCAGCGACCTGGGCGCCGCCGAGGTCATTTCGCGCGACGAGCTTTCCGGTCCCGCCAAGCCGCTCGCCAAGGAGCGCTGGGCGGGCGGCGTCGACGCGGTCGGCAGCCACACGCTGGCCAATGTCCTGTCGATGACTTCCTACGGCGGCGCTGTCGCGGCCTGCGGCCTGGCGCAGGGCATGGACCTGCCGACGAGCGTCGCACCCTTCATCCTGCGCGGCGTATCGCTGCTCGGCATCGATTCGGTGATGGCGCCGCGAGCGCTGCGGCTCGAGGCGTGGCGGCGGATCGGCAGTGATCTCGATCATGCGAAACTCGCCGCACTTTCGACGACGATTCGGCTTCGACGGCATCATCGACGCCGCCCGCGATATCGTCGAGGGCAAGGTCAGGGGCCGGGTGGTGGTGGAAATGTAAAGCCCGTTTGCAAACTCTACTGCGGCAGCCAACTGACGGTGTTTTCTGCGCTTCCGGTGCCCACGGACTTGTGTGTCCGCTTCGCTCCGGCTCTCGAAACCACCGCCATTTGACTCACCGCAGCGAGTTATCAAACGGCCTCCGTGCCGCCGGTTGCAATTCGGCTGGCTCCTAAAATTGTAGCGATCCGCCAAAAGCTTCCCTAATGCTTGGCGGATTAGGGTTTGCGCATGTTGGCGAAATCCCGGCTGGACGGACAGAAATCGAGCGAGGATGATGCGCCCGGCGCCATTCCGGATGCGCTCGAGCGCATTGCGATCGCGCCGCCGCCGATGGTTCCCGAGATGGCGCGGGGCAAGCCGCGTGCCGCGTACATATTGCTGGTCGGGGCGGTCTTCACTGTCGCCGGCCTTTCGTATCTGAGCAGCGCGCCGCTGTTCATCAGCGCGATACTGGCGCTGATCGGGCTGGCCGGCCTGGGGGCAATCGCGCGGTTGCTGCGCGCCGAGGCAAAAGCCACCGCTGCTGTCGATGAAGTCCTGGTGCGCAGCCGCGCCGAATTCGAAAAGCTCGCCGACCGCGTGTGGGAACTGCAGGAAAGCGAGGAGCGCTTTCGCGGGCTGATCGACGCGTTGGGCGACCTGGTGGTGCACCGCGACCGCGAGGGCCGCATCGTCTACGCCAACCGGGTTTTCGCCGATCTTGTCGGTTTCGAGCAGCCGCGGCTGTTCGGGCAAACGCTGGCCGAGATCGGGGTCGATGTCGGCGTGGTTCCCGACGCCGCCTTCTCCGACGGCGAGTGCCTCAGCTCCACGGATGTGGCGATCCGCACGCCGCAAGGACTGCGCTGGTTTTCCTGGATCGAACTCTCGGTTCGCGACAAGCAGAACGATGCCGTGTCGCATCGCGCCATCGCGCGCGACATCACCGCGCGCAAGCGCGCCGAAACCGCGCTGATCAGCGCCCGCGAAAGGGCCGAGTTCGCCAGCCAGGCCAAATCGCGCTTCCTGGCGACTGTGAGCCACGAAATCCGCACGCCGATGAACGGCATCATGGGCATGGCCAAGCTTTTGGCCGACACGCAGCTTTCGCCCGAACAGCGCACCTATGTCGGCGCGGTCTCGACATCGGCTTCCGCGCTTCTCGCCCTGATCGAGGACCTGCTCGACTATTCCAAGATCGAGGCGGGCCGCGTCGACATCGAGCAGCAGGCGGTTTCGCCGCGCGAGCTTGCCGAAAGCGTCGTCGAACTTTTGGCCTCGAAGGCCTTCGCCAAGGATATCGGCCTCGGTTGCCACGTGGCTCCCGACGTGCCGGCGACCATCGTCGCCGATCCCGGAAGGTTGCGGCAGGTGCTGATCAACCTCGTCGGCAATGCGGTGAAATTCACCGACGCCGGCGGCGTGCTGGTCGCGGTGACGGCGGCAGCGGCGGACAAGGGCGCGGTGGTGCGGTTTTCCATAGCCGACACCGGACCCGGCTTGGAAAAGGACGATCTCGACCGCATCTTCCAGGAATTCGAGCAGGCCGATGGCACCTCCACGCGCAGGCATGGCGGCGCCGGCCTCGGCCTGGCGATCTCCAAGCGCATCGCCGATGCGGTCGGCGGAACCATCTCGGTGTCAAGCACGCCCGGCAAGGGATCGGAGTTTGTCCTCGAAACCCCGGCGACGGAAGCGGTGGCGACAACCTTCGAGCGCGCCGGAGCGCTCGACAACCGCCAAATCGTGGTGGTTTCCCAGAACGAAGCCGAGGCCGAAGCGATCGCCCGCACCGTGCGCGCCCATGGCGGCAGCGCCGAGATCGCCGGCACCGCCGCACTTGCCGCGGCTCACGCGGGCCATTGCGACACGCTGCTAGTCGACGCAGCACTTGAGCGGACCGACGGCCGCCTGTTGCGGCGCCTGCGCAACCTGGGGCTCGCCGGCGCCGGCGCGGTGACGCTGATAGCGCCAACCGACCGCGGCATGCTCGGCGAATTCCGGGCGGGCGGCTACACGACATTCCTGGCGCGGCCGGTGCGCGGCGAAACGCTGATGCGCGTGCTTTTGACAACGCCGGCCACCGTTGCCGCACCTGCCACATCCGACCGGCCGCAGCCCCGCCGGGAGGCCGTTGCCAGAAGCTTTCGCCGGCGCGGACTGTCGATCCTGATCGCCGAGGACAACGACATCAACGCCCTCCTGGCGCAGGCGACGCTGACCAAGGCCGGCCACCGGGTGGATGTCGTGGGCAACGGCCGCGCGGCGGTCGATGCGCTGACCGCCGCCGCCGGGCACCGCTACGACCTTGTGCTGATGGATCTTCACATGCCGGTGATGGACGGGCTCGACGCGATTTCGGCGATCCGGCACTTCGAAGAGGAAAAGAGCCTTCCGCCGGTGCCGATCATGGTGCTTTCGGCCGACAGCCAGGAAAAGACCCGGCATTCGGTGCTGGCCCACGGCGCCAGCGGCTTCGTCACCAAGCCGCTCGACCCCGAACTTTTGGTGCGGGCGGTCGAGGACCAGGTCGCCACCTAGAGCGTGTCGATATTCAGGTGATGCCGGCCTGCAAAATGGCGGCTTTCTGCGCTTCGGTGCTCACGTACCCAAATGGATGCCAGGGAGTGTACCCGGCAAACTATTGCCCGGCTGAACGCTTAACGGTACTGTCATCCTCCTGTTGCACAGTCCTTCTATCCCCGCGCCCAGATGGCTCGTAAGGAGAATCACACGTGCAAACGGTACTGCAGGAGCGTGACGATTACCCCGCCGCCAACAAATCGCCACGCTTGGCCCGCAGGTTCGACGCCGTCATGACAGGTGGCACACTTGGCCGCATCGGCTCGCTTGAAGTCCGGCTCGCTCGCAACGACGCCGAGATCGCCGCCGTCCAGGAAGTGCGTTTCCGCGTCTTCTACGAAGAGCTTGGCGCCCGGCGCCATGCGCTGCATTCGCTGGAAGAGCGCGACCGCGACCGCTTCGACACGCTGTGCGACCATCTGCTGGTCGTCGATACGGCACTGCCCGGACCCGACCACCGCCGCATCGTCGGCACCTACAGGCTGCTTCGGCAGGAGACCGCCGCGGCCGCTGGCGGCTTCTATTCCGACGAAGAATTCGAGCTGGAAAAGCTGGTCGCGCGTCACCCCGGGCAGCGCTTCCTTGAACTCGGCCGCTCCTGCGTGCTGAAGGAATACCGCTCGAAACGCACCATCGAGATCCTCTGGCAAGGGCTTTACGCCTACATCAACCACCATGCGATCGGCGTGATGACCGGCTGCGCCTCCTTCCACGGCACCGAGCCAGACGCCCACGCCGAGGCGCTGTCCTATCTCGCCCATTACTGCCGCACCGAGCCGCAATGGGACGTGCGGGCGGTGGCCGGCCGCTACCGCGCCATGGACCTGCTGCCGCGCGAGGCGGTCAATACGCGCCAGGCCGTCGCCGCGCTGCCGCCGCTGATCAAGGGGTATCTCAGGGTAGGGGCGCGCATCGGCGACGGCTGCGTGGTCGACCATGATTTTGGCACCACCGACGTGTTCATCGTCATGCCGGTGGCCGAGATCGGCGCCCGCTACCTGAATTATTATGGCGCCGAGGCCGAACGCTTCGCCGCCTGACACGAAAGGCGCGGTGGCGGCTGCAAATAGCGCTTGTCCTGCGCCCTGACGCCCTCGGGGAGCGCCCGAAAATCGGAACTGCACGGCGGTAAAGCCATGTCCGACGAAGATCTTTTGCCGGCTTTCGAAAAGCTGAAACAGGCGGCCGCTCGGCTGCCCGAGGTGGAAGAGAGCCTCTCCTACGCCACGCCGGCGCTGAGGGTCGGCAAGAAAATGCTTTCCCGCGTCAAGGACCCCGACACGGTGGTGCTGATGTGCCCGCTGGAGGAGAAGGAAATGCTGATGGCGGCAGCACCCGACATCTATTTCGAGACTGACCATTACAAGGGCTGGCCGGCGCTGCTTGCCCGTATCCACGAAATCCCGCTCGACGAACTCAGCCACCGGCTGGAGCAGACTTTTTTGCGCACCGCGCCGAAGAAACTGGTGAAGGCGTGGCGGGACGCGAAAGGCTGAGGGTCGGAGCGGGAGCTCGCCGCCAGGTGGGCGGTATTGGCCGGTCTTGCCGGGTTCTACCTCGTGCGGCGGCAAAAAAAGGCGGACATCGCGATGGTTCTGTCCACACCTGGCGACGGAGGTTGGCCTTCTCGCATGCGAGGAAGAGGCTGCGCTCGCATTCACAATCGCGCGAGGCCGCTTGCCCGGCGGTCTCTCCGGCCTATTGTGCCAGGCGCCGCGGATTTCTTGGCGCCGGCGGCGCGCACCGAGGGAGGTTTCGATGGAATTCACGCGACGCGACACCGTGCAACTGGCTCTCGGCGGCATGGCCGGGCTTGGCCTCACCACCATCGTGCCGTTTGCCGCGCGGGCGCAAGCGCGGGGCGACAGCTACAAGACGGACGGCGGCGAAATACTGGTCAGCCCGATTTCGCATGCGAGCTTCGTCATGAGCGTGCCCGGCCTCGTCATCTACAACGACCCGGTCGGCGGCAAGGCGCTGTACGAAGGCCAGCCGGCGCCCGGCCTGGTGCTGATCACCCATGAGCATGGCGACCATTTCGAACCGGAGACGCTTGCGGCGATCGTCGGCGCCGATACGAAGCTGGTGGTCAACCCGGCGGTGATGGAAAAGCTGCCCGCCGACCTGAAGGCGAGGGCGACCTCCATCGCCAATGGCGAGACGACCACCGTGGGCGCGGTCGGGATCGAGGCGATCCCCGCCTACAACACCACCGAGGATCGCAAGAAATACCACCCGCAGGGCCGCGACAACGGCTATGTGCTGACCGTCGACGGCCGCCGCGTCTACATCGCCGGCGACACCGAGGATATTCCCGAAATGCGGGCGCTGAAGGATATTTTCGTCGCCTTCGTGCCGATGAACCTGCCCTACACGATGGACGAGACCCAGGCGGGTTCGGCGGTGGCCGAATTCAAGCCGGCTTTTGTCTATCCCTACCACTACAAGGGCAGCGACCCGCAGCTGTTTGCTGGCAAGGTGGGGGAAGGGACCAAGGTGGTGATGGGAACGTGGTACGGGTGAGGGATGAGATTGGGGTGGGGATTTCCTCTCGGGCCATGCATCCCCTCTCTTTGATTTTCTACGACTTAGCCTCGCAAACCGCCGTCGCCCTCACGGGCTGGGCGCTCGGCTAAGACCGTGAAAATCCATTCTCCCCCACCAAGGGGGAGATAAAGCCGAGCTAAGCCCCCGCCGAATATGCCGCGATCGCCGCCATGTTGACGATGTCGGAATCCTTGGCGTTGAGCGGCACGATCTGCACCGGCTTGTTCAAACCGACCAGCAGCGGGCCGATGACCGTTGAGCCGCCGAGTTCCTGCAGCATTTTGGTCGAGATCGAGGCCGAGTGGAACGCCGGCATGACCAGCACGTTGGCCGGGCCCGACAGGCGGATGAAGGGATATTGCGCCATGGCGCGCGGGTTGAGCGCAACGTCCGCCGCCATTTCGCCGTCATACTCGAAATCGACGCGCCTTTTGTCGAGGATCTTCACCGCCTCCTGCACCCGCTCGGAGCGTTCGCCGGCGGGATGGCCGAAGGTCGAATAGGCAAGCATGGCCACGCGCGGCTCGTAGCCCATGCGGCGGGCGAAACCCGCGGCCTCTTCCGCGATGTCGGCGATCTGCTCGGCATTGGGCATGTCGTGGACGGCGGTATCGGCGACGATGACCGTGCGGCCGCGCGACAAAACGATCGAGGCGCCGATGACCCGGTGGCCAGGCTTGGCGTCGATGACGCGGCGGATGTCTTCAAGCGCTGTCGAATAGTTGCGGGTGACCCCGGTGACTACCGCGTCGGCATCGCCCAGCGCCAGCATGCAGGCGGCGAAATGGTTGCGGTCGTTGTTGATCAGCCGCTGGCAGTCGCGGAACAGGTAGCCCTTGCGCTGCATGCGCTCGTAGAGATAGTCGGCATAGACGGTGTTGCGGCGTGACAGGCGGGCGTTGATGATCTCGATGCCGGGCTTGTTGATATCGACGCCGGCATGGCGGGCGTTTTCCCGGATGATCTCGTCGCGGCCGACCAGGATGGCGGTGCCGAGCTTCTGGTTCACGTAGGAAACGGCGGCGCGCATCACCTGCTCCTCCTCGCCCTCGGCGAAGACGACGCGCTTGGGCTGGCGGCGCACGCGGTCGTAGATGCGCTGCAAGGTGGAGGCGATCGGGTCGCGGCGTGCCGACAGCTCGTTGGCGTATTTGGCAAGGTCGAGGATGGGCCGGCCGGCGACTCCGCTTTCCATCGCCGCCTGCGCCACCGCCACCGGGATGGCGGAGATGAGGCGCGGGTCGAACGGCACCGGGATGATGTAGTTGGGGCCGAATTTCGGCCGCATGCCCTGGTAGGCGGCGGCGACGTCGTCGGGCACGTCCTGGCGGGCAAGCTCGGCCAGCGCGCGTGCGGCGGCAACCTTCATGGCGTCGTTGATGGTGGTGGCGCGGACATCGAGCGCCCCGCGAAAAATGTAGGGGAAGCCAAGCACGTTGTTGACCTGGTTGGGGTAGTCCGAGCGGCCGGTCGCCATGATGGCGTCGGTGCGGATCTCGGCGACCTCTTCCGGAGTGATCTCCGGGTCGGGATTGGCCATGGCGAAGATGATCGGGTTCTTCGCCATCGACTGGATCATCGCGTTGGTGAAGGCGCCGCGCGCCGACAGGCCGAACACCACGTCGGCGCCGTCCATGGCGTCGGCCAGCGTGCGCCTGTCGGTCTTGACGGCATGCGCCGACTTCCACTGGTTCATGCCTTCGGTGCGGCCCTGGTAGACGACGCCCTTGGTGTCGCACAGGATGACGTTTTCAGGCGAGAAGCCGAGCGACTTGACCAGCTCGATGCAGGCGATGCCGGCAGCGCCCGCGCCATTGCAGACGAGCTTCGTCGTCTTCATGTCGCGGCCGGTGATCTCCAGCGCGTTGATGAGGCCGGCGGTGGCGATGATGGCGGTGCCGTGCTGGTCGTCGTGGAAGACCGGGATGTCCATCAGCTCGCGCAGGCGCTGCTCGATGATGAAGCACTCCGGCGCCTTGATGTCTTCGAGGTTGATGCCGCCGAAGGAGGGGCCGAGGAAACGCACGCAGTTGATGAACTCGTCAGCGTCCTCGGTGTCGACCTCGAGGTCGATGGAATCGACGTCGGCGAAGCGCTTGAACAGCACTGACTTGCCTTCCATGACCGGCTTCGAGGCAAGCGCGCCGAGATTGCCGAGGCCGAGGATGGCGGTGCCGTTGGAGATGACGGCGACCATGTTGCCGCGCGTGGTGTAGTCGAAGGCGCGGGTCGGGTCTTCGGCGATGGCCTTGACGGGCACCGCGACGCCCGGCGAATAGGCGAGCGACAGGTCGCGCTGCGTGGCCATCGGCTTGGTGGGAGAGATTTCCAGCTTGCCGGGGCGGCCCATGGCGTGGAATTCGAGGGCTTCCTGTGCGCTGACGGAAGGGCCGGCGCTGTCGGTTTTCTTGCCTGAAGCCATGATGTGTGCGGTTGCCTCCCGGATTGCACTTCTTTTTGTGGAGCATTCGGGATTAAGGCTACACTTCGAAGCTGTAAACCGCCAATCAGGAAGAGAGTGTTTTTGGAACTGGTTGAAGGCTCCTCGCAATCCGACATGCTTGCGCTGCCCTCACCTGCCTGCCGGCATCTCCTCGTAGTAGCGAGGGGAGCGCCGTGATCGAGAAGCGAAACGAGCCGTGAACGACGAAACGCCAAGACGCGTGGAAGGCACGCCGACGACATTGCCGGCCGCCGGCGCCACGCCGATGATGGAGCAGTTCATCGAGATCAAGGCGGCGAACCCGGATTCGCTGCTGTTCTACCGCATGGGCGATTTCTACGAGATGTTCTTCGGCGACGCTGAGGTGGCGTCGCGGGCGCTGGGCATCACGCTGACCAAACGCGGCAAGCACGACGGCCAGGACATCCCGATGTGCGGCGTGCCGGTGCATGCCGCCGACGACTATTTGCAGAAGCTGATCGGGCTCGGCCATCGCGTCGCCGTGTGCGAGCAGATCGAGGACCCGGCGGAGGCCAGGAAGCGCGGCTCCAAATCGGTGGTGAAGCGCGACGTCATCCGCCTGGTGACGCCCGGCACCATCACCGAGGAAAAACTGCTGGCCCCGTCGGAATCGAATTTCCTGATGGCGCTGGGGCGCGTGAAGGGCGGCGCCGAAAACGCCTATGCGCTGGCCTGGATCGACATCTCCACCGGCGCCTTCCGGGTCGCCGAAACGACCGCCGAGCGGCTGGCCGCCGACATTTTCCGCGTCGACCCCAAGGAACTGATCGTCGCCGAGCCGGTGTTCCACGATGCCGAGTTGAAGCCGGTGTTCGACATGCTCGGCCGCGTCGCCAGCCCGCAGCCGGCGAGCCTGTTCGATTCGGCCTCGGCGACGATGCGCATCGCGCGTTTCTACGATGTCGCGACGCCCGACAGTTTCGGCACCTTCTCGCGCGCCGAGCTGTCGGCGATCTCCGGCGCCATCGCCTATGTCGAGAAGACGCAGAAGGCCGAGCGTCCGCCGCTCGCCCGGCCGGAGCGCGAGCACGCTGGCTCGTCGCTGTTCATTGACCCGGCGACGCGCGCCAACCTGGAACTGTTGCGCACCATGTCGGGCAGCCGCGACGGCTCGCTGTTCAAGGCGATCGACCGCACGGTGACGGGCGCGGGCGCCAGGCTGCTCGCCGACCGGCTGATGGCGCCGCTGACCGAGCCGCAGGCGATCTCGGCCAGGCTGGATTCGGTGTCGTTCTTCCTGGCCGAGCCAAGGCTGTGCGAAGGCCTGCGCGCCGCGCTGAAGGGGGTCGCAGACATGCCGCGCGCGCTGTCGAGGCTGGCGCTCAACCGCGGCGGCCCGCGCGACCTCGGCGGCTTGCGGGCCGGATTCGAGGCGGCCGCCGAAATCGGCCAGCTGTTTGCCGGCGCGATGCTGCCGGCCGAGCTGCAGGCGGCCCTTGCCGCGATCGCAGCACTTCCCGCCGGTTTCGCCAGCCATATCGCAAGCGCGCTGGGCGACGAACTGCCGCTGCTGAAGCGCGACGGCGGCTTCGTGCGGGCGCTCCATGATGGCGAGCTCGACGAGATGCGGGCGCTGCGCGACGAGTCGCGAAAGGTCATCGCCGGACTGGAACGCAGCCTGATCGACGAGACCGGCATCCGGTCGCTGAAGATCAGGCACAACAATGTGCTGGGCTACTACATCGAGGTGACGGCCAATCATCAGGACATCATGATGGGCTCGGATGGGGCGAAGGCACGCTTCATCCACCGCCAGACCATGGCCAACGCCATGCGCTTCACCACCACCGAGCTTGCCGGGTTGGAGACCAAGATCGCCAACGCCGCCGACCGGGCGCTGGCAATCGAACTCTCGGTTTTCGACCGGCTGGTGGCGGCGGCGGTGAGCCATGCCGACACGATCCGCGCCGGTGCGGCAGCCCTTGCGGTGCTCGACGTGTCGGCAGCCCTTGCGGTGCTCGCCGCATCGGAAGACTACAACCGGCCGCTGGTCGACGGCAGCCTGGCGTTCAGGATCGAGGGCGGGCGCCATCCGGTTGTCGAGCAGGCGCTTCGCCGCGCCGCCGAGAGCCCGTTCGTGGCCAATGACAGCGACTTGTCGCCCGCCGAGAACGGCAGGCACGGCGCCATCTGGCTGCTCACCGGCCCCAATATGGGCGGCAAGTCGACCTTCCTGCGTCAGAACGCGCTGATCGCCATCCTGGCGCAGATGGGTTCTTTTGTGCCTGCCGCCAGCGCCCACATCGGAGTCGTCGACCGGCTGTTTTCACGCGTCGGCGCTTCCGACGACCTGGCGCGGGGCCGCTCGACCTTCATGGTCGAGATGGTGGAGACGGCGGCCATCCTCAACCAAGCGGGCGAGAAGGCGCTGGTCATCCTCGACGAGATCGGCCGTGGCACCGCGACCTTCGACGGCCTGTCGATCGCCTGGGCGGCGGTCGAATATCTGCACGAGAAGAACCGCTGCCGGGCGATCTTCGCCACGCATTTCCACGAGATGACGTCGCTCTCGGCCAAGTTGCCGCGGCTTTCCAACGTCACCATGCGGGTGAAGGAATGGGAAGGCGACGTGGTGTTCCTGCACGAGGTGGGCAAGGGCGCGGCCGATCGCAGCTATGGCGTGCAGGTGGCGCGGCTTGCCGGCCTGCCCGACGCCGTTGTGAACCGCGCCAGGGACGTGCTGCACCAGCTCGAAAAGGGCGAGCAGTCCGGCAAGGTCGACCGGCTGGTCGACGACCTGCCGCTGTTCAGCGTCGCCGCCAAGAAGGAAGCGCCGAAGCCGGCGAAATCCGATGCGCTGGGTGAAGCGCTGGCAGCACTAAGCCCCGACGAGATGACGCCGCGCGAGGCGCTCGATGCGCTCTATCGCCTGAAGGGGCTGGCGGGGCGCTAACATTACAGTTGCTCTTCGACGCAACATGATGATGCGCCATACGCTACCCCCTCGGTCCTGCCGGACATCTCCCCCACAAGGGGGAGATCGGCCTGCCGCTAATGCGGGCGGCTCCCGGCTATTCGGCGGCCCTCTCGGCGTCCTGCCGCGAAAGCACCGCCTCGTAAGCGGCCTGCAAGGTCTGGCGAACCGTCCTGCCGCCCGTCCTCGACCGGTCCGGCGCCGGCGCGCCTAGATGCTCCTCGCACAGTTCCGCCATGAACTGGTCCCACATCGGCTGGCCGCCTTCTTCCAGCAGTTGCGCGCGAATGCTGAGTTCCTCGCTCACCGGCAGCCAGCGGCGACCCCAGGCGCCAAGATGGGCGAAGATCGGCACCAGCTCGATGCTCATTTCGGTGAGGCTGTAGATCGCCTTCTGCTTGTGAGTGGGGTCGTCCGCCTTGGTCAGGATGCCTTTCTCCACCAGCATTTTCAGCCTGTCGGCCAGGATGTTCGAGGAGATGCCCTCCTGCGAGCGCATCAGCTCGCGGAAATGCCGCCGGCCGCCGAAGGTCATGTCGCGAAGGATGAGCAGGCTCCATTTGTCGCCAAACACTTCCAGCGACAGGTTGATGGGGCATCCGGACCTGAATTCCTCGCTCATCCCTGCTGCTCCAAAAAAACCGGTTGCAAATCGAAATCAGTTGTGATTATACTGCAACCAGTTGCAAAACACAATTGGTTTAGACGGGCGCCGGGAGCAGCATCGATGGAACACGCCACTATTTCAGGACGGAGTTCTCTCCATGCCGTCGCCGCCGCGGCCGCAATCGACCTGTCCGGTGCAGCGAGCGCGTCTTCAAACGACGGTGAAACGAAAATGAGCACGAAGACCATCCGCGCCAATGGCGTCGAGATCGCCACCCAATCCTTCGGCGACCCTGAAGACCCGGCCGTGCTGCTCATCATGGGCGCGATAGCGTCGATGCTCTGGTGGCCGGAGGAATTCTGCCGCCAGATCGCCGCCGGCGGCCGCCATGTCATCCGCTACGACAACCGCGACACCGGCCTGTCGACCAAGTACGCGCCGGGCGAACCGCCCTACAATTTCGACGACATGGCCGACGACGCGATCCGCGTGCTCGACGGCTACGGCATCGACAAGGCCGACATAGCCGGAATGTCGCTTGGCGGCATGATCGGCCAGATCGTGGCGCTTGAAATATCCCGAGCGGGTGCTGTCGTTCACCGCCATCAGCACCTCGCCGCTCGGCATCGACACGTCGCATCTGCCGCAGACGACGCAGGCCTATATGGAGCATGCCGAATCCGGCGCTTCGGTCGACTGGAGCGACCGCGAGCAGGCGGTCGATTTCGTGTTCAGGGAAGCGCGCATCATCGCCGGCACCGCGCACCCTTTCGACGAAGCCGCCACGCGGGCCTTCATCGAGAGCGACTACGACCGCTCCGGCGGCTATCTCAGCGCCACCAACCATTTCATGCTGCAAGGCGGCGACGGCTGCAAGGGACGCTTGCCTGAACTGAAAGCCCCGCTGCTGGTCATCCACGGCACCGCCGATCCGATCTTCCCGGTCGAGCATGGCGAGGCTCTCGCTGACGCGGTGCCCGGCGCAAGGCTGGTGAAGCTGGACGGCGGCGGTCACGAACTGCACCGCGGGGATTGGCAGGAGATCGTCGCGGCCATTCTCGACCACACCAAGAGTTAAGCGTTGACTTAACCATTGACAGCCGGGTGACGGCGCAATAGTTAAGCATCCACTTCACAATTGAGCAGAGCTGGACCGCGATGTCACTGACCCTCTATTACCACCCGCTGGCCTCCTTCTGCTGGAAGGTGCTGATCGCTCTCTACGAGAACGAGACGCCGTTCGACCCGGTGATCGTCGATCTCGGCGACGCGGAATCGAAGGCGGCTTTCCTAAAGGTCTGGCCGGTCGGCAAGTTCCCGGTGCTGCGCGACGAGGCGCGGGATCGCACCATCCCCGAATCGACGATCATCACCGAATATCTGGCCGAGCATTTTCCAGGCAGGGTCGACCTTGTGCCGCGCGACCCGGACGCGGCCTTGCAGGCGCGTCTCGGCGACCGGTTCTACGATCATTACGTCCATCTGCCGATGCAGAGGATCATCGCGGACAGGCTGCGGCCGGCGGGCAAAAGAGACCCCTACGGCGTGGAGCTTGAGCGGGCGCAGATCGTCGCCTCCTACGACATCGTCGAAGCCGAGATGGTGGGCCGTCGGTGGGCGGCGGCTGAAACCTACACGATGGCCGACTGCGCGGCCTCGCCGGCGCTCTTCTATGCCAACAAGGTACAGCCGTTCGGCGAGCGCCACAAAAACCTCGCCGCCTATTTCGGCCGCCTTATGCAGCGGCCCTCTTTCATGCGGGTGGTCGAGGAAGCCGGACCCTACTTCAAGTTCTTCCCGGCCGAGCCAGGGGAGATGTGACGCCATGTTCCACGATTCCGCCCAGCTCGACCTGATGTTCCAGGCGCTTGCCGATCCGGCGCGCCGCATGATGGTGGAGCGCCTGTCGCGTGGTTCGGCGTCGGTCAGCGAGCTCGCCGAGCCTCTCGACATGTCGCTGTCGGCCGTCATGCAGCATCTGCAGCTGCTGGAGACCAGCGGCCTGGTGCGCTCCGAAAAAGTCGGGCGCGTGCGTACCTGCCGCATCGAGCCGAAAGGGCTCTCGATGGCCGAAAGCTGGATTTCCGAACGGCGCTCCACCTGGGAGCGCCGGCTCGACCGCCTCGGCGATTTCCTCGCCGCCCAATCGAAGATCAACCCCAAGGAGTAGGATCATGACCGAACGTTCCGTCACCCACAGCACCTTCCGCATCGAGCGCAGCTACGACGCGACACCCGAACAGGTGTTCTTCGCACTGGCCGACAAGGCATCCAAGCGGAGCTGGTTCGTCGAGGGCGAAGGTTGGCAGGTCGAGAGTTTCGAGATGGATTTCCGTCCCGGCGGCGTCGAGCGCAGTTCGTTCCGCTACCAGGGCGGCCCGGTGGTCAGCAACGACACGGTCTACCAGGACATCGTCGAGAACCAGCGCATCGTGTTCGCCTATTCGATGGCGGTCGGCGAAAACCGCATTTCGGCCTCGCTGGGCACCATCGAACTCTTCGCCGAAGGCGCCGGCACGAAGCTCGCTTATACCGAACAGGGCGCATTCCTCGACGGCCATGACAACGTCGCGCAACGCGAAGCCGGCTGCCGCGAGCTCTATGAAGCGCTTGCCGTCGAATTGCAGCGCAATCGCAGCGCAGCCTGAACGAAGACAACGAAGGAACCGTCATGGCTGCCCCCGTCAATCACGACACCATTGTCCTGGAACGCCTCTACGACGCATCGCCGGCGCGCGTCTTCCAGGCCTTCGCCGACCCCGAAGCGCGCATGGGCTGGGGGGCGCCGTCGAGCAGCACCGGGCTGGTCTATGACGAGGCCGATTTCCGCGTCGGCGGGCTGGACATCAGCCGCTGCGGCCCAAAGAGCAACCTGATCTACCGCGTCGAGACACGCTATCACGACATCGTGCCGGAGCAGCGGATAATCTGGACGGAGGTCGTCTCGGAGGGCGCCAACCGGCTGTCATTCTCGCTGATCACCGTGGAAATCAAGGCTGCCCAAGGCGGCACGAAACTCACGCTCACCGACCAGATCGCCGCCTTCGGCGGCGCCAGCATGATCGAAGGCAGCCGGGCTGGCTTCAATGCGGCGCTCGATAATCTGCACGCCGAGTTGGCCCGCACCTGACGGGTAAGCTCGCGGCAATCCCGGCCGGCGATGCAATTTGCGCCAGGTGAATCTGATGCGAAAGATATTCCTGCACATGTTCGTTTCGGCCGACGGTTTCATCGAGAGCGAGGACAAGAGCCTCGACTTTATGGTCGTCGACGTCGAGGTCGAGGACTACATCAACGGCATGCTCGGCTCGGTCGATACGATGATCCTCGGCCGTAAGGCATTCGAAGTCCTGGCGGGCTACTGGCCGAGCGCCGCCGAAAACCCGAGCGAGGCGGCAGATCCCGCCAGGCCGGAACCGCATATCGAGGCAGCGCACATGATGAACGCCAAGCGGAAGATAGTGTTCTCCAGGACGTTGAAGGAAACGTCCTGGGCGAATTCCACAATTCTGGGTGGTGATCTTGCCAAGGAAGTGGCAAATCTGAAGCGGCAGCCCGGCAGGGACGTCGCCCTGTTCGGCGGCGCCGCGATCGCCAACAGCATGATGCGGCTCGGACTGCTGGATGAATACCGGCTGCTCATCAATCCGGTGATGCTCGGCGCTGGAACGCCGCTGTTCCAGGGCGGGCGCGGCGGCTCGACGCTGCAGTTCGTCGGATCCAGATCTTTCGATTGCGGCGCGGTGCTGGTCAGCTACCGCCCGAAATGAGACCTAATCCCAGAGGAGGCGCAGGGATGAAGAAACTGAACGGCATGAAGCTTCACCAGGGCGACGGCCCGAATTCCTACCGGGTCCGCATCTGCCTTGCCGAGAAGCGGCTGGAAGTTCCCCTGGTGAACGTCGATTTCGCCACGCGCGCGCACAAGGCGCCGGAGTTCCTGAAACTCAACTCGCTGGGGCAGATCCCCGTTCTGGTCCTCGACGATGGAACCGTCATCACCGAGAGCGTCGCCATCTGCCGCTATTTCGAGGAGCTTCATCCGCAGCCGGCGCTGTTTGGCGGCGATGCGCTGAGCAGCGCGAAGGCTGAAATGTGGAACCGGCGCGTCGAGCTGGAAATCCTCACCACCATCGGCAACGTGGCGTTTCACTCGGACGAATTCTTCAAGGACAGGCTGGTGCAGTTTCCTGCCTTCGCCGAAACCCAGCGGCAGGCGGTGCCGGGGAAATGGGCCTGGCTCGACCGCGAGATGAGCGACGGCCGTCCGTTCATCGCCGGCGACGAATTTTCCATCGCCGACATCAGCGGCATGATCTGCTCCTGGCTCGGCGATGTGTTCGACATGGAGGTCCCGAAGGACCTGCCGAACGTCCAGCGCTGGAACGAGCGCGTGCGCAGCCGTCCAAGCTGGAACGCCTGACGGCATTACGCGACGGCCTGCCGATTGCCGTCAATACGGTAAAGCTACGCGGAAATCACGCGGCCGTGTTGCGGCGTGATTTTGAAAATGCCGGTGAATTCTGTACGTCTTGGCCTGTCTGTTGTTGGCCGCATTTGCGTGACGCCACGTTCTGGCTGCAAAATGCTTCGGGGAGGACGATGCCGATGCTTCGCAGGAATTTCGCCGTTCTGGCGCTGGCATTTGCGGCAGCATTGCCGTTGCAGGCGTCCGGCGCCTTTGCCCAGACAAGAATCGCGATCTTTGCCGGCGGCTGTTTCTGGTGCGTCGAATCGGATTTCGACGGAGTTCCCGGCGTGCTTTCGACGACATCCGGCTATATCGGCGGCGCCACCGAAAATCCGACCTACCGCAACCATACCGCCGCCAACCACCGGGAGGCGGTGCGAATCGAATATGATTCAAGCAAGGTAAACTACGCTGCCCTGCTCGACGTTTTCTGGCACTCGGTCGACCCGACCGACAATGGCGGCCAGTTCTGCGACCGCGGCCACAGCTACACGACGGCGATCTACGCGGCCGACGCGAGGGACCTAGCCGAGGCGGAGAAATCGAAGCAGGCCGCTGGAGCGGAACTGGGCAAGCCGATCGTCACCGAAATCGCCGCGGCGCCCACTTTCTGGCCGGCCGAGGAATATCACCAGGATTACTATCGGAAGAATCCGCTGCGCTACAAATTCTACCGCTCGGGCTGCGGCCGTGACGCCCGCATCGCGGAAGTGTGGGGAGCCTCGGCGCACAAGGGCATCGCTACCCATTGAAGCGGCTGCCACCGGAAGTCAGGCCCGGAGCAATGTCCCGGGCCTGTATCGTGTTTGGCGCCGATGGCGGAAAACGTCAGGCGAGCTTCGCGTCGAGCGACACGTTGATGGCGCCGAGCGCCTTGGAGACCGGGCATTCCGCCTTGGCCTTCTCCGCCAGTTCCTTGAACTTCGCCGCCTCGATGCCGGGCACGTCGCCGGTGAGCGTCAGCGCGCTGCCGGTGATGCCGGTGCCGGGCACCAGCGTCACCACCGCCTTGGCGTCCAGCTTTGTGGCGGGCGTGCCGTTTTCGGCGAGGAAATGCGAAAGCTGCATGGCGTAGCAGCCGGCGTGCGCGGCGGCGATCAGCTCTTCTGGATTGGTTCCCGACTTGCCGCTTTCGTCTTCAAAGCGGGTCTTGAAAGAATAGGGCAGCCCCGCGAGCGCGCCGCTTTGCGTGTCGAGCGTGCCGGCGCCCTCCTTGAGATTGCCTTTCCAGACGGCGGTTGCGTGACGGTCCATGGTGTTCTCCTGGGTTTCCTGAAGTCGAGGCCGTTGCGGCCGCACCATGACTATAGAGCGGAATGCTCTCACGTGAACCTTGCATTGCACTCCATTTGTTTGTTTGGCCGCATTGGACGACGCCAGGTGATTCCGCCCGGCTGCAAAATGCTCTGGCTGACCATGACTTCGCAAAAATCGGCTGGCAGAGGAGGTCCGGCGGACATCCCGATTGAGCGCCGCATTTTCACGCCGTTGATGGGCGGGGAAACTTGTCCTATTTTCCGGCGGACTGGAGGGCAGCCCGACATGCATATTCTTCTCGCCGTGCTCGGCATCCTGGGGGCTGCGGTCTTGTGGTGGTACCGCATGAAGATGATGAGGGACGCGGCCAACGAGGCTGCCGATGTGATCGGCCGGGTGCGCGGCAATATCCGCCGCAACAGGATACGCCAGCAGAACGAGATGTCGCCGCTCACCGCCATCAACGATCCGGTCGTGGCGGCGGCGACGCTGATTTCGGCGATGGTCTCGGACGACGTGCCGCTGACGCCAGAGCGGGAAGCTGCTCTCGGCAAGGAGATCGAGGCGATCGCGCGGGCCGGCATGCTGGAGGAGACACTGGTCTATGCCAAATGGGCGGCAAGCCAGATCGACGATACCGGCGCCGTCATCGACAAGCTCGGCCCGCTTCTGCGCGACCGGCTGGACGAGGAGGAGCGGCACGAACTTCTGGCGATGATCCGCAGGACATCCGCGACAAGCGGGCCGCAATTGCCCGGTCTGGAGCCGCGCATGCGCAGGCTGCGCCAGAAACTCGGGTTGGAAGTCAACTGAACTACGGGCTATTCGTCACCGTGTCGAAACGGCGAAGGGGCGTCAGACCATCATCGCTTGGCTGAATCTCAGGTGCTCTTGACCGCTTCCCAGTTGCTCAGCCGGTCCGCGATCAGTTTCGCGCGCTGCGCATTGTCGAGGCCGTCGAGGATGGCGAGATCGCCTGGTTCGGCGCGTATGTAGATGCCGGACGTCCGCTCCCTTATTTTGGGCTGCTTGTCGACACGGGTCGTGAAGTACCCGGTCGCGCGATCGGCGAACTCGAGCTTGATCTCCCCGGTTCCAAACAGTTGCGGCGCTTTCGGATCCAGCGGCCGTTCTCCATTCCAGTAGTAGAACAGGCCCGAAGGATCCTTTCTTTCGCGTACCGCCTCGCTCCAGTAGCGCGCCGACAGCCGGCCATCCGCTTGCCATGAGCGTCCACCCAGTTCGAGCGCGCCGTCGCGGTTTCTCGCAATCCGAAGAAGGCTGACAGCGGAGGGTTCCTTGTCGCTGCGCTCGGTCAGCGAAAACTGCCACCACGACCCGATGATGTGGGCCTTGCGGCCGGCATTTTCGACCGCCTTGCGCAGTTTCTGGCAAACGGTTTCAATCTCTTCCTGGGTCGTCGCGTCGCCGTAACGTATGGAGGTGAGGCCGAGGAGGTCGGTCGGAAGCTTGGAGCCGCTGGCGTGGAGAATGAAGGTGCGGCGCATGCCGAGGACGCCGCCGAAGAGGCCCGCTTCGAAGACGACATTGTCTCGCGGCGAGGCCTGACCGGCTTCGTCGGAAGGCGATGCGGCCACGTTCACCGCCGTCCAGTCGTCCTGGGCGAACAGGAAGGCGGCGAAATCCACCTCATGCGCGAGCTCGACGAGGCGCTCCAGCGTGGTCGTCCCGGGATTGAAGGATGTCGTCCAGGGATCGACCTGCGCGATGTCTTCGAGACCGTCCGTCAGCGCCTGAAGCAGCTTTTCCTGCTTGCCCGATGAACCAAGAAAGATGCGAGGTTTGTACATGCGGCCTCTCCTACGGTTCCGAAAGCGTCAATCGCGGTTTCGCCGCAGCGAGCCTCAAGGTCAAGGACTAACTTCACCGGGACTTCGGTCGGCTGCGTCCGCGGCCCTCATACTAGATGGCCTCGCCCTTCAGAAGCCGCGGCGTGTCGCCCGACAGTCCAGAAGCCTGTCGGATGAAGAACTCCTTCATCCGCGGCATGCGGTCGACAAGGCCGAGTCCGATGTCGCGGATCGCCCGGAGCGGTCCGAAATCGTTGGAGAACATGCGGTTCAGTATGTCGGTGGTGACGCCCATCTGCACCGTGTCGAAGCGCCGCCAGCGTTCGTAGCGTTCGCAGGACGTCGATCGCGCCGATGTCCTGGCCCAGCCGGTCGGCCTCGACGATCGTCTCGGCAAGGGCCGCGACATCCTTGAAGCCGAGGTTCAGTCCCTGGCCTGCGATCGGGTGGATGCCGTGCGCGGCGTCGCCGGCCAGCGCCAGGCGCGGCGCCACGAAGCCGCGCGCCAGCTTGAGGCCGAGCGGCCAGGCGCGGGGCTTGCCCTCGACGCGGATCTCGCCGAGCTTCAGGCCGAAGCGCTGCTCCAGCTCCATCTCGAACACCAGGTCGTCGGAAGCGACAAGCCGGTTGGCGTCGTCGGTGCGCTCGGTCCAGACGATCGACGAGCGGTCGCCGGTGAGCGGCAGGATGGCGAACGGACCTGCCGGCAGGAAATGCTCCTCGGCGCGGCCGTTGTGCGGCCGCTCGTGCAGCGACGGTGCAGACGATGCCGGACTGGCCGTAGTCGATGTCGACGGTCTTGATGCCGGCCATGGCGCGCAGTTTCGAGTTGACGCCGTCGGCCGCCACCAGAAGCCGGGCATTGACCACGATGCCGTCGGCGAGGTGGATGGTCATCGCGGCGGGGCCGCGTTCGAACGCCTGCACGGCGACGCCTTCGATGATGTCGATGTCGAGCTCGGCGGCGCGGCGGCGCAGCGCCTTGTTCAGCACCTTGTTGGCGACCATGTGGGCGAACGGCTCGCCCGGGGCCACTTCGCCGTCGAAGGTGAGGAAGACCGGGCGCACCGGGTCGGTGGTGCGCGAATCGGTGACGATCATCTCGGTGATGGCCTGCGCCTCAGGCGCGATCTCGTCCCAGCAGCCGAGCTGGCCGAGCATGCGGCTGGCGGCGGCGGCGATCGCCGAGGCGCGGGTGTCGCGCTCCCACACGCCGGCGGGCGCTGCGTCGACGACGGCGACCTTCAGGTTGGGCCGGGCCTGACGGATGGAAACGGCGCTGGCCAGCCCGACATAGCCGGCGCCGGCGACCAGCACGTCGAGCCGGGGGCCTTCATCGTTTGGCGTGTTGCGTTTGGTCCTGGTTTCCGCCATCGCTGCTTCCTCTCGCTTTCCCGCCCTGCCCCGACTTCACCCAACCTTGACTTCGACCGGCCTTCCTGTTGGAAACCGGCTGTTCCCGTACTTCCGCGAAAGGCGCGAAAATGTCGGCGGCCATGCAAGAGCTCCTCGAGCATACTCGACCTCGAGAAGCTCGAACACAATCTGTATCGTGGTCGCAGCCCGAAAGTGAACTGGCAGCGCGTCTTCGGCGGGCAGATGATCGCCCAGTCGCTGGTGGCCGCCCAACGCACGGTCGAGCCGGACCGGCATGTGCATTCGCTGCATGCCTATTTCATGCGGCCGGGCGACATCGACCGTGCCGATCATCTACGAAGTGGAGCGGCTGCGCGACGGCGGCTCGTTCACCACGCGCCGGGTCACCGCGATCCAGCACGGCCATGCGATCTTTTCGCTAGAGGCCTCGTTCCAGGTCGACGAACAGGGGCTGGAGCACCAGGTCGCGATGCCGCGCGACGTGCCCGGGCCGGAAAGACTGAAGACCCAGCGCGAACTGCTCGACCATGCCGAGCACGTTCCCGAAAACATCCGCCGCTACTGGGCGCGCGAAAGGCCGCTCGAAATCAAGCCGGTGACGCTCGAACATTATACCAGCCGCGAGAAACTGCCGCCGGAGCAGAACATCTGGCTGCGCACGACCGGCGCGGTGCCCGCCGACAGGGCGCTGCAGACAGCGGTGCTCGCCTACCTGTCCGACATGACGCTGCTCGACACTTCGACATTCCCGCATGGCCGCGCTGTGTTCGATCCCGACCTGCAGGTGGCGAGCCTCGATCATGCGATGTGGTTCCACAGGCCGCACCCGCTCGACGGCTGGCTGCTCTACACCCAGGATACGCCGTCGTCGTCGGGTTCGCGCGGCTTCACCCGTGGCGCGATCTATGGCGAGGACGGCACCCTGATCGCGTCGGTGGCGCAGGAAGGCCTCATCCGCCTCAGGGTGCATTGATACTCAGATGATGCCGGCCTGCCCGAATCTCATGAGACCTTAGAGCGAAGCCTATGGAATAGGCAATTTTGGATTTTTGCCTAATTTTTAAGCGGGCACTTTGCTGCATCTGCGAACAAATTCGCCTGCTCAAGCTCTGTTTCCGTTTGTTTGCAAAGCGTTAACGCACGACCGAGCCAACTGGCACGG
Source organism: uncultured Alphaproteobacteria bacterium (assembly GCA_963726065.1). Taxonomy (GTDB): domain Bacteria; phylum Pseudomonadota; class Alphaproteobacteria; order Rhizobiales; family Rhizobiaceae; genus Neomesorhizobium. Next base: position 262,136 of record CAVSAU010000002.1, read on the forward strand.
AGCTTGAATAACCCTTTGCACTCACCGGCCGCGTATCGGGCCGGCGATGTCACGCAACGCGGGGGACCCGCAAAGCAGAGGGTGAAACCTTATGAAAATCGTGATGGCAATCATCAAGCCGTTCAAGCTCGACGAGGTCCGCGAAGCGCTGACCGCCGTCGGCATCCAGGGCATGACCGTCACCGAAGTCAAAGGCTACGGCCGTCAGAAGGGGCATACGGAAATCTATCGCGGCACCGAATACGCCGTCAGCTTCCTGCCCAAGATCAAGATCGAGATCGCCGTCGGCCGCCGACCTGGTCGACAAGGCCGTCGACGCGATCACCGTCGCCGCCAAGACCGGCCAGATCGGCGACGGCAAGATCTTCGTTTTCGGCATCGACCAGGCCGTCCGCATCCGCACCGGCGAAACCGACACAGATGCGCTCTGAGCCGTGGGGAAACCGCTTGAGCCGCCATCAGATTTTTGTGGAGACATTTCAATGAAAATTCAAAGCAGTCTGGCGCCGCTGGCGCGCAAGGCCCTTCTGGGCACGATCATTCTGGGAGCGATGGGCACGGTTGCCGCCTTCGCCCAGGAAGCCGCCCCCGCAGCAACGGACGCGGCGGCTGCCGCACCCACGCCGGTTCCCGACAAGGGCGACACCACCTGGATGCTGGTCTCGACGGTCCTCGTCATCATGATGACCATCCCGGGCCTCGCGCTGTTCTATGGCGGCCTCGTGCGCGCCAAGAACATGCTGTCGGTGCTGATGCAGGTGCTTCGCCGGCTTCTGCATGATCGCCCTCCTCTGGGTGATCTACGGCTACTCGCTGGCCTTCTCGCCGGCACCGCCGAGGAGCGACGGCGCTCACGCCGTTCATCGGCGACTTCGCAAAGCTGTTCCTCGGCCGGGTCAAGATCGACTCGCTGGCCGAAACCTTCACCGCCGGCGTCTTCATTCCCGAGCTCACCTTCGTCATCTTCCAGCTGACCTTCGCCGCCATCACCCCGGCGCTGATCGTCGGCGCCATCGCCGAGCGCATGAAGTTCGGCGCGGTGATGCTGTTCCTCGCGCTCTGGTTCACCTTCTCCTACCTGCCGATCGCCCACATGGTCTGGTGGTGGGGCGGCCCGAGCGCTGCCGACGCCGCCTCCGGCTTCCTGTTCGGCCTCGGCGCCTACGACTTCGCCGGCGGCACCGTGGTGCACATCAATGCCGGTATCGCCGGCCTGGTCGCGGCCATCGTCGCTCGGCCCGCGCATCGGCTTCATGAAGGAGACCGATGGCGCCGCACAACCTGACCTTCACCCTGATCGGCGCCTGCCTGCTGTGGGTCGGCTGGTTCGGCTTCAACGCCGGCTCCAACCTCGAGGCCAACGGCCTAACCGCGCAGGCCCTGCTCAACACCATCACCGCCACCGCGGCGGCGGCCCTCGCCTGGGCGGCGGCTGAAAAGGTCATCCGCGGCCACGCCAGCCTGCTCGGCGCGGCCTCGGGCGCGGTCGCCGGTCTCGTCGCGATCACTCCGGCCGCCGGCTCTCGCCGGCACGATCGGCGCGATCGTCCTCGGCGCGGTTGCCGGTGTGGTCTGCCTCTGGGCCGTCGTTACGCTGAAGCCGATGTTCAAGTACGACGACTCGCTCGACGTCTTCGGCATCCACGGCGTCGGCGGCATCGTCGGCGCCCTCGGCACCGCGATCGTGGCGTCTCCGGCGCTCGGCGGCTTCGGCGCTCGGCGGACTACGCGATCGGCGGCCAGTTCATCAAGCAGCTGACGGCGGTCGTCGTCGCCATCGTCTGGTCGGCCGTGGTGTCGGTCGTCGCGCTGCTCATCGTCAAGGCGGTGATGGGCCTGCGCCTGCCGGAAGCAGCGGAGAGCGACGGCCTCGACATCTCGCGCCACGGCGAGCGCGCCTACAACTGATCCCGTCCGGACGGCGTTGGTCGTCCGAACCTCGAGCCCGGCTCCGGCCGGGCTCATTTTCTACGGGGCTATTGCAGCCGTCACGTCAGCCGCGCGAGTGCTGTAAAACTTGGCAGGAAAAGAACCGCCACGCCCTTGTAGGTGATGAAGTCGACGAGATCGGCGCGAGCCGGTTCGCCGCTTTCGAACGGGATCGCGAACCTGGCGCTGCTGCCGGGCTTCTTCCGGTTCCCGAACAGCGCGTCCTGCATGGAGCCGGCATAGGGCAGGTTGAAGTAGCCCTCGGCGAAATCCGTCTTCTGGATCCAGCGCAGCACCGAATAGAACTGCTCGTTCACCCGGGCGCAGATGAAGGTGCCGATAACGCCCCGGTCGACGCCGTCGTCGGCCGTGCCGGTAAGCTTCGGGCCGTAGCTGAAGCCGCGCCGGACAAACCGGGGCGGCCCGCCCGGAAACCGCCTTTGATTGACGAAGGTCAGTTCCTGGTCGCGCAGGTTGACGACGCGGATGTGCGATGAAAGCGGGCAGCGGAGCCCTGCCTTGTCATCGCCGTAGCCGAATGCGTCGTCGAAGTCCGGCCTGTCCGGAGGCCGCTCGGGGTGCCTTATCAGCGGCGAACCGTCGGGCCATCGGCCAAGCAGCTTGGCGGCGACCCAGTCCCGTTCGAAGCCCGGTGCTGCGTGTCCGCTTGCCAGTGGCGCGTTGGCGTCGAGGAAACGATTGAAGGCCGCTACATCCTGCGAAATCCAGGCAAGGCAGGCAAACGATCCGTCGCGTGTAAAGTCCCGCCAGGCTCCGGGGTTCTGCGGCGCAACCGGGTAGTCGTCGTTCGGATAGCCCATCAGGAACTCGCGAAAGTCGACCGTCCCGCTTTGCCTTGTGTCGTCCCAGTCGATCGCCGGCGAGGTGACGCCGTCGCGGTAGCCGAAATGCAGGAAGCCGCCTTCGGGCCGATATCCGGAAAGCGCGCCCTGGCCAAACTCGGGCAATTTGCATTCGGCCAGTCCCGATTGCGCGGCGGACGCGCGGATCTCGGCGAGCGAGCGCGTTGCCTGGTCGTCGTCATCGAAGGCCAGATAGACCGCCAGGTGAATGTCGGCGGGGGCAATGTGCTTGCCCCACCAGTTGGCCGGGACGCTGTTTTCGATGAAGCCAAGCTGACTGGAGACCGCCGCCTGGTCGGGGGTCTGGTCGGTGAAGGCCCAATCGAGCTCGCGCCTGCCCGCAGCGGCATCGAGCACCGGATCGGCCGCCAGCAGCTTGCTCAATCCGATCCAGGAGAAGGCGAAGTTCAGAACCGGCCCGGTGAGCGACTTTGGGTCCTGGTCGCCGCGGGGCACGCGCGGCAGCCAGGAACGCAGGAAGCGGCGCGCCGGCCCGGCGTCGGCGATGCTGAAAAGCAGCACGGCATAGCGCGGCTGCTCATAGCGATAGGCGACCAGCCCCTGCACATTGCGGCGGTCCGGCTTCGTCGGATCTGGATCCGGTGCGGGCATTGGTTCCCCCGAGCAAAGAGTGCTCCCGGTCCCGCGCGTGGCGGGATGCTGAAGAAGGAGAAAGCGGGGTTCTGCCGTCAGGCGCCGGCTTTATCCAGCGCGGCCTGAATGGTCCTGACGTCCTTGTGGTCATAGGCCGAGAACAGCCAGCCGGCGGGATTGCCGGAAAAATCCAGCGCGCCGGTGGTGTCCTGGCCAAGGCTTCGCCGGTTGTTCGCCTTGGAGTATTCCCAGAACGCGACGGAGTCCGCGGATGAGGGTGCGCCTTCCGCCAGGCCGAAAATAGCCCCGAACACGGGGGTCAGCTCACGGCGGAAGAATTCGGTGTACTCCTGATGGTCGCCTTCGTATTCGGTGATGACCTGGATGTATTTGTTGTCGATAACGACCACGCGGGCGAAGTGCACGAGCTTCGATTTCTTCAGCGCTTCTTCGATCTTCGGCTGCACCTGATCGGTGAAGATGGCTTCGAGCTGCTTGAGTTTGGCCTGGCTCTCGGCATCCTGCTTGAGCGGCAATGTAAGGTTCAACGCATGGGTCATCGACGTACCTCCCAAATCTACGCGAGGAAGTATGAACCATGCCCAAGCTATTTGAAAGTGAAATATTTCACCTTTGTTCGTCAGAATCTCTCTAACAAAGAAACAATAAGCAGGTTTGCTGAACAGTGACAGAAATTCGCGAAGAAAGAATTTTATAAGATACTTGGGTCTTCTTTTCGGGAGTTGGGTGCGCCCTTCTTCCCTATCCGCAACAGCACCCGGCCTTTGACCGTCCAGCCCGCCATCAGCGGACGCTGGCGCTTGGCCGACCCTGCTGTTAAAAGGCACCGTTTTTGGAAGGCAAGGATCGTCTCATGGCTCCCGGCAGGACACCGCGTGCGGCTGAAGTTGCGCGCAAGACCAAAGAGACCGAAATCAGCGTCGCAATCGCAATCGACGGCAGCGGCCGGTTCGAGATTTCGACCGGGGTCGGCTTCTTCGACCACATGCTGGAACAGCTTTCGCGCCATTCGCTGATCGACATGACGGTCAAGGCCAAGGGCGACCTGCATATCGACGACCACCACACTGTCGAGGACACCGGCATCGCCGTTGGGCAGGCGATTTCCAAAGCGCTTGGCGAGCGCCGCGGCATCACCCGCTACGCATCGCTCGACCTTGCCATGGACGAGACGCTGACCCGCGCGGCGATCGACGTTTCCGGCCGGCCGTTCCTGGTGTGGAATGTCGTCTTTTCAGCTCCGAAAATCGGCGCCTTCGACACCGAACTGGTGCGCGAGTTCTTCCAGGCGCTGGCGCAGAATGCCGGCATCACGCTGCATGTGACAAACCACTACGGCGCCAACAACCACCACATAGCCGAGACTTGCTTCAAGGCGGTGGCGCGGGTCTTGCGCGTGGCGCTCGAACCCGATCCACGCCAGGCCGACGCCGTGCCGTCGACCAAGGGCACATTGAATGGGTGATGGGGAACGGGTGACTGCCATGGCGAGCTATGTGGTGATGCAGGCGCAAGGCGGCGGGGGTGGGGATGCCGACGATGCGGTGTTCGTGCGCGATGGCTTTGCCTATCTGGCCTTTTTCGTGCCGGTGGTGTGGCTGCTGTGGCATCGCTTGTGGATCGAGGCCGCACTTGCGCTGGCAGTCACGGTCGGCCTGACCGCTCTTGGCAATGTTGCGGGTGTCGGTCTCGCCTCGCCGCTGCTCTCGCTGCTGGTTTCGCTCTATATGGGCCTGGAGGGCGCAGCACTGCGCATCGCGGCCTTGCGCCGCCGTGGCTGGCATGAATTCGGCGTGGTCGATGCCGACAGCCTCGATGCCGCCGAAACGCGCTTTTTCATCGAGACCGTCGGCGTGTCGGACGAAGCGTTCGACAGTCGCGACCCGCTGCCGATGGCTAGCGCGTCGCGCAAGGCTGATCCCGGTCCAGCACTTGGCTTCCTGCTCAATCCGGGCAAGTCCTGATATGAGAGTAGCCATCATCGACTACGGCTCGGGCAATCTGCGCTCGGCGACGAAAGCCTTCGAGCGCGCTGCCCGCGAGGCCGGCATCGCCGCCGAGATCGAGCTGACCGCGGATGCTGGGCGAGTGCGCGGCGCCGACCGCATTGTCCTGCCGGGCGTTGGGGCCTATGCCGATTGCGCGGCCGGCCTGCACGCCGTCGAGGGCATGTGGGAGGCGGTCGAGGAAGTTGCCGTCGCCAGGGCGCGGCCGTTCCTGGGCATCTGCGTGGGCATGCAACTGATGTCCGAGCGCGGGCTGGAAAAGACGGTCACCAGGGGCTTCGCCTGGATCGCCGGCGACGTGAAGGAGATCCGGCCGGCCGACCCGTCGCTGAAAATCCCGCAGATCGGCTGGAACACCCTGGAACTCAAGCGCCAGCATCCGCTGTTTGCCGGCATCCCGACCGGGGCGGACGGCCTGCACGCCTATTTCGTCCACTCTTATCACCTCGACGCGAGAAACGACGGCGAGGTGCTGGCGGTGACCGACTATGGCGGCCCGGTGACGGCGGCGGTGACGCGCGGCAACTTTGCCGGCACCCAGTTCCATCCCGAAAAGAGCCAGGCGCTCGGCCTTGCCCTGATCGCCAATTTCCTGAGGTGGAAGCCTTGATCCTTTTTCCCGCAATCGACCTGAAAGACGGCCAGTGCGTGCGCCTGAAGCTCGGCGACATGGAACAGGCGACCGTCTACAACGCCGACCCGGCGGCACAGGCGAAAGCCTTCGAGGACCAGGGCTTCGAATGGCTGCATGTCGTCGATCTCAATGGCGCCTTTGCCGGCGAAAGCGTCAATGGAAGGGCGGTCGAGGCCATTCTGCGGGCGACGAAGAACCCGGTGCAGCTCGGCGGCGGCATCCGCACGCTGGAGCATATCGAGGCCTGGCTGGACAAGGGGCTCGCCCGCGTGATCCTCGGCACCGTCGCGGTGAAGAACCCGGACCTGGTCAAGGAAGCCTGCCGGAAATTCCCGGGAAAGATCGCCGTGGGCATCGACGCCAAGGGCGGCAAGGTCGCCGTCGAAGGCTGGGCAAAGGCCTCCAAGCTTGGCGTCGTGGAACTGGCGAAAAAGTTCGAGGGCGCCGGAGTTGCGGCCATCGTCTACACCGACATCGACCGCGACGGCGTGCTGACCGGCATCAACTGGGAGGCCACGATCGACCTCGCCGATGCCGTCTCGATCCCTGTCATCGCGTCGGGCGGCCTGGCGTCGATAGCCGACATCGTGCGCATGACCATGCCCGACACGAAAAAGCTGGAAGGCGCGATTTCCGGCCGGGCGCTCTACGACGGGCGCGTCGACCCGCGGGAAGCGCTGGCGATTTTGCGTGGCGTTTCAAAACCGCCGCGCGGCATGCTAGATTAGGCCGATGAACCTGCAGACCAAAATGCCGACCACGGCGGATGAATTCCTGCGCTGGAACGAAGGGCGCGAGGGCAAGCGGGAATTCGTGCGCGGGAGGGTGGTCGAGATGATGATCAATGTGACGCGGGCTCATGCGCGGCTGGCGTTCCGGCTGTCCATGCAGCTCGGCCAGCAGCTGGATCAGGCGGAGTACGACATCGGATCGGCCGATTTCGGCGTCAAGACCAGCGATGGCGTGCGCTACCCCGACGTCTACGTCGATCACGCATTCGACACGCTGAACGACCTGACGGCAAGGGAGCCCCTGCTGCTTGCCGAAATCCTTTCCGCATCCTCCTACGGCCAGGATTTCGGCGAAAAGGTCGCGGAATACACCGGATTGCCGACATTGCGGCACTATCTTATCCTTTCCCAGGACGAGCCGCGCATCTGGCTGTGGTCGCGCAACGAAAGCGGTGCCTGGGACGGACCGGTCTCCATCGCTGGACGTGAGAAAACGGTCAGCCTGCCTGCGCTGGGCATCTCCATCGATCTCGCCACCCTCTACGCGGGAATCGAAAGTTGACGCGCCCAGAGCGCGCAGCGGCGAATACTCAAGAAATGAAGGCTGCCCGTTGACCCTCAAGGCCCGTGTCATTCCCTGCCTCGACGTCAAGGACGGCCGTGTCGTCAAGGGCGTCAATTTCGTCGACCTGATCGACGCCGGCGATCCGGTCGAAGCCGCCAAGGCCTACGATGCCGCCGGCGCCGATGAATTGTGCTTCCTCGACATCACCGCTTCTTCCGACGACCGCGAGACGATCTTCGACGTGGTCGCCAAGACCGCCGAGCAGTGCTTCATGCCGCTGACGGTGGGCGGCGGAGTGCGCCAGGTCGCCGACATCCGCAGACTGCTCCTGGCGGGCGCCGACAAGGTGTCGATCAACACGGCGGCGGTGAAGAACCCGGATTTCGTCGCCGAGGCGGCAGACAAGTTCGGCAACCAGTGCATTGTCGTGGCCATCGACGCCAAGAAGGTTTCCGGCGCCGGCGAAGGCGACCGCTGGGAGATCTTCACCCATGGCGGGCGCGAAAGGACCGGCATCGATGCCGTCGAATTCGCGCGAATGGTCGTCGACCGCGGCGCCGGCGAGATACTGCTCACCTCGATGGACCGCGACGGCACCAAGATCGGCTACGACATCGCGCTCACACGCGCTGTCGCCGACGCCGTGCGGGCGCCGGTCATCGCCTCGGGCGGCGTGGGCAATCTCGACCATATGGTCGCCGGCATCCGCGAGGGCCATGCGACCGCGGTGCTGGCCGCGTCGATCTTCCATTTCGGCACCTACTCGGTTCGCCAGGCGAAGGCGCATATGGCCGCCGCTGGCCTGGCGATGCGACTCGACTCTCCGGCCCCGACGTCATAAAGGGCTGAAATGACCGGATTTTCCCTTGTCGACCTGGAAAGGATCGTTGCCGAGCGCGCGCAATCGGGCGATTCAGATTCGTGGACGGCCAAGCTATTTTCGCGCGGCATGGACAAGGCGGCGCAGAAACTCGGCGAGGAAGCCGTCGAAACGGTCATCGCCGCCGTGAAAGGCGACACCGAAGGCCTCGTTTCGGAAAGTGCGGATCTTCTCTATCATTGGCTCGTCGTTCTGGCGCTCGCCGGGGTCCCGCTGTCGGCGGTCCTGGCGGAGCTCGAGCGGCGCACGGCGCAGTCCGGGCTGGCCGAAAAGGCTTCACGCAAGCCGGCCTGACGCGCCAGCAGTGCAAGGGTGAGTTTTGATGGACCAGCTCGTACCCACCGAAAAATACTCGCCCTACCGCTTCTTTTCGGCGCAGGACTGGGCGCAGTTTCGCGCCGACACGCCGCTGACGCTGACCGCCGACGAGGTCCGCCGCCTGAGTTCCCTCTACGATCCGATCGATCTCGACGAAGTGCGCCGGGTCTATCTGTCGATGTCGCGGCTCCTGTCGGCGCATGTCGAGGCGAGCCAGCTTTTGTTCGACCAGCGGCGGGTGTTTTTCAACGCATCGGATGCCAAGACCCCCTTCATCATCGGCATGGCCGGATCGGTGGCGGTCGGCAAATCGACCACCGCGCGCGTGCTCAAGGAATTGCTGGCGCGCTGGCCGTCGAGCCCCAAGGTCGACCTGATCACCACCGACGGTTTCCTGTTTCCCAACGCGGCGCTTCGCCAGAAAGGCCTGATGGAGCGCAAGGGTTTCCCCGACAGCTATGACGTCGGCGCCCTGCTGCGGTTCCTGTCGGGCATCAAGTCCGGCCAGCGCAATGTCCGCGCGCCGGTCTATTCACATCTGACCTATGACGTTGTGCCCGGCGAGTTCGTCACCATCGACCGTCCTGACATCCTGATCTTCGAAGGCCTCAACGTGCTGCAGACGCGTGAGCTGCCGCACGACGGCAAGGCGGTGCCCTTCGTCTCGGACTTCTTCGATTTCTCGATCTACATCGACGCCGAGGAAGAGCAGATCCACCAGTGGTACATCGCCCGTTTCATGCGGCTGCGCGAGACGGCTTTCCGCAACCCGCAATTCGTTCTTCCACCGCTATTCGCAGCTTTCCGAAGATGCCGCCAAGGCGATCGCCGAAGGTCTGTGGAACAACATCAACCTGAAGAACCTCAAGGAAAACATCCTGCCGACGCGGCCGCGCGCCGATCTCATCCTGCGCAAGGGCGCAAACCATCGGGTCGAGGAAGTCGCGCTACGCAAGCTTTGAGGGAATTGAGCCGGCATGCTACCTTGACTTGTGCTCCCGAATCATCATCCACCCGACTTGAACGAAATCACCTCCAGCGTGGCCGCCTTCGGTTCGATATGCGTGCCGGCTTCCTGGAATGCGCAGCCGAATGTTCACCGCGGAAAATTCTATGACGAGGGGGCCTGCCGCCATGAAGAAATTGCCGTTCCGTTTGCTGGCTTCGCTGGCAATTGTCGCCACGTTCGGGACCGGAGCAGCCTTTGCCGGCTCGCCGGAAATCATCGCCCATCGCGGCGGCATGGCCGACGCCCCCGAAAACACGGTGATCGCCATACGCCATCTGGGTGACGGTGCAGCAATCCAAGGACGGGGTGATCGTGCTCTACCGGCCGTCCGACCTGAAAAGCCTGACCGACAAGAGCGGCCCGGTATCGGCCTATAGCGCCGCGGAGCTGGCCGATACGGATGCACGCTTCGCCTTTACCCTTGACAAGGGACAGGACTATCCCTTTCGCGGCAAGGGCGTAGGCATTCCTCGCCTCGAAGCTTTGCTGAAAGAGTTTCCCGAGACAAGGTTCTACATCGACATCAAGTCGCCGGACGCCGATCCCGAACAGTTGGGCCAGGCGCTGCTGACCACGCTGGAAGAAACCCGCAGCCTCAAGCGTACGCGGGTCTACTCCGCCGATGCCAAATATTTGCAGGCGCTTGCCCCTGCGATCCAGCGATATGAGGCGCGCGACGACACCCGCACCCTGCTGGCCAACGTCGCCATGGCTCACCAATGCGACGTGATGGCCGGCGACAATGCCGTACGCTGGCATGGGCTGGAACTGACGCGAGAGGTCGAGGTGGTCGAAAAATACACCCTCGGCGAGGGCGTCTCCAAAGCCGAACTGACCTGGGACAAGGAAGCCATGGATTGCTTCCGTTCCAAAGGCGCCGCCCACATCGTCCTGTTCGGCGTCAACTCGCCCGACGCCTACCAGAAGGCCGTCGCCCTTGGTGCGGATGGCGTGATGGTCAATTCGCCGAAAGACGCCAAAAGCTTCTCGGGCAAGCCCTGAAGACCAAGCACGAAGTTCCGCCGGAAGTCGTGCGTCACCCGGGCCGGGTCACCCGCCTGCAGCGTCAGGTTGATGCGGCCGCCATTCTTGAGCAGCGCCGAGGTCGACGGGTAGATGCGGTCGACGCCGTGGAAGGCGAGCCGGCCCTCGCCGCCGAGCACGACGACATCGCCGCTCGTCAGCCTGAACGACACGGTCTGCCCGTCGCGCGTGCGTCTGGCCGACGCGGAACAGGCAGTCGTCGCCGAGCGAGACCGAGACGACGGGCGCGGCAAGATCCTGCTCGTCGCGGTCCTGATGCAGGCCCATCTTGGCGCTGGCATCGATAGAAATTGACCAGGCAGGCCTCCGGCGGATGCGGGTAGCCCGAGACCTCCTGCCACAGGCGCAGCAGCCGCTCCGGGATCGGCGGCCACGGCGCGCCGGTCACCGGATGCGTCGGCTGGTAGCGGTAGCCGCGCTCCTTGTCGGTCACCCAGCCGAGCGTCCCGCAATTGGTCATGCGCACGCTCATCGGCTTGCCGGTGCGCGGCATGGTCGGCACGTAGAGCGGCGCGGCCTGCACCACGGCGCGGATATCCTCGACCAGCGCCTCCTGCGTCGTCGCGGCCGAGATAGCCCGGCATGTGGCGCACGCCCCGGGGAAGAACCTGCATGATCCTCGACCTTCACATGGTTGAAATGGAAACGGCGGCCGTCAAGCCGCCGTCGTCCGCCGAGTGAAAGTTACCGGAGCGCGGGCTGTCAAGCCGTTTCCGAGATCGGGGATGCGAAGCACCTGGCCGGGATAGATCTTGTCGGGATGCTTCAGCATCGGCTTGTTGGCCTCGAAGATGACGGTGTATTTCGACGCCTTGCCCTTGCCGTATTGCGCTCTCGGCGATCTTCGAGAGGTTGTCGCCCTTCTTGACGGTGTAGAAGACGCGGCTCCTTGGCCGGCGTCGCCGCCTTGACCAGCTCGGTCATGTCGACATTGCCGTCGAGCTTCAGGCCGGAATCGGGCGCCACGACCTTCAGCTCGTCGGCCTGCGACCTTGGAGACGCCGAGCGTGTTGCCGACGGCGATGACCGCCTTCTCGAAGATCGACTGATCCTTGACCACGCCCTTCAGCACGGCCTTGTCGCCCTTGACGACGACCTCGACCTTGTCGGTGCCGAGCTTGTGCGAATCGAGTTCCTTCTTCAGCGCCTCGGCCTTCGGCGCCTCTTCGTCGTCGCCGAAGCCGAGCTTCTTGCCGACGATTCTTGACGAAATCGAACATACCCATGCTCAGATCTCCTTGCTGCCTGATAGCGCCGCCGCGCCGTAGCTCTCGATTGTGACGTCGTTCTCGACCGAGACATTTCGCGACATGCGATAGCGCGCATCGAAATCTGGCATTTGCAGCCGATTGGAAGCTGCAATCAGACCGTGCAGCGGGCTCAGTCGCTCGTCGACCTTGCCGCGCAGCTTCTTGACGGTGGAGCGCCCCGCCTTGCTCTTCAGCCGCCTTTCGACCGCGCCTTTCGACGGCCTGGTCTTCTTGCGCGGCTTGGGCGGCGGCTCGGCCGCCTTGGCGACCAGCGCCGTCAGCCGCGCGCGCGCGTCGGCGCGGTTCTGCTCCTGCGTGCGGAAACGGCCGGCCTCGATGACGATGACGCCGTCCTTGGTGGCGCGCTGGCCGGCAAGCTTGATCGTGCGCTCGCGCACGCGCTCGGACAGGCCCGGCGCATTGCGCGGCGTCGAAGCGCAGCTGCACGGCGGTCGCGACCTTGTTGACGTTCTGGCCGCCGGGACCGGACGAGCGGATGAAGTTCTCGACCAGGTCGTCTCGTCGATGAATGCACCGGCGCGACGTCGATGCCGAAGCGGTCATGGATGCATCCTCCTGAGAGTCGTCGCAGCGCGTCATGCCAGACAGCTCATTGCAAAGCCGTGCCCGCGCCGACAAAAGAAAAGGCCCGGCACGTGCCGGGCCTTTTCGGGGAATGTCGATTGTCCCAGCCGACTATTCGGCCGCTTCCCGCAATGCGCGGCGCCGCGCCCCGCACGGAGGCGTCGACATGCGCTTCGAACTTGCCGAAATTGTCGATGAACATGCCGACCAGCTGTCTTGCGCCTGCGGTCGTAGGCCGCCTTGTCGGCCCAGGTCGAGCGCGGATCGAGGATCGGCCGCGTCGACGCCCGGCACCGCGACCGGCACCGCGAAGCCGAAATTGGCGTCGGTGCGGAATTCGGCGTCGTTGAGCGAGCCGTCGAGCGCGGCCGACGAGCAGCGCGCGCGTCGCCTTGATCGGCATGCGCTTGCCGGTGCCGTAGGCGCCGCCGGTCCAGCCGGTGTTGACCAGCCAGCAGTCGACGCCGTGCTCGGCGATCAGCTGGCGCAGCAGGTTGCCGTATTCCGACGGGTGGCGCGGCATGAACGGCGCGCCGAAGCAGGTCGAGAACGTCGCTTCCGGCTCGGTGACGCCGCGCTCGGTGCCGGCGACCTTGGCGGTGTAGCCGGAAAGGAAATGATACATCGCCTGCGCCGGCGTCAGCTTGGCGATCGGCGGCATCACGCCGAAGGCGTCGGCGGTCAGCATGATGATGTTCTTCGGATGGCCGGCGCGGCCGGTCGCGCTGGCATTCGGGATGAAGTCGAGCGGATAGGCGCAGCGGGTGTTTTCGGTCAGCGAGCCGTCGTCGAAATCCGGGACGCGGTCTGCGTCGAGCACGACGTTTTCCAGCACGGTGCCGAAGCGGCGGGTCGTCGCGAAGATTTCCGGCTCGGCCTCCGCCGACAGGCGGATCGTCTTGGCGTAGCAGCCGCCTTCGAAGTTGAAGATGCCGTGCGGCGCCCCAGCCATGCTCGTCGTCGCCGATCAGCGTGCGCGACGGATCGGCCGACAGCGTCGTCTTGCCGGTGCCCGACAGGCCGAAGAACACCGCCGCGTCGCCGTCCGGCCCGACATTGGCCGAGCAGTGCATCGGCATCACGCCGCTTGGCGGGCAGGAGGTAATTGAGCGCGGTGAACACCGACTTCTTCATCTCGCCGGCATAGGAGGTGCCGCCGATCAGCACGATCATGCGGGTCAGGTCGACGGCGATCACCGTCTCGCTGCGTGCAGCCGTGGCGCGCCGGGTCGGCGCGGAAGGACGGCAGGTCGATGATCGTCATCTTCGGCACGAAGCGCGCCAGCTCCGCCGCGTCCGGGCGGATCAGCAGGTTGCGGATGAACAGCGAATGCCAGGCATATTCGGTGACGACGCGCGTCGGCAGGCTGATGGCTCGGTCGGCGCCGCCGATCAGATCCTGCACGAACAGATCCCTGGCGGCGGCATGCGCCAGGAAATCGGCGAGCAGCGCGTCGAACTGCGCCGGCGTCATCGCCTTGTTGTTGTCCCACCAGACATGCGGCTCGGTCGTCGCGTCGCGGACGACGAACTTGTCCTTGGGCGAGCGGCCGGTGTGCTGGCCGGTGTCGGCGACAAGCGCGCCATGCGCGGTCAGCCTGGCCTCGCCGCGGCGGATCGCCTCCTCGGAGAGCGCGGCCGCGCCGAGATTGTAGTGGACCTTGCCGGTCGTCTTCAGCCGGCCGTGTCGATCCCGCAGGCGGGATTGCGTTTGCCGATTTCGCTCATTCTGGCTCCCATTTGCCGCGACGCCGCAATTTTTTGCTCTGCCGCATCCAGCCGCGTCTAGCGAGCGTAACAGGGCATAGAAGCTCAGAAACAGAAAAGATCGAGTGATTTCAAATCATTAATCGATTTAAAGATTTTGAAATTCGTTTAAATCGTTTAGAATGTGAGCAGGTTGGTCGCATCCGCGCCGCTTGGCCTGACGCCGGCATGACGCTCGCACGTTGCAGCGCAAATTGGGGCGTGGCGCGTGCCGCCTATCTGTGACATTGCCGGTGAGACCATGCCACATTTTGTACCCAATTTGTCCGCCAAAAGCCCCTTCCGCAAGAGGAAGGGACACCGCTCATGAGGGAGCCGCTTGATATGGCAACAATCGCGCTTGTCGACGACGACCGCAATATTCTGACCTCGGTGTCGATCGCACTGGAATCCGAAGGCTATCGCGTCGAGACCTACACCGATGGGGCCTCGGCGCTGGAGGGGCTGGCGGCGCGGCCGCCGAATCTGGCGATCCTCGACATCAAGATGCCGCGCATGGACGGCATGGAGCTTTTGCGCCGGATGCGCCAGAAGACCGACCTTCCGGTCATCTTCCTGACCTCGAAGGACGACGAGATCGACGAGCTGTTCGGGCTCAAGATGGGCGCCGACGATTTCATCCGCAAACCGTTCTCGCAGCGCCTGCTGGTCGAGCGCGTGAAGGCGGTGCTGCGCCGCGCCAGCGCCCGCGACGCCGCCGCCAAGACGCCGAGCCAGCAGGCCCGCTCGCTGGAGCGCGGCCAGCTTGTCATGGACCAGGAACGCCATACCTGCACCTGGAAGGGCGAGCCGGTGACGCTGACCGTCACCGAATTCCTGATCCTGCATTCGCTGGCGCAGCGCCCCGGCGTCGTCAAAAGTCGTGACGCGCTGATGGATTCGGCTTATGACGAGCAGGTCTATGTCGATGATCGCACGATCGACAGCCACATCAAGCGGCTGCGCAAGAAGTTCAAGGCGGTCGATGACGATTTCGACATGATCGAAACGCTTTATGGGGTCGGCTACCGGTTTCGCGAGGCGTGAGCCGTCCCGGGCACGAGTTGTTGTAGATGGCGGTTGATAGCAGAGCTGAAAACGCCGGCGGGCGCGGCGAAACGGCCGCGGGCTGTCGCCCGTCCTGCTGGCCAAGCTGACCCACCGGCTGCAGCGGCTGCTCGGCCACTACATGTTTTCGAGCCTGACGCGGCGCATCCTCTTCCTCAACCTCGCCGGCGCTCGGCGTTCTGGTCATCGGCATCCTCTATCTCAACCAGTTCCGCGACGGGCTGATCGAGGCGCGCGTCGAAAGCCTGATGACGCAGGGCGAGATCATCGCCGGCGCGATTGCCGCCTCGGCGACGGTCGAAACCGATTCGATCAGCATCGATCCGGAAAAGCTGCTCGAGCTGCAGGCCGGCGAGAGCCTGGCGCCCGGCTCCGACCAGCTCGACAGCCTCGATTTCCCGATCAATCCCGAGCGCGTCGCGCCGGTGCTGCGGCGGCTGATCTCGCCGACCCGCACGCGCGCCCGCATCTACGACCGCGACGCCAACCTGCTGCTCGATTCGCGGCATCTCTATTCGCGCGGCCAGATCCTGCGCTACGACCTTCCTCCCGTCGAGGAAGAGGACGAGAGCCTGCTGACGAAAGCCGAGAAGCTCGTCTCGGATTTTTTCCGCAACACCGACCTGCCGGTCTACAAGGAGCAGCCGGGCGGCAACGGCGCGGCGTTCCCCGAAGTGATGAGCGCGCTGACCGGCGTGCCGTCCACGGTGGTGCGCGTCAGCGAGCAGGGCGAGCAGATCGTTTCGGTCGCGGTGCCGATCCAGCGGTTCCGCGCCGTCATGGGCGTGCTGATGCTGTCGACGCAGGGCGGCGACATCGACAAGATCGTCGCCGAGGAGCGCAAGGCCATCCTGCGGGTGTTCGGCGTCGCGGCGCTGGTCACGGTGGTGCTGTCGATGCTGCTTGCCTCGACCATCGCCAACCCGCTGCGCCGGCTTTCCGCGGCGGCGGTCAGGGTGCGCCGCGGCGTCAAGAGCCGCGAGGAGATCCCCGATTTCTCGGACCGCCAGGACGAGATCGGCAATCTGTCGGTGGCTTTGCGCGAGATGACCAACGCGCTCTACGCGCGCATCGAGGCGATCGAGAGTTTCGCCGCCGACGTGTCGCACGAGTTGAAGAACCCGCTGACGTCGCTGCGCAGCGCCGTCGAGACCTTGCCTCTGGCCAAGAACGACGCGTCGCGCGGCCGCCTGATGGAAGTCATCCAGCACGACGTGCGCCGGCTCGACCGCCTGATCACCGACATTTCGGACGCCTCCCGGCTCGATGCCGAACTCGCGCGCGACGATGCCCAGCGCATCGACATGCGCCAGTTCCTGACAGATATCGTCGGGGCCTCGCTCGATGCCGGTCGGCACAAGAAACATGTCGAGATCGAGTTCACCGCCGAAAAGCTGCCGCAGGGCGCCAAGAGCTACAATGTGCTCGGTCACGATCTTCGTCTCGGCCAGGTCATCACCAACCTGATCGAAAACGCCCGCTCCTTCGTTCCTGACGATACCGGCCGCATCGGCATCAGCCTGTCGCGGGCTGGAAAACATGTCGTCGTCACCGTCGACGACAACGGCCCGGGCATCCGCGCCGACAACATCGACCGCATCTTCGAGCGCTTCTACACCGACCGGCCGGCGGGCGAGGCGTTCGGCCAGAATTCCGGCCTCGGCCTGTCGATCAGCCGGCAGATCGTCGAGGCGCATGGCGGCACGCTGACCGCCGAGAACATTCCCGGCGGCAAGCCCGGCGAGATAAGGGGCGCCCGCTTCGTGATGACGCTGCCGGCCGAGGGTTAGGTGGCCGGACAGAACCTGCACGCGTCGGCGCTGCTGCTTGGCGACCGCGGTGTCCTGATCGCCGGAGCGTCCGGCTCGGGCAAGACGACGCTGGCGCTTGCCCTGATCGACGGCTTTACCCGGCATGGACGCTTTGCCCGCCTCGTCTGCGACGACCAGGTTCTGGTCTCGGCAAGGAACGGCCGGGTTTTCTGCCAGGCGCCCTGCGCGATCGCCGGCCTGGCTGAGGTGCACGGCGTCGGGCCGCGACCGCTGGACTTCGAGCCGGGCATGATCGCCGACCTGCTGGTCAGGCTGGTACCGGCGGCGAGTGCGCAGCGCTTCCAGGAAGCCGGGACCGAATCGCTGGCCGGCTGCGATATCCCCTGCCTCCAACTCGCCGCGGGCAATGCGCAGGCCGCCGTCTTCGCCGTCGCCAGCACGTTTTCATCCCCGCCCTTTCGGCTGAGCGCGATGCTTTCAGGCTGACCCATGCATAACGCCCTATCTGTTTGTTTTAGCCGCATTTGTGCGACGCCTGACGTTTCCGCCCGGCTGCAAAATGCTCAGGCAGACCCGCAAGACAGTGCCTTGAAATGCGTCAAAATGGCCGATCCGTTTTCAGAATTGTTTCAAAATTGTGCTTGTCAACGGACCGCGCGTCGACAAGATAGCGCTCTTGCCGCGGGGCCAGCGGAAAAAGCGGCCGCAAAACGATGCGCCGAAGGGGCCATGACGGGAGCCAAAGCAGCATGATAGGACTCGTGCTTGTAACGCACGGTCAACTGGCCGAGGAATTCCGTAACGCCGTGGAGCACGTCGTCGGACCCCAGGAAAAGTTTGAAACCGTCGCCATCGGCGCCGATGACGATATGGAACAGCGTCGCCGCGACATCGTCGATGCCGTGGCGCGCGCCGACAGCGGCGCCGGCGTCGTCATCCTGACCGACATGTTCGGCGGCACGCCGTCCAACCTGGCGATTTCGGTGATGGAGCCCGGCCGCGTCGAAGTCATCGCGGGCATGAACCTGCCGATGCTGATCAAGCTGTCCAGCGTGCGCGCCGGCGACGACATGGACATGGCGCTGACGCAGGCGCAGGCAGCCGGCCGCAAATACATCAACGTCGCCAGCCAGCTCCTGAGCAGCAAATGACCGGTTCGAATGCGCGCCAAGACCGCCAGCCGCTGACGCGCGAGTTCGAAATCGTCAACCAGCGCGGCCTGCACGCGCGGGCTTCGGCCAAGTTCGTCTCGCTGGTGAGCGGGTTCGACGCCGTCGTCGACGTGGAGAAGGACGGCACCACCGTCGGCGGAACGTCGATCATGGGCCTGATGATGCTGGCGGCCAGCCCAGGCTGCCGCATCCGCGTTTCCTCCAGCGGGCCGGACGCCGAAGCGGTCATGGCGGCGCTGGAAACGCTGATTGCCTCGCGTTTCGGCGAAGAGATCTGAATCGTTCGCATTGGCGCCGTATCCTGGCGGCGCTTGCGGCCAACCGACGGCGTTTTTCTGCCGTCGGTGTGCTGGCAACCCCACGCAGCTCATCAATCCATAGATTGATGTTGATTCTACGTTTATCAAGCTATAGATTGTAATTTTCGTGGATTACATCAACCTGTGGGTTGGCCGAACGCTAGCGGAAATCAACTCGAGCGTTGATGAGGATGACATGAGAAAACTCAACGACAGCGCCCGCAAAAGATTGGACGATCGCCTTGCAACTGCAAGGCCGGTCAGCCGTCTTGCACCCCCGCCCAAGGGATGGATCAGGGCGCTGCGCGATGGACTGGTCATGTCGGGTCCCCAGCTTGCGCGCAGAATGCGGGTGTCGCCGCAAAGTATCGAGCAGGCCGAGAAATCAGAGGCAAACGGCACGATCCAGCTGGCCACGCTGCGCAAATATGCTGAAGCGCTGGACGCGACACTGGTCTACGCTCTCGTACCGAACACTTCACTGGAAGAGACGGTGCAGACGCGCGCGCGAAAAATTGCGGAGAACGCGCTGACGCGGGTATCCCATACGATGCGCCTCGAGGATCAGGAAACAAGCAAGGCCGACTTCGAGGCGCGCATCGATGATTACATTCGAAACGAGCTAAGCGACCGCGATCTTTGGAGCGAGGTGTGACCGACATTTTCGCGCCCATAGAGGACGCCACGCCGGTCCCTCCCGACGATCAGAAGAAGTTGATTCCGACCTGGATCCAGAGCCGCGGGGACCTCAACGTCGCGGAGGAAGACAACATTGCAAGCGGTCTTGCCTGGGCAAAACGCAAAAGGGCAAAGCCTCTTGATATTGCGACAGCTGCGTTTTCGCGCAGCCTTCACAAAAGGATGTTCGGGAAAGTCTGGAGATGGGCAGGCGAGTATCGCCAGGTAGAGCTTCTTGGTATCGGAGCTGCGCCCTGGCAGATCGGCAGCAGGTCCGCGGAGCTGTTCGAGCAGTTCCGGTACTGGATTGAACAAGGGACGTTCAACGCCGACGAACTCGCCGTACGGTTCCATCATCGAATCGTATTCGTGCACGCTTTTACCAATGGCAACGGCCGCCACTCCCGCTTGATGGCGGACCTGCTCGTTGAAAAACTCGACGACCAGCCGTTCGGCTGGGGCGGCGGGAACCTTCAGGCAACGGGTGAATTGCGCCAACGCTACATAGACGCCTTGCGCAGGGCCAATAATGACGACCTGAAGTCGTTGATCCTTTTTGCGCGATCCTGAAGAACCGCCGTTTGTTCGCTGCATTTTTCGACAGCCTCAGAGCTGTTCGCGTCGCGCGAACACATGCACGAATAAAGATTTCTTTATATCCCATTGTCGCCGCTAGCCCGATCTGCTAGTCAGGGCGCAGATTTTGCGCGGGTCCGCCGGCCTCCGGCTGCGATGCGCTTTCGTCCATTTCATCGGAGTACGACCATGGCCGCTGGCAAAGACTACATTGTTGCAGACATTTCGCTGGCCGACTGGGGCCGCAAGGAAATCGAGATCGCCGAGACCGAAATGCCGGGCCTGATGGCCTGCCGCGAGGAGTTCGGCGAAAAGAAGCCGCTGAAGGGCGCGCGCATTTCCGGCTCGCTGCACATGACGATCCAGACCGCGGTGCTGATCGAGACGCTGAAGGCGCTCGGCGCCGACATCCGCTGGGCCTCCTGCAACATCTTCTCGACGCAGGACCATGCCGCCGCGGCGATCGCTGAAGCCGGCATTCCGGTCTTCGCCGTCAAGGGCGAGACGCTCGAGGAATACTGGGAGTACACCGACCGGATCTTCCAGTGGGCCGACGGCGGCGCCACCAACATGATCCTCGACGATGGCGGCGACGCCACCATGTACATCCTGATCGGCGCGCGCGCCGAGGCCGGTGAGGACGTGCTGTCCAATCCGGGCAGCGAGGAAGAAGAAATCCTGTTCGCACAGATCAAGAAGCGCATGGCGGCGACGCCGGGCTTCTTCGCCAAGCACAAGGCCGCCATCCGCGGCGTCACCGAGGAGACCACGACCGGCGTCAACCGTCTCTACCAGCTGCAGAAGAAGGGCCTGCTGCCCTTCCCGGCGATCAACGTCAACGACAGCGTCACCAAGTCGAAATTCGACAACAAGTATGGCTGCAAGGAATCGCTGGTCGACGGCATCCGCCGCGGCACCGACGTGATGATGGCCGGCAAGGTCGCCGTCGTCTGCGGCTACGGCGATGTCGGCAAGGGCTCGTCGGCTTCGCTCAAGGGCGCCGGCGCCCGCGTCAAGGTCACCGAAGTCGATCCGATCTGCGCGCTGCAGGCCGCCATGGACGGCTTCGAGGTCGTCACGCTCGAGGACGCCGCGCCGACCGCCGACATCGTCATCACCACGACCGGCAACAAGGACGTCATCACGCTCGACCACATGCGCGCCATGAAGGACATGGTCATCGTCGGCAACATCGGCCACTTCGACAACGAGATCCAGGTCGCCGCGCTGCGCAACCTCAAATGGACCAACGTCAAGCCGCAGGTCGACATGGTCACCTTCCCGGACGGCAAGCGCATGCTGCTTCTGTCGGAAGGCCGCCTGCTCAACCTCGGCAACGCGACCGGCCATCCGAGCTTCGTCATGTCGGCCTCGTTCACCAACCAGGTGCTGGCCCAGATCGAGCTTTATTCGAGGGTCGGCCAGTACAAGAACGAGGTCTACGTTCTGCCCAAGCACCTCGACGAAAAGGTCGCGCGCCTGCATCTCGACAAGCTCGGCGCCAAGCTGACCGAGCTCTCCGGCGAACAGGCCGCCTATATCGGCGTCACCCCGCAGGGCCCGTTCAAGCCGGAACACTACAGGTACTGATTTCGTAGCCAGTACATACAATATATTGAAGCCGGGCGATTGACTTTTCGCCCGGCTTCTTTTTGCTCGCCTGCCTTCTTCACGGCGATTCGCTCAACAGGTACAGTGAGGTGATTCGCGACGCCTCAGGCTCCGGGGTCAGGGGACTAAGGGGCACGCTCAGGCGGTCTTGAGGCGGCGGAGAGGACAAGACATGCCAGGGGAACGCCCGCGTCGAGCGGGAAGCGCCGGTTCCGGCGGCCATATCGATTCCAGCGGGCACGACGGAAGCTCCCGCATGCACGGGCTGTGGCCATTGCCTGCCGCGATCATACGGACATGGCGCCGCGGCGTCCTGCTTTCGATCTCGACCGCATTGCCCACGCTCGCCATCGCGCAGACCGTCGAGGATGCCGGCATGTCCGTCGGCACCGCCGAAGTCATGCAGGCCGCCGTCTTTGCCGGCGTCATGGGTGCCGCCCTGCTTTCGGCCATCTGGCTTATCCGCGAGAGGGGGCGCACGGCTGCCGAGAACGTGCTGCTTCGCGCCCGTCTGGCCGACGTCAACGCCTCGCTGCAGCGTTCCGAAGCGCTGCTCAACCTGCGCGACCAGCGCATCGTGGTGTGGGCCGGCGAGAAGTCGAAGCCCGAGGTCGTCGGCGCGCTGCCGGCCGAAACCGGAGCTCCCGAAGACCGCAGCAGCTTCCTGGCCTTCGGGCGCTGGCTGATGCCGCGCTCGGCGGCGGCGCTCGAGCAGGCGGTGACGGCGCTGCGCGAAAGGGCGACCGGCTTCGACCTCGTCGTCGAGACCCACAAATCCGCGCCTCTGGAAGTGCATGGCCGCAAGACCGCCGCGCACATTCTTGTCCGCTTCGTATCGCTGTCGGAGACCCAGCGCCTTGCCGCGCGGCTGAAGCTCGAAAACCAGCGCCTTTCGGCCGATCACGAAACCATTCTGGACCTGCTCGACGCGCTTGCCATGCCGTTCTGGGTCCGCAGCGCCGACGGCGGGCTGAAATGGGTGAACCGGGCTTTCGCGAAAGCTGTCGAAGCCGAGAACGGCGCGGCCGCCGTGCGCGACGGCAGGGAATTCCTCGGCAGCCAGGCGCGCGAAGCGGTGGCGAAGCATCAGGCAGGCCAGGCGGTTTTCGAACAGACCATGTCGACCGTGGTGGAGGGCGACCGCCGCATGTTCGCCATAACTGACGTTGCCGGCGGCGGTGGCTCGGCCGGCATTGCCGTGGACATGACGGCGGCCGAGGGCATCCGCGCCGAATATGAGCGCATGGTGCGCAGCCATGCTGACACGCTTGACCAGCTCACCACCGCTGTCGCCTCGTTCGATGCCGACGGCAAGCTGGTGTTCCACAATCAGGCGTTCCAGAAATTGTGGGACCTCGACACCAAGTTCCTCGCCAGCGCGCCCGACAATGCCATCCTGCTCGACCGGCTGCGCACCGACGGCAAGCTCGCCGAACAGCCGGAGTGGCGGCGCTGGAAGGAAAATGTGCTGAACGCCTACCGTTCGGTCGATCCGCAGGAACACTGGTGGCACCTGCCCGACGGCCGCACCATCCGCGTCATCGCCAATCCGCAGCCGAAGGGCGGCGTCACCTGGGTGTTTGAAAACCTCACCGAGAAGATCGACCTGGAAAGCCGCTACAACTCCGCGGTCCGGGTGCAGGGCGAAACCCTCGACAACCTGGCCGAGGGCGTCGCCGTCTTCGGGCCGGACGGCCGCGTCAGGCTCGCCAATCCCGCCTTCTCGACGCTATGGGGACTGGACGCCGATTTCGTCAAGCCGAACACCCATGTTTCGGAGATAAGGGCGGTTTGCGATATCCTGACCGAGGACAGTCCATGGGCGGGGTTTGTCGCCGCGGTGACCGGCTTCGACGACGAGCGCCGCGACCGCGATGGACAGGCCGAGCTGAAGAACGGCAACATCCTGCACTACGCCATCATCCACCTGCCCAACGGCCAGGTGATGATGACCTTCGTCGACGTGACCGACAGCGCCAATGTCGAGAAGGCGCTCAAGGAAAAGAACGAAGCGTTGCAGCGCGCCGACCAGCTGAAGAACGATTTCGTGCAGCATGTTTCCTACGAGCTGCGCTCGCCGCTGACCAACATCATCGGCTTCACCGAACTTCTGGCCCTGCCCGACACTGGACCGCTGACGCCGCGCCAGCGCGATTATGTCGGCCACATCGGCTCCTCGTCGTCGGTGCTGCTCACCATCGTCAACGACATTCTCGACCTCGCCACAGTCGATGCCGGCATCATGGAGCTGGATGTCGGCGAAATCCTTGTCGACAGCACCATCCGAGCCGCCTCCGACCTGGTGACGGAAAGGCTGCGCGAACATGCGATCGTGCTGGATATCGACGTGTCGCGCGCGCCCAAAAGCTTCAACGGCGACGAGAACCGGGTACGCCAGGTGCTGTTCAACCTCCTGAGCAACGCCGCCAACTATGCGCCGGAAGGCTCCACGATCGGCCTGACCTGCGAAATGTCGGCCGGCAATGTGCAGTTCTCGGTGCATGACGACGGTCCGGGCATGGCGCCCGACGTGCTGGACACGGTGTTCCGGCGTTTCGAGCCGCGCTCCAATGGCGGCCGCCGCCGCGGCGCCGGGCTTGGCCTGTCGATCGTCAAGAGCTTCGTCGAACTGCATGGCGGCAGCGTCCGCATCGATTCGGCGAAGGATCGTGGCACCACGGTCGTTTGCCAGTTTCCGATGGTCCCGGCGCAGGCCAGGGCGGCAGCGGAGTAGCGGCGCTTCATGGATGGCAGCGTGCTGGAATGCAGCCTGGCCAACGAACGCGCCACGGTGCTGCTCGGCCAGGATATCGCGGCGGCCTTGCGCAATGGCGACGTGCTGGCCTTGCGGGGCGACCTGGGCGCCGGCAAGACCACCCTGGCGCGCGGGCTGATCCGAGCGCTGGCCGCCGATGCGGACCTCGAGGTGCCGAGCCCGACCTACACGCTGGTGCAGAGCTACGAGACGCGGCTCGCCGTCCAGCATTTCGATCTCTACCGGCTTTCGTCCGTGGAGGAGCTCGACGAACTGGGTTTTGACGAGGCCGGCAAGAATGGCGTCGCTATCATCGAATGGCCGGAAAAGGCTGCGGGGCATCTCCCCGCGGGCACGATCTGGATCACGCTGGAGCATGAAGGCGACGGTCGCCGCGCGGTGCTGAGCAGCCCCGAGGCGACGCTTGCGCGCATCGCACGCTCGTTTGCGGCGCGCGATTTCCTCAACCGCACCGGCTACGGCGACGCCGACCGCGCGCTCTTTTCCGGCGATGCTTCGGCACGCAGCTATGAGACCGTGACGGCGGCTGCGCTGCCCTCGCGCATCCTGATGAACTCGCCGCGGCTGGTACTCGGGCCGCCCGTCCGCGACGGCAAGCCCTACGCCGAGATCGCTCATACGGCGCAGACTGTGGCGGCTTTCGTGGCCATCGCCCGCATGCTGAAAAGGAATGGCGTCACCGTTCCCGAAATATTCGAACAGGATCTCGACGCAGGTTTCCTGCTGATCGAGAATCTCGGCGCCGGCAACTTCCTCGACGAAGCGGGCCGGCCGGTGCCGGAGCGCCTCGCGGCAGCCGCCCAACTGCTGGCGACGATGCATGTCATGGACTGGCCGGATGAGGCGAAGGCAGCGCCCGGCGTCGTGCACCGCATCCCGCCTTTCGACCGCGACGCCATGATGATCGAGGTCGAGCTGCTGCTCGACTGGTACGTGCCGGAAGCTTTCGGCAGGGCGGCCGAGCCGGCTGAGCGCAAGGCTTTCACGCAGGCTTGGAACCGCGTCTTCGACAGGCTTGAAGGCAAGCAATACGGCTTCATGCACCGCGATTTCCAGTCGCCCAACATCGTCTGGCGCGGCGACAGGACCGGCCATGACCGTCTGGGCATCGTCGATTTCCAGGACGGCCTGATAGGCCCGACCGCCTACGACGTCGCTTCGTTCGCACTCGACGCGCGGGTTACCATGACGCCGGAGCTGGAGACGACGGCGGTCGAGGCCTATGTCGCGGCTAGGCAGCGAACCGGCGGTTTCGACGCGGACGGCTTCGCCGAGGCCTATGCGATAATGGCCGCACAGCGCAATTCCAAGATACTCGGCATTTTCGTGCGGCTGTACCGGCGCGACGGCAAGCCCGACTATCTCCGGCACCTGCCGAGAATCCGCGAGTATCTGCGGCGGGTGCTGCTGCATTCCTCGCTTGCGGAACTGCGTGCGCTCTATGAAAAATCCGGCTTCCTCCAGGAGCGCGTTTTATGAGCGGACAGGAAAAGCCCGACGTGGCGATGGTGCTGGCGGCCGGACTGGGCAAGCGGTTGCTGCCGATCACCGCGACATTGCCGAAGCCGCTGGTGAAGGTCGCCGGCAAGACCCTGCTCGACTGGGGGCTGGACAGCCTGGCCGCGGCGGGGGTGTCGAGAGCCGTCGTCAACGTTCACTACCTGGCCGACCAGATCATCGCCCATGTGGCCGAAAGGCAGGAGCCGAAGGTTGTCATATCGGACGAACGCGATGGCCTGCTGGATTCGGCCGGCGGCATCGTCCGCGCCCTGCCGCTGCTCGGCGAGCAGCCGTTCTTCGTCCTCAATGCCGATACGTTCTGGATCGATCGCTCGGTTCTCAATCTCGACTGGCTTGCCCTTGCGTGGGACGCATCGAGAATGGATATCTTGCTGATGCTGGCGGACTTCCAATCGGCGACAGGTCACAGCGGCGGCAGCGACTTCCTGCGTGCCGCCGATGGCAGGCTGGCGCGCTCGAATGGCGCGCCGGATGGCTTGATCTATGCGGGTGCAGCCATCGTCGACCCCGGCATTTTCGAAGGCGCGCCCGCCGGCCGCCATTCGCTCAACCTTTATTTCGATCAGGCGATCGCCAAAGGCCGGCTCCACGGCGTGACCATGGAAGGGCGCTGGATCACCGTGGGCACCCCGGATGCCATCCCGGCGGCCGAGGCCGCCGTGGGGGTGCTGGAAGGGCGATGACTGGCCGCGAGCAGCCGAAGGCATTCTCCATCCCGACCGGCGTCCCGTTCCTGCCCACACTTGCCAAGGCGCTGCTGTCGGGCGCGCTGGCGCCCGGCTTCAGCTTCGACGGCGATCCGCTGAAGCTGGCTACCGCGACGATCTTCGTGCCGACGCGCCGCGCCGCGCGTGAGCTTCGCGGCGTCTTTGTCGATCTTCATGGCGGCCGCTCCGCCATCCTGCCGACGATCCGCGCGCTGGGCGAATTCGACGAGGACGAGGTGCTGTTCGAGCCGGGCGGGGGTGCGGCGCTCGACATCGCGCCGCCGATCGCCGCGATCGACCGGCTGCTGCTTCTGGCGCCGCTGGTGCGCGCCTGGAAGAAGCGGCTGCCGGCGCACGTCGCCGCGTTGTTTGCGGAAGAGGTCGTGGTGCCCGCATCGGCGGCCGATTCGATCTGGCTGGCGCGCGATCTCGCGGCCCTGATGGACGAGATCGAAACCGAGGGTTCTGACTGGTCGCGGCTTGGCGATCTCGTCTCAGGCGAGCTGGCGAGCTGGTGGCAGGTGACCCTCGATTTCCTGGAGATCGTCACCGCCGCCTGGCCAGAACTGTTGCGGGAACGCGACCGCTCCAATCCGGCCGCGCACCGCAATGCGCTGATTCTGACCGAAGCCGCGCGGCTGAAGCGGATGCCGCCGGCCGGGCCGGTCATCGCTGCCGGGTCGACCGGCTCGGTGCCGGCGACCGCCGAGCTCCTGTCGGTGATCGCGCGATTGCCGAATGGAGCGGTGGTGTTGCCGGGGCTCGACCGGCATCTCGACGACGAAACTTGGTCGGTCATCGCCGATGCCGCGCCCGAGCCTTCAGTGCTCGGCCATCCGCAGTTCGGCCTCGCCAAGCTGTTGCGCCGGTTCGGGCTCCGCCGTGCCGATGTGCCGGAGATCGCCGCAGCACCGCCGCCGCTGGCGCTGCGCTCGGGACTGGTGAGCGAGGCGCTGCGTCCGGCGGCGACGACCGATGGCTGGATCGCCAGCCGAAGAGCGTTCCCCGAAGCCGGCATCGCCGCCGCCTTCGCTGATGTCGCTTTGGTCGAGGCGGCCAACGAGCGAGACGAGGCGATGGCTATCGCTATCGCGCTCAGGCGCGCTATCGCACCGGGCGACAGGAGCGCCGCACTTGTCACCACGGACCGCAACCTGGCGCGGCGGGTTTCGGCCGAACTCCTGCGCTTCGGCATCCGGGCCGACGATTCCGGTGGCATGCCGCTGGCGCGCACCGCGCCGGCGACACTGCTGCGGCTGCTCACCGAAACCGTCTTCCGGCCGGGCGATCCCGTCGCCATCCTCGCACTGCTGAAGCACCCTCTGGTCGGCCTCGCGTCGGATCGCGCCTTGGTGCGCCGCGCCGCCGAGGCGATCGAACTCGTGGCGCTGCGCGGCGGCACCGGCCGGCCGGATATCGCCGGACTTGGCGAGGCGTTCGAGCGCCGGCTTCAGTTGCTTGGCGCCGACCGCCACGCCCCGTCATGGCTCTCCCGGCTGAATGCGCGGTGCTGCACCGAGGCGAGGCAATTGTTGGCAAGCCTGAACCGAGCGCTGGAGCCGCTGCTGGCGTTTCGCGGCGTGGGCCAGGTGAACCTGCCCGACATCGTGCGCGCCACCGTCGAGGCGCTTGAGAACATCGGCCGCGGTGCGGCGGGCGATCTCACCGAGCTCTACGCGGAAGACGCCGGCCAGAAACTCGCCGGTTTCCTGCGCCAGGTTCTGTCCACCGCCGCCACGCTGGACTTCACGGCTGCGGAGTGGCCGGACGTTCTCGGCGCGCTGATCGCCACGGAGGTGGTCAAGCCGGCGTCCGGAGGCGACGGCCGCGTCTCCATCTGGGGGGCGCTCGAAGCGCGCTTGCAGACGGTCGACACGCTGGTGCTGGGCGGGTTGAACGAGGGCAGCTGGCCGCGCCGCGCCGAGGCCGACCGCTTCATGTCGCGCGTCATGAAGGCGGGCATCGACCTCGAGCCGCCGGAACGCCGCATCGGCCTTGCCGCGCACGATTTCTGGACGGCGATGGGAACGGAAAAAGTGGTGCTCACCCGCGCCGCCCGCTCCGGCGACGCGCCGGCGGTGCCGTCGCGCTGGCTGCAGCGGCTCCTGACCTTCGCCGGCGACGATCATACCAGGCAATTGCGCGCGCGCGGCGACGAACTGCTTGGCTGGGCGCGGGCGCTGGACAAGGGAGCGGAGAAGCCGTTCGTCAAGCGCCCGAAACCGAAGCCGCGGCTCGACGCGAGGCCGAAGCGTTTTTCGGTGACCGAGATCGAGACGCTGCGCCGCGACCCCTACGCCGTCTATGCCCGGCGCATCCTTGGGCTCGTCCCGGTCGAGCCGCTGGTCCGCGATCCGGGTGCTGCCGAGCGCGGCACGCTGTTTCATGAAATCATGCACCGGTTCACGCAAGCCGATGTCGACGCCGCAAGCCCGGACGCGGCGTCCGTCCTGCTGGACATCGGCAGAACGTGCTTTGCCGAGATCGCGCTGCCCGCCGACGTGCAGGCCGTATGGTGGCCGCGTTTCGAAGCACTTGCCGGCAACATCCTCGACTGGGAACGCAGCCGCGCCGACGGCGTAACCGGGCGCCGGCCGGAAGAGCGCGCCGAGGCGCTGCCTGTCGGCGAAACGGGCGCCACGCTCTCCGGCCGCGCCGACCGCATCGACCTGCGGCCCGCCGGCATGGCCGACATCCTGGATTACAAGACCGGGTCTTCGCCGTCGCGCGGCCAGGCGCACACGCTGCTGGCGCCGCAACTGGCGCTGGAAGGCGCGTTGCTGAAACGCGGCGCGTTCAAGGACATCGGCCCCCGGCAGCCTGCGGACCTTGCCTTCGTTCGACTTCAAGGCCAATGGCGAGGTCGAGGAACAGTCGATCCTGGAGCACGACCGCAAGGCCAAGAGCGCGCCCGAACTTGCCGACGATGCGTGGCGGCGGCTGGAGCAGCTGCTCGCCCACTACAACAATGCCGACAGCGGGCTACCTGTCGCGGGCGCTGCCGTTCCGCGAGGGCGACATGGACGGCGACTACGATCATCTTGCCCGGGTGCTCGAATGGTCGGCGGGCGCGGAAGACGCCGATGCGGACGGCGCCGAATGAAGCGGCGGCTGGTTATCCCGCGCGACACGATGGCGCTGCAGGCCAAGGCGTCCGACCCGCGCAATTCAGTCTGGGTGTCGGCCAATGCCGGTTCCGGCAAGACCCATGTGCTGTCGCAGCGGGTGATCCGGCTTCTGCTCGAAGGCACCGACCCCTCGAAGATCCTGTGCCTCACCTATACGCGCGCGGCGGCCGCCAACATGGCGAACCGCGTTTTCGGCAACCTCGCCAAATGGACGATGCTCGACGACGACGGACTGTCGGCCGAGATCGAGGCGATCGACGGCAGCCGGCCAGGCCGCGCCAAACTGGCGCGGGCGCGCCGGCTGTTCGCCACGGCGCTGGAAACGCCGGGCGGCCTGAAGATCCAGACCATCCACGCCTTCTGCGAGGCGCTACTGCATCAGTTCCCGCTCGAAGCCAACATCGCCGGGCATTTCGAAATGCTCGACCAGCAGATGGAGGCAGCGCTGGTCGGCGAGGCGCGCCGCGACATGATCTCCGGCGCGGCAAGCGCGGAGAATGTCGAACTCGCCGAGGCCTTCGCGTTTGTGCTGGAGCGCGGCGGCGAATTCGGCCTCGACAGCCTGCTCTCCGAGATCGTCCAGAAGCGCGACGGGCTGCGGCGCTTCATCGAGCAGGTCGCCAGCCCCGCCGAGCCGCCCTTCATCGACCTGTTCGAGGAATTCGGCTTCGAACCGGACGACACGGCGGCGGGCATCGCCGCCTCGATCTGGCCGGATGCCTATTTCGACGAGAACTTCGCCGGCGAATATCTCCAGCGCGCCGAACGGGCCGGCAAGAGCGTGGCCGAGAATTTTGCCCGCAACCTCATCGAAGCCTGCCTCCTGGACGATCCGCTGAAACGCTTGCAGCGGCTGAAGGATGTCTTCCTCACCAAAAGATCGGGCGAGGGCTGGCAGCCGCGCAGCATCAGGCAGATCGCGGCGAAGAATGTCGCCAACCATTTCGCCCGGTTCGAGGAAGCGTTCGAACGCATGGCGATGCGGCGTCCGCGACGCCTCCGACCGGCTCGCCCTGTTTCGCATGCTGGAAGGCACGCCGCGCCGCGCTCGACCGTCGCCGACTGGCTGATCGCCCGCTACGAGCAGCTGAAGGCGGCGCGCGGCTTCCTCGACTTCAACGACCTGATCACCCGCACGGTGCGTCTTCTGGCGCGCCAGGATGCCGGGCCCTGGGTGCAGTACAAGCTGGACAAGGGCATCGACCACATCCTGATCGACGAAGCGCAGGATACCAGCCCGGACCAGTGGGACGTCGTGAAGAAACTGGCCGAGGAGTTCTTCGCCGGCCTTGGCGCGCGCGACGACATCCACCGCACGATCTTCGCCGTCGGCGACGAGAAGCAGTCGATCTATTCCTTCCAGGGTGCCGACCCGGAATCCTTCGCGTCGAGCGGACACGAATTCTCCGCGCAGGTGCGCGCCGCCAACGGCAGCTTCGAACCGGTGAAGCTCACACTGGTCGTTCCGCTCGACCGACGACGTGCTTTCCGCCGTCGACCTCGTCTTTGCCCGCGAGGAGGTGCGCAAGGGCCTGACCCGCGATCCCGATCCGATCGAGCCACAAGGCGATCCGCGCCGGTGCGCCGGGCTATGTCGAGGTCTGGCCGATCGATCGGCGCGACGCGGTCGAGGAGCCGGACGACTGGCGCTAGGCGGTCGATCACGCCAAGGCGCCGGCCGTGCGGGTGGCCGAGACCATCGCCAGCCACGATCGAAGGCTGGATCAGGTCGAGGCGAAATCATCGAGGGTTCGAGCAAGCGGCTTACAGCCGGCGACGTGCTGGTGCTGGTGCGCAAGCGCGACCGCTTCGTCCATGCGCTGTCGCGCAGCCTGAAGAGCCGCGGCATGCCGGTCGCCGGCGCCGACCGGCTGAGCCTGCCCGGCCATATCGCGGTCAAGGACCTGGTAGCGCTCGGCCGCGTTTCCTGCTGCAGCCGGAGGACGATCTGTCGCTGGCCGCGGTGCTGAAGAGCCCGATCTTCGGCGATGAGCGAGGAGACGCTGTTCGAGCTCGCGCTGGAACCGCGCGCCCGGCATTTCGCTGATCGCGGCGCTGCGGCGCAAGGCGCGAGACCGACCTGTTGCTCACCGGCATCGTCGGTCAGCTCGACAAATGGGCGAACGAGGCGGCCTTCAGGCCGGTGTTCGAATTCTATGCCGGCGTGCTCGGCCGCGACGGGTCCGCAAGCAAGATGGTCGCACGGCTCGGCCACGAGGCCGGCGACATCCTCGACGAGTTCCTGAATTTCTGCCTCGCCGAGGAGAAGACCGGCCTGCCCGGTCTCGAAGCCTTCCTCGCCACGCTGGAAAGCGCCGGCCCCGAGATCAAGCGCGAGATGGACCAGGACCGCGCAACGAGGTCCGCATCATGACGGTGCATGCCGCCAAGGGGCTGGAGGCGCCGGTCGTCTTCCTCGTCGACAGCGGCGCGCGCCGTTCAGCGAACAGCATCTGTCGCGGCTGATGCCGTTCGAGCCGCAGCGCAAACTCGTGGCAGGGCAGCGGCTTCCTGTGGCGGTCGGCCAGCGACGTCGCCAACGGCTTTTCGCGGGAGGTTGGCCGCGGCGCGCATCGCGGAAACGGCCGAGGAGGAATACCGGCGGCTGCTTTATGTCGGCATGACGCGCGCCGAGGACCGGCTGATCGTCTGCGGCTATCACGGCAAGC
Source organism: uncultured Alphaproteobacteria bacterium (assembly GCA_963726065.1). Taxonomy (GTDB): domain Bacteria; phylum Pseudomonadota; class Alphaproteobacteria; order Rhizobiales; family Rhizobiaceae; genus Neomesorhizobium. The sequence goes on from CAVSAU010000002.1 coordinate 294,288, forward strand.
GGGCGCCCGACGCCGGCACCTGGCATTCGATCGTGGGCGCGGGCGCTCGGCGGTGTCCGAATACAGCTCCGAGCGGAGCCGACCCGCATGGCGGCGAGGCCGTCTTCGCTACCGCGTCACCAGGATGCCGGAGGCTGCCGCCGCGGCCGGGGAGGACGTCGCCGCGGCGCCCGTGGCGGGGCCATTGCCGGCTGAACTGTTCGAGACGCCGGCAGCTCCGCCGGCGCTGCCGCGGCCGCTGTCGCCGTCCGGCGCATCTGCCCTTGATCGAGGAAGGCAACGAGCCGGTGGTGTCGGCCCGCTCGCCGGTGCTCGACGCGGCGGAGGAGCCATCCTTCGCCATCCAGCGCGGCCTCGCCATGCACCGCCTGCTGCAGATGCTGCCCGGCTTGCCGGAGGCCGAGCGGCAGGCCGCCGCGCTCGCGCTATCTCGACCGCGCCGGCGCCGCCTGGAGCGAGGCCGACAGGCGGCAGGCGCTGGCGGCAGTCGACGCCATCCTCGGCGATCGGGTGTTCGCTCCGCTGTTCTCGGACGGCTCGCGCGCCGAAGTCGCGATCATGGGCAAGCTCCGGTGAGAGGACGCGAGCGCGCCGTCTCCGGCAAGATCGACCGGCTCGCCAGTCACGCCGGACGCGGTGCTGATCGTCGACTACAAGACCAACCGGCCCGCGCCGTCGCGGCATCAGCGAGGTGCCGCCGCCTATGTCGCTTCAGCTGGCTCTCTACCGGGCCCTGTTGCAGCCGCTTTATCCCGGACAGGCGGTCGACGGCGGCGCTGCTGTTCACCGAAGCGCCGCGGCTGATCGCGCTGCCGGCAGCGACGATGGACGACGCGCTTGCCCGACTCACGCAGCCGTGACACAAGATCTGCTTGAACAAGCCCGCCGTCTGCACCACATATTGTGCGACATCGAACACCCGAAAGGATTTCCGACATGGCAACCGTCAAGGTCGACAACAGCAATTTCCAGGCCGACGTGCTTCAGGCCAGCGAGCCGGTGGTCGTCGATTTCTGGGCCGAATGGTGCGGCCCCTGCAAGATGATCGCGCCCGCGCTCGAAGAGATCGCCACCGAACTCGGCGGCAAGGTGAAGATCGCCAAGCTCAACATCGACGAGAACCCGGAGCTCGCCGCGCAAGTTCGGCGTGCGTTCGATCCCGACGCTGATGATCTTCAAGGCCGGCGAAGTGGCCGACATGAAGGTCGGTGCTGCGCCGAAGACCGCGCTTTCGCACTGGATCAACGGCGCCGTCGCCTGATCCGGCCATAAAATTCTGGAGCCCGGCAGACATCGTCTGCCGGGCTTTTTGCTGGCTGCAATACGTTAGTACGGTTCCGGTTCTTCGGAACCGGTAACTCGCTCTAACATTTGTTTTGCCGCATTTATGCGGACGCCAAATGACTCCATTCGGCTGCAAAATGCTCTAGGCCGGCGGCGTGCCGTTCTCCGCCAGCACTTCGCCGGCGAGGTAGAGCGAGCCGCCGATCAGGATGCGCGGCCGGGTTTCGTCGGGATCCCAGGTGTCGCGCAGCAGCATCAGCGCGTTGGCGACCGAATTGACCGGCTCGGCCGAAAGGCCGGCCATCGTCGCCCGCGCTCGCGAGCTCGGCGTTGGGCACGCCGGCCTCGCTGGAGCTGACCGGCACGGTGAAGACATGCCGCGCCATGCCCTTGAAGGCGCGGAAATAGCCGGTCTGGTCCTTGGTGTTGATCATGCCGCAGATCAGGAACAGCGGCCGCGCGAAGCGTTCTTCCTGCTCGGCGAGCGCCTCGGCGACGACGATGCCGGCGCCCGGATTGTGGCCGCCGTCGAGCCAGATTTCGGCGCCCGCGCGGCGCCAGTTCGACAAGCTTGCCCTTGCGGCAGCCGCTGCATGCGGCCCGGCCAGTCGACGCTCGTCATCGCGCGGTCGGCGGCGCGATGGCTGAGCGTCGAAGCCGGCCGCCTTGACCGCGGCGATCGCCGCCGCCGCGTTGGCGTATTGATGGCGGCCGGGCAGGCGCGGCGGCGTCAGGTCCATCAGGCCGGTTTCGTCCTGGTAGATCATGCGGCCGTTTTCCTCGTAGGCGAGGAAATCCTGGCCGTAGACGATGAGCGGGCAGCCGAGCCGCTCGGCGGTCTCGACCAGCACGTCCTGCGCGGTCTCCGATCTCCTGCGCGCCGATCACCACCGGCGCGCCGGGCTTGATGATGCCGGCCTTTTCGGCGGCGATCAGTTCGACGCGGTCGCCGAGATAGGCTTCGTGGTCGAGCGAGATCGGCATGATCAGCGAGACCGCCGGCTGGTCGATGACATTGGTGGCGTCGAAGCGTCCGCCGAGCCCGACCTCGATGATCGCCGCGTCGGCCGGATGTTCGCGAAAACAGCAGGAAGGTCACCGCGGTCAGAATCTCGAAGACGGTGATCTGTCTCGCCGCGATTGGCCTCGGCGACGCGCGCCACCGCTTCGGCGAGCACCTCGTCGTCGACCAGCCTGCCGCCGCCCGGGCGCGCCAAGCCGGTAGCGCTCATGCCAGTTGACCAGATGCGGCGAGGTGTGGACGTGCACGCGTAGCCCGGAGGCTTCGAGCAGCGCGCGCGAAAAGGCGGCCGCCGAGCCCTTGCCGTTGGTGCCGGCGATGTGGATGACCGGCGGCAGCCGGTCCTGCGGATTGCCGAGCCGTTCGAGCAGCCGCGTGATGCGGTCCAGCGAAAGGTCGAAGCCTTTCGGATGCAGCGCCAGCAGGCGCTCGATTTCCCGGTCGGCGGCGGTGTCGTCGTCATCCATGCAATTGCACGCACATGGCGCGGCACGCGCCGCGGCACAGCGATCAGGGATGCGGGCGCGCTGACCTCGCCCGATACCACCGCCGGCGGCAGGATTTCCGGCTCGATTGCGTCGGAAACCGGCGTCTTCAGCAGGATCTTCAGCAGCCGTGCGATCGTCGACTTCAGTTCGAGCCGCGACACCACCATGTCGACCATGCCGTGCTCCATCAGATATTCGGAGCGCTGGAAGCCTTCCGGCAGCTTCTCGCGGATGGTCTGCTCGATGACGCGCGGGCCGGCAAAGCCGATCAGCGCGCCTGGCTCGGCGATGTGAACGTCGCCCAGCATGGCATAGGAGGCGGTGACGCCGCCGGTGGTCGGATTGGTCAGCACCACGATATAGGGCAGCCCGGCCTCCTTCAGCCGGTCGACGGCGACCGTCGTGCGCGGCAGCTGCATCAGCGACAGGATGCCTTCCTGCATGCGCGCGCCGCCCGACGCGGCAAACAGCACCAGCGGCCGCTTCTTCTCGACCGCGGTCTCGAAGCCGCGGATGATCGCCTCGCCGGCAGCCATGCCGAGCGAGCCGCCCATGAAGGCGAAGTCCTGCACGGTCGACGACGATCGGCAGGCCCTCGATCGTGCCCGAGCGCATCGACGATGGCGTCGTCCATGCCGGTCTTGGTCCTGGCGTCCTTCAGCCGGTCGATATAGCGCTTCTCGTCGCGGAACTTCAGCGGATCGACCGCGACCTTCGGGTTTTCGAGCTGCTCGAACTTGCCGTCGTCGAAGAAGAATTTCAGCCGCTCCTTGGCCGAGATCTTCATGTGATGGCCCGAGGACGGGATCACGAACTGGTTGCTCTCGAGATCCTTGTGGAAGACCATCTCGCCGGTCTCGGGATCCTTGATCCAGAGGTTCTCCGGCATGTCGCGGCGGCCGAGCATCGAGTTGATCTTCGGCCGGACGTAGTTGGTGATCCAGTTCATGCTCGATCGGCTCCGAATTGTCCGAGAGTAGATGGGATAATTATTGGGCCGAAGCAAGGCGTGCGGCGCGCACGCCTTGCGACAGGCCGCTGACCAGCGTCGCCACCGCCTCCGCCGGGTCGGCGGTCTTCTCGCCCTTCGGCCCGATCACATTGGCGACCGCATTGACGATCGCCGTGCCGACGACGACGCCGTCGGCCGAAGCGCCGATGACACTGCGCCTGCTCGGCGGTCTTGACGCCGAAGCCGACGCAGACCGGCAGGTCGGTGTGGCCCTTGATGCGCTTGACCGCTGCGGCGACCTTGCCGGTGTCGGCAGCGCCGAGCCGGTGATGCCGGTCATCGAGACGTAGTAGACGAAGCCCGAGGTGTTCTGCAGCACCTTCGGCAGCCGCTTGTCGTCGGTGGTCGGCGTCGCCAGCCGGATGAAGTTGATGCCGGCCTTGAGCGCCGGAAGGCAAAGCTCCTCGTCCATCTCCGGCGGCAGGTCGACGACGATCAGCCCGTCGATGCCGGCGTCGATCGCGTCGGTCAGGAAGCGGTCGACGCCGTAGATGTAGATCGGGTTGTAGTAGCCCATCATGACGATCGGCGTCTCGTTGTCGCCGGCGCGGAATTCGCGCGCCATGCCGCAGCGTCTTCTCCAGCGTCTGGCCCGCCTTTCAGCGCGCGCAGGCCGGCCGCCTGGATCGCCGGGCCGTCGGCCATCGGGTCGGAAAACGGCATGCCGAGCTCGATGACGTCGCTGCCGGCCTTGGGCAGCGCCTTCATGATCGACAGCGAGGTTTCGTAGTCGGGGTCGCCGCCCATGAAATAGGTGACGAGCGCCGGGCGGCCTTCGGCCTTGAGCTTTTCGAAGCGGCGGTCGATGCGGGTGGTCATTCCTAGATCTCCATGCCCAGCATGCCGGCGACGGTGTGCACGTCCTTGTCGCCGCGGCCGGAGAGGTTGACGATCATCGATCTTGTCCTTGCCCATCGTCGGCGCGCAGCTTCACCGCCTGGGCGATGGCATGCGCCGACTCCAGCGCCGGCATGATGCCTTCGACCCGCGTGGTGAGCTGGAAGGCTTCCAGCGCCTCGTCGTCCAGGATCGGCACGTAGCTCGACCCGGCCGCTGTCGCGCAGCCAGGAGTGCTCCGGCCCGACGCCGGGATAGTCGAGGCCGGCCGAGATCGAGTGCCCGTCGAGGATCTGGCCGTCCTCGTTCTGCAGGAGATAGGTGCGGTTGCCATGCAGCACGCCGGGCGCTGCCGGCGCTCATCGAAGCGCAGTGCTCGATCGCCGTCGAGGCCGCGCCCGCCGGCTTCGACGCCGTAGATGGCGACGCGAGCGGTCGTCGAGGAACGGGTGGAAGAGGCCGATGGCGTTGGAGCCGCCGCCGACGGCGGCGATGATCGACGTCGGGCAGGCGGCCTTCCTGTTCGAGGATCTGCGCGCGCGCCTCGTTGCCGATCACCGACTGGAATTCGCGCACCAGTTCCGGATAGGGATGCGGGCCGGCGGCGGTGCCGATCAGGTAATAGGTGTCGTGCACGTTGGTCACCCAGTCGCGCAGCGCCTCGTTCATGGCGTCCTTCAGCGTGCCGTGGCCGGCGCTGACCGGCCGCACTTCGGCGCCGAGCAGCTTCATGCGGAAGACGTTGGGCTTCTGCCGCTCGACATCGGTGGCGCCCATGTAGACGACGCAGGGGAAGCCGAAGCGCGCCGCAACCGTCGCGGAGGCGACGCCATGCTGGCCGGCGCCGGTTTCGGCGATGATGCGGGTCTTGCCCATGCGCCGGGCGAGAAGGATCTGGCCGAGGCAGTTGTTGATCTTGTGCGAGCCGGTGTGGTTCAGATCCTCGCGCTTGAAATAGATCTTCGCGCCGCCCCCGAGGCCCTTGGCCGAGGAAATGTCACGAAGATGTTTCGTCAGGCCTTCGGCGTAGTAGAGCTTCGACGGCCGCCCGGCATAGAAGGTCGAGAGGTTCTGCAGTTCCGCCCTGAACTCCGGATCGTTCTTGGCCTCGTGCCAGTGGCGCTCGAGGTCGAGGATCAGCGGCATCAGCGTTTCGGCGACGAAACGGCCGCCGAAAATGCCGAACATGCCCTGCTCGTCGGGTCCGGTGCGGAAGGAATTGGGCTCTACCGGGGTGTCCATGGCGTTTTCCAGCTCAACTGCCGGCAAGAGGCCGGTCTCAGGATTATCGCTTATCCCTTTCCGGCGCGAAATGTAAACCACCGACTGCTCCGTGGACCGGGACACACTGCCGGTTTCGTCGCCGCTGCCGCCAAAAATACCTGTCCTTGTCGGAATCGCGCGCGGACGATCGTCCTTGAGGATATGAACTCCAACCAGGGACAGGATAAAATGCGCAAAATCATCGCGGCGCTTCAGGTTTCGCTTGATGGCTATATCGAGGGACCACAGGGCGAACTGGATTGGATCAACAGCTGGGAGGACGAATTCGAGCTCATGCCGGAGATCGACGCCTGTATCCTCGGCGGCGGCATGTATCCCGGCTACGAAGAATACTGGACCTCGATCATAGCCGACCCCGACGGGGTCCTCGAATTCACCGGGCGGCCGGCCACCAAGGGCGAGCGCGACTACGCCGGGTTCGCTGCCCGGACACCCCACTTCGTCGTCTCGCGGACCCTGAAGTCAACGCGTTGGGACGTCGCGCGCATCGTCGGCGATCTCGACGCGATCCGGGCGTTGAAGAATGAGGCAGGCAAAAACATGCACCTGGTCGGCGGCGCCACTTTGGTGTCGAGCATGATCAACACAGGCCTGGTCGACGAATTGCGGCTGGTAGTGAACCCCATCATCCTGGGCTCCGGCAAGGCCCTGTTCAAGGACGTGGAGCAGCGCCACGCGCTGAAGCTCGAAGCGGTCGACCGGCTGAAATCGGGCAATGTCCGGCTGCGATACAAGGTCGAGGTGTAGGCGGACGCATCGTCGAATGACGAATCGTTCAGGCGGCGCTTCTTGCCCTTGCCGAGCGCACCGCATCGAAGAAGCTTTCGATCAGCGCCACATCCTTGACGCCGGGCGCGCTTTCGACGCCCGACGAGATATCGACGCCGGGCGGATTGGTGAGGCTGAGCGCCTCACCGATATTTTCCGCGTTAAGGCCGCCCGCCAGCAGGTAATCGACGTTGCGGTCGAGGCCGGCGAGAATGCGCCAGTCGAACTGGATGCCGTTGCCGCCGGGAAGTTCGGAACCGACGGGCGGTTTGGCGTCGAACAAAAAGCGGTCGGCGACGCCCCTGAAGGGCTGAATGGCGTCGAGGTCGGCGGCTTCGCGGATGGACAGGGCCTTCATCACCGGCAGGCCGTAGCGCGCCTTCACGGCGGCCACTCTTTCCGGGCTCTCGTCGCCGTGAAGCTGCAGCATGTCGGGCTGCATGGCAGCCACGATGTCATCGAGGAAAGCGTCGTCGGCGTCGACGGTCACCGCCACGGCCTTCGCCTTGCCGATCGCCGCCTTGCGCAATTCACCGGCTGTTCCGGCAAGGACGTAGCGCGGGCTTTTGGGGAAGAAGATAAAGCCGACGTGGCTCGCGCCATTGGCAAGTGCGGTGGCAACGGCTTCCGGCGTCTTCAGGCCACAGATCTTTACGTCAAGGGACATGGCGGGCAAGTGGCATGAAATCGTGGAAGAGTCGAGGAAAAGGAGTGAGCAGAGGGATAGCGAGTAGCGAAGGAAGAGCGGCAGCTAGAGCCGGCATCTTCACGACTATTCGCTTGTTGCACTCACTCGAACCCGATTGCCTGCAATGCGCCGCCGTTGCGTTTCAGCCAGTCCCTGCAGCGCTCCGTGTCGGGGCACAATTCCTTGCAAAGCTTCCAGAATTTCGGGCCGTGGTTCATTTCCCTTATATGCGCGACCTCGTGCGCCACGAGGTAATTGATGACCGGCGCCGGCGCCATCATGATGCGCCACGAGAAGGACAGGGTGCCATCGGAGGTACACGAACCCCAGCGGCTGCTGGTGTCCTTGAAGCGGATCGCCTTGGCGCGCTTGCCGATGACGCCGGTGTGCCTGGCCACCAGCGCCTCGATTTCGCGCTTGGCTTCGCGCTTGAGGAAGTCTGCGACGCGCCGCGACAGGTGCCGGCGGTCGCCGTGGACGATCAGCGCCGGCGCGCCTTCGACGGTGCCGACCTCGACCGTGCCGCGCGACGCCGGCTCGTGCACGATCAGGTGCGGCACGCCACGCAGCGGGATCTTTATGCCGGGCCGCACCTGCGGGCGATCAGGAACCTTGGCGAGCCGCTGTTCCAGCCAGCCCTGATGGCGGATGAGGAAGCGGTCGACCTCGCCGCGCGCGATGCCGGGCGGAACGGTGACCCTGAGCCCGCGGCCGCCGGCGTCGATCCTCAGCGTCAGGCGGCGGGCGCGCTCGTTTTCGACGATTCTCAGCGGCAGGCTGCGCCCGGCGACGTCGTGCAGCCGCTCCTGGACCGCGGGACGGACATCTGATTCCCTGTGTTTGAAAAAGCCGAAAGCCATTGCCGGAAGGTCGCCGATTCGAAAGGAAAAATCGCGGAAAATCGCGACAGATTTACGAAAAATCTGGCAGGGAGGGTCCTTCCAGAGCCCGTTCCATTCGATTGAAAACGAAAGGGGCCTTTATCTTGTTGTGCGAGCATGATCTTTTCCGAAAGCCGGTTACCACCTTTCGGGATCATGCTCTGGAAAGAAAACGGCGCCGGATGAAAGCGGCGCCGTAAAACACATGCGGGTTGAGAGTAAGCTTACGCTTCGTCGAGCAGGTTGGTGCCTTTACCCTTGCCCTTCGGCTGGGTTGTCGTCGTCGGCGCGGTCGACCTGTTGCGGTTGGCCATGAAGCGGTCGAACTCTTCCTGGTCCTTCGCCCGGCGCAGTTCGCGGGCATAGTTGTCGAACTCTTCCAGCATGTCGTCGAGGCGCTTGCGTTCTTCGGCAAGCCGCTCGAGTTCCTTCTCGCGCCAGTCGTCGAAAGCGACGTTGCCGGTGCGAGCGGAGCCGTGGCCCCAGCGATGCGCCTTGTCGGAAGCGCGGCGGCAGCCGGCGAAGATGCCGTCGGTCGCCCGGTTTGCGTCACGCTTGAAACCTTCAAGCCGGTCGCCCCAGATGATGTAGGCGAGCATGGCGAGGCCAAGCGGCCAGAACACCATGAAGCCGATCACCATCAACGCGATGGTCGCCGGCGTCCAGGCCGGGCGGATCAGTGCAGTCGTGTTCATTTTCTCCCGTTCCTTCGGTTGGAGGCGGCCAATTCCCTGCCGCTCAAATCGAGATGGGAAAGCAAAAATGGCGATTCAAGATGGTATTCTCCGAAACCGGAGAAGAGATTGAAACGATTATCTTTTTTTGATGGAATCAAGAGCAAGAACGACCAGCCCCGCCAAAAGGCCCCAGAATGCCGAGCCGACGCCGAACAAGGCAAGGCCCGACGCGGTGACGGCGAAGGTGGTCGTCGCGGCCATGCGCTGGCCCTCGTCCTTGAGCGCGATCGCCAGCGCGTTTGCGAGCGCGGCCATGAGCGCCAGCCCGGCCACCAGGACGATCAGGCTCTGCGGCAGCACCGCGAAGAGAGCGACCAGCGAGGCGCCGAAAATCGCGAAGACGAGGTAGGCCAGCGCATAGAAGGGGCCGGTCTTCCAGCGCTCTGCGGGGTCCGGATGCACGTCGGGACCGGTGCAGATCGCCGCCGAGATCGCGGCAAGGTTGGTGGTCAGCGCATTGAACGGCGCGCTGATGAGCGAGAGCAGGCCGGTGACGGTGATGATCGGCCCGGGCTCCGGATGGTAGCCGGCGGCCTTGAGCACGGCGAGGCCGGAGAGGTTCTGCGAGGCCATGGTGACGAGATAGAGCGGCAGCGCCAGGCCGATGACGCCGGCCAGCGAGAAGGTCGGCGCGGTCAGCACGAGTGTCGACAGTTCGGGCGCCGGCAGGCCGCCGACGCGGCCGAGCGCGATGGCGAGGATGCCGCCGCCGACCAGCACTGCCAGCACCGACAGCGCCGGGTTGAACAGGCGGATGACGAAGAACGCCGCGACCAGCGGCAGGATGAGGTCCGGATCGGCGGGAATGGTCTTCACCGCATTGACGGCGAAGGTGACGACGATACCGGCGAGCATGGCGGACGCCACCGAGGCCGGGATCATCGCGATCAGCCTGGTCAGCGGCCGGAACAGGCCGGTTGCCACGAGAAGCAGCGCCGTGACGATGAAGGCGCCGACCGCATCGCCCATGGTGAAGCCACTGGAGGCGGCGATGAGTGCCGCACCCGGCGTCGACCATGCGGTGATGACCGGCATCCTGGTCTTCCACGACAGCCATGCCGTTTCCAGAGCCATGGCGAGGCAGATCGCCGTGACCCAGCTCGCGGTCTGCTCGCGGGTCGCGCCGACGGCGTCGGCCGCCGCGATGATCAGCGCCAGAGTGCCGCCGAAGCCGACGATTGCGGCGACGAACGCGGAGACTGGTATGGAAGCGCGCATGAAGGGTCAGCCCGCCTGCTTCACGAGTTCTTCGACGGCGCGCAGGATCATCGCGATATCCTGCGGCCGCGACAGCCGGTGGTCGCCATCGGGCACCAGCGCAAGCGTCACGTCGTCGGCCGGCAGCCGGCCGACGAGTTTCAGCGCATGCGTGTGGGGCACGTCGGGATCCTGGATGCCCTGGATGATGTGGACGGGGCAATGGGTGTCGATCGGGCGGTCCATGACCCGGTTGGCGCGGCCATCCTCGATCAGCGCGCGGGTGTAGATGTTGGGATAGTCAGGCGAATATTCCGAGTATTCCTCGAAATAGCCGTTCTGCTCCAGCGCGCGGCGGTGCTCCTCGGTGAGGTTCGGCTCGATCAGCTCGCTGGTGAAGTCCGGTGCGGGCGCCAACAGCAGCAGGCCGGCGATACGCTTGCTTTCGCCTGATCTGTGGAGTTCCTCTATCATCCGCAGAGCCACCCAGGCGCCCATCGACGAGCCGACGAGGATCTGGCGGCCATGGGCGAAGTTGCGGAACACCGCGAGGCTCTGCTCGACCCACAGCGATATGGTGCCGTCGCGGAAGATGCCGCCGGATTCGCCATGGCCGGAATAGTCGTGGCGGGTGAAGGCATGGCCTGATTTCGCGGCCCAGCCGTCGAGCGCTTCCGCCTTGGTGCCGCGCATGTCGGAGCGGTAGCCGCCAAGCCACATGATGCCCGGTTCGCGCCCTTCGCGGCGGCGGACCGCCACCGGAATGCCTGCGACAAAGAGAGTTTGCGGTGCGGTATCGGCCATCGTGATCCTCTTTGGAGCGGATGCATTCAGGTTGTACTGGGCATTCCGATCGATCTGTTTGTTTAGCCGCATTTGTGCGACGCGAGGCGATACGCCTGGCTGCAAAATGCTCTTTCGGGCGCCTCTTCTGCCATGGGACAGCCGGCGCGGGAAGCCGCGCCACGGATGATGCCCATAGACCAAGGTTTGGTCGTGATTCTTTCGATTGGCTGTGGTATTGACAGCGCCGTTGTCTGAACGACATAGCGCATACCGATTTTTCAAGCACAACCCTGAATCGAAACAGCCAGGAGACCACGACCATTCGCAGACCATTCAAAGCCGCAGCGCCCACCAAGGACGGGCCGCGTGCAAACCGAGACATCCGGGTTCCCCGGGTCCAGCTCATCGATGCAGACGGACAAAACCGCGGCGATGTGTCGATCAACGATGCCTTGCTCGCCGCCGAAGAGGCGGGACTCGACCTCGTCGAGATTTCGCCGAATGCTGAACCCCCCGTCGTCAAGATTCTCGACCTCGGCAAGCTGAAATACGCAAACCAGAAGAAGGCCGCCGAGGCGCGCAAGAATCAGAAGGTCATCGAGATCAAGGAGATCAAGATGCGCCCGAACATCGACAGCCATGACTACGAGACGAAGATGAAGGCAGTGCGCCGCTTCTTCGAAGAAGGCGACAAGGTCAAGCTGACGCTGCGTTTCCGTGGCCGCGAAATGGCGCATATGGAACTCGGCATGCAGCTTCTGAACAAGGTTCGCGAGGAAGTCGCGCCGATCGCCAAGGTCGAAGCCGAGCCCAAGCTCGAAGGCCGCCAGATGATGATGGTGCTGGCGCCGCGCTAGGAGCGGCGCACGATGTTGCTGGCGCCGCGCTAGAGACGGCACCGGCAAAAAGTGCTCTGAGACCGCTTCGGCGCCTCGGATTACAGGCAATCGAGGCCGCTTCGGCGGCCTCTTGCTTTTGCGCCACGATTTCTCCGCAAGTTGCGCCGACAAGGCCTGTCGCCGCCACTCCCGCGGCTCCAGGAATTATCAGCGATGACTGCCGCGACGCCCACCTCCAAGCCGAAAGCCAAATCGTTCGACGAACTCAGCCGCTACCAGCGGCGCAGGCGGCTGGTGCTCGCCCTGCTCGTCGCCGTGATCTTCCTCGCGCTGTTCTTTGTCGCTTCCGCCTGGCCGACGAACGACACGCTGCACGAGCATGTCGAAGCCTTCGGCATCGGCGCAATGGTGGTCGCCATCCTCGGCCGCAGCTGGTGCACACTCTACATCGGCGGCCGCAAAAGCGCTGAGATTGTCAGGGGCGGCCCCTATTCGGTCACCCGCAACCCGCTCTACGTGTTCAGCACTATCGGTGCTGCCGGCGTCGGCGCGATGACCGGCTCCATCACGGTGGCGATCGTCTTCGCCATCCTCTGCTACGCGGCGTTCCACGCCGTCATCCTGGTCGAGGAAGCCTATCTGGAAGAGAATTTCGGCGAACCCTACCGGCAGTACATGCGGGAGGTGCCGCGTTTCTTCCCCAACCCCGGCCTGTTCAAGGAAAGCGAGATGCTCGCGGTGCGGCCGCAGCTTCTCTACCGCACCTTTGCCGACGGGCTCCTGTTCCTCGCCGCTTATCCCTTCTTCGAATTCATCGAATACCTGCAGGAAAGCGGCGCCCTGCCGGTGCTGCTGCGGTTCTACTAGGAAGCTTAGGAGATCTCTTGTTGCGCGACTGGGGGAACTAGGGTGGTAACCTGGCATCCGAGATCATGGAGTCTGCGGATGAGCCGCCGGATGGTGATGTCGCGCTGGCGTTGGTCGAAGTGGCGCGGACCGAGATCGCGATAAGCGACGCCGTCGCGCAGCATGAGGTAGGCGGCGGTGAGCATCGAGGCGGCCACGGCGAGGATGGCCTTCTTGGCGCCGCGCCGGGCCTTGATGCGCAGGAACTGGGCATGCAGGTAGCTGGTCTTGACGCGCACGGCGGCCCAGGCGGCGGTCACCAGGGTGGTCTTGAGCCAGGTGCCGCTCTTGCGCACCCGGGTGGAGCGGCGCTTGCCGGCGCTCTCGTCGTTGCGCGGGCACAGGCCGGCCCAGGAGATGAGATGGCCGGCGGTGGGGAAGCGCGACATGTCCACGCCGATCTCCGCCACCACGACCTGGGCGGCGAGGTCACTGACCCCCGGCATCGTCGTCAGCAGGCGGGCGCGCTCGCGGATCGGCGCCAGCGCTTTTCCCACGGCGCGTCCAGCTCGGCCAGTGCCCGTTCAAGCTCGTCGATGAGGTCCAGGTGCAGCTTGAGCATCGTGCGATGGTGCTCGGTGATGCGACCGCGCAGCGCCTCGCGCAGCTCGGCCGTTTGCTCCGCGCGGTTCCTTGCGCCAGCTCGGCCAGCCGCTCGGGGTCGCTCTCGCCGGCGACGATCGCCTCGAGCATCGCTCGGCCGCAGGCGCCCAGCACGTCCGACAGCACGCTGCCGAGCTTGAGGTTGGCGTCCTCGAGCACCTTCTGGATGCGCAGCGAGTGCTGCGCGATCTCGCGCACGAGCTGCTTGCGCGTGCGGGTCAGGTCGCGCAGTTCCTGGATCGGTGCGGCGGCACGAAGCTCGAGCGGATCAGCCCGTGCGCGAGCAGATCGGCGATCCACATCGCGTCGTTGACGTCGGTCTTGCGGCCGGGCACGTTGCGGATGTGCTCGGCATTGGCCAGCACCAGCTCGAACTGGCCTTCGAGCATGTGCCAGACCGGCTTCCAGTACACGCCGGTGGCCTCCATCGCCACATGGGTGCAGCCGTGGTGGGCCAGCCAGTCGGCCAGCTCCAGCAGCCCTCGCGTGGTGGTGCCGAAGCTGCGCACCTCCTGATGCGTCGGCGGCGAGACGCAGCGCACACAGGCCACGATCGTGTCCTTGTGCACGTCCAGGCCGGCGCAGCGCGGATAGAGCACTTGCATGGCCTCCTCCTTCGCGGGCGGCGCCGGGCAGAATCCTCGTCGTCGAAATCTACTAGCCGTGCTCCCGGGCGTCGCCGCCCGTCGGCCACAATTCGGGGTGCTCGCAGGACTCCGGGTCCAACTACTGAACGGGCTCGCAGCACCAAGGCAATGCCGACCTCGGTCCCAGCGCCGCATCCCCATCCTAACGCACAACACCGCTGCCTGACCACGCCAGCCGCTTCATCCTTCGGGGTCGGGCAAGTCCGATGGTTAACTACTGAGCCGGACCGATCCGAGCTCTCAGGCCGGCGCGCGCCAGCCCGTGCGCCACCAGCCGGTCGATGATTTCGGCATAGCCGACGCCGCTCGCAGCCATTGCCTTGGAATACATGCTGATATCGGTGAAGCCCGGAATGGTGTTGAGCTCGTTGACCAGCAGGCGCATCTGCGCCGTCACGAAGAAATCGACCCGCGCCATGCCATCGCAGCCGACCGCCCGGAATGCCTGCGCGGCCATCACGCGCAGGCTGTCCTCGATGTCCTCCGGCAGGCTGGCGGGCACGTTGAGCACCGCTCCATCCTCGTCGATATATTTGGCGTCGTAGCTGTAGAAGCTGTGGCTGTCGGCCGGCACGATCTCGCCCGGACGGGAAACGAAGAGGCCGCCCTGCGTATCCTCAAGCACGCTGCACTCGATCTCGCGGCCGCGGATGAACTCTTCGGCCAGCAGCTTGCTGTCGTGTTTGAAGCCCTCGGCAAGAGCTGCCGCATAATCCTTTTCGGTCGATACCTTGCTGACGCCGACAGAGGAGCCCTGTCGCGCCGGCTTGATAAAAAGTGGAAGTCCGAGCGTGGCCTGCAGTTCCGCAAAGGCCGGCGCGGCGCCCACGCGGATGGTCAGGGATCGCGCGGTAGGCAGGCCCGCCTCGCCCAGCAGGCGCTTGGCGATGTCCTTGTCGAGCGCGTTGGCGGAGCCGAGGATGCCGCATCCGGCCAGCGGCACGCGCGCCACCTCGGCAAGCCCTTGCACGGCGCCATCCTCGCCATGGAGGCCGTGCAGCACCGGGAAGAGTATGCCTATCTCAGGCAGTTCGTGGGCCGCGCCTCCATCCGTCGGAATTGCCATAGCGCGGCCGTGTCCGCCCGGCACCAGGCAGACTTCCGTGCCGACCGAAGGCGTCGCCAGCGCGCCGTCCTGGAAGCCGCTGAGCAGCCATTGCCCCTGGCGGGTGACGAAGACGGGAACGGCGTCGTATTTCGCCGGATCCAGCGCACGCATCACATTGGTTGCTGAAAGCACCGAGACGTCATGCTCGGCGGAGCGTCCGCCAAACAGCACTGCAATGCGCAATCTGTCCGAAGAGGGGGCCATGAACGCTCCAAATTGATTCGGTTGCGTATGGAGAAGCAGACGCAGTGGGCGAAATCAAGTTCGGGCAGAGCTGTGGTGTCAGCCCGCTGAAAGCCCTGCGGCGGCCAGCGCCTCGGCCGAGGGCGTCACGCGGGCGTGCGGCTTGCAGTAGGCGGGGATGATGGCCCGGTAGCCCAACAGCCGGGCGAGCGGGGCGAGAACGCCGAACGCCACCCGCTGGACGGCGGGCGGAGGCTTGGTGAACACGATGACGTCGGCGAATTCCCTGGCGATCACCGCTGCCTGCAGCAGCGAAGGCCGGCCCTTGCCATCCACCAGGCCGTCATTGGCGAGGCCGAACAGCATGCCGATCAGCATTTCGAAGCGATCGGGGTCGATCTCCGCGGTGCCGCTGGCGCGCGCGACCTCGACCAGCACCTGGGCGGCGTCGGTCTTGCTGGAATTCCACCAGTCGTGCGCGACGCCGGGTTCGACGGTTGCAGATTGCCCGGGGCCGAGCACCATGGTTTTCCCCGCGATGCGGGCATCGAGCCTGCCGCTGAGCACGGTGAATTTTTCGACGATGTAGGGGTGGAAGTGTTCGCCGACGACGGCCGCGCCCGGCCGCGCCAGGAGGTGGGCGATGCCGGGACCTTCGCCGCGATCTTCGGAGCCGCGCAGGATCACGGCGTATTCGCCGGTCACGCGGTTTTCGTAGACGTCTCCGCAACGCGACATGGACTAGCCCGGGACGGGAAGGCTGCGATGAAGCCGCACAATAGCATGGATGTCGGTTTTCCGCACGGTCGAGAGCCGACCGGCGGGTCGCTCCAGGTCTACTTGCCGAAGACCGTGCCGCACGTGCAGTGGCTGAACGGGTCGATGGTTACCTTCGCGCTTTCGACAGCGCCAGCTTCGGGCGGCGCACCGCCCGCACGGTCCCGCTGCTTCCGCCGCCGGCGAAGAACCTGTCGCCGCCATCGGATTCAAGACCTGACACGCCCATTCCGGATGGCATCCGCAACGTCTCCAGGACCTCCCCGGTCTGCGGGTCGATCCGCCGCACGTCGCTGTCGTCGCCTTCCCACGTTCCATGCCAGAGCTCGCCGTCGACCCAGGTAACGCCGGTTACGACGCGGTTGGAATCGATGGTGCGCAGGATAGCACCGGTTTCAGGGTCGATCTGATGGATCTTGCGGTCGCGATACTGCCCCACCCACAGCGACCCCTCGGCCCAGGCGAGCCCTGAATCGCCGCCGCCGGGCGCGGGAATCGTCGCCAGCACGCGGCCGGTCCTGGGATCGATCTTGTGGATGCGATCCTCGGCGATCTGAAACAGGTGCTCGCCATCGAAGGCGGTCCCAGCATCGGCGATCACGTCAATGGAGTGTACGAGCTCGCCGCTCGCCGGATCGAAGGCGTTCAGCCTGTCGTCGGATGCGAACCAGACGTTCTTGCCGTCAAAGGTGACGCCGTTCACCCGCTTGACGTCGGGAAAAGGCCCGTATTCGCGGAGGATTTCGGCTGCGACCTGCTTCATGCTTTCCATCCTAGTCGCTCGGCAGCGGGCCGGGAAGTAACAAGGTTGTCGGGAATCCGAGCGCCGGCGGGGTCAACCAGCGCCGCGCGCGGCCGCGGCCGAACGACTGAACCTTGCCTGCCGATGCGAGCTGCTCAAGTGCTCGCTGCACGGTGCGCGGGCTGGCGCCGAGCGCGATCGCCAGCGCCGAGCTCGACCACGACTCGCCATCGGCGAGAAAGGCGAGCACCGCCGCGTGCGGCTCTTCGACGGGCGGCGCCAGCACGACGATTTCCGGTGCGCTGCGCGACGACAGCGTGAAGCCGCTGCCGGTCGCGCTGATATCGGCCAGCGGCCGAAGCTTCTCGCGCAGCCGGCCGACCTCGACCCGCAGCCGTGCGCGGTGCGATTCGTCGACATGCCTGGCCCGAAAGGCGCGGGCAAGCAGAATGCTGCGCGATACGTCGCCGGGCCAGGCTTCGCCGAGCGCGCGCGCGAGCGAAAACAGCACCGGGCTCGTCGCAAGCGAAATCACGGTGTCTGCCTGCCGCACGACGAAGCGGCACGCGTCGACGACGAGCGTCCCCGAAGCGTGCAACGCTTCGACATCTTCCAGCAGCAGCAGGCGTTCGCCCCCACGCGTGATGAGGCGCGCCGCCGGCGCATTCATGGCAAGGGCTGCGTTTTCAACCTCCGCCGTCAGCGCGGGAATGTCGGCCGCCCGCGCCGCCTGCTTGGCGCGCTCAAGTGCGGCGCGCGCCGCCCTTGTGTGCAGGCGCCGGACAGCCAATCCCGCTACCACGAGTTCGTGGGCGGCGCGCGATGCGGGCGGGAGCGGCGCGGGGTCGAACCCGGCGAGCGTACGCTCGGCCTCGTCGAGGCGGCCGATCAGCAGCAGGCGCCGGGCTTCGAGGTTCAGCGCATGCGCGGCGTTGATGCGGTCGCCATGCGCCTCGAGCGTTGCTCGCGCGGCGTCGAGAGCCTTGGCGGGCCAGGTGAGATCACGCGAGACGAGCGCGATTTCGGCTTCGGCGACGACGCAGCGCGCGCGAGCTACCGTCTCCCTTGGACGGAAGGCGCGGGCAGCGCTCTTCAGAAGCGCCTTGGCCCGGGCGAGATCGCCGAGCTGCGCCATCGCGATGCCCCTTAGCGCGAGCGCCGGCGCATCGTCACGCAGGGCGACCCGCTTCAACGCGCCGAGCGGGTCGCCCGCGGCAAGTGCGCGCGCCGCGGCCGTAATCAGCGAGTCCATGGGAATCCCGCCAGACTTGTAACTCCCGCCATCGCGATATCCGGCCTTAGTGTGATCGCGACCACCACCGGTGCGCCGCGCCGACGGAGGAAAGGACGCCGCGCGCCCCACGTCAACCCACGCGCCGGCGCTTGTTTAGCCGCATTTTTGCGACGCCAGGTGATTCCACCGGGCTGCAAAATGCTCGAGGAGAACGATGACGAAGCACATGACCGGAATGGGCGATGAACGGCCGGCGGCTGGGGTCGACCCGCTCGAAGTGGGGAAAGCTTCGACGCGCCGCGTTGGCGACTGGCTGTGCCTCGCGGCGACGCCAACCTTCGCCATCATGGCGGTGCTGACCGCCACTGGCGGCCCGGACACGATCTGCTCGGCCATGCCGGATGCCTCGCCATTGAGCGGCATGGGCCTGATGTATGTGCTGATGAGCGTCTTCCATCTGGCGCCCTGGCTTAAGCTGGCCGCCAGTCGGCGAATCGCCTCCGGCTCTTTGTGAAGGGTTCGTCAGGACGAAGCGGGAAACGCCCCGGCGCCGCAATCCGGCGCCTGGGCGGCAATCCATTCGGCGAACGCCGTCATCGCCGCGGTGGGGGTTCGCGATTTGAGCCTGGTCAGCCAATAGCTGCCGAGCGAAATGGAGGCCTGGAACGGCCGCCTGATCGAACCGCCGCGCATCTGGCGTGAGAACATGAGTGGCGGAGCGAGGGCGACGCCCACCCCCTGCTCGGCCGCCTCCATCATGGCGAGCGACGAATCGAACACGATGGCGCCTGCGATGTTTGCCGGGACCTCCGCGCCGGCGGCGGCAAACCAGCGCGCCCACTCGTCCATGCGGTAGCTTCTAAGCAATGTAAGCTCGGCCAGATCCCCCGGTGAACGGATCCTTGCCGCCAGCTCCGGCGTGCAAAGCGGCGTCAGCGGCGCTTCGAACAGTTCCGTCGCATCGAGACCGTGCCATGCGCCGTTTCCGAAGCGGATGGAGAAGTCGAGCCCCTCGGCAGCCATGTCGACGCGGTTGTTGTTGGTGGAAAGCCTGAGTTCCACGAACGGATGGGAGCGCCTGAAATCCTCCAGCCGGGGCAGCAGCCATCCGACGGCGAAGGTGCCAACCACCCCCACTACCAGCAGCTCGCGGACTTTTCCCGAGCCGACCCGGTCGAGCGTCGTGGCCAGGCGGTCGAAGGCGTCTCCAACGACTGGAAGCAGGGCCTCACCCTCGGCTGTGATCATCAGGCCGCGCGGCAGCCGGCGAAACAGCTGAACGCCCATATGCTGTTCGAGCGCGCGGACCTGCTGGCTCACGGCTGCCTGCGTGACGTGAAGTTCGATCCCGGCCCGCGTGAAGCTGAGATGCCGGGCCGAAGCCTCGAACGCCCGCAACGCGTTCAGTGGAAGGAAGGGTCGGACCATCAATGCCCAAGTTCAACTTATAGCTGGCCCGGTCTATCACCGTCTGTAGAAAGTTTGAACGCGTCATAAACGTCGCCACGTCCCCCTAGGCTTGCAGTCGCGGTTGCGGCGGGGTCCTTGAAATCACGCCTTCGGTATCTCAGGTTCTGGCGATGAGCGAGAGCCTGCCTTCCCAAAACATCCCGAATGTCGAAAGTCCGGCTGAACGGAGCGACGTTCGGATCGCGTTTAAGACCGAAATTGCGGTCATCGGAGCCGGCCAGGCGGGCCTGTCCTCCGCCTATCATCTGCGCAATCTCGGCTTGGCGCCCGGCACCGGCTATGTGGTTCTCGACAAATCCCCACACGCCGGCGGGGCATGGCAGCACCGCTGGCCGTCGCTGACGCTGAGCACGGTCAACCGCGTCCACGACCTGCCGGGCATGCAGTTTACCGATGCGATCGACACCGCCGATCCCGAAGTGAAGGCCTCCGTCGCGGTTCCGCGCTATTATGCGGCCTACGAAAGGAAGTTCCAGCTGCCGGTGTACCGTCCGGTGACCGTCAAGGTCGTCTGCGAACGCAACGGACGATTCCGTGTGGAGACCGACCAGGAAACGTTTTCCGCCCGCGGCATCATCAATGCCACCGGCACCTGGGAGACGCCCTACATCCCCGACTATCCCGGCGCCGGCCTGTTCAAGGGGCGGCAATTGCATACGCGCGACTACAAGACCGCCGGCGAATTCGCTGGCAAGCACGTCGTCATCGTGGGCGGGGGCATCTCCGCATTGCAGCTGCTCGACGAAATATCACGCGTCGCCTCGACCACCTGGGTCACCCGCGACGAGCCGCGGTTTCGCGAAACGCCGTTCACGCCCGAGGACGGGCGCGCCGCCGTCGCCGTCGTCGAGGACCGGGTGAGGCGCGGGCTCGTCCCCGGCTCGGTTGTTTCGGTTACTGGCATTCCGTGGACGCCCGCGCTGAGGGCTGCCGGGGAACGCGGCGTGCTCAACCGGCTGCCGATGTTCAGCGCGATCACCGATCGCGGCATCTGCTGGGCCGACGGCAGCGAGAGGCAAGCCGACGTGATCCTGTGGTGCACCGGGTTTCGCAGTTCGCTCGATCACCTGGCGCCGCTGCAACTGAGGGAGGACAATGGTGGCATCATCATGT
Source organism: uncultured Alphaproteobacteria bacterium (assembly GCA_963726065.1). GTDB lineage: Bacteria > Pseudomonadota > Alphaproteobacteria > Rhizobiales > Rhizobiaceae > Neomesorhizobium. The sequence continues at coordinate 314,893 of CAVSAU010000002.1, forward strand.
CCGGTCGCCTGGCGACGCAGGTCGCCAGGGATCCGCGTGTCCACCTGGTCGGCTACGGCCCTTCCGCCTCGACCATCGGCGCCAACCGGGCCGGAGGTGCGGCCGCGCGCGAGTTGACCAGCTATCTGAACGCCGGCGCAGCACAAGGCTGATCCATCGGCGCAGGCCTTCGAACGCGGCATTTTCAGGGCCTTGGCGGCAAATACCGAAAACGTCTGACATCAACCGTGATCGCCTGTCTATTGCAGTGCAGCATAGGCGCAACTAGATTGCGCCCGCTTCGGTCGGCGGCCTGATCGGACAAGCGCCATCACCCCGTGTGCGATCACGCGGGGGCGCTGATTGCCGCCGCGATCAGTTCCATTGGAGTACGCTTTGGCAGTGGCGCACGACGCTCTTTTCAACATTGGTTTGAAGGCGAAAGCAGCCTTCTCGACGGAGGGCTTGGCCTGAACGCGCACGGCCACCGCAACGCCACGACCAGTATCACCGGGCGCCTCGTCAAGGGAAGCATGTGGCTGAGCCTGTCCCGGGTGATCGTCAACGGGCTGGCGACGCTGAGCACCTTTGTGCTCGCATGGTACCTGGCGCCTTCAGACTTCGGCCTGGTGGCGCTGGCGACCACCATGCTGTTGATCGTCGACACCGTCACCCAGCTCTCGCTCTCCGAGGCGCTCATCCGACACAGCGCGCCCGACAGGTCGCATTTCAGCGCCGCCTGGACGCTCAACGCGACGCGCGGCCTGCTGCTTGCCCTGCTCTTTGCCGCCTGCGCCTATCCGGCCTCGGTCCTGTTCGAGGAACCGCGGCTCTCCGGCGTCATGCTGGCGCTGGGAGTAAGCGTGCTGTTGGGCGGCCTCACCAACCCGCGCCGGATCATGCTGCAGCGCGACCTGATCTTCTGGCAGGAATTCGTGCTTGCCGTCTCGCAGAAGTTCACCGGCTTCGTCGCCGCCGTGGCGATCGCGATGATCTACCACAGCTATTGGGCGCTGGTGATCGGCACGCTGGTGAGCCAGGCGACAAACGTCATCGTTTCCTATCTCGTGCTGCCGTTCCGCCCTAGCATCACCTTCCGGCACATGAAGGAGTTCTTTTCCTTCTCGGCGTGGCTGACCGCCGGCCAGATCGTCAACACGCTCAACTGGCGTTTCGATTATCTGCTGGTGGGCAAGATGCTGGGCGGCACATCACTCGGCTACTATTCGGTCGGCAGCAACCTGGCCATGATGCCGACACGCGAGGCGACGGCGCCGCTCACCCAGACGATCTATCCCGGTTTTTCCAGCATTCGCGACGATCCCACCCGCCTCGCCACCGCCTATCAGCGGGTCCAGGCGCTGGTCGCGGCAGTGGCGCTGCCGGCGGGCATCGGCGTGGCGGTGGTCGCCGATCCGCTGGTCAGGCTGACGCTCGGCGAAAAATGGGTGCCGATCATCTTCATCGTCCAGTCGCTCGCCTCGGTCTTCGCACTGCAGACGCTGGGCTCGCTGGTGCAGCCGCTCGGCATGGCCAAGGGCGAGACGCGGCTCTTGTTCATCCGCGACGCGCAGATGCTGTGCGTGCGCGTTCCGGTCATGATTGCCGGCCTACTGCTTGGCGGGCTGCAGGGCGTGGTTATCGGCCGCGTTTTCACCGGCCTGTTCAGCGCGTTCGTCAACATGATCCTGGTGAAACGCTTCATCGGTGTCACAGTGCTGAAGCAACTTTCGGCCAACGTGCGAGCGCTTGCCAGCATCGTGGTGATGGCGGCGGGCGTGTCGCTGGCGTTGAGCCACATGGCGCAAACCGACGACAAATTCGCGCTGGCCACGCAACTGGCCGCACTCGCCGGGCTGGGCGCGTTTCTCTACTGCGGCACGAGCTTCATGCTCTGGACCCTGATGAAGCGCCCGGCCGGTCCCGAAACAGAGGTCTGGCAGATTCTGGGAAAAGTCCTGTCGAAGGTCCGCCCAGCCTGAAATCGCTACAATCCTGCTGCACACCCCTGCCGCCATCGAAATGGAGAATGAAATGCCGGAATCAAATCTGGTCCTGATCGCCAAATTGCAGGACATGATTCACGACTGCCTGAAGGATTATGTCTTGGCCGACGAGCCGATGGCGATCCTCGACTTTCCGGACATCCGCAACTGCGGCGATTCGGCGATCTGGCTTGGCGAGATGGCCTACCTGAAAGATCGCTACCGCAAGCGGCCGGCCTATGTCTCGCGCATCGACGATTTCTCGGCCGAAGAGCTCGAGCAGGTCATGCCGAACGGGCCGATATTCATCCATGGCGGCGGAAATTTCGGCGATCTCTGGGTTGCGCACCAGGACTTTCGCGAGCGCGTGCTGGAGCGATTTCCGAACCGCCAGATCATCCAGTTTCCGCAGTCGATCCACTACAAGTCGAAGGAGCGCGTGGAACAGAGCGCGCGCGCCATCGGACGCCACAAGAACTTCGTGCTCCTGGTCCGCGACGAGGAATCGAAGCATTTCGCCGAAAAGCACTTCGACTGCCAGGTGCGGCTCTGCCCGGACATGGCCTTCGCCATCGGCGGCCTCAAGCCGGTCGCGGCCGAATTCCCGGTTCTCGCCATGCTGAGGGTGGATCTCGAAAAGGCCGGCGATCTCGATCTCTCGGCCTATCCCGATCTGCCTGTCGAGGACTGGACGACCGAATCGGCGCGGCGCGTGCGCGTCTCCAAGGCGATCGGCGCTGCGTCGGGGCTTCTGGCGCTGAAGCCCGGCGAGGTGCGGCTGCGCAAGCTCGACGCCGCCGCGCACAATCGCTTCGCCGCGGCATCCGCCAGATCTCGCGCGGACACGCGATCGTCACCGATCGCCTGCATGTCCACATCTGCTCGCTGCTGCTTGGCCGCCCGCACGCCGTGCTCGACAACAGCTATGGCAAGGTGCGGCGTTTCATGAACGCATTCTCGGGCGGGTCCGACGCTCTCCTACATGGCCACCTCGCTCGACGACGGCATTGACTGGGCGCGTCGCCAGGCCGGTCAGGCAACCGGCAAGGGGGATGCCCGATGACCCTTCTTACCTTCATCATTCCGGTCCGCCATCAGGACAATGCGCGCGACTGGGCCCTGCTCAAGGCAAACCTCACCCAGACCGTCTGCTTCGATCGCCAACCAGACCAATGGCGATTGGCGAGGCGTCATCGTTGCCAACGAGGGCGCCGACCTGCCCGAGCTTGCCCCAGGGTTTCGAGGTTGAACGCGTGACCTTCCCACCCAACGACATGCATGAGCTCGGCAAGTCGGGCAACATGGAGGATTTCTACGACGCCTTCCGCGCCGACAAGGGACGCCGGGTGCTGATGGGCATGTTGCGGGCGCGAGACAGCCGCTTTTTCATGATCGTCGACGACGACGATTTCGTCAGCGCCCGGCTGGTCGAGTACGTCTCGGAACATCGCGGCGCCAACGGATGGACCATCGATCGCGGCTACATCTGGGACGATGGCGGCCAGCTGTTGCTGGGATATGACGATTTCAACCATCTGTGCGGAACGTCGCTGATCATCCGGTCGGATGTCTATGGCGTGCCCGAGCGCTTCGAGGACGCCTCGCTCGACTGGATCAAGTCGATGCTCGGCAGCCATGTCCGCATCGCCGACATCCTGGCGGGACGCGGCCAGGCGCTGGCGACGCTGCCGTTTCACGGCGCCGTCTACCGGGTGGCCCATGGCGGGTCGCACAGCAAGGCGCCCAGCCTTCTCAAGAAGTACTTCTTCAGCCGGGAAGCCCTGAAGCGGCCGCGCCGGCTGCTGCGCAACCTCGGCAGGCTGAGGCGCGTGGACGATGCCGCGCGGCGCGAGTTTTTCGGCGAACCGGCGCGGGCCAACGCGTGACGCCTTGGAGCGGTTCCGGCTCTTTCAGAACCGATAACTCGCTATTTGTTTTGCCGCATTTATGCGGACGCCAGGTGATTCCATCTGGCTGAAAAATGCTTTAGCGCAAGCCGGCGATCCGACCGCAAAACCATCCCCGACACAGTCGTTAACCAGTTGTGATCGCGCTGGCGCGTTGCAATCATAACTTGCCCAATTGATGCCTTCCCTTGGTCAGAAACTGCCATATGTGACGGTTTCTTGACAGATTTGTTACAAGGGAGAGCAGCCATGATCTCGGTGGTTCGCCAGGCAAAGAGTGCCGATATCCAGGCCGCGGCTGCGCCCTTTGCTCAGCTCGGCCGCATCCCCTCGCGACAGACAAGCCCGGTCGGGTGGCTCGCCTGCGCCCTTGCGGCGATAGGCCTCTGCACGCTCGCTGCCGTCGCCGTTGCGCTCGTCGCTCCACATGCCCGGCCCTTGCTGCTCCAGGAAGACGGCATCGTCGAAATGGCGAGCGTAGTGTGCCTGTTGGGCATCGTCATCGGCTCGGCATACGCATCCCTTGCATGGGGATGGAACTGGCCGCTGCTCCTGGCCGGGCTTATCGGCCTTGCCGAATTGCTGGACGAAACGAGTTTCGGCTCGCGCCTGTTCGGCTTCGAGCCGCCGGAACTCCATGGTGGCGGCCAGTTGGACGGCTTTCACGACCTGCTCATGCTGGCCTACCGGCTGCTGCGCGACATCAATGGTGGCCTGGCCTGGCTTCTGGTCGGGCTGATGCTCGCCGCGTCGCTCGGGCTGATGCTCGTCGTTGCCAACCAGTTGAGAAGCGGGTTCGGGCGCCAACGTTCGTGGCTGGCCGAGCATGTCCTCCTTTTCCTGCACATAGGCTTCATCGGCCTTGCGCAAGTGATCGACATCACCTCGTCGTCATCCCCCGCACTCGCCGCGATCGAAGAGGTGTTGGAGTTCAACGCGGCCTTGGCGCTGGTGTTCTACGTCGCCCAGCAGGCGCACCAATCCTGGCAGGAGGCAGCCTAATGCGTTTGTCAAGCGGCTACTTTGAAATTGGCCTTGAAGGGGGATCGAGTTTGCATGATTGCCCAGAGGACGTTGAGGCGACGACGGGCAAGGGCGATGACGGCCTGGTGGTGATGTTTGCCGTCGCGCCGTTTACGGGAATAGAAGGCGCGGCTGTCTGTCTGGCTGAGCGAGCAGAATGCGGACTGATAGAACACGCGCTTGAGACCCTTGTTGCCACCTGTCGGGCGTCTGAGGAAGCGGGTCTTACCGGACTGGCGGATGACGGGCGCGATACCGGCTGCGGCGGCGAGTGCGTCGGCGGAGCGGAAGCGCGAGAGATTGCCTGCTTCGGCGATGAGTTCTGCGGTGAGCACGGCCCCCATTCCGGGCAGGCTACGGATGAGGGCAGCGTCAGGGTGGCTTTGGAGAAGGGTCTCCAATTCGCGGTCGAGCTCGACCAGCCGCGTTTTGGCGGCGAGCGCTTCGACAGCCAGTTCTCGGATCAGACGAGCGCTCATGCGCTCAGCCGGGATACTGATCGTCTGTTGCGCGGCGGCGGCGAGCGCGACATCGGCCAAGGCTTCGACCCGCGGGATGGCGCCGCCTGCCTTGAGATGGCGGACGAGCCGCTTCTTGCCGGCGCTGCGCAGTTCGGCCGGCGTGACGTAGCGTGTGAGAAGCTGCAGCGGCCCCTTGGTTGTGAGGTCGAGGCTGCGTTCCAGGCCGGGAAAGATGCCGGTGAGCAGGTCATGCAGGCGGCCGAGCCGCTGGGTCTGCGCTTCGACGAGATCGCGCCGGCGGCCGACCAGCAGCCTGATCTCGAGGTCGATCTCGGTGGCGGGCTCGATGGCGCGCAGGTCGGTGCGCGTGCGTACCTGATCGGCGATGGTGCGGGCATCGCGCGGGTCGGACTTGTTCTCGCCACCGACGGTTGCCTGCCGCGCCCGGTTGACGGCCAGGCCCGGCACATGGACCAGCGCGAAGCCCGCCTCAGCCAGCATCGCTTCGGTCAGTCCGGCAATGCCGCCCACGACGTCGATGCCGATGCGCGTCGCTCCGCCAAGCGCGGCCAGGTCATCGATCATGGCGGCGATGGCGGCAGGCGTGTTGTCCAGCTTCCTGTCGAGATGAACCACCCATCGGCATCGATGGCAGTGACCCAGTGAACTTGCTTGGCGATGTCGATGCCGACGCTGATGCGCATTCTCCCCTCCAAGCGTTGATCAAGGCCAGGCGCGCCGCCCACGCCGTCATCGCCTTACACAGCGATCAATCGCAGAGCCTAATCAGCGGTCGAGGCGGTTTGGCGCTGCCGGGGGATCTGCCACCAGAACCATTCGATGCAGCCAGCATGAAAACCATCCCGGCAGCGCCGCCTAACGGAAAGTCTGACATCCACAGGCTCTTCCCGAAAAGCACTGTTCGCACAGCATCAACAAGGTAGGGCGGCATGACGGCGAAATTCGCCGCCATATCCACGCAAGCTGCGCCGAAGGCCATCGAGAAGAGCTGAACCGTGGCAAGGCCGCATCGGCCTTCGGAACCTCGACATTATTCAAGTAAAAATTCGCAGCGCGGACGGCCAAGCGGCGGCACGCTCAAGCACTACGGGCGGTCGCTCCGTCAACAGGTCGAGCGTCTGTCCACCAAGATGCCGCCAATATAATAAGATATTGTCAACAATCTGGTTGACAAACAGTGAACCGTGGCGAAAATGCGCTGATGTGTCCTCCCATCGGCACGACACCGCATTCAAGAAAAACAAGTCCTCCGCCCAAGGAGGCTCAACCTTTCCAGAGTGGAGGAAATAAAGATGCTGAAAAGAATTGGCCTTGCGGTTACGGCGGCAGCCTTGCTTGTTTCGGGCGCCAGCGCCGAAACGCTTAAATGGGGAGCCGCAAGGGACATCTATTCGCTCGATCCCTATTCCTACGGGGATAGCTACACCATCGCCTTCCTCAATCACGTCTATGAGGGGCTCGTCCGCTACGACGCCGATCTCAAGATCGAGCCGGCGCTTGCAACCTCGTGGGAAACGGTGTCGGAAACCGTGTGGCGCTTCCATCTGCGGAAGGGCGTGAAGTTCCACGACGGGGCCGACTTCACCGCCGACGACGTGCTCGCCTCGCTGACGCGCGTCAGCGACGACGACTTCGCCGCTGCGCGGCAACCTGCCGGCCTACAAGTCGTCGAAGAAGGTCGACGACTACACCATCGACATCGAACTGACCGGCCCCTATCCGCTGCTGCTCAACGACCTGACGAACATCCACATGTTCGACGCGACCTGGCTAACCGACAACAATTCGCTGAAGCCGACCGATGTCGGCGCCAAGGTCGAAGGTTATGCCACCTACAACACCAACGGCACCGGCCCCTTCGTCGTCGAAAGCCGCGTGCCCGACAGCAAGACGGTCCTCGTCGAGAACCCGGCCTGGTGGGACAAGTCGCAAACCAATATCGACCGCATCGAATTCATCGCCGATCACCTCAGCCGCGACACGCGTCGCCGCGCTGCTGTCGGGCGAGATCGACTTCACCGAGAATGCGCCGCTGCAGGATCTTCCGCGCCTGGTCGGCCCAGCCCGGACTGAAGGCGATGGAACGCACCGATCTGCGCACCGTCATGATCGGCTTCAACCGCAAGCCGCAAGCTTCGACAACGGCGCCGATAACAAGTTCAATGACCTGCGGGTGCGCCAGGCGTTCGACCACGCGATCGAATCCGCAACTGATCCAGAAGCGCATCATGCGCGGCAAGTCGCGGACCGCCGGGCGATCGTCGCGCCGGAGATCCCCGGCTATACCGAAGCGCTCGACAAGCCGTTCGCCTACGATCCGGAGCTGTCGAAGAAGCTGCTGGCGGAGGCCGGCGCGACCGGCATGGAATTCACGCTTGTCTGCACCAACGACGCCTACGTGAACGAGGAGGAACTCTGCCAGGGCCTCGTCAACATGCTGAGCCGCGCCGGCTTCAAGCCGCAGCTCGACATCGCGCCGGCGCGCCGCCCAGACGCCGAAGCGCGCCAGCGGCGAGTCCGATGTCTACCTGATCGGCTGGGCCAACGAGCCGATGCTCGACAGCTATTCGATCCTGCTGCAGATGATCCAAACCAAAACCGGACAATGCCGGCGTGTTCAACTGGGGCGGCTGGAGCTATCCGGAGATCGACAAGCTGATCGTACAGGCGTCGACGGAAATGGACAGGACCAAGCGGCTCGCGCTACAGACCAAGGCGCTGGAGATGACAAAGGAGGAGATCATCGTGCTGCCGCTGCACCAGCAGCCGATGGCCTGGGTGATGACCGACAAGATCGATCGCATCGTCCAGTTGCCCGACAACAAATCGCGTCACTGGCTGACCCGCTTTGCCGAGTAGCCGCATCACCGGACCTGAGGCAAAATTCCGCCTCAGGTCGAAACGCCGCGTCGAATAAGAGGCGGCTAACGTCGATCCGGAAATCCACCGGCAACCGGCCGCCTTCGCCTGACCACTCATCGGGTCGGATTGTCGGTTTGTCCTGAAGGCGCCCTGCGATTTCCGACTTTTCCAACCTCGTTGCAATCGACCGTGCTGAAGGATCTCGGGCAGTGCATATTCTTCTGATCAACCCCAATTCGACAGCCTCGATGACCGAACAGGCGCTGGCAAGCGCCCTGCGGGTAAAGCAGCCGGGCACGCGCGTTACCGCCACCAACCCGACGGACACGCCGGCAAGCATCGAGGGCGGGGCCGACGAGGCCATGGCGGTTCCCGGAATGCTGTCGCAGATCCGCAAGGGCGAGGCTGAGGGCATCGATGCCTATGTCATTGCCTGCTTCGACGATCCGGGATTGCATGCGGCCCGCGAGGTCGCCCGCGGGCCGGTGATCGGAATCTGCCAGGCCGCGGTGCAGGTGGCGATGACCATCAGCCGCCGCTTCTCCGTCATCACGACCTTGCCTCGCTCCATCCCGATCATCGAGGATCTCGTCGTATCCTACGGCGCCAATCATCACTGCCGCAATGTGCGCGCCATCGATCTGCCGGTGCTGGCCCTGGAGGAAGACCCGCTGCAGGCCGAACGCCTGCTGGCGAAAGAGATCGAGCGCGCCAAGAAGGAAGACCGCGCTGAGGCGATCGTGCTTGGGTGCGCCGGCATGTCGGTGCTTGGCGAGCGGCTGAGTGCTGCGACCGGTGTGCCGGTCATCGACGGCGTTACCGCTGCGGTGAAGTTTGCCGAAGCGCTGGTCGGTGCGGGGTATGCGACCTCGAAGGCAAATGCCTATGATTTTCCGCGGATCAAGGGGCCGCACGGGCGCCAACAGGTATCCGCCAAGGTTTAGCGGGTGGCGCCCGGCCACCATTACGGCCGGTTCGGGTGGAAGCGGGAGCGCGCTAACCACGTCCAACGCGCCTTCGGTCACGGTGCAAACGCCAGCACTTGCGCCCGCGCCGGCTTGCTGGTAATAGCGCCGCGTTCAGAACCGTCCGGCAGGGCATGCCGTGGCGGTTCGCAATGCTTTTCGGGCTTGGTCGGTCCGAAAACGAAACAAGAGGCGCGGCGTGCCGACGGCACACCAGAGGACCTCATAGAAACGGAGTAAGCAAAATGCCCAAGATGAAGACCAAATCCGCTGCGAAGAAGCGGTTCAAGATCACCGGTACGGGTAAAGTTCTGTCGGCTGCGGCCGGCAAGCGTCACGGCATGATCAAGCGTACCAACAAGTTCATTCGAAATGCCCGCGGCACGATGGTTCTGGCTGAACCGGACGGCAAGAAGGTCATCAAGAATTTTCTGCCGAACGGCCTTTGAGCCGCGGCCGGTACAGCTGTTTAAGGAGATCATGACATGGCACGCGTAAAAAGAGGCGTTACCTCCCACGCCAGGCACAAGAAGGTCCTGAAGGCCGCCAAGGGTTTCTACGGCCGCCGCAAGAACACCATCCGCATCGCCAAGCAGGCGGTGGAGAAGTCGCTGCAGTACGCCTACCGCGACCGCAAGAACCGCAAGCGCAACTTCCGCGCCCTGTGGATCCAGCGCATCAACGCGGCGGTGCACGAGCACGGCCTGACCTACGGGCGATTCATCGACGGCCTCAACAAGGCCGGGATCGAAATCGACCGCAAGGTGCTTTCCGACATGGCGATCCACGAGCCGCAGGCGTTCGCCGCCCTGGTCGCCAAGGCCAAGGTCGCCTGGAATATCTGAAGAACACCACCCCGAATGCTTTTGAAAGCGCTGTTGCCTAAGGCCAGCGCTTCCCAAGCTTCGGAAATCTGATTTGGGAAACCCGCGCTGGCAGGGCTGGCGCGGGTTTTTCTTTGGGCTGAGTTTTCGGCCTGGAATGTAAGTCAGCAGCGAAGTCTCATCGACCAAGAGGGTCAAAATCGTGAACGAGATCATGAGCACTCTCGATACGCTCGAAAACTCCTTGCTCGGCCGAGATCGCCGCGGCCTCCGACGAGCAGGCGATCGAGGCGGTGCGCGTCGCCGCGCTCGGCAAGAAGGGCTCGGTCTCGGACCTGCTGAAGACGCTCGGCTCGATGAGCGCCGGAGGAGCGGCAGGTGCAAGGGCCCGGCCATCAACGGCCTCAAGAACCGCGTCGACCGACGCGCTCGACCGCCCGCAAGGCCGAGCTGCGCGAGGCGGCGATCGCAGCCCGGCTCGCCGCCGAGAAGGTCGACGTCACGCTGCCGGTGCGCCAGTCGCCGGCCGAGCGCGGCCGCATCCACCCGATCAGCCAGGTCATCGACGAGATCACCGCGATCTTCGCCGACATGGGCTTCTCGGTCGCCGAAGGGCCGGACATCGAGACCGACTATTACAATTTCACCGCGCTCAACTTCCCCGAAGGCCATCCGGCGCGCGAGATGCACGACACGTTCTTCCTGAAGCCGGGGCCGGACGGCGCGCGGAAGCTTCTGCGCACCCACACCTCGCCGGTGCAGATCCGCACCATGGAGGCGCACGAAGCCGCCGATCCGCATCGTCATTCCGGGCCGGACCTACCGCATCGATTCGGACGCCACCCACACGCCGATGTTCCACCAGGTCGAGGGCCTGGTGATCGACAAGATCAGCCAACGTCGCCAACATGCGCTGGGTGCTGGAGGAATTCTGCAAGGCCTTCTTCGAGGTGCCGAGCGTGAAGATGCGCTTCCGGCCGAGCTATCTTCCCGTTCACCGAGCCCAGCCTCGAGGTCGACGTCCAGTGCGACCGCTCGCGGCCGGGCGAAGTGCGCTTCGGCGAGGGCAACGACTGGCTGGAGATTCTGGGCTGCGGCATGGTGCACCCCAACGTGCTCCGCTTTGGCGGCCTCGATCCAGACGACTACCAGGGCTTTGCCTGGGGCATGGGCATCGACCGCATCGCCATGCTGAAATACGGCATGCCCGACCTGCGCGCCTTCTTCGACGCCGACGTGCGCTGGCTCCACCACTACGGCTTCCGGCCGCTCGACCTGCCGACGCTGTTCGGGGGATTGAGTTCGTAAAATATGCCGACCCTGCTCATCTGGCATGGCCACAAGTTCAGATTCTTTGCCTTGGACCGGGACGAGCCGCCGCACGTGCACATCGTAAAGGATGGCAAGCCCCTGAAGGTGTGGCTCCGAAATTTGGAGGTCGTGCTGAACAAGGGTTATAATGATCGGGAAGTTGCGCAGCTGCTTGCAGTCACAGGCGAGCATCGCGACGATTGGATAGGTGCCTGGAATGACTTCTTTGGCCTTTGAAACAGACGATATGCGTCCTGTAAGGGCGTGGTGCACGCAAGACGACGTCCACGTCGCCCTCGCAGATGGACGGTCGATATCGACGCCCCTCTGGTGGTATCCATTCCTGACCGGGCTGGGCCAGACGGAGTTGAACGACATCGAATTGATGTTTGAAGGAATTTGGTGGTCCGCTGTGGACGAGGGTATCTCCGTCAAGAGCATGTTTCTCGGCGTCAAGGCGCCCGGCGCAACCGAACCGCGGCAAGCGGCCGAATAGTCTGCATTTGTCCATGACTCAGATTTCTTTTTCCTTCGGCGATTCGCCGCAGATGGCCGACGAATTGCTGGCGCTGGTGCTGTCGGGACGCAAGACGGCGACCTGCGGTGCGCTGCGCGACTACGGCAGCGCCGAGCCGGCGCCGGTTGTTGGCCGCCGCGATGTGGTGCTCGATGGCAGGGGAAGGCGCGCCGCCGTCATCGAAACCGTCGAGGCGATCCAGCGCCGCTTCGACGAGGTCGATGCGGCTTTTGCGCGTGACGAGGGTGAAGGCGACCTGTCCTACGAATACTGGCGGAAAGCCCACGAGGCCTACTTTGCACGCAATGGCGGCTTCTCGCCGGACATGATCTTGGTCTGCGAACGCTTCCGCCTGGTGGAAGTGTTCGACCGCAACGACACGAAACGAGTGAACCCATGAAATTCACCCTCTCCTGGCTGAAGGACCATCTCGAGACCGACGCACCGCTCGACAGAATAGTCGAGCGGCTGACCTCGATCGGCCTCGAAGTCGAATCCGTGGACGACAAGGCGGCGCTCAAGCCGTTCGTTATCGCCAAGGTTCTCACGGCCGAAAAGCATCCCGACGCCGACAAGCTGCGCGTGCTGACCGTGGACATTGGCGACGGCAAGCCACCCGTGCAGGTGGTCTGCGGCGCGCCCAATGCGCGGACCGGCCTGATCGGTGCTTTCGCGGCGCCCGGCGCCTATATTCCCGGCATCGACGTGACGCTGTCGGTGGGAAAGATACGCGGCGTCGAAAGCCACGGCATGATGTGTTCGGAGCGCGAGCTGGAGCTTTCCGACGAACACGACGGCATCATCGATCTGCCGGTGGACGCCCCGGTGGGCACTTCCTACGCGGCCTATGCCAAGCTCGACGATCCGGTTATCGAGATCGGCCTGACGCCGAACCGGCCTGACGCCACCGGCGTTTACGGCATTGCCCGCGACCTCGCCGCTTCCGGCCTCGGCACGCTGAAGAACGGCGTGGTCGAGCCGGTCAAGGGTTCGGGCGCCTGCTCGGTGAAGGTGGCGATCGAAGCGCCAGAGCTTTGCCCGGGCTTCGCGTTGCGGCGGGTAACGGGCGTCAAGAACGGCCATTCGCCGAAATGGCTGCAGCAGCGGCTGCTCGCCATTGGATTGCGCCCAATCAACGCGCTGGTCGACATCACCAACTACATCACTTTCGACCGCGGCCGGCCGCTGCATGTGTTCGACGCCAGGAAGGTCGCCGGCAATCTCGTCGTGCGCCGGGCAAAGGACGGTGAAAAGGTGCTGGCGCTCGATGGGCGCGAATACACGCTGACACAGGACATGTGCGCGATCGCCGACGACAACAGCGTCGAATCGATCGCCGGGATCATGGGCGGCGAGCATACCGGCAGCGACGAGGCGACCGTCGACGTGCTCATCGAATCCGCCTTGTGGGATCCGATCGCCACCGCCCGCACCGGCCGTGAACTCGGCATCATCACCGACGCGCGCTACCGCTTCGAACGCGGTGTCGACCCTGAATTCATGGTTCCGGGACTGGAGCTTGCGACCCGCATGGTGCTCGACTTCTGCGGCGGAACGCCGAGCGAGATCGAGGTGACCGGCTATGCCGGCCACCAGCCCAGGATCGTTTCGTTCCCGGTCTCCGAAGTGAAGCGGCTGACCGGCCTCGATGTGCCGAAGACGGAGAGCCTCGATATTCTGAAGCGGCTGGGCTTCGGTCCGGATGGCTCGGGCGATGTGGTGGATGTTTCGGTTCCCTCATGGCGGCCGGACGTCGACGGCAAGGCCGACCTTGTCGAGGAGGTCATGCGCATCCACGGTGTCGACGAGATCGCGCCGCAGCCGCTGGCGAGCCACGGCACGGTCAACGGCAAGATACTGACGCCGCTGCAGGTACGCAGCCGCGCGGCCAGGCGTGCGCTTGCGGTGCGGGGCATGATGGAAGCGGTGACGTGGTCGTTCATTCCGGCGAGCCACGCGGAAGCCTTCGGCGGCGGGCAGCCGGAACTGAAGCTTGCCAACCCGATCGCCGCCGACATGTCGGACATGCGGCCATCGCTGCTGCCGGGCCTGATCTCGGCCGCGCAGCGCAATGCCGATCGTGGTTTTGGCGACGTCGCTCTGTTTGAGGTGTCGGGCGCCTATGAGGGCGACACTCCGGACAGGCAGCGCCGGGTCGCCGCCGGCATCCGCCGCGGCACCGCCAGGCTGGAAGGTTCCGGCCGCAGCTGGGCCGGCAATGCGCAGAATGTCGGCGTGTTCGACGCCAAGGCCGACGCGCTGACGGCGCTGGAAGCCTGCGGCGCGCCCGTCGATCGCCTTCAGATCGAGGCTGGCGGACCCAGCTGGTATCATCCCGGCCGGTCCGGGCTGATCAAGCTCGGCCCGAAGACGGTGCTTGGGCATTTCGGTGAGTTCCACCCCAGGACGCTGGAACTGCTCGACGTTTCTGGACCACTTGCCGGCTTCGAGGTGTTCATCGACGCGATCCCCGAATCGAAGGCCAAGCCGACCAGAACCAAACCGAAACTCGAACTCTCCGCCTTCCAGGCGGTGAAGCGAGATTTCGCCTTCGTCGTCGACAAGGCGGTGGAGGCGCAGACGCTGACGCGCGCAGCGCTTGGCGCCGACAAGAAGCTCATCACCGCCGTTGCGGTGTTCGACATTTTCGAGGGCGCTTCCCTCGGCGCGGACAAAAAGTCGGTAGCGATCGAGGTGTCGATTCAGCCGGTCGAGAAGACGCTGACCGACGAGGATTTCGAGCAGCTTGCCGGACGCATCGTCGAGAATGTGAAGAAGCAGACCGGGGGAGTGTTGCGCGGGTAAGAAGCCTTTCCGGAGCCGGACTCTTCCCCCCGAACCTTGCGGGGGAGGAGGACGCTCCGCCCGCGCCCCTTTCGCCGAACCTTGCCAGGCATCCGGCTCAAGTATAGCGTCATCCCTGCCTTGTGGAGGCTTCGATGACATCGAGTTTTAATGTCCACGACGCAGCCGGCTATGAGCAACTCATGGGCCGATGGAGTCAAAAACTAGCGCCGCTGTTTATCGATTTTGCGGGACTTGCCGACGGCGAAAGAATTCTCGACGTCGGCTGCGGCACAGGAAGCCTGACCTTCGCGCTGGCGGGTTCCGCCGGCCTCGCCGAGATTGCCGCGATCGATTATTCGCCGGTCTTCGTCGAGGAGGCGAGCCGGCGAAACACCGACCCGCGCGTGAAGATACAGCAGGCGGATGCCTGTGCATTGCCCTTCGGCGACGCCAGTTTCGACCGCGCGCTGGCGCTGCTGGTGCTCCATTTCGTGCCGGAAACGGAAAAGGCGGTGGCCGAGATGCGCCGCGTCGTGCGGCCTGGTGGTACGGTCGCCGCCGTCGTGTGGGATCATCTCGGCGGAATGCCGGGCATGCGCATGATGGTGGACACGGTGGCGGCGCTGAGCGAAGGCGGGCGCCAGCTGCGCAGCCGCTACTTATTCCAGCCGATGATGCAGCCGGGTGAGATGAAACGGACATTCGTGGATCAGGGCCTGGTGGACGTCGAGGAAGCGGAACTGATGATCCGCATGAACTATAAGAACTTCGACGACTACTGGACGCCGATCGCCGCGGGCGAAGGTCCGTTGGGCAAATATGTGGCGACGCTCGACGCAGCCGAGCGGGCACGCACGGACGCGGCCGTTCGCGATGCCTACGAGGGCGGGCGGCCGGACGGCCCCAGGTCTTTCGCGAATGTCGCATGGGCGGTGCGTGGCATCGTTGCGTGAAGGGTTGGCCGGCAACGGCTTGCCGCACCCACGTGTCGGCCGGGACCCTCGTGGGCATTGCGGCGGACGGGCGCATCGCCCTCAAGATGGGCGATGCGACATCTGCGATTTTCCCGGCTCGATTTCGAAGCACAACGCCAGGCGCTTGTAGCGATCCTGAAGGCCGATCCCCTCGTCTGGATAGCGCTTCGGCGGCACGCGACCTGGACCTGCCGGACTGGATGATTGTTTCAGGCCGCCATCTACAACACGGTCTGGAACAGTCGGACCTGGGAGGCGGAGGACGCGTTCATCAAGGTTGGCGAAAGACATTTCGCCGATCTGCCGCGCGCCGTCGAGATCCGCAACCAGGCGCGCGTGCATCTCTGGTATCCCCTGCGTTCGGTAGACCATGCCCGGCCTATGGGTCCTCGGCGCAGGCGCTTGAGTATTTCGCATCGCGCACCCATGCGGTCGGCATACGCTTGACGGAGGCCGACGGCCCTTCGGCCTCGATGACATCTGTTTCGACATTTCGCCGCATCATCGACAACCAGGCTACGCACCAGGAAAAGGCGCGCGGGCGCGCAATAACTGGCCTGAAATCACCGTCGTGCCCTGCTAGCCCATTGCAGGCCCTGCGCCGCGCCGACGTCTCCTGAAGTCCTGGCCGGCAACACCTTTCCCGCAGTCGGCTGGCGAAGGCATGAAACTGTGAAAAGGTGGGTCGATGCTGAAGACCAAATTCATCACCCGCGACAGCCGTTCGGGCAATTCATTGCCGGACGCGAAACCATGACCAAGTTGAACGCTATGGAAGGCATTCACCAGTCGGCTGACTCGCGCGCGATGTTCGCGGCTTTCGACCAGAAGGGCGCTTCCCCCGCCGCCAGGCACAACAAGAAGGCCTGACCTTCCTGGTGTACGCGGCCGAGCCCGACCCGTACTGCTATCCCGCGACCTCAGTTCTGATGAATCTGCTCGATCTTCGCGATGCCGGCGCGCTCGAGGCGTTCGAGGCCGACGCCGTTCTCCAGCGCGGCGACGAGCCTTTGCCCGACGGTGATTTTACGCCAAGCCACCTGCAAGGCATTCACCGTCATCTGTTCCAGGATGTCTACGCATGGGCGGGTGAATTCCGCACCGTGCGTATCAGCAAGGAGGGCAGCATGTTCTGCTATCCTGAAAACATTGACAGTCAAATGGTCTTGCTGTTCGGTTGGTTGCGCGACCGGGACCTTCTGCGTGGCCTGAGCACTCAGCGAACTGAATGCCATCCACCCATTTCGCGAAAGCAACGGGCGCACACAGATGATTTTCTTCGCCCTTCTCGCACAAGAGGCGGGCCATCCGCTCGATCCGGAGGCATTGCAACCCGAGACATTTCTTGCCGCGATGATCGCCGCCTTCAGCAACGACGAGGCGGCATTGCCGGCCGAAATCCGAAAGATGGTATAGCTTTCAAGGGACCGCCGCCATGACCGCTTCCATCCGCACCACCAGCCTTCCCGCCGGCGTCGAGGTGCCCGTGCTCGGCCAGGGTACGTGGAAGATGGGCGAGGATCGCAGGCGTCGCGCCGACGAGGTCGCGGCGCTGAGGCTCGGCATCGACCTCGGCATGACCTTGATAGACACGGCGGAAATGTATGCTTCCGGCGGTGCTGAGGAGGTGACCCGCGAGGCGGTCGAGGGCCGTCGCGACGGGGTCTTCGTGGTCAGCAAGGTGCTGCCGACCAATGCGTCGCGCGGCGGTGTGATGCGGGCTTGCGAGGCCAGCCTGAAGCGGCTCGGCACCGACCGGATCGACCTCTATCTGCTCCATTGGCGCGGCGGGACGCCGCTTGCCGAAACCGTCGGCGCATTCGAGATGCTGAAGCAGCAGGGCAAGATCCTTCATTGGGGCGTCAGCAATTTCGACACCAAGGACATGGAGGAACTCGCCGGCATCGCCTCGGGAAATGCGGTCCAGACCAACCAGGTGCTCTACAACCTATCGAGCCGCGGCGTCGACTTCGACCTGTTGCCGTGGTCGCGCGAGCGCGGCATCCCGGTGATGGCGTATTCGCCGGTCGGCCAGGGCAACCTGACGCGCGACCGGCGCCTCTTGGCAATCGCCAAACGGCATGACGCAAGTGCGGCCCAGATCGCTCTCGCCTGGACGATTCGCCAGCCCGGTGTGATCGCCATTCCCAAGGCGGGCAGTGCGGCTCATGTGCGCGACAACCGCGCCGCCCTCGATATCAGACTGAGTGACGCCGACCTTGCGGAACTCGATAGCGCTTTCCCGCCGCCATCGCGCAGACGGCCGTTGGAGATGATCTAGCCGAAGTCTCCCCTTTGGCGGCGCATCTTGCCCAGGCATGATGCCGAAAACCGCTATGCACTTTTCGGGCCGATATTTAGAGGGCCGCGCGTCTTTTGGACGCGCAAAGGACGCTCTAAGATTTTGAATCTATGCATCGTGCTTTTCCGAAAATCGATACCGATTTTCGGGTTGATGCAGTAGTGTCCGCCGGGTTCGACAAAGGGAGACGAGAAATGTTCCGTTGGGGTGTCCTTTCGACCGCGAAGATCGCGCGCGAGCAATTGCTGCCGGCGATCCTGGATTCCGAGAACGGAACCCTGGCCGCGATCGCCAGCCGCGACATCGGCAAGGCTGCGGCGCTGGCGGCGCGTTTCGGCGCGCAGCATGCCTTCGGTTCCTACGACGAACTTTTGGCTTCCGGCGATGTCGATGGTGTCTATATCCCGCTGCCGACCTCGCAGCATGTCGAGTGGACGCTGAAGGCGGCGAATGCCGGCAAGCACGTGCTGTGTGAAAAGCCGATCGCGCTCGATGCTAAGGACATTGCGCCGCTGATCGAGGCGCGCGACCGCAATCGCGTACTGGTCTGCGAAGCCTTCATGGTGTTCTACCACCCGCAATGGGCAAAGGTGCGCGAACTGGTCGCCGATGGCGCCATCGGCCGCTTGCGCCATGTGCAGGGTGCGTTCTCCTACTACAATGTCGACCCCACCAACATGCGCAACCAGCTCGACCTTGGCGGCGGCGCGCTGCCCGACATCGGCGTCTATCCGAGCGTCGCCACCCGTTTCGTCAGCGGCAAGGAGCCGGTGCGCATCCAGGCGACGGTCGAACGCGACGAAAAATTCGGCACCGACATCTATTCGAGCGTCAAGGCCGATTTCGGCGATTTCGACCTGTCATTCTATTGTTCGACGCAGATGGCGCTGCGGCAGTTCATGGTCTTCCACGGCGACAAGGGGTTCATCGAGGTGCATGGGCCGTTCAACGCCGGCGACTACGAACACCATCGAATCGAGTTGCATAACGAGAAGCACGACCAGGCGACGGTGTTCCGCTTTCCCGGCACACGGCAGTATAGGCTGGAGGTCGAAACTTTCGCGCGCGCAGCACTGGGCGGCAAGGACGCGGTGTTCACGCTGGAGAATTCGGTGGCGAACCAGAAGATGATCGACGCGATCTTCCGCGCCGGCGAGCATGACGGCTGGGAATACGTTTAGCTCGGACTTCTGGCACAGACCATATTTTTCAGCGCATTGAGCCCGGTCCGATGCTCTAGCTGATCCCGTGGTTTTCCTCGATGCGGGCGGCGACCAGTTCCTGCAGGTGCCAGAGGTGGCGGTCGTGGATGCCCAGTTCCTCCAGGTGGGCGACGGTCGCGAAGAGGTATTCGGCCATCGAGCCGCGAAAGCCGCACGCCGTCGCCAGGATGTCGGCAAGCGCCTCGGGCGAAAGGCCGTTAATATAGCGGCCGCTTTTGCGGTTCATGGCGAAGGTCAGCGCCCGCAGCGGGCCCTCGGCGGTGGCCACGTTGATCCAGCGGGGCGGAAAAGCCGTCGGCACCATGCTCATCTCGCGCCGGATGAGCTTGTCCATGTTGGGTTTCAGCGCGTCGGGCGGCAAGCGAAAGATCACGCCCCTGGCCTGGCCGCCGCGGTCGAGCGCCAACATGAGCCCCGGCTGATCGGGATTGCCGCGGAAGCGGCGGTCCCAACCCAGGCAGAACGCCCGGTGCCAGCCGCGCGCTACTCCGACGCGCTTGTCGATGAAGTCGAAGGCCGGGTTCCAGATCAGCGATCCATAGGCAAACACCCAGAAGCCATCGGCGGGCGACGCCTCGATGATTTCTGCGACGAGCGCGTCGTAGTCCGCATCGGTGGCGGCCCTGGCGCCGGCAATAGAGCTGAAGCCCGGATCGCGGATTTCGCGCGCCAGGGCTGCGACATGGCGCTCTGTCAAACGCATTTTCCTGGATGCCGTGCCGCGCATGCCTGCTCTTCTATCCATCTAACCGCCGGCAGATTTGCCCGGCAAGGCCGTCAAGATAAGTGCCGTCACCACCAGACGCCACCATGTTTCAGTCTTATGCGCGGATTTCCATCGGGCGGATTGAGGGACCTGTCGCAGGCCGGCGCTTCTTCCGAAAGGTCTCCACCGGCCAGGTCGGGCGCCGAAAAGAGCGACGAGAGGCCGGTGAGACCGTTGAAATCGTCATGCGCGGCGGTGCGCCTGATCTTCGGCACGATGGAAACACGGGGCTCGCCGCGGCGCGGCTCGGCCGATGCGACGATGGCGATCTCGCCAGTTTCGACGGCGCTCTTCAACGCCATCAGCCGCTTCACCCGCTCGGCGGTCAGCGGATGGGTGCGCAGCACAGAGGGATCGGGAATGCGGCCGCCGGGCAGGAAGACGGTTTCCCAGCGGCGGCCTTGAGCCCGCTCCAGCTTGCGCAACGCCGACGCCAGTCCCTCGGGGTCGCCGGTGAGCATGGCTGCGCCGAGATCGGCGTCGAATTCGCGGGTGCGCGACAGCGCCATCTGCAAGAGCCCGCCCACCGTGGGAGCCGCCAGCAGTACCAGAACGGCAAGCCATGGCACCTGCTCGCGGCCGCCACCAAAGAAACTGCCGAGATTGAGGATGAGCGACAGGATGCCGACGGTCGACATGATCGAGGTGAAGCGCGACACCATGTCCGCAAAGGCCATTACTTTCATGTCGCCATGCGCGATGTGGCTCATTTCGTGGGCCAGTACGCCCGCAATCTCGCGCGCAGTCAGATTGCGGGCGAGCGCGTCGGTGATGGCGATGGCCGAGTCCTCGCGGCGGCCGACGGCGAATGCGTTCATCAGTTTCGACGGAACAACGAACAGCTTTGGCGTAACCGGCAGGCCAGCGCGGCTGGAAAGCTCGTTGACGATGCGAAAGCCGAGCGGAAATTCGGCCGGCGCAAGCGGCTTGGCCTTGTACATCCGCAGCACCATCTGCGGGCTGACGCTGCGCACCGCCCACATGGAGAAGGCGCCGAAGACGATGGCGTAGAGAATGCCGGCGCTGCCGCCAAAGGCCCAGGCGGTGACGGCGAGAAGCAGGAGACTGCCGAAGCCGAGCAGCCAGGTGTGCAGCGTGTTGAGCACGCGGTTGCGGCGTTGCTCGAGAAGGTCGATCGGAGGTGCCTCAATCATGCCTTCAATATGGTACGCCCGATTCCGTTTGCCGAGTCCCGGTTGTAAGCCGGCAACGCGCGAAGGGCGGTGGCCATGCCGCACACGGCATTGGTGCAAATTGGGCCAAATGGCACAAGAATTGAAGAAATATGCCGTCGGTCGGGGATTTCCCGGTGGTGGATATGCCTTGCGTGTCGGATGGCGTCTTCTTATATACGCCGCACAACCGCGGGGACGGCGGCAAGGCCGGAAAACCTCGCGGAATTTCTGTGAACAGGGGCTGTCGCTGGAATGCCTCATCGGGTTCTGACAGTCTGCTTAGTGGAGAGACTAGAAAAATGGCAAAAGTAATCGGTATCGATCTGGGAACGACCAATTCCTGCGTCGCCGTCATGGACGGCAAGGACGCCAAGGTCATCGAAAATGCGGAAGGCGCACGCACGACCCCTTCCATCGTCGCCTTCACTGGTGAGGGCGAACGCCTCGTCGGCCAGCCGGCCAAGCGCCAGGCGGTCACCAATCCTGAAAACACCATCTTCGCGGTCAAGCGCCTGATCGGCCGCCGCTATGACGACCCGGTCACCGAGAAGGACAAGAAGCTTGTCCCCTACAAGATCGTCAAGGGCGACAATGGCGATGCCTGGGTGGAAGCCAGCGGCAAGAAGCAGTCGCCCAGCCAGATCTCGGCGATGATCCTGCAGAAGATGAAGGAGACGGCGGAAGCCTATCTCGGCGAGAAGGTCGAGAAGGCGGTCATCACCGTTCCGGCCTATTTCAACGACGCCCAGCGTCAGGCTACCAAGGACGCCGGCAAGATCGCCGGTCTGGAAGTGCTGCGCATCATCAACGAGCCGACCGCGGCAGCACTTGCCTATGGCCTCGACAAGAAGGACGGCAAGACGATCGCCGTCTATGACCTTGGCGGCGGCACTTTCGATATTTCTGTGCTGGAGATCGGCGACGGCGTGTTCGAGGTGAAGTCGACCAACGGCGACACCTTCCTCGGCGGCGAAGACTTCGACATGCGCCTGGTCGAATACCTGGCGGCCGAGTTCAAGAAGGAACAGGGCATTGACCTGAAGAACGACAAGCTCGCCTTGCAGCGCCTCAAGGAGGCCGCCGAAAAGGCCAAGATCGAGCTTTCGTCGGCCTCGCAGACCGAGATCAACCTGCCCTTCATCACCGCCGACGCCACCGGGCCGAAGCACCTGACCATGAAGCTGACCCGCGCCAAATTCGAGCAGCTGGTCGACGATCTGGTGCAGCGCACCGTCGATCCCTGCAAGGCAGCGCTCAAGGATGCCGGCCTGAAGCCAGGCGAGATCGATGAAGTGGTGCTGGTCGGCGGCATGACCCGCATGCCCAAGATCCAGGAGATCGTGAAGCAGTTCTTCGGCAAGGACCCGCACAAGGGCGTCAACCCGGATGAAGTGGTGGCCATGGGCGCCGCGATCCAGGCAGGCGTGCTGCAGGGCGACGTCAAGGACGTGCTGCTGCTCGACGTGACGCCGCTGTCGCTGGGCATCGAGACGCTGGGCGGCGTATTCACCCGCCTGATCGAACGCAACACCACGATCCCGACCAAGAAGAGCCAGGTCTTCTCGACCGCCGAGGATTCGCAGTCGGCCGTGACCATCCGCGTCTTCCAGGGCGAGCGCGAAATGGCGCAGGACAACAAGATGCTCGGCCAGTTCGACCTGGTCGGCATTCCGCCTGCACCGCGCGGCGTGCCGCAGATCGAGGTTACGTTTGACATCGACGCCAACGGCATCGTCAACGTCTCGGCCAAGGACAAGGGCACCGGCAAGGAGCACCAGATCCGCATCCAGGCGTCGGGCGGCCTTTCGGACGCCGACATCGAGAAGATGGTGAAGGATGCCGAAGCCAACGCCGAGGCCGACAAGAAGCGCCGCGCGCTGGTTGAGGCTCGCAACCAGGCCGAAGCGCTGGTGCACAGCAGCGAGAAGTCGCTGAAGGAGTATGGCGAGAAGGTTTCGGAAGCCGACCGCACCGCCATCTCCGATGCGATCGCAGGCCTGAAGACGGCAGCCGAAGGCGACGACGTGGAGGCGATCAACACGGCAACGCAGACGCTTGCCGAAGCTTCGATGAAGCTCGGCCAGGCCATGTACGAAGCCTCTCAGAAAGAAGCGGCCGAGGCCGACGCCAAGGCGGATGCCGCCAAGGATTCGGATGTTGTCGATGCCGACTTCGAGGAAATCGACGAAGACGACGACAAGAAGAAATCGGCTTGATGCCTTCAAGCCAGTGGAAAAGACCCGGCGCGCCTCGCGCCGGGTCTTTTCATTGCAAGGCTATTGAGCGGGAAAAAGCACGATAGATGTGTATTTCCTGCCTAAAATCGCAAAAAAACCACCGGCGTTGCAGCGATGCTATGGCATCCGCGCGCTCGACTTACTAAATCGAATGCCAACCCACACGCGCCGGCCGGATTGGGCGCGCGAAGTTGCAGGTAGCTGATCGACAGGGCGACATGAAAGCTGATTTCTATGAGACGCTAGGCGTCCAGAAAGGCGCCGACGAGAAGGAACTGAAAGCCGCCTTCCGCAAGCTGGCCATGCAGTTCCATCCGGACCGCAATCCCGGCGACCATGCCTGCGAGCACAAGTTCAAGGAAATCGGCGAAGCCTACGAGACTTTGAAGGACCCTCAGAAGCGCGCGGCCTACGATCGCTTCGGACATGCGGCGTTCGAAAACGGCGGCATGAACGGTGGCGGACAAGGTTTCGGCGCCAGTGGTTTCGCCGACATTTTCGAGGACATTTTCGGCGACATGATGGGTGGCGGTCGCCAGCGCCGTTCATCTGGCGGTCGTGAGCGCGGCGCCGATCTGCGCTACAACATGGAAATCAGCCTCGAGGAAGCTTACGCCGGCAAGACCGCGCAGATCCACGTGCCGGCTTCGATTTCCTGCACCGACTGCTCCGGTTCGGGCGCCAAGCCGGGCACCCAGCCGGTGACCTGCACCACCTGCGCGGGCCACGGCAAGGTGCGGGCCAGCCAGGGTTTCTTCTCGATCGAGCGCACCTGCCCCAGCTGTCACGGCCGCGGCCAGACCATAAAGGACCCCTGCTCGAAATGCGCCGGCCAGGGCCGCGTCACCGAGGAGCGGTCGCTGTCGGTCAACATTCCGGCCGGCATCGAGGACGGCACCCGCATCCGGCTTGCCAATGAGGGCGAAGCGGGCTTACGCGGCGGTCCCGCCGGCGACCTCTATATTTTCCTTTCGGTGAAGCCGCACGAATTCTTCCAGCGCGATGGCGCCGATCTCTATTGCAAGGTGCCGATCTCGATGACGACGGCAGCGCTCGGCGGCCAGTTCGAGGTGGCGACGCTGGATGGCACGCAGACCCGGGTCAAGGTGCCGGAAGGCACGCAGAACGGCCGCCAGTTCCGCTTGAAGAGCAAGGGCATGCCGGTGTTGAGGCAGCCGAATATCGGCGACCTCTATATCCAGGTCGCGGTGGAAACGCCGCAGAACCTGTCGAAGCGCCAGCGTGAACTGCTCGAAGAATTCGAACAGCTTTCCTCGAAGGACAACAGCCCGCAGTCGAGCGGATTTTTCGCGCGAATGAAGGACTTTTTCGAATCCTTCGGCGAGTGACGCCCTCGATTTCGCAGAAGACCGGTTTTGCCTTGCTATGAACCGGTGGTCGCGTAAATAGGGTTCCGCAGGGGCAGGCGCAGGAGAGGACGGCATGGCACGCGGAACTGGTTTGCGGAAATCCCTCGCCACGAAATTCGACGACGAGTTGCGTTTCTTCAAGGGCTGGATAGACAAACCCAAGGCCGTCGGTTCCATCATTCCGACAAGTTCTGTCACCGCCCGCCGCATGGCGTCCGTGATCGACCCTAATTCGGGCCTGCCGGTTCTCGAAGTCGGTCCGGGCACCGGCGTCATCACCCGCGCCATCCTGGCGCGTGGCATCAAACCGGAAAATCTCCACGCGGTCGAATATTCCGAAGATTTTGTCCGTCATCTCAAGAAGCATTATCCCGGCGTCGACGTGATCCAGGGCGATGCGTTCGACCTTGACAAGACGCTTGGCGACAAGCGCGACATGATCTTCGATTCGGTGGTTTCCGGCGTGCCGTTGCTCAACTTTCCGGTGACGCAGCGCATCGCCTATCTGGAAGGCCTGCTCAAACGTATTCCGGCGGGGCGGCCCGTGGTTCAACTCACCTATGGGCCGCTTTCGCCGATCCCGGCCGGACGTGGCAACTACACGGTCAAGCATTTCGACTTCGTGATCCGCAACATCCCGCCGACGCGGCTTTGGATTTACCGTCGCCCGGCGGACTGAGCATTCCAGCCGGGGCGGGCGTCGACCATGTCGGCGTTTCCGGCGGGTCGCGGCCGCCGGCAAAGGAGGGCGCGATGGCAGCAAGAATACTGGTGTTTGCCGGCTCGATACGGACCGGAGCCTATAGCGGCAAGACTGCCGACGTCGCGACGAAAGAATTGGCCGAACAAGGCGCGGACGTGACGCGCATCTCACTCGGCGACTACCCGCTGCCGATCATGGATCAGGACCTGGAGAAGGAAAAAGGCGTTCCTGAAAATGCCTACAGGCTCGGCCGCCTGATCGCCGCCAATGACGGCATGCTGATCTGCAGCCCGGAATACAATTCGTCGGTACCGCCGCTGCTGAAAAACGCCATCGACTGGGTAAGCCGCATCCGCAAGGACGGCGGACACCCGTTCAAGCCATTCGAGGGAAAGGTGGCCGGCCTGTGCTCGTCCTCGGAAGGCGCGTTCGCGGGCGCCCGCGGCCTTTATCACCTGCGCTCGGTGCTGATGCATTGCCAGGTCGAAATCATCACGCCGCAATGTTCGGTGGGACGCGTCCACGAGGCCTTTGACGATGACGGCGGCTTCAAGGAAGAACATTCGCGCAGATCGATGGCGACGGTGTGCCGGACGCTGATCGAGCGCGCCACCATGCTGTCGACGCGGGCCAGCCAATGATCGCCTTCTACGTCACCCATCCGCAGGTGGCGATAGACCCTGACGTGCCAGTGCCGGAATGGGGCCTTTCCGAAGTCGGGCGGTCGCGGCTGGAGGCCATTGCCGGGCGCAACTGGGTGCGTGCGTTCAGCCATGTTTTCTCCAGCACCGAGAAGAAGGCGATCGAAGGCGCCGGAATTCTGGCCGGCGCGGCGAACTGCGCGGTAGAGCCGGTGGCTGAGATGGGCGAGAACGATCGCTCGGCAACCGGCTTCCTGCCGCCACCCGAATTCGAGAAAGCGGCGGACTGGTTCTTCGCCAATCCGAAGCAGAGTTTCCGCGGCTGGGAGCGCGCCGTCGACGCGCAGGCGCGCATCGTCGCGGCGGTGGAGGCGGCAATCGCGAGCCGCCCCACTGGAAAACCGATCGCCCTTGTCGGGCATGGCGGCGTCGGCACGCTGCTGAAATGCCATCTGGCCGGACAGCCGATTTCCCGAAAAGGCGACCAGGGCGGCGGAGGCGGCGGCAACGTTTTCGCCTTCAGACTTTCGGATCGGCGCCTGTTGTGCGATTGGACGCCTGTCGAAAATTTCGAAGGGAAATTCTGATGGCCGCAGATGCCGTTCGTGACCGCCTGATCGTGGGCCTGGACCTACCGACGCTCGCCGAGGCCCAAAAGGCGGTGCGCGAACTCGAGGGCACGGTGTCCTTCTACAAGATCGGCTACCAGCTTGCCTTCGCCGGCGGGCTCGATTTCGCCCGCGAACTGGCGAGCGGCGGCGCCAAGGTGTTTCTCGACATGAAGCTGCTCGACATCGACAACACGGTGGCCAAGGGCGTCGAGAACATCGTCAAGATGGGCGTCAGCATGCTGACCCTGCACGCCTATCCCAAGGCGAT
Source organism: uncultured Alphaproteobacteria bacterium (assembly GCA_963726065.1). GTDB lineage: Bacteria > Pseudomonadota > Alphaproteobacteria > Rhizobiales > Rhizobiaceae > Neomesorhizobium. Next base: position 341,805 of record CAVSAU010000002.1, read on the forward strand.
GAAGGCGGCGGTGGAAGCGGCCGCAGGCAGTCAGCTGTGCCTGCTCGGCGTGACGGTGCTGACCTCGATGGACGAGCAGGATTTGATGGAGGCGGGCTACGAATACGACCCGCACACGCTGGTGCTGCGGCGCTGCGAGCAGGCGCTTGCCGCCGGCATGGGCGGCATCGTCTGCGCGGCAAGCGAGGCTACGGCGGTGCGCAAGGTGGTCGGCCCCGAGATGGCGGTGGTGACGCCCGGCATACGCCCGGCGGGCATCGACCACGGCGACCAGAAACGCGTCGTCACCCCGGCCGACGCGATCCGCGCCGGCGCCAGCCATCTGGTCGTGGCGCGGCCGATCGTTGCGGCTGCCGATCGCAAGGCCGCCGCCGAGGCCATCCTCGCCGAAATGCGGGCAGCATAGGCGGCGCAGTTCGGACAACACCGTCTTGCTCTTCATTTTTGCAGCATGACCTTTTACAAAAAGTCTGCGAGTTTCTCGAAGGGGGCATTCGGGCGGGAGAGCAGTCGGCTTGAGTCGGTCCTTTCCTCCATCTGTTTGTTCAGCCTGCTTCACATGTTTGCGCGACATGCTTAGGAGAGAAAAATGCCAAAAGGATACTGGATTGCCCGTGTCGATGTGCGCGACCCGGAGGGCTACAAGGACTATGTGGCCGCCGCGAAGCCGGCCTTCGAGCGGTTCGGCGCCAAATTCCTTGCCCGCGGCGGCGCGCATGACAGGGTCGAGGGACCGGGGCGGGCCCGCAACGTGATCATCGAGTTTCCGTCGCTGGCAGCGGCAAAGGATTGCTACATTTCCGCCGAGTATCAAGCCGCCAAGGCGATTCGCCAGAAAGTAGCCGACGGCGAGATCGTACTGGTCGAGGGCTTTGACGCCTGACAGCTAGGCGGCAACACTTGCCGCCTAGTGTGTTGATATTCGGGTGATGCCGGCCCGCAAATGACGGCTTTCTCCGCTTCCGTCGACCTGGAGCGTATCAGTTCGCGTCGCTGCGGCCGCCCTATCTGTTTGTTTACGCAACGGTTTTCCGAACCCGCTGCACATCCTTCAAACCGATGCCCTGGAAATAACTTCGCAAGCTATCGGTTTGCGTTGGCGGCGGCGCCGACGGAAGATTGTCCCCAGGTTCAACCAAAGCACGATATGACAGTTACGTGACGGCAGTATTGCGTCGCAGCAAATCGGTGTTAGCTTTGCTGCAACACAAAATGCCCGGACCGACTCGACACCTTGGGTTGGCCGCGGCAGCGGAGTTCGGATGTATTATCAGCTCTATGAACTCAACCACGCGTCGCTGCAGCCCATCCGGGCCTATGCCGACTCTGTGAGGCTTCTCTATACCAATCCGCTTAATCCGTTTTCGCATACGCCCTGGGGGCGTTCGGTCGCGGCGATGGCGGAACTCTTCGAGCGCACCACACGGCGTTACGGCAAGCCGCGGTTCGAGCTGCCGACAACGACGGTGGACTGGAAAACCGTGGCGGTGACGGAAAAGATCGCCTGGTCGCGGCCTTTCTGCAACCTCATCCATTTCGAGCGGCAGCTGCCCTCGAATCGCCGCCGCGACCCCAAGCTGCTGATCGTGGCGCCGATGTCGGGCCACTATGCCACGCTGCTGCGCGGTACGGTCGAAGCGATGCTGCCGCATGCCGACGTCTACATCACCGACTGGACCGACGCGCGGATGGTGCCGGTGTCGGAAGGCAAGTTCGATCTCGATGACTACATCGACTATGTCATCGACATGCTGCACGCCTTGGGGCCGGACACGCATGTGATGGCGGTATGCCAGCCGTCGGTTCCGGTGCTGGCCGCAGCCGCCATCATGGAAGCGCGCGGCGACCGCTTCGCGCCCTCGACGATGACCCTGATGGGCGGCCCCATCGACACGCGTCGCAATCCGACCGCGGTGAACACGCTGGCCGAGGAGAAGGGCATCGACTGGTTCCGCGACAACGTCATCATGCAGGTGCCGTGGCCCAACCCCGGTTTCATGCGCGACGTCTATCCGGGCTTCCTTCAGCTCTCCGGCTTCATGGGCATGAATCTCGACCGGCACATCATCGCCCACAAGGACTTCTTCATGCATCTGGTGAAGAACGATGGCGACAACGCCGAGAAGCACCGCGACTTCTACGACGAATATCTGGCGGTGATGGACCTGACCGCGGAGTTCTACCTGCAGACGGTCGACACGGTGTTCGTGCGACACGCTTTGCCGAAAGGCGAGATGAAGCACCGGGGCGAACCCGTCGATCCATCGGCGATCCGCAATGTCGCCCTGCTGACGGTCGAGGGCGAGAACGACGATATTTCCGGCGTCGGCCAGACACAGGCGGCGCACAATCTGTGCGTCAACATCCCGGCCGACATGCGCGCCCACTATTTGCAGCCGGCGGTCGGCCACTACGGTGTCTTCAACGGCTCGCGCTTCCGCGCCGAGATCGTGCCGCGCATCGTCGATTTCATCACCAGCTATGGCCGCGAGAGCCGCGTGCCGCTGAAGCCGCGCATCGTCCATACGGCGAAGGCCTGACCGATTGAGCTGAATGCATGCCGCTCGATCTGTTTGTTCTAGCCGCATTTGTGCGACGCCGGGTGAATACACTTGGCAGCAAAATGCTCTCGGCATCGACTGTGGCCGTCGCGCAACGTCCGCGGCGGAAGTAACCATTCCCACAGATCGCCCTTTTGCATGAATTGACTCCGTCGCCATATCGACCTTAACCTTTTGTTAACAAAAGAAGGTGGTTGGGACAGGCGGATGATTTCCTCACCGGGACAGCGATATGCGCGGGGCATCGGGCTGGCTATTGCCCTGGTTTTCGCCGCTCCGGCAGCCAATGCCGCGCAGACCATGCATACCGGCGGTCTCACCTCGCAGCCGATCGGCCATTTCGAATTCTGCAAATCCTATCCGGCCGAATGCGCGATCCGTTCGCGCACCGCCGATCCCGAACATATGACCGCAAAACTCTGGCGGCAACTCGCAAGCGTCAACCTGTCGGTCAACGACAGCGTCACGCCGATGAACGACTACGAGATCTACGGCAAGGACGAAGTCTGGTCATACCCCGACAAAGTCGGCGACTGCGAAGACTATGTGCTGGAAAAGCGCCGCATCCTGATGACCGGCGGCATTCCTGCCTCCAACCTTTTGATCACCGTCGTTCGTAAGCCGGATGGTGAAGGCCACGCAGTGCTGACGGTGCGCACCGACAAGGGCGACTTCGTCCTCGACAATCTCGCCGGCACCGTGCGGCTTTGGGACCAGACCGGCTACCGCTACCTGAAGCGGCAGGCCACCGACCACACCGGCCGCTGGGTTTCCATCCGCGACGGCGACAGCCCGCTGGTCGGCGCCGTTCAGTAGAGCGGTTCCGGTTCTTTCAGAACCGATAACTCGCTCTAAGTGCTTGTTTTGCAGAATTTATGCGGAAGCCAAATGATTCCATTTGGCTGCAAAATGCTCTAGCGGCACGTTTTCCCCCGCCCTTTCGAACCAGGGTTTCCGGCGTGACAAGCGCACCGGTGTAGCCGATGCCTGTGCTGTTTGGCTAAGCCGCCTGCGCCATCCTCTCGCCGGTCATCCTGTAGGAAATCGCCTCGGCAAGATGGATGCGGTCACCGTCTCGACGCCGTCCAGATCGGCAAGCGTACGCGCCACCTTGAGCACCCGGTGATAGGCGCGCGCAGAAAAGCCGAGCTTCTCGCTGGCATCATGCAACAGTGACACGCCAGCGGCGTCGGGAGCTGCGATCTCTTCGACAAGCGCTGTCGGGCAACAGGCGTTCGTGTTGACCGAAGGCGCCCAGCCATTCGAAGCGCTCGCGCTGGATGGCTCTGGCCCGCGCCACGCGGACCGCGACGGCCGCGCTGGGCTCGGCTTTGGCCAGGCGGATCAGGTCGGCCGCCGAAACGGCGGGCACCTCGATGCGCAGGTCGATGCGGTCGAGCAGAGGTCCCGAAATCCGCGCCTGATAATCGGACTGGCAGCGCGGACCGCGTGCGCAGCGGGAGCCGGATCAGGCACGCGATACCTACAACGAGGGTCTTTGTCTAAAAGACGCTCGGCGCTCTAAAGATGCCGGGTTTCCGCCGGCGCCGAGCCCCAGTCGTCGTTGCGGCCGTCGAGATAGGTCACCGGCGCTGCCATCAACTCGTCGATGTCGACGCCATCGAGGCAGGCGACGCTGACGTTGAAATAGGTGGCTCCTGTCATGTTCGGCGTATCCACCCGTTCGAAGCCGCGTACGCCGCAATGCCTGCAGAAAAAGTGGTGCGCGACGTCGTTTTTACCCCGGTAGTCGGTCAGCGCGCTTTCGCCAGCGATCAGGCGGAATGTCTCGGGTCGCGCCTCGACCGACCACAGCCGCATCTTTGTGCAGATCGAGCAGTTGCATTTTTGGGTGCCGGCGGCGATGTCGAGATCCGCCTCGAACCGGACGGCGCCGCAATGGCAACTCCCGGTATAGGTCTTGAGCATCAGCGCTTGGCCTCCACCGCATCCCAGAACAGCGCCGCGATATCGGCGCCGCCGAAGCGCTTGACCTCGCGGATGCCGGTCGGCGAGGTCACGTTGATCTCGGTCATGTAGGCGCCGATGACGTCGATGCCGACGAGAATGAAGCCGCGTTCCTTCAGCGAGGGTCCGATGCGGGCGCAGATTTCGCGCTCGCGCGCCGTCAACTCGGTCTTTTCGGCGCGGCCGCCGACATGCAGGTTGGAGCGCGATTCCACTTCCGAAGGAACCCGGTTGATGGCGCCGACGGCTTCGCCGTCGATCAGGATGATGCGCTTGTCGCCCTTGCGCACGTCCTTGAGATAGCGCTGCACGATATAGGGCTCACGGAACATCTGGCCGAACATTTCGAGAAGCGAGGCTAGGTTGCGGTCGGCCTCGTGCAGATGGAAGATGCCGGCCCCGCCATTGCCGTAGAGCGGCTTGACGATGATGTCGCCATACTGCTTGCGGAACGCCGCCACCTCATGCGGATCCTTGGTGATCAGCGTTTCCGGCATCAGGTCGGGAAATTCGGTGACGAAAATTTTCTCCGGGCTGTTGCGCACCCAGGCCGGGTCGTTGACCACCAGCGTCTTGGGGTGAATGCGCTCCAGTATATGTGTGGTGGTGATGTAGTTCATGTCGAAGGGCGGATCCTGCCTGAGCAGGATCACATCCATCTCCGAAAGATCCGTGCGGATCGGATCGCCAAGCGTGTAGTGATCGCCCTTGGTGTCGCGCACCTGCATTTCCTCGATGCGGGCAAACACCTTGCCGTCGACCATGGAGAGGCGCTCCGGCGTGTAATGGAACAGTTTGTGGCCGCGTCGCTGCGCTTCCAGCGAGAGCGCGAAGCTGGTGTCGCCCGCAATCGAAACAGTGGATACATGGTCCATTTGCATGGCGACTTTGAGCGACATGAGCTTCTCCGGTTTCAGGCGATCAAGCATGTAATCGTTTTGGCCGCGTCATGCCATCCGGCCGGCCCGCCCCACCGGCAAATTTGCATTGCGCGCGCAAGGCGTCAGCAGATGCAAATAGCTCATTTGCCAACGAATTGGCACATGCTACGATACGTTTCATAAACGCTTGCCTGTCATGGTCATACGACACGCTTGCGTAAGACAGGGTATATGATGCATACGGTGTTTGGCGGTGGCCCAAACAGCAGGGAAAGCTCGGATCTGGCCTATACAGACCCGCTGACTGGCCTGGGCAACCAACGGCGGTTCGTTGACAAGGTCGATCGCCTGATCAGCGACCGGTCGGAAGACCCTGCGCCATTTACCGTCGGCATTCTCGACCTTGACGGCTTCAAGCCGATCAACGACCTGTTCGGCCGGCTTGCCGGCGACGACATCCTGATCCAGGTGGCGATGCGCCTGCGCGCCGCGATGGACGGACATTCCGCCGTAACCCGCATCGGCGCCGACGAATTCGCCTTCCTCTACCCGATGGTTTTCAGCGAGGACGCCGCCAGCGAGAAGGCGAAGATGCTGATCGAGATTTTGTCGGCGCCCTACGACGTGGGCGAGCGCACCGCGCGACTTTCGGCGTCGGTCGGCTGCTCGCTTTTTTACTCCGGCGACGAGACCACCGAAATCCTACTGCACAAGGCGGAAACGGCGCTCTACCAGGCGAAACGCTCCGGCCGCGGCCGGGTTGTCGTCTATACGCGCGAGATGGAAGAGGCCGCCAAGCGCGTGACCCGTATCGAGCAGGCGCTGCGCCGCGCCGTGTCGGCGGGAGAGGTCGAGCCGCATTTCCAGCCGATCGTCGACCTGAAGGATCGCCGTGTCATCGGTTTCGAGGCGCTGGCACGGTGGACCGACCGCGACCTTGGCGTCGTGCCGCCGGCCACCTTCATCCCGATCGCCGAAGAGCGCGGCATCATCGGCCCGCTGTCGCAACTGGTGCTGCGTAAGGCGACGGAAGCGGCGCGCAACTGGCCGGACGAACTGTTCCTGTCCTTCAACCTGTCGCCGTCGCAGCTTGTCGACCAGAACACCGGCCTGCACATACTGGCCATCCTCGACCGCACCGGCTTCGATCCGCAGCGGCTGGAGATCGAGATCACCGAAACCGGTCTGATGAGCGACCCGGCCTCCGCCGAGAAGATCGTCAACGACCTGCGCCGCGTGGGCATCAGGGTGTCGCTCGACGATTTCGGCACCGGCCAGTCCTCGCTTGGCCGGTTGCGCGAATTCCATTTCGACAAGCTGAAGATCGATCGCGCCTTCGTCTCGACGATACTCGACGACCGGCCTTCCGAGCACATCATCCGCGCCATACTGGCCATGTGCGACGGCCTCGGCATGGACGTCGTCGCCGAAGGCATCGAGGAAGAGGCGCAGGCCGCCCGGCTGGTGCAGTTCGGCTGCGTCGGCGGGCAGGGCTACCTGTTCGGCAAGCCGGCCGACGCCGACGCCACGCTCGGCTATCTCCGCGACTCCTTCCGCGGCGCCGCGCGCAAGGCGACGGGCTGATCCTTATACTCCTGCCATCCGCCTCTCCGCTCTTTACGACTTCGGCCCGAGGCGCACCGTCATATCGTCCATAATGGCGCGGGCGACGGCCTGCACCAGCGGCGTCCATTCGATCAGCTGCTGCATCGAAATCCGGTAGGCTGGCGCCGTGGTCGAAATACCGGCGACGAATTCATGGTCGCGGGAATGGATGGGCGCGGCGATGCAATGGATGCCGGGTTCGTGTTCCTGGCGGTCAAAGGCGATGCCCGTCCGCTGGATCTCGCCGATCTCGGCGCGCAGAGCCATTTCGTCCGGCAGCGTATTCTCCGTATGCCGGTGAAACGCGATCGCCGAAATCAGTCTGTCGCGGGCAGCGTCGGTCATCGCGGCAAGTGCTGCCTTGCCAACCCCGGTGCAGTAGACCGGAGAAGCGTTGCCTATCTGCGAGTGCATGCGCACCACCTGCCTGCTCTCGACCTTGTCGAGATAGATCACCTCCACGCCCTTCAGCACGCCGAGATGAACAGTCTCGCCGGTCTGCTCGTGGAGGCGCCGCAGGTGCGGTTCGGCGACGGTGCGAAACTGATTTCCCGCCCAGGCGCGCGAGGCAAGCTTCAGCAAGGTGACGCCGAGTTCGTAGGAATGGTCCTGCCGGACCGACAGCAGCCCTTCTTCGATCAGGTTGGAGATCTGGCGATGCAAGGTGCCGCGCGGCTGGTCCACCAGCTGCAATAGATCGGTGAAGCGCGGCGGATGCGGCGACGAGGCGACAGCCTGAAGCACGTCGAGCGCCTTGCCGAGGGTTCCGGTGCCGCTTTCGTTGTCCGGCATTCTTTCTCCCACTGCGAAGTGATCCTTGACAAGCACGGCAGCTAAACAAATAATTCTGAATAGTCAAATCAAGTTCCATATAATGGAATTCTGATTGACGTTTCCACTGCTGGCGTCGATCGCCCCGGAATGGCAGCGTTCTCTACCCAAAGGAAGGCGCTTGCTGGCGGTTGCGACGGGCGCTTGTCGAATGGCTGAAATGGCGAAAACAAAATGAGAGAGGGGCGGCCATGATGCCATCTGCGAAATTCCCGGACCTGAAGGATGCATCGGTGCTGATCACCGGCGGCGGCTCCGGCATTGGCGCTGCGCTGACCGAAGGTTTTGCGCTGCAGGGGGCGAAGGTCGCCTTCATCGACATCGCCGAAGCGCCGAGCACCACCCTGTGCGACCGCCTCGAAAGGGAGGTCGGCCGGCGGCCGCTCTTTCTCAATGCCGACTTGCGCGACGTCGAGGCCTTGCGGGCAGCAGCGGCAAAGGCTGCGAAAGCAAACGGGCCGGTGACGGTGCTGATCAACAACGCCGCGCTCGACACGCGCCATGCGGCGGAGGAGGTGACGGTCGAGTTCTGGGACGACAACCAGTCGATCAACCTCAGGCCGCATTTCTTCACGGCGCAGGCAGTGGCGTCCGGTATGAGGCAAGCCGGCGGCGGCTCGATCATCAACTTCACCTCGACGTCGTTCCTGATCAACCATCCGGACATGCCATCCTACACGGCGGCCAAGGCCGGCATCATTGGCCTGACCAAGGGGCTGGCCGGCAGGTTCGGCAAGGACAGGATAAGGGTCAACGCGGTGGCGCCCGGCTGGGTGATCACCGATCGGCAGCGCGAACTCTGGGTCACCGACGAGGTGCTGGCCGCCCATGTGGCCAAGCAATGCATCAAGGACGTGATGCAGCCCGAAGACATGGTCGGAACCTGCCTGTTTCTTGCCTCGGATGCCTCGCGCATGCTGACGGCCCAGACCCTGATCGTCGACGGAGGCTATCTGTGAGCATCGAGGCAAGCGTGCCGATAGCGGCAGTCGACTGGGGAACCTCGCATCTCAGGATCTGGCTGCTCGATAGTTCGGGCGTCGTGCTTGCCGAGCGGCGCAGCGATGAAGGGTTGCTGGCAACCGGTCCGGACGGGTTTTCGGCGGTGCTCGAACGCCACCTGCTCGACATGGGCGCGCCGGCGGCGACGCCTGCCATCATTTGCGGCATGGCGGGCTCGCGCCAGGGCTGGATCGAGGCGCCTTATGTCACTGTCCCCGCGCGGCTGTCGGACGTGCTTGCGCGCGCCATCCCGGTGCCCGGCGTCCAGCGCGACATACGCATCGTTCCCGGCATGGCGCAACGGTCTGTCGATGCGCCGGACGTGATGCGTGGCGAGGAAACCCAGCTCGCCGGCATCGCCAATGTGCTGGCGACCGGCCGCCATGTCGTCTGCATGCCGGGAACCCATTCGAAATGGGTCGACGTCGAGAATGGAACCGTCGCCCGCTTCGGCACCTGGCTGACGGGGGAACTGTTTTCTGTGCTGTCGAAGCAGTCGATTCTTCGCCACGCGGTGGGCGACCACGCAGCCGCCGTTTCGGCCGGCAACAAGACCTTCCGCCACTGGCTTGAGCAGGCCCTGGCCTCACCCGGCGACATGACCTCCTGGCTGTTCAAGATTCGCGCCTCGACGCTGCTTCTGGAGCTCACCCCGCAAGACGCTGCCGCGGCATTGTCGGGCCTTCTGATCGGCACCGAGATCGGCTCGGCAGGCGCTGCGTTCGGCTGGAAAAAAGGCGAAATCGCGCTGGTGGGGTCGGGCGCGCTCAGCGACCTCTATTCCGTCGCACTGGGCATCGCCGGCTACCGGGTCAGGCCGGTCGATGCCGAAGCCGCCGTACGCGCTGGCCTGCTCGAAGCAGCCAGGCAAAATTTCGGACCCACAGAGACGCTAAAGGTTCAGGCATGAGCACCGTCGAAGCGAAATGGCCGGCCTTGCGGCGCGGCCTCGTTGCCATCCTGCGCGGCCTCCAGCCGGCGGAGGCGGTCGATGTGAGCAGAGCGGTTTTCGAAGCCGGCATTGAGGCGATCGAGGTGCCGCTCAATTCTCCCGACCCTTTCACCTCGATCGAAAGCATCGTCGCGGCGCTGCCCGCCTCGGCGCTGATCGGCGCCGGCACTGTGTTGACGGTTAAGCAGGTGGATGACCTCGCAGGCGCCGGCGGGCGACTGCTGGTCAGCCCCAACATCGATGCCGACGTGATGATCCGGGCGCGCGAGCGGAACCTGGTCACCATGCCCGGCGTGTTCACGCCGACGGAGGCGCTGCTGGCGCTGCGGCTCGGCGCTTGTGGGCTGAAATTCTTTCCGGCCATCGCGCTCGGTCCGAACGGCATCGCCGCCATCCGCGCGGTGCTGCCTTCCGACACCGTCACGGGGGCCGTGGGCGGCGTGTCGGAGAAGGATTTCGAAACCTATGGCAAGGTCGGCGTGCGGACCTTCGGACTTGGATCGAGCCTTTACAAGCCGGGCATGACGGTCGATGCCGTACGGGAGCGGGCGATCGCCGCTGTCGCCGCATGGGACCGCGTGTTCGGGAAGGAATGAACATGGAAAATGTCGGCGTCTTTTCCGATGTGGTCTGCGAACTGGGCGAGGGGCCATCCTACGATCCCGCCAGCGAAACCCTGTTCTGGTTCGACATCACCGGCAAGAAACTGCTGCAGAAGAAATTCCCCGACGGGCGGACCGTCGTCCACGACCTGCCCCTTATGGGAAGCGCCATCGCCACGGTCGACGCCGAGAGGCAGTTGCTGGTCGCAGAGGACGGCATCTATGTCCGAGATGCAAGAACCGGTGCGCTGGCGCTGCACACCCGGCTCGAAGCCGACAACGCGTCGACCCGCTCGAACGACGCGCGGGTCCATCCCTCGGGATCGTTCTGGATCGGCACCATGGCCAAGGACGAGGCGCCGAAGGCAGGCGCCATCTACTGGTTCTCGCGCGGCGAAACCCGCAGGCTCTATGATGGCATCACCGTGCCCAATTCGATCTGCTTTGCGGCCGATGGCGCCACCGCCTATCTGACCGGCAAATCAGACAATGTCATCCACAGGGTAGAATGCGACCCGGCGACCGGCCTGCCGACCGGTGAGCTGAAGGTCTTCGCCGACACCAAGGGCGCCGGCGGTTGGGTGGACGGTTCCGTGGTCGATGCCGAAGGGGTGCTCTGGAATGCCCGCTGGGGCGGGGCGCGCATCGATGCCTATGCGCCGGACGGAACGCTGCTGCGCTCGATCGGCCTGCCGGCGGGGCAATCCTCCTGCCCGGCCTTCGTCGGCCCCGCCGCCTCACGCATTGCCGTCACCTCGGCCTGGAAGGGCCTGGATGTGGCGGCACGGGTGGCCGACCCGGAGGCCGGCAAGACATTTCTTCTGGATATCCCGGTCAGGGGGCGGTTCGAGCCTAAAGTCCTGCTCTGATAGGCCTTGCGCCAAGGACATTTGCGACGGTGCGGCTTGCCGCGTCGGTTTCCCAAAAGCGGGCGTTGCCGCCGATGCGATTGTGGCGAGGCTAGCCGCAACGGCCCGGAGATCAATATGCCGCAACCCACCCACGATCTCGTGCTGATCTACGAGCCGGAGCAAACCTGCCGACGGCTTTTGCTAGCCGGTGGCTGCGGCGAACGCCAGGCGCTGGAGATTTCCTCCTATCTCGCCCAATCGACGGACCTCGCGCTGGAATTCGACGAGATTGCAACGGCGTGCGCCGCTCGGGGCCTCTCCTTCGCGCCGGTGAAGCTCGACGAGGCTTCGGCGCGTCTCCAAAACGCCGATCCTGCGCATACCCTTGTCTGGACGCTGACGGACGGCATCGCCTATTTCCGCGGCGGTGCAGCACCTGCACTGGCGCGCCTCAATGGCCTGCCGACCATCGGTTCGGACGACACGCTGTTTGCGCTGTGCCAGGACAAGTTCCGTTCCGGCGCCGTGTTGCGGGCGGTCGGCCTGCCAGTCCCGGAAGCTGGCAAGGCGCGCGACGGCGCTTGGATTGTCGCGCCGCCGGCCTCGCCATCGGGCTACTTCGTCAAGCCCAACCGGCTTGGCGCCAAGATCGGCATTTATGCCGATTCGCACTGTGAAACGCTGGAGAAGGCGCTGGAGCTTAGCCGGCGCATTTTTGCCGACTACAGCGACGATGCCGTCGTACAGGCCTATGTTCCCGGGCGCAATGTGCGGGCGAGCTTCCTAGCTGTGTCGCCAGCCGCCGGGCCAGCCGAGATGGGGGTGTTCTTCGTCGATTCGGGTGGCGACTTCCAGACCATGGAAGACAGCATGGCGCTCTATGGCGACACAGGCGCGGTCGCTAGGGCCGAAGGCGTTTATGGTGAGCCGGAATTGCAGCCGGTTCTTGCCGCGCAGCCGGACGCCGACCGCCGCGTCCGCGAAATTGGCGAGTCCCTGATGACAAGACTCGGGCTGCGCGACGTCTTTTCGTTCGATCTGAGGGTGGAGGCGGAGGGCGCCGTCCACCTCATCGAATTCGAAGTTTGTCCCGGCCTGCCGTGTTTCGATTTCCGCGCCTATTGTCGGTCGCAATGGGGCATGAGCCTCGCCGAAGCGATGGCCGAAACGGCGGCAAACCGGGTTTTCACCTAGAGTATTTTGCAGCCAAATGGAATTATTTGGCGTCTGCATAAATGCGGCAAAAGCTTCGCACTTTTCGCTCCGATGCTCTAAACCTTGGCCATGCAGACGGCGGTGTGGCCGGCGCCGATGAAGCCGAGCTGGCGGGCGGCTGCCTTGGAAACATCGAGCACGCGGCCCTTGATGAACGGTCCGCGATCGTTGATGCGGACGACGACGGCCTTGCCGTTGCGCTTGTTGGTGACCTTGATCTTGGTGCCAAAGGGCAGGCTGCGATGCGCCGCGGTCATCGCCGACGGGTTCATGCGTTCGCCCGATGCGGTCTTTGAGGTGAGTGCATACCAGGAAGCACGGCCGCACTGAGCCGCTGCGGTTTGTGCCGAAACAGTGACCATGAGGCCAGACATCAGCGTGACCGCTGCCAGCGCGGCGAGTTTGTTCTGCATTCGGAGAAGTCCCTACCTATTGACGATCCCCGGCGCCTAGGCAGCAATTGAGGCAGCAAATGTGGCCTTCATCTGTCGGTTCCAAGGCGGGGCAACACGTTTGGAGTCCGCGGGATACACTATGTCAGGAGGTTCGAAGTTTATCGACGGCGGAAACGCTTTCTTCTTGATGCAATTTTAACCGTTGATCGGCCGCGACTTTGCCGAGGCCAGCGCTTGCTGCGCGGCGATTCAATCCGCTTCAGGTGAGTGCCGTGGATCCTTGCGGGCTGTAGGCATTCTGCCGGCGCGGAGCCTCATGGGGGCTCGTGATTTCGCTCCCCAAAAAGTAAAAAGCCGCCAGAGCGGCGGCTTTTTTCTAGAGCTTCCAATAACTTAAGGAAGCCGCTCGAAAAGATGGTGCCCAGAAGAGGACTCGAACCTCCACGCCTTGCGGCACACGGACCTGAACCGTGCGCGTCTACCAATTCCGCCATCTGGGCAGGCGCCGCTCATGTAAGCGGGCGAGGCTGCAGTGTCAACGCGCTTTTTGCCTGCGAGAACTGGCCGGATGACGTTCGGGAAGTTCGACCTGACTTCGCGCAGTCTCTGACCGCTCACACTTTGGGAGACGCGCTAGCCCGGCTTGAGGCGCTCAGTCGAGCACTTCCTTCGAGGCGACGGTCGAATCGGCATTGAGCCTGTAGATGATCGGCACGCCGGTGCCGAGTTCGAGCTTGACGATCTCCTCGCCCGACATGCCCTCGAGCGCCATGATCAGCGCGCGCAGCGAATTGCCGTGCGCGGCGACCAGCACCGTCTCGCCGCGCAGCACGTGCGGCTGCATGTCGTGCAGGTAATAGGGCCAGACGCGGGCGCCGGTGTCCTTCAGGCTTTCGCCGCCGGGCGGCGGCGTGTCGTAGGAGCGGCGCCAGATATGCACCTGCTCCTCGCCCCATTTGGCGCGCGCGTCGTCCTTGTTGAGGCCGGAGAGGTCGCCGTAGTCGCGCTCGTTGAGCGCCTGGTCGCGGATGGTCTCCAGATCGCTCTGGCCGACCGCGTCGAGGATGTGCTGGCAGGTCTTCTGCGCGCGCATCAGCGCCGAGGTGAAGGCGATGTCGAATTTCATGCCGCGCGCCTTGAGCTTCTGCGCCGGCCGCCTTGGCCTCGGCATGGCCCAGTTCGCTCAGGTCGACGTCGCGCCAGCCGGTGAACAGGTTCTTCAGGTTCCATTCGCTCTGGCCGTGGCGGACAAGCACGAGAGTTCCAGACATGTTTTTCCTTTCCAGATGCCGGTTGGCGGAGAGAAGTATTGTTTTGACGAGCTAGCTCAGCCCGAGCACGTCGCGCATCGAATAGAGGCCGGGCTTCCTGCCGCGCGCCCAGAGCGCCGCCTTCACCGCGCCGCGCGCGAAGATGCGCGCGGTCCTCGGCATGGTGCGACAGCGTGATGCGCTCGCCGGCGCCGGCAAGGATCACCGAGTGGTCGCCGACCACCGAGCCGCCGCGCAGCGTGGCAAAGCCGATCGCGCCGGCCTGGCGCGCGCCGGTATGGCCGTCGCGCACGCGCACGCTGTTGTCGGCGAGCGCGATGTCGCGCCCGGCGGCGGCCGCCTCGCCGAGCAGCAGCGCCGTGCCGGACGGCGCGTCGACCTTGTGGCGGTGGTGCATTTCGAGGATCTCGATGTCGAAATCGCGCGGCATCGAGCGCGCGCGCCGCCTGCTCGACCAGCACGGCGAGCAGGTTGACGCCGAGGCTCATATTGCCCGACTTGACGATCGTGGCATGGCGCGCCGCCGCGGCGATCCTGGCGTCGTCGCTTCGGTCCGCAGCCGGTGGTGCCGATGACATGCACGATGCGCGCCTGCGCGGCGTAGCCGGCGAATTCGACGGTCGCCGCCGGCATGGTGAAGTCGAGCACGCCGTCGGCCTTGGCGAAGGCCGGCAGCGGATCGTCGGTGATCGCCACGCCGATGCGCGCCGACGCCGGCGAGCTCGCCGGCATCCTTGCCGAGATGCGGCGAGCCCGGCCGCTCGATGGCGCCGGCGACGCGGGCGCCGTCAATGGCGTGGATGGCGCGGATCAGCGTCTGGCCCATGCGGCCGGCGGCGCCGACGACGACCAGGCCCATGTCGCTCATGACGTGCTCCTTGCGGCGACGGCTTGCGCTTTGGCCCGCTTCGGCTTCTGATCGGCGACGCCTTGATGTCGTCGACGATGCCGAGGCCCTTTGTCGCTCTGCAGCCGTGGAAGCGCGCATAGACGCCGTGCGGGTTGGCGAGCAGCGCGCGGTGCGTGCCCTCTTCGACCAGCCTGCCGTGTTCCAGCACGACGATATGGTCGGCGTTGACGACCGTCGACAGCCGGTGCGCGATGACGATCGTGGTGCGGCCCTTCATCACCTCGGCGAGCGCCTCCTGCACGCGCGCCTCCGATTCGTTGTCGAGCGCCGAGGTCGCCTCGTCGAGCAGCAGGATCGGCGCGTTGCGCACGATGGCGCGGGCGATCGACAGGCGCTGGCGCTGGCCGCCGGACAGCGTGACGCCGTTCTCGCCGACCAGCGTGTCGTAGCCCTGCGGCTGCTGGCGGATGAAATCGTCGGCCTGCGGCCATGCTTCGCGGCCTCCTCGATCTCGGCATCGGTGGCGTCTGGCGCGGCCGTAGCGGATGTTGTCGCGGATCGAGCCTTCGAACAGATAGGGCTGCTGCGAGACATAGGCGATCGAGCGGCGCAGCGACTGCTTGGTGACCTTCGCAATGTCCTGGCCGTCGATCGCGATCGTGCCCGCCGTCGAGATCGTAGAAACGCTGCAGCAGCGCCGTCAGCGTCGACTTGCCGGCGCCGGAGCCGCCGACGATCGCCGTCGTCTTGCCGGCCGCCGGCGACGAAGCTGACGTCGTCGAGCACCGGCGTGCCCTCGTGCATAGGCGAAAGCGACGTGGTCGAAGCGCACCTCGCCCTCGCCGACCTTCAGCGCGCGGCGCGCCCGGCGCGTCGCCCTGCTGCGGCTCGAGGTCGAGAATCTCGTAGATCATGCGCGCATTGACCAGCGAGCGCTCGAGCGCGACCTGCGACGCGCGCCAGCCGCCGCGCCGGGTCATAGGCGAGCAGCAGCGCGGTGATGAAGGAGAACACCGCGCCGGGCGGCTGGCCGCCGTAGAGCGCGCGATAGCCGGCATAGGCGATGACGCCGGCGATGGCGAAGCCGGCCAGCATCTCGGCGATCGGCGACAGCCGCTCGGAGACGCGCGCGATCTTGTTGGCGCGGTGCTTCGGCATGGCCGATCAGCTCGGCGATCTTGCGCGACAGCTGGTCCTCCATCGTGAAGGCCTTGACGATGGCGATGCCTTGCGTCGCCTCCTGCATGGCGCCGATCAGCCGCGAATTGATCTCCACCGATTCGCGCGTGATGCGCCGCAGCCGCCGCATCAGGTAGTTGACGGTATAGACCAGCGGCGGCCCGATCAGCAGCGCGATCGCCGACAGAACCGGTCCTGGCACGATCATCACGCCGACCAGCGCCACCAGCGACACGGCGTCGCGCGCGACCGAGGTCATCGTCATGCCGAGCAGGTCGCGGATGCCGTTGACGTTCTGGTTGATCTGCGCGGCCAGCTGCGCCGAGCGCGTGTCGGTGAAGAAGCCGACGCCGAGCTTCATCAGATGGTCGAAGAGCCGCTGCTGGTAGCGGGCGACGAGATTGTTGCCGATCTTGGCGAGCATCGACCGCCTGGCCGTAGGTGGCGAGGCCGCGGATGACGAAGGCGAGCGACGATGGCGCCGCAGATCAGCGGCGATCAGGTCGGCGCGGCGGCTGGTAGAAGATCTCGTCGATGACGTCGCGCATGATCCAGGCGCTGAAGGCCGTCGTGGCGGCGATGGCCAGCAGGCAGCCGATCGCCAGCAGATATTGCCGGCAGGTAGTCGCGGCCGTTCTCGGACAGCATGCGCCGGATCACCGCGATGATCTCGCCGGGATCCTGCCCGGCTCGCTTCTTGTCTTTGCGGAATTCAACTGTCGCGTCCGAAGCCTTGCCGTATCCGGGCAGGCCGCACGCGGCCGTTGCCCGTTGCGGCCTCTCTTAGCCGCATCGCGGCGGATCTTGCCTATGCCCGTGCGCAGCGAATAGCGCCGGCGCGACGTTGCATTATTGCGACGACCAGCGCCGGCCCCCGGTTTCGACGCCGAAACGCGTCGGGCTGTGCGCGCATAGGCGGCAAGCCCGGCCAGCGCCGCCAGCGGATGGGTGATGACATAGACCGGCATCGTAGCGCATCAGCGCGCTGTGCGGCGCCTTGTCCTCGAAGGCGGCGCGGAAATTCGCCGCTCTTCAGCGCCGGCACGATCTTCTGGGCGATGCCGCCGGTCAGGAAGACGCCGCCGCGGCTCTTGAAGACCAGCGCCAGGTCGCCGGCGGTGCGGCCGAGGCAGGTGACGAACAGCGACAGCGCTTCCTCGGCGACCGCGTCGGTGCTCGCCAGCGCGGCGCCGGTGATCTCGGCCGGCGTGGTGAAGCGCGGCGTCGACGCCATCGGCCTTGGCGACGGCGCGGTAGATGTTGACCAGGCCGCGGCCGCACAGGATCTGCTCGCCCGAAATGCGGCCCTCGATCGGTCTCGAGATGCGGGAAGATCTCGAAATCGCGCGGCGTGCGCGGGCCGATATCCATGTGGCCGCCTTCGCCGGGCACCGGGATCCAGCGTGCCGCAGGCGTGGATCAGGCCGGCGACGCCGAGGCCGGTGCCGGGGCCGAGCACGACGCGGCCGGCGTCGGCTCCGGCGTCGCCGCCGCCGATCTTTTCCATGTGCTCCTCGCCGAGCGCCACGACGGCCAGCGCCTGCGCCTCGAAATCGTTGAGGATGACGACGTCGCGCAGCGCCGAGCGTGGCGAGCATGCCGCGCGGCCGCACCACCCAGGGGCAGTTGGTGAGCGGGATCTCGTCGCCGTCGACCGGGCCGGCGACGGCAAGCACCGCCGAGCGCGGCTGGATCGAGCGTGCGGTCGAGGATGGCCGCGCGGATCGCATCGTCGATGGTGGCGAAGTCCGCCGTCTGCACGATTGGGAACTCGCTCGGCTCGCGCATAGGCATCGACGAGGATGGCGAAGCGCGCATTGGTGCCGCCGATATCGCCGATCAGGATCGGAAATTGCAGGACGCTCGCGTCGTCGCTCCGGCTTGCCATGGTCGCTTCCGTTCCCCGTCCTACGCGGCGTTCAGCCGTTCTTCTTCTCGTTCGAGCGAAACGATCTCGGCCGTGGCGCGGTTGAGCGCCATCGGGATGTCGTAGACGATGGCGAGCCGCATCAGCGCCTTGACATCAACGTCATGCGGCATCGGCGTCAGCGGATCAACGAAGAAAATCAGCGCGTCGATCATTCCCTCGGCGATCAGCGCGCCGATCTGCTGGTCGCCGCCGAGCGGGCCGCTCTTCAGCCTGCCAGATCGCAGGCTGCGGGCAGGCTTCCGAGCACGCGCTGGCCGGTCGTGCCGGTGGCGACGATGTCGCAACCGGCGAGGAAGCCGGCATGGGCGGCTGGCGAAGGCGACCATGTCGTCCTTCTTCTCGTCATGCGCGATCAGGGCGAGGCGAAGTCCTGCAGCCATCCGGCTCCTGCAATGGCTGGCAATCTGAATCGTTTGAAGCCGTATAGCCAATCGGCGCGTTGCGAGGCAAGCAGATTTCCCGCGCATCGGATCAGTCATGCGGCCGCGGCCGCGGCATCGGAATGCCGATCTCGGGCGTCGGGGCAAAAGCATTGGCGGTGACGGGAAGCGCTGCCGACAGCGGCTCGATGGTGGCCGGTTCAGGCGGCGGCAGGTGCCGCGGCAACCGCGCGTTCCGTTGCCGCCGATCGTCACCGCGGCCTCCGATTCCGGCGACGGCGCATCGAGCACGGCGCGGCATGCCTTCGGCAGGCTCGCCATCGTCATCAGGTCGCGCGCCTTCGGCGCGTCCGGGTTCTTGTTGGGGCGCCACGGCTCCTCGGTGAACCACCAGGCCAGCGACTTGTCGCAGCCGTCGCCGGCGGGCGGTCGCCTCCTGCGCCTTGCAGCCGGTCGAGCCCGGCTGGCAGCCGATGCGGATGTGGAAATGATAGTCGTGGCCCCAGAACGGCCGCACCTTGCGCAGCCAGCGAGCGGTCGCCGTTCACCGTGTCGCAGAGCTTCTTCTTGATGCCGGGATTGACCAGGATGCGCTCGACCTCCGGATAGCTCGCCGCGCGCTTCAGCAGCCGCGCATGCGCCGGCGTCCAGAGCCGGTCGTTCGACCGGTGAGGCCGCCTTTCTTGATCATCGAGACGGCGCTCATGTTCTCGCGCTCCTGCGCGCGAAAGCGGCGGTCGGGCATCGGCGTGAACCAGATGTCGGCGTCGAGCCCGATCTGGTGCGAGGCATGGCCGGTCAGCATCGGTCCGCCGCGCGGCTGCGAGATGTCGCCGATCAAGCAGGCCCGGCCAGCCGTCGGCAGCGGCGTCGCGCGACAGTTTCTCGATCAGCGTCGATCATCGTCGGGTGGCCCCAGCGCCGGTTGCGCGACAGCCGCATCGCCTGCCAGGTCGGCCCGTCGGTGGCGATCGCCACGCCGCCCGCGAAGCAGCCCTTGCTGTAGAAGCCGATAGGATTGCGGCTGTGGCCGCCGGCAGCCTCTCGGCGCCGAACAGGTTCTTGGCCAGTTCTTCCGCGCTGGCCGGCCGAAACGCCGGCTGCGATGATGCCGCGAGCGTCGCGCGGCCGCGCGCCAGACGCCGGGCGGCTCGAAGGAACGATTTCATCGGCATTTCCATGGAAGATTCGTCCTGCCGACAAGCCTGAGCCCCCTGGTTACCGGAAGGTTAACGACGGCACGCGAATCATATCACGCCTCGCGCCTGCTTGCGATCACGACCTTGCCATCGGGCTGCGCGCATCGCTTTCGCCCTCGCCCCTCCAGTCGCCGTCGGCCCACATGCGGTCGAAGGCCGAGCGGTAGTCGGGAAACTGGAAGTCGATAGCCCGACTGCCTTGATCGCCGCATTCGAGACGCGCTTGTTCTCGCCATAGAAGGACCGCGCCATGGGCGAAAGTTCGGCGGTCTCGAAAGGAATTTCGGGCGGCGGCGCAACACCCATCAGCTCCGCGGCATAGGCGACGACGTCCTGCGGCGGCGCCGGCTCGTCGTCGGTGACGTTGAAGACGCCGCCGATGTCGCTGCTGGCGAGGTGCCACAGCGCGCCGGCGATGTCGTCGACATGGATGCGGTTGAACACCTGGCCCGGCTTGACCAGCCGCCTGGCGGTGCCGTTGGCGAGGTTGACGAAGGCATTGCGGCCCGGGCCGTAGATGCCGGAAAGGCGCAGCACCGCGACCGGCAGCGCGGTTTCGTCGCCCAGCGCCAGCCACTGCCTGTTCGGCCTGCGACGCGCATCGATCGAGCGGCGCGACACCGGACGGCATTCGCTGGTCTCGTCGACCCAGGCGCCGCCATGATCGCCATAGACGCCGACGGTGGAGAGATAGCCGATCCAGCGCAGATTCGGCATTTCCTGCGATCATGACGTCGCGCGCCAGCGTTGAGCACCGGGATCGCCGGCCTCGCCCGGCGCGATCGAGATGATGAGGTGGGTGGTCTGCTGCAGTTCGTCGGAGATTTCACCGCCAAGGTCGGACGCCGTCGAAAAGTACGGCTCGATGCCGGCTGCTGCGCAGCGCGTCGAATTTCTCCGGCGAGCGCGTCGTGCCGGCGATCCGAACGCCAGTCGGCGTTGGCCGCGGCAAAGGCCTTGCCGGAATAGCCGGCGCCGAAGATGAAAAAACGATCGGTCATGCATGAATTCCATGGCGGGCGGGTGATCTGGCGCCAGACGGCGCGGGCGGCGCCCCATTCAGCCAGCACTTCGGCGTCGGTTTCTTCGCCCGCGCGGTCCGCCGCGAGGTCTGCGAAGGCCGGCGGCGGCAACAGCCGCGAGAGCGCCCAGACAGCGGCGCCGCGCACCAGCGGCGAGGGATCGCGCAGCAAGCTCGCGGCATGCTGTCGACCAGCGCGGCGTTCGCCGGAATTGCCGGCGGCGATCAGCACGTTGCGCACGAACCGGTCGCGGCCGATGCGCTTGACCGGCGAGCCGGAGAAAAGCGCGCGGAAGGCGGCGTCGTCGAGCTCGAGCAGTCGCGCCAGCGCGCGGCTCGCGCAGATCGTCGCGGGCGACGAGCTTCGCCTCGGAAGCGGCGCGGGCGAATTTGTTCCACGGACAGACGGCGAGGCAGTCGTCGCAGCCATAGATGCGGTTGCCGATCGCTGCGCGGAATTCGTGCGGGATCGGACCCTTGTTCTCGATGGTCAGGTAGGAGATGCAGCGCCGCGCATCGAGCCGGTAGGGCGCCGGAAAGGCATTGGTCGGGCAGATGTCGAGACAGGCGCGGCAGGAGCCGCAGTGATCGTCTTCGGGCGTGTCCGGTGTCAGCTCGGCGGTGGTGAAGATGCGTGCCGAGAAACAGCCACGAGCCGAATTCGCGGCTGACCAGATTGGTGTGCTTGCCTTGCCAGCCGAGGCCGGCGGCTTCGGCCAGCGGCTTTTCCATCACCGGCGCGGTGTCGACGAACACCTTGACGTCGGCGCCGCCGCGCGCGGCGAGCTTGCCGGCGATTTCCTTCAGCCGGCCCTTGATGACGTCGTGGTAGTCGCGGTTGTGCGCATAGACCGAGATCGCGCCGCGATCCGGTCGGCCGAGAATGTCGAGCGGATCGTGATCCGGCCCGTAGTTCATGCGCGAGCACGACGATCGAGCGCACTTCCGGCCACAAGACGCTGCGGGTCGCCGCGGCGCGGACGCGGTCTCAGCGAGCCACTCCATCGAGCCGTGCAGCCCTTCGGCCACGAATTGCGCGAGCCGTGCGGGCGCCAGCGGAATGGCATCGGGCGTGGTGACGGCGACCAGATCGAAGCCGGCTTGTCCGGCCTCGCGGTCGATGAGATCCCGGAGGCGCGCCGGATCGGCGATGGCCCCGGCGGCGCGCATCTAGAAATCGAGATCCGCGTAATGCGAGACCGGAGACAGGCCGCGCACCCGGTCGCCGAGCAGCGGGCGGAAGGACGGCCGCGATTTCAGCCGGGTGTACCAGTCCTTGCGCCGATGGATAGTCGGTCCAGTCGATCTCGCCGAGATAGTCGAGCACCGACAACGTCGCCGCCGCCGCGAGGTCGGCATAGGAAAGGCGGGGGCCGGCCAGCCAGTTGCGCGTGCCGGCCAGCCAGTTGGTGTATTTCATGTGCTGGCTTGATGTTGGAACGGGCGGCGCGGATCGCGCCGGCGTCCGGCGAGCCGCCGCCTTCGGTGCCGGGCATCAGCGGCTTAAGCACGCGTTCGCGCACCAGATGGCGGGTCACCTCGCCCTCGGTCTTCTGCAGATACCAGTCGACCAGCCGGCGGATTTCGGCGCGTTCCATCGGGATCTTCGGCGAAAAGGCGGCGTTCGCGCTTCAGCACGCCGCGCGTCTCGTCGAGATACTCGGCAATCACGGTGGCGCCGACGATCGGCACGTCGCCTTCGGCGAGCAGCACGGGCAGGGTGCCGGCCGGATTGAGCGTCGAGGAACTCCTTGCGCCGCGTCCACGGCTTTTCCTCGATGAGCGCCAGCTCCTCCCCGTACTCCCCGAAAGCGAGGCGGACAAACCGGCTGTTGGCAAAGCAGGGGATGGTGGAAAAGGGTCAGCATAATACCGCGATTATTTAACGGCTCTGGCTAATGCAAGGCCGCGCCAGTAAGTCTTGGCCCCGCCCGATTCTACGGGCAGATGAGGCGACCCGAGCTATACGGGCAGATGGCCGCCATGACAAGCAAGCGGCCGTTGTGTGGCGCCGTATCGAGGTCTATATGGAACATCAGACAATTGTCGACGCACTGCTGCTCGGTCTTCTGGAAGGGCTGACCGAGTTCATTCCGGTGTCGTCGACCGGCCACATCCTGCTTGCCGGCCATTTCCTCGGTTTCAAGTCGACCGGCAAGGCTTTCGAGGTGCTGATCCAGCTCGGCGCCATCCTCGCCATTCTCAGTGTCTATGCCGCGCGCCTTCTGCGGCTGGCGGCGGACCTGCCGTCGAGTCCACGGGCGCGGCGTTTCGTGCTTGGCATCCTGATCGCCTTCCTGCCAGCCGCTGTGATCGGCGCTTTGGCGCACGAGTTCATCAAGACCGTGCTGTTCGAGACGCCCATGCTGATCTGCATCATGCTGATCCTTGGCGGCATCGTGCTGTTGTGGCTCGACCGCTGGGCCTTGCGGCCGAAATACCACGATGTCATGGATTTCCCGCTGACGATGTATCTGGGCATCGGTCTGATCCAGTGCCTGGCGATGATCCCGGGCACGTCGCGTTCGGGCTCGACCATCGTCGGCGGACTTCTGTTGGGCGCGGACAAGCGTTCGGCGGCGGAGTTTTCCTTCTTCCTCGCCATGCCGACCATGGCCGGCGCCTTCGCGTACGATCTGTTCAAGAACCGCGGCATTCTCTCGGCGTCCGACCTGCCGGTCATCGCGGTCGGCTTCATCGCCGCCTTCGTGATGGCGGTGATCGTGGTGCGCTACCTGCTCGATTATGTCTCGCGGCACGGCTATGCGATGTTCGGCTGGTGGCGACTGATCGTCGGCGGCATCGGGCTTGTCGCGCTGCTGATCTGGGGCTGAGGGTCATAAAAGGTCGATCAGCCCGCGGCGCAACAGATCAAGCGCCAGGATGGTGATGCCGATGCGGAACCATTTGCGGAAGGTGGCTTCCGGAATGCGGTCCAGCCACGCCGTGCCGAAGACGGTGCCCAGGAAGCCCGACACGACCATCACCGCGATCAGCGGCAGCCATTGCCAGAAGGCGAAGCCGGCGAGCCCGAAGACGATGATCTTCAGCCCATGCTGAACCGTCATCGCCGCGCCATGGGTGGCGACCAGCGCCTTGCGGTCATTGGACAGGATCTGTGCCAGAATGGATGAGAGCAGCGGCCCGGTGGCGCCGACCAGCATGGTGACAACGGCCAGCACTGCGCTGGCGGCCGCCATGCCGAGCTTGCCGAGTGCGCCGATGCCGGGGATCTTCGCCCAAGTGATGGCGATGATGAAGACGCCGAGCACGATCTTCAGGAGGGCGTCGGGGAGCTGCAGGACGATGAAGGCGCCGGCGAACGCGCCAAGCAGGCTGCCGGCGATGAAGGGCAGCGCGATGTCCAACCGAACATTGGCGCGCTGATGCCAGGTGCGGCCGGTGTTGGAGCCAAGCTGCACTGCGCCATGCACGGGGATCAGCGCGGCGACCGGCACGAACAGGCCCATCAGCGCCAGCATGGCAAGGCCGCCGCCGACGCCGAAGGCTGCCGTCAGCGCCGAGGTGAAGAAGCTGGCGACGACAAGCAGCGCCGCAGGCGCCGCGCCAAGATGTTCGGGCAGCCAGCCGGCGATCGCTTCCAACCTTGCGTGGCTCCGGTCAGGCGAGCGTCTTGCGGGTGAACTGGCCAGCCGTGCGGTAGCGCCAGAGATAGGACGGCAGGATCGCCGCCGCCGTCTGCGGCTCGATGCCCAACGCGGAGAGGGTGCGCCCTTCCCTTTCGGCCTCGGCGGAGACGACATTGTCGCTCTTCAGCTGCGTCACCTGGTCGGTGGTGAGCAGGGGGCTGGGCAGCATGCCGAGAATCGAGCCCTGCAGTTCCGCCAGCCACCAGGGGATGGAAACCAGGCGGTTCTTGCGGTCGATGATCTCCAGCATCTCCTCCATGCATTCGCGGAAGGTCAGGACTTCGGGGCCGCCGAGTTCATAGATCGTGCCGCTTTTGACCTTGCCGTCGACCGAAAGCGCGATGGCCTCGGCGACGTCGCCGACAAAGACCGGCTGGAAGCGGGTGTTGCCGCCGCCGAGCAAAGGCAGGAACGGCGAATACCGCGCCATGTCGGCAAAGCGGTTGTAGAACTGATCTTCCGGGCCGAACACGATCGACGGGCGGAAGATCACGGCATTCTTGGCAGCGCCGAGCACGGCCTGTTCGCCGCGCGCCTTGGTGCGTGCATAGACCGAGGCTGAGTTCTCGCTGGCGCCGATCGCCGAATTGACGGTGAGGCCGGCGCCAATGGCGGCGGCCGCCTCGGCGACAGCGCGGGCGCCGTCGACATGCACGGTGGAAAACCTCTGCTTGCCGCCCTCGTGGAGGATGCCGACCAGGTTGACGACATGGTCGGCGCCTTCTACGGCGCGGTCGATCGACCAGCGGACGCGGATATTGGCCTGCACGGGCTGGATCTGGCCGACATTGCCGAGCGGCTGGACATAGTTGGCGAGGTCGGGACGGCGGCAAGCGACGCGCACCCGGTAGCCGCGCCGCGCCAGCGCCCGCACCACATGACGCCCGATGAAGCCCGATCCGCCGAATACGGTGACGAGTTTCGGGATTTCGGTGATGGTGGTCATGGCTTGCTCCGGCTGCTGGCCTTTTGTGGCTTCATAGTCGCTTTTGCCGAGAAGGCAAAGACTGTTGAACATGCCTTCTCCCTCGCCACGCCCGGAAAAATCCGTCTGGCCATTGAGGCTTTCCTGTCGCCCACGACCCGCTTTCTCGACCTGGCTTCGCCAGTCGAGGCGTCGTGGCTAAGTGGGAAGCGGCGCCTGGGACCAGAGCCGTTTCAAATTTATACGAGGCCCTGTCTCCCAGGCGCCGCCGGTGTTCTTGCCCGACCGCAGGGAGTGCGGATTTTCAGGCCCGCGACAAAGCCTCGGTCAGGGCCCGGACCTACGGGTTCATTCCCCCAGCAACGCCACCGTCAGTGCTGCCGATCCGGCACCGTCCCCTCTACGCTCATCCGGTTCATGACCTGTGTTCCCGTGAGGGCGATGGCTCGATTATGCGAGAGCGGCAAAGGGGTGTGGACAAAACAAAGGGAAAGACTGCTGAAAGATGCTGGCAAGGTGGGCGGGCGTATCTCCCCGCTTGCGGGGAGATAGACGCCGGCGCTGCGCCTACGTCACCATGATCTCGATCAGGCAGGGCTTGCCGAGCTTGCGGGCGCGGGCAAGGGCGGCGGGCAGGCCGTCCGCCGACATCAGCCGCTCTGCCGGCATGCGGTAGGCGTCGGCGATGCGGCAGAAATCCGGCGGCGCGGGAGAGACGCCGACCGGCTCGACGCCGGCGTCGAGCATCGAGGTTTCGATCTCGCGGTAGCCCCGATTGTTCCAGACGACGAAGATCACCGGCGCCTCGGCATCGAGCGCGGTTCCCATCTCCGGGAAGGTGAACTGGAAGCCGCCGTCGCCGGACAGGCTGACGACCGGCGCACCGGGATCGGCAAGAGCGGCGCCGACCGCCGCGGGCGGGCCATAGCCAAGCGCGCCGAAGCCGGTGGCGGCGTTGAACCAGCCGCCGGGGCGGTCGTGATCGTAGAAAAGGTTGCCGGCATAGACCGGCTGGGTGGAGTCGCCGACGATGATGGAGCCCGGCAGCGCGCCGCGGATCATCTCGACGACCTTGACCTGCGCCTGCATGGCCGGGCCGATCTCCTGCCAGGCGGCATCGCGCGCGGCAGCGGCGCGAGCGGCGCCCTCCCCGGTTTCGCGCGTGGGTAGAGCGCCGAGCAGGGCTTCGAGCGCTGCCGCGCAATCGGCCTCGATCGCAACCGCAGCCGGCCAGCGGCCGAGTTGTCGCGCATCGATATCGATACGCACAAGATTGGCCGGCGGGGAAAAGCCGCCGTCGGCATACATGTCGTAGTCGGTGGGGCCGAATTCGGTGCCAGCAGCGATGACGAAATCCGAATCCGCCATCAGGGCGCGAGTCGATTTCAGGCTGGGGCTGGCGTGAACGCCGAGCGGGTGTCCATGCAGTAGGCCGCGCGCGTTGGCCGTGGTGACCACCGGTGCGTCGAGCTGCTCGGCGAGGCGACTTAGTTGGGACGCGGCGCGCTTGGCGCCGCCACCTGCAAGGATAAGCGGGCGGCTGGCGGCGGGGACAAGCTTTGCCGCCTCGATAATGGCGGCACTTGCAGCGGGGAGATCCTGCGCCGGCGGGGCGAAAGCGATGTCGCCGACGGGCAGGCCCATCACGTCGGTGGGGATTTCGATATGGACCGGGCCCGGCCTGCCGGAGGTCAGCAGGGTGAAGGCGCGGGCGAGTGCGGCGGGAAGCGCTGCCGGATCCTCGATACGCTCGGACGAAAGCGCCACCTTCTGCATCATGCCGCGCTGGTCCGGCAGTTCATGCAGGTAGCCGAGGCCCTTGCCGAGCGAGGCGCGTTTGTTGACGCCGGAAATCACCAGCATGGGAACGGAATCAGCGCGCGCCTGCGCCATGGCGGTAATGGTGTTGGTGAGGCCGGGCCCGGTGATGACGAAGGCGACGCCGGGCCTGCCGGAGACACGGGCGTAACCGTCGGCCATGAAGCCTGCGCCCTGTTCATGGCGCGGCGTGATGTGGCGGATGGTGGAGCGGGCGAGGCCGCGGTAGAGCTCGATCGTGTGGACGCCGGGAATGCCGAACACGGTGTCGACGCCATGCGCCTCGAGCAGGGAAATCAGCGCTTCGCCGGTGGTGGTCATAGTGTTTTCTTCTTTTGTGTTTGCAGAGCGGCATCGAACACCCGCGACGTGACCGGACCGCCGGCTCCCTGTTCATCGATTGGAGGTATTGGCGGTGCCATCTCCGGCCGCAACTCCAGGCCCAGCATCTCCTCGACCGAACCGATGCCTATTTCGGCGAGTTCGAGCGGTTCGAAAAAGTCGCCGGCAAGGCAACCCTCGATCCACAGCCCGTCGATGATGGCGTTGATGGCGATGGCATAGCGGCGCAGTTCCGCCTTGGGCGAGTCGCGCCCGGTCGCGGTGAGCACCTCTTCGACCAGCGCCTCGACCTCGTCGCGGAAACCGAGATAGCCAGCGCGATGGGCCGCCGCCAGCGCCGGGTCTGAACTGGCGCGGCCGATGAAGCTTGCCCATTGCGAGAACACCCGCGCGTCGATGACCGGCGGCTCCAGGCTCGCCTCGACAAAGGCGGCGAGACGGCGGCGCGGCTCCTGCGCGACCTTGGCGAGCGCCGCCTTCGACTGCTCGGTCATGCGGCCCATGATGGTAGCGTAGGCCGCCTGCAGCAGCTCCTCCTTGCCGGGAAAATAATGCCGGATGAGGCCGGCCGTGACGCCCGCGCGTAGCGCGATGGCGCGCACTGTAGCGCCTTGCAGGCCGCGCTCGGCGACGCATTCGAGCGTCGCCTCGATCAGGTCCTGCCGCCGCCGCGCCTCGCCCTCGCGGCGGAATTTGCGCCGGCCCTCCATCGTCACTGGCGCAGGATCGGGCGGGTCAGGCAGGTCGGGCCGCCTTCGCAGGCGATGCAGAGCGCATCGGCCTCAAAGGTTTTCACCACGCAGCCCGCCGCTTCCATGGCGGCCTTCGTCTTCGGGAAGCCGGTGACGGCGATGACTTCGTGAGGGGCGGTGGGCAGAACGTTCAGGCTGAGGCCGTTGGAGGCGAAGAATTCGTCGGCATCGCCCTCGACGAGCCTGATGCCGCGCGCCTTGAGCAATTGGTAGAAGGCAGCCGGCAAAAGCGGCGCGTAGACCAGCGCCAGGTCGTCGGCGAGCGGCGAGATGACCGACATCAGGTGCAGGCAGGCCTCCTCGCCATGCCAGAGCGGCAGGTCGTAGCCGAGGACGTCGACGCCGTGCGGGGAGAGCAGGTTGGCCATCTGCTGGATGCCGGCCTGGTTGGTGCGCACGCCGCGTCCGATGGCGAGCGTTTTCGCGTCGACCCACACGCAATCGCCGCCCTCGACCTGGCCGGGGGCCTCGATGCGGCCGAGGATCGGCACGCCGAGGCGTTTGTAGGTCTGCTCGTGCAGCGCGGGCTCGGGCGCGCGCAGTGCCTTGCCCATGGAAAGGATGATGGCGCCATGGTCGGACATCAGCGACGGATCGTGGGTGAACACCGAATCCGAAAGCCCGTCCTCGCGGTCTTCGATCCATTCGATTGTCGCGCCCGAAGCGGCGACCAGATCGGCAAGCGCCGCGTGCTGGCGAGCGGCCCTGGCGGGCTCGAAGCCGGCGCCGTAGTGCCATTCCACCCGGTTGGCGCCGCGCATGGCGTTGGCCGCCGAACGCATCAGGACACGCCGGAGCGGCGCCGCCATGGACTGTGAGCCGTAAGCGTTCACTTGGTCTTCCCCGGAAAAAGTGGCTGAAGCGGATGAGGAAGAATATTTATACACTTGCATAACAAGGCCGCAAGTGCCGTAATGGAGCGGACAAGAGCGCAATATGGTCCGGTTGACGCGGCAAAGGCCGCGGGTCCATCTTGCGGAGTTTCTTGGTTTTGGAGCGTCCGTTGCGCGTTGAAGAACCGTGGGGCCGTTCCAGGGGAAGTGGCGACAGGGGCAATGACCGGTCGATTGCATGCTGACGGGACCAGGACGCCGCGCTGGGGCGGTCGCTGATGACTGCGGCTGTTCCAGCCGTCACGCGCCGCGTTGGGGCGGAGGACGCCGCCGAAGCGATTCACATCGAAGACCTGCACAAGAAATTCGGCCAGTTGCATGTGCTGAAGGGCGTGTCGCTGTCGGCGCGCGACGGCGACGTGGTGGCCATCATCGGTGGCAGCGGTTCGGGCAAGTCGACGCTGCTGCGCTGCATCAACTGCCTGGAGAACCCGACCAGCGGCATCATCCGCGTCAATGGCGAGGAGATCAGGCTGAAGGCCGACAGCCACGGCAACACCGTGCCGGCCGACCGCCGCCAGATCGAGCGCATCCGCTCCAGGCTGGGGATGGTGTTCCAGAGCTTCAATCTGTGGAGCCACATGACACTTCTGGAAAACGTCATCGAGGTTCCCGTGCATGTGCTGGGCGTCAAGCGCGAGGAGGCGGTGGCGTTGGCCGAGCAGCTTCTGGCGCGCGTCGGCCTTGCCGAAAAGCGCGACGTTTATCCGGCGTTCCTTTCCGGCGGCCAACAGCAGCGCGGCGCCATCGCGCGCGCGCTCGCCATCCAGCCTCGGGTCATGCTGTTCGACGAGCCGACCTCGGCGCTCGACCCCGAACTCGTCGGCGAGGTGTTGAAGGTGATCGGCGACCTGGCGCGCGAAGGGCGCACCATGATCCTGGTCACCCACGAGATGAAGTTCGCCCGCGAAGTGGCGAGCCATGTCGTCTACCTGCACAACGGCAAGGTCGAGGAAGAGGGACCGCCGTCCGAGGTTTTCGGGGCGCCGAAATCGGAACGGCTGAAACAGTTCATCCGCAGCGTCAGCTGACGGCTGGAAGAAAACGGGAACACAACAAAAGGGAGTGCCGAAATGAAGAAACTGCTGAAAACCGCGATCGCGGCGAGCCTGCTGGCGATTGCCGGCATGGGCGCGGCAAGTGCGGAAGCGCTGAAGGTCGGCGTCGCCGCCGAGCCCTATCCGCCGTTCACCTCGCCGGACGCGTCGGGCAAGTGGGTCGGCTGGGAGGCCGAGATCATCGACGCCGTCTGCGCCGAGGCGAAACTCGAATGCGTCATCACGCCGGTTGCCTGGGACGGCATCATCCCGGCGCTGACCACCAAGAAGATCGACATGATCATGAGCTCGATGTCGATCACCGCCGAACGCGAGAAGACGATTGCATTTCTCCGACAAGTACTACAACACGCCGACCGGCATCATGGGAGCGAAGGGCGAGGCGTTCGACGCGACGCCGGAAGGCCTGAAGGGCAAGATCATCGGCGTGCAGGTGTCGACGGTGCACGAGGCCTACGCCAAGAAGCATTTCGGCCCGACCGCCGCCGAGATCAAGATCTACCAGACGCAGGATGAGGCCAATGCCGACCTCGCCGCCGGCCGCGTCGACGCGGTGCAGGCCGATGCGATCGCGCTGGATGCTTTCCTCGCCACCGATCAGGGCAAGGAATGCTGCGACATGAAGGGGAACGTCGCGGAAGATCTCGAGATTCTTGGGCCCGGCATCGGCGTCGGCCTGCGCAAGGAGGACACGGAGCTCAAGGGCAAGTTGAACGCCGCCATCAAGGGCATCCGCGCCAGTGGCAAGTACGACGAGATTTCCAAGAAGTACTTCAACTTCGACATCTACGGCAGCTGAGCACGGCTAACCGCGTGCGAGGCCTCTGGCCCTCATCCCGCCGCCACGAGCTTCTCCCCGTTCAAGGGGAGAAGCTCGCCAACCGAGCCTTGGGCGTCCTCCCTTCCCGCCTTGCGCGGGAAGAGGCAGCCCCGGGGTTCGCCGATGCCGGCCAATTCCACTCGCGGGAGCAACGCTGATCGAAACAATCCTCTCGCCGCTTCTCCAGGTCGGGGTTTTCGAGCTGCTCTCACCCTATCCGCCGGGCTGGGGCGGCACGCTGCTGACCGGGCTTCTGCGCTCGATCGAAATCGCCACCGGCGCGTTCGGGCTGGGCCTCGTGCTGGGCGCCGCCGGCGCCTATGGCAAGCTCTATGGCGGTCCGGTCGTGCGCGACCTGCTCGAACTTTACACCACCGTGGTGCGGGCGGTGCCCGAGCTGGTGCTGATCCTGTTGCTCTATTACGCCGGCACCGATCTTCTCAACCGCGCCCTGGAAGCCATGGGCTACGCCCGCGTCGACATCAGCGGCCTGGTCGCCGGCATCGTGTCGCTGGGCTTCGTGCAGGGCGCCTATTCCACCGAAGTGCTGCGCGGCGCCATCCTTGCGGTGCCGCAGGGACAGATCGAGGCGGCGCGCGCCTACGGCATGTCGCCATGGCTGCTGATGCGGCGCATCACGCTGCCGGCCATGCTGCCCTTCGCCATTCCCGGCCTGGCCAATCTGTGGCTGATCGCCACCAAGGATACCGCGCTGCTGGCGGTCGTCGGGTTCAACGAGCTGACCCTGGCGACCCGCCAGGCGGCGGGAACGACCAAGGCTTACTTCACCTTCTTCATGGCCGCCGGCGCGCTCTACCTGCTGCTCACCCTGTTCTCGGAACTCATCATCGGACGTATCGAGAACTGGGCGCGGCGCGGCCTGCCGCCGGTAACCGAGGGGCGCTGATGGAAAACCGGCTGCCGCTCAGGACCCGCGTGCTCGGCTGGCTGCAGCCGCACCGGCTGGCGCTGATCGCCATCGGCATCGGGCTGCTCGTGGCGGCGGTGCGGTTCATGCGCTGGGACTGGCTGCCCGACTATTACGACCTGGCGCTGGCCGGCATCTGGCGAACGATTTGGATCATGGTGGTGACCGGGGCGCTGGGCTTCATGCTGGCGGTGCCGCTCGGGCTTGCCCAGGCGGCCGGGCCGCGCTGGCTGGCGTGGCCGGCAAAGGCTTTCTGCACGGTGATCCGGGGCACGCCGCTGCTCCTGCAGCTATGGCTGCTTTATTACGGGCTGGGGTCGCTGTTTCCGCAATATCCCTGGATACGCCATTCATGGCTGTGGCCCTATCTCAGGCAGGCCTGGCCCTACGCCGTGCTGGCGCTGACGTTGTCGACCGGCGGCTACATCGGCGAGGTGATGCGCGGCGCCTTTGCCGGGGTGCCGCGCGGCCAGCTCGAAGCGGCGCGCGCCTTCGGCATGGCGCGCGGCAAGATCTTCCGGCGCATCTGGCTGCCGCAGGCGGTGCAGCGCGTGCTGCCGACGCTCGGCGGCGAAGCGGTGCTGTTGCTGAAGGCGACGCCGCTGGTGGCGACGATCACCGTCGTCGACATCTATGCGGTCGCCTCGCGGGTGCGGCAGGATACGTTCATCACCTATGAGCCGCTGCTGCTGCTGGCGTTGATCTACCTGGCGATCACCGGCATCCTCGTGCTCATCTTCCGCCGTCTCGAGGCGCGCATTCCGGCACGATTGGGATAGTTGAAATGACGGATATGAAGACACTTGGTCTCGACGAGGCGCGGACGCTTTGCGAACAGGCGGCGGTCGCGGCCGGCGCGAGCGCTGAAACTGCGCAGTCGATCGCCCGCGCCATGGTCGCGGCGGAGGCCGACGGCCAGGCTTCGGTGGGTCTGGCGCATTTCATCGACTATCTTAGCGACCTGCAGGCCGGTCGCATCAAGGGCAAGGCTGAGCCGGAGATCACCAGGCCGGCGCCGGCGATCGTTTTATCCAATGCGCATGGCGGTGCGGCGCATCCTGGATTCGACAGGGCGTTCGACGATCTCGTTTCGGCGGCGAAGGCCTGTGGCGTGGCGATCTTCAGCCAGAGGAATTCCTACACCTGCGGCGCGCTCGGCTATTTCACCGGAAGGTTGGCGCAAGCCGGTTTCGTGGCGCTGGCGACCACCAACGGACCGCCGATCGTGGCGGGATCGGGCGGCACCAAGGCTGTCTACTGCACCAATCCGATGTCTTTCGCGGCGCCCCAGGCCGGCGGGCCGCCGCTTCTGATCGACCAGTCGTCGAGCGCCACCGCCTTCGTCAACGTCCGCAAGGCAGCAAGCGAGGGAAGACCCATTCCGGCAGGCTGGGCGCTCGATGGCGAAGGCCGCCCCACCACCGACGCCAACGCGGCGATGAAGGGCGTTCTGCTCGCCTTCGGCGGCGAGCGTGGCGCCAACGTCGCGCTGATGGTGGATGTCCTGTCGGCTGGATTGCCGGGCGCCAACTGGTCGGTGGAAGCGCCGCCCTTCGGTAGCGGCTCCGAGGGGCCGGGCACCGGCATGTTCGTCCTGGCGATCGATCCACAGGTTTTCGGATCGGGCTTCGCCGATCGCATGCGCTCGCAGATCGAGCGGCTTGGCGGCGACTACGGCGTCCACATTCCGGGTCTCGCCAAGGCTGCCGCACGGCAACGGTCCGCCGCTCAAGGCATTTCCGTACCCGACGCGATCTATCGGCGCATTGCCGAATGGCCGGGACGTTGACGCACTGGCTGGTGTAAGAAGACCCCGCCGAAGCGGGGCCTTTCGTTACCGGGACGGTCCGTCAGTGCTTTGACAGCCAGGTGTCGATTTCCTTCTCCGCCTCTTCCTCGGCCTTGCCATAACGCTCCTGGATGCGGCCGGCGAGCTGGCGGCGATTGCCCTTGATGACGTCGAGGTCGTCATTGGTGAGCTTGCCCCATTGGGTCTGCACCTTGCCCTTGACCTGTTCCCAATTGCCTTCGATCTGGTTCCAGTTCATCCGGTTTTCCTTTCGAGATTTTCCGGCGGCCGAAATGCCTGCCTGGTCTGGAAACGCCACTTCATGGGATGGGTTCCAAATTTTTGTCGGGTGGCCCTCGCAGCCTCGACGTGCGGACAATCACGCGATTGTCAAAGCGTGTTGATTTGACTGTTAGCAAAGCAACGACAAGTGGTGCTGGATCAACATTGGAGACGGGAACCTTGAGCCAGACCACCGAGACCACCAGCCGCCGCCTGATTATTCCGGCCTTCCAGGGCCTCTATGCCTCAGCCCATGAAGGCGTCGAAACCATCCTGCGCGTCGTCGCCGGAGTGGCGCTCGTCACCCATGGCCTCGGCAAGATCGGCGATCCCTTCGGCGCCGCCGGCATGGTCGAAAGCCTCGGCTTCTATCCCGGCGTGTTCTGGTCGCCGCTGCTGTCGTTCACCGAATTCTTCGGTGGCATCCTGATCGCCCTCGGCTTGCTGACCCGCCCGGCGTCGTTCGCGGCGCTTTTCGTGCTGCTGGTCACCGTGTGGTTCCACTGGGTCACGCAGGGCCAGGGTTATGGCGGTGCTGAAAAATCGATCCTGTGGTCGGCGATCTTCTTGTTCTTCGTCATCCGCGGCGGCAACCGCCATTCGGTCGATGCACGCATCGGGCGCGAATTCTGATTTTCAGTCTGCCGGCATCAAACGACGCCGGCAGCCTGTCTTTCCATCGCCTTCTTCATCGCCGCCAGGCCCTGCTCCATCATGGCCGCTATCGCCGGCGCCAGTTCGTGCGGCAGGAGATCGGCGATCCAGACGGCGCGGCTGCCCTTGGCTTCGGCCAAACACCTGTAAGGCGCCGTTGTGATGTGTCGGCTGGCTTTCGACCACCGACCAGACAAGCCGGCGTTCCGCGTCGTTGACATCGACGATGCGTTCGCGGGCGACAAGCCCGGAGGCGAAGGTGACGATGCGGGCGTCACCTTCGAGCCGCGTATCGGTTACGAAACCCGGCGCCAGCCGCGTGTGCAGCGCGCCGACATCGCGGACGGCGTCCCAGACAAGTTCGGGCGCCGCCTCGATGAAGACTTCCTTGCGGATCGAAGCCATCTTCCCGGCCTTTCCGCCGATCAGCCTTGCTTGCCGCAATAGGCTTCGATGCGGTAGCCGTCGGGATCGACCACGAAGGCTGCGTAATAATTGGGCCCGTAACTGTCGCGCAGGCCGGGGCCGCCATTGTCGCTGCCGCCGGCCTTGAGCGCGGCGGCGTGGAAGGCATCGACGCTGTCGCGGCTCGGCGCATCGAAGCAGAAATGCAGATGCGAACCCTTGTCTGCCTGGACCGGTCGTTCAGCCTTTTCGACGAAAAAGACCGATGAATCGGCTCCGTAGCCGAGAGCGGCATCGCCATCATACTGACAGCTGTAGCCCAGCGGACCCAGTGCCGCGTCGTAAAACTGCTTGGCGCGACCGATGTCGTGGACGCCAATCGATACATGGTTGAGCATTTTTTCCTCCATCAAACTAACCACTATACTGGTTAAATAGGTGCGAAATGAGCTTGTCAACCGGCATGGGGGTTAGTTATAGCTCGCTCATGACAACCTCCCGACATCAGATCCCGGTCGCGGCGACGATCGCAGCGCCCGCCGACAGCCTGTGCCTGGACTTCGTCAACACGCGCTACTGGCGGGGAAGCGCTGCCCCGACCGACGAACTGACCGGTTTCCAGCCGCTGCACAGCTGGCTGAAGGCAAAAGGTGGGCACCAAGAAAAGACGCTCGATGCCGTCGACGCCTGGGCAGCCAAGGCTCCGGCCAAAGCCGGCGAACTGTTCGGCGAGGCAATTGCGTTGCGCGAGATAGTCCACCGGCTGTTTGCCGCTGCTGCATCCGAAGCCTCGTTGCCGGCAGCGGATTTCGCGGCGTTGAACGCCATGCTGGCGATTGCACCGGCGCGCGGCAGGCTGGCGTCGCCCGATGCCGGCTGGGAAGTCTTCTTGCAGGGCGTTTCGACGCCCGCGCTGCTTGCCCCTGTGCTCTGGTCGGCCGCCGAGCTGCTGCTTTCGCGCAAGGACAGGCGGATCCGCCAATGCGCCAACGAAAAGTGCCGCTTCCTGTTTATCGACGAAAGCAAGAACGGCACGAGGCGGTGGTGTGACATGTCTTCCTGCGGCAACCGCGCGAAGGCGCACCGGCATTTGATGAAGAAGAAGCAGGCTTAGAGCCTGTTCGCTAACTCTACTGACGGCGTGTTCTGCGCTTCCGGTGCTCACGTACTATACGTACGCTCCGCTCCGGTTCTCGAAATCCACCGCCATTTGACTCACCGCAGCGAGTTGTCAAACAGCCTCTTGGAACCGACGCTGAACACAGTGTCGGCGAACCGGTGGCTCGACGCGCCGCCCGGCTGCGATCAGGATGGCACCCGAACGGCGATTCCATCACCCACCGGTCGAGGAGATGACGGACAATGGCAAAGGCATTCGAAGGCAGGCATGTCGCGGTGACCGGTGGAACCGGGGCGCTGGGTGCGGCGGTGGTGGCGCGGCTGCTCGATGAGGGCGCGACATGCCATGTGCCCGTCAAACACGGTTCTGCGCCGGCGAATTTTGCCCATGCCAGCCATGATAGGGTGAGGATCGCCGTCAATGTCGACCTTGCCGATGCAGAGGCCGTCGATGCGTTCTATGCCGGCATCCCGCAGCTCTGGGCGTCGATCCACATCGCCGGCGGCTTCGCCATGGCGCCGATAGACCGGGCGGAAGCTGATGATTTCTCGGCGATGATGGATATCAATGCCAAGACGGCGTTCCTCTGCTGCCGCGCCGCCGCGCGGGCCATGCTGGCCGCGCACAACGGTGGCCGCATGGTCAATGTCGCGGCCCGGGCGGCGCTGGAGCCGCGCAAGGGCGCCGGCATGGCGGCCTATGCGGCGAGCAAGGCAGCGGTGGCGGCAATGACGGTGGCGCTGGCCGAGGAACTGAAGGCCGCCGACATTCTGGTCAACGCCGTGGCGCCGTCGACGCTCGATACGTCAGTCAACCGCGCGGCGATGCCAAAGGCCGATTTTTCGAAATGGGTGAGCCTCGACGCGGCCGCCGAGGCGATCGTCCATCTTGCCTCGCCGGCCAACCTGGTGGCGAGCGGGGTGGTCGCGCCTATATACGGGCGGGCATGAACCTCGGGACGCCGGAAGCAGCGCGACCTGCCGCGGGGACAGCCGCACCTAAACCTTTTTGCCGATGCCGGGCGATGAAACCTTGAAAAGAACAAATCGTTAATTGCGTGTAGTCTGCGATTATCGATAGTGGGGGTATGGACGAAACCGTCGCAAAACTCTCAGAGATGTACGATGCGACACCGGTGCTGGTCGCGGCATATGACGGCTTCGATCGGCTGCGTTACGCCAACCGCGCTTTCCGCGCCGCTTTCTTCATCGATCCCGACGAGGCGCCGCTGTGGCCGGATTTCATGCGCCGCAATTTCATTGCACGCCGTGGCACCGTCATTAGCCGGCCGGATTTCGACGCCTGGCTGACCTCAACCTATTCGCGCCGCGGCAAGACCGGGTTCCGCGCCTTCGAGACCGACCTCCATGACGGGCGCTGGCTGTGGATGACGGAGACCGTCCAGAGCGACGGCTGGATGCTGTGCATCGCCAGCGACATCACCCACCTCAAGGCGGACGGGCGTTCGCTGCGGCAGGACCGCGACTCCGCCCTCAAGGCGGCGCACACCGATGAACTGACGGGCGTCGCCAACCGCCGGTTCGTATACGCGCGCATGGACGAAATGCTGCTGCGGCCGGTTCCCGCGAACGGCGTGCTCGGCTGCATCGGCGTTATCGACCTCGACAATTTCAAATATGTCAACGACAGGTTCGGCCATCAGGCGGGCGATATCATCCTGCGCGATTTCGCCGCGACGATCCTGCGCCATCTTCGCCGCGCCGACTGTTTCGGCCGTGTCGGCGGAGAGGAGTTCATGCTGGTTCTGCCGGACACGACGGTCGCGACCGCCGTACTGATCGTCGAGCGGATGCTGGCTTCGATCCACCGGTCGCGGCCGCTGAAGGACAGGGCCGATGTCGGCTATACGTTCTCCGCGGGCATTGCGTCCGGCCATCCCGGCGACGATGCGGCCAGCCTCTGCGCGCGCGCCGACAGGGCGCTCTATGCCGCCAAGCTTGCCGGGCGCGACCGCATCCATGTCGATTGTCCCGGGGATGAACAATCCGCGATCGCCGGCTGACGCGAGCCGCCGACCTGCTT
This sequence comes from uncultured Alphaproteobacteria bacterium, assembly GCA_963726065.1. Lineage (GTDB taxonomy): Bacteria > Pseudomonadota > Alphaproteobacteria > Rhizobiales > Rhizobiaceae > Neomesorhizobium. The sequence continues at coordinate 379,977 of CAVSAU010000002.1, forward strand.
GCCGGTGGCGCATCGCCTGAAAGAAAAACCCGCCGGATCGCTCCGGCGGGTTTTTGATTTCAGGGCCGCGGAAAGCGGCCGCGACAAGCTTACTTGTCGGTGCGGTTCTTGAGCGCCGCACCCAGGATGTCGCCGAGCGAAGCGCCGGAGTCGGTCGAGCCGTACTGGGCAACCGCTTCCTTCTCTTCGGCGATTTCCAGCGCCTTGATCGAGACCTGCAGTTTGCGGGTCTTCTTGTCGAAGGCGATGACGCGCGCGTCGACCTTCTGGCCGACCGAGAAGCGCTCGGGGCGCTGCTCGTCACGGTCGCGCGACAGGTCGGACCGCTTGATGAAGGTCTCGATGTCGTGGTCGACGAGCCGGACTTCCAGGCCGCCGTCCTTGACGCCGATGACTTCGCAGGTGACGACCGCGTTCTTGCGCAGCTCGCCCGAGGAGGCGGCTTCGCCGACGGCATCGCGCGCCAGCTGCTTGACGCCGAGCGAGATGCGCTCCTTCTCGATGTCGACATCGAGAACCTGCGCCTTCACCATGTCGCCGCGGTTGTACTCCTCGATCACCTGCTCGCCCGGACGGTTCCAGTCGAGGTCGGACAGGTGGACCATGCCGTCCACGTCGCCTTCGAGGCCGATGAACAGGCCGAACTCGGTCTTGTTCTTGACCTCGCCCTCGACCTGGCTGCCGACCGGATGGTTGCGGGCGAAAGCCTCCCACGGATTCTCAAGCGTCTGCTTGAGGCCGAGCGAGATGCGGCGCTTGGCCGGATCGACTTCGAGCACCACCACATCGACAGCTTGAGAGGTCGACAGGATCTTGCCGGGGTGCACGTTCTTCTTGGTCCACGACATTTCCGAAACGTGGATGAGGCCCTCGATGCCCGGCTCCAGCTCGACGAACGCGCCGTAGTCGGTGATGTTGGTGACCGTGCCGGAGATCTTCTTGCCGAGCGGGTACTTGGCGCCGATGCCTTCCCACGGATCCGACTCGAGCTGCTTCATGCCGAGCGAGATGCGGTGGGTTTCCTGGTTGATGCGGATGATCTGCACCTTGACCGTCTGGCCGATGTTGAGGATCTCGGTCGGATGGTTGACGCGGCGCCAGGCCATGTCGGTGACATGCAGCAGGCCGTCGATGCCGCCGAGGTCGACGAACGCACCGTAGTCGGTGATGTTCTTGACCACGCCTTCGACAACCTGGCCCTCTTCGAGGTTCTGCACGATTTCCGAACGCTGTTCGGCACGGCTCTCTTCGAGGACGGTGCGGCGCGACACGACGATGTTGCCGCGGCGGCGATCCATCTTGAGGATCTCGAAGGGCTGCGGGTTGTGCATGAGCGGGGTGACGTCGCGGATCGGACGGATATCGACCTGCGAACGCGGCAGGAAGGCCACGGCGCCGTCGAGATCGACGGTGAAGCCGCCCTTGACCTGGTTGAAGATGACGCCTTCGACGCGCTCACCCTTGGTGAACTTCTCCTCGAGGCGGACCCAGCTCTCTTCGCGGCGGGCCTTCTCGCGCGAAAGCATGGCTTCGCCAAGCGCGTTTTCGATGCGCTCGACATAAACTTCGACGGTGTCGCCGACCTTCAGCTGGCCGTCCTTGGCCTTGGCGCCGAATTCCTTCAGCGGCACGCGGCCTTCGACCTTGAGGCCGACATCGATGATGGCCATGTCTTTTTCGATGGCCGTGATGAGACCCTTGACGACCTGGCCTTCACCCGAGTGGCCGTCGGAAAACGACTCTTCGAGCAGCGCGGAAAAATCGTCGCGAGTGGGATTTGCTTGTGACATATGTTCTCCTGGAGGGTCCTGCATCAGCGGGACCGGCGCCGTGGGTTCGTGTTGCGTTGACCTGACCAGACATTCCGGCCCGTTGGGGCCTGGTGCCGCTTTCGAAGCGGCGGTTCCGGCGCATAAGAATGCTGGCAGGCGGTTTTTCCCCGAAGCCGGAAATGGATCGCGTCACCGCCGTGGCGGCTCAACCGACAATTCGAGGCTTCAGGCTGTGTTTCCGGTCGCCAAGGCCTTGTCGATCAGGGCTTTGGCCGCCAGAAACGCGGTCTCTATAGACATTTCCGACGTATCGAGCAAGTGCGCGTCGGCGGCGGGCCTCAGCGGCGAGTCGGCGCGGCCGGTGTCGCGGGCGTCGCGGCGCTCGATATCGGCAAGGATTTCGCCGAAATCGGCGGTGCCGCCGCGCGATTCGATGTCGCGCAGCCGCCGCCCGGCGCGCACTGCGCGCACTCGCGGTTACGTAGAGCTTCACGTCAGCGTCCGGGCATACCACGGTGCCGATGTCGCGGCCGTCGAGCACGGCGCCTGGCGGCGTCGCGGCAAAGGCGCGCTGCTTGTCGACCAGGATCTTGCGCACGCTAGGGAAGACGGCGACCCGCGAGGCGGCATCACCCACTGCGTGCGCCGACAGAGCGTGCTTGTCGAGGCGCGCCAGGTCGACCTGGCGGGCGGCGGTTTCCGCCGCCGAGACATTGTCGAGCGGCAGGCCGTGGCTGATGAGCGCATGCGCAACGGCGCGGTAGGTGAGGCCGGTGTCCAGATGCGGCAGGTGGAAATAGTCCGCAAGCCGGCGCGCGAGCGTGCCCTTGCCGGAAGCCGCGGGACCGTCGATGGCGATGAGAATGGAGCGGGTCATGAACGAAGCTTCAAGCCGAGAAGCGCGGCGAAGGCAAGAGGTGGATCAGCCGGGATGTCTTCTCGCGACCGGCGCAGCCCAATCGGCATAGTGCGGTTCGAAGGGAGATGGAGAGGGTTCCCAGATGATGTCCGTAATTGGTCCGAGTATTCTGCGGCTGAAGCCTGCCCATTCGTGCAAGATCCTGCGAGCTGTCGCACGGTAGCGGTAGCGAAAGGATTGTTCTCGAATTTCTTCCTGAACTCGGATCTTGTCGAGGTCGAGATCGCCTGCACCGCGCGCTGGCGGGCGCTTTCTTCGAAACGGAAATTCCGCCTTCAGCGCCTTCATGCCGTCGAATATCTGCCGACGTGCAGCTTACAATGGTCAACTCGCTGAAGGGAGTGTCGTCCCGACGCCGCGCAAGAAGCGTTTTCGGAGGTGGAAGAAAGTTGTGGGCGGGCATCTGTGGACGCTGCTCTCGGCGCGCGCCTCGACTCGTCAGGACCGGTGACGGCGCGCAGCCTCCGGCAATCATGAAGCAGGCGGCAGAGCTGCCGTATCTGCTCGAACTCATCCTCATCGAAGCAGTCGTCCTGCTTTTGGAACCAGTCACTGCGCTGCCGCGCCATCAACTTACTTGTGCCGTCAAAATTTCCCATCGCAAGCTCAAGGCAAAAGTTCGAATGCGGTGTGACCGGGTTTGCTTGCGTAGCGGCACCCGGTAGAACCGCTCTAAGGAATCGACCGAGCGGAAAAAGGTAGGACCGCGGTTTCGATATGCTCCTGGAAGGCTTCATATCCTATTGGCGGAGGCAGCTCGGAGCGATAAGAAATGCTTCTCCCTGAGGAAGCGACGTGCTGAAGCGGATCGTATTCTCCAGCTCAGTTGGGAAAAGTGGCGCCCATAGGCTCTGGATGCTCCACACCCCTTATAACGCGCCGTTCTCCGGGACATCGTACGCCATCATTCTCCTGACGAAATGGCGAACCGGCTTTACCACCGTCCATGACCCGCTATGGATCAAGCCATGCTGCTGCTCGAGCCACCGCGTCAGCCAGTGTTCCCCCGCCTATCGGAGAAGTCATTGCGCCCGCCCTCCAAAACCAAGCGTTGTCGTCATGGACGCAACGCAGGCCTGACTTCTACGATTATTACCGCAGTCACATTTGGATACCTAGCGATAACGTTCTGATAAATCTCCGAATTGCCCGCGGGTACTCTCGGTTGGCTCGGATTGAAATTAGCTTTCAAACGAAGCTGCAAACCCGCCGCCTTAAGCTGTTAGCGCAGGAACCGGGCAAGGGCTTCGCCTCACCCGACCTCCGCGCCGAGCCCTTTCATCAGCCCCATGAATTCCGGGAAGCTGGTGGCGATCATGTTGGCGTCGTCGATCGCGACCGGCTTTTCGGTGGCGAGGCCAAGCACCAGGAAGCTCATGGCGATGCGGTGGTCGAGATGTGTCGCGACAGTACCGCCGCCGAGGCCCTTGCCGTCCGGACGGCCTCTCACGCTGAGCGAAGCCTCGCCCTCGGTGCTATCGACCCCGTTGGCCTTCAGCCCGTTGGCCACCGCCGACAGCCGGTCGCTTTCCTTCACCCGCAGTTCGTCGAGGCCTTCCATCAGCGTCTGGCCTTCGGCGAAGGCGGCGGCGACGGCCAGCACCGGATATTCGTCGATCATCGAGGGCGCGCGCTCAGCCGGCACTTTTACGCCCTTGAGCTCGGAACCGCGCACGCGCAGGTCGGCGACATCCTCGCCGCCGGCATTGCGCAGATTGAGGATTTCTATCCGGCCGCCCATTTCCTGCAGCGTCAACAGAAGGCCGGTGCGGGTCGGGTTCATCAGCACGTTTTCAATCGTGATGTCCGAGCCCGGCACGATCAGCGCCGCGACCAGCGGGAAGCCGGCGGACGAAGGATCGCCCGGCACCGCAATGGTCTGTCCGGTCAACCGGCCCTGGCCCTCGATGCGGATATGACGCGCGCCCTGGCTGTCGGTCTCGACTTCGAGATTGGCCCCGAACCCCGTCAGCATCTTTTCGGTATGGTCGCGGGTCATCACCGGCTCGATGACGGTGGTGACGCCCGGCGTGTTGAGGCCGGCAAGCAGCACCGCCGACTTCACCTGCGCCGACGCCATCGGCACGCGGTAGGAGATCGGGGCGGCGACCTTCGGGCCGCGCAGGGTCAGCGGCATGCGGTCGCCGGGCGCCGAGTTCAGCACCTGCATGCCCATTTCGCGCAAGGGGTCGAGCACGCGCGCCATCGGCCGGCTTTGCAGCGAGGCGTCACCGACGAAGGTGGTTTGCATGTCATAGACGCCGACCAGGCCCATGGTCAGCCGCGATCCGGTGCCGGCATTGCCGAAGTCGAGTGCGGCGACGGGTTCAAGCAACGCGCCGTTGCCGGTGCCGCGGATGATCCATTCCTGGCCGCGCTTTTCTATATGCGCGCCCATCGCCTTCATCGCCTCGCCGGTGCGCATCACGTCCTCGCCTTCGAGCAGGCCGGTGATGCGCGTTTCGCCGGAGGCCAGTCCGCCGAACATGAAGGAGCGATGCGAGATCGACTTGTCGCCGGGCACGCGCGCGGTTCCGGTGAGCGCCGGCGAGCGCCGCGCCGTCGCAGGGTGTGGTTTGGCGTCATGCGCCATATGAGATGTCCTGGGTTTGTTCGGCCGAGCATCCGCTCAAAGCCGGGCGTGGATCTTTTTGCACGGCGTTCCTAACATGGCCGTATCGACCCGTCATCCCAAAAAACCGGTCGGAACCGGCGTTTCCAGCGGAACGCCTTTAGGCTTTGACAGGCCGGCAAAGCTTGGCTATGGGGACCAACTCTTTTTTGACGAGGCTGGACCCGTGGCTAAACCCGAACTTGGCACCAAACGCATCGACCCGGAGACGGGCCGGAAATTCTACGACCTGAATAAGGATCCGATCGTTTCGCCGTACACCGGCAAATCCTATCCGCGCACCTACTTCGAAACCGCCTCCGAGACGGCCATCAAGGACGAAGAGGAAGTCGAAGAGAAGGAACTGGACGCCGAGGAGGAAGGCGCCGAAGTCGTGTCGCTCGAGGAAGCGGACGATGAGGTGAAGGCCGGCGACGATCTGCCGGACATCGAGGACGACGAAGATGTCGATCTCGGCGACGACGATGACGACGACACCTTCCTCGCCGACGAGGAAGAGGAAGACGACGACGTTGCCGACATCATCGGCGTTGGCGACGACGACGACGAAATCTGATTTTCGCAACGGCGCGGCGCAGTTAGGCTGTCGCCACGCCGGACCGGCCCGCTCGCAGATTTGCCGAAAAAGGCTGACAGGCGGGCTTGATCTTGGTGAGAGGCGGGGTTAGAAGCCGCCTCGACTGCAGCGAGGGACCAGACCTTGCTGGACTTTTCCGCCGGAAGCGGCGGGTGTGGGGCCATAGCTCAGCTGGGAGAGCGCTTGCATGGCATGCAAGAGGTCAGCGGTTCGATCCCGCTTGGCTCCACCAAATTTCCATATCTCACGGCAGTTCGCTTCGCTCACGCCTCCGATAGGGCGGGCAAAAGCCCGGGCCGCAGTCGCGGCCTTGTTCCGGTTAGAGGACTTTTCCTCTTACCCTCACCAAATCTTCCCCTTGTTTCTCGGTAACGACCTATGTGTGGGCGGCTTAACCGCACCGTGATTTGTAATCGCCGCGCGGCAATCCTATAAATTGCATATGCGCTTCACATTCACCTCACTCTCCTGGAAATCGCTCCTTTTTGCTGGCATAGCCTCCGTTGGTTTGTCCGGCGCAGGCGCGTTGGCGCAGGCGGCTGAAGCGCAGAAGGGCCTGCCGGGGGTTGAAGGCGGCTACAGCATCGTCAAGCCGCGCGAGGAAGTGCTGCAACCGGAGCCCGACACGCTCCCTTCGCAGGACGGTGCGCTGAAGGTCGGCGACTGGGATGTAAGAATTTCGGGCAGCGTCATCTTCGATATCGGCACGATGAAGCCGCGGTCCAACCGCTAGACAATCTTCCGCTTACACGGAAAACAGCCCTTATCCCAACCTCTCCCGTGGAGGACGGGGAGAGGGAGGACTGGCGCGTTGCGGCCTGCCTCGTCGCACCGCTCGCCAGCGCCATGAGTCAGCCGGGCAAGCCGGTATAATTTTCCGCGAAACTGGTCCGGGCAGCCGTCGAGCCGACGAGATAGTCGAATTCCGCCCGCTGGATACGCCGACCGAAACGGCCCGTTTCGGGAAAGGTATGGAGCAGCGAGGTCATCCACCAGGAAAAGCGCTCGGCTTTCCAGATATGGCCGAGCGCCCGGCGGGAGTAGGTGTCGATGCCCGCCGATGCACGCTCCGCATAAAATTCGATGAAGGCGTCGGCCAGCAGGCCGACATCGTGCATGGCCAGGTTGAGGCCCTTGGCGCCGGTGGGCGGCACGATATGCGCGGCGTCGCCGGCAAGAAACAGCGAGCCGAAGCGCAACGGCTCGGCGACGAAACTGCGCAGCGGCGCGATGGATTTTTCGATCGACGGCCCGGTTTGCAGCCGTGCCGCGAATTCTGGATTAAGCCGCGACCGCAATTCATTCCAGAATCGATCGTCAGGCCAGTCCTGCGTGCGTTCGGTGGCTGGAACCTGGATATAGTAGCGGCTGCGGCTGCGCGAGCGCATCGAGCAGAGCGCGAAGCCACGCTGATGGTGCGCGTAGATGAGTTCGTCGTCGACCGGCGGCTTTTCGACCAGCAGGCCCAGCCAGCCGAAATCGTAGTGGCGCTCGAAGATGGTCAGCGCATCGCCGGGAATGCTGGCGCGCGAGACGCCGTGATAGCCGTCGCATCCCACGATGAAATCGCAACCGAGTTCTTTGCGCTGCCCTTGCTGCCGCCAGCTGACGCGCGGGCGCGTGCCGTCGAAATCGTGCAGCGTGACATCCTCGGCCTCGTAGACGGTCGACGCGGCAGATGCGTTGCGCGCGTCCATCAGGTCGCGCGTCGCCTCTGTCTGGCCGTAGACGGTCACGTGCCTGCCGGTGAGCGAGGGAAAATCGATGCGTGCGGCGTCTCCATCGAAGCTGAGCTTGACGCCGTCATGGCTTAGCCCCTCGGCATGGACGCGTTCGCCGACGCCTGCCCGGTCAAGCAGGTCGACCGAACCCTGCTCGAGGACGCCGGCGCGGATGCGCGACAGCACATGGCTGGCGCTCCTGCGCTCCAGCACGATCGTGTCGACGCCGGCGCGTTCGAGCAGGCGGCCGAGCATCAGCCCGGCAGGCCCGGCGCCGACAATGGCGACCTGCGTGCGCATGTCCCTCCTCCTGGCTGCTCCATCCCTCGGTCCAACGTGGCGGAGGCGCGCCAGCGTGCCAATGGACCCGTCCCGCAATCCCCGTCTATTTCGCCGGCGCGTTCGCAAAACCGTCCACCGGGCCTGTTGCCCATTCGCCGAAACCGGTTGTGCCAGCGCCCCACCATCCCGGTGACAGCCCCGGCACTTTCCGATAATCCTCCAGCCATGAGTCTGCCTGTCGATCCCGCCGCCAATCTCGCTTCCCTCATCCGCTGCGCGTCGGTGACGCCTGCCGAGGGCGGTGCGTTGACGGCGCTCGAGACCATGCTGAAGCCGCTGGGCTTCAATGTCGAGCGCCCGGTCTTTGCGGAAGACGGCACGCCCGACATCGAAAACCTTTACGCGCGGCTGTCGGGCGACGGCCCGCATCTGATGTTTGCCGGCCACACCGATGTGGTGCCGGTGGGTGACGAAGCTGCCTGGACGCATCCGCCCTTCGCCGCCGAGATCGCCAACGGCGAGATGTACGGACGCGGCGCGGTCGACATGAAGGGCGGCATCGCCTGCTTCCTCGCCGGTTTGGCGCGGCATGTCGAGAAGCACGGCCGGCCGAAGGGATCGATCTCCTTCCTGATCACCGGCGACGAGGAAGGTCCGGCCATCAACGGCACGGTGAAGCTGCTGGCGTGGGCCGCCGGCAGGGGCGAGAAATGGGATGCTTCGATCGTCGGCGAGCCGACCAATCCCGACGCTCTGGGCGACATGATCAAGATCGGCCGCCGCGGCTCGCTGTCGGGCATCGTCACCGTCAACGGCCGGCAGGGCCACGCCGCCTATCCGCATCTGGCAGACAACCCGGCGCGGGGCATCGTCACACTCCTCGACGCGCTGATGGCGCCGGCCTTCGACAAGGGAACCGGGGATTTCCAGCCGACCAATCTCGAAGTGACATCGATCGACATCAGCAACCCGGCGACCAACGTCATCGCGGCGAAGGCGACCGCCGCCTTCAACATCCGCTTCAACGACAACTGGACCGCCGAGAGCTTGCAGGCCGAGATCCACAACCGCCTCGACCGCGCCGCCGGCCGGCGCAAGCTGCGCCCGGGGCGCAAGGAGCCGATCGACTACGAGATCGTCTGGCGCCACCGGCCGAGCCACGTGTTCCTGACCCGCGACGACCGGCTGATCGAAACGTTGAGCGGCTCGGTCAAGGCGGTCACCGGCAGGACGCCAGGCCTCTCCACCTCGGGAGGCACGTCGGATGCCCGTTTCATCAAGGATTATTGCCCGGTGGTCGAGTTCGGCCTCGTCGGGCAGACGATGCACATGGTCGACGAACGCGCAGCGCTTGCCGACCTGGAGATGCTGACGCGGATCTACGAGCGTTTCCTCCAAGACTGGTTCGGCTGAGCACCGACATGCCCCCCGCCGAAGACATCCAGCAGTTTCTCACCGGGGCGTGGCGCCTGATGATGGGCAAGCCCGACGGCATCCGGCTATTGGATATTTCGGCCGACGGCTTCTGGAATTCGTTCTTCGCTATCGTCATCTCGCTGCCAGTGCTCGTCGTCGGCTGGGTGGCGGTCGCCAACGATCTCAGCCAGAACCCCGACATCGCCGGCGGCCGCTTCTCGATCTTCCTGCGGCTGGGGCTCGCCGATCTTGGCTCCTGGCTCATTCCGATCGGCGTGCTGGCGCTGGTGGCGCGGCCGGCCGGCATCGGCAACCGCTTCGTCCACTATGTGGTGGCCAGCAACTGGGGATCGGCGCTGCTGCTCTGGCTGATGCTGCCGCCGGCATTGCTGCGGCTGTTCTTCCCGGCGGCAGGCGACGCCGCGTCGGTGATGTCGCTGGTGCTGTTCGCGATCTCGATGGTGCTGTTCTGGCGCCTCACCAACGCGGTCCTGGGCAAGGGGCCGGCCCTGGCCTCCGCCGTCTTTGCCGGCATGTTCGCCGTGTCGCTGGCGGTGCTGTTCGGCCTGCAGGCGCTGCTTGGCCTGGGAGCCGGCACAGGCGCTACCTGAACGAACCCGCGACCGCGGCAAGCAGCGTCAACACCATGGCGACGAAGGCGGCGGCGGCGAAGCCGTAGCCCACATAGAGGGGGCCGAAGCCGCTGGTGCCGGCAAACACCGCCAGATAGGTGACCGCGCTGTTCAGGCCCATGATGGTGCCGCGTCGCGCCGGATCGATCGCCGTCAGCCGCATGATCAGCAGGTTGAGGCCGAAATGGTTGAACAGGCCCCACAGGAATAGGGTTCCCAGCACCGTCGCGAAGTTGTCGCCAGCCAGCGCGAAAAGCAGGTAGACGGCAGCCACGGCGAGGAAGGCGAGCGGCATCAGGCGGCGTGCGCCCACCCGGTCTGCGACACCGTCGAGCAGGGCGGCGCCGCCGAAGCCGACGCCATAGACGAGTGCCGCCAGGCCGTTGGCGCTGACCGGTTCGCCAAGCCCGTTGTGAAGATGGTCGCCGAGATAGCCGTAGACGCCGTAGAAGGCCGTCATGAAGGCGCCGCAGGCGAGCAGCAGCGGCTTGACGCCCGCTATTGCCAGAGCCGCGAGCGGCATCGGCGCCGGACCTGCCGCCAGCGCGCCGCGACGTGGCATCAGCGAAAGCCCGGCCATCGCGGCAAGCGCAAAAATTGCAACCGCGGCATAGACGGCGCGCCAGTGGATGAAGTCGGCCAGAACCGCCGACATCGACACGCCGGCGACCATGCTCAAGGTCCAGCCGGTCAGAACCACGCCGATGGTGCGGCTCTCGCGCCCGGGCGGCGCCACAGCCGCGGCGCTTGCGTAGATCGCGGGCAGGGCGACGCCTGAGGCGATACCGGCGACCAGCTGAGCGGCGATCAGCGCCGCGACGGCGGGGGCGGCGGCGCTGAGCAGCATGGCGGCGGCGAGCACCGCCATGGCGAGCCTGAGCATGCGACGCGCGCCGAGCCGGTCGATGTGGCGGGCCAGGAACAGGGCGCTTGCCGCGGTGCCGAGGCCGAACGCCGCCGACGCCATCATGACCGCCGGTACGCCGGCGCCCAGGGACTGCGACACGGCCGGCGCGATCGGGCCGAGAACCAGCGAGTTGGAGCCGATGACGCCGATGCAAGCGGTCAGCACATAGGCGGCGCGCGGAATGCCGCCCTGTTCGCCGGCATAGTGTTCAAAGGGTTGATCGATCTTCGTCATATCGGCATGATGCCGGAATGGCATTCGGCAACAAGAGGATTTTCACCAATGGATGAAGAAACAGATGGCATTCGGCCGAGCAGGCTTCCGACCCGTGAACTCGACGCCGCCGACCGAAGATTGTTAGGCGTTCTGGTCGACGACGCAACCGTCAGCTATGCCGAACTCGGCAAACGCGCCGGGCTTTCGGCGCCGGCCGCGCATGAAAGGGTTAAGCGGCTTCGCCGTTCGGGCGCCATTCGGCAGACCTCGGCGATCATCGATCCGAAGGCGGTGCACAAGCCGCTGCTGGCTTTCGTCCATGTCGACACCAGGGGGTGGGGCAAGACGCCGGAGCTGATGGCGATCTCGAAGTATCCGGAGGTCGAAGAGATCCATTCGGTCGCCGGCGACACCTGCATGCTGCTGAAAGTGCGCACCGAAGACACCCGTGCGCTGGAAGGCCTGCTTGCCCGCATCTACGAGGTGCCCGGCGTGGTGACAACGCGCAGCTACGTGGCGCTGTCGACCTATCTCGAACGCCCGGTGCAGCCCGGCGCGACGAAGGAGTGGCCGGCGCCGCGCCATATGGCGCAGCCGATTTATTAAGGTGTAGAGGCGGTGAGGTTGTTCGGGAAGGGAAATGGCGCGCCGGACGAGACGAAGCTGAGCACGCCTATGTCATTGGAATTACTTTGTAATTTTATTCGCTCTGGGCAACCATCCCAACTGATACATTTATAATGTCTCACTTTCCCATATTTGAAATACGCGAAAGTTAGAACTTTGGTTGACTTTTGTGGGCATAGCGTGCAACTATTCTGTATTTGATATACGCGAAAGTTAGAAAATGCCTCTCCATCTCGTTGGCGAAAACATCGACAAAGGCCGCGCGCATTATCAAGCTGAGACTAACAAACTCGTCCAGTTAATGCGCGGCATATATGTGGACGCCGGTGATGACATTGAAGCGACAATCGTCAAGCACGCTGTCCGCATAGCGAAATATCTTTATCCCCGCGCCTATCTGTCCGCCGCCAGCGCTGTACTCTTGGGACCAACCCGCGGCGGTCGCTTATTCCTAAGCGGGCGGCGCATACAGCGCACACGCCTGCGGTCGCTGGAAATCATTCAGAACCAGGCGCCGGATCACGCTTCCATTGCATCCGCAGTGATCGACGACGGGATGGGCGAATTTCACATTGAAGTGTCTTCCATGCGTCAACGCTTTCTCGAAGCTTTCAGGCTCCGCAGCGAGCATGCAGCCTCTATCGACGAGACCATGCGCGAAGCGATCACGGCTCGGCTAATCGAGGAGTATCGCGACGCCAAAGGTGCAGCCGACGCGGTATGGGCGCTTGCACGAGAGAACCAATGGTACCGTGAAGGCGAGCTTGCCGAACGCTACCTCTTGCGTCGCCCCGCCGCCGCGCCTGCCCGCAACGAGGCCGCACTTGATCTGATCGTGGCATGGCACGGCAAGCCAATCGGCAATCTGACACATGATGGCTTTGAATGGCGCTGGCGGCAAACGGACGAAGGCGGACCTCCTTTGATCCGCCAGACGACGCCCGGCAAACTTCCTCCCTTCATCCTATCCCTGCTGCCGGAAGGATGGCTTGAATCAGTCCTCAAGGACCGCGACGAACGCGCAATGCTGCGTTCTGGCAAGCGCTACATGTCGAACATCACGATCGTCGAAAAGCAGCGCGAACTAGCTGATCTCCCCGCCGACATTCTGCTGACGCGTCTGGCTGACTTTTCGGAAAGAGGCATATTCACGGGACGCTATGACGGCCCCGGTCGGGGCGATATAGAGCAAAACTTCGAACGCAATCTCGCGCAGATATTTGCCAGCGCCGAAACCCCGCGCCTCTCCGGCGTTCAGATCAAGGCACCCATGTTCCTTGGCAGCGACGGGACGCTTTCCCCGAGCGTAGCCACGCCCTTTACCCATATCCTCAAACCGGCTGGAACCAGCGGCTTTGAAGCGTTGCCGGCGATCGAATGGCAATCTCTCACGTTGGGATCGGCCGCAGGGTTTGCGACGCCTTCGATGGCACTCGTTCCCATGCCGGACGGGATGCCCCCGGCTCTGCTGGTCGAACGCTTTGATATTCGCATCGACAAAAGCGACCTTCGGCGCTTGGCCATGGAGGATTTTGCGTCCGTTCTAGGGGTACCGACAGAGGCAAAATACGATGGCACGATAGAGCGTATTGCCCGCGCTGTGCGTCCCCTTTCGACGGCCCCGGATGAAGATGTTATGCTTGTCTTCAAGCGGGCGGTGTTTGCATGGCTAATCGCCGATGGCGACATGCACCTGAAAAATCTGGCGCTCTTAAAGATCGCCGAGCCGGACAGCCACCAGTTCAATTCAGTCAGAATGGCCCCCCTCTATGATGCTGTCACTACACGGGTCTTTCCGCGATTGGAGCGAGATCGAATGGCCTTGAAGCTGAATGCCAAAGACGATCGGCTTCGCCGTGCGGACTTCCGCACTACTGCCGGCACAATTGGAATCAGGGCGGCGGATGCCGATGCAGCAATCGACGAACTCGTCGCGCGTCTGCGGCCCTCTCTTGACGAAATAACGCTGCCGTCAGTGGCGCCCGCGGGATCACCAGTTCACGATGCGGCACAGCGCATGCTCGTCCTCGTCAGGGAACGGCTCGATGACTTTGTTTAATCCATCTCACTTGAATTGAGGATTTTGGCTATGCAGTTAGGAACGGCCTGGGTAAAGCCACCTCTCAAGTCGGCGGATTAGACATCTTGCTGTCCAGACGCCCTGTATCAACATATACGGACGAATGCTTCCAGGCATAACAAACCGTACGGAAGCTCTGCAATCTCGGCCACCACCAACGTGCCCGTCGCTCTTTCATGCCGGGTGATAGGCAAGCTGGATGGCTTCCCGCGCCGACAGCATGCTTATTTCAGGCAGAATGAGGCCGCCAGCAATCGACCGCAATTTGCGTTATAGCCTCCACTGTCGCGCTCGTCGTGGTGATCGCTTGGCGGCTTGCGCTCGCTTCGTGGGTGATGAATCTACCTTTGAGCGTTGGGTTTCGGAGGACTGCAACATTGCCAGGCTCAGGAGTTGGATCGGTCCGTCGTGGATTTCAGCACCGCTCTTGCTCAGCAACACCTCGTTGGCCCGCAAAGCCCACCGCAGCGAATTGTCCGCCGCAGTGCGCAACGCCTGATTTTGGCGGGCAAGCTCTTTTGCGTCAGCAAGTTTGTCCTCAGCTCCCCTGTTGCCAGTTGATCGTGTCGTGGGCGGCCCGCACCAGCACGAACAGAATTAGAATGCCAATGACAACAAAGACCAGCTGGATCAGCCACGAGCCGTGGATGGTCGTCATGATCGATCGGTTGTTGACTTCCAGGTTGTGATAGAATTCTCCCACCGCAATGACTGACCCGTCGAGGGCGCGAATAGGCATGTAGAAGATTTCCAGAAGGTCCGCCAGGATGCTCTCCGCCCACCAGGTTTTCACTGTCATCGTCATCGCCATAGGCAATCACGATGTTTCCGCGCGCCGCATCGCGGACTTCTTCAGAATCGAAGTGCAGCCCAACCACGGGGTGCCGGTGGGCGCCGGTACCCGCCCCGACCTAGCGCGCTCGTAGAAGATGTATGCTTCGGTCGTCGCAAAACTGAGGACTCTACATCGGCGCAAACTATTGGTCGTTTTCTGCCTCTTGCGCCTTAATACCACGACGTTCCGCATATTCGATCAATGCAAGTTCAATGACAGAAGTTACCGAGCGACGTTCGATCACTGCGAGTTGCTCAGCCATCGCCAGCACAGACGGATCCAAACGCGTCGTGAAAGGCTTCTTTGTCGTTTTCGCCATGCGGCTTGCACTTGGTTCCAAAAAGGTGCATAAGAAAGCACGTGCAATGCACTTGCAGGGCACGTACGGTGATCTGATCGGAGTGCGCGAACACTCTGATCGGCCTGACCACGCCTAAGCTGTCTGGAGCTCGGATCATGGGTGATTCCGACAATACCACGTCTTTGCCTCTCGTCACGTGTAGCAGCGCGCGTGCGCGAACAGCAATTGCAACGACCAGCTCGCAGCCCGCGACGACTGCCCGCATCGATTTCAAGAAAGACCAATCGGCCGACCCTGCGGTAGCAGCATGGCGCGAATGGCAAGCTGCTTACGAAGAGACCGATCGGTTGAACCGTGAGCAGCAGCGTATGGAACGAGAGCTCGCAGAAACGGTCGGCTTTCCCAATGTGAAGATCCATTTGTCCGATGGTAGGACCGTTACGCTACACTCATTTGAGGAGCTTCGCGATTTGGTCGGCGTCAGTTCTATCGACGTGGCGGTCCGTGCGAAGGCCGAGGCCGAATTGGCAGCTTATCAGGGGCGCTGGGATGCCTCTGACCGAGCCATTGGATATTCCGCCGTGATACGCGCTGAAATTGCGGCAGGCGATCGCGCCGAGACGTTGCTTGAAGCATTATCGGAAACGCCGGCTATCTCCCTTGCCGGTGTCGCAGCGAAGCTTGATGCCATCCTCAGGGAAGGGCAGCCGTCGAAGAGCGATGCCGAGTTTCCTTGGCCGCAAATCCGCTCGGTCCTGCAGGATGCTGTTCGGATCGGTGAGCAGACAGCTAACCTGACTGCGTTAGGCCGTTTCGAGCACTCCCCACCATTCTGAAGTTTGGCGTGTCTCGTGAGGGTAGCCTACCGCGACCAACTTTTCCTATAGGGAGTGATGCAATTGCGAAAGGCATTGGTGGAATCAACCCGCCCCCGGGTCATCCAGGCTTGCCCGTCGTCGAATAACGAATCTGCCCGCATCCCGCAGATCAGCACGTCGGTAGACAGATCGCGACTATTCGTGTCCAGTCGGACGTATCGCAAGCTCAGCTTGCCCGATCCATAGGGATCAGCTTCCAACAGCTTCAGAAATACGAGAACGCGAGGAACCGCGTGAGCGCATCCATGCTTTACGAGATCGGCAAGTCGCTGGACGTTCCTGCAAGTCGTTTTTTTGAAGGCTTGCCCGGAAATGCCGAGACCAACGCTTCGCCTCTACTGGTCGATGAGCGCATCGGCTTTATTGCCAGCGCGGAAGGCCGGCGCCTGATCGAGGGGCTGATGCACCTTCCTCCACGGGTGCGTGGTCGCGTGGCGGCCGTAATCGCCGCGTTGGGAGCGGAATTGGCGGGGCTCGACGCAAATAGGGACACCAAGGCGACGGACCCTTTTGACCGCAAGACCGCTTGATAGGCGGTTGCGACGGTTTCGTCGCAACCCGCGAGTTTGGTTAAATTCGGGCGATGAGCGGCTGGGGAGTACCCCAGCCACCGGATCACCGGAGAGGAGCCTTTCGGCGATTGACAATCGGTCTATGCGATCCTGTTCAAGGCCGCATCCGAAGCCTTGAGGGTGGCGGCGGCCGATCCCAGGCATCTGGGCGCCGAGATCGGCGTGGTCGCCGTGCTTCATACTTGGGGTCAAAATCTCCACCATCATCCGCATGTCCACTGCGTCGTGCCGGGCGGCGGCCTGTCGCTCGAGCCTGCCACGGCGAAGGCCGGGGACCAGCGATGGATCGCCTGCCGGCCGGATTTTTCCTGCCCGTGCGGGTTCTGTCGCGCCTGTTCAGGCGGCTATTCCTGGAGCGCCTGCAGGACGCCTTCGACGCCGGCCAGCTTCGCTTCTTCAGCGATCTCGCTAGCCTGGCCGACCCTGCCACTTTCTGCGCCCAGCTGGCTGGACTGAAGCGGATCGAGTGGGTCGTCTACGCCAAGGCTCCGTTCGGCGGTCCCGAACAGGCCGAGAGTGAGTGAAAACCATTGGAAATCAAGGGAACTCAGTTGCAACATGGAAGCGACATGACTGAGCCCGACAAAGGCCGGCGTGCGGTCCAAACAATTGAAATCGCAGGATAAAAGTGGCGCGCCCGAAGAGATTCGAACTCCTGACCCCCAGATTCGTAGTCTGGTGCTCTATCCAGCTGAGCTACGGGCGCGCAACGGGCCGTGATCGACACAACCCACGCTGCCAGGCTTTCGGCCCGGCCGCGAATGTGACGCTACCTACCGAGTGGCGGATGGAAAAGCAAGCCGCCCGTCGCGAAAACTTTTGCGACAGAACGACCCGCACGCACAGGCGTCTCGGAGCGTGGATGATGCCGCGCGCGGGCACCTTGCGCCTCGACAAATGCTGCGCCGGCGCCTGGAGCGATTGCGGTCTTTCAGAGCCGGTTACCCGCTTTCACTGTTTGCTTGCCGCATTTATGCGGACGCCGGATAGATCCATTCGGCTGCAAAGTGCTCTCAGGCAGGGCGGCGCATCGCCGAGCGGGCTTCGTCGAGCCTGACGGGCTGGTCGGGGATGGTGATGGCGAAGACGGTACGGCCGCCGATGCTTTCGACCAGTTCCAGCGCGCCGCCATGCGCACGCACCAGTTCGTGGGCGATCGCCAGGCCAAGCCCGGTACCACCACTGCGGGCCGAGCCGCGGAAGGCGGTGAACAGGTTTTCCCGCGCTTTCTGCGGCAGCCCTGGCCCGGTGTCGGTCACGAAGATCCGGCACACGCTTCCCGTGCGCTCGGACGACACCGCCAGCCTGCGCACCAGCGCCGCCTCGCGGTCCGCGGCCATCGCCTCGACGGCATTGCGGCAGAGGTTGCTCAGCACCCGGAACAGCTGGTCGGAATCGGCATCGACTTCGAAGGCCGTGTCGACGGCATTGTCGAATTCGATGCCGCCGGCCGGATCGATGCCGAGCAGGCCGTGCACGTCGTCCACGAGCTGGCGAAGCCGAAGCAGTCGCCGCGTGGGTGCTGCCTCCTGCGTCCTGCCATAAGCAAGAACGCCCTCGGTGTAGGCGACGGCGCGGTCCAGCGTGCGCACCAGCTTCGGCGCGAATGACTGGACGGACGGGTCCCTCACCAAAGCGAGGCGGTCGGACATCAGTTGAGCGGATGCCAGGATGTTGCGCATGTCGTGGTTGATCTTGGAGACAGCGAGGCCGAGATCGGCGAGGTGCTTCTGCTCGGCCAGCGTCTTCTGCAGGCGTGTCTGCATGTCGGCCAGTTCGCGTTCGGCAACGCCGATTTCGTCGCCGCGGTCTTCCGGCAGGATGACACGGCCGGGATCATCCGGCGCCTCGGAAAACGCCAGCATCGAGCGCGTCATGTCGCGCACCGGCCGGATCATGATCCAGTTGATCGCCCAGAACACCAGCGCCGCGGTGATCAGCGATATCAGCAGCGACAGGAACGCCACGTTGCGCGAATAGATCAGCATCGCGCCACGCAGTTTCTTGTCGGGGATGACCAGTTCGAACTGCTTGTCGTTGTCGCCGACCTTGCCGAAGACGCGCAGCATCCGGTCGCCGCCGAACAGGGCGGTGTCGAGTGCGTCGCGCATCGCCGCCAGGGCTCCTGTATTGGCCAGATCGATGTGCTCGTCGACCTGGGGCGGCATGTCGGCCACGACCAGCAGGCGCGAGATGTCCCCGTCGCGCACCGCGATCGCCTTGGCGCCGATCGACATCAGGACATCGTCCTGCGCGGCACGCGGCAGGCTGGCCGGGTTGCCCTGCATCAGCACGCCGCTGATGGTCGCCGCGGTGCCGAGCTTCTCCTCGAGCCAGCGCAAGCGGAAATTGGCGATGGACGGGATGAAGATGAGCACTTCCGCCAGAAGCACGAACAAGATGGTCAACAGCAGCAGCTTGGTCGACAGGCCGCGCGACAGCGGCACCATGCGCCGGTCGCGCTGGTTAGCCTCTGCCGCTTTAGCCGCCGCTTGATCGCTCATTCCATGCATCCTGGGAGGAGAATGCGCGCAGTTTGAACCGGCCATCCCACTCAATCTGTGCGTTTTGCCACATACATGCGACGCCAGGCGATTCCAGGCGACAATCCGCCCGCCAGCGTGCATCCGTGTCGTTCGCTCAGCCGAAATTGCGCAGCCAGCGGATGACACTGCGAACCAGCGGCTTGCGCGCCACCTCGACAAAATAGGCGATAGCGCCGCGTCTGCCAATTTCGCCCATGGTAGGGTAGGGCGGTACATAGGCCGCCACATCCCCAACCGTCATGTTTTTGGCGAGCGCCAGCGCCCACATGTTGATCATCTCGCTGGCATTGGCGCCGGCGATCGAGACGCCGAGGATCCTGCCGCGTCTGCCGGCAAGCAATCTTATGTGGCCCTCGGTCTTCAATTCCGTCTGGGCGCGATCATTTTCGGCGTAAGGCCAGCGCAGGACGCGAACCGGACCGTACTTTTTCGCCGCCTCTGCTTCGGTGAGGCCGACATGGGCGAGTTCCGGATCGGTGAAGGTGACCCGCGGAATGATCCGGCGGTTCTCCCTGGCCGGCAGCCGAAAGAGCAGCGCCCTGACCACCAGGCCGGCGTGATAGCCGGCGACATGGGTGAAGCGCAGCGCGCCGGCGACGTCGCCGATGGCGTAGACGCGGCGGTTGGCGGTCCTGAGCTTGTTCGAGACTTTTATGCCGTTGGCATCGAAAGCGATGCCGGCCTTGTCGAGCGCCAGCCCTTCGACATTGGCGGTGCGGCCGGTTGCGACCAGCAGATGGGTGCCATCGATGGCCACGGCGCCACGATTATCCTCGATGTTGACGCGAATGCCGGCTTCGCCCTGGCGCTCGACGCTTTTGACTGTCGTGGCCTCGCGGATCGCCACCCCTTCGGCGCGCAGCCTTCGCAAGACGACCGCCGCCAGTTCGGGATCCTCTCTGCCCAGCGCGATTGCTGCCTCGATCACCGTTACGGCGGAGCCGAGCCGCCGGTGCGCCTGCGCCATCTCCAGGCCGACCGGCCCCCCACCGATGATGACGAGATGTTGCGGCCGCTCGACCAGGTCGAACAGCGTCTCATTGGTGAGGTAGGGGACACCATCGAGGCCGGGTATCGGCGGGATCGTGGGAGATGAGCCGGTGGCGATGACGAAACGCCGGGCACGGATCTCGACCTCGCCGGCAACCACGGTGCCTGCGTCCTTGAAACGGGCTTCTGCCTTGATCACATGCACGCCGAGCGCGGTGAAACGTCCGACGAAATCATTGGGCGCGATCGCGGCAATGACGGCATGGATGTGCCTGTTGACGGCGGCGAAGTCGATTTCCGGCTCGATGTTGCCGATGCCGAACCCGGCCCCGTTGCGCATCGCCTCGGCGTGTTTGGCCGCGGCGATGATGGCTTTGGAGGGTACGCAGCCGAAATTCAGGCAATCGCCGCCCATCGCGCCCTTCTCGATCAGCACGACCGGCACGCCGAAGGCCGCAGCGGCGGCTGCGACCGAGAGGCCGCCGGAGCCTGCGCCGATCACGCAGATGTCGGGCGTAAGAGGGTTCGCCATGGCATGCTTTCCCCGAGAGCAGGTTCGTCTACGAAGCGCCGGTCTTGCCGGCGTTGTCGGCGCCGGCGTCGCGTTTCCAGCGCTTCTTTACGATGATGGCGATGAGAGCCACAAGCGCAAGCACGGCAAAGGCGATGGTGATCTGCGGCGTCACCAGGTCCTTGACCTTGGCATGGCGGCCGGCGGCCTTGGCGGCAGTGAGCACGCTGTCGACGCCTTCGCCCAGCCAGGCGTAGGCGACGGCGCCGGGCACGATGCCGATCGCCGTCGCCGCGACGAAGGTACGAAGCTTCACGTTGAACAACGCCGGCGCGATGTTGACCACGACGAAGGGGATGAAAGGTGCAAGGCGCAGCGCCAGAAGGAAGCCGAACGCATCCTTTTCGAAACCCTCGGCAAGGCGGGCCGAGACACCGCCGAGGCGGCGCTTCAGATAGTCTCCGAACGCTGTCCGCGCCGCCAGAAACAGCAGCGTCGCCCCGCTGGTTGCGCCGATCACGGCAAGTGTGGCGCCAAATGCCCAGCCGAACAGGAAGCCGCCGAAAATGGTGAGCGCCGACGCCGCCGGAAAGGAAAAAGCGACGGCAAGCGTGTAGCAGGTGACAAAACCGAACGGCGCCAGCACGGGATGGGCGTCGGCGAACGCCTTCAGCACGTCCTGGCTCTTGCCGAGGTAGCGCAGTGTCAGGAAATTGTGCCAGTCCATCGCATAGCCAAACGCGAGGCCGGCGACGATCAGCGCAATCGGCGCAAACCGCCAGAAAGCGGATTTCCTGGCTCCGTTGTGCCCGTCGCCGCTCGTTGCGGTCGGCCCCGCAGCCTTGGTCATTGTTTCTCCCGCCCCCGGGCATGCCTGCTGTCCGGAAGATCAACAGCCCGTCCGGTTCCTGTCACATGAGCCCAGTGACGCGGCAGGAGCAAGCGCTTCGCGCATTGTCTCACCGGGTTTTGACCTCTTCGCAAGATATAATCACCCTTGTGTGAAACGGGTTAGCAGTGCGGTGGGACAAAAGTCTTAACCCCTGCAAACAGGCAAGTCCGGCTGCTTGATGCGTCTCGACCGCTGCCTTGCAGCCGGGAATTGACTTCCAGAAACCTTCTTTCTATAAGCCCGCTCACGCTCGGGTCCGTGGTCCGGCGCAATTTGTATTGCGCTACGGGCCTGCCCCGGCACAGCTCCTGTTCAAAGCGACAGCACCAAGAAGGGCCGCACGCCGCGGTATCAAACAAATGAAGCGCACCTATCAACCCTCAAAGCTCGTCCGCAAGCGCCGGCACGGTTTTCGTGCCCGCATGGCCACCAAGGGTGGTCGCGGAGTGGTCGCCGCCCGCCGCAACCGCGGTCGCAAGCGGCTGTCGGCCTAAAGCGGAAGCCAATCACCTTGCCGGTGGCCGGCAAGCCCGGAACCTTGGTTTTCCGAAGGCTTCGCAAGCGCGCGGAGTTCCTGGCCGTCCGGCGTGGTGAAAAACGTCGCGGGCGGCTTTTCCTGCTGGAAACGATGGACCGCGGCGACGGCGGGACTCCGCGCGTCGGCTTCACGGTTACCAAGAAGGCGGGCAACGCCGTGCAGCGGAACCGTATCCGGCGGCGCCTCAAGGAAGCCGTTCGTCTTCATGCCGCAGGTGACATGGCCCCCGGCAATGACTATGTCATCGTCGGGCGGACGGAGATACTCACCGCCCCCTTCGGAACCTTGACATCCGAACTTTCACGCCGAATCGCGGATCGCGTTAGGACCACTTGATGGAAAACAACCGCAATTTCTTCATCACCATCGCGCTTTCCGTGCTGATCCTGACCCTCTGGCAGGTGTTCTACATGAACCCGCGGATCGAATCGCAGCGCGAGGCCGCGCGTATCGAGGCGGAGCGCGTCGAGGCGGAGAAGAAGACGGCGGCGCCCACTGCAACAACACCAGAAGGCGTAGCCCTGCCGGGAGCGGCAGCGCCTGGGGCTGCCGGTGTGCCAGGCGCCGAGGGTTCACTTGCACTCGACCGCCAGTCGGCGATCGCCGCCACCCCGCGCATCCAGATCGACACGCCGAGCCTTTCCGGCTCGATCAATCTCAAGGGCGGCCGCATCGACGACGTGCGGTTGAAGGACTACCGGCTGACGGTCGAGAAGGATTCGCCGACCATCGAGCTGCTCAATCCCTCGACCCTGCCCAACGGCCAATATGCCGAGATCGGCTTTGTTGGCGACGCCAACACCGGCGCCGTGCCGGGGCCGGATACGGTCTGGACCGTCGAAGGCAACCAGACGCTGACGACATCGACCCCGGTGACGCTCACCTACACCAACGACAAGGGCCTGACCTTCAAGCGCGTCATCTCTGTCGACGACAACTACATGTTCACCATCTCGGACACGGTATCGAACGCCGGAAGCGCACCCGTCTCCCTGTCGAACTACGGTCGCGTCACCCGTTTTGACAAGCCGTTGCATGCCAGCACCTACGTGCTGCACGAGGGCCTGATCGGCGTTACCGGCGAGGAAGGCCTCCAGGAAATCACGTATTCCACCATCGAGGAAGACAAGCAGGTCAAGCCGGGCAAATCCAAGGACGGCTGGCTTGGCATCACCGACAAATATTGGGCGGTAGCGCTTGTTCCTTCCACCGAGCGTGAATTCCAGCCCAGCTTTTCGTATCTTTCCGACCAGCGCCCGCGCTACCAGTCGGACTATCTGAGCGATGCGATCACCATCGCGCCCGGCCAGTCTTCGACTGTCGAGACCCTGGTCTTCGCCGGCGCCAAGGAAGTGGCCAAGATCCAGTCCTACGAGACCGAGCGCAACATCCGTCAGTTCGACCTGCTGATCGACTGGGGCTGGTTCTATTTCATCACCAAGCCGATGTTCTGGCTGATCGATACGCTCTATCGCTTCCTCGGCAATTTCGGCCTTGCCATCCTGGCGACCACCGTCATCGTCAAGGCCGTCTTCTTCCCGCTCGCCAACAAGTCCTATGTGTCGATGGCGAACATGAAGAAGGTGCAGCCCGCCATGCTGGAAATCCGCGAAAAATACGCGGACGACAAGATGAAGCAGCAGCAGGCGATGATGGAGCTGTACAAGAAGGAAAAGATCAATCCGCTGGCGGGGTGTTGGCCGATCCTGATCCAGATCCCGGTGTTCTTCGCGCTCTACAAGGTGCTCTACGTTACCATCGAGATGCGGCACGCGCCGTTCTTCGGCTGGATCCAGGATCTGGCGGCACCCGATCCGACCTCGCTGTTCAACCTGTTCGGGCTGTTGCCTTTCACGCCGCCCGCCTTCTTGCCGCATCTCGGCGTCTGGGCGCTGGTGATGGGCGTCACCATGTTCCTGCAGATGCGCATGAACCCGGCGCCGCCTGACCCGACGCAGGCGATGATCTTCAACTGGATGCCGGTGGTGTTCACGGTGATGATGGGCAGCTTCCCGGCCGGCCTGGTCATCTACTGGGCGTGGAACAACTTCCTGTCGATCCTGCAGCAGGGCATCATCATGAAGCGCCAGGGCGCCAAGATCGAGCTCTGGGACAATCTGATCGGACTGTTCAAGAAGAAACCCAGTCCGGCGGAATAAGTAGCGCTGGCGGCGTTTTTCGCCCCGGAGAATTCTGCAGGGCCTGTTCCGATAGAACAGGCCCTGTTTCGTTCGAGCCGGTCTCTTTCGGCAGTGACCGGATCAGATGTCGATCCAGCAACCTTCCTCGAACGACCGCGCCATCGCCGCGACAGTGCGCTCGATCAGGATACCCTCTTCGAAGGTGATTGCAGCCGTCTCCTCGCCGCGCATGCGGCCGATCAGCTGGCGGCACTCGATGATCTTCAGATCGTTGAAGCCGAGACTGTGTCCGGCGGCGGGAACGAACCGGTCGTAGGGCGTGTGGTGCGGCGCCGTCAGCACGGTGCGGAACCCCTGTTCGGTGGCGCGGTCGGAGGTCACGTAGAGCTGGAATTCGTTCATCCGCTCCTGGTCGTAGAGGATCGAGCCCTTGGCGCCGAACGATCTGGATGGCGATGCGGCCCTTGCGCCCCCAGGCGGTGCGGCTGAGCGCGATCAAACCAGAGGCGCCGTTTTCCAGCCGCATCAGGACGGTCGCGATGTCGTAGACCTCGACGTCGCGGTCGCCATTGTCGGTCTTGCGCGTCGGATAGGGCTTTGCCATGTCGCACATGACGCGGGAGACGCCGCCGAACAGCGTGCGCACAAGCGAAAGCGGATGCACGCCGAAATCGTCGATGGCGCCCCAGCCATTGACGGCTTCGTGCCGCTGCTGGAAGGGGGCCGCCGGATCGGCCATGAAATCCTCGTCCATCTCGATGCGGACGTGGTTCACGGCGCCGATCGCGTCCTCGTCAAGCAGCTTTCTGATGTGGCGGATGGCGGGGTTCTGGATGTAGTTGTAGCCGAGCACGGCCACC
Source organism: uncultured Alphaproteobacteria bacterium (assembly GCA_963726065.1). GTDB lineage: Bacteria > Pseudomonadota > Alphaproteobacteria > Rhizobiales > Rhizobiaceae > Neomesorhizobium. The sequence goes on from CAVSAU010000002.1 coordinate 404,822, forward strand.
TTGCCCGAGCGGCGCTGCGCTGCAAGCATGGTTTCGGCCTCGGCGAGCTTCGGCGCCATCGGCTTTTCGCACCAGACATGTTTGCCGGCCTCGAGGGCGGCGATCGCCATTTCGGCGTGGAATCTGTTGGGGGTGGTGATCGAGACGACTTCGACTTCGGGATCGGCGATCACCTTGCGCCAGTCGCCGGACGATTTTTCGAAGCCGAACTCAACCGCCTTCAAGTGGGCGAGTTCGTCGCTGGTTTCGCCCAGATGCACCAGCGTGATCGACGGCACGTCGCCGAAGACCGACTTTACCGCGTTCCAGGCGATCGCATGCGCCTTGCCCATGAAGCCGGTGCCGATAAGCCCGACGCCGATCGTTTCCATGCTGGATTCCTTCATTGCCAAGATAGAAAACGGCCGGAACCGGCACGGCTCCGGCCGTTCTAGAGGCTAAGGCTTATTTGTACTGGTCGGCGTTGCTCTTTGTCGACCAGCACGGTGCCGGTATCGATCACGGCTTCGATGCGTCTTGCCGGCCTTCAGGTCGACCAGCGCCTGGATGCCGAAGCCGCCCATGTTCTTCGGGCGCCTGCGCGACCGTGGCGGTCATTTCGCCGGCCAGTACCGAAGCGGCCGCGTCCGGATTGGCGTCGAAGCCGACGACCATGACGTCGGCCAGCTTGCCGGCCGATTTCAGCGCTTCCACCGCGCCCAGCGCCATGTTGTCGTTGGAGGCGAACACCGCCTTGATGTTGGGGTTGCCGGTGATGATGTTTTCCATCGCCGCCTGGCCCTTGGCGCGGTCCCATTCGCCGGTCTGCTCGGCGACCACCTTCAGGCCGCAGCCTTCGAGGCCGGACTTGGCGCCAGTGGCGCGAGCCTGGCCGGTCGACTGGGTGATGATGCCCTGCAGGATCGCGACTTCCGAGCCCTTCTCGATCTTGCCGCAGATGTAGTCGGCGGCGAGCTTGGCGCCGACGTCGTTGTCGGTGCCGATGAAGGTGATGCCTTCATTGGTGCCCTTGGTGTCGACGAACACCACCGGGATGTTCGCGGCCTTGGCGGCGTCGACCACCGGAGCGAGCGCGTTCGGATCGGTCGGCGCCAGCGCGATGCCGTCGAGGCCCTGGGCGATCATGTCTTCGATCTGCGCGATCTGCGCGGCGACGTCGGATTCGGCCGGCGGCGACATCACCACCACCTCGACGCCGAGCTCCTTGCCCTTTTCCATCGCGCCGGCTTCCACCGCCGCCCAGAACGGGTTGCCGGCGCCCGGGCCCTTCATGTCGAGCAGGAACTTGTCGGCGGCCATGGCGCCTGCCGATCATCAGCGCCAGCGCGGCGCCGGCCAGGATCAATTTCTTCATTGCTATCCTCCCAGAGGAATCAGTTCGTCTCCGATAAACGGTCGCAAGCCCGGCGCGGAGACGGCGCCGGGCATGGCAATGCTCAACTTAACGTCCGCACCGCCGCACGCCGGCGCAGGACGTCGATGTAGACGGCGAGCGATGATGACCAGGCCGATCAGGATCTGCTGCCAGAACGGACTGATGTTATTGAGGTTGAGGCCGTTGCGCATCAGCCCCATGATCAGCACGCCGGCCAGCACGCCCAGAATGGTGCCGCGGCCGCCGAAGAAGGAGGCGCCGCCGATGATCACCGCGGCGATGGCGTCGAGTTCGGCATTCTGCCCGGCCAGCGGAAAGCCGGAATCGGTGCGGCCCGCAAGCAGCAATCCGGCAAGTCCGGCGAAGAAGCCGCTGATCGCGTAGACATAGACCAGCACGCGATCGACATTGATGCCGGAGACGCGGGCGGCGTGCGGATTGCCGCCGATGGCGAAGATGTGGCGGCCGATGCGACGTGCGGTTGAGGAAGAACCACAGGGCGACAGCGCAGATGACGACCACGAACAGGCTGGCCGGCAGGCCGGTCGGCGGTGGAAAGATACCGAAATCGTAGTTTGCCTGACCGAGATAGCGCACTTGCGGGCCGAGGCCGGAGACCGGCGCGCCATTGGTGATCAGGCTGGAAAGGCCGCGTGCGATGTTCAGCGTGCCGAGCGTCATGATGAACGGGTGCGGCAGGCGCAGAATGGTCAGGCCGAAGCCGTTGACCAGGCCGCAGGCGATGCCGACGAGCCGGTCCGATCAGGATGACGATCGGCCACGGCACGCCGGCCTTGGCGGCCACCGCCAGACACATCATGGCAAGCGCCATCACCGATCCGACGGAAAGGTCGATGCCGGCGGTCACGATGACCACGAACATGCCGAGCGCCAGAAGCGCCAGCGAGGCGTTCTGCTTGATGATGTTGGTGAGGTTGGCAAGCGACAGGAAGACGTCTGGCCGCGAAGCGTAGAGCAGCACCATCATCACCACGACGATGACGACAATGCCGTAGTGTTCGAGGAAGCTGGCGAGTCTTGGGATTGTTGCTGATCATACTCAGTGGCACCTTGTCGTGCGCCAGTGCTGTCGGTGTGGCCCTTGGTGCCCATGATCCAGCCGATCACCTCGTTGCGGTGGGTCTTGTCGAGCGGCGCTTCGGCGAAATTGGTGCCCTGGTAGAGCGCCATCACGCGGTCGCAGGCATAGAAGATGTCGTCCATGCGGTGCGAGATGATGATGACCGCGACGCCATGCTCCTTCAGCGTCTTGATCAGATCGAGCACCTTGCCGACTTCCTTGATGGCGAGGGCCGCGGTCGGCTCGTCCATGATGACGACCTTGGCGTCGAATGCGGTCGCGCGCGCGATGGCCACCGCCTGGCGCTGCCCGCCGGACAAGCTCCTCGACGGTCTGGTCGATCGCTCTTCACGTGGATCTTCAGCTTGTCGAGGTGATCCTTCGCCATCTGCCGCGCCTGTTCGCGGTCGATGATGGTGAGGCCGGCGAACTTGCGGCCCGGCTCGCGGCCGAGATAGATGTTCTCGTAGATCGGCATGTTCCCGGCCAGCGCGAAGTCCTGATAGACCATCTCGATGCCCATCTGGCGCGCGTCGCGCGGCGAGTCGAACTGCACCGGCTGGCCCTGGAAGAACAGCGAGCCTTCGCTCGGCTTGTAGAGGCCGGACAGGATCTTCATCAGCGTCGACTTGCCGGCGCCATTGTCGCCGACGACGCCCAGCGCCTCGCCGGCGATGACATGGAAGCTCACGCCGTTGAGCGCCGTGATGGCGCCGAAGTATTTCTTGATGTCGCGCGCCTCGAGCAGAGGCTCGATCGCTTGACCGGTCACTTCGGACATGGCTTGCGTTTCCTCCCTGTCCCGTTCCTGCTCAGAATTTGGAACAAATGGTGCATTAAAATTTTATATGTGGAATTTTTATTCCATTTCTGGTTTTGCTGCGTCAAGACCAAAAACAAGGTTGGCAGGAAGAATGAGCGCTGAATCCGCATGAATCGAGCAGGATCGCGGCCCAAAAGACTATCAGGCGCTTGCGTGCTCTGATTGCGCAGCGCGCCGAGCAGTTGCCCAAACGGCTGACGCAGATCGCCGCCTATGCGCTGGAAAATCCCGATGAGGTCGCCTTCGGAACCGTCGCCTCGATTGCTGGCCATGCGGCGGTGCAGCCTTCCGCGCTGGTCCGCTTTTCCCGTGCGCTCGGCTACCAGGGTTTTTCCGAACTGCAGGAAGTGTTCCGTTCGCGGCTGAGGGAACGGGTGCTGAACTATGACGAGCGACTGGCGCAGATGCGCGAGCACGGCATCGCGACCAGCAAGTCGGGTCTTGTGCTGGATGGTTTCCTGACGCGGCGGAACGATCGGTCGCCGACCTGCGCGACAAGGTCGACCACGACGCGATCGAGCGCGCCGTTGACGTTTTGGCCGCCGCCGACACTATCTACCTGATCGGGCTGCGGCGCTCGTTCCCGATCACCTCCTATATGAGCTACGCCATGGGCAAGCTCGGCATCCGCAACATCCTGGTCGACGCATTGGCGGGGCTGGGCGCCGAGCAGGCGAGTTTCATCACCTCTCGCGATGCGGTGCTGTCGACGAGCTTCACGCCCTATGCCAGCGAGACGGTGACTCTCACCAATGCGGCGAAGGCGCGCGAGGCCAAGATCGTGTCGATCACCGATTCGGTGTTTTCGCCGATCGCGCCCTCCGCCGACGTGCTGCTTGAGATCGTCGAGGCCAATTTCGAGGGTTTTCGCTCGATGGCCGCGACCATGGCGCTGGCGATGACGCTTACGGTAGCGGTGGCGGGGAGACGAGGGGAGAAGTGATGAAAGGCTTTCTCCCCGTTTACGGGGAGAAGAACTAAACTGCCGGCAGCGTCGCCGGTGCGTCGCCGGCCCCTAGCACCTGCTGGTCGAAGTCGATGATCGAGCCGGTCATCAGGCCGCTTTCCGCGCTGGCGAGGAAGGCGACGCTGCGCGCCACTTCGTCGGCCTTGAGCAGACGCCCGAACGGCCGGTTCTTCTCAGCCTCCTTCAGCCAGCCGTCCTCGGCGCCATGATAGGTCTTCATGATGCGGTCCTCGCCCGGCGTGTCCATCCAGCCGATGGTCAGTCCGTTGACGCGGATACGGTGGTTCATGACACTGTAGGCGACGTTCCTGGTCAGCGTGACAAGCGCGCCCTTCGAGGCGCTGTAGGCGGTTATGAAGCTCTGGCCGCCATGCCCTGACATCGAGATGATGTTGACGATGGAGCCTTCGATCTTCTGGCGTTTCATGACCTTCAGGGCATGCTGCATCAGGAAGAACGGCGCCCGGACGTTGACCGCGAACATGGCGTCGAAAAGCGCCGGCTCGGTATCCCAGATCGAGCCGCGGTCGGTAATGCCCGCTGCATTGACCAGAATGTCGACGCGGCCGAAAGCCTGGTCGGCAGCAGTGACGATCTTTTCCGCGTCCTCGACCTTTGCCAGGTCGGCGGCGACAAAGACCGTCCTGACGCCCTTCGCTTCGAGAGCGGCCTTTACCTTCTCGCCGTTGGCGGCATTGCGGCCGGTTATGACCAGCCCGGCCACGCCGCGTTCGGCGAACAAGGTGTGCGATGGCCTCGCCGAGCCCCTGTGTCGAGCCGGTGACGATGGCGACCTTACCTTCGAGCGAAAGGTTTTTCAGCGATGCAGGATCGATCATATCATGTCCTCCGCGTTTGGGTCAGCGCACCGCGACGGCCTGGCCGGTCTTCAGCGATTCGGCCGCCGCTTCGGCAAGCTTCTGCGCCATCAGCCCGTCATGGCCGGAAGCCGTCGGCGCCTCCCCCTTTTCGATCGCGGTTAGGAACGCGTTGATCTCGATGCGATAGGCATCCTCGTAGCGCTCGATGAAGGAGAACGGGATCAGGTCGCTGGTGAAGCCGCCGTCATTCGCCTTTTCAAGCGTGGTCAGGTGCATGTTGCCGGCGCGCAGCATGCCCTTCGAGCCATGCACCTCGATGCGCTGGTCATGGCCGTAGGTGGCGCGGCGCGAATTGGTGATGACGCACATCTTGCCGGACGCTGTCTGCATGTGGACGGCGGCTGTATCGATGTCGCCGGCCTTGCCGATCGCCGGGTCCACCAGCGAAGCGCCGAGCGCATGCACGGTGACCGGATCCTCGCCGAGCAGGAAGCGCGCCATGTCGAAATCGTGGATCATCATGTCCCGGTAGAGGCCGCCGGAGCGCTCGATGTAGGAGACCGGCGGCGGGGTCGGGTCACGGCAGATGATGGTGACGATCTCGACGTCGCCGATCTCGCCGGCGCGCAGCCGTTTTTCCAGGACCGAGTAGTTGGGGTCGTAGCGGCGATGGAAGCCGATCATCAACGGCACGCCGGCCTTCTCGACGACCTTCAGGCATTCTTCGATACGCTCGACCGACAGGCTGACCGGCTTTTCGCACAGGATCATCTTGCCGGCCTTCGCCGCCTGCTCGATCAGATCGGCATGCGTGTCGGTCGGCGTCGCGATCAGTATCGCGTCGATCGTCCTTCGCTGTGATGACGTCCTCGACCGAGCCGGTCCTGGCGCCCACTTTCGCGGCCAGCGCGACCGGCTGCTTCAGGCATCGCATCGGCGACATAGGCCACTTGCGCCCGGCCGGAGTCGCGCAGCGCCTTGGCGTGCACATTGCCGATCCTGCCTGCACCCAGCACTCCGAAACGCAGCATTTCATTCCTCCTTGTCAGAAAACTTAAAACGGAACAAATATTCCGAATTGACTATTAAACGGAATTTCTGTTTCATATAGCCATCTCATAGTCCGGTTGGCGGCGCCAGTCCACAGCAAATTAGGACCCCGCCGCATGTTTTTGAAAGGATCCGGCCATGCCACGCGCCAATGCCGAGGCTCTCGACGTCGTTACCATAGGGCGGGCGTCGGTCGATCTCTATGGCCAGCAGATCGGCACGCGACTGGAGGACATCGGCTCCTTCGCCAAGTCGGTGGGCGGCTGTCCCGCCAACATCGCCATCGGCACCGCCCGGCTGGGACTGAAGTCGGCACTGATCACCCGCGTCGGCGACGAGCAGATGGGGCGCTTCATCAAGGAGCAGTTGGCGCGCGACGGCGTCGCGACGGCTGGCATCGCCACCGATCCCGAGCGGCTGACCGCACTTGTCCTACTTGCCGTCGAGGAAGAAGGCGTCTCGCCGATGATCTTCTACCGGTCCGACTGCGCTGACATGGCGTTGTCGGAAGACAATATCGACGAGACATTCGTGGCCTCGGCGCGGGCGATCGTCGTGACCGGCACGCATTTCTCGCGTCCGCACAGCGATGCGGCACAGCGCAAGGCTATCCGCGTCGCCAAGGCGAATGGCGGCAAGGTGGTGTTCGACATCGATTACCGGCCGAACCTCTGGGGCCTTGCCGGTCATGCGGAAGGTTTCGAGCGCTATGTGAAGTCGGACAAGGTATCCGGGCAGTTGAAAACCGTGCTGCCGGATTGCGACCTGATCGTCGGCACCGAGGAGGAGATCATGATCGCGTCGGGCGCCGACGACGTTCTCGGCGCACTGAAGACGATCCGCAACCTGTCGCCGGCGACCATCGTTCTGAAGCGAGGCGCGATGGGCTGCATCGTCTATGACGGCGCGATCAGCGACGACCTCGCGGACGGCATCGTCGGCGAGGGTTTTCCGATCGAAGTGTTCAACGTGCTTGGCGCTGGCGACGCCTTCATGTCGGGCCTGCTGCGTGGCTGGCTCGGTGGCGAAAGCCTGGAGACAGCGGCGACCTGGGCAAATGCGTGCGGCGCGTTCGCGGTGTCGCGGCTGCTCTGCTCGCCGGAATATCCGACCTGGGAGGAATTGCAGTTCTTCCTGAAGAACGGCAGTCCGCACCGCGCGCTGCGCAAGGACGCGGCGATCAACCATATCCACTGGGCGACGACGCGCCGCCGCGAAATTCCTTCGCTTATGGCGCTTGCCATCGACCATCGTGTGCAACTGGAAGATATCGCCGCACGTTGCGGCGCCGATGAAGCGCGCATCCGCGACTTCAAGGTGCTCGCCGTCAAGGCGGCGGCGAAAGTCGCGGCAGGGCGGGACGGCTACGGGATGCTGATCGACGAAAAGCATGGCCGCGAGGCGATGTTCGAATTTGCCCACCATCCCTTCGCCTGGCTCGGCCGCCCGGTCGAACTGCCGGGATCGCGGCCGCTGCGCTTCGAATTCTCGCAGGATATCGGTTCCCAGCTCGCCGAGTGGCCGGTCGACCATTGCATCAAGTGCCTCTGTTTCTATCATCCGGATGACCCGGAAGCCCTGAAGCGGGAACAGCAGGAGAAACTGCGCACCCTGTTCGAGGCGGCCCGCAAGGTCGGCCGCGAACTGCTGGTCGAGATCATCGCCGGCAAACACGGTACGCTCGCGCGAAAACACAGTGCCGCGCGCGCTGCAGGAGCTTTATGACTCTTGGCATCAGGCCGGACTGGTGGAAGCTCGAGCCACAGGCCTCGGCTGCTGCCTGGGATGCGATCGGCAGGGTAATCGACAAGAACGATCCATGGTGCCGGGGCGTCGTGCTGCTCGGGCTGGAAGCGCCGCAGGACGAACTGGAGGCAGCCTTCGCCGCCACCGCGAACGCTCAGGTCGTCAAGGGTTTCGCTGTCGGCCGCACCATCTTCGCCGAGCCGGCCGAAAAATGGCTTGCCGGCCAAATTTCCGACGAGGCGGCGGTCTCCGACATGGCTCGACCGCTTCGAAAAACTCACCAAGGCGTGGCTTGCCGCGCGTGGCCGCAAGGCGGCATAAGGGTCGCCGGGAGAGAAACGATGACAAAGACCATCCGCCTGACCATGGCGCAGGCGCTGACGCGGTTCATGGCGCGGCAGATGACCGAGATCGACGGCGAGAAGCTGCCGTTCTTCGGCGGCGTCTGGGCGATCTTCGGCCATGGCAATGTCGCCGGCATGGGCGAGGCGCTCTACCAGGTGCGCGACGAATTGCCGACCTTCCGCGCCCACAACGAGCAGGCAATGGCGCATGCGGCGATCGCCTATGCCAAGGCGCATTTCCGCCGCCGCGTCATGGCGGCCACCACGTCGATCGGCCCCGGAGCAACCAATCTGGTCACCGCCGCAGCCCTTGCCCACGTCAACCGGCTGCCGCTGCTGCTTGCTGCCGGGCGACGTCTTCGCCAACCGCGTCCCCGACCCCGTGCTGCAGCAGGTCGAGGCGTTTCGGCGACGGCACGGTTTCGGCCAATGACGCATTCCGCCCGGTGTCGCGCTATTTCGACCGCATTACCCGGCCCGAGCAGATCATTCCCGCACTTGCCCGCACCATGCAGGTACTGACGGATCCGGCCGAATGCGGACCGGTGACGCTGGCGCTCTGCCAGGATGTGCAGGCCGAAGCCTATGATTATCCCGAGAGCTTCTTCGAGGAGCGTATCTGGACGCAACGTCGACCGCGCCCGGACCTTGCCGAACTGAAGCAGGCGGTTGCCGCGCTTGAAGAAGGCCAAGAAGCCGCTGATCATCGCCGGCGGCGGCGTGCTCTATTCCGGCGCCTCGCACAGTACTGGCCAAGTTCGCGGAAGCCAGCGGTGTCCCCGTCTGCGAGACGCAGGGCGGCAAGTCCTCGCTGCCGCGACGACCATGCGCTGAACATGGCCGCGGTCGGCGTAACCGGAACTTCAGCCGCCAACCGGCTGGCCGAAGAGGCTGATGTGCGTGCTGGCCGTCGGCACGCGTCTGCAGGATTTCACGACCGGCTCGTGGGCGCTGTTCAAGTACGGCTGGCAAGACGGTCGATCGGCCTCAACGTCCAGCCCTTCGACGCCGGCAAGCATCGCGCCATAACACTGGTAGCCGATGCGCGCGAAGGGCTGAAGGAACTGGCAGGCGCGCTCGCCGACTGGAAGGCGCCGGCGGCGTGGACCGCGAATGCCGGCAAGGGCAAGGCGGAATGGCGGAAGGCCGCCGCGGAGGTGACCGCCGCCACCAACGCCGCGCTGCCTTCCGATGCGCAGGTGATCGGCGCTGTGCAGCGGGCGCATGGGTTCTGGCGTCATCTTGCTTCATGCTGCGGGCGGATTGCCTGGTGAATTGCACAAGCTCTGGCAGGCCGGCGCGCCCGGCTCCTATCACGCCGAATACGGCTATTCCTGCATGGGCTACGAGATTGCCGGCGGGCTCGGCGTCAAGATGGCGAAACCGGACGGGGAAGTCGTCGTCATGCTCGGCGACGGCTCCTACCTGATGCTGAATTCCGAGATCGCAACCTCGGTCATGCTCGGGCTGAAGCTGACCATCGTGCTTCTGGACAACCGGGGCTATGGCTGCATCAACCGGCTGCAGATGGGCACCGGCGGGGCCAACTTCAACAACCTGCTCAAGGACGCGCGCCACCAGACCCTGCCGGACATAGACTTCGCCGCACATGCGGCGAGCCTCGGCGCGATCTCCACGAAAGTGTCGTCGATCGCCGACCTGGAGCAGGCTCTCGGCAAGGCCAAGGAAGCGCCACGAACGACGGTCATCGTCATCGATACCGATCCGCTTGTTTCCACCGAGGCGGGTGGGCATTGGTGGGATGTCGCGGTACCGGAGGTGAGCCAGCGCAAGGAGGTCAAGGCCGCGCGCAAGGCTTATGAGGACGCGGTGAAATTGCAGCGCGTCGGAGACTAGAACCGCCCCCTTACCTTACACTCCCCCTGCTTGCGGGGAGAGCGGCGCCGACGCTGCGGCCTAAAATGAAACCGGAGACTACGACTTGAAAGCCAAACTGGGCATGTCCCCCATCGCGTGGTGGAACGACGACCTTGTGGAACTCAGCGATGACGTATCGCTGGAGGAATGTTTGGCGCAATCGCGCTCGGCCGGCTTCACCGGCATGGAGAAAGGCCGCCGTTTTCCCGACGATCCGGACGTGATGCTGCCGATCCTGAAGAAAGCCGACGTGACGCTGTGCGGCGGCTGGTTCTCCGGCACGCTGGTGGACGAGGATCTTGCGGCGAACAAGGACCGGATCCAGCCGATGATCGACCTGTTCAAGGCGGTGAACGCGCCTTGCATCGTCTATGGCGAGGTTGGCCGTTCCATACAGGGCGACCGCTCGAAGCCGCTCGCCGGCAAGGCTGTGCTTTCCGATGACGAGATGAAGTCCTATGCGCGCAAGGTGACCGAATTTGGCGAATGGTGCGCCGACCAGGGCATGCCGCTTTCCTATCATCACCATATGGCGGCGGTCGTGCAGTTCGAGCATGAACTCGACGCCTTCATGAAATACTCCGGCCCGGGCATTCCCCTGCTGCTTGACGCGGGCCATCTGGCGTTTGCCGGAGGCGACGTGTTGCGCGCCATCGACAATCACCACAAGCGCATCAACCACGTGCACGTGAAAGATGTGCGCATGGCGGTGATCGATGGGCTCGACCGAACGAAGCAGTCGTTTCTCGATGCGGTGGCGCTTGGCGCCTTCACGGTGCCTGGCGACGGTTCGCTGGATTTCGGCGCCATCGTGCAGAAATTCGCCGATTATGGCTACGAAGGCTGGTTCGTTGTCGAAGCGGAGCAGGATCCCAGGGCGAATCCGCCGCTGGGGATGGCTGAAGTCGGCTACAAGGAGTTGATGCGGGTGATGACCGCAGCAGGCTACACCGTCGAGACGCAAGGATTTCCGAATGTCTGAAATTGCTGTTGTCGGCGACGGACCTGGCTTTGGCGGGATAGGCTTTTCATGATGGCGCAGACCCATTCGCCCTTCCTCGACTCGCTCTGGCGCCGCATCGCGCTTGTCGTCTTCTGCGCCTGCTGGTCCCTCTTCGAACTGATCTGGGGCAATTCGTTCTGGGCCACCCTTGCCATCGGCATGACGGCCTACGGAACGTGGCTGTTCCTGATCAACTACAAGACCTCCGCCGACCGGGCCGCCGACACGAAGCCGGAAAAGGAATGAAGCCATGTCGAAGCTTCTGGTGAAGCCCAAGGGCAACTCGGGACGGGTCAGCCACGTGACGCCGCAGAGCGCCGGCTGGACCTATGTCGGCTTCGATCTGCATCGCCTGAAACCCGGCGAGACGGTTTCCGCCGAAACCGGCGACCGGGAAATGTGCCTGGTCTTCGTGACCGGCAAGGGCAAGGCTTCAGCCGGGTCCGAGGATTTCGGCTCGCTCGGCGGCCGCACGTCGCCGTTCGAGGGCAAGCCGTGGTCGGTCTATGTGCCGCAAGGTTCGAACTGGTCGGTCACCGCCGAAACCGGCCTCGAACTCGCGGTCTGCTCGGCGCCGGGGCTGGGCGGCGGCCTGCCGGCGCGCGTCATCGCACCCGACAGCCTCGGCCAGGAAGTGCGCGGCAAGGGCACCAACACGCGCTATGTCACCAACATCCTGCCGGAGGGCCAGCCAGCGGATTCGCTGCTGGTTGTCGAGGTCATCACGCCGGGCGGCCACACTTCCAGCTATCCGCCGCACAAGCACGACCAGGACAATTTGCCGTCCGAATCCTATCTGGAAGAGACCTATTATCATCGCCTCAACCCGCCGCAAGGCTTTGCCTTCCAGCGTGTCTATACCGATGACCGTTCGCTCGATGAGGCGATGGCCGTGGAGGATGGTGACGTGGTTCTGGTGCCCAGGGGTTATCACCCCTGCGCTGCCTGTCACGGCTACGATCTCTATTATCTCAACGTTATGGCCGGCCCGAAGCGCACGTGGAAATTCCACAACGCCAGTGAGCATGAGTGGCTGATGAAAGCGTGAGGCTCAGGCCTCCGTCGAAACCGTCAGTTCCACCCGGTCCGCCGCGAAACGCGTCTCGGCGAACTGGATCGGTTTCCCACTGGGATCGACATTGACCGCGACGGCGACCAGCACGATGGCGCCAGGCGATAGTTTCAAGTCGGTGAGGTCGGCGGCATCGGCATGGCGCGCCGAAACCAGCGTCGAGTGGCGGAAATAATCGTCGATGCCGAATTTCTGGAAGCTGGCGGTGATCGAGCCTGTCTTCGCGTAATGCCTTGCAAAGCCGGCGAATCTTTTCGCATCGAACCAGCTGGTGGCGCGCGACACCGGCCGTCCATCCGCTTCGCTCAGCGTTTCCAGCCGGATGACGTCGCTGCCCGCCGCCAGCCCCAAAGCCTCGGCAACCCGCTCATCTGCTGGCTCCACAGCGTCGGCCAGCAGCACGCTGCGGCGATCCCTGGTTTGGTCGCGCAAGCCCGTTGAAAAGCGCGTGCGCGCCGAGATCGGATAGGACAGCCGCTTGCGGCTTTCGACAAAGGTGCCGCGCCCCTGCTCGGCGCGCAGCACGCCCTCCTGCACGAGCGCTGCAATGGCGCTGCGCAGTGTGTGCCGATTGACGCCGAAACGCTGCGACAGTGTGAATTCGGGCGGCAGCCGCCCATCGGCGCCGAGCGCTCCACTGCCTATCGCCTGACGCATCTGGTCCGCGATCTGCCGCCACAGGGCGACGCCGCTCTTGCGCGTCACGGAAGACTTCAGTCCTGCCTCGATCATTTTTGCCCCTGTCATAGGCGCGTCATGGACACGCGTTAGAAAGCGAGTATAATTTGTTTAGTTGTATAGAACAATAGACAATTCTAACATATATGCGGATCAACGGATGAAGATGGACAGACGCCAGGAAAAAGACCTCGAGGCCGCGCGAAAAGCGGCAATGGCCGCATTGGCGTTGGCGCCTGCCGAAGAGCTGAAACGGCTTTGTCAGGCGGCCGGGTTGCCCGGCGACGCGCAGATATTGCGAGGCCCTGAAACCGGGCTGGTCACCGTGCGCGGACGCATCGGCGGCGGTGGGGCGCCCTTCAATTTCGGCGAGGCGACGGTGACGCGCGCCACCGTCAGGCTGGCCACCGGCGAGGTCGGCCATTCCTATGCCCTCGGCCGCGACAAGGAAAAGGCGCGGCTTTCGGCGATCGCCGACGCGCTGTGGCAGGACCCTTCCCGCCGCGCTGCGATCGAAGAAAAAATTATCGGGCCGTTGCGCGCGGCCCAGTCGGAAGCCGACGACAGACGGCGCGCCGAAGCAGCGGCGACCAAGGTCGACTTCTTCACCATGGTACGCGGAGAAGACTGATGGTCGATGCAGAGACGATCGACGGCGGTTTCGCCAATCCCGTTTTCGACGCGCAGTCGGTGTTTCGCGCAGTGATGGACGCCATGGCACGACCGGGCACGGTGCAGCCTGTCGCCATACTCGCCAAGCCCCCGGCGCCGCTTTCGCCAATTGCGGCTGCTGTCGCTCTGACCCTGTGCGACAACGACACGCCGCTGTGGCTCGATGCTTCGCTGCAAGCATCACCCGCCGCGAAATCCTGGCTTGGCTTCCACACCGGCGCGCCATTGGCCGGAACCCCTTCAGATGCGCATTTTGCACTGGTGTCCAAGCCCGCGGAGCTGATCGCGCTCGAGAATTTCGCGCAAGGCACGCAGGAATATCCCGACCGCTCGACGACGCTGATCCTGCAACTGGACAGCCTCGCCTCAGGCGCCGACCTCCTGCTCGAAGGCCCCGGCATCGAAAAGATGGCGATGGCCGCGCCAACGCCGCTGCCGCGCCATTTCGTCGAGCAATGGAAACAAAACCGCAGTCGCTTTCCGCGCGGCGTCGACGTGATCCTTGCGGCGCCCGAAGGCGTCGCCTGCCTGCCGCGCACCACCCGCATCAAAACGATGGAGGCCTGACATGTATGTTGCCGTCAAAGGCGGCGAAGCCGCCATCCGGAATGCCCACCGGCTGCTGGCCGACCGTCGCCGCGGCGACCGCAGCGTCCCGGCGCTGCGCATCGACCAGATCGTCGAACAGCTGGCGCTCGGCGTCGACCGCGTCATGGCGGAAGGCTCGCTCTATGACAGGGACCTGGCAGCGCTTGCCATCGTGCAGTCGCGCGGCGATCTGATCGAGGCGATATTCCTCCTGCGTGCCTATCGCACGACGCTGCCGCGTTTCGGCTACACAAGGCCGGTCGATACCGCGGCCATGCAGGTCGAGCGCCGGGTCTCTGCGACCTACAAGGATCTGCCCGGCGGCCAGTTGCTCGGCCCGACCTTCGACTATACGCATCGCCTGCTCGACCCGGAACTGGCGAACGGTAGCGGGGCCGAGGAACCGGCACAGCGAGATGCGCCGCCTGAACGCATGTCGCGGGTTTCCGATATTCTGGCGCAGGAAGGGCTGATCGAGGCCGATGGCGAGCTGCCGGACGATCATGTCACTGGCGACATCACCCGCGAGCCGCTGGAATTTCCGATGGAGCGCGACATCCGACTGCAGGCGCTGTCACGTGGTGACGAGGGTTTTCTGCTGGCGCTCGGTTACTCCACGCAGCGCGGCTACGGCCGCAGCCATCCCTTTGTCGCCGAGGTCAGGATCGGCGAGGTGGAATTGGAACTCGACGTGCCGGAACTGCCGTTTACCGTGCCGCTCGGCCGCATCCGCGTCACCGAATGCCAGATGGTCAACCAGTTCAAGGGCTCGGCGAAGGCGCCGCCGCAGTTCACCCGCGGCTACGGGCTGGTCTTCGGCCAGTCGGAGCGCAAGGCGATGGCGATGTCTCTCTGCGACCGGGCGCTGCGCGCCCGCGAGATGGGCGAAGACATCACGGCCGCGGCGCAGGACGAGGAATTCGTCATCTCGCACTCCGACAATGTCCAGGCGACGGGCTTCGTCGAGCATTTGAAGCTGCCGCACTATGTCGATTTCCAGGCCGAGCTCGACCTGGTGCGCCGCATGCGGGCCGAACACGAGGCGCGTGAGAACGCGGGCGTTGCCGAGACACGAGAGGCGGCTGAGTAATGCGCAAGTCAAGCGGCCTTTTTCACCGGATCGAAGTTCTGGCGCGTTTGGAGCATTGTCCAGAGGACGGTGACGCGTCGGCGGGCGAGGGCGATGATGGCCTGGGTGTGGTGCTTTCCCTCGCGCCGCTTGCGGTCGTAGAAGGCCTTGGAGAGCGGGTGCCTGGTGGAGACGGCGCAGAAGGCGCTCTGGAAGAAGACGCGCTTGAGCGCCTTGTCGCCGCCGTTGGCGCGTCGCCAGTCCCTGGACTTGCCGGACTGGCGGATGACCGGCGCCAGTCCGGCGGCGCTGGCGAGCGCGTCGGCCGAGTGGAAGCGCTCGATGGTTCCGACGCTTGGCGATGAACTCTGCCGACAGCACCGCCCCCATCCCCGGCAGGGAGCGGATGAGGGCGCCGTCAGGGTGGCGGTCGAGCAGCGCCTGCAGGTCGCGGTCGATGCGGGCGATCGCCTCGCGCGCCTGAAGGGCTTCGGCGGCGAGCTCGCGGATCATGTCGGCGAAGACGGCCTCGCCGGGAACGACGATGCTCTGGCCCTCGGCGGCTTCGAGCGCCCGTTCAGCAAGCGCCTCGGCGGCGTGCAGGTGAGGCGTCCGCTTGAGATGCGCCACGAGGCGCCTGAGCCGGCACGGCGGATCTCGGTCGGCGTGACGTAGCGGGCGACCAGGGCGAGCGGTCCCTTGCCGGTGAGGTCGAGCCGGCGCTCGAGGCCGGGATGGATGGCGCCGAGCAGCTGACGCAGCGGGAGATGCGGCGCGTCTGGTCGTCGCTGAGTTCGCGGCGGCGCGTGACCTTGAGGCGCAGCGCGATCACGGTCTCGTCGTCGGGCAGGATCGGCCGCAGATCGCGCGTCCGGACCAGCTCGGCGATGGTGCGCGCATCGCGCGGGTCGGACTTGCGCTCGCCGCCGGCGAAGCCCTGACCGGCCCGGTTGACGGCGATGCCCGGCACATGGACGAGGCGCAGCCCCTCGGCCAGGAGGATGGCCTCCAGGAAGCGGGCCAGCGATCCGGTGATGTCCAGGCCGATCACGACCTCGCCGTCCGAGGCCGCGCAGATCGGCGACGAGGCGCTCGATCGCGGCTTGGTCGTTGTCGACCGCGCGGTCGAGCAGAACCCGCGCGCGCGCGTCGAGGGCGCAGGCCCAGTGGGTCTCCTTGGCGACGTCTATTCCAACGTAAATCTCCATGGTGGTCCTCGCATGGCTTGGCGACAGCGCAGGCCCGGACACGCCGACATCGCCTTACATAGCCATCGAGGGCATCGAGCAATCAGCGGTCGATCCAGGTCGGCGAGGCGGGCGGCACAGCCGCCGGAGCCATCGAGGACAGCCGGAATGACAGCCATACCCGCCTCGCCTGCGCCAAGACAGCCTGCAGCCATCAACGGCGCTAAGAAAAGGGGTAAGGCGGAATGACCTTGCAAGCAACAGACATGGCCACCTACAACTTCGCCTATCTCGACGAGCAGACCAAGCGCATGATCCGCCGGGCGATCCTGAAAGGGATCGCCATTCCCGGCTACCAGGTGCCGTTCGCCAGCCGTGAAATGCCGATGCCGTACGGCTGGGGCACCGGCGGCGTGCAGGTCACGGCGTCGATCATCGGGCCGGACGATGTGCTGAAGGTCATCGACCAGGGCGCCGACGATACCACCAACGCCGTCTCCATCCGCGCCTTCTTCAAGAAGGTCGCCGATGTCGCGGTGACGACGGAGACGGCCAAGGCGACGATCATCCAGACCCGCCACCGCATTCCGGAGCATCCGCTGACCGCTGGCCAGACGCTGGTCTACCAGGTGCCGATCCCCGAGCCGCTGCGCTTCCTCGAGCCGCGCGAGACGGAGACGCGCAAGATGCATGCGCTGGAGGAATACGGCCTCATGCATGTGAAGCTCTACGAGGACATCGCCCGCCACGGTCGCATCGCCACCACATACGCCTACCCGGTGAAAGTCGAGGGGCGCTATGTCATGGACCCATCGCCGACGCCGAAATTCGACAATCCGAAAATGCACATGTCGCCGGCGCTGCAGCTGTTCGGGGCGGGTCGTGAGAAGCGCATCTATGCTGTGCCACCGTTCGCGCAGGTGATCAGCCTCGACTTCGAGGATCATCCGTTCGAGGTGCAGAGCTTCGACCAGCCTTGCGCGCTGTGCGGCGGCGAGCAGGTTTATCTCGACGAAGTCATCCTGGATGACCATGGCGGCCACATGTTTGTCTGCTCCGACACCGACCACTGCGAGAAGCGGCGCGAGGAAGGGCATGTCGGGCATTTGGCGGGTGACGCTTTTGCCGTGTCGCGGCACAACGTGCCAGGCAATGGCGGGAAGAAAGAATGATGACCGATGAACCTCTCCTGCGTGTCGGCGCGCTGTCGAAATTCTATGGCTCTCGCATCGGCTGCGAGGACGTTTCCTTCGAGCTGTGGCCGGGCGAAGTGCTGGCGGTGGTCGGCGAATCCGGCTCCGGCAAGACGACGCTGCTGAACTGCCTGTCGACCAGACTCCTGCCAACCTCCGGCACCGCGTCCTACCGCATGCGCGACGAGACATGGCGCGACCTTTATCGCATGAGCGAGGCCGAAAGGCGCTTCCTCATGCGCACCGACTGGGGCTTTGTCCATCAGAACCCGGCCGACGGACTGCGCATGACGGTGTCGGCCGGCGCCAATGTCGGCGAGCGGCTGATGGCGGTCGGCGACCGCCACTACGGCAACATCCGCGCCTCGGCGGTCGACTGGCTCGGCCGCGTCGAGATCGGCGAAGACCGGATCGACGACGAACCGCGCGCGTTTTCCGGCGGCATGCGCCAGCGCCTGCAGATCGCCCGCAACCTGGTCACCAGCCCGCGCCTTGTCTTCATGGACGAACCGACGGGCGGCCTCGATGTCTCGGTGCAGGCCCGCCTGCTCGACCTCTTGCGCGGCCTGGTCACCGATCTCGGGCTGGCGGCGATTGTCGTCACTCACGATCTCGCCGTGGCGCGGCTTCTGTCGCAGCGCATGATGGTGATGAAGGACGGCCGTGTCGTCGAAACCGGCCTTACTGACCGTGTGCTCGACGATCCGCGCGCGCCTTACACGCAACTCCTCGTTTCTTCGATCCTGCAGGTGTGACGATGGCTACGCCCCTCGTCGTTTCGGAAGTCGCCAAAAGTTTCACCATGCATCTGCGCGACGGCATCAGGCTGCCGGTGGTCGCGGGCGTGTCGTTTTCCATTAAGGCGGGCGAATGCGCCGTGCTCGGTGGGCCGTCGGGCGCCGGCAAAAGCTCGATCCTCAAAATGGTCTACGGCAACTATGCCGTCGACGAGGGCCAGATCATCGTCAGGCATTGTGATCAGCTCATCGATCTTGCCAGCGCCAGCCCGCGTACCGTGTTGCAGGTCCGCCGCGACACCATCGGCTATGTCAGCCAGTTCTTGAGAACGGTGCCGCGTGTTCCCGCCCTCGACGTGGTTGGCGAACCGCTGGTGGCGCGCGGCGAGAAGCGCGAGATCGCCCGCGAACGCGCCAGCGATCTGCTGAGCCGGCTCAATCTGCCGGAGCGGCTGTGGTCACTGCCGCCCGCGACCTTTTCCGGCGGCGAGCAGCAGCGCGTCAACATCGCACGCGGCTTCATCACAGAGCATCCGGTGCTGCTGCTCGACGAACCGACCGCCTCGCTCGACGCGCGGAACCGCGAGGTTGTGATCGGGCTGATCGATGAGAAGAAGATGGCGGGTGTCGCGCTGCTTGGCATCTTCCACGATGCCGATGTCCGCGAGGCGGTGGCCGACCGCATCATCGATGTCACCGATTTTGCCGCAGGAAAGCTTGCTGCATGAGCGCCAGAAGACTGTCGCAACAGCCCTTCGTCCACCCCACAGCCGAGGTGAGTGGGTCGACGCTCGGACGCTATACCGAGATTGCCGACCGCTGCCGCGTTCACGAAACGGTTCTCGGCGACTATTCCTACATGATGCAGGATTGTGGCGTCTGGTGCGTCGAGATCGGAAAGTTCGCCAACATAGCGGCCAGCGTGCGCATCAACGCCACCAACCATCCGACCTGGCGGCCGACGCTGCACCATTTCACCTACCGTGCGTCGGACTTCTGGGACGACGCCGAGCACGAAACCGAGTTCTTCGACTGGCGGCGCTCGAACAGGGTGACGATCGGGCACGACACCTGGCTCGGCCACGGCTCGACCATCCTGCCCGGCGTCACCATCGGCGATGGCGCGGCGGTTGGGGCCGGAGCCGTGGTGTCCAAAGACGTCGCGCCCTACACGATTGTCGGGGGTGTGCCGGCAAAGCCGATCCGCGAGCGCTTCGACCGCAGGACGGCTGAGCGCTACCAGGCGCTCGCCTGGTGGGATTGGGATCACGCGCGGTTGCGCGGTGCGCTGGAAGACTTTCGCGCGCTCAAGGCGGAAGAATTCCTGGAGAAGCACGGCGGTAGAGCCGCCACTTGAAGCGAAAAGGCCGCGCTCTGCAGCGCGGCCTTTTCGTTGTTCGACTGGCTCAGGCTTCCTGGATCGCCGAGAGCTGCCAGTTGCCGCCATTCTGGCGGGTGAACGTCCACAACTCAGTCGTTTCCGATGGTGCGCTGGCGTCACCATCCACAACCTCACCGGTCGCCCGGTTCCGGGTCACGTCGATCGAGGAGTAGGTCATGGCTGCCGTGGCGTAGTCGCGGTCGCCTTCGCTCCAGGCCTCGGCGATGTCCGCCTGCAGAAGCTGCACGTCGGTCACGTCGTTACGCACGCCGTTCTGGGCATTGTCCGCCAGTTCCTCGGAAAGGTACGAAACCATCTCGGGCGTCACCAGCCGGCGTAGCGCCTTGTGGTCTTCGCGCCCGAAGGCTTCCTGCACCTCCGTCAGCATGCGCTGGAACGTGTCGAGATCGTCCTGTGCGACCGAGATGTCCTGGCTGACGGGCTGCTGCGGGGCAGTTTCGGTGCGACCGCCGCCGATCTTGGGAATGCTGAAGGAGCGGTTGCCGCCGGTCCCGCCGGCCTCTGCCGGAGCAGCGTCGCGATAGTTGCCGCCGCCAGCCGGAGCGCCGGCCATCGCAGGTTGCGGCGAGCGCGCCTGCTGCGATCGGAACAGCCGGATGGCCAGCCAGATGGCGCCGCCGATCAGAAGGCCCTGCAGCAGCAGGCCGAACATACCGGCGAGGCCGCCGAAACCCTGGCCCAGCAGCAGGCCGATCAGGCCGCCCAGCATCAGGCCGCGCAACATCGAGCCGCCGAAGCCGTTCATGAAGCCGGGGCGCTGCGGGCTGGCCTGTGGCTGGCGCGCAGCGTTGGTGGGGCCGGTGTTTGGGGTCATCGAGCGCTCGACGGGAGCCGTTTGCTGCGGCGCCGTCCTGGTCGGCGGGGCCGACTGGAATGTGCGTGTGCCGCGGCTGCCGAAGCTGCCGCCCCGGCGCGCTTCCGCGTGGTCGATGGCGACCATTGAAAATGCAAGAAACAGCCCCGCAAACAGCGTGGCAATTCGGGTCTTTCGAGACATCGTCACAGGCGCTTCCTCGTATGGCGGTAAATGTCCGCCCTCATATAATGACTAACAACCGTAGTGTCAGGGTTTGGGAGCCGGGTTTTGGCAGAATCTTTCTTGAAAGAATCAACCCATTGAATCGAAAAAGTTTTTGGTTGTGCTCCCGTTCTGTTTCGTTGCTATGAGCCGTCGGCGGCTGCCTGGCTGGGCCAAGCGACGAGCCTTGCGGACCGGACCGGCCATCGACTAGCCTGAGCTTCTTTTCATCCAGCCCCTTGGTAATCATGAATTTGCAAGTCGCCGACCTGATCGTCACCAACGCCCGCATTATCACTATGGATGACGGTCGACCGGCGGCCGAGGCGATTGCGATCAAGGACGGGCTGGTCGCCGCGACAGGCAGCGCCGCGAAGATCGCCGAATGGGAAGGCGTCGGCACGAAAATCGTCGATGCCGCGGGCTGCTCGGTGCTGCCAGGCTTCATCGAGGCGCATATGCATCTTTTCTCCGGGGCAGCCGAACTCGCGCATCTGCAACTCGCAGGCGTGACCGGGTTCGACGCCCTGCGCGATGCCATCCGCGCCTATGCGGCATCGCACCCGAACGCTGCCATGCTGGTCGGACAAGGCGTCGACTATACGGTGCTTGGCAAGGACGAGCGGGTGACGCGCCATCATCTCGACCGCATCCTTGCCAGACCGCCCCTTCCTGATGGCGGCGCCCGATCATCACACCGCCTGGGCCAACACCAAGGCGCTGGAGACTGGCCGGTATCCTCGAGGGCCGGACACTTGGACCCGGCAACGAGATCGTCATGGGCGCGGACGGCTTGGCCGAAGGCGAATTGCGCGAAGGCGAGGCGTTCGGTCCCGTGCTTGCGCTCGCCGGCGAAGAGCGCGTCCGGCTCGGCCTGTCGACCGGCGGCGAGCCCAATCCGATGCCGTCCGCCGCCGGAGCGCGCAGCCGACCGCGCCATCATGCGGCGCGGCCTCGACTGGTGCGCCCGCCACGGCATCACCTCGATCCACAACATGGACGGCAATCTCTACCAGCTCGAACTGCTGTCGGAGATCGAGGCCGAGGGCGGGCTGATCTGCCGCGCCCAAATTCCCTTCCACTACAAGAACTTCATGACGCTCGACATGCTCGGAGAAGGCCTCGCGGATGGCCGAGCGCTATGCCGGCGAATGGCTGTCGTCGGGCATGGTCAAGGTGTTCTACGACGGCGTGCTGGATTCCTGGACCGCTGTGATGATCGAGCCCTATGCCGACCGGCCGGACTGGCGCGGCGAGCCGCTGTTTTCGCCGCAACAATTCGCCGAGCTTGCCGTCGAGGCCGACCGGCGCGGCCTGCAGATCGCCGTGCACGCGATCGGCGACGGCGCGGTCCGTGCCGTGCTCGACGGCTACGAGGCGGCGCGAGAGCGCGAACGGCAGCGCGCGACAGCCGCCACCGGATCGAACATATCGAGGTGACAACCGCCGCTGACGTGCCGCGCTTCGCCGAACTCGGCGTGATCGCCTCGATGCAGCCGCCGCATCCGCCGGGCGCGATGGGCTTTCCGCTCGAACCGACAGTATCGACGCATCGGCCGTGCTCGCTGGCCGCTGAGCTATGCGTGGCGCACGCTGAAGGAAGCCGGCGCTCATGTCGTCTTCGCTTCCGACTGGCCGGTGTCGCCGATCGATCCCGATCCTCGGCATCCAGGCGGCAGTACTGCGCAAACCGTGGGCTGAAGGCGATCCCGACCAGAGCTTCTCGCTGCACGAGGCGATTGCCGCCTATACGGTCGAGGGCGCCTATGCGCGAGTTCATGCCGAGGATCGCAAGGGCCGGCTGAAACCCGGCTATCTTGCCGATCTCGTCGTGCTGTCCGGGCGATATCGAGGCGACGCCGCCGGAGCGGCTGCACGAACTCCACCCGGTCACTACAGTCTGCGGTGGCAAGATAAGCTACCGCGCGTGACGATGGCCGGGCGCGAACTTTGTGATTCGCTGATTCAGGCGGGTTGCCAAGCCGCACCGCATGTGGTGACAATCCGAGAAAACAATCTTGCCGCGGGGGAAAGCGGCCAAACTGTGGGGCGTCTGCGTGCCGGACTTGCCGGGTAAGAATGCGATCGAGGTTCGCGGCGTTCGCAAGGTTTTCGGAGCCGGGGAGGCGCAGATCGCTGCGCTCGACACGGTTTCTGTTTCGATCCGCGAAAACGAGTTCTTCACCCTGCTCGGCCCTTCCGGCTGCGGCAAGACGACGCTGCTCAGGCTGATCGCCGGCTTCGATTTTCCCGACCGAAGGCGAGATCCTGCTCTATGGCGAGGACATCGCGCCGCTGCCGCCGTTCAAGCGGCCGGTCAACACGGTGTTCCAGAGCTACGCGCTGTTTCCGCATATGACGGTGGCGGAGAATATCGGCTTCGGCCTGGAGATGCTGGGCAAGCCGAAGGCGGAGATCGATGCGCGCGTCGCCGCGATGCTGAAGCTGGTCAAGATGGAGCAGCTCGCCAAGCGGCGCACCAGCCAGATCTCCGGCGGCCAGCAGCAGCGTGTCGCGCTGGCGCGGGCGCTGGCGCCGCAGCCGAAGGTGCTGCTGCTCGACGAGCCGCTGTCGGCGCTCGACTACAAGCTGCGCAAGGAAATGCAGATCGAGCTGAAGCGGCTGCAGAACGAGACCGGCATCACCTTCATCTTCGTCACGCACGACCAGGAAGAAGCGCTGACCATGTCGGACCGCATCGCGGTCATGTCGTCGGGCAAGATCCTGCAGGTCGGCTCGCCCTGGGACATCTACGACCGTCCGGCCGAGCGCTTCGTCGCCGACTTCATCGGCGAGACGAATTTCCTCGACGCCGAAGTGGTCTCGGTGAGCTGGCGACCGCGCCACGCGTGACACTGGCTTCGGGCGCCGCAGATCACGGCGACCTTTCCGGCGGGCTACCACGCCCGACGGCAAGGTGACCATCGTGGTGCGGCCGGAACATGCCGAGGTCGTGCCGGCCGGCGCACGGGCGGCCGTTCTCGGCGGCATCGATCGAAAACATCGTCTATCTCGGCACCGATACGCATTTCCACGTGCAGCTGGACTGACGGCGCGCCTTTCATCGTGCGCCAGCAGAACACGCGCAGAGCGGGCCGTGCGGCTTCGACAAGGGCGAGCACGTCGGCATCGAGATCAGCAGCGATGCCGCGCAGATCCTGAAGGATTGACCGATGGCAAGCGCCGCCGAACTGCGCCAAGACGCCGAGAGCGCCGCGACGTGCGAAACGCGCTGGCTGCTTTCGGCGCCGGCGCTGCTCATCATCCTGCTTGCCGCGACCGGCCCGCTGCTGATCGTGCTCGTCTATTCCTTCCTGGCGCCTGGCGCCTATGGCGACGTGAAGTGGCAGTTCTCCACCGACGCGCTGGGTGTCGGTGCTGCTTGAGCGCGATATTTTCGACGACACGCTTGTCGCTCGCCGACGCGCATCTGTCGATCTTCTGGCGCTCGGTCAAGCTGGCGCTGGTGACGACCGTTGCTGACGCTGCTGTTCGGTTTCCCCACTGCCTACTTCATCGCCACGCGGCCGGAGCGGACGCGCGAAATCTGGCTGTTCCTGATCACCATCCCGTTCTGGACCAACCTCCTGATCCGCACCTTCGCCGTGCTGCGAGATCATCCGCAACGAAGGCATGGTCAACACGGTCCTGCTGGCGACCGGCATGATCGACCAGCCGATCCAGATGCTGTTCACCGACTTCGCCATCATGGTCGGCATGGTCTATGTCTACCTGCCGCTGATGGTGCTGCCGCTCTACGCCAGCATGGAAAAGCTCGACTTCCGCCTGGTCGAGGCCGGCTACGACCTCTACGCCACGCGCTTCAAGGTGCTTGCGACGCATCATCTTCCCGCTGGTCAAGCCGGGCATCATCGCCGGTTCGATCCTGGTCTTCATCCCGTCGCTCGGCGCCTACGTGACGCCGCAGCATCCTCGGCGGCGGCAAGAACCTGATGCTCGGCAACCTGATCGAGCTGCAGTTCGGGCAGGGCCGCAACTGGCCGCTGGGCGCCGCGCTGTCGATCACGCTGATGGCGATCGTCATGGTGGCGCTGCTGGCTTACGTCCGCAACGCCGGCGGTCCCGAGGTGCGGCATGGCTAGGCCGTTTTCCGTCCAGCAGCAGACCGGCTTCACCGCAATCGCGGTGATCTGCTTCTTGGCGCTCTACGCCGCCGATCGCCATCCTGGTCGATCTATGCCTTCAACGCCGGCACGTCGATCGCCGACTGGGAAGGCTTTTCGCTGCGCTGGTTCAGCCGCCTGGAACAACAGCCAGGTGATCGAGGTCTCCATCCGCTCCCTGCAGATCGCTGCGGCCGCGGCGGTGATGGCGACCATCGTCGCCACCATGGCGGCACTCGCCACGACTCGCACCGCGCCCTATCCGCGGCCTCACCTTCAAATATGCCTTCATCAACCAGCCGCTGATGGTGCCGGAAATCGTGACCGCGGTCGCCCTGCTGATCTTCTTCTCGCGCATCAAGGTGTGCGACCGGCTATTCCGGCCTCGGCTATCTGATCGCCGCGCACACCGCCTTCTGCATCCCCTTCGCCTACCTGCCGATCCGGGCGCGGCTGGAGAGCATGGACCTGACGCTGGAGACGCGCCGCCGCCGATCTCTACGCCACGCCATGGCAGACATTCCGCCGCATCACCCTGCCGCTGTTGTGGCCCGGCATCCTGGCCGGGCTGATGCTGACCTTCGTCATCTCGCTGGACGACGTCGTCATCACCGAATTTCGTCAAGTCCGGTGGCCAGGATACGTTGCCGACCTACATGCTCGGGCAGCTGAGGCGCGCCATCACGCCTGAAATGAACGCGATCTCGACCGTATTCCTGCTGATATCGGTTGGCATCGTCACGCTGTTCTTCTTCATCAGCAGAAAACGCGAACTGACAAATGGGAGCAAGAACATGAACTGGAAGTTCACCGCGACGGCCATGGGCCTTGCGCTGCTGGCCTCGACCGGCATCGCGCGGCGCCGAGGGCGAACTCAACATCTACAATTGGGGCAACTATACCAGCCCGGACATGATCAAGAAGTTCGAGGACGCCAACAAGGTCAAGGTGACCATCACCGACTACGATTCCAACGACACCGCGCTGGCCAAGATCCGCCAGGGCGGGCACGGCTTCGATATCGTCGTGCCGTCGCAGAACTACATCCCGATCTGGATCCAGGAAGGCCTGTTGCTGGAGACGCGTCCCGACCAGATGGAGAATTTCAAGAACGTCGCCGAGGAGTGGAACGAACCCCGATTTCGACCCCGGCCGCCATTATACCGTGCCGTGGGCGATGGGCACCGTCGGTGTCGTGGTCAATACCGATGTCTACAAGGGCGACATCAATACCTGGGGCATCATCTTCGATACCCCCGACGAATTGAAGGGCAAGGTCAACGTCGTCCCCGAAATGACCGACGTGATCGACGCCGCGGTGCTCTACAACGGCGGCACGAAATGCACCGGCGACAAGGAAATTCTGAAGAAGGTGCGCGATACGCTGGTGGCGGCCAAGCCCAACTGGGTGGCGATGGAATACGGCACCATCGAGAAGATGGGCTCGGGCGACTTCGCCGCGTCAAGCGACTGGAACGGCTCTGCACTGCGCCAGCGACTGAAGAATCCGGCCATCCGCTACGGCTATCCCAAGGAAGGCTTCGTCAACTGGAGCGACAACGTCGCCGTCCTCAAGGACGCCAAGAACGTCGAGAACGCCAAGCTGTTCCAGAACTTCATGATGGAACCGGAAAACGCCGGCATGAATTCGGGCTTCCACCGCTACGCCAACGGCATCGCCGGCTCCGACAAGTTCATGCCCGACGACATGAAGGGCGCGCCGGAGGTCGAGGTGCCGGCGGAGTTACAAATCACTCGGCGTGGCGTCACAGACCTGCCCGCCGGAGGTTCAGGAACTCTATACCAGGATCTGGACCGAACTGCAGAAATGATCTGCGACGGCCCCGGTGCAAGGCCGCCGGGGCCGTCCGCTCAACAAGTTGATTAGCTTGCGGCAGCCGAGCTGGATAGAATTCAGGCGGCAAAACCGACGAGTACGGTAAATGCGCCAGCCGCGACCACGAGCAGACCGAGCGCAATCATCGACCGCTTCCTCCAGGAAGGTGGCGGAGCGTCCCAGTTGTAGCTCATTGCTTGTCCTTCGATCGCGTCTAACTGCGCAATGGTTAGGGCGATATGGTGAACAAAAGCTTACTCATAAGATAGTCATAGACATCTATGAGATTGCTGCCGCCTGTGTTATCGGTTGCAACCGTTTTCATCGGAGTAGTCTGGAAGCATGAGCCAACATTCCGCCGTTGCCAGAAATGTCGCCGTCGCCGCTGATATCGTGGCGGCTTACGTCTCCCACAATTCGGTTCCGCTGCCGATGCTCACCGGCCTGATCGCCGACGTCCACCAGGCCCTGCTGGGCTTGCGGACCGGCCGCCAGCCGACATCGGCGCCGCCGGTTCCGGCAGTGCCGGTCAAGCGATCGATCCATCCCGACTACCTCATCTGCCTGGAGGACGGGAAAAAATTCAAATCGCTCAAGCGGCACCTCAGAAGCCACTATGAAATGACCCCTGACGACTATCGCCGGAAATGGGAGTTGCCGGCGGATTATCCGATGGTGGCGCCGAACTACGCAGCCCGCCGCTCCGAGCTGGCGCGGGGTATCGGGCTCGGCCAGATCGCCGCTCCGCCGCCTCCCAAACCGGCAAGGAAGCCGCGTGCCAAGCAGGCTGGATGATCGAGCGCGCGCCGTCTTCAACTGCGAATGGCGGCGCCAGCTCACACGTGAAAGTTGACCTGTATAGTTTAGAATAATTCTAACCTATTGATTTCAAGTACATTTTTCTTTCAGTTATGTTGACTTTGGCGCCGACAGGCGCTTTATGGCGTGGCGCTTGAAAGGCGCATCCCTTTGATGTCTGGGCCTTGAACCCTTTCGATTGGAGGACGTCATGTCTCCGTTTTGCCAGCCGCGCCCGCGCGCGGCCTCCCTGCATACCCGCCGGCTGTTCGGCAGGTCCGCACCCGCCGGCAAGGCCGGCCGCTCGACCGCACGGCAAGCCTTGCCGCTGCCTGCTATGCAGCTTCGGGAGCAGCATTGACGGTGCGCATTTCCGATTTCGATCCGCATGAAGGCTGCTATTTCGAACGACCGCCCGAGAAGCTGGTGCTGGAAGGCTATCGCCGCTGGATGGCCGGTTTCGAGACCGGCTCGGTGACGCCCTGGGAAATGACCTTCTCGCTCTACACAGATATGCTCGGCGCGGCGGAAGGACGCAGGGCGCTTTCCGAGCTTTCGCATTTCGTGCGCACGCTTCGCCAATGCGCGGCATGCCCGCTGCGGAGCTTCCCGTTCGGCGCCCATCACATCTGCCGCGATGAATGCCTGACGCTCGGGTTGATCGCAGGACTGCAGCACGGCGATGAGGCGACCGCGCTCATATGCCTGCGCAACATGTCCTGCCCCGGCCGCAGCCGCGAGATCGGCGAGGCCGCGGGCGGCTTTGCAGATACGCTGGCCGGCCTGCAGCAAATCCTGCTGCCGATCCCGCGGCACGCCATTGAAGACGTTTTGTCACGCGCCACGCGCGCGACGGTTCACTGAGGAGAGGACAATGAGCATCGGCCTGACCAGACATTCCGGAAGACTGGCGGCGGTTGCCGCGACGGCGGTGCTGACCGCGGCGATCTTCGTGTTGCCGGCAAAGGCTGCCGGCACCGATCCGAAAGCCGTGCTCACCACCTATTCCGACATCGCGCTGGCAAAATACGAAGACGCGCTGACCACGGCAAAGGCGCTCGACACTGCCGTGGACGCGCTGATCGCGACGCCGTCCGAAGAAACGCTGAAGGCGGCGCGCGAGGCCTGGAAGGCGGCGCGCATTCCCTACCAGCAGACCGAGGTCTACCGCTTCGGCAACGCCATCGTCGACGACTGGGAAGGCCGGGTGAACGCCTGGCCGCTCGACGAAGGCCTGATCGACTATGTCGACAAGAGCTACGGCGCCGAATCCGACGAAAACACACTTTACACCGCCAATGTGATCGCCAACCCGTCGATCGAGATCAACGGCGAGAAGGTTGATGCCTCGAAGATCACGCCAGAACTCCTGTCCGGCACGCTGCAGGAAGCCGGCGACATCGAGGCGAATGTCGCGACCGGTTACCACGCGATTGAATTCCTGCTGTGGGGCCAGGATCTCAACGGCACCAAGGCCGGCGCCGGCAACCGGCCCTACACCGACTACGACACCAAGAACTGCACCGGCGGCAATTGCGACCGCCGCGCCCAGTATCTGGCCGCCGCATCGGATCTGCTGGTCGCCGATCTTCAGGAAATGGTCGGCAATTGGGGCGCCGATGGCGCTGCCCGCAAGAACCTGCTCGACGGCGATCCCAAGGCCGGCATCTCGACCATCCTCACCGGCATGGGCTCGCTCTCCTACGGCGAACTGGCCGGCGAGCGCATGAAGCTCGGCCTGCTGCTGCACGATCCCGAGGAGGAGCATGACTGCTTCTCCGACAATACCCATATATCGCATCTGTACGACGCGGTCGGCATCCGTGACGCCTATCGCGGCAGCTACAAGCGCGTCGACGGCAGCGTGGTCGAAGGTCCATCGGTTTCTGCGATGGTCAAGGAGGCCGACGCCGGCGCTCGACACGGAGCTTGCCGGCAAGCTCGACGCCACCGTCGCCAGGATGGAAGCCATCCAGGCGCGTGCTGTCGGCGGCGAGGCCTACGACCAGCAGATCGGCGAAGGCAACGCGGAAGGCAATGCCACCGTGCAGGCGGCAATCGACGCCCTGGTCGACCAGACCAAGTCGATCGAGCGGGCCGTCGCCGCACTGAAACTCGATACGATCGCCTTCGAGGGATCGGACAGCCTCGACGCGCCGGACAAGGTCTTCCAGTAAGGCTCCGCGCGCCAACACCAGCCAAACGGCGCCCCGGCGCCGTCAGCCATTCCAGGTACGAAATGCTGATCTGCCACTGCAATCTCATTACCGAAAAGGAGATCGAAGAGACGATCGTCCAGCTTCTCGATCAGGATCCCTGGACCCTGATCGTGCCCGCGAAAGTCTACCATACGCTGCAAAAGCGAGGACGCTGTTGCGGCTGCTTCCCAAATGTGGTCGAAACGATCATTCGGGTTACCGAGAACTACCACTCGCGTTCGGAGGCGAACGGAGAGGATGTCGTTTCACACCTGGACCGCGTGCGCGGATTGCGGGTCCAATACGGGAGCATTACCCATGAAAGGCGAAAAGCAGATCATCGAGCGGCTTAACGAGGCTCTGTTTCTGGAGCTCGGCGCCGTCAATCAGTACTGGTTGCATTACCGCCTTCTTGAAGACTGGGGCTACGTCAAGCTGGCCAAGAAAGAACGTGCCGAATCAATCGAGGAAATGCACCACGCCGACAAGATCGTGGCGCGCATCATCTTCCTCGAAGGCCATCCGAACCTGCAATCGGTAGCGCCGCTTCGGATCGGCCAGAACGTCAAGGAAGTGCTGGAATCCGACCTTGCCGGCGAATATGACGCGCGCACTTCATACAAGAAATCGCGCGAGATCTGCCAGGAACTGGGTGACTACGTGACCATGCAACTGTTCGAGCAACTGTTGAGCGACGAGGAAGGCCACATCGACTTCCTCGAGACGCAGCTCGACCTGCTCGCCTCCATCGGCGAGGAGAAATTCGGCCTGCTCAATGCTGCCTCGGCGGACGAGGCGGAAGGACACTAAGGACATGCGGGCATGCGGCGCGCCCTGAGATCTTCTGCGCCGCAGGCGAGACGGTACCTTCTCCTCGACGCCGGGGAGGAGGCGGCGCGCCGGGTTGACGCGTGTTGTCGTGTCGATCGGCGCAGTCGTCTGGGTGTTCGCGACTGTCGCCGGCATGGCCGGTTCGATCGAATTCTCCAAACCTGCCGACCTCCCGCACCGATCTGTCGGCTGAAGATCTGGCCCGTGTCACCGCCATAACAAGGCCGACGACGGATTTTTCGAAGCCGGAACAGTTCGAGCCCATGCAGGGCGGCGGCGGAACCTCGCGCAAACGCGTCAACCAGGACGCCTTCTCGCAATCGTCTGCCAATTTGACCTTTGAGGAGGAAGGCACGTTCAAGCTCGGCAACGGGCTTTTCCGCAAGCTCTGGGTCTCCTCGCCCTCTTCGACGCAAGCCTCCGACGGACTGGGGCCGCTGTTCAACGCGCGCGCCTGCCAGAGCTGCCATCTCAAGGACGGCCGCGGTCATCCGCCGGAAGGCAATGCGGACGCCACGTCCATGTTTTTCCGGCTGGCGCGCCAGGCCGAGACCGAGGAAGAAAAACAGGCGCTTGCCGACCGAAGGGTCCTCAACTTCCCCGACCCGGTCTATGGCGGCCAGTTGCAGGACCTTGCCGTACCCGGGCTTGCCGGCGAAGGCCGGATGACGATCTCCTATGAGGAGATACCGGTCAGGCTCGCAGACGGAACAGCCCTATCGCTGCGCAAGCCGGCTTATGGCGTGGCCGACCTGGCCAGCGGCCCGTTGCATGCCGGCACAACCCTGTCGCCGCGGGTGACGCCGCAGATGATAGGCCTGGGATTGGTCGAGCAGATCCACCCCGCCGACATCCTCGCCAAGGCCGACCCCGACGACAGGAACGGCGACGGGATTTCCGGCAGGCCGTCGATCGTGCGCGACGAACTCAGCGGTGGACTCACGCTTGGGCGTTTCGGCTGGAAGGCGCAGACGCCGTCGATCCGCCAGCAATCGGCCGACGCGTTTGCCGGCGACATCGGCATTTCGACGCCGGAAGTGCCGAAGCATTGGGGCGATTGCACAGAGGCCGAGAAGGAGTGCTTGGCGCTGCCCAATGGCGTGCAGGAGCGGCTCGGGCCCGTCGAGGCCCCGCCGCCGGTGATGGACCTCGTCACCTTCTATTCGCAGAACCTCGCGGTGCCGGCGCGGCGCGACGTCGGCAAGGCCGACGTGCTTGCCGGCAAGAAGGTCTTTTATGAACTCGGCTGCGCCTCCTGCCACACGCCGAAATTCGTCACCCGGCGCGACGCGCCCAACAAGGCGCAGGCCTTCCAGCTGATCTGGCCGTATTCCGATTTCCTGCTTCACGACCTGGGTGAGGGGCTAGCGGACGGACAGGCCGTGGGCGACGCCAGCGGCACGGAGTGGCGGACACCGCCGCTGTGGGGCATCGGGTTGACCATGCGTGTCAACGGGCACACCTTTTTCCTGCATGACGGCCGCGCCCGCAACCTGACCGAAGCGATCCTCTGGCATGGCGGCGAAGCACAGAAGGCGCGCGACGGCTTTGCCGCGGTTGCCGGCAGGGAACGTGAGGCGCTGGTCAAATTCCTGGAGTCGCTTTGATGCTGCGTTTTTTTCCCTTCATGGCGACGGGCCTATTCCTGCTGGCAGCCGTCCCGGCAGGCGCGGCCAGCCTCGACAGCGGGGCAACCGTCACGCGCAGCATCGCGGATTTCGTGCGGCCCGGCTATGTCCGCTTTCACGACGCGACCACGGCGCTCGACAAGGCTGCCGCCAACCTCTGCAAGGCTCCATCGGGCGCGTCGCTCGAAGCCGCCCGCGCCGCATTTTCCTCCGCGATCGACTCCTGGTCACAAATCGAAATCATCCGCTTCGGACCGGTGACCGAGGAAAACCGGCTGGAGCGCATTCTCTTTTGGCCGGACCGCAAGAGCATTGGCCTGAAGCAGGTGCAGGCGGCATTGGCAGAGAGAGACCGGACCGCCAGCGATGCGAAAGAACTCGCCGGCAAGAGTGTCGCCATGCAAGGGCTGGGTGCGCTGGAATTCGTACTCTACGGAACCGGAGCCGAGGAATTGTCCGGCCAGACAGGGTCGTTTCGCTGCGCCTATGGCGCGGCGATCTCCAAGAATCTCGACGAGATGGCCAGCGAACTCGCAGCCGAATGGGCCGATCTGACGGGGTTTTCGGCGAAATGGCAGGATTTCGGAGATAAAAACCCGCTCTATCGCAACGCAGACGAGGCGCTGACCGAACTGCTGGAGGTTTTTGTCAACGGCCTCGAACTGATCCGCGACCAGCGGCTCGGCGGCTTCCTCGGTGACACCGAAAAAGCCGACAAGCCGAAGCAGGCGCTGTTCTGGCGCTCCGGCAAGACCGCCGACGCGCTCAAGGGCAATATGGAAGGCCTGAAGACGCTGTTCGACGCCTCCGGCATCGGGCCGGCGCTGCCGGAGGCGTCGCGCTGGATTGCCCAGTCGGCGAATTTCGAGTTCGGCAATGCGATCAACGCCGCCGAAGCGACGAAGGGGCCGGTCGACGATGTGCTGGCCAACCCTGAAAAACGCGGCAAGTTAGCCTATTTCGGCGTTGTGACGTCGAGCCTTTCGGAGATCTTCGGCACCCGGCTGGCAGCCGAACTCGGACTAACCGCCGGCTTCTCCTCGCTCGATGGAGACTAAGGCCATGCGTCTCGTCGACCGCCGCGTATTCCTCAAGGCCGCCGGCGCCGGGTTTGTGGCGTCGCTTTCGCCGCAAGCCGTGCAGGCGGTGGAGGCGGCGGAAGCCGTTTTCGCCACCGCCTATCAGCGGCGCGACGGCGCCTATGGGGTGGCAGTGCTGTCGGAAGACCGCAAAATAGTCTTTTCGGCAGACCTGCCCGAGCGCGGCCATGATGTGACCTTCGATCCGGTGTCGCGGCAGGCGGTGGTGTTTGCGCGGCGGCCAGGCAGCTTCGCGGTGGTGTTCGATCACACAAAGCGTAAGCAACCACTAACCATTGCAAGCGTCGAGGGCCGGCATTTCTTCGGCCATGGCGTGTTCTCGCCGGACGGCAGGCTACTCTACGCCACCGAGAACGATTATGAAAACGCCGCCGGCAGGATCGGCGTCTACGACGCCACCGACAGCTTTCGTCGCGTTGGAGAGTTTCCGACGTACGGCATGGACCCGCACGAACTCCTGCTGATGCCGGACGGCAGGACGCTGGCGATCGCCAATGGCGGCATCGAGACGCACCCGGATTTCGGCCGCGCCAAGCTCAATCTGTCGACTATGAAGCCGTCGCTGGTGTTCGTCGACCGGACCAGCGGCGGCCTCATCGAAGAGCATCTTCTGCCGCTTGCGCTGCACCAGCTATCCATCAGACATATGGATATCGACGCGACCGGAGCCGTCTGGTTCGGCTGCCAGTATGAGGGCCCGGCGAGCGACCAGCCGCTGCTGGTCGGCAAGGCGAAACCCGGCTTCGAGCTGGCGCTGATCGACATGCCGCAAGATGTGCTTGGCGGGCTGCGCAACTATGTCGGCTCGGTCGCCGCCAATGCGGCTGCCGGCATCGTTGCGGTGTCATCGCCGCAAGGCAACAGCATGCTGGTCATCGACACCGCCACGGGCACGGTACGTTCGTCGCTTTCTCTGAAGGAAGTCTGCGGTCTGGCGCCCGACCAGTCAGCCTTCATGGCGACGACCGGCGCCGGCGAAATCGTAGACCCGAAAGGTAGCGCCACCGACATGCAGGACTATGTCTGGGACAACCACCTGCTGCGGATAATGTAAGTTACTGCTTACGCATTAAACGGCGCCGCCGATATCCGCATGGGCGATGGCCTTGCGGACAACCGTGACGAACTGCTCGCCCGCATCCTCGCGCGCGCCGCTGTTGTCGATTGTGATGACGTCGGCGCCGCGCTCCACTGGCGCGGTGCGAGCAAGCCTGGCCAGCACCTCGCCACGTGATTCCCGGCCGCGTGCTGCAAGCCGCTCCGCCAGAACTTCGTGCCGCGCGGTGATCTCCACGATGGCGACGGTGGCATAGCGCTCCCGCAGCGCCGGCAAGGCTCCACGCGATAGATTGGCGATGGCGACGCGGCCATTGGCGATGGTCTTGTCGACCGACGCCGGCAGGCCGTATTTCAGGCCGTGCGCGGTCCACGACAATGCGAAAGCGCCATGGCTTTCCGCTTCCTCGAAGGCCGCGTCGGCAAGGGTGTCATGGTCTTCGGAAGAGGCGTCGCTCGGCCGCGTGATGACGCGGCGCACGAACTCGACGCCGCCCTCGTCGCGCAGCTTTTCGCGTGCGTAGTCCATGATCGTGTCCTTGCCCGCGCCGCTCGGGCCGACGACGGCAATGAAGACTCCCTTACGGACTGGGAAGGCAGCGCCGGTCAGTTCGCGTTCAATCAAGGCCGAGACCATCATGCGACGCGGCGCCCTTCGCGCCAGACAGTGCGCACGACCGGCACATGCTCGTCGACGCGCACGCGCACGAGGTCGGCGCGGCGGCCTTTCTCGATGACGCCACGATCGTCGAGGCCTACCGCTTCAGCCGGGTTTTTCGAGACCATGGCCACAGCCTGCGGCAGCGAGATGCCGTCGACCACCTCTCCGAGGAAGAAGGCCGACTGGATCAGGCTAAACGGAATGTAGTCTGACGAAAGGATATCCAGCATGCCGCCTTCGGCAAGCGTGCGGGCCGAGACGTTACCAGAATGCGAGCCGCCGCGCATGACATTGGGCGCGCCCATCAGCACGCCGAGCCCGGCCTGCTTGGAGGCGCGGGCGGCAGCTTCCGTGGTTGGGAACTCGGCGACGCGGATGCCCTGCTGCACCGCCTCCTCGACATGCGCGACCGTGGCGTCGTCGTGGCTGGCGAGCACGATACCGCGCGCCTGGCAGGCGGCGGCGATCGCGGCACGATTGCCTGGCGAATTCGCCTCGGAATCGGCGACACGCCGCTCGCAGAAGATGCGGAATGCTTCATCGGACATTTTCAGCTTGCCCTGATAGTAAATCGCATATGCCTCGAGCTTGGCGAATTGCCGCTGGCCGGGCGCATGGTCCATCAGCGAGGCAAGCCTGACGCGCTCGTCGCCGTCGAAGAAGCCGAAACCCTCAAGGCAGTCGGGCGCCGAGACTTCGCAGCGCAGATGAATGAAATGGTCGGCGCGTACGCGGTCCTTGCGCACACTGTCCTCGATGGCGTCGGCGAGCTTGCGCATCTCCGCCGCGGTCATGTCGGAGTCTTCGTCAAGGCCCACCCGCAACGCATCGAACACGGTGGTAATGCCGGCGGTAGCCACCTGCGCGTCATGCGCGAGCACCGCGGCGATCGGGTTCCAGCGCACCTTCGGGCGCGGCGCATAGTGGCCTTCGAGGTGGTCGGTGTGGAGCTCGACGAGACCGGGAATGACATAATCGCCAGCCATGTCTTCGCCCGCCATGCCGCCCTCGGCGATGTCGGCGATCCTGCCGTCGCGGATCAGGATCGACCCCGTCAGCACCTCGTCGGCGAGCACGATGCGTGCATTCTTCAAAACTGTTTCAGCGGTCATCTCATGCGGTCTTTCTTTCCCGCCGGG
Source organism: uncultured Alphaproteobacteria bacterium (assembly GCA_963726065.1). Taxonomy (GTDB): domain Bacteria; phylum Pseudomonadota; class Alphaproteobacteria; order Rhizobiales; family Rhizobiaceae; genus Neomesorhizobium. The sequence goes on from CAVSAU010000002.1 coordinate 440,898, forward strand.
GACCCAGCGGATGGTATGATCGTATATGGAAGGGGGCGCCGGGTTCAGGCTCGACGAAAAGCGCCATGCCGTCCACGGCGACAGGTTCGTCGAGCACGGCGCCGAAAAATTCCTCGATGGCGCCGCAGATGCGGGGCGCTTCGGCGTCGCTCACCCGGCCGGTCACCGTCATGTGGAAGCGGAACGCTTCGAACACATAGGGGTAACCCCACTGGTAGAGGTTTCGGAATTGCTGCGGGCTCAGTGAATCCGGGCTACGCCGTTCGATCTCGGCCTCGGTGAGCGGCGCGCGGAAACGCTCGAAAGCCATCACGACGTCGTTGGCGAAGCTGTTGAGTTCCGCCGAAACCTGTTCGGGAACAAGGGCGAAAAAGCTGTCGATCTGCCGCGGCACCAGCTTCGGAATGACGACTGGCGTCACCGCTTCGGCGAAGACGTCCATGGCCTTGATAAGCGACGCCTCCGTTTCGCCGGCGGCGAGCCGGAACGGCGCCTTCAGCGTGGCGTGGAAGCCGTAGCGACGGGCCGCGGCGGTGTGGAAGGCGATTTCGGCCGGCGACAGGCGGCCAATCGCCGGCGCCGGGGCCGCAGCGCCGGTGAAGGGATCGCGGCCCAGCCAGTTTGCGGCAACGCGGGTCAATGGGTCGTCGCGTTCCGGGGTGAAATAGATTGCGTAGCGCATCGCGTTTCCTCGCCAGGCCGATGGCATAGGCGATTTGCATGACAGAATCACGAAGCAGCCGCGGCTTTTGCGTGATCCAACTCGTGTTGCCCGGCGATCAGTCGATTACCGTCCGCCCGATCAGTCGCTGGCGCAAGGCGTTCGAGATACTGTCGAAGATGAAGACGACGACGAGGATCAAGAGGACCATGTAGGCGACGTTTTCCCAGTCGGAATTGGTGCGCATGGCTTCCCAGAGCTTGAGGCCGATGCCGCCGGCGCCTACGGCGCCGATGATGGTGGCCGAGCGAGTGTTGGATTCCCAGAAGTAGAGCGACTGGCTGAGGAACACCGGCAAGACCTGAGGCACCACGCCGTAGCGCTGCACCAGAGCGGGAGCCGCGCCGACCGAGCGGATGCCTTCGCGCTGTTTGTCGTCGATGTTTTCCAGGGCCTCGGAATACAGTTTGCCGAACGTGCCGGTGTCGGTGAAGAAGATCGCCGAGATGCCCGCCAGCGGGCCCGGCCCGAAGGCCCGGGTGAAGAACAGCGCCCAGATCAGCATGTCGACGGAGCGCAGGAAATCGAAGAAGCGCTTGAACAACTGGTTGGTGAAGCGGTTCGGCGTGATGTTGCGAGCGGCGGCGAAAGCCAGCGGGAACGCCAGAAGCGACGCGAAGACGGTGCCGACGAAGGCCATGACGATGGTCTGCAGGAGCTTCGTCCAGACATCGCCGTGCTGCCATTCGGAATTGCTCCAGATGTTGTCCCAGGCAAGTGCTGCATTCGACATTTCGGGCTTGAGACGCGGGCCGGAGGCAATCAGCGAAAACACCTCGCCGGCCGGCTTGCCCCAGAATGGCGAATGGCCATCGAAGACAAAATTTTCCCAACCGAAGAAGCGATGCCGGATATTCACATCGTCAGCGTCGATCTGTGCGCTGCCGGCGAAGCCGAAATCGACGGTGATCTTTTCACCCGCCGCCCTTTGGGTCGCCCATGCCGGCAAAGCAGTCTGCGCGATCGCGCTTTTACCCTGGACGATATCGACGACCAGTGTCTCGGCGCCGCGCGTCACGACGACCTGGCCGGGGGTTGCGTCGATCGTGTTGGCGCTGCCGATATTGATGATGGCGCGTTTTGCCGGAGCCTTGGCGCCGACCTTTTCGCCCTCCATGGGTTCGATGCGGACCCAGTCAGGCTGGCGGTCGGCGCGGTAGGACGAGAAACGCGGATAGCTGATCTCCAGGCGGTCGCCGTCGAAGTTGATCTCCGGACGGATTTCGTAGGAAACCCAGTCGGCGAGATAGACGCCGGCGATGCCCCAATTGCCGCCGGCAAGCACCGACCCAACAGCAAAGAACCACCAGGCGAAGACAAGGTAGGCGGCGATGCCAGCACCGACAAGCCACGCGGTGAGCCGCTTGCGCTGCGAACCGGCAAACACTTCCGGATGGCGTTTCGAAATGGCGTCGATCTGTTCGGCGGTCAGGGTCGTCATCGCATCAATCCCCACGGCCGAAGGCGAAGGCTTGCTGGCCGACCAGCTTTTTTCGCAGCCAGGCGGAAAACTGGTCGACGCCGATGATGGTGAGCAGGAGAAGGAAGATGATCGCCAGCGTTTTGGCCTCGTGCGTGCGGCTGATCGACAGGCGCAGAACCTCGCCGATCCCGCCTCCGCCCACGGCGCCGATGATGGTGGAGGCCCGCACATTGATCTCCAGCCGCAAAAGAGCGTAGCTCAGGAAATTGGGCATTACCTGCGGCACAATGCCGAACCACACCCGCTCCACCCAGTTGGCGCCGGCGGCGCGCAGGCCTTCGTCGGGCCGCATGTCGGCATTCTCCACGACTTCGAAGAACATCTTTCCAAGCGCGCCGACGGTATGGATCGACACCGCGATAATCGCAGGGATGGGTCCGATCGAGAGGATCGCCAGGAAGAAGCCGGCGATCACGATCTCCGGAAAGGCGCGCAGGATTTCGAGGAAACGCCGCACGAAAAAACGCAACCAGCGCTGGGTGACGATGTTGGATGCGGCAAGGAAGCAGAGCACGAAGCCGAAGCCGAAGCCAATCAGCGTGGAGACCAGCGCGATGTTGATGGTCTCCAGCATCTTGTAGACATATTCCGGCACGTAGAGCGTGCTGGTGATGTACATCCGGCCTTCCGGATAGTCATATTTCAGGCTGCCGTCGGCATAGGGCGACGGCAGGTCGAACAACGCGCGCCAGACTTCCCAGCCATCGCGCGGGATCATCTGGTCGATGAAGTCAAAGAGGTGCGGCAGCCGATCCCAGAACTTGCCGGCGTTGCTCTCATTGGCAAACCACAACGAGCCCGACATCGCCACGATCATGAAGAGCAGGCCGCCAAGCGTGTAGTGGCGGCGGCGTGTCGCCAGCTCCCGCCAGTGGCGCTCGACGGCGAGGCCGGCTTCCGAGAGGGTGGGGCTGGTGATTGTGGTTGACATGGCCATCTTCATAAAGGGACGCGCCGCGGAGCCTGGTGGCCGCGCGACGCGTCATTACTGCCTGATGCCTTACGAGCCGATCTGGGCTTTGCGGGCGTCGATGATCGGCTGGTAGAATTCAGGCGTCACCTCGGTGAAGCCCTTGAAGTCGCCGCCCTGGATGGCGGAAAAGCATGCCGCGTCGGTTTCCGGCAGCTTCATCATGTAGTCCTTGAACTTCGCCTTGATGTCGGCGTCGAGCGATGTGCGCACGACGATCGGGCCATTCGGGATCAGCGGCGACTTCCAGATCTCGACGAGATCATCCATATCGAGGATGCCCTTGTCGACCATCTTCCTCAGGTTACCGGAGGTGTAGCCGTCCTTGAACTCGCCGACGCCCGAACCGAAGGTGGTGCCGACATCGAAGGTGCCCTTCAGCACTTCCAGAACAAGGTTTTCGTGGCCGCCGCCGAAGCCAGTCTCGGCAACATAGTCCTTGACGGCGACGCCACCGAGATCCTTGGGCAGCGCGGTGACCGGGATCAGATAGCCCGAGGTCGAATCCGGGTCGGCGAAGCCGAGCTTCTTGCCCTTGATGTCCTCCAGCTTGGTAATGCCGGAATCCTTCTTGGCGACCATGATCGTATAATAGCCGGTGGCCCCATCGGTCTGCACGGTGGTCAGGATAGGCTCCACCGCGTCCTTGTTCTCGAGGTATATCTTGGCGTAGCCCGAGGCGCCGAGTTCGGCATAATCCAGCGTGCCACCGAGCAGGCCCTGAATGGTGCCGTCATAATCGGCGGCCGGGAACAGCGAAACCTTCTCGACGCCGAGCACAGCTGGAAGTTGGTCGACGAGACACTGGAAATTGCGCAGGCGGTCGGCTTCGTTCTCCCCGCCGATCAGGCCGATGCGGAATTCCTTGAGGTCGGCGGCCTGGGCCGAGCCGATGGCGAGTACGGCGAGCGAGACGGCGCCGAGAAGTGCTTTCCTGAACATGATGTTTCTCCGATTGACGCCGGCTGATGCCGGCCCTGTTCATGCGTTGAGACAGCCCGTGACGCGGGCAAGACGATCCCGGAGGCTCACAGCCGCTCGAGGGCGGGCTGCAAGGGTCCGGCGGATGCTGGCAGTTTCGGCTTATGCACGCGAATGCTGGTCGAGGTGATCGCCTCGGAGATCTCGGAACCATAGCCGTCGGCGCCGTAGACCATGCGGACGGCGTCGCGGGTGAGCTCTTCTGGAGCGCCGTCGAACACTACCTTGCCGCCGGCCATGCCGATGATGCGGCTGCAATAGGCGCGCGCCGTATCGAGTGTGTGGAGGTTGGTGATCACGGTAATGCCTTCGCGCAGGTTGATGTCCTGGAGCGCGTCCATCACCACTTTGGCGTTGAGCGGGTCGAGCGAGGCGATCGGTTCGTCTGCCAGGATCATCCGCGGCTGCTGCATCAGCGCGCGCGCGATCGCTACGCGCTGCTGCTGGCCGCCCGACAGCGTGCCGGCTGCCTGCAGCGCGGTTCGGGCGATGTCGAGCCGCTCCAGCGCAACGATCGCAAGTGCGCGTTCCTCGCGGGAAAAGATGCTGAGCAAGTTAAGCGCGGTCGAGCGATGATTGAGGCGGCCGAGCAGCACGTTGGTCAGCACATCGAGGCGCGGAACCAGGTTGAACTGCTGGAAGATCATGGCGCAATCGCGTTGCCAGCGCCGCAGTGTCGAGCCGCGCAGCGCGGACACTTCCGAGCCGTCAAAAAAAATCGACCCCTGGCTGGGATCGATGAGACGGTTGATCATCCTGAGCAAGGTCGACTTGCCGGCGCCCGAACGACCGATGATGCCGACCATCTGGCCTTGCGGGATTTCCAGTGCGACGCCGTTGACAGCAATGTTCTTGCCGAAGCGGCGCGTTACGTCGCGAATTTCGAGCATGACGACTTCCCTGTCCGTCGCGGTTTTCCGCGTTTCCCGGGATGGCCTAGACCAGCGGCATGAAGGCGCGATGTCGGTTCAATGTCAGTTTTGTTACGATGCACAGACTGGGACCGCCCGAACGGCGGGACGGCCGATGGCGTAGCGCGGCGATATGTTGTCGGCGACGAGGCGGGCTCCTGGGCAGACCCGAAATGCCCGCGAAAAAGAAAGCCCGCCGAGGGAGGAGGTTCGGCGGGCTATCTGGGTGCGGTCTGGGAGGGGATGACCGCAACGCTCATGTAGGAACGCTGTGCCGGTTCGACAATCGTTTCGCCAGGTGCTCCGGCGAGCAGAATGTCACGGCCGGACGATCCCGCTTCGCGGGCTCCTTCGTCCTCCAAGCATACGCTCGCAACCAAATGGCCGCAGCCCTCCCCCGGGACATGCTGCGGTTGGTCTGGGCCTTAATAGTTGCCGCTATAGTAGCGCTCGTCGCACTCGGCGACGTAAACGCGGCCATCCGAGCCGCGATAGCGGCACATTTCGCCGCCGCGACGCTGCGGCGTGGTCGCCGTTCCAACTGCTGCACCCAAGAGGGCGCCACCGGCGGCCCCGATGACAGTGCTCCTTGTGTCGCCGCCAATCGCCTGACCCGCCAAGGCGCCGGCTCCCGCGCCAATCAGCGCACCGGTGCCGGCGCGTTGCTGCTGCTCTGTCGCAGCGCAGCCGGCAAGCGCCATGGCCATCAGCGCCGCAGCGGCGATCGTAGCGTTACGAAATTTCATTTTTCACTCTCCATTCAACGCCCCCGTGGGTCCTATCGCACAATTACGCGCCGGATAGCCAATAGGTTCCATATTCATGATTTGTTTCGCCCTGTCACAGCCGGTCGCGGCAGCGGTCGCGCGTGGCCGCGCCGGACTGCCATCTTTGGTGGAATAGAAGGGGCGCAGGTCGTGTGATAGCATCGCGACGGGATAGCGGGGATTGGACAGACGAGGGAATTAAATGCGCAGATATTTGGTGCTTACCTCTCTTTTTGTACTTTCCGCCCTGGCCGGTTGCCAGACCACTCCCATGCAATACAGCGGCCAATGCTCGCAATCGGCCCAAGATGCCGGATTGTGCACCGCCCCCAGTTACGGAACCACCCTGAACGCACTAGGGCGCCCATAACCGCGAAACCGCGTCATAACGTCGTGCTCTCACGCGATACTCCAGGCGCCGTCTGACGGGCGGCGCCTGCGCTGCCGGGTAGGCAGTCAACAATTGTTCGGAATGAAAGAAAAAGCCCGCCGAGGGAGGAGGTTCGGCGGGCTATTTACGCGCGATCCGGGAGGAGGTGGATCGCATTTCCAAATTTAAACCTTGCCCATTGATTCGGCAACCAGCTGAACTGCGCATCCCTTGTGCAGGATTGTCGCAGGACAAAGCCTGATGCGGTCAGGGGGAAGTCTGGAGGTGAGCGCGGTCATTGCGGGACTGGCTCCGCTTGGCGGGCGGCCCCGTCGCGTCAGGCTAAGGGGAAATCTGGCGGAGAGAGCGGG
>CAVSAU010000003.1:0-112576 GCA_963726065.1 uncultured Alphaproteobacteria bacterium
ATCGCTTCACCCGCTCCAATTATCAAAGCATCGAAAAGCCGCGGTCCTCCGTGGCTTTTTCGTTTTTCGGAACTATCGAGATCGGACCCCATCCGGATAGGCCTGGGGTCAGGGTTACACGCGGGTTACAAGTGCGCAGCTTGGATGCAGCGTTTGGACCGCTGGTATGGATCGTCATCGAGGCCAATCGCGTCGCCGTCAGGCGACGACCGTCCGCTCTCTATGCGCCTTCTGGCGACACGCGCCTGAGCAATAGTTCGCATCCCGCCGCTTTGGAATGAAGGGCTTTCCACACTGCACACAAGTTGCTTGCCAGAGCAGACGATTGCGTGCACGCCTTTGCCTGGCAGCCGCGTTGTCCTTCTCACGCTTTTCATGCCGTTCTCGCTCCCACCGTTGACGGCAGTCGTCGCAGTAGTAACGCGGAGCCATCTGTCGGCAGTCGTTGCACGGATGGAACTGGCGCGGCCTTTGTGACGCATTATCGCCATTTCTGCCGGCAATGCGACGCCTAGTCGTAACAGTCGGTATCGACTTGGCGGAGGAACTCAACGCCAACACTTCTAGCGTGGCCTTAAGCGCCAGCAATTCGGCTGTCACCCGATGCGCCAGAAAAGTGCGTTCCGGAGGATGATTATCGGGGTGAACCAGCGCGAGGATGTCATCGAGCAGTTCAACGGAAAGCTGGGGTTCGCTCTGTCCACCGCTGACCCCAACCAGGACCTCCAGCGTATTCAAGCCAAAGGCAGAGATTATGGCTTCCTGTGCTGTGCGCTGCCGGGAGATCTCCAGCAGAATGCCGTCCCTGCATCTGGGGCAAACCATCGGGCCGCCGCGTTCACGGTGCAGGAGTGTGACAAACTGGCCGGTCCCGCAATTGACGCAACGCGGCGATTCCATCATGGGCATCTCCCGAGAAAATTCGGTTGCACGTATCCAACCCAGTTCCTGACCTCAAGATGACAAGGCAACGTTAGTGGCCCTGAAGCTCTCGTCACGGATATCGATCGAACAATGCGTCCAGCAATCATCTATCTGTAACATGCGGAGCCGGCGGCGTCCTCCGGCGCAGTGCAGACGACGGAGAAGGTTTTCGCTACTTCGATTCCAGTTGGGGTGTTAATGATCTCAACAGCTTACCCATTCATGGCGAACTTTGATCCCGATATGAGGCCCGAAATGTAAACGGCTTTTACCAACGCCGGTCGATTTGCTTCGGCTGTGAGACGCGCTGTCTCATCGCTACTGTACCTTGCGACCGTTGCCACGTAAGTCATTCTGCCGGCAGATAAGCTCGAAGGCATGCAATACCTTGCTGGCCAATTCGCCTTCGGGTGGTCGTTCGTCGACGATGACATCGATCGGAACACAAAGCAGTGCCCGCTCCAATGGATTGTAGGCATGCCAAGCTGAAAACTTGGCAATCGGGCGGATGAAGTAGAGGAGGACGCTGATCGCCTGTAGGAATGCGTGAAGAGGCAGATATGTCGGGCCGAGCCAATCGTGTTGACGCGTGTGCGATAGCTCGTGAGCGAGCAACCGAAGCCCATGCAGTTCAAGAAATTTTGGTTCTATGATAATGACGTGGCCAATAGTGATGGCCCCGAAACCCCTGAACCGTCCCGCCGGCAAGCGATAAAGCCATGCCCGTGCCGCTGGAGCGTCAATTCGCTCTGCTTCTGGCAGTCAGACACCCGGGCTATAGCGTGGCCGAGCAGCGTGGTTGGTGCCGTCCAGACCGCGACGGCGGCTCCGAGCAGACCGCGCCGACGAGGAGTTGGTAAAGACAGACGTCTCATGTTGGTCGTTCCACGCCCGAAAGTGTGATGCGTCCGTCCAACATTTTCCTCCTTGGCTGTAGGTCATCCTAGCCTTTCGCATCTAGTGCAAGGAGCGCCTGAGAAAGTTTACACCGAAGCTTCGTGCGGTTACGCCACTACAAAGTCGTACCTTCCGAACTTGCCGTCGCTGGCCGCGGCAATGTCGAGCAGCAGCGCCGGATCAAAGATCAAGTCCCGGTCGTTATCAGGTTCTCCGGGGAAATAGAGTTGCGTGGTAAGCACGCGTCCACCGGGCCTCTGTACCTTCAGGGTTAAGACCGACGACCGCGAGCAGTTCCAAGGTTACCTAGCTGATCTCTCCTACGCGCTATTTAACGGTAGCCCATATCACGTCACCTCGGTCAAGGTGACGGTCGGGGATAGATTTGACCGGATCCGAGGGCCAAAACCTGCTGTCCGCCGGGTCCGCCGTCGACATGCTCTGCGACCCTCTCACGTTGCGATTTTCGGAGCAGGCGCAGGAGTTGAGGGGTTTTTTCTCCCCCATCGTCTTCACCTCCGGAGTCACCTATCTGCTGCGAAAGACGAGCGCTCCGCGGTCTGTCGCGTACCTCGGCTATGTCGAGCACTCGACTGCAGGCAAGGTCGCCAAAAAGGCGTGTCAGGTCGATTTGTTTCGGATTCGCGAACCGGGCGAGGGTCCAAAGTCTGGCGAGTGCGATCTGCCAGAGCCGGGAAGTCAGCGAGAGCCGGGCTCTCCTTGCGGGCTAGATGTGACCGTCCCAGCGTACATTGACCGGCCGCAGCCGCCGCCCCGCGCATATGTTTTCTGCCCGATGAACGATCACACGAATCTCATCCGGTGGTTCTGTCTGAGCACGGCAGATGGGCAATCGTCGCACATCGCAGACCTCCAAAGGCCTATTTCGGAGATCGAGAGATCATCCAAGGAAAGTTGACAGCGTATGTGAAGCAGCCGAAACACCAGTGCAACGAGGCGAACATTGAGTACGGCTCTTCGAACTACACCTATGAGCCCTATGCGCTCGTGGTCAGCCTATTAGAACGGCCGGAGTTGGCGCAGTTCGTGCAACGGCGAACCTATGAGTTTTTCTCGCATCCGGGCAACGCCCGGGGGTTGTTCCAGAAGCACTTCCCGAAACAGCAAATGTCCCCTGCGCTCGCCTACCTGTATCTACTGAACGGAGTGATGGACCGCGATTCCTTTACAGTCGAAACGATCGGCAAGGATGAGCGAAGTGCCGACGTGCATTCCCGCCTGGAAGATGGAGCCGAACGTAAGCGGGAAGTAGATAAAGGCGCGGATATTCGGTGATATAAGACCCGGTATCCGCCACGTCTGTCGTCGAAGTGACGGGCAGGGTCATTTCGCAGTGGGCATGCTTTTGACTATAGGCCTCTTCCAAACGCCACGGCCAGACTCTTAGCCATAATCATGTGCCACATAGACACCGCACCAAGGATCGCTCCGCGGTCACCGCGCGGTCACGAGTTTCAGATTTCACCGTGGCCCACCCCAGTTCACCGCAATACGCCGCAGCTCCTTCATTTGAGAATTGTTAGCCCCGAAGGACGCGCACTCTCGCGTATTCCACTGAAATCGCGCACAGTACAGCGACGGCGTAATTTTTCGCTTGCCAAGGTTGGGGTCGAGCGTTCGAATCGCTTCACCCGCTCCAATAACTTCTCCACGAAAAAGCCGCGGTTTTCCGCGGCTTTTTCGTTTTCAGCATGGGTTCTTCCGGTCGGACAGCCACAACCATGCGCAACGGGTTGGACGCGGGTTTTGGTTTCCGGTCCGAAGAACGGAGCGACCACCTGCTCAGTGACGGCTTTCGCCGATCTCGGCAACCAGGTCGACGAGTTCCCCGATATGGCTGAGCCGCCGGAAGCGCGGCTCGCCCACGGGTTCTTCGACCCGCTCTGCAACCCAGGTGAGGTCGTGCGGGATATAGGCTCCCCAGCTTCCAGCCTGGATTGCCGGAACGATGTCCGACTTAAGGGAATTCCCAACCATCATGCTGTGTTCCGGGCGGCCGTGAAGGCCGAAGATGCGCTCGTAAGTGGCGATATTCTTGTCGCTGACGATTTCGACCGCATCGAACAGTTCACCCAATCCGGATTGCGCAAGCTTGCGCTCCTGGTCGAAAAGATCGCCCTTGGTGATCAGCACAAGGCGGAACGAGCCGGCAAGCCGTTCCAGCGTTTCGCGGACCAGCGGCAAGGTCTCGACCGGATGGCTCAGCATTTCCCGTCCGGCGGCAAGGATTTCGCCAATTATCGCTGCCGGCATCCGTCCTGCAGTCAATTCGATGGATGTCTCGATCATCGACAGTGTGAAACCCTTGATACCGAAACCATAGAGTTGCAGGTTACGTTTTTCAGCCTCCAGCAATCTGGCCGATAGCTGCTCGGGCTCGGCATAATCGGCCAGAAGCGCTGCAAAGCGTTGTTCGGTCAGCCGATAGAAATGCTCGTTCTGCCAGAGCGTGTCGTCGGCGTCGAAGCCGATGGTGGACAGGGAAGCTGCTGGCGTCATTGAGATTTCTCAAAACAGTTATGATGTCTGCGACACTACGCCGGCAGGCCGCTGGGCTTCAACGGTTCATCGGTCTTCCGAAATCGCGGGGATAACGATTCATCGCGCCTGAATATTGTGTTAGGCGGAAACCATGGCTCAGAAAAAGGCGCATGAGGTCGATGGCTGGCTTGCCCGGCGCGACCTGCAGAATTCGATCCTGCTGTTTTACGGCCCCGACCGCGGGCTCGTGTCGGAGCGTGCCCGCAAGATTGCGGCTTCGACCGGCCTGTCGGCCGACGATCCATTTTCCGTGGTCCGCCTCGATGCCGCCGAAATCGACCAGACGCCGGGCCGCCTGATCGACGAAGCGCGAACGGTGCCTATGTTTTCGGACCGACGCCTGATTTGGGTGCGCAATGCCGCCGCCCAGAAGGGCCTTGCCGACGACGTTAAGGTGCTTGCGGCGCAGCCGTCGCGCGACGCCGTCATTCTGATCGAAGCCGGCGACCTGAAGAAGGGCGCGCCCCTTCGCGCCACCGTGGAGGCGTCGGAGCATGCGATGGCGCTGCCCTGCTATGCCGATGAAAGCCGCGGCGTTGACAGCGTGATCGACGAAGAGTTGCAGAAGGCCGGCCTTTCTATCGCGCTGGAGGCGCGGCAGGCGCTGAAGCGCAGCTTGGGCGGCGACCGACTGGCGTCGCGTGGAGAATTGGAGAAGCTTGCTCTTTATGCAGCCGACAAGAAGCAGATCACGCTGGACGACGTGAAGCTGATGATCGGAGATGTCGCGGGCTTGTCGCTGGATGACGCCATCGACGCGACGCTCGAAGGCAAGCCGGCCGATTTCGACATAGCCTTTGCCCGACTCGGAGGCGGCCAAGCGGCGAGCCAGGTGCTGGCTGCGGCGATGCGGCAATTCCATGCCTTGCAAGCTATGCGCGGGGCGATGGATGCCGACGGGCGCAATGCGGCTTCCGTGATCGCCTCGGCGCGACCGCCGGTCTTTTTCACGCGCCGCAAGACCGTGGAAAGCGCGCTGATGCGATGGAACTCGGAATCGATCGTGCGTGCACTGGCGTCCCTGCAGGCTGCGGTGCTGCAGGCGCGCCGACGCGCCGACCTTGCGGAAGCGATCGCCCGGCAGGCGTTGCTCGCCATCACCATCGAGAGTGCAAGGCAGCGCGACCGCCACGGATAGAAAACCGCCACCTGGGGCGCAGGCTCAGCATGTGCAAGATCATCGACGGCACGAAGACATATCTCGACGCCGCGGCGCAGATCTGGGCTGAGGCGACCAGCGCGCGGGACGGTGATGATGTCGCACCGCTCGACCTGTCGCGACCGGTGATAGCACGGGTTCTGGGAAGCTCCGCGCGCGCCTTTCTGCTTGTTGCCGTCGATAGCAAGGGGACGGCGACCGGCTTTGCAGCCATCGCACCGGTTCCCGGTGAAGGCGAATCCGCGGAGCTCCATTATATCGGCGTGAGCCCGCGTGCCTGGGGCAGTGGCGTCGCCAAGGACTTGATGGCCGCCATCCCCAATGTGCTGAAGGACCGAGGTTTTTCGACGGCGAAGCTTTCAGTTTACTCCGACAATCCGCGCGCGGTCACCCTTTATGAAAAGATGGGCTGGCGCCGTTACGGCATCCCTACGCCGCATGCCAGATCGGGCCGGTTGGAGCAGCAATACCGGCTTTCGCTCTGACAGGCCGCCGCGACACGTGGGCGCGGCAGCGTGACGCCGCCGCATAGCTGTGATATGTGCCGCCGCAATTACTATTTTGCCCATGTCGCTATCGCAAAACTTCTGCACACTTTTGCGCGACATGCTTTCGCCGGAAACTTCTTTATCCACGCCAGACGATCATGACGCTTTCGCTCGACATCAACAATGACAAGACCCGGACGGCGCTTGCCGCCCGCACGGCTGCGCCTGCAAAAGCGTCGCTGATCGGGCTGACGCGCGCCGAACTCGGCGAGGCGCTGCTCGCCGCCGGCGTCGTGCCGGAGCGTCAGGTGAAGATGCGCGTCCAGCAGCTCTGGCATTGGCTCTATGTGCGTGGCGTCTCCGATTTCGGCCACATGTTCAACATCTCGAAGGATCTACGCAGCGAACTGGCGAAGCATTTCACCATCGCCCGGCCGGAAGTCGTCGAGGAACAGATCTCGTCCGACGGCACCCGCAAATGGCTGTTCCGCTTTCCCGCGCGGGGAGCAGGCAGGCCGGTGGAAATTGAAACGGTCTATATCCCGGAAGAAGGCCGCGGTACGCTGTGCATCTCCAGCCAGGTCGGCTGCACGCTCACCTGCTCCTTCTGCCATACCGGCACCCAGAAACTGGTGCGCAACCTGACGGCGGAAGAAATCCTGACCCAGCTGATGACGGCGCGCGACCGGCTTGGCGATTTTCCAGACCGCGATACGCCAGATGGCGCCATCGTGCCGGCCGAAGGCCGCAAGGTCTCCAACATTGTCATGATGGGCATGGGCGAGCCGCTCTACAATTTCGAAGAGGTCAAGAAGGCGCTGCTGATCGCATCGGATGGCGACGGCCTATCGCTGTCGAAGCGGCGCATCACTCTGTCGACCTCGGGCGTGGTGCCGGAAATCTTCCGCACCGGCGACGAGATCGGTGTCATGCTGGCAATCTCGCTGCATGCCACCAGCAACGATCTGCGCGACCTGCTGGTGCCAATCAACAAGAAATATCCGCTGGAGCAACTGATCGACGCCTGCCGCAAATATCCCGGCTTGTCGAATGCGCGTCGCATAACCTTCGAATATGTGATGCTGAAGGATGTCAACGACAGCCTCGACGACGCCAAGGCGCTGATCAAACTCTTGAAGGGCGTTCCGGCCAAGATCAATCTGATCCCGTTCAACCCCTGGCCCGGCACCAACTACCAGTGCTCGGACTGGGAGACGATCGAGAAGTTTGCCGACTACATCAACAACGCTGGTTACGCCTCGCCGATTCGCACGCCGCGCGGACGCGACATCCTTGCCGCCTGCGGCCAGCTGAAATCGGAGTCGGAGCGGCTGAAGAAGCATGAGCGCCTGGCGCTCGAAGCCATGATGATCGCCGGGCACGGCGAGGCGTGAGCGGGCTTCTGCTGATCCTCGGCCGGTTTTTCATGATCCTTGTCGGCTACGTCGCGGCGGCGCTTGCCGCCAGCGCCTTCCTCAATCTGCTGCTTATCGGTATGCTCGACATTCCAGCCGATGTGCTGCCAGACGCGATCCGCAGCAGTTCGATCGTCGCGGTGCCCTTCATCGCGATGTTCGTCGCCTGGCTGGCCTTCACGCCGGCGCTGGTTTTCATCGCGATTGCGGAGCTTTCCGGCAAGCGCGACTGGCTCTTTCATGCCATCGGCGGCGGCGTGGTGGCTGCGGTCGTTACCGCCGGCTATTTCTGGCAGTCGTCAGGCCCGGGCGACTGGAGCGCCGGCAACCCGATCATCGCGCTCGCGCTGGTCGGCAGCGGCCTTGTCGGCGGCATCGCCTATTGGGCCGTCGCCGGGCGCATGGCCGGCGGCTGGCGTTCGGCGCGGTAATCCGCAGCGTCGGCATTGCGCCCGGAAAAGCATTTTACTAGCCTGTCGCGCAATCCAAAGGAGACAGGCAATGGCAACTGCGGACTATTACGAAATCATCGACCCGCGGTTTTCAGGCCTGTTCAACAGCAGCGCCCATGTCGACAAGCTGTTCACCGGCTGCCGCTGGGCCGAAGGCACGGTTTATTTTCCCGCCGGTCGCTATCTCTTGTGGTCCGACATTCCCAACAACCGCATGCTGCGCTTCGACGAGACAAACGGCCAGGTCAGCGTCTTCCGCGAGCCTTCCGGCAACACCAACGGTCATACCGTCGACCGCCAGGGCCGCCTGGTCTCTTGCGAGCATTCCGGGCGGCGGGTGAGCCGCACCGAGCATGACGGTTCGATCACAACCATCGCCGACCGCTGGCAGGGCAAGCGGCTGAATTCTCCCAACGATGTCGTGGTGAAATCGGACGGCTCGATCTGGTTCACCGACCCGACCTACGGCATCGATTCCGACTATGAGGGCGACAAGGCCGAAAGCGAAATAGGCCGGTCGCAGGTCTATCGAGTCGACCCGGCGAGCGGCAAGGTAGAAGCCGTCATCACAGACATGATCCAGCCCAACGGGCTCGCCTTCTCTGTCGACGAGACCAGGCTTTATGTCAGCGACACCGGACGCAGCGACAATCCCGTGCATATGCGCGTCTTCGATGTCGACGGCGCCAAAGTTTCCAACGGGCGGCCCTTCGCCAATTGTACCGCCGGCGTCTTCGACGGTTTTCGCCTCGATGATCAGGGCCGCATCTGGACCAGCGCCGGCGACGGCATCCACTGCTACGATGCCGACGGCACGCTGATCGGCAAGGTCAAGGTACCGGAGGAGACCGCTAACTGCGTGTTCGGCGGCATCAAGCGCAATTGCCTTTACATCGCCGGCACGACATCGCTCTACATGGTGCGGCTTATGGTCAACGGAGCGAAGACGTTCTGATCCTCGGCGGCGGCGAGGCTCCTCAGGCAGATCCGGCGTAGTTATTTCGCCTGCGCGGTGAGAATCTTCAGTGCGAAGGCGGAAAACACACCTGCAAAGAGATAGTCGACCACCCGCGTCACCTTCGGGCTTTTCCGGAGCAGGCCGGCGAACTTGTCGGCGGCGATCACCATCGGCGTCGTTAGCGGCAGCGACAGCGGAATGAACAACAGTCCGAGGAAGAACAGCTTGCCCGGCGCGTGCGGATCGCTGGTCGACACGAACTGCGGCAGGAAGGTCATGAAGAACAGGATTATCTTCGGGTTCAGCAGATTGATGCCGAGGCCCATCGCCCAATTCTGAAACAGCGAACGCCGCTCGCCGCTTTTCTTCTCCGGCGAAAACGCTGAGCCGTGGCGGATCGCCTGGTAGGCGAGCCAGACCAGATAGCCGGCGCCGCCGATTTTGAGCGCCAGGAAGGCCTCCGGCGAAGCGACGATCAGCGCCGACAATCCGAGCGCCACCAGCGTCGTGTGGATAATGATGCCGCTCATCGCTCCGAACATGCAGGCAAATCCTGCGGCGCGCCCTTCTGAAAGCGCCCGCCCGACGAACAGCGTCATGTCGGGACCCGGCGTGATTGCGATGATGAAGGTCGCGATGGCGAACTGGAGGATGATTGGCCAGTCGGGGATGAAGGTCATGCAAGACTCCGCAGCTTCAGGCGGTCTTCCTATAGTCGAAGCCGAAGGCGGCTGAAAGAGCCACGCATCTGCATGCGAACGTCCAACCTTAGACTGGGTTGCGTAACGTCATGTATTAAATATGCTAACTGTCGCACATAACAAAAACAGTTCTGGGAGGAGCTTAAAATGACCGAGAAATCGATTTCGCGGCGGCGTTTCCTCGCTACCTCGACCGTCGCCGGCGCGGCAGCGGCGGGTACGCTTGCGGCGCCCGCGGTGGCCACCGCGCAAAGCCCCGTCACCATCAAGATGCAGACATCCTGGCCAGCCTCCGACATCTGGATGGATTTTGCCCGCCAGTACATAGAACGCGTGGAAAAAATGTCGGGTGGCCGCTTGAAGTTCGAGCTGCTGCCGGCCGGCGCGGTCGTCGGCGCCTTCCAGGTGCTTGATGGCGTCAATGACGGCGTCATCGATGCCGCCCACACGGTGCCGGTCTACTGGTACGGTAAGCACAAGGCGGCGTCGCTGTTCGGCACGGGGCCGGTGTTCGGCGGCAGCGCAACCACCATGCTCGGCTGGTTCCACCAGGGCGGTGGCAAGGACTTCTACCGCGAACTTACCCAGGACATCCTGAAGCTCAACGTAGTCGGTTTCTACGGCTTCCCAATGCCGGCGCAACCCTTTGGCTGGTTCAAGAACCCGGTCACCGGTGTGGCGGACGTCAACGGCTTCAAATATCGCACCGTCGGCCTCGCGGCGGATCTCATGCAGAACATGGGCATGAGCGTCGCCCAGCTTCCGGGTGGTGAAATCGTGCCGGCCATGGAGCGCGGCGTCATCGACGCCTTCGAGTTCAACAATCCGTCATCGGATCTGCGCTTCGGTTCGCAGGACGTCGCCAAGCATTACATGCTGTCGTCCTATCACCAGGCCAGCGAATCCTTCGAATTCCTCTTCAACAAGGATGTCTTCGACGACCTCGACGACGACCTGAAGGCGATCCTCGAATATGGCGTCGAGGCAGTCAGCACCGCCAACACCGCGCTTGCGCTCGACAATTATTCGGCCGATCTGCAGAAGCTGCAGGCCGAGCACGGCGTCACCGTGCACCGCACGCCAAAGGAAATCCTCGACGCACAGCTGAAGGCCTGGGACACCATCATCCCGACGCTGGAGGCCGACGAATTCATGAAGCGCGTGCTCGACAGTCAGCGGGCCTGGGTCGAACGCGTGGTGTTTTATGAATTGATGAATGCCCCCGATCTGGCGCTTGCCTACGAGCACTACTACCCCGGAAAACTGAAGCTCTGATACGTCGGTGCAACACGAGCCGGCAGGCCAACCCTGCCGGCTCGCTTTCGGGATGCCCGACATGATCCGTTACATCGCATTCGCCGACGCGCTGTCGGCCTGGTTCGGCAAGGTCTTCGCCTGGTGCGTGCTGGCGATGACCCTGGGCGTCGGCTACGAGGTCGTCGTCCGCTATCTCTTCAGTGCGCCGACGTCGTGGGCGTTCGACCTGAGCTATATGCTTTACGGCACCATGTTCATGATGGCGGGCGCCTACACGCTGTCGCGCGACGGCCATGTGCGCGGCGACTTCATCTACCGGCTCTGGAAACCCCGCACCCAGGCAGCCGTGGAACTGACACTCTATTTTCTGTTTTTCTTTCCAGGTGTAACCGCGCTTGTGCTGGCCGGCTGGAAATATGCAGCGCGCAGCTGGAGCTATCTCGAAGTGAGCTCCAACAGCCCGGCCGGTATCCCGATCTTCCAGTTCAAATCGGTCATCGTGGCGGCTGGCATCCTGCTCTTCCTGCAAGGCGTCGCGCAGGTGTTCCGCTGCATCATCTGCTTGCGCAACGGTCAATGGCCGGCAGCGGCCAGCGACGTCGAGGAAACCGAAAAGCTGCTGATGGAAACCAAGAGCCTCGACGCGCTGCATGATGGAGCGGGAGCCGTGGATCTGCCGCCCGGGCTGAATCCGGGCGATTCCCGCGACAACGGAGTTCGCAAATGACCGACCCTCAAGTCGCGGTCGGCATGCTGCTGATCCTTATCCTGGCGATCTTTCTTGGCTTTCCGGTCGCCTTCACCCTGATGGCGCTGGGCGTGGGCGTCGGTTACTACGCCTATTTCGATGCACACCGCATGTGGCGCACCTATGAACGCGCGGTGGAAGCCGGCGCCGACGGCTGGACGCTGACCGAAACCTGGCTCGGCGGCTTCTTCAACAACCGCATCTTCGACCTTTTCGTCAATCAGACCTTTTCGGTGATGTCGAACGATGTGCTGACCGCCATCCCGCTGTTCCTGTTCATGGGTTACATCGTCGAACGCGCCAACATCGTCGACCGGCTGTTTTCGACACTTTACATCGCCTCGCATCGCATCCCCGGCTCGATGGCGGTGGCGGCCCTCGTCACCTGCACCCTGTTCGCTACCGCCACCGGCATCGTCGGCGCCGTCGTCACTTTGATGGGACTTCTCGCCTTCCCGGCGATGCTCAAGGCCAAATATGATGTCCGATACGCCTCCGGCGTAATCTGCGCCGGCGGCACGCTCGGCATCCTCATTCCACCCTCGATCCTGCTGATCGTTTATGCCGCCACTTCGGGTGTCTCGGTGGTGCGCATGTATGCCGCGGCACTTTTCCCTGGCCTGCTGCTTGCGGGGCTTTACCTCGTCTATGTCATCGTCCGCGCCTTGTGGAACCCCGCCCTGGCGCCGAAACCCAGCAAGGAGGATATCGGCGACCACAGCTTCCTCGAAATCAGCTGGATGATGTTTACTTCCTTCGTTCCGTTGGCGGCGCTCATCCTGGCCGTCCTCGGCGCCATCCTTTTCGGTATCGCGACGCCATCGGAGGCAGCGGCGGTCGGCGCCTTCGGCGGACTGCTGCTCGCCGCTATCTACCGCGCGCTCACCTGGCAGCGGCTGAAGGAATCCGTCTATCTTACTGCCCGCACCTCGGCCATGGTGTGCTGGCTCTTCGTCGGCTCGGCCACCTTTGCCTCAGTCTTCGCCTATCTCGGCGGCCAGCAGCTCATCAGCGATTTCGTCACCGGCCTCGACATGTCGCCGCTGATGTTCCTTATCCTGGTTCAGCTGATCATCTTCATTCTCGGCTGGCCGCTGGAATGGACCGAGATTATCGTCATCTTCATTCCGATCTTCCTGCCGCTATTGCCGCATTTCGGCATCGATCCGCTCTTCTTCGGCATCCTTGTCGCCGTGAACCTGCAGACGGCGTTTCTGTCGCCGCCCATGGCGATGTCTGCCTATTACCTGAAAGGCATATCACCGGCCCATGTCCGGCTATCCGACATCTTTGCCGGCATGATGCCCTACATGCTGATTGTCATCCTGTGCATGGTGATCGTCTATCTGTTCCCCGGCATCGTCTATTGGCTGCCGAATGTGGTCTACGGGCGGTGAGGAATGAGAGAAACGGGATGAAAAAGACCAATCTGGCGTTCGCGGTTTTCGCCTATCTTTGCTTCGCCGGGTTTCTCGGCCTTCTTGCCTGGTTCGTGCCACGGCTCGACCTTGTCGTGGTGATCTCGATCGTACTTGCTTTGACGCTCTACGACCTCTGGACCGAACTCGGCGCCCGCAGGCGCTGACCGTCGCCGTTCTCTCTTGCGTTGTCCGGAAACGGCGTGATACCTCGCCTCGCGAAACCTCCCTCGCGTGGAACCGTCGAAAAATGTCCAAGTGGAAAGACGTCAAGAAGGTCGTGCTCGCCTATTCAGGCGGTCTCGATACCTCGATCATCCTGAAATGGCTGCAGACCGAGCTCGGCGCGGAAGTCGTCACCTTCACGGCCGACCTCGGCCAGGGCGGTGAGCTCGAGCCGGCCCGTCTGAAGGCCGAGATGATGGGCATCAAGGACATCCGCATCGTGGATGTCCGCGAGGAATTCGTCTCCGACTTCGTCTTCCCGATGTTCCGCGCCAACGCGGTCTATGAAGGAACCTATCTGCTCGGCACATCGATCGCCCGGCCACTTATCTCCAAGCACCTGGTCGACATCGCCGGTGAGACCGGCGCCGACGCCATCGCCCACGGCGCCACTGGCAAAGGCAACGACCAGGTCCGTTTCGAACTGTCGGCCTATGCGCTCAATCCGGACATCAAGGTCATCGCGCCGTGGCGCGACTGGTCGTTCAAGTCGCGCACCGACCTTCTGCATTTCGCCGAACAGCACCAGATTCCGGTGCCGAAGGACAAGCAGGGCGAAGCGCCCTTTTCGGTCGACGCCAACCTCTTGCACTCGTCCTCCGAGGGCAAGGTGCTGGAGGATCCGTGGAACGAGCCGCCGGAATTCGTCCACCAGCGCACGGTTTCGCCGATGGACGCGCCCGATGTCGTCACTGAAATCGCGCTTGAATTCAAGAACGGCGACCCGGTCGCTCTCAACGGCAAGCAACTGTCACCGGCGGCACTGCTGGCCGCGCTCAACGATCTTGGCCGCGACAACGGCATCGGCCGTCTCGACCTGGTCGAGAACCGTTTCGTCGGCATGAAGTCGCGCGGCGTCTATGAGACGCCCGGCGGCACCATCTTGCTTGCCGCTCACCGCGCCATCGAATCGATCACGCTCGACCGAGGCGCGGCACATCTCAAGGACGAGCTGATGCCGCGCTACGCCGAGCTGATCTACAATGGTTTCTGGTTCTCGCCGGAGCGCGAGATGCTGCAGGCGCTGATCGACAAGAGCCAAGGGGATGTCGAGGGCGAGGTCCGGCTGAAGCTCTACAAGGGCAACGTCATCGTCACCGGCCGCCGCTCGGCGAAATCGCTGTATTCGGACGCGCTGGTAACCTTCGAGGACGACCGCGGCGCTTACGATCAGAAGGACGCCGCCGGCTTCATCCGTCTCAACGCATTGCGGTTGCGCACGCTGGCGGCACGCGACCGCAAGGGTTGAGCCCGTTGCTTCGTCGGCGCGCCGCTTTCGCGCTTTTTGCTGCGCTCGCCGCGCCGGCCGCCGCGCAGGATTTCGATCCGGCGGCACTCGATCTTGCCGGGCTGATCGAGTGCAGGGCCGATGTAAAGGCCTATAACAGATTTGCCTTCTGGCTGACCGGCGAGGAGAACGATGCGCTGCGGAAGCTCGGCTGGACGGAAATGGACAGCGGCAACCCGCTGCTTGGCCAGTTCAAGCTGCCCAAGCCGGTCAGCGTGTTCGGCTACGAGACCGACAGCGTCGTCTTCACCAGCTCGGGGCCGATGGCGGTGCTGGACAATGTCTCGCCGCAAGGTCTCACCGACAAACTCGGCATATCGCCGATGACGGCGTCGCCCGACAAGTTTCTCGGTGAAAAGGCGATCGTCGAAGAGAGCGGGGAAGAGGCTGGCATCACCCTGAAGACGCGCATCGCGCTCAACGTCTCCACGGTTGGCTCACATCCTGGCAAGACGCTGGCTGGCTGTTCCTATCAGATAGAGGTCCAATAGTCCCGGCAGTCGAGCCTCTTTCCGCCAACAAAGAAAAACCCGGCTTGGGCCGGGTTTGAAAGGCTTCAGGATTTCAGAGGCCGTCGATCTCGGCGCCGATGCGGGCGATCGCCTGCTGATAGACGCTTGCAGCATTCCAGCCCGCGATAGCGCCCATGTTGCCGGCATAGCCTGCGCCAGCCTGCCAGCCGTGAGCCCTCAGGAAGTTGGCGGTGGACATCAGCGCCGTGCTCTTGTCGCGTAGGTTCCGGTTGCCGACTCCGTACCTTACAACATTTCCGGGCAGGAACTGGGTGTGACCAATTTCGCCATGCATGGCGCCGACTGAGCCGGCGCTGAGCGCTCCGCGATCGACCAGTTGCAGCGCCGCAACGGCGTGAGGCGTGAAGAAGCCCGGGCGGCGGCAGTCATAAGCGAGCGTCACAATGGCCGAGACCGTATTCTGCTTGCCCATGTAGGAACCGAAGCCAGTCTCCATGCCCCATATGGCGAGCAGTACGCCCGGCGGCACGCCATAGGTGCTTTCGATCTGATTGAAGAGAGCGGCATTCGACTTCTTTAGCGAGCGACCTTTGGAAATGATCGCGGCAGCGCCGCGGCGCTGCATGAAAGCTTCCACCGAACCACTGAACGCCTTATGGACGGCGCGGTCGGCCTTGATGGTTGCCGTGGCGTATTTTGCTCCAGCCAGCGCTGCAAGGCCCTTGCTCTTGACGCCAGCGGCCCTTGCCTCCTGTGCGAAATCCGCCTTCCACTGTTCGAAGCCGCTTGCGTTGTTGCCGCACTGTGCGGCGTAAGCCCCGCCGCTGGCCAGCCCAAACATGGCGCACATCGCGGCAGCAAACAGTTTAACCTTGGCAGATCGTGCCATGTTGTTCTCCTGGAGAAATTGCTTGATCACATCCCTCACCGGGATTTTGCCCGCATTTACTTGGTTTGTCATCGTTAACATCAAGTTTAAGCCAGCTGTTCAGGTGCGCGGATAGGCAAAATCCTCTTCGGGATCAAGTGCAGGAAGGTCGCGGCGAATAACTTTCTGCTGGGATGTCGCTATTGTGAACGATTGGGCTCGACTTGAGACGCCTATATGGCCGCGAGCTGGCCTTGATCGGCCACGAGTTACCCAGGTGCCGACGATTTTGGACGGAACAAAACCCTCACCGCCCGGGTTAGTGCTCTCGAAGGGGTTCAAACTGGAGTGATATCATGAAACCGAAGCTCGTTGTTTCGGCGGTGGCCCTTGGCATGCTGGCTATGTCTGGCGCTGCCTTCGCTGCTACCGCTACTGCCACTACCGATCTCAACGTCCGTGCAGGCCCCGGTCCTCAATATGAGGTTGTGGGCGTCGTCGGCGCCGGCCAGGCGGCCGACATCACAGGATGCCTCGACGGCAGCAAGTGGTGCCAGATTGCGTCCAACGGCGGCAATGGATGGGTTTACTCCGATTACCTTACGTCCGACTTCGGCGGCAAACGGGTTGTGCTCACCGAACGCCCGGCCAATTCCGTCACTGTCCTGCCGCCGGATGGCGGTACCGAGGGCGCTGCCATCGGCGGTGCTACCGGGGCCGTGGCAGGCGCGCTGATCGGCGGTCCGATCGGCGCCGCAGTCGGTGGCGTCGCAGGCCTGGCAGTAGGCGGGGCAGCCGGCAACGCGGCTGAACCGCCGGCGCAGGTGCGCACTTACGTCACCGATAACCGGGTCGATCCAGTGTACCTGGACGGCGAAGTGGTGGTCGGCGCTGGCATCCCCGACAATGTCGAGATCCGAGAGATACCGGATTACGAATACCGCTATGTCTATGTGAACGGCCAACCGGCACTGGTCGACCCCGGCACCCGCCGTATCGTCTACGTGATGCGCTAAGGCACCAACACCAACACAAAGAAAAGCCGGGCGTGTCGCCCGGCTTTTTCATCTCCGGAAGGCCGGGTTATTTACAGCTTGCGATCGATTGCAGGGCGGCCGAAATGCCCTTCAGCGAGAACACGTAGTTGGTTGGGTTGCCGCGGCCTGACTTGGCGGCGATCTTCATGTCGGCGCCGCCCTTCATGGCGGCGATCAGTTGCGGCTCCTCGGCGGCGTTTTCCATCCAGGCGGACTTGCCACGGGTAAACATCGAGAACGACTTGTTGCCGACGGTAACGGAAACCTTGGAATTGGCCTGAAAATCGTAAGACGCGATGAATTGCGGTTCGAAGGAAACGTTCTGCCCGGGCTTCTGGCTGACGAAGAAGAAGATATCCCCGTGGTCGAGCGTCGACGGCTGCTTGTCGGTCGGCACGGTCAGCACGTAGCAGACCTTGCCGTTCTGCGCCTGGTAGCTGTAGGTGCCCCAAGCATTGTGCTGGCCGATTTTGGTGGCCGACTGGGCGAGCGCCGGCGTGGCCGCCGCGACCAGAACCAAGCCGGTGAGAGTGGAAATCAATCCGCGCATCGTCTCAAATCTATCCCTGTCTGTCATGTGGCGGCGAGCAGGCTGTTCCCTGTTCAGGCCATATTTGCTTTATTTTGAATTAATCACGGTTACCAAAGGGTGAACCATCCCGGAAAAAGGCGATTCGGATCCTTCAGCATGGTCCCCGCCCTGCCACAGGCGTGCATATAGTCCCTGTGACCGTCATCAAAACCCAGAAAGCGGCAAGAGTTTGACTTTTGTTTCAACGGGAAACCGCGCGTCAACAGGCTGCGGAAACGGGCTGGCGCGGCCTCCCGTCAAGCAACTTCGGTCAGCGCGCGTTTGGCGGCAGCGCGGTGGGCAGGCGTCAGATGCGCCCGGATGGTCGAGATCGCGGCTGTCAGCACTGCGATGTCGTCGGTAAAGCCGAGGCCGACGATCACGTCAGGAATGGCGTCGGCCGGCATCACGAAATAGGCGAGCGCTGCGATTAGGATTCCCTTGGCGCGCAATGGCGTGCGCGTGTCGAGCGCGCAATAATAGGCGGCGACCGCATCCTCCATGAACGGCACCTGGCGGGCCGCCTTTTTGGCCGTCTGCCAGAACTTTTCGCGCACTTCCCGCTCGCCGCCGACGTTGTCGCCGCCGAAACCGAAAAAGTCGAAATTCCTGTTCTTCGCCATCGTATTTTACTCCTCGCCAAAATGTGGGAATTCCTGGAGCGCCTGCAAGATGAAATCGGCATGCGGGCGCCGAATCGCCGTCGCAATGATGGAGTGTTCTTTTTCCCGACGATTTCGTGTTATCCCGGCGATAGTTCCGGAGGAAACCAATGTCGGCAAGGCCGCCCGCTTCCATTCTGTTCGTCTGCCTGGGCAACATCTGCCGCTCGCCGCTGGCGGAAGGCGTTTTCCGCTCGGTTGTCGGGGCGCGCGGCGTGGGCGGCAAGGTATTTATCGATTCAGCCGGCACTGGCGGCTGGCACCAGGGATCGGCTCCAGACCCACGGTCGATCGCCATCGCGGCGCGCCATGACATCGACATTACCGGGCAGAAGGCGCGAAAGGTGCTGCGCGACGACTTCGAGCGTTTCGACCTGATCCTCGGCATGGACCGGTCGAACATTGACGACCTCAGGGCCATGGCCCCGGCTCATGCGAAGAGCCGTGTGCATCTCTTCCTAGAATTCGCCAATGGCCAGGCCGGCGACGTGCCGGATCCCTATTTTGGGGGCCCGGATGGGTTTGCCGATGTCTACCGCATGATCCGCGACGCTTCCGGCGCGATGGCTGACAGGTTGGGCTGGCGGATATCGGCGCCGCCAAGTGGCCAAGCTTCCTCGATGATGTATGGACCACCACCGACCGAATCGCGCGACGACATCAGTACGAACCGCCCGACCTTGAATGGCATGGCGGCGAAATTGCCGCGCGCCGAAAGATAATGCGCGACATCGGCCGGGCTCGAATTCCGCAACCGCGCCAGCGTGACATGCGGAGCAAATTTGCGAGGATCGGACGGGATGCCGATGCGCTGGCAGATGCGCTCGATCTCGGCCTGCAGTGCGTTTAGGTCGGGCGATGGCGCGGTGCCCGCCCACACCGCATGCGGTTTCTTGGAACCGAAGGCGCCGACACCGGACAGGGTGAGCGAGAAGGATGGCCGTCGCACCCGGTCCAGCGCGTTGGCGATCTCGTCGGCCACGTGGCCTTCAATATCGCCGATGAAACGCAAGGTAAGATGATAGTTCTCGACATCGATCCAGCGCGCGCCGGGCAGGCCTCCGCGAAGGAGGGACAAGGACATCGCGGCATCGCGCGGAATTTCGAGGGCGGTGAAAAGTCGCGGCATGGCTAACCTCCCCGAATCGAACTGTCACCCTAGCGAATCACCGAAGCCCGGCAGGAGCAAGCTGTTTGTTTGACGGTGCCAGGGGATCCAAAGTTTCGATTCACAAGATGTTCCCCGGTGTGATTCGCTTATTTGTCTCCTTAGCTCACGAATCGTTCGGCTTTGCGGCGATCAGCTTTTCGACCGATGGCAGTACGCGTTCGACCATACGGTCGATGCCGGCGGTATTGGGATGCATGCCGTCCTCGAGCAGCAGAGTGCGGTCGGCGGCGACGCCGTCGAGAAAGAATGGATAGAATGCCACATTATGTTTTTCGGCCAGGCGCGGAAAGATGCCGTTGAATGCGTCGGCGTAGTCCGGCCCGAGATTGGGCGCCGCGACCATGCCGACCAGCAGCACGGCCATGCCGCGTTGCTTCAGCCGGGCGATCATGGCGTCGAGATTCTTCTCGGTGACTTCGGGCGCAATGCCGCGCAGCATATCGTTCGCGCCGAGTTCGAGGATGACCAACTGTGTGTTGTCGGGCACCGACCAGTCGAGGCGCGATGAGCCGCCGCTTGTCGTGTCTCCAGAAACGCCGGCATTGGCGATCACGACATCGTGACCCTTCTTCTGTAGCGCTGCCTGCAGCTTTTCGGGAAAACCTTCGCCGGGGCCGAGACCGAAGCCCGCCATCAGGCTGTCGCCGAATCCGACGATCCTGTAAGGCTCGGTCGATGCCGGGACAGTTGCCAGAATTGCGAAAAATGCTGCGAAAGCCAATATTGCCAACTGTTTGAAAGCCATGAACCGCAACCCATATGACGAAAACTGTTTCCGCCTCTTCTAACCCATATAGGACCGATCCGCAGTGACAGAAGCCGTCATCGAACTGAAGGACGTGTCGTTGACGTTGGGCGAAGGGGCCTCGTCGGTGCATGTGCTGAAGGGCGTCAGCCTTGCCGTCACGGGTGGCGAGGCGACCGGTATCGTCGGGCCGTCCGGCTCCGGCAAGTCGACGCTTCTGATGGTGATTGCCGGTCTGGAGAGGGTCGATTCGGGTACGGTACGAATTGCCGGAGAGCCGCTGAACGGCAAGAGCGAGGACCAGATCGCGGCCTTCCGCGGCCGCAACATCGGTATCGTGTTCCAGTCGTTTCACCTGATACCCAACATGACGGCGCTGGAGAATGTCGCGGTGCCGCTGGAGCTTGCAGGTCATCGCGATCCGTTTGGCGTTGCCGCGCGCGAACTCGCTTCGGTAGGTCTTTCCGATCGGGTGACGCACTATCCCGGCGAGCTTTCAGGCGGCGAGCAGCAACGCGTTGCCATTGCCCGGGCGCTGGCGCCGGAACCGCGCATTCTTATTGCCGACGAACCAACGGGCAATCTCGACCAGGCGACGGGACGGCAGATCGCCGACCTGCTTTTTGCAAAAGCCAGGGAGCGCGGCATGACGCTGGTGCTGGTCACCCACGATCCGGCGCTGGCCAACCGCTGTGCCCGGCAGATCGCCATGCGGTCAGGGCGGATCGAGACGCCGCCTTCCCTGCAGGCCGTGCCGGCCTAACCCCATGCCGTTCGCGCGGACATTCAAACTTGCCCTCCGTTTCTCGCTGCGCGAGATGCGCGGCGGCTTTTCCGGGTTCTTCATATTTCTCACCTGTATCGCGCTTGGCGTGGCGGCGATCGGCGGCGTCAATTCGGTGGCGCGGGCGATCACCGCCGGCGTTGCCAATGAAGGCCAGGTGCTGCTCGGCGCCGATATCAGGTTCGAACTAAACCAGCGCGAGGCGACGGCGCCTGAGCGGGTGTTCCTCGACGGGCTCGGCACGGTGGCAGAAAGCGCCTCGATGCGCTCGATGGCGCGGCTGGAAGACGGCTCCGACCAGACCCTTGCCGAGGTGAAGGCGGTCGACCAGACCTATCCTCTTTACGGCGCGCTTCAAACGGAACCGCAACTCGGCCATGCTGAACTCTTCGACACAAAAGCCGGCGTTTACGGCGCGGTCGCACCTGACCTGCTATTCGAGCGGCTTGGCCTGAAGCTTGGCGACCGGGTGAAGGTCGGCACCGCGACCTTCGAATTGCGAACCAAACTCGTGACCGAGCCCGACGCGGTTTCCGACGGTTTCGGCTTTGCGCCGCGTCTTCTGGTTTCGATGGAGGGCTTGCGCGCCTCCGGCCTGATCCAGCCGGGCAGCCTGGTGGAATTTGCCTACAAGGCAAGGCTTCCCGCCGGCAGCAGTGAGGCTGATCTGGCCACCATTCGCGAGCGCGCAACGGCGGAGTTTCCGCAGGCCGGCTGGAGCATCCGCACGCGCAGCAACGCGGCGCCCGCGCTATCGTCCAACATCGAACGCTTCTCGCAGTTCCTGACGCTTGTCGGGCTCACCGCCCTGGTGGTCGGCGGCGTTGGCGTTGCCAACGCGGTGCGCGCTTATCTCGACGGCAAGCGCGGCGTTATCGCTACCTTCAAGAGTCTTGGCGCCTCCGGCGGCTTTGTGTTCACCGTGTATCTCGTGCAGATCCTGCTGATTGCCGGCATCGGGATCGTGGCCGGTCTGGCCCTTGGAGCGCTGATGCCCTTTGCAGCGAGCACAGCGCTTCAATCGCTGATCCCCGTGCCGGCCGAAACCGGGGTTTATCCCGACGCCCTGGGCAGCGCCGCCCTGTTTGGCTTGCTGGTGACGCTTGCTTTCGCGCTTCTGCCGCTCGGCCGGGCGCGCGACGTACCGGCGACGGCGCTGTTTCGAGAAATGGGTTTCGAGGGGCGTGGCCTGCCGCATCTCGTCTATGTCCTGACCGCGCTTGGGATCGCTGCGGTGCTTGCCGTGCTTGCCATCATGTTTTCAGGCGATCGCCGGATCGCCTCGATCTTCGTCGGCGCTACGGTGTTTTCTTTCATCGTTCTGCGCAGCGTTGGTTGGCTGGTCCAATGGGTCGCGCGCAAAAGTCCGCGCGTGCGCTCGACCGCGCTTCGACTGGCGATCGGCAACATTCACCGGCCGGGCGCGCTAACGCCTTCGGTTGTGTTGTCACTCGGGTTGGGGTTGACGCTGCTCGTCACTCTGGCGCTGATCGATGGCAATCTACGCCGACAGATCGCCGGCAGCCTGCCGGAACGGGCGCCGAATTTCTTCTTCGTCGACATCCAGAGCACGGAGGTTGAGAACTTCACGCGGCTCGTCGAAAACGAGGCCCCCGGTGGCAAGCTGATGCGGGTGCCGATGCTACGCGGCCGCGTTGTCGCTCTAAATGGCGTCGACGTGCAGAAGATGACGGTGCCGGCCGAGGGCGCCTGGGTGTTGCGCGGCGACCGCGGTATTACCTATTCCGACACGATTCCCGAGAATGCCACCCTTTCCAAAGGCGCTTGGTGGCCGAAAGATTATTCGGGTGAGCCGCTGGTCTCGTTTTCAGCCGAAGAAGCGAAGGCGATCGGCCTGAAGATCGGCGACACCGTAACGGTGAATGTGCTCGGCCGCGAAATAACGGCCAGGATTGCCAGCTTCCGTCAGGTGGAATGGGAATCGATGAGCATCAACTTCGTCATGGTGTTTTCGACCGACGCCTTTGCGGGCGCGCCGCATTCCTGGCTGGCGACGCTCAGCGTGGACAACGCCACGGCTGCGGACGAATCGCGCATCTTGAACGCGGTGACGCGCGCCTTTCCGGCGGTCACGACGGTGCGGGTGAAGGATGCGCTCGATGTGGTCAATCGTCTCGTTGGTCAACTAGGCACCGCGATCCGCGTGGCGGCAAGCGTGGCGCTGATCGCCTCGGTGCTGGTGCTTTCGGGAGCGCTGGCCGCCGGCAACCGCGCCCGCATTCACGATGCGGTTGTGTTGAAGACGCTCGGTGCAACGCGAAAGACGCTGATATCGGCCTTTTCGCTGGAATATATGCTGATCGGGCTGGCGACGGCGATCTTCGCACTGTTGGCCGGAGGCGTCGCGGCATGGTTCGTGGTGGCGCGGATCATGATGCTGCCCTCGCATTTCCTGCCGGAGGTAGCGGTTGGCACGATCGTTTTCGCGCTGGTGCTGACCGTCGGGTTCGGCCTTGCCGGTACCTGGCGGGTTCTCGGACATAAGGCTGCACCCGTGCTGCGCAATCTTTGACCGGGTGTCGCCTCCCGGCCCGGACGCTCGTTACACGGTAAAATCCATGTGAAAGGGAGCTTCCCGCGTCTGGGAATGTATGAGAATCGTTCTTCACGAGGGGTTTCCGACCGTAACGGGTCTTGTCCTCGCCTCAAAGAATCATCATATTTGCCGGCAGGCATGCTGGAGTCCCGCCAGCGGCGCCTGGGTTTCTTGAAAACCCGACACCGGACGGGGCAGAAGCAACAGAGGAACTAAATGGCTGACCTTCGCAATTATCAGGCACGCGTCGCCGCCGCCGGGACCCGCGCGGATGCGACCATCGACGAGGGCCTGCGCGCCTATATGGTCAAGGTTTACAACCTGATGGCGCTTGGCCTGGCAATCACCGGCTTGGCCGCCCTCGGCACCATGATGGTGGCCACCACCAACGACCCGTCTGCCGCCGTGGCGACGCTGGCCAATGGTAAGATGCTGACCAACGTCGGCGTCGCGCTTTATGGCTCGCCCCTGAAGTGGGTTGTCATGCTGGCCCCGCTCGGCATGGTGTTTTTCCTGAGCGCGCGCATCCAGGCGATGAGCACCTCCGCCGCGCAGACCGCGTTCTGGGTCTTCGCCGGCCTGATGGGCCTGTCGCTGTCGTCGATTTTCCTGGTCTACACCGCGCAGAGCATCACGCAGACCTTCTTCATTACGGCCGCCGCTTTTGGTGCGCTGTCGCTGTGGGGCTACACCACCAAGCGTGACCTGACCGGCATGGGCACGTTCCTGTTCATGGGCGTGATCGGCCTCATCATCGCGATGGTGGTCAACATCTTCCTGCAGTCGTCTGCTCTGCAGTTCGCCATCTCGGCGATCGGCGTGCTGGTTTTCTCCGGCCTGACTGCCTATGACACGCAGAAGATCAAGGAAATGTACTGGGAGGGCGACGACGTGCTCGTCTCCGGTCGGAAGGCGATCATGGGCGCGCTGACGCTCTACCTCGACTTCATCAACCTGTTCACCTTCCTGCTGTCGTTCCTGGGCAACCGCGAATAGGCGGAACTGGACCAACTGATTCGGAGAGGGCGGCTTATGGCCGCCCTTTCTTTTTGCGCCCATATCTGCTGCTGTTACGGGCAGAAAAGCTAAGTGCATAATTTATGAGCAGCATTTTGATACGTTCGGCGACAGCCGCCGACCTCGACCGGATCACGGAAATTTACGCTGATGCGGTGACTAATGGCGCCGCCAGTTACGAATTGGAATCGCCGTCGCGGACGGAAATGGAAGCTCGATTCGCTTCGCTCAGGGAAGGCGGGTTTCCCTACATCGTCGCGGAGGATGGCGGCCGGATTGCCGCCTATGCCTATGCCGGCCCGTTCCGGCCGCGACAGGCTTACCGATTCATTGTCGAAGATTCGATCTATGTCGCGCCCGAAGCCAAGGGCCGAGGGATCGGCCGTCTCTTGCTTGAGCGGCTGATCGTTGAATGCGAATCGGCAGGCTTCCGGCAAATGATAGCCGTGATCGGTGACGGGGGTACGCAAAGCCCCTCCGTGAGGCTGCATGAAAGGCTCGGGTTTCGCCATTCCGGCGTCCTGGAGGGTTCTGGTTACAAGCACGGACGCTGGCTGGACACCGTGTTCATGCAATTGTCGATGAATGGAGGCAATGCGGTGCCGCCGGATTCCGGATCACTTCCGGAGCGGCGTTTTCGGGAAAAAGACTGAAAAAACAGACCGTTCAGGCTTCTACCAGGCGCAGCCGCTTGTCGAAAACGCCAAGCACGCTGGCGAGCTCATGGCCTCGTTTCAGGATCAGACCGGTCGGCGCGACCACAGAGAAGGCGCCCTGCTTGCGTGCCAGCTTCGGGTTCTTGACGATCTGAAAAAGCGCCGTCTCGCTGGCGCGGCGGAAAACAGAAAACACAGCGCGATCGGCGAGATGATCGATAGCGTAGTCACGCCATTCGTTTGCGGCGACCATGCGCCCATAAAGCCTCAGAATCAGATCAAGCTCGAGGCGGTTGAAAGAAACCGGGAGCTCCATTCGTTCGCTCCTTGCCTCATGGAGCGGGATCAATATTGCGGATTCGTCCTTATCCTCCGCTCCGGCCCCGCGATCGGTCATGCAACTTGGCCTTCCATGACAATTTGGCGACAAACGGAGTTTGCCTGTTCGCAGGGGAAATGCAAGTCCAAGCAGGGGTTGTATGCCGGACGGTTTGTTACAGATTGTTACGGGATATCTCACGAAGCAGGACATAATGTCGGAATTGGTGATGACCGCGCCACAATATTGCCGCAAATAATCCCGGCTTTAGCCTCAATGTCTGACGAACATCCCCTTGTTGCCTGAGACGGTTCGGTCCGGCACCGGCTCCGTAAACCCCAAGCCCCCCGCCCACGGGGCCATGGCCGGATCGAACCAACCCGGGCTTTCCGCGTGGAAGGCCTGGTGCGACGATCCCAAATCCTTGCGACCGGTGTCAGTTCGCCTGGCGCCGGTTTTTCTTTGCCGGGCTTACATTCGAAGGGATGTAATGCCTTGTGTTACATGCTCGGAAGCTTGATGACGGTAGCTCCCACTATCGGCCCTGGTGTGCCGTCTTTGCCGGCGGATTGCAGCAGCACCGCACAATTGCCGCCCTTCCTGGCCATGTCACTGACAGGCATCTCGAAGCGGGCGGGACCGCCGCGCCACATGCCGGCGGTCTGAATCTCTTTCACGGCATTCCAGTAGCTGACGGTTTTGCCGGTGTTTTCGCCGCGGGTGATGACGACCGGTTTCACCTGGTCGTAATAGACCAGCATGACACGCGCCTCTTCGGCGGGCTCGTTAGCCGAATCAACCTGGATGACGACGCTGTCGCCGGAGCGCGTAGCGGAAACGCCGACTTTCATACCTATGCCGGCCTTTGCCATGCCCTCGAGCGCATCGGAGACTTCGGAACGGATTGCGCCATTGACATGGGCACGCCCGTTGATGACGGCCTGCGGCGTGTAGACCGAACGGGTGCCGAAGGATTTCATGTAATCGTATTGGCGTTGCGTGCCTTCGGCCGAACCCAATGTGTCCTGCCAACCAAGATAGTCCCAGTAGTTGACGTGGTAAGCGAGCGCAACAACACTGCCTTCTCGCGCGAGATCGGCGAACACGGCGTCCGCAGGCGGACATGAACTGCAGCCCTGACTGGTAAACAATTCGATCACGCCGAGCGGTTTTTGCGGCTCCTGCGCAACGGCTAGTCCCGGAAGGACCAACGCCAGGGCGGCCAGCCCGAAAAATCTGCCCAAGTCCATCGCAATTCCAACCCTTGCCGGCTTCGCGGCTGTTATCGTTGCAAAATAATTGACAGAAGCCGGTCTCAACAGGAAGTCACGTTGAGGTGAGAGATTTGAACGCAAATGAGGGGCGCGTGTGATGAGAATTGCGAAGAACAGTTTGCGTCCTGACGCTGGCGCGCGACGGCTACACGCCAATCAGATATCGGAACTGTTGGTGATCGATCGCGACGGCGTGCAGCCACGTCTTGTCTACGAGACACGCGAGCTAATCGAGGCGCCGAATTGGACACCGGATGGAAAATGGCTGATCTACAATGGCGACGGCCGTCTCTTCCGCATTTCGCCTGACGGCGGCGACGGGCCGCATCGCATTAACAGTGCGCCGGTCGAGAACCTCAACAACGATCATGTGATCGCGCCGGACGGGCAAAGCATCTTCGTCAGCGCCAATGACGGCCATCTTTACGTATTGCCGATAACCGGTGGCGAGCCCGCCAGGGTGTCTGGAGACAATCAGAGGTCAGGCGGTTTGCGCCACTATCTGCATGGCATCTCGCCCGACGGCGGCTCGCTCGCTTATGTCGGGCTCGAGCGCGGGCCGGAAGGCCGTTCGAGCACCTGGATCTGCACCATGCCGGCGACGGGCGGCGCCAGTACCTTTCTCACCGACGGCAGTTGCCCGGTCGATGGACCGGAGTTTTCTGCGGACGGAGAGTGGATCTATTTCAATTCGGAAGCGGCTGCGACACAATCCGGGCACGCGCAGATATTCCGCATGCGCCGCGATGGCAGCGCTATGGAACAGCTGACCCACGATGCGCGGGTCAACTGGTTTCCGCATCCATCGCCGGATGGCTCGCTGGTGGCATATCTGAGCTATCCCAAGGGCACGACCGGGCATCCCGCTGACTGCGAGGTGATCTTGCGCGTAATGGACCCGGAGGGGAAGAACGGCCGGGATCTTGACGCCTTCAACGGCGGCCAGGGCACGATCAATGTCAATTCCTGGTCGCCCGACTCGCGCTACCTCGCCTATATGCGTTATCCCTGCTACGGATGAACAGGCGAACATGAAGGGTGCGTCCTGCCCAATAAAAAAGCCCGGAGGACGCCCGCGATGTGATCGCGGGCTTTCTTCATTCAGCGGTTGCGTTCGGCTTCGCCCTCAGGCTGCGAGGTCGCGCAGAACATATTGCAGGATGCCGCCGTTCTTGAAGTAGTCGAGTTCGTCCAGCGTATCGATGCGGCAGAGGATCGGCACGTTCTTCACCGCGCCGTCGCCATAGACGATCCTTGCTTGCATCTTCTGGCGCGGCTTGATGTTCTCCAGGCCGTCGATGGTCACTGTCTCGTCGCCCTTCAGGCCGAGCGAGGCCCAGGAGGTGCCTTCCTCGAACACGAACGGGATGACGCCCATGCCGACCAGGTTCGACCGGTGGATGCGTTCGAACGACTGGGCGATGACGGCGCGCACGCCGAGCAGGTTGGTGCCCTTGGCTGCCCAGTCGCGCGACGAGCCGTTGCCGTATTCCACACCGGCGAAGATGACCAGCGGTACACCTTCCTTTTTATACTCCATCGCGGCGTCGTAGATCGAAACCTCGTCCTTGGTCGGATAGTGGATGGTGTAGCCACCTTCGCGGCCATTTTCGCCCAGCATGTGGTTGCGGATGCGGATATTGGCGAAGGTGCCGCGCATCATCACCTCATGATTGCCGCGCCGCGTGCCGTACTGGTTGAAGTCGGCGACGCCAACGCCGTGGTCGGTGAGGTACTTGCCGGCCGGCGAAGCCGCCTTGATCGAACCGGCCGGCGAAATGTGGTCGGTGGTGATCTTGTCGCCGAACAGCCCAAGAACGCGGGCGCCCTCGATCTTGCCGATGGCGCCGGGCTTGGAGCCCATGCCGACGAAATAAGGCGGGTTCTGCACATAGGTTGAATGGTCGTCCCAGGTGTAGGTCTGGCCTTCCGGCGCCTGCACGTTCTGCCAGTTTTCGTCGCCCTTGAAGACGTCGGCATATTTGCGGGCGAACAACTCGCGGGTGACGTTTTCGGCGATGAAGGCGTCGATCTCCTGGCTCGAGGGCCAGATATCCTTCAGAAACACCGGATTGCCGTTGCGGTCCTCGCCGAGAGGCTCGGTGGTGAGGTCCTTGGTGACGGTGCCGGCCAGCGCGTAGGCAACTACCAGCGGCGGCGAAGCCAGGTAATTGGCTTGCACGTCGGGCGACACGCGGCCTTCGAAGTTGCGGTTGCCGGAAAGCACGGCAGCGCCGATCAGCGCCTTGTCGTTGATGGTTTTCGAGATCGGCGCCGGCAGCGGGCCGGAATTGCCGATGCAGGTGGTGCAACCGAAACCGACAAGGTTGAAGCCGATCTGATCGAGTTCCTTCTGCAGGCCCGACTTGTCGAGATATTCGGCGACCACCTGGCTGCCGGGAGCGAGCGAGGTCTTTACCCAAGGCTTCTGCTTGAGGCCGAGACGGTTGGCGTTGCGGGCCAAGAGGCCGGCAGCCATCAGCACGCTCGGGTTCGAGGTGTTGGTGCAGGAGGTGATCGCCGCGATGACCACATCGCCATGGCCAAGGTCGTAGCTGGCGCCCTCGACGGCGTAGCGCTTGGCGGTTTCGACGGTCTTCTTGTACTCGGTCTCCAGCGCCTTGGCGAAGCCGGAAGCGATGCCTTCCAGCGGAATGCGGCCTTCTGGACGCTTCGGGCCGGCCATCGACGGCACGACGTCGCCGAGATCAAGTTCGAGCAGGTCGGTGAAGACCGGATCCGCCGAGCCCTTGTCGCGCCACATGCCTTGCGCCTTGGAATATTCTTCGACGAGCGCGATGCGGTTTTCGGCGCGGCCGGACATGGTGAGATAACGGATCGTCTCGGAATCGACCGGGAAGAAGCCGCAGGTGGCGCCATATTCCGGCGCCATGTTGCCGATAGTGGCGCGGTCGGCCAGCGTCATGTTGGAGAGGCCGGGGCCGAAGAACTCGACGAACTTGCCGACGACGCCCTTCTTGCGCAGCATCTGGGTGACGGTGAGCACGAGGTCGGTGGCGGTGACGCCTTCCTTGAGCGCTCCGGTCAGGCGGAACCCGATCACTTCGGGGAGAAGCATGGAGACGGGCTGGCCGAGCATCGCCGCCTCGGCCTCGATGCCGCCGACGCCCCAGCCGAGCACTCCGAGGCCGTTGACCATGGTTGTGTGCGAATCGGTGCCGACGCAAGTGTCGGGATAAGCTACGATGTCGCCGTCCTCGCCGGTCAGCGTCCATACGGTCTGCGCCAGATATTCGAGATTGACCTGGTGGCAGATGCCGGTGCCGGGCGGCACGACGCGGAAATTTCGGAACGCCTGCTGGCCCCACTTCAGGAACTTATAGCGCTCTTCGTTTCGCTCGTATTCGAGCTCGACATTCCGGGCAAACGCCATTGGTGTGCCAAACTCGTCGACGATGACGGAATGATCGATGACCAGATCGACCGGAACCAGCGGGTTGATCTTCTGTGGGTCGCCGCCGAGCGAAGCCATGGCGTCGCGCATCGCGGCCAGGTCGACAACGGCGGGAACGCCGGTGAAGTCCTGCATCAACACGCGGGCAGGACGGTAGGCGATTTCGACGCCGGCGGTGCCCTTGTCGGTGAGCCAGCCGGCCACTGCCTGGATCGATTCCTTGGTGACCGAGCGGCCGTCCTCGTTGCGCAAGAGGTTCTCCAGCAGAACCTTCATCGAATAAGGCAACTGGGCGATGCCGGTGAGACCGTTCTTCTCGGCCTCGATCAGGCTGTAATACACATACTCCGCGTCACCCGCCTTGAGGGTGCGACGGCAATTGAAACTGTCGAGCGATTTGGCCACGTGCGATCCATCCTTGTCTGTTCAGCCTGAAAGGGAACGGACTCCGATGGGCATGCAATCACGCGCAAAGGTGCGGGTACGGCCATTTCCGCTGTCCGCTCCCAAGCAACCCGAGCCGTTCAAGGCGGCGCGTGCGCTGGTTCGGCGCAAATTCGTTTGCCACGCCGACCGCTGGCGTGGTTGTTGCGCATATAAAGAGTTTCTTGGAAGAGTTCCAGAGAGATAAAACGCAATTTTGCTGCGATGCGAAGCGGCTGCAACGGATCGCCTTGGACAATGGGGAAAGCATGCGGCTGATCGCCGAAAATCTCAGCGGCGAGCGTGGCGGCGAGGCGGTTTTTGCCGGTATCGGTTTCGACCTGGCCGCTGGCGAGAGCCTGACCGTCACTGGCCCAAACGGCTCGGGCAAATCGACGCTGCTGAGAGTGATCGCCGGGCTTTTGCCGGCGGCGGCGGGCGGCATGCGGCTCGACGGCGGCGGCGAGGAATGGCCGACGGTGGCTGCGGCCAGCCATTATCTCGGCCACCAGAACGCCATGAAGACGGCGCTGAGCGTCGCCGAGAATCTGCGCTTCTGGCGGGACTTCTCCGGTCAGCCGCATCTTGGCGTCGGCGAGGCGCTGGAGATGGTGGGGATAGGTGGTCTCGGCCACCTGCCTTACGGCTATCTCTCGACGGGCCAGCGGCGACGCGCGGCGATCGCCAAGCTCCTGGTCAGCTACCGCCCGGTATGGCTGCTCGACGAACCGACCGCCGGGCTGGACAAGGCATCAGAAGCCCAGTTTTCGGCGCTGATGCGAGTTCATCTGGAAGACGGAGGGATCGTCATCGCCGCAACGCATCTGCCGCTCGGGCTTGAGGGAGCGAAGACGCTGGAGATGGGAGGCTCACCCTCCCCTGCGCGATGCTAGCCCTCTTCCTGCGCGATATACGTCTGGGGGTCCGCGCCGGCGGCGGGGCGCTGACCGGCGTCCTGTTCTTCCTTGCCGTCATCGCGACGATCCCGTTTGGCGTCGGGCCGGATCTCAACCTGCTTTCCCGAATCGGCCCGGCCATTCTCTGGATCGGAGCGTTGCTGGCCAGCCTGCTCGGCCTCGACCGGCTGTTCCAGGCCGACCGCGAGGATGGCTCCCTCGACCTTCTGATTCTGGCCAACAGCCGGCACATGCTGGCGTTCACGATCTTCGTCAAATGCCTGGCGCACTGGACGGCGAGCGCGCTGCCGCTGGTACTGACGGCGCCGTTCCTGGGCCTGTTCATGAACATGGAGCCGGCCGGCATCGGCGCGGCTGCGCTGACGCTTCTGGTCGGCACACCGGCCATCACTTTCATCGGCGCGGTGGGTGCCGCAGTCACCGTCGTGCTGCCGCGCGGCGGCCTGCTCATTTCAGTTTTGGTGCTGCCGCTGGTGATCCCCGTGCTGATCTTCGGCGTTTCGGCAAGCTATGCGGCGGTGGCCGAGCCGGATCCTTTCCTGCCGCCTTTCCTCATTCTTGCCGCGCTGACCTTGTTTCTTGCCGTCATCGGGCCGGCGGCGGCAGCTCTGGCGCTGCGCTATGCCGCAGACTAGACCCGACTATTATACAAGGCCGCTCGATTGCGGGCAGGCCTGCCTCGCTCTATTTTGAGAAACAATGAGCCAAACCAGCGCAACGATCAGAAGTTTTGCCGACCTCGCCAACCCGACGCGGTTCCTGGCGCTGGCCGATCGTCTGGTGCCGTGGTTCGGTGGCATCGCCGCAGTGCTTCTGACGGCCGGTCTCTATATGGGTTTCACCGCGCCGGAAGACTTCCAGCAAGGCGTCACCGTGCGCATCATGTATATTCACGTGCCTTTCGCCTGGCTCGCCATGATGTGTTACACGCTGATGGCTCTGTCGGCGCTCGGCACCCTTGTTTGGCGGCATCCGCTGGCCGACGTGGCGCTGAAGGCCGCCGCCCCGGTCGGCGCGGTCTTCACGGCGCTGGCGCTGGTCACCGGCTCGATCTGGGGCAAGCCGATGTGGGGCACCTGGTGGGTGTGGGACGCGCGGCTGACTTCGGTGTTCGTGCTGTTCCTGATGTATCTCGGCATCATCGCGCTGACCCGGGCGCTCGACGATCCGGCGCGTGCCGCTCGCGCTGCCGCGATCATCACGCTGGTCGGGTTCATCAACATCCCAATCATCAAGTTTTCGGTCGACTGGTGGAACACGCTGCATCAGCCGGCCTCGGTTTTCCGGCTCGACGGGCCGACCATTCATCCAAGCCTGTTGTGGCCGCTGCTGGTGATGGCGCTGGGGTTCACGCATGCTGTTCTTCACGCTGCACCTGATGGCGATGCGCAACGAGATCTGGCGCCGCCGTGTGGCTGCCATGCAGCGCGTCGAAGCACGCCGCGCCGAACGGCAGGGCGCATAAGATGTCGGTGCACGCACTTTATGTCGCTGCTGCCTATGGCGTTTCGGCCCTGGCGATCGCCGGCCTGATCGGCTGGATTCTTGTCGATCAGCGGGCGCGAAAGTGCGAAGCGGCCGATCTCGAGGCGAGCGGCGTTCGCCGCCGCTCCCAGCGCAAGGCCGGGACAACGGCATGAGCGTGCACCCCGACAGCGCACCGAAACCGCGCCGGATCTTTGTCCTCCTGCCACTGCTCCTTTTCCTCGGGCTTGCCGCAGTGTTTTTCGCGCAACTGATTTCCGGCCGCGACATTTCGGCGGTGCCGTCTGCCCTGATCGGCCGTCCCGCGCCGCAGACCAGCCTGCCGCCGCTGGAGGGAACCGGCCTTCCCGGGCTCGAATCGTCGGATTTCGCCGGCAAAGTGACGCTGGTCAATGTCTGGGCCTCGTGGTGCGCGCCCTGCCGGCAGGAGCACCCACTGCTCTACGAGCTTTCGCAGGACAAGCGTTTCTCCATCGCGGGCCTCAACTACAAGGACCGCCCTGAAAACGCCCGCCGTTTCCTCGGCGAGCTCGGCAACCCGTACAAGGCGATCGGCGTCGACGATGCTGGTCGCGCGGCAATCAACTGGGGCGTCTACGGTGTTCCCGAGACCTTCCTCGTCGGCAAGGACGGCAAGATCGCCTACAAGCATGTCGGGCCGTTGAGCCCGGAATCAATTGCCGGGGAAGTGATGCCGCAGATCGAAAAGGCGCTCGCGGCGCAGTAACTCCGCCTGCAATCCGCTGCTCGCCGGGGGCGTGCGAATCGCTCGATTTTCCAATACGTTCTCATACGGTCGCTCGGGAGAGGGCGCCGTAACGGCGCATGCGGCCATGGGGAGGCATTCATGCAGGACAGTTCTGCGCTCATTATCTTTCTGCCGGTCGCGCTCGGCATCATCATGCTCGGCCTTGGCCTGTCGCTCACGGTGCAGGATTTCCGCAATGTCGCGGAAAAACCCAAGGCCGTGATTGTGGCACTGATTTGCCAGACGGTCATCCTGCCGCTGGCCTGTCTCGCGCGTCGTCTATTTCTTCGGGCTGGAGCCAGCGCTTGCCGTCGGCATGATGCTGCTTGCGGCCAGTCCAGGCGGCACCTCGGCCAATCTCTACAGCCATCTGGCTGATGGCGACGTGGCGTTGAACATTTCGCTGACGGCGATCAATTCTGCGTTGTCGATTGTCACGCTGCCGCTAATCGTCAACTGGTCGCTGGCGCATTTCTTCTCTGAAGGGCAGGCAATCCCGCTGCAGTTCGCCAAGGTCATGCAGGTGTTCGTCATCGTACTTGGCCCGGTGCTGATCGGCATGTGGCTACGCAGCCGATTTCCGGCTTTCGCTGAACGCATGGCGCGCCCGGTGAAGATTTTCTCGATGCTGTTCCTGTTCGCAGTGGTGGCGGTGGCGCTGATCCAGGAGTGGCAGACGCTCCTGATCTGGGGACCGTTCGTGGGTCTCGCCACGCTCGCCTTCAACCTAATCAGTCTTGGTGTCGGCTATTTCGTGCCGCGCGCAGCGGGCATCGAAAAGCGCCAGGCAACCGCCATCGGCATGGAGATC
This sequence comes from uncultured Alphaproteobacteria bacterium, assembly GCA_963726065.1. Classification (GTDB taxonomy): domain Bacteria; phylum Pseudomonadota; class Alphaproteobacteria; order Rhizobiales; family Rhizobiaceae; genus Neomesorhizobium. The sequence continues at coordinate 34,426 of CAVSAU010000003.1, forward strand.
GGTATTCACAACGGCACGCTGGCCATCGCAATAGCGCTGAGCCCGCTGCTGCTTGACAATGCGACGATGGCCGTTCCGTTGGCGATTTACGGGCTGATTGCCTTCATCACCGCGGCGATCTTCGGATATTGGCTGAAAAGGGTGTGGACGGGGCCGGTGGCCGAAAGCAAAGCGGCGCACTGAACCCAACAGTGCGCCGCGCCCCGCGCCCGAAGAGCCTGGCGGAAAGCCGCCGGGCTCCGGAAGTTATTTCCCGTAGATATCGCGATAAGCGTGACGTAGCATTTCGCTGCGGTCGGCGCCCATGTCGGCAAGGTCGCGCTGGGTCAGCGACTGGATTTCCTCGACCAGCTGGTTGTAGCGGGAGCGCTTGGCCAGACGGCTTCTGGCGTTGTTGAGCAGAGATGCAATCATGGCGGTTTCCTTTCATGGCCTGACTCGCGACGGCCGCAGTGAACCTCCCTTGTTACAGTCTGTAAGATTGGCTTTATCGTGCTGCGATGCAATATCGGACAATGCAACGCAGCAATGCATTGCAAGCATGGCTGCTCGTAATGCTATGCACAATTTAGAAGCAGCTTGATGGCGATGGCGGCAATTCCGGCGCGGCCTACCACATTGATTTTTGGTATGCCTCGTCGAGCCAGCGGTCGGTTTCGCTGGCGGACTGGTCTAGAGCCAGCTGGTCTTTCAATATCTGGCCGAGCGTCGGCAACTTGGTGCGGTCGGGCCAGCTTTCGGGACGCCACAGTTCAGACCGCATGAACGCCTTGGCGCAATGCATATAGGCGGCCTTCACGCTGACAACGACGACGCTGATCGGCGGCTTGCCGTCGTGGGCGAGCCGCTCGCGTAAGGTCGGGTCGGCAGTAATCCTGGCCTCGCCGTTGATGCGCAGCGTCTCGTTCATGCCCGGGATCAGGAACAGCAACCCGATCGCCGGGTCGCGCAGCAGGTTTTCCAGCGTGTCGAGCCGGTTGTTTCCCGGCCTGTCCGGGATGGCGATTGTGGCGTCGTCGAGCACTTCGACGAAGCCCGGCCGGTCGCCCTTCGGCGTCACATCGGCATTGCCGGCGCCGTCGGTCGAGCCGATCAGCACGAACGGGCTCTTGCCGATGAAGGAACGGCAATGGCCGTCCAGCCGCATCAGTTCCTTGCGGACGGCGTTATCACCGGGTTGCTTGTAGAGGCTGCGCAGCTCTTCATGTGTCGAGATGAATTGCATCAGGCCTCTCCCAACTTGGCGTCTATTTGCGAATCCGCTCGTCCAGCGAATGGCGCATGATCAGCGGCATCTGGCTGAAGGTGAACAGAAGCGTGATCGGCATGATGCCCCAGACCTTGAACGCCACCCATGTGTCGGTCGGAAAGGAACGCCAGACAACCTCGTTCACAAGAGCCAGGAACAGGAAAAACAGGCCCCAGCGCAAGGTGAGCTTGCGCCAGCCCTCAGCATCCAGCCGGAACGCCGAATCGAAGACGTAGCCCAGCAGCGACTTGCCGAAGAAGAGGCCGCCGAGCAGAACGCCGCCAAATAGCGTGTTGACGATGGTCGGCTTCATCTTGATGAAAATGTCATCCTGCAGGTAGAGCGTCAGCGCGCCGAACACAAAGACCACGACGCCGGACACAAGCGGCATGATCGGCAACGTGCGGGTGAGCAGCCAGGACGCTGCGAGCGCGATCGCCGTCGCCACCATGAACAGGCCGGTGGCGATGAAGATCGGGCCGCCGAGTTCGGCCAGGGCCGGGAATCTTGTCGCCAGCCATTCGCCACGCGTATTGGCGAAGAAGAAGATCATCAACGGCCCGAGCTCCAGCGCAAGCTTGAGCAGCGGATTGATTTGTCTCTTTTTCGGGTCGGACGGGTCGCGTTCGAGGATGGGTTCGTTCGTCACTCAAGCAACTCCTGCGATCGCCTTGGCGAAATCGCTAGCCGAAAAGGGTTCGAGGTCGTCGACCTGCTCGCCAACGCCGATGAAGTAGACCGGCAGTTTATGCTTGGCTGCGATTGCCACCAAGATGCCGCCGCGCGCGGTGCCGTCGAGCTTTGTCATCACCAGGCCGTTGACGCCGGCGACATTGCGGAAAATCTCAACCTGGTTGAGGGCGTTCTGGCCGGTTGTCGCGTCGACCGTCTGCAAGACGGTATGCGGCGCTTCCGGATCGAGCTTTCCAAGCACGCGCACGATCTTTTCCAGCTCGGCCATGAGCTCGGTTCTGTTCTGCAACCGGCCTGCGGTGTCAATGATCAGCACGTCGGAGCCGGCTTCCTTCGCCTTTTCGAACGCGTCGTAGGCGAGGCCCGCCGCGTCGGCGCCGAGCTTCGAAGCGACCACGGGCGAGCCGGTACGTTCGCCCCAGATCTTGAGCTGTTCAATTGCCGCGGCGCGGAACGTGTCGCCGGCGGCCAGCGTCACCGAAAGACCGCCGCTCACCAGCTTGGCGGCAAGCTTGCCGATAGTGGTGGTCTTGCCGGTGCCGTTTACGCCGACCACCAGGATGACATGCGGCTTGTGCGACAGGTCGAGTTCAAGCGGCAGCGCGACAGGGCCGAGCACCTTTTCGACCTCCTGCGCCATGATGGCGCGGACTTCCGACTCCGACACGTCCTTGCCATAGCGGCCGGACGCCAGCGAATCGGTGATGCGGATCGCCGTTTCCATGCCGAGATCGGCGCGAATTAGCACATCTTCAAGATCCTGCAGCGTGTCTTCGTCAAGCTTGCGCTTGGTGAAGACGCCGGCGATGTTGGACGACAGTTCCTTAGACGAACGCGACAGGCCCAGCCGCAGCCGCTGGAACCAGGTGGTTCTTGGAGCAGGCTCCTGCGCTTTCTGCGGCTCGGTCTTTTTTTCGACAGCCTTGGCGACAGTGACCTTGCCCTCGGCTGGTTTGGGCTGCGGGGCCGCCGCCGGGGCGACAGATGCTGCGATCGATGTCTCGGCGGCATCCGTCGGATAACCTTCACCCTTACCTTCTTCCCGCAACCGCGGCGCGAGGGGGGCGTCAGCGGGAGTGCTTGGCAGCGCTTCCGGCAATGCCGAAGGAGGTGCTGCGGGAAGGCGATCAGCTTCTTTCCCGGAAGGAAGATCCGGCAGAGGTGCGACCTCGGGAACCTCAATGGCTTCTGGTTCGGGCGCGATTTCGCGCAGCACCGGCCGTGTCTCGAGCGGCGGCTCGCGCAGGCGCGGCGGAACTTCCGCCGGCGGCAATTCGGACTCGGGGTGCTCGACCGGTTCGGGAACTTCTCCTGGCGCTGGCTCGGCCGGGTCAGACGGTGCTGGAACCCCTTCCGGAGCGGGTTCGGGCGCCGGTTCGGGGGTTTCCGGAGCGGGAACCTCCTGGGGCGCGGGTTCAGGCGCTGGTGGGGCCTCCGGCTCAGGGGTCTGCGGCTGAACTACCGGTTCGGGTTCGACGGGGACTTCCCGTGGAGCGGGTGCGGGCTTGCGTGCAGGCTCCGGGGCTGGAGCAGGAATCTCGACAGGAGCCGGCGCCGGCTCGGCCCGCATTGGCTCCGGTGTGGGTTCCTCCGGCTTCGGTTCGGATTCAGTTGGTGCGGGCGCCGGCGCTTCTGGCGGCAGCGGCACGTCCGGTTCATCGACGGGTTTCGCCTCCCCTGGCGGCTGCGTCTCGGTCTTCAGATCCTTCAGCGCGTCGAAATTGAGCGGCGGCAGCGGCGCCGTCTCGTCGATCTTCTCCTCGATGACTTCCTTCTTGCCGAAGGAAAAGACTTTCTTGATGAACCCAAATGCCATGCGTCGGTCCGTCTAGGCGGCTTGCAAGGCAAGCGGCGCGGCGATGAGGCGCTGGCCGTCATGGCCGGCGATCGCCGCTTCGACGATCTCGCCAGGCTGGCCGGCGGAAATCGCTGGGGTGAACCCCTCGGTGCGGCCGAGGCCATCGCGCTCGATCAGAATCGACTGGCGCGTGCCGGCAAGCGCGGCGAGATGTTGCTGGTAGGCGGCGTCGCCTGCGGCGCGCAGCCTCGCGGCGCGTTCCTTGATGACCCCGCGCGGAAGCTGCGGCATGCGCGCGGCGGGCGTGCCCTCGCGCGGCGAGAACGGGAATACGTGGAGATGCGTCAACCCGCATTCCTCGACGATCTTCAGCGAATTCTCGAACATTTCGGCGGTTTCGGTCGGAAAACCCGCTATGATGTCAGCGCCGAAGACGATGTTTTCGCGCAACTTACGGACACTTTCGCAAAAGCGGATCGAATCGTCGCGCAGATGACGGCGCTTCATGCGTTTCAGGATCATGTCGTCGCCGGCCTGCAGCGACAGATGCAGGTGAGGCATCAGGCGCGGCTCGGTGGCAATGGCGTCGAGCAGTTCGTCGTCGGCCTCGATGGAATCGATCGACGACAGGCGCAGCCTGCGCACGTCGGGCACCTGCCTGAGGATCGTCCTGACCAGTTTGCCGAGCTTAGGGGCACCGGGAAGGTCGGCGCCAAAGCTGGTCATGTCGACGCCGGTCAGCACGATTTCGGCATAGCCATTGCCGGCCAGCCGCTTCACCTGCTCGACCACGGCGCCCATCGGCACAGAGCGCGAATTACCGCGCCCATAGGGAATGATGCAGAAGGTGCAGCGATGGTCGCAGCCATTCTGCACCTGAACGAAGGCGCGAGCGCGGCCCTCGATGGCGTCGACCATGTGCGACGCCGTTTCCTTGACCGACATGATGTCGTTGACGCGCGCCTTCTCGGTGTCGTTGACGCCGAAATCGGGCAGGGCGCGGTAGGAGTGGGACTTCAGCTTCTCTTCGTTGCCGAGCACCAGGTCGACTTCATCCATCGCGGAGAAGGCTGCGGGGTCGGTCTGCGCGGCGCAGCCGGTGACGATGATGCGGGCGTTGGGGTTGTCGCGGCGGGCCTTGCGGATCGACTGCTTGGCCTGGCGCACGGCCTCGCCGGTGACGGCGCAGGTGTTGAAGATGACGGCGCCGTTCTTCAGCGCGCCGAGACCGGCGGTTTCGGCCTCGCGGCGCATCACCTCGGATTCATAGGTGTTCAGCCGGCAGCCGAAGGTGACGATTTCTACCGCCATCAGGCGACGTCCTGGCGGTCGCGCGCCCATTTTCCCGTGGCGGGGTCGAATGTGCCGGAAAATTCCCATTCCGCCGGACCGGTCATGATGACGTGGTCGTCGGCCCGCCATTCGATCAGGAGAGGGCCTCCGGGAACCGTTACGGTGACAGTCCGGTCCGTGCGATTGGTGCGGGCGGCGCTCACGGCCGCGGCGCATGCGGCAGAGCCGCAAGCCTTGGTCAGGCCGGCGCCGCGCTCCCAGGTGCGAATGGTCATCGCGTCGCGCGCCGTCACCTGAGCGATGGTGATGTTGGCGCGCTCCGGGAAGATAGGGTGATTTTCGAGCAGCGGGCCGAAACGGTCGAGATCGTAGGTCCAGACGTCGCGGTCGACCCAGAAAATGGCGTGTGGATTGCCCATAGACGCGGCCGAGGGCGAATGTAGCACCGGCGCATCGATCGGGCCGATCTGCAGCTCGATCATGCGGGTATCGCGGAATTCTTCCGCAAGCGGAATGTCCTGCCAGCCGAACCGCGGCTTGCCCATGTCGACCGAAATCGTCCCGTCGGCATGTTCCTCTGCATTCAGGATGCCGGCGACGGTTTCGAAGGTGAAAACCTTATGGCCAGTCTCGGCAGCCAGCGCCTGCACGACGCAGCGCATGCCGTTGCCGCAGGCCTGCGCCATCGAGCCGTCGGAATTGATGATTTCGACATAGTTGAAGGTGCCCGGCGTGCGCGCATCGTGGATGGCCATGATCTGGTCGAACCTCGTGGCCGGGTCGGCGTTGAGTGCGACAGCGGCTGCGGGCGTCACACGATCGGCACGGCCGCGCATATCGGCAACGATGATTTCGTTGCCGAGCCCATTCATCTTGGCGAATTGTGCCGCTCTTGCCATCGATCCAGAATCTGTTGTCCGTTTGGCGCTATATGGCGGAAACGGCCATGAATTACCAGTGAAAGACGCCTGCGGCGCACCGCCACCGGCCCGGCGCCGCGCGAACGGCGAATTCGGTGCAGCGTTCAACCGCCTGGTACGTCCCAGACCTCGCCGGGCAGCATCGGCCGGAATCGACTTCGCGGCACGCCGTGGGCGCCGAGCGCTTCGACGAGCTTTTCGCGCGGTTCCTCTATCGGTTCGTTGGTGAGCTGGAACGTGCCCCAATGGCAGCCGACCGCATGTTCGGCATGGCAAAGCTGCATGCCGCGCACCGCTTCGTCCGGGTTCTGGTGTTGGCTTTCCATGAACCACCGGGGCTCGTAGGCGCCGATCGGCAGGATGGCGAGGCGGAAGCCTTGATGCTTTCGGGCCAACAACCGGTAGTTGATGCCGGCATGGAAGCCGGTGTCGCCGGCGAAATAGATCTTTCCGGCGGTGGCCTCGATCACGAAGCCGCACCAGAGCGCCATGCGGCGGTCGCGGGTTCCGCGTGCCGACCAGTGATGTGCCGGCTCGGTATGGACGACCGCGCCGGCAGCAAGCTCGACCGTGTCGCCCCAATCGCTGACACAAATGCGCATATCGGGGATGGCGGCGCGGATGATCGTATCGTTGCCAAGCGGCGTCACCACCAGCGGATCGTGTGTTTGCTTCAGGCGCCTGAGCGTCGCGAGGTCGAGATGGTCGTAGTGGTTGTGGCTGAGCAGCACGGCGTCGATAGGCGGCAAGGCATCGAAATCGATGCCGGGCGCGCTGACGCGCTTCGGTCCGACGAAGGAAAGCGGCGAGACGCGGTCGGACCAGACCGGGTCGGTCAAAATGTTCAGCCCGGCAATTTGCACCAGCATGGTGGCGTGACCGACCATGGTGACGCGTAGTGCCGGCCCGGAAACCCGCGACGGCGGTTCGGCCTGCGGAAACGGGCTCGGCCAACGTGCCGGCCATTTGGCGCGGCCGCCGCCGAACTGCCACCTCAGCAGGTCGATGAAGCGGCCAGGCGGCCTGCCGTCGGGATTGAAGAACACGCGGCCGTCGAAATGCTCGGATTCCGGACCGTCGAAATAAGGATTGCGCCGCAAGGGCCGTCTGGTTCGCGCGACGCTTTCGTCCAATGCTGTCACTCCGTTCCGCCTTTTCGACATTGCTCCTTAGCCTCATCCCGGGAGAATGAGGAGAGGCGTGCCCGCCAGCCAGGCAACGTCGCGCTGTGTCGAACGCAGGAACTCACCAAGGTTGCCCGCGAGGACGCCGGATTCAACGCCGAAGCCGGGGAAGGCGTTGCCAAATTGCAACAAATTTTTGGAGGAAACCCTATTTTAACCACACCTAGTTGAAATCCTGCGGAGATAGCCACTTTTATGGCGGCGGGACTGGCGGGGCGGCGCAGCAGGAGGTTTGAATGGCTTTTTCGAAGACTGGCCTTGTGGCGGCGCTTCTGTCGCTGGCCGCGGCTGGGTGCCAGAGCGATCGCATGTCGTCGCTCGATACCCCGGCGCCGCTGCCGGCAGCCCCCGCGGGCAAGGTGACCGGCAGCCAGCTGCCGCCACCGGCAACGCCCGACCCCTCGCAATTCCCCGCCGCGCCGCAGCCACAGGTTGCCGCCGTACCGACCACGCCTCCCGCCACCGCGCCAGACATCACAGCAGGCGGTGTCGCGGGTGTCTGGACCGCTTCGGTTTCGGGTCAGAGCTGCAAGGTGGCGACGCCGCAGACCAAATTCGGCGCCGGCTTCCGCGCCGGCCCCCTGCGCTGCCCGGCACCGATCGATGGCGTCAAGTCGTGGAACGTCGCGGGCAAGCAACTGACGCTGCACGATGCCAATGGCGCGGTGCTGGCGCGTCTCTACTCCTCGGGCCCGGAAAAGTTCGACGGCCAGACCGAAAGCGGCCTGCCGATCTCGCTCAACCGCTAAATCGTCCTGTTCCCGCACCGGGACCGTCACGCAGAAGAATGACCGATGCACCTGCGTGACGGCCTTCAGACGCATCCTTCCGTCGCCCAGCGCTACCGTCATCTCGTCGAACTCGGTGAGATCGACAGCGATCCGGCGCAGCTTGCCGTCGCCGCAGTGCTCGACCGGCTGATCGTCGAGATCGCCAGCAAGCGGCTTGCCGCGAAGTCGAGCGCGCTCGGCTGGCTGTTCGGCAAGCGGCGCGATAGCGCGGCGACGATCAAGGGCCTCTACATCCATGGCGGGGTCGGGCGCGGCAAGTCCATGCTGATGGACCTCTATTTCGAGCTGGCGCCGGTGCGGCGCAAGCGACGGGTGCACTTCAACGCCTTCATGGCGGATGTGCACGACCGCATCCAGAAGCACCGGCAGGCGCCGGAAGAATGGCACTGTCAGGGAAGACGACCCGATTCCGCCTGTCGCCAGGGCCTTGGCCGAGCAAGCGTGGGTTTTGTGTTTCGACGAGTTTTCGGTCACCGACATCGCCGACGCAATGGTGCTGTCGCGGCTGTTCTCCGTGCTCTTTTCCGAAGGCGTGGTGCTGGTCGCCACCTCCAACGTGGCGCCGGACGATCTCTACCGCGACGGCCTGAACCGCCAGCTCTTCCTGCCGTTCGTCGGTTTGCTGAAACGACATACGGACGTGATGGCGCTGGATGCCGCCAGGGACTACCGGCTCGAGCGGCTGAACAACCTGCCTGTCTACATGACGCCACTCGGCCCCGACACCGACCGCAAGATGGACGAGGCTTGGGAAGCGGTGAGCCACGGTTTTGCGGAAGCTCCCGCGGAGGTGATCGTGAAGGGCCGCCATGTCGCGGTGCCGCGGGCGGCGGGCTCCTCGGCGCGCTTCGGGTTTGCCGATCTGTGCGAAAAGCCGCTCGCGGCGCGCGACTACCTGGCGATCGCGGCGCGATACGACACGATCTTCGTCGACCATGTGCCGGTGCTTGCCGAAGCCCGGCGCAACGAAGCCAAGCGGCTGATCCTGCTGATCGATACGCTGTACGACCAGCAAAAGCGCCTGGTGATGAGCGCCGATGCGCCGCCGCAGGAGATCTATCGCGGTAAGCACGGCACCGAAACCTTCGAGTTCCAGCGCACCGCGTCGCGCTTGATGGAGATGCAGAGCAAGGACTGGCTGGAAGCATGGGCGGCGCGGCACCGGGCCGACGACAGCGCTGTGCCTTTCTCCCCGGCGGTGGGCGGGTGAGCAGGTTTCTGCTTATGTCGCGACCCTTGCCAGAGGAGCGCGCGAAGGAATGCAGAATTCTCCTCCGTCATCGCAAGCTTCTCCGTTACCACGCCCCGTTTCCGGTCTGGCCATTGAGGTTTCTGCGCCCACGACTCGCTTTCTCGACCTGGCTTCGCCAGTCGAGGCGTCGTGGGTAAGGGGGAAGCGGCGCCTGGGACCAGAGCCGATTCAAATTTATACGAGGTCCGGTCTCCCAGGCGCCGCCGGTTCCCCGGGTCTCGCCTTCGCTCCGCTCGGCTCCCCCCAGGATGACGAGGGGAGGGATGTCGCCGCTAATCGCCAACGTTTGTGGCCGGCATGAGCCGCCATGCATTCGTCATCCCTAGCTTTGACCCAAGACTCATGCCGTGAGGTTCGTAGACAAGGGTGACGCCCCAGGGTGGCGATGCTGGAAGCGCTTTCTTTCGCAAGCGGGACGCGCAACCAGGCGTTCTCTCAGACAGCCTCACCATCGCAAGCACCGGCTCGCGTCACCAGGCCGGTAGAATAGTGTATCCGGTCGCAAAACTTTGACGTTTACGTAAATTCAAAATGCTCTAACCGATTGAAATGGTTCACACGGAAATTATCGTTTGAATTTTTCTCCGTATCAGCCTAATTGAGCGGCGAAATTCTGGCCGCATCCCTGTTTCATTCTGGCCTAAACATTCTCCTCCGGCAACGTCTTCGCCCGGTCACAGATAAAGGGAAAACATCCAACATGGCACGCAGCAAGATCGCCCTCATCGGCTCCGGCATGATCGGCGGCACCCTCGCCCACCTGATCGGCCTGAAGGAACTCGGCGACGTCGTGATGTTCGACATCGCCGAAGGCATTCCGCAGGGCAAAGGGCTGGACATCGCCCAGTCCTCGCCGGTCGACGGCTTCGATGCGCGATATATCGGCGCCAACGATTATGCGGCGATCGAGGGCGCGGATGTCTGCATCGTGACCGCCGGCGTGCCGCGCAAGCCGGGCATGAGCCGCGACGATCTGATCGGCATCAACCTCAAGGTGATGGAGCAGGTCGGGGCCGGCATCAAGAAATACGCACCGAACGCGTTCGTCATCTGCATCACCAATCCGCTCGACGCCATGGTGTGGGCGCTGCAGAAATTCTCGGGCCTGCCGAAGAGCCATGTCGTGGGCATGGCGGGCGTGCTCGACTCCGCCCGTTTCCGCTATTTCCTCGCCGAGGAATTCAAGGTGTCGGTCGAGGACGTCAGCGCCATGACGCTTGGCGGCCATGGCGACGACATGGTGCCGCTGGTGCGCTACTCGACCGTTGCCGGCATTCCGCTGCCTGACCTCGTCAAGATGGGCTGGACCTCCAACGAGAAGCTCGACGCGATCGTCGAGCGCACCCGCAAGGGCGGCGGCGAGATCGTCGGCCTGCTCAAGACCGGCTCGGCCTACTACGCACCGGCCGCGTCGGCGGTCGCCATGGCCGAGAGCTACCTCAAGGACAAGAAGCGCGTGCTGCCGTGCGCCGCGCACCTCGCCGGCCAGTACGGCGTCAAGAACATGTATGTCGGCGTGCCGGCGGTGATCGGCGCCGGCGGCGTCGAGCGCGTCATCGAAATCGACTTCAACAAGGCCGAGCAGAAGATGTTCGAGAAGTCGGTCGCGGCGGTGCAGGGGCTGTGCGAAGCCTGCGTCCAGATCGCACCGAATCTCGCCTCGAAGTAAGGAAGGCCGCCGCCATGAACATTCATGAGTACCAGGGCAAGCAACTCCTGAAGTCCTATGGACTGCCGGTCGCCGACGGCGTCGCCATCCTCCAAGCAAGCGAAGCCGAGGCGGCGGCGAAGAGCCTGCCGGGTCCGCTTTATGTGGTGAAGAGCCAGATCCATGCCGGCGGCCGCGGCAAGGGCAAGTTCAAGGAACTCGGCCCCGACGCCAAGGGCGGCGTGCGGCTGGCGAAGTCGGTGGCCGACGTCGTTGCCAACGTCAACGAAATGTTCGGCAACACGCTGGTGACCAAGCAGACCGGCCCGGCCGGCAAGCAGGTCAACCGCCTCTACATCGAGGACGGCGCCGACATCGAGCGCGAGCTCTATCTGTCGATCCTGGTCGACCGCACGGTCGGCCGCGTCGCCTTCGTGGTTTCGACCGAGGGCGGCATGGACATCGAGGCGGTCGCCCACGACACGCCGGAAAAGATCATCACGGTTGCGATCGACCCGGAAACCGGCGTGACCGACAAGGACGTGGCGACGCTCGGCAAGGCGCTGAAGCTCGACGGGGCCGCCGCCGAAGACGCCAGGACGATATTTCCGAGCGCTCTACAAGGCGTTCGTCGAGAAGGACATGAGCCTGCTCGAGGTCAACCCGCTGATCGTCATGAAGAACGGCCGCATCTGCGGGTGCTGGATGCGAAGGTGTCGTTCGACGGCAACGCCGAATTCCGCCATCCGGACCTCGCCGAGCTGCGCGACCTTTCGGAGGAAGACGAAAAGGAGATCGAGGCGTCGAAGTACGACCTCGCCTATGTCGCGCTCGACGGCAATATCGGCTGCATGGTCAACGGCGCCGGCCTTGCCATGGCGACCATGGACATCATCAAGCTCTACGGCGCCGAGCCGGCGAACTTCCTCGATGTCGGCGGCGGCGCGAGCAAGGAGAAGGTCACGGCGGCGTTCAAGATCATCACAGCCGATCCGGCGGTGAAGGGCATCCTGGTCAACATCTTCGGCGGCATCATGCGCTGCGACGTCATCGCCGAAGGCGTGATCGCGGCGGTCAAGGAAGTCGGGCTCAAGGTGCCGCTGGTGGTGCGCCTCGAAGGCACCAATGTCGAGCTCGGCAAGAAGATCATCAACGAGAGCGGCCTGAACGTGATTTCGGCCGACGATCTCGATGACGCTGCCAAGAAGATCGTCAAGGCGGTGAAGGGCTGAGCACATGCCCCCGCGCAAGATAAATCTCGTCGAAGCGGCGGACCGCAAGATCGAAAAGGTCTTCGATCCGCATATTGCCGGCGACATGAACAATTCCCAGGCGAAGATCGCCAAGTTTGGCGAAGTCTTCGACTGGCACGCGCATGAAAACGAGGACGAGGCCTTTCTCGTCCTGCGCGGGCGTATCGCCATCGATTTCCGCGACGGACCGGTCGAGCTCGGCGAAGGCGACTTCATCGTCGTGCCGCATGGCGTCGAGCACCGGCCACGGTCACTGACCCCGGAGCCGGTGGTGCTGATGTTCGAACCGTCGACAACGCTCAACACCGGCAATGCAAAAAGCGATCTCACCGTCACCGATTTGAAGCGGCTTTAGGAGCCTCCATGTCCATTCTCGTCGACAAGAACACCAAGGTTCTCGTGCAGGGCCTGACCGGCAAGACCGGCACTTTCCACACCGAGCAGGCGCTCGCCTACCACGGCACCAAGATGGTGGGCGGCATCCACCCGAAGAAGGGCGGCGAGACGTGGGGCTCGGTTGATAGCGGCGCGCAGCTGCCGATCTTCGCCTCGGTCGCGGAAGGCAAGGAAAAGACCGGCGCCAACGCCTCGGTCGTCTACGTGCCGCCGGCAGGCGCCGCCGAAGCCATCCTGGAAGCGATCGAAGCCGAAATCCCGCTGATCGTCTGCATCACCGAAGGCATTCCGGTGATGGACATGGTCAAGGTCAAGGCGCGGCTCGACAAGTCGAAGTCGCGGCTGATCGGCCCGAACTGCCCGGGCGTGCTGACGCCCGACGAATGCAAGATCGGCATCATGCCGGGCAACATCTTCCGCAAGGGTTCGGTGGGCGTTGTTTCGCGCTCGGGAACGCTTACCTATGAGGCGGTGTTCCAGACCACCAATGCAGGGCTCGGCCAGACCACCGCGGTCGGCATCGGCGGCGACCCGGTCAAGGGCACCGAATTCATCGACGTGCTGGAGATGTTCCTGGCCGACGACGAGACCAAGTCGATCATCATGATCGGCGAGATCGGTGGTTCGGCCGAGGAAGACGCCGCGCAGTTCCTGAAGGACGAAGCCAAGCGCGGCCGCAAGAAGCCGATGGCCGGCTTCATCGCCGGGCGCACGGCACCCGCCGGCCGCACCATGGGCCATGCGGGCGCGGTGATTTCGGGCGGCAAGGGCGGCGCGGAAGACAAGATCGCGGCAATGGAAGCCGCTGGCATCCGGGTGTCGCCATCGCCGGCGCGCCTCGGCACGACCTTGGTCGAAGCGATCAAGGGGTAAGGCAGCAGGCAATGGGCAATAGGCAGTAGAGACGCCGACTTTTTCGACTGCCGACTGCCTACTCACTACTGCCCTTGAAAAAAGGAGACGGAGCGCGCGCTCCGCAGGACAAAATGGCACGACAAGATCAGGCCAACGACCAGTTTTCCCTCACCTCTTTCCTCTATGGCGGCAATGCCGACTACATCGAGGACCTCTACGCCCGCTACAAGGAGGACGCGTCCTCGGTCGCTGCGGAGTGGCAGGATTTCTTCGGCGCGCTGCAGGACGATGCCGGCGACGTGAAGAAGAACGCCGAAGGGGCGTCCTGGACGAAGCCGAACTGGCCGCTCGTCGCCAATGGCGAACTGGTCTCGGCGCTCGATGGCGACTGGGGCACCGTCGAGAAGCACATCGAGAAGAAGATCAAGGAGAAGGCGACGCAACGGCGCCGCTGTCATCTCGGATGCCGACGTGCTGCGCGCGACGCGCGATTCGGTGCGCGCCATCATGATGATCCGCGCCTACCGCATGCGCGGCCACCTGCACGCCGACCTCGACCCGCTGGGGCTCGCCAAGCCGCTCGAGGACTACAAGGAACTGTCGCCGGAGGCCTACGGCTTCACCGAGGCCGACTATGACCGCCGCATCTTCATCGACAAGGTGCTGGGGCTCGAATACGCCACCATCCGCGAGATGCTGGAAATTCTCAAGCGGACCTACTGCTCGACGCTCGGCGTCGAGTTCATGCACATCTCCGATCCCCGAGGAAAAGGCCTGGATCCAGGAGCGCATCGAAGGACCGGACAAGGGCGTCGCCTTCACCGCCGAAGGCAAGAAGGCGATCCTGCAGAAGCTGGTCGAGGCCGAGGGCTTCGAGCAGTTCATCGACGTCAAGTACAAGGGCACCAAGCGCTTCGGCCTCGACGGCGGCGAATCGCTGATCCCGGCGCTCGAGCAGATCATCAAGCGCGGCGGCGCGCTGGGCATGAAGGAAATCGTGCTCGGCATGGCCCATCGCGGTCGGCTCAACGTGCTTACCCAGGTGATGGCCAAGCCGCACCGGGCCATCTTCCACGAGTTCAAGGGCGGCTCCTACGCGCCTGACGACGTCGAAGGTTCGGGCGACGTGAAGTACCATCTCGGCGCGTCGTCGGACCGCGAGTTCGACGGCAACAAGGTGCATCTGTCGCTGACCGCCAATCCCGTCGCATCTGGAAATCGTCGATCCGGTGGTGATGGGCAAGGCGCGCGCCAAGCAGGACCAGCTCGCCGGCCGCACGCGCGGCGAAATCGTGCCGCTGGAGGAACGCGCCAAGGTGCTGCCGCTGCTGCTGCACGGCGATGCGGCGTTCGCCGGCCAGGGCGTGATCGCCGAAATCCTCGGCCTGTCCGGCCTGCGCGGCCACCGCGTCGCCGGCACGCTGCACTTCATCATCAACAACCAGATCGGCTTCACCACCAATCCGCGTTTCTCGCGCTCGTCGCCCTATCCGTCGGATGTGGCCAAGATGATCGAGGCGCCGATCTTCCACGTCAACGGCGACGATCCGGAGGCTGTGGTCTACGCCGCCAAGGTGGCCACCGAATTCCGCATGACGTTCCACAAGCCGGTGGTCGTCGACATGTTCTGCTACCGCCGCTTCGGCCACAACGAGGGCGACGAGCCGGCATTCACCCAGCCGATCATGTACCGCAAGATCCGCACCCAGCGGTCGACGGGGCAGATCTATGCCGACAGGCTGATCGCCGAGGGCCTGCTCTCGGAAGGCGAGTACGAGAAGATGAAGGCCGACTGGCGCGCCCATCTCGAATCGGAATGGGAAGTCGGCCAGCAGTACAAGCCCAACAAGGCCGACTGGCTGGACGGCGCCTGGTCTGGCCTGCGCACCGCCGACAACCAGGACGAACAGCGGCGCGGCAAGACCGCCGTACCGGTGAAGACGCTGAAGGAAATCGGCAAGAAGCTGACCGAGGTTCCCGCCGATTTCGAGGCCCACAAGACGATCGGCCGCTTCCTCGAGACGCGGCGCAAGATGATCGAATCGGGCGAAGGCATCGACTGGTCGACCGGCGAAGCGCTGGCCTTCGGCTCGATCCTGCTCGACGGCAACCCGATCCGGCTTTCCGGCCAGGATTCCGAGCGCGGCACCTTCTCGCAGCGCCATTCCGTGCTCTACGACCAGCGGGACGAGACGGCGCTACATCCCGCTCAACAACCTGTCGGCCGCGCAGGCCAATTACGAGGTCATCAACTCGATGCTCTCGGAAGAGGCGGTGCTCGGCTTCGAGTACGGCTATTCGCTGGCCGAGCCCAACGCGCTGACCTTGTGGGAAGCCCAGTTCGGCGATTTCGCCAACGGCGCACAGGTGGTGTTCGACCAGTTCATCTCGTCGGGCGAGCGCAAGTGGCTCCGAATGTCGGGCCTCGTCTGCCTGTTGCCGCATGGCTACGAAGGACAGGGTCCGGAGCATTCGTCGGCCCGGCTGGAGCGTTTCCTGCAGCTGTGCGCCGAAGACAACATGCAGGTGGTCTACCCGACCACGCCGGCCAACTATTTCCACACCCTGCGCCGGCAGCTGAAGCGCGATTTCCGCAAGCCGCTGATCCTGATGACGCCGAAGTCGCTGCTGCGCCACAAGCGGGCGGTCTCGACCATCGCCGAAATCTCGGGCGAGAGCTCGTTCCACCGGCTCTTGTGGGACGATGCGCAATTGCTCAAGGACCAGCCGATCAAGCTGGTGAAGGATTCGAAGATCCGCCGCGTCGTGCTGTGCTCGGGCAAGGTCTATTACGACCTCTACGAGGAACGCGAAAAGCGCGGCATCAACGACATCTACCTGCTGCGCGTCGAACAACTCTACCCATTCCCGGCCAAGGCGCTGATCACCGAACTGTCGCGGTTCAGGGGCGCCGAGATGGTGTGGTGCCAGGAGGAGCCCAAGAACATGGGCGCCTGGTCCTTCATTGATCCGTACCTGGAATGGGTGCTTGCCCATATCGACGCCAAGCATCAGCGTGTTCGCTACACGGGCCGGCCGGCGGCGGCCTCGCCGGCAACCGGCCTGATGTCGAAGCACCTCGCCCAGTTGCAGGCATTGCTCGACGACGCGCTCGGCGAATGATCTAACCGTACACAGCAAGAAACGGACAAGAGACCCATGGCTACCGAAATCCGCGTCCCCACCCTCGGCGAATCGGTCTCCGAGGCAACCATCGGTAAGTGGTTCAAGAAGGTCGGCGACGCGATCGCCGCCGACGAGCCGCTGGTGGAACTCGAAACCGACAAGGTGACGGTGGAAGTGCCCGCACCGGCGGCCGGTACGCTGTCGGAGATCGCCGCCAAGGAAGGCGAAACCGTCGGCCTCGGCGCGCTGCTTGGCGTCATCGGCGCAGCCGGTGGCGCGGCAGCCGCCGCCAAGCCGGACGCAGTTGCGCAGGCCGCCGGCAATTCCGGCGCCGACACGGTGAAGGAAGCCGCCGACAAGACGGCGAAGATCGCCGGTGAATCGCCCATCGAAGAAAGGAAGCCCGCCGGCAAGACCGATATGCCGCCGGCGCCTGCCGCTTCGAAACTGCTGGAGGAAAGCAACCTTTCGGCCGACCAGGTTGCCGGTTCCGGCAAGCGCGGCCAGGTGCTCAAGGGCGACGTGCTGGAAGCAATCGCCAGGGGCGCTCCCTCGCAGCCGGCGGAAGCGCCGAAAGCCACGCCGGTTGTCGCGCGCGCGCCTTCGTCCGCCGACGACGCACCGCGCGAAGAGCGCGTGCGCATGACGAAGCTCCGCCAGACCATCGCGCGGCGCCTGAAGGAAGCACAGTCGACCGCCGCCATGCTGACCACCTTCAACGAGGTGGACATGAAGGCGGTGATGGATCTGCGCAACAAGT
Source organism: uncultured Alphaproteobacteria bacterium (assembly GCA_963726065.1). Classification (GTDB taxonomy): domain Bacteria; phylum Pseudomonadota; class Alphaproteobacteria; order Rhizobiales; family Rhizobiaceae; genus Neomesorhizobium. The sequence goes on from CAVSAU010000003.1 coordinate 51,644, forward strand.
ACAAGGACGTGTTCGAGAAGAAGCACGGCGTCAAGCTGGGCTTCATGGGCTTCTTCACCAAGGCGGTGACGCATGCGCTGAAGGAAATCCCGGCCGTCAACGCCGAGATCGACGGCGCCGACATCATCTACAAGAACTTCGCCCATATCGGCGTGGCCGTCGGCACCGAAAAGGGCCTCGTCGTGCCGGTGGTGCGCGACGCGGATCCGATGTCGATCGCGGAGATCGAGAAGGAGATCGGCCGGCTGGGCCTGGCGGCGCGTGACGGCAAGCTGACCGTGGCCGACATGCAGGGTGGCACCTTCACCATCTCGAACGGCGGCGTTTACGGTTCGCTGATGTCGACGCCCATCCTCAACGCGCCGCAGTCGGGCATCCTCGGCATGCACAAGATCCAGGAGCGGCCGGTGGTGGTCGGCGGCCAGATCGTCATCCGCCCGATGATGTACCTGGCGCTGAGCTATGACCACCGCATCGTCGACGGCAAGGAGGCGGTGACCTTCCTCGTGCGGGTCAAGGAGAGCCTTGAAGATCCGGAGCGTTTGGTGCTTGATCTCTGAGTGTCTGATCCAAAAATCCGCATGCCGGGCGGCAAATGGTAATTTCTCCGCTTCCGGTGCTTACGTAGCTGAACGTACGTTGCGCGCCGGTTCTCGAAATCACCATTTTCGCCTCGACCTGCCGCTTTTTGATTCAGACACTAAAAGGCGGCCCATTGCGGATCGCCGCGGGCTGGGAGGCTCATATGGAAGCTGCTGCCGCATCCACGGAAATCTGGGTCCTGGGCTGGAGCATCGTGCTCCTGATCGTGCAGGTTCTCGCACAGGCATTTGCCACATACGACCTGGGGCCGAAGTACCTGTTCAGCCCGCGCGACGAGGGGCGCGTCTCGCGCAGCATCGTCGCCGGACGGCTGTTGCGGGCGCTGCACAACCTGCTCGAAACCTATCCGGGTTTCGTCGCGCTGGTGCTGGCGCTGGCCGTCACGGGAAAAACCGGCGGCATTGCTGCCACCGGCGCGGTGCTGTGGCTCATCGCGCGTGTCCTTTATGTCATCTTCTACGCGACTGGAACGCCGGTGGTGCGGACGCTGATCTGGCTTGCCTCGATCGTCGGCCTGGTGCTGATGCTCGTGCGGCTGATGTCGGCGGCATGACAAGGCGTCATGCCAGACCGGCGGGCCGGCGATCATCCCCCGACGGACGTTTCGGTCCACGGTAAGGGGCCCGAAATGACGGATGCTGCCCGAAGGGCGCCATCGATCGCAGGGGTTTTGGCGCTGATCGCCGGCCTTGTCGTGGCCTCCAAGGCGCTCGCCGCCTGTCCCATCGAACTTTCCGTCTATGGCGACCGCGACAAGGTCGCCGAGATCAACTTTACGCCGACCGAAAAGTCGGCGGCGACCACCAACACGTTTCGCATGATCCTGGAGAAGGATGTCGTGCTCGACGGCATCGTGATGTGGGGCGCGGGTGCGGGACGCCCGAATGGCATGTTGATGCACAAATGCCCGGAGGGTGACGTGACAGGCGAGGAACTGGCGGTCTGTACGGTCTGGCAGGGCGTCATCTACACGTCGGATCGCCAGGGCAATATCGCATTGCTGCCAGCCGAAGGAACCGCGGCTCCGTCGAAGCTGATTTTCCCGGATCTCGGCCCGTCGCTCACCGCCGCGTCTGCTTTCGGCCCCGAAGGTCTGGCGAAGACGCCGTGGGACGTGTTCGAGATGATAGGATGCCAGGAATGAGCGGCAGCGCAAAAACCATTCTGGTGACTGGCGGCGGGCGCGGCATCGGCGCGGCTGTCTGCAGGTTCGCTGCCGAGGCAGGCTATCGCGTCGCGGTCAACTATGCCGCCAACGAAGTCTCCGCTGAAGCACTGGTGCGGGCGATCGAAGCCGGCGGCGGCGAGGCCTTTGCGATCAAGGGCGATGTGGCCAGCGAGGCCGATGTGCTGGCGATGTTCGAGGCCGTCGACCGCCGCTTCGGGCGGCTCGACGCACTTGTCAACAATGCCGGCGTGGTCGACCGCAAGCAGCGCGTCGACGAGATGGACCTGGCGCGGCTGGAGCGCATGATGCGCATCAACGTCATCGGCTCGTTCCTGTGCGCCCGCGAGGCGATCAAGCGGATGTCGACCAGGCATGGCGGCCAGGGCGGCGCCATCGTCAATGTCTCCTCCGTCGCCGCCCTGCTGGGAGGGCCGGGCGAATATGTCGACTACGCCGCCTCGAAAGGCGCGATCGACACGTTTACCGTGGGGTTGTCGCAAGAGGTCGCCACCGAGGGCATCCGCGTGAACGCGGTGAGGCCCGGCATTATCGACACGGAGATCCACGCGTCCGGGGGCCAGCCGGGCCGCGCCGCCGCGATGCGCGATGTCGTGCCGATGAAACGCGAGGGAACCGCCGACGAGGTCGCGAGAGCGATCCTTTGGCTTTTGTCGAACGAGGCAACCTATATAACGGGCGCCCTCTTGAATGTGAGCGGCGGCCGCTGACCGCCAGGTAGAAGGACAGGATTTTATGGCTTACGACGTCGTTGTCATCGGTACCGGCCCTGGCGGCTATGTCTGCGCCATCAAGGCGGCACAGCTCGGGCTGAAGACCGCCGTGGTCGAGAAACGCCCGACGCATGGCGGCACCTGCGTCAATGTCGGCTGCATTCCCTCCAAGGCGCTGCTGCATGCTTCCGAGATTTTCGCGGAAGCCGGCCATTCCTTCGAGGCGCTGGGCGTCGAGGTCGGCAAGCCGAAGCTCAACCTCAAGCAGATGCTGGCGCACAAGGACCCAGACGGTGGAGCAGAACATCAAAGGCCTCGATTTCCTGATGAAGAAGAACAAGATCGACGTGCTTGCGCGGCACCGGCAAGGTGCTTGGCGCCGGCAAGGTCGCGGTCACCGCCGAGGACGGCAACGTCGCAGGAGGTCGAGACCAAGAACATCGTGATCGCCACCGGTTCCGATGTCGCCGGCATTCCGGGCGTCAAGGTCGCATTTCGACGAGAAGGTGATCGTGTCGTCGACCGGCGCGCTCGATTTCGACAAGGTGCCGGGCCACCTGGTGGTGGTCGGCGGCGGCGTCATCGGGCTGGAGCTCGGCTCGGTGTGGGCGCGGCTCGGCGCCAAGGTGACCGTGGTCGAATATCTCGACACCATCCTCGGCGGCATGGACGGCGAGGTGGCGAAACAGTTCCAGCGCATGCTGGCCAAGCAGGGCATCGACGTTCAAGCTCGGCTCCAAGGTGACCGGCGTCGAGAAGTCGAAGAAGGGCGCGACCGTGACGTTCGAGCCGGTCAAGCGGCGGCGGCGCAGAGACGATCGAGGCCGATGTCGTGCTGATCGCGACCGGCCGCAGGCCCTACACGGAAGGCCTTGGCCTAGCCGAGGCCGGCGTCGCGCTCGACGAGCGCGGCCGGGTCAAGACCGATGCGCCATCTGAAGACCAACGTCGCCGGCATCTATGCGATCGGCGACGTGATCGCCGGGCCGATGCTCGCCCACAAGGCCGAGGACGAGGGCGTGGCGGTGGCCGAGATCATCGCCGGACAGGCCGGCCATGTGAACTACGACGTCATTCCGAGCGTCGTCTACACCAGCCCGGAAGTGGCTTCGGTCGGCAAGACCGAGGAGGAACTGAAGAAGGCCGGCATCGAGTACAAGGCCGGCAAGTTCCCGTTCACCGCGAACGGCCGCGCCCGTGCGATGCAGCACACCGACGGTTTCGTGAAGATCCTCGCCGACAAGGCGACCGACCGTGTGCTCGGCGTGCATATCGTCGGCTTCGGCGCCGGCGAGATGATCCACGAGATCGCGGTGCTGATGGAGTTCGGCGGCTCGTCGGAAGATCTGGCACGCACCTGCCATGCGCATCCGACGATGTCGGAAGCCGTGAAGGAAGCAGCGCTGGCGACCTTCTTCAAGCCGATCCATATCTGATCGCCGAACTCGCGTGCTGAAATGCGAACGGCCCGCCAAAGCGGGCCGTTCTTTTACGAGGTACGCTTACTCGCGCACTGTGCCTTTACTGTGCCGGAGGCGTCGCGGGCGCCGGAGCAGGCTCTGCCGGGGCAGGGGCTGCATCGGACGGTGCGGGCGCAGCCGGGGCAGGCGCCGGTTCGGCAGGCGCGGTGGCGTCCGGAGCGGGTGCTGCAGGCGCAGTCGCATCGGGCGCAGGCGCCGTGGTGTCGGCAGGCGGCGTTGCGGCCGGTGGCGTTGCCGGAGCGGATTCTGTTGTTGCCGGAGGCGGCGCGGCTTCATCGTGGCCGTCGGCGTGCCGCCAGCAAACATGAAGTAGGCGACAACAGCGAGAACCGCCACGACAGCGGCGATCAGGATGCCGGTGCTGCCGCCGGAGGACTGCTGCACGACGGTGCGGTTGTCGCTGCGCGGATCAGCCGCCGAAGGATATGGATTCGGGTTCAACGGATCGGCGTTCGCCGGCTGGATGGGGTCGAGCGGATCGCGCGGATCCGTATTGCGGGCAGGACTGGCCATATCGTTTCTCCGTCTGTTGCGGTGCAGGACAACGCGCGAAACGGGAATACGGTTTCATCTGCATGGAAAACACAAACGCCCGGACGCGGTTGCGACCGGGCTATCCGGGTCCTGGCTGGAACGGCTGAGCGCTATTCGGCCTCTTCGGCCGGAACGGTCACGGGCTCTTGCGTCGGGATTGGCGCGGTCGCCGGCGTCGACTGCATCTGGCTTGACGTGACGCTTGCCACGACGGTGCTGGTCAAGTTCGGCGGAACGCTGGAAATCGCATGCCGACGCGCCCGAGAGACCAAGGCCGAGGGCGGCGGCAACAACAAGGATGCGGGTCATGCTCATCTCCTTCGCTTGACGTTGCGGCAAAATGCTAACAGAGGCTCCGCCAAGCGCCAAATCACGCTTTGCGTGAACGGCGGTGGATTTTCAGGTGGTTCGGCCGCGCGTACGGTTCCACTGCATCATCGTTCCGGCGATGCTGGCGCTGGGTTGCCCCACAGGATTAGAGGTCGGCGACCGTGACGGTGTAGCCGTCCTTGCGAAACAGCTCGATCAGCCCTTCCGGGCCCGGCAGGTGCAGCGCGCCGACCGCGATGAAGGCGTTGCCTGCGCTCGAGGATCGGCTCGGCGCTGCTCGACCATGGTCTTGTTGCGCTCGTGATCATCGCCTCCTCGAAGGCGGCGTAGCCCGCCTCGTCCTCGCCTTCGCTCGGCAAGCACGGCGCGGAACAGCGGCCAGAACATGCCGGTATCGCCCTGCGTCGTAGAGCACGATCATCGTCTCGATGACGTCGTCCATGCGGTCGCCGAGCTTCAGCGTGTCGACCAGGCCCCTTCATGTGGAATTCCATCGGCAGCGAGGCCATCGCCTCGCAGCTGGTCGGCGACGGTTTCCAGCCCTTCGACGCATCTTGCCGGCGGCCTTGGCGTCTTCGGCGAGCTTGACGTCGAGCACCGGCGCGCCGGCCGCCTTGCGCGCCAGCTCGCAGGCCGGCAGCGCCAGCATCGCCGACAGCATCCACGGCTTCATCTTGGCGACGCTGGCCAGCGGAATGCCGCGCGCGTCGAGCGCCTTGTCGACGCTCGCGACTTCCTCCGGCGACAGCAGCGACATCAGCGTCGTGCCGTCGGTGAACATCATCAGCTCCGGCTTCGCCATGAGCGCGGCCATCATCTTGGCCTGGTCGAGCACCTCGGTCGTCTCGATGACGACGGTGTCGGCTGCATCGAAGGCCTTGCGCGCCGCCGGCGTCAGCCTGGTGACGCGCGGATCGGTCATGTGCATGGTGCCGAACAGGTAGGACGGCGCGCTGCCGTCCTTCTCGATCTTCCACAGCAGGCCCTTGCCGTTCGAGCGTCGCGGCGGCTTCCGGCTCGATCTTGGCCAGCAGCGCCGGATCGTCTCTGCGAGCTCGGCCATCATGTCGTTGCCGGTGCAGGCCGGCATTTCGGCGCGCGCCCTGCCGGTCGCCAACGCCAGCATGACGCAGGAAGGAGAGGAGGAACAGCGATGTTGATCGCGCAGATCAGCTTCAGCGACAGGAGGGTCGCTACGGTCGGCGATGGCAAGGAGCGCGCTTCATGCGCGCTATTCGTAGGCGCGAAAATGCGGCGAAACCGTTAACCGCGCAGCCGAAAATTGTTCTGGCTGGACGATATCAGGCGCGCGGATGCGCAGCCTCGTAGATCTCGAGCAGGCGCTGCGGTGTCGACGCCGGTATAGACCTGCGTCGTCGACAGGCTGGCATGGCCGAGCAGTTCCTGGATGGTGCGCAGATCGCCGCCGCGGCCGAGCAGATGCGTGGCGAAGGAATGGCGCAGCGCATGCGGCGTCGCCGTCTCCGGCAGGTTGAGCGCGGAGCGCAGCTTGCGCATCTCGCGCTGGACGATCGCCGGCTGCAGCGGCCCGCCGCGCGCGCCGCGAAACAGCAGGCCTTGCGGATCGAGATGGTACGGGCAAAGCCGGCGGTATTCGGCGACCGCCTGCAGGGCGACGGGCAGCACCGGCACCAGCCGCGTCTTGCCGCCCTTGCCGGTGATGCGGAGCACGGCGTCGCGCGTCGCCGGCAAGATCGCCGCCGGCAAGGCCGAGCGCCTCGGAGATGCGCAGGCCGGAGCCGTAGAGCAGCGTCAGCACCGCGGCGTTGCGCGCGGCGATCCAGGGCTCTTCGGCAAGCTGCTCGCCGGCCGAGACGACGCGCCTGGCGTCGCCGGCGGTCAGCGGCTTGGGCAGCGATTTCGGCTGCTTCGGCGCGCGCAAGCGCGGCCGCGCCGGCGGCATTGGCGAGGCCGCGCCGTTCGAGAAAGCGCAGGAACGAGCGGACGCCGGCGAGCCCGCGCCCAAGCGTGCGCGCGCCGGCGCCGCCGGAGCGCCGGCTAGCCAGGAAGGCGCGCAGGTCGGCCGGGCGCAGCTGCGCCGATGTCGGCAATGCCCGGCGCGCCGCCGCAGATGGCCGGTCAGGAACTGCAGGAACTGCCGCGTGTCGCGCTCATAGGCGTCGAGCGTCAGCGCCGCCAGCCGCCGTTCGCGCGCCAGCATCTTCAGCCAGCCTTCGCGCGCCGCCTGAAGGTCGGGTTTGGCCGGAGATGAGGAATTCCTGCATGGCGAGTTCGTCCGGTTCGCCGGATGCTGACATGCAAGGTTAGCATCCGTGAATCCTGGCGCGATTGTAAACCGCACTGAGCGGCCGGAATGGCCGAACTGACGAATGTCCAAACTCAAAAACCCCGTCCTGATGGCCGTGATCGGCGCCGCGCACGGCATCAAGGGCGAGTTGCGCGTCAAGACCTTCACCGGCGATCCGCTGGCGCTCGGCGACTACGGGCCGCTCTTCGCCAAGGACGGCCGCGCCTTCGAGATCCTCGACATCAGGCCGGCCAAGGCACGGTCGTCGTGGTGCGCTTCAAGGGCGTCAGCGACCGCAACGCGGCCGAGGCGCTGACCGGCACCGAGCTGTTCGTCGACCGCGCGGCGCTGCCCGACGGAACTCGACGACGAGGAATTCTACCACGCCGACCTGGTCGGCCTGGCGGTGCGGGACGAAACCGGCGCGAAGATCGGCAAGGTCGACCGCGGTGCAGAATTTCGGCGGCGGCGACATTCTCGAAATCACGCTCGGCGGCCGGCAGACGGCGTGCTGATCCCGTTCACCAAGGCCGCCGTGCCGCGTGGTCGACGTCGCGACGCGGCTTCATCCGCATCGACACCGTCGCTGCCGGCCTCGTCGACGACGAGGACGACGATGGCGACCGGACGCTGCCGACGGCGACACGGCCGGCTTCGACCCGAAGCGGCGTCCGCGCGGACCGAAGGATGCCGGAGGCAACCGGTGAGTTTCCGCGCCACGCGTGCTGACGCTCTATCCCGAAATGTTTCCGGGCGCGCTCGGCCTGTCGCTGGCCGGCCGGGCGCTGGAGGCCGGAACCTGGTCGCTCGAGGCCGTGCAGATCCGCGATTTCGCCACCGACAGGCACCGCACCGTCGACGACACGCCGGCCGGCGGCGGCGCCGGCATGGTGATGCGCGCCGATATTCTGGCCAAGGCGATCGACCACGCCTCGCCCGACGGGCGATCCGCGCCCGCGGCTGCTGATGAGCCCGCGCGGCAGGCCGCTGACGCAGGCGCGGGTGCGCGAACTCGCCGCCGGGCCGGGCGCGGTGATCGTCTGCGGCCGCTTCGAAGGCGTCGACCAGCGGGTCATCGATGCGCGCGCAGCTCGAGGAAGTTTCGATCGGCGACTACATCCTGTCGGGCGGCGAGCCGGCCGCGCTCGTGCTGCTCGACGCGGTCGTGCGGCTGTTGCCCGGCGTCATGGGCAACGAGGCTTCGGGCGACGAGGAGAGCTTCGAGAACGGCCTGCTCGAACATCCGCACTATACGCGGCCGCAGGAGTTCGAAGGCCGGCCGATCCCCGAGGTGCTGACCTCCGGCAACCATGCCAAGATCGCCGAATGGCGGCGCGCCGAGGCCGAGAAGCTGACCGCCGAGCGGCGGCCGGATCTGTTGGCCACAAAGTCGCTCAGCCCGTGACGAAATAATAGACCGCCAGGAACAGGCCGACCGCGACGACGAAGCCGCGCACGACTGTCTTGCGGCACGCGCTTGGCCGTCCAGACGCCGGCATAGCCGCCGAGCGCCACGCCGGGGACCATGACGAGCGCCTGCAGCCAGGCGACGACGCCGCCCGAGACGAAGACGACGATGGCGACAGCGGCGATGACGATCGACAGCAGGTTCTTCAGCGCGTTGAGGCGGTGATAGTCGCCGCCTTCGGTGAGGCCGAGCGTCGCCAGCATCATCACGCCCATGCCGGCGCCGAAGAAGCCGCCATAGATCGACGGTGAAGAACTGCACGACGCGGCCGGCGAGCGAGCGTGGCCGCGCCGTGGCGCGTTGCGCCTGGCTTTTCGGGCTTCAGCCATGGACCGGCGGCGAACAGCGCGGTTGCGGCAATCAGCAGCCAGGGCACCATGACGCCGGAAGGACGGGTTGTCGAGCGCCAGCAGGATGAGCGCTCCGGCAAGCGCGCCGACGGCCGAGATCAAGGCCAGCGCCAGCGCGCCGCGCCAGATCAGGCTTGATGTCGGTCGAGATAGGCGAGCGTCGAGGTGATGTAGCCGGGAAACTGGGTGATCGACGAGGTGGCGTTGGCCGAGATCGGCGGCAGGCCGGCAAGGGTCAGCGCGCCGAAGGTGAGGAACGTGCCGCCGCCGGCGATCGCATTGACGACGCCCGACAGGAAACCTGCGAGAAAGAGAAGGACCAGCGTCGAGAACGGACATCGGCGTGATGGTTCGCGACTGGAGCGGGACGTAATCGCTCGCTCGCCGGCTGTAGAAAGCCAGGGCTGACGATCAGACGCAAGCGACTTTGCGCGCATATGGACGGCGCGACTGCGAAGCGCGTGCGGATTATGCCGGCCATCACGCGGCGATGCGGCAAAAAAGACGCGCGCGAAGACGTGACAAATCGGCTGAAATCGTGTATGAGCCCGCCCGAACCGGCAAGAATAACTCGACCGGACCCGTCAACAAGAACGGTGAATTCGCCCCTGCCTCTTCCGCTCTCGTCCGAGACGAAAGGCATAGCCGAGCGGTCCATGGAACTGCAAGGCGAGCGTCGGGCGCTCTGGCTGTCGGAAGAACAAGAAGAGGTATATTGCGATGGACATCATCCGTCAGCTCGAGGCCGAACAGGCCGCCAAAATCGAAGCCAAGCGCAAGCTCCCCGAATTCCAGCCGGGCGACACGGTCCGCGTCCAGGTGCGCGTCACCGAAGGCACCCGCACCCGCGTGCAGGCCTATGAGGGCGTCGTCATCGCCCGCTCCGGCGCCGGCTTCCAGGAAAATTTCACCGTCCGCAAGATTTCCTACGGCGAAGGCGTCGAGCGCGTGTTCCCGGTCTACTCGCCGATGGTCGAGGGCGTCGAGATCGTGCGCCGCGGCAAGGTGCGCCGCGCCAAGCTCTATTACCTGCGCGATCGCCGCGGCAAGTCGGCCCGCATTTCGGAGAACACCGGCGTGCGCGCCCGCAAGCTCAACGATGCCGAGCGCGACGCGCTGAACGCCGAGAAGGCCCGCATCGAGGCCGAGAAGATCGCCGCGGCCGAGGCGCTGGCCGCCGAGAAGGCAGCGCAGGACGCCGCCGAAGAAGGCTGCCGCAGCCGCCGCTGCTGAAGCCGAAAAGGCCGAGGCTGCCAAGGCCGAGTAAGATTCTGGCATTTAGCAATTGCAATAAAGGCGGCTTTTCAGGCCGCCTTTTTCTTTGCGCGCGTGACGATTGTCGGCAATTCTGCGGACCGCTCTCCCCGCTGGATGGATCATGACCGTCACGCTCGATGCCCGGACCGACATCAACCTCGAAACAGTCTATCGCGTCGCCTGGAAAGGCGAGGACGTCCGTTTCAGCGACCAGGCGCTCCGGCGCATCGCGGAATGCCGCGCCTCGTTCCTGCAGCTGATCGACAACGATCCCGACGCCGATCATCTACGGCGTGACCACCGCGATGGGCGAGCTGGCCAGCCGGCGGCTCGAAAGCGACGAGCGCGAGCGCCACGCCCGCATCAAGGCGTTCGCGGCGGCGACGTCGTTTGGCGATCCGTTGCCCGAGCGCGTGGTCAGGGCGATCGTGCTTGCCCGGCTGGCCAATTTCATCGAGGGCAATGCGGCGACCTCGCCGCGCGTTGCGCTCGCCGTCGCCGCCATGCTCGACGGCGGACCGATGCCGGCGGTGCCGCCTCGGGCCAGGGCGGGGCCGGCGAGATCCTGGCGCTCTACCCGCTGTTTGCCGGGCTCTCGGTGCGCTTCGACCTTGAGGTCAAGGAGCGCGGTTCGCTGATCAACGGCTCGCCCTGCGCGGCGGCACTCGTGGCCGATGCGGCGCTGGCGGCCAGCCGGCGGGTCGGCTGGCCGAACAAGTGTTCGCGCTGTCGATCGAGGCGTTCCGCGCGCCGCTCGAACATTACGATGCGGCGCTCGATGTGCTGTGGGGCGACGAACACGAAGCCGCCGCACTCGCAGGGCTGCGGCGCTTCCTGCAAGGCGCCGGGCACGGGCGGCGAAATTACCAGGCGCCGGTCAGCTACCGCATCGTGCCACGCGTGCTCGGCCAGGCGCATCGCGCCCTTGCCGGGGCGGAGCGCGCAGCAGCGGTGTCGCTGAGCTCGGTGTCCGACAATCCGGTCTACTTGCCGCCTGACCCGGACCATCCGCTCGGGCGCTGCATCAGCACCGGTGGCTATCACAACGCGATGGCGACGCCGGCGCTCGACGACCTCGCCGCCATCTGGGCCGACCTCTGCCTGCTTGTGCGACCGCCATGCCTCGAAGCTGCTTGAACGGCAAGGTGTCGCTGTTGCCCGACCTTCTGATGAACGGACGCCACCCGAGCGACAGCGACGGCCACGGCAATGTCGGCTACATCCCGATGGCGATCACCGGCTATCTGGAGCAGGCGAAGCTCGCCGCGCAACGCACCTTCATTCCGGGCACCGAGTCGGCCGGCGCCGGCCAGGACGATGTCGCGACGACGGCCTTCTTCGCCTGGGCGAAGGAGGAGCGGGCGGGCCGCTGCCTCGACGCGGCCATGGCCATGCTGGCGGTGGTCGCGTCGCAGGCCCTGCATGTCACCGACCGGTCCGCGCCGCCCGCCCTGCAAGCTTTTGTCGCTGAAATCCGTGGCATTGTGGCGCCGGTCGGCGACGACCGCGTTCTCGGCCCCGAGCTCGCCCGCTTGACCGAATGGTTCACGAGACAGGTTTTCGAAGAAGGCGAGGCGGCGCAGTTGCTGCCGCAACAAACCGTCGGCGCCAAGGTGGTCACAGCGGCTGCGTCAGATTAAGCTCTGGCCAAAGCGTGTCGCGCCAAATGGGATTCGGCGCGACACGCTTTAGTTTCTTGCTTGTGCATGCCGATTCTCCCGAAACCGAGACACTTTCGGGCGACATGCTTTAAATTGCGAATTCGCCTTTGTTCGAGGGGACTGTGGGTGGACGAATTTTCAGCGGCGAACCGCCTGAACTGGGATGACCGCGCAGCACTGCATGCGACAGATCCGACCGGAAGCTATCGCATCGCCAATGTGCTGGCCGGCGGCTCCAGCCTTTTTTCGCTGGAGGCAGGCGAGATCGGCGACATCCTGGGTATGGATATCGCTCATCTGCAATGCCATATCGGGCTGGACACGATCAGCCTGAAGCATCTCGGCGCCCGAAGCGTCAGCGGTCTCGATTTCTCGCCGGCGGCGATCGCGGCGGCCAGGAACTTCGCGGAACAAGCGGGCGCCGATGTCCGGTTCGTGGAGGCTTCGGTTTATGATGCCGTCGAGGCGCTCGGCCGCGATCACGATATGGTCTTCGTCACCTGGGGAGCCGTGAACTGGTTGGACGACATCTTCCGCTGGGGCCGCGTGGTGGCCGGATTGCTACGGCCAGGCGGGCGGCTGTACCTGGCCGAGGGCCATCCTTTGATGTTCCAGTGTGATCGCAAGGGTTCGCAACTCGAAATTCAGCTCGACTGGCGCACGCCCTCCAAACTCCCCATCGTCTGGGACGAACCGCGCACCTATACGGGCGACCACCGGACGCTGGCGCATGTCCGCTACTACGAATGGATTCACCCGCTTTCCGACGTCGTCAACGCGCTGATAAGGGCCGGCCTGACAATCGACTTCCTCAACGAGCACGATGCCGTCTCGTGGCAGCATTTCCCGTTTGCCGTGGAGAGAGGCAAGGACCTGTTCGGCCTGCCGGAAGACAACCCGAAGATCCCGCTGGCCTATTCGATAGGGGCGACCAAGCGAACATGACAGCCGGTGCGGGCGCGCAGGTGGAAATCAGGCGGCTGACCGAGGCGGATGCCGACGCCTTTCGCGTGTTGCGGCTGGCCGGACTGCAAGAGACGCCGGAAGCCTTCGGTTCCAGCTACGAGGAGGAAGCGACCTGGCCGCGCGAGCATTTCGTGGCGCGCGCCGCGCCGCCGGCTCCGAGCGCGACCTTCGGCGCATTTGTCGGTGGGCTTCTGGTCGGAATTGCGGGGCTCGCGGTCAGCAACCGTCTGAAGCAACGTCATAAGGGGTATATGTGGGGCATCTTCGTGCGCGCGGATTTTCGCGGGCAAGGCCTCGGCAGGCAACTTGTGCGGCAGGTCATCGACACGGCCCCTGGCCATGTCCGCATCCTCCAGTGCAGCGTCGTTACCGCCCAGGAGGCGACGCGGCGCATGTACCATGCGATGGGCTTCGTGCCCTATGGGCTGGAGCGCAAGGCGCTTTGCGTCGACGGCGTGTTCCACGACGAGGAGTTGCTGGCGATCGACTTCGAAGATCGATCCTGAACGAGACTGTCATTCTTCCAAGGATGGGCCTTGACTATAATATCGTGTACGATTTAATCGCTAGCCAATAAATGGAGAGACCCGATGCCCGCATTGTATTCCACTCAGGCCCGCGCCACCGGCGGCCGCCTTGGCCATGCCGAAACCAATGATGGCCTGCTCAGCGTCGACTTGGCGATGCCGAAGGAGCTCGGCGGACAGGGCGGAGCCACCAATCCCGAGCAGCTTTTTGCCGCCGGTTACGCCGCTTGCTTCGGCAGCGCGCTGGCGCTGGTGGCGCGCAAGCAGAAGGCAACACTGACGGATTCGGCAATCAATGCCACCGTTGAGCTGCATCCCGACGGCCAAGGTGGTTTCAAGTTGGGCGTAGCGCTCGCGGTCGAGACCAAGGGGGTCGACCAGGCGACCGCGGAAACGCTGGTGGCCACCGCGCACAAGGTCTGCCCCTATTCCAACGCCATCAAGGGCAATATCGACGTGGCGCTTACGACAAAGGCGCAATGACTACGATCGAAAAAGAAAAGGCAAGGCAGGATGGCGGCGGGCTCCGGCTCGACCGCCAGATATGCTTCGCGCTCTATTCGGCAAGCAGCTCGGTTACGCGGCTTTACCGGCCGCTGCTCGAACCGCTGGGGCTGACCTACCCGCAATATCTCGTCATGCTGGTCTTGTGGGAAAAGACGCCCCGCACGGTCGGGGAACTCGGCGAGGCGCTGGGCCTCGATTCCGCCACGCTGACGCCGCTGCTGAAGCGGCTGGAGGCTGGCGGTCTGGTCAGCCGCAAGCGCGACCCCGCGGACGAGCGGCGGGTGCTGGTCGAACCGACGGCAAGAGGAGCAGCACTTCGCGAGCGCGCAAAGGCCATTCCCAAGGCCATGGCTTGCCAGCTGCCCTTGTCGCAGGACGAACTTATCAACCTGCACGGCACACTGAACAGGCTGAGCCGCAGCTTGCGCGAACTGGAACGGCAGCCGGGCTGACCCGCCAGGGTGTGTCGATATTCAGGTGATGCCGGCCTGCGAACGGCGGCTTTCTGCGCTTCCGATGCTCACGTACCTGAATGTACGCTGCGCGCCGGTTCTCGAAAATCCACCATTCTCGGCCCGGCCTGACCTGAATCTCAACACACCTGAATTCTTCCCGGCGAAACGGAATTCCGATTTCGCCTCCGCTTCCGGCACGGCACCGCTTGCAAGCGCTTTCGCGCGCGCTACAGTCGTCGGCAAATCCCGGGCGATCCGGGAAGGACCGTATCTGGGAGCGCGTCATGAACAGAGTGAAACTTTTGCTTGCCGGGCTGCTGGCCCTCGTTCTTTTTCCGGCTGCTTCTCTCGCGCAGGCCCTGCCGGATCTCGGCGGCAAGACAGTCGTGGTGGTCACCGAAAACGCCTATTTCCCGCTGCAGTTCGTCGATCCGGCCAGCGGCAAGCCGGTCGGCTGGGAATATGACGCGGTGGAAGAGCTCGCCAAGCGGCTGAACTTCAAGGTCGAGTACCAGAACACCTCGTGGGACGCGATGATCCAGGCGGTGTCGGACAAGCAGTACGACATGGGCATGACCGGCATCACCATCAAGGACGAGCGCAAGGAGAAGGTCGACTTCTCCGATCCCTACATGCGCTCGGAGATCTTCATGCTGGTGCGCGCCGACGAGAGCCGCTTCACCGAGCCGAAAGCCTTCGCGGCGGACGAAAAGCTGCTGGTCGGCGCGCAGGCAGGCACGTCGCCTTTCTACGTCGCCGTCTACAACGTGCTCGACGGCAACGAGCAGAACCCGCGCATCAAGCTGTTCGAGACGTTTGCGGCCTCGGTGGCGGCGCTGCAGGCCGGCGATGTCGACCTGGTGCTGACCGACAGCGCCGGCGGCAAGGCGCTTGTCGCGACCTCCGGCGGCAAGCTCAAGCTGATCGGCGACCCGCTCCAGGCCGAGGATTTCGGCTTCATCTTCGCCAAGGGTTCCGACCTCGTCGCGCCGATCAATGCCGGCATCGCCGCGCTGAAGGCCGACGGCACCTTCGACAAGATCACCAAGAAGTGGTTCGTCGACTACAAGCCGGCAAAGTGAGGCTGCCTGGTTGGCTTCGCCTTGTCTCTGGGAGGCTGGTCATCCCCGGCGCCGGCCGCGCGGTGCTGATGGCGCCGCCTTCTCCAGCAGCGGCCAAGCGCGACTTTCCCTGGTGGCTCGTCGCGGCGATCGTCATCGCGGTCGCCGCCGCCGTTCTCATCGCGACCAGCGACCTCTACTCGCAGGTCTTCTCGATTGTCGCCAAGGGCATCGGCATCACCATCTTCGTCACCCTGGTCGGCTATGCGCTCGCCTCGGCGCTCGGGCTCGGCGTCGCGCTGATGGTGCTGTCGGATTCGAGTGTGGCTGCGGCAGGTCGCGCGCTTCTACGTCGAGATCATCCGCGGCGTGCCGATCCTCGTGCTGTTGTTCTGGATCGCCTTTGTCGGCGCGCCGGCGCTGGTGGTCGTCGTGGAACTGGCTGTCCTACCCGCTGCAGGCGGCCGGGCCTGATCGAACCGATGCAGGTGCGCGACGTCTCGCTGATGTGGCGGGCGATCATTGCACTCACCATCGCCTATTCGTCCTTCATCGCCGAAATTTTCCGGGCCGGCATCCAGGCGGTCGACAACGGCCAGATCGAGGCCGCCAAGGCGCTCGGCCTGTCGCGTTACCGGCGCTTTCGCCACATCATCTTGCCGCAGGCGTTCCGCACCATCCTGCCGCCCTACGGCAACGACTTCATCGCCATGGTCAAGGACTCGTCGCTGGTTTCGGTGCTCGGCGTCGCCGACATCACCCAGATGGGCAAGGTCTATGCCGCCGGCTCGTTCCGCTTCTTCGAGACCTATTCGATCGTCGCCTATATCTACCTGATCCTGACCGTCGGCCTGTCGCTGGCGTTGCGGGCGCTGGAACAGCGCCTGCGCCGCCAGACCAACGAGTGAGCGACGAGCGGAGGAGAAGTGATGCCGGACAAAGCCAATGCGGCGCTCGACCAGGTCTATTCGGCGAGGACGCCGGAGGAACTGTCGGCCGCCTACGCGGCATGGGCGGCGACCTATGACGGCGAGACCGCTTCACTCGGGCTACCTCCTGCCATTTCTGATTGCCGCGCTGGGTCGCCCGTTACGTTCCCGCAGGCGAAGGCCCACTGCTCGACGCCGGATGCGGCACCGGCCTCTCCGGCCCGTCGCTCAAGGCGCTCGGCTACGACGACATCGCCGGCCTCGATCTCTCCGACGACATGCTGACGGATCGCCGGCGGCCGCGGCGCTTATGGCGACCTGAAGCAGGCGACGCTCGGCGGCCCGCTGCCCTGGCCGGACGGCCATTTCCGCGCCTTCTTCTCGACCGGCGTTTTCACCATCGGCCACGCGCCGGCGTCGAGCCTGCACGAGCTGGCCCGCATAACGCGCAAGGGCGGACACGCGATCTTCACCGTGCGCGACCAGGTTTTCGCTGAGCGGCGGCTTCCAGGCGGCGTTCGCCGAGACTGGAACGGGAAAAGACATGGCGGCCGTCGAGGAAAGCCCCTGGTTTCGCTGCTATGCGGTCGCCGATCCCGATGCGCTGGTGAAGGCGTTCGTGTTCGAGGTTCTGTGAGCCGGCAAGATGTCGCGGAACCTGGCGGGCTTCGGCGCGTTGGGTGCCGAACCAGCTTGAGGGACCCATGGAACAGCTCGTCGAAGAATTCGGCCATCCCGACTTACACGTCGTTTCCCGTCATCGTGGCGCGTCTGCTGCTCGCAACGCTCTTCGGCGCCGTCATCGGCTTCGAGCGCGAATGGCGAAATCGCCCGGCCGGGCTGAGGACCCATGTGCTGGTATGCGTTGCCGCGGCGACCTTCGGCATCCTCACCATCGAGATCGTGCATGCCCCGATGTTCGCGGGGGATGCGATGAAGGAGATGGTCAAGGTCGATCCTGTCCGCGCCGTCGAGGCGGTGACCGCAGGCGTCGCTTTCCTTGCCGCCGGCAGCATCCTTTTCGCGCGCGGTGAGGTGCAGGGCCTGACCACAGGTGCGGGGATGTGGCTTGCCGGCGCCATCGGGCTGGCCGCTGGTCTCGGCTTCTGGCAGATCGCCGGCTTCGGCACGTTGCCTGGTGCTGATCGTGCTCGGCCTTCTGCATGCAGTCGAAGTGAAATTTGAC
The DNA here is from genome assembly GCA_963726065.1 of uncultured Alphaproteobacteria bacterium. GTDB lineage: Bacteria > Pseudomonadota > Alphaproteobacteria > Rhizobiales > Rhizobiaceae > Neomesorhizobium. The sequence goes on from CAVSAU010000003.1 coordinate 69,127, forward strand.
CTCAGCGAGGACAAGCGCGACGAAAGACCGGCGGCGCGAAAACCGGCGACGAAGGAAAAGCGCGGCTAGCGCGTTCAGACGATCGAAATAGCCGGAACTCTGGCTTCATTCCGCCGGGCTTGCCGGCGAACCGGCCGGCCAATTGCCGGAAGGCCAAAAGATTGGTATTGAGCCGCTGATGGAAGAGCTTTTCGGAGATCCGGCCTACAAGGGTTTCGTGCTGCAGGACCACAAGCGCCTGCCGTCGCGATTCTTTGCGCGGATTTCAGGCGCGCTGACCAGCCGACTTATCTAGTCGCTCGTCGGACCGATGGGCTTCCGGCGCCGCCTGTTCTTCCCCTGTTCATATCGACGGATTTACGCACATGAGCGCACCGCGCACCCTCTACGACAAGATATTCGACGACCATCTGGTCGACCGCCAGGACGACGGCACCTGCCTGCTCTATATCGATCGCCACCTCGTCCACGAAGTGACCAGCCCGCAGGCTTTCGAAGGGCTGCGCATGACCGGCCGCAAGGTTCGCCACCCCGAAAAGACCCTGGCCGTCGTCGATCACAATGTGCCGACCTCGCCCGACCGCAAGCTCGGCATCAAGAACGAGGAAAGCCGCATCCAGGTCGAGGCGCTGGCGAAGAACGCCGCCGATTTCGGCGTCGAATATTATTCGGAGAACGATCATCCGCCAGGGCATCGTGCACATCATCGGCCCGGAACAGGGGTTCACGCTGCCGGGCATGACGATCGTCTGCGGCGACAGCCACACCTCCACGCACGGCGCGTTCGGCGCGCTGGCGCATGGCATCGGCACGTCCGAGGTCGAGCATGTGCTGGCGACGCAGACGCTGATCCAGCGCAAGGCCAAGAACATGCTGGTGCGGGTCGACGGCACGCTGCCTGAAGGCGTCACCGCCAAGGACATCATCCTCGCCATCATCGGCGAGATCGGCACGGCCGGCGGCACCGGCTATGTCATCGAATATGCCGGCGAGGCCATCCGCGCGCTGTCGATGGAAGGCCGCATGACGATCTGCAACATGTCGATCGAGGGCGGGGCGCGGGCCGGCCTGATCGCGCCCGACGAGACCACCTTCGCCTACGTGAAGGACAAGCCGCGCGCACCGAAGGGCAAGGCGTGGGACATGGCGCTCGACTACTGGAAGACGCTGAAGTCCGACGAGGGCGCGCATTTCGACAAGGTCGTCGTGCTCGATGCCGCCAACCTGCCGCCGATCGTCTCCTGGGGTTCATCGCCGGAAGACGTCGTTTCGGTTCACGGCGTCGTGCCCGATCCCGCCGCCATCACCGACGAGAACAAGCGCACGTCCAAGCAGCGGGCGCTCGACTACATGGGCCTCAAGGCCGGCACCAGGATCACCGACATCGAACTCGACCGGGTGTTCATCGGCTCCTGCACCAACGGCCGCATCGAGGACCTGCGCGAGGTCGCGAAGGTGGTCGAGGGCAAGTCGGTCAGCCCGCGCGTCAACGCCATGATCGTTCCGGGCTCCGGCCTGGTGAAGGAACAGGCGGAAGCCGAGGGCCTGGACAAGATCTTCATCGCCGCCGGTTTCGACTGGCGCGAGCCCGGCTGCTCGATGTGCCTTGCCATGAACGACGACCGGCTGAAGCCGCATGAGCGCTGCGCCTCGACCTCGAACCGCAATTTCGAAGGCCGCCAGGGCTTCAAGGGCCGCACCCATCTTGTGTCGCCGGCAATGGCTGCCGCGGCCGCGATCGCCGGTCATTTCGTCGACATTCGCGAGTGGAACTGACGCGAAACTAAAAATCTGCGCGGCCGGATTATCCGGCCACGCACACCTGCCAAGGCGCTTCGCGCCAGGATTGTTGCGGGCGTCAGCTTAACGCGTTATTTGGGCTTGCCGTCTACGTTGTTCCGTAGCGGAAGGGGTGAAAAAACGCAGTTTTGGATACTGGCCTGTTTATAGCGCTGCTCAACCCAGGCATCGCGCTGGCTCTGGCGGCGGCGTTCCTGACGCTTTGGCTCTATCAGCGCGACCGGCCATATCTGACTGTATTGGCTGTTGCCTACGCATGCTCGGCCACGGGATTTCTGCTTCAGTATTTTGTGCTGCCGATCGGCTTTGCGCCGACCAAATTCCTTTCCAACCTGTCGTTTGCGATCGCCGCCTGCTGTCTGGCCGGCGCCATCGTGGCGCGGTATGGCCGGCGGACCAGCCTGGTTGCCGTCTTCGTGCTGTCCTTTGGTGGGCTTGCCTGCTTCAGCTGGTTCCTGTTCGTCCAGCCTGACCTGACCATGCGCATTCTCATCATGAATTTCGCCTTTGGCAGCGTTACCCTGGTTGTCGCCGCCGAATTGCGGGTGGTGCGCAAAAACGGCCCGGCAGAAACCATCCTGTTCGTGCTGTCGCTGGTGACGGGGCTGAACTTCTTTGTCCGAACGATTGTTCTCGTCAAGATATACGGTCCCTTCGTGACCTATGATGGCTTCTACCAGTCGGTTTACTGGACGACGGCGCAGCTGTCGCATGCACTGCTGGCGCTGCTTACGGCGCTCTGCCTGTTCACGGCCGCCGCGCTCGACGTGGTCAAGGCGCTGAAAGCCGAATCCTGCACGGACCCGCTTTCCGGGTTGCTGAACAGGCGCGGGTTCGAGGAGGCGGCGGAAGGGTTGCTCGAGGCGAAATCGGGCAAATCCATGCCGCTGGCGCTGGTGCTGGCCGATCTCGATCATTTCAAGTCGGTCAACGATCGCTACGGCCACGAGGCCGGCGACAAGGTGATCGCCGAATTCGCCACCCGGCTGCGGTCGGGATGTGGCGGGTTCGCCATCGCCGGGCGCCTGGGAGGAGAGGAATTCGCGGTGATGCTGCCGGCCTGCGATCTTGCCACCGCGCAACTCTTCGCCGAAGGCGTGCGGTCCTCCTTCGGCCGCGGTCCGGTGTCCGGCCTGCCGGCCAACGCGGTGGTGACGGCGAGCTTCGGCATCGCGATGCGCACCGGCGAAGAAAGCCTTGGGCGGCTGATGCGGCGCGCCGACGAGGCGCTCTACCAAGCCAAGAGGCTTGGCCGCGACAGCGTTCGCCTTTCGTATCAACGGCCGGGAACCACCTTCACGCCGGAGGTATTTCGCGCTACCTGACGCCGCCGATTCGTCCGAACAAAGCCGCATGTTAACGTCTTTTTTGGCCGTCTATGGTTGAGTGTCGGTAACCTGGATTGTGGAGCCGATGAACGGAGCCGGATTTATCCTGGCAATCAATCTTTTTGTCGCCGGGCTGCTGTCGGCCGCGTTCATGATGATTGCCGTTTATGACCGCAGCCGCGTGGCCGCGCGCTGGCTGGCGTTCGCCTACGCGGTCGGCATGGGCTTCTTCGCCATCGAAGCCATCATCCCATCGCTCGACAGTGCGCGCATCGCTGTCGTAGCCGCGGTGACCTGCCTGCTGGCCGGCATGGGTGCGTTCAACGCAGGCGTTGCCCGCAAATACGGTGTCGGGATTCCTTGGCGGCTGATCGGAACGGTCTTCGTGGTGTCGCTGGTCGTGAACTACGCAATCCAAGATCTTCCACGGCAGTCGTTCACCCGGCTGGCGCTCTATCAAGCCCCGTTCGCCATCATGCAGGCAATTGCTGCCGGAATAATATGGAAGGCCGGCGCACGCCAAAAGCTCGACCGCGTGCTGATGCTGCTGTTGGGCCTCAGTGCGCTGCAATTTCTGTCGAAACCGCTGCTTGCGCATGCTGTCGGCGGCTGGGGCGCACGTCCGCAGGACTATATTGGCAGCAGTTACGCGCTATTCTCGCAGTCGATGGCGACCGTGTTCGCTCTCGCGATCGCGCTGCTTTTCATGGTGATCCTCGTCCGCGACGTGCTGACCGACGCGACTCAGCGCTCGGAAACCGACACGCTGTCGGGTTTGCACAACCGCCGCGGCTTCGAGGACCGCGCCGACCGCGCCCTCCGCGACGCCGAACGGCAGGGTGTGCCATTGTCACTGGTGATCTGCGACCTCGATCACTTTAAGTCGGTCAACGACAATTTCGGCCATGCGGCCGGCGATGCGGTCATCGTGGCGTTTGCGCAGTTCATACGCTCGGCGATGGCCCCGCATTTCGTTGCGGGGCGGATCGGGGGCGAGGAATTCGCCATAATCCTGCCGGGCACAAACATCGTCGCGGCGCGGCTCTTCGCCGAGGGCGCTCGCAGCGCCTTCGCGGGGTTGCCCGTGCAGGAACTGCCCAACGACAGACGGTTCACCGCGAGCTTCGGCGTAGCCGAGCTGGCGCCGGGTGAACGCATCGCCGACCTGATGCGACGCGCCGATGCCGCACTTTACGACGCCAAGGAAAGCGGCCGCGATTGCGTCCGCGTCTCCCTGAAGGCTGGTCAGCGGCGGCCGACGCTCAGCGTGACGGGCAACGGCCAGAAGGTTCGGGAATAACGCCGTCCGGCAATCCATACATGTAGCTGCGGCCTTTCAGCAGCACCGGCGGCCGGTAGCAATTGTCGATGTAATAGCCTCGGTAGAGGGGCTCCGGATCGGCATAAACCACTTCCGGTTCACTGCCGCCGGCGTGATTCCGCAACTCGCCGGCAAGATTTCCCTCACCGATGATGATGCGCTTGTAGCCATAAGGGCTCTGGATGACCAGATTGCCGAAGCTGTCGGCGTAGACGCGGTCATGAATACGGTTGCCGGCGACGGCCGCACCGGTGACGGTGGCGCCGGCCAGAAGGGCAGTTGTGAATAGGACGGTACGAAAACGCATGGGCGTCCTCCTCGAAGCGAGACATCGCCTCCTCAAGCACCAAATTAACTCTTTCTTAACCTTTGTTAAGGGCCTGCGCCGGTTTCGGCCGAACCAATTGACAGAGATGGTTAATGCCCACATGGGTAGAGCATGAGCAAGACCCAGACCCACACCATCGACATCGCCAAACTTGGACTGAAGGACGCGCTCGAATTTGCGCCCTTGCTGGCCGCCTATGTGCAGGCGTTGAAGCGCGGCGCGCCGCGCCAACCCGACAGGTTTTATGCCGAGACGCTGCTGCAGGACCGAACGGCCGAGACTTTGGGCGCGCGGGTCGATGGTGGGCTGGTTGGCTTCGCCATCTTCACCGACATGCCCGAACCGGTGTCGGGCATGCGCTGCGGAGCCTGCGACCACATCTACGTGCATCACGACTTTCGCGCGCAGGGTATCGCCAAGGCGCTGGTCGACGTTCTTGCCGACCAGGCCGAAGAGCGCGGTTGGTCCAAGCTGATGTTGAACGCGCCGCGCCAGCCCGAAGATGGCCGCAAGCTTTATGAGCAGGTTGCGGCGCCCGCCGACTGGTCGAGTTTCGTCATCCGATTCGACTAGGCATCGCCCATTGATCTTGCAGCCGGGTTGCGGCTAGCTTGCCGTCATGATCAGGAAACCGATTGGGATGTTCCGGCTGCTGCACGCGTCGGTCCTGTGTGTACCGGCTTTGGTTGCGGCGTCATGCGTCCCCAGCGCGACGGGCAAGGTAACTGCCACCGAAAACACCACCACGACGCAGCCGCGACAGGCCACCTACAATTGCGGCCAGAGCGGTTCGCTGATCGTCGAGAATCTTCGCACATCTGTGCATCTGACCGAGCCCGACGGCAGCATTGTCGACCTGCCGGCTTCGCCCCCTTCACAACAGTCGCGTTTCGGCGAGGCGCCCTATGCCCTGGTTCTCGAGGGCAATGAGGCGCTGCTGATGAAGAGCGGCAAGGAGCCGCTGACCTGCAGCCGCTAGTCCAGGGCGTGTCGATAACCAAGTGATGCCGGCCTGACCTGAATCTCAATACGCCCCAGGCGAAGATTTCGACGCGCCGCCGCTGAAAAACCGGCTTTGAGGTCTGTCCCAATGGATTGATTTCGCAGGTGCACCAAGCCCGGCCATTTAAAATCGATTGAAGCTTGCCGCAGACTCTAAATAGGTGCCCGGAAACGGTTTTCCGGCTTTGACGCAGTGCAAAAAGAGCATTAGAACCCGGTTTGTCCGAGGTCGCATTTCGGGGCGGCGATGCCGCGATCGGTGACCCAGGATACCGAACTGGGGGAGCCATGAGCAAAACCACAGCCACCCGTGCAAGACCGCTTTCGCCGCACCTGACGATCTACAAGCCGCAGATCACGATGATGATGTCTATCGTCCATCGCATCACCGGCGGCGCCCTTTATTTCGGCACCTTGCTGGTCGCCTGGTGGCTGATCGCGGCGGCGACCTCGCAGGAATATTTCGATTTCGTCAGCTGGATCTACGGCTCATGGATCGGGCGGCTTGTGCTGTTCGGCTACACCTGGGCGCTGATGCACCACATGATGGGCGGCATTCGCCATCTGGTCTGGGACACCGGCGTCGGACTGGAAAAGCATACGGCCTCGAAGATCGGCTGGGCGACGCTGATTTCGTCAATCGTGCTTACCTTACTTATCTGGGTCGTCGGATACATGGCGCGGGGATCATAACGATGAGCGCTGGCAACAAGGACATGCGCACACCGCTGAACAAGGTCCGCGGCCTGGGCTCTGCTCGCGAAGGCACCGAGCATTTCTGGCGGCAGCGGCTGACGGCGATCGCCAATGTGCCGCTCGTTCTTTTCTTGGTCGGATTGCTGGTTTCTCTGAACGGCGCAGGCTACGCCGAAGTGCGGGCGACGCTCGCCAATCCGCTGGTGGCGCTTCTGATGATCCTGATGCTGCTTTCCGCGCTCTATCACATGCGGCTGGGCATGCAGGTCATCATCGAGGATTATGTGCACGGCGAGGTCTCCAAACTCGTCCTGATCATGCTGAACACGTTCTTCACCGTCGCGGTGGGCGTGACGGCGGTCTTTGCCCTTCTCAAACTGGCATTCGGGGGCTGAAGCGTGGCTGAAGCAAAAAAGACGGACGGCAAGGCCTATACGTATGTCGATCATAAATTCGACGTGGTCGTCGTTGGCGCCGGCGGCGCAGGCCTGCGCGCCACGCTCGGCATGGCCGAGCAAGGGCTGAAGACGGCCTGCATCACAAAAGTTTTTCCGACACGCTCGCACACGGTCGCGGCACAGGGCGGCATCGCCGCCTCGCTCTCCAACATGGGCCCCGACAGCTGGCAGTGGCACATGTACGACACCGTCAAGGGCTCCGACTGGCTGGGCGATGTCGACGCCATGGAATACCTGGCCCGCGAAGCGCCGGCGGCAGTCTACGAGCTTGAACATTACGGCGTTCCCTTCTCGCGGACAGAAGAGGGCAAAATCTACCAGCGGCCGTTCGGCGGCCACATGATGAACTATGGCGATGGGCCGCCGGTTCAGCGCACCTGCGCCGCAGCCGACCGCACTGGCCATGCCATCCTGCACACGCTCTACGGCCAGTCGCTCAAGCATCACGCGCAGTTCTTCGTCGAATATTTCGCGCTTGACCTGATCATGACCGACGGCGTCTGCACCGGCGTCGTCGCGTGGAATCTCGACGACGGCACCATCCATCGCTTCGCCGCCAAGATGGTGGTGCTGGCGACGGGCGGTTATGGCCGCGCCTATTTCTCGGCCACGTCGGCGCACACGTGCACCGGCGACGGCGGCGGCATGGTGGCAAGGGCCGGGCTGCCGCTGCAGGACATGGAGTTCGTGCAGTTCCATCCGACCGGCATCTACGGAGCCGGCTGCCTGATCACCGAGGGCGCTCGCGGCGAGGGCGGCTATCTCGTCAATTCCGAGGGCGAGCGCTTCATGGAGCGTTACGCACCGTCCGCCAAGGACCTTGCATCGCGCGACGTCGTCTCGCGCTGCATGACGATGGAAATCCGCGAAGGCCGCGGCGTCGGCAAGAACAAGGACCATATCTTCCTGCACCTCGACCATCTCGATCCGGCGGTGCTGCATGAGAGGCTGCCGGGCATTTCCGAATCGGCTAAGATCTTCGCCGGCGTCGACGTGACCAAGGAGCCGATCCCGGTTCTGCCGACCGTGCACTACAACATGGGCGGCATCCCGACGAACTATTGGGGCGAGGTGCTGAACCCGACGCCGGACGATCCGGACCGGGTCCAGCCCGGCCTGATGGCAGTCGGCGAAGCCGGCTGCGCCTCGGTGCATGGCGCCAACCGGCTCGGCTCCAATTCGCTGATCGATCTCGTCGTGTTCGGGCGCGCTGCAGCCATCCGCGCCGGCGAGGTGGTCGACCGCGAAGCGCCGATCCCTGCGATCAACGAGCAGGCGGTCGACAAGATCATGGAGCGCTTCGACCGGCTGCGGTTCGCCGACGGCAACACGCCGACGGCGGTGTTGCGTGAGAAGATGCAGAAAGCGATGCAGGAAGACGCCGCCGTGTTCCGCTCCCAGGAATCGCTGGAGAACGGCTGCAAGCGCATTTCGCAGATCTGGGCCGAGCTGAAGGACATCAAGGTCTACGACCGCTCGATGATCTGGAATTCCGACCTGGTCGAGACGCTGGAGCTGGAAAACCTGATGGCCAACGCCATCACCACGGTCTACGGCGCCGTGGCGCGGCAGGAGAGCCGCGGCGCGCATGCGCGCGAGGACTTTTCATCGCGTGACGACGTCAAATGGCGGGTCCACACGCTTTCGCACCTGTCGCCCGACGGCGAGGTGACGTTGTCCTACCGGCCGGTGCATACCGAGCCGCTGGTCAAGGAACAGGACGGCGGCATCAGCCTGGCCAAGATCGCGCCCAAGGCGCGGGTGTATTGAGGTAGGGAAATATGGTCGAACTCACCCTCCCCAAGAATTCCAAGGTCCAGCAGGGCAAGACCTGGCCGAAGCCGGACGGCGCCACCAACCTGCGCGAATACAGGATCTACCGCTGGTCGCCGGACGACGACAAGAACCCGAGCGTCGACACCTACTTCGTCGACCTGGATGATTGCGGTCCGATGGTGCTCGACGCGCTTTTGTGGATCAAAAACAAGGTCGACCCGACGCTAACCTTGCGCCGTTCCTGCCGCGAGGGCATCTGCGGCTCCTGCGCGATGAACATCGACGGCGCCAACACGCTGGCCTGCACCAAGGGCATGGACGACATTTCCGGCGCGGTGAAGGTCTATCCCCTGCCGCATATGCCGGTGGTAAAGGACCTGGTGCCGGACCTCACCGTACCTTATGCGCAGCTCACCTCGATCGACCCGTACCTGAAGACCGTTTCGCCGGAGCCGGCTAAGGAATGGCTGCAGAGCCATGAAGATCGCCAGAAGCTCGACGGACTCTACGAATGCATCCTGTGCTTCTGCTGCCAGACCTCGTGCCCGAGCTACTGGTGGAACGGCGAGCGTTATCTCGGCCCGGCAGTGCTTTTGCAGGCTTACCGCTGGCTGATCGACTCCAGGGACGAGGCGACCGGCGAGCGGCTGGACAATTTGGAAGATCCGTTCCGGCTCTACCGCTGCCACACCATCATGAACTGCGCCCAGACCTGCCCGAAGGGCCTCAACCCGGCCAAGGCGATCGCCGAGATCAAGAAGATGATGGTGGAGCGGCGAGTTTAGCAGGAAGACACGACAAGCGCATGACAGAAAACGCCAACGACCTTCCCGTCCTCAGCCCGGTCGAAGCCCGCGTTCTCGGCTGCCTGATCGAGAAGAAGGAGCTGACGCCGGACGTCTATCCGCTGACGCTAAATTCTGCACTTGCGGCAGCGAACCAGAAGACGGCGCGCGATCCGGTGATGGCGGTCGAGCTGGTCGAGGTACGCCGCGCGCTCGGCTTGCTGGAACAGAAGGGCCTGGTGCGGCAGGCATTCGCGTCGCGTGTCGAACGCTATGAACATCTGATGGCGCAGCGGTTTTCGCTCACCCAGGCGCAGATCGCCTTGCTTGGGCTCATGATGCTGCGCGGTCCGCAAACCGGACATGAACTGCTCGCCCGTGCCGAGCGCATGGCGCGTTTTTCCTCGATAGAGGATGTGCGCACCAACCTCGACTTGCTGATCGGCCGCCGGCCGGCATTGGTAGTGGACCTCGGCCGTGCGCCGGGGCAACGCGAGGAGCGTTTTGCGCATCTTCTGAGCGGCGAGGTCCAGGCAGTGGCGCTGGCAGCGTCCGCACCTGTGCGGCCACCGGATTTCCTGTCGGAACTCGAAGCCCGTGTGCAGACCCTGGAAGCGCAGGTGGCGCTGCTGCAGGCCCGGCTCGGCGACTAACCGATCCGCGACAATTCGGCGCCGCCTTGTAATGATTGTGCGAATTTTGGGTCGCTTCCAACGGCCTCAATGTCGAAAACCAAGCCGCGCTGGCGGCCATGGTTAATGCCGCCTTAACCTTCCTCCCGATAGTCTGGTCTTCGAATTTGCCGAATTGCGCTCAGGCATCAGGCAATCAAAAGACGACGGGGTTTACGCATGCGTTCTGCGCAGTTCGCACTCGAGGGATCGGATCATGGGCTGCAAGCGTTCGCGCGGCGCCAGGTCCGTCGTGCCGTCGGTGCCGGCCTGTTCCTTACGGTCGCATTCTGCCTTGCCAGCCTCGGCACGTGGAATGTCGCCGATCCGAGCTTCAGCCATGCCACCGCCAACCCTGTGACCAACGCGATGGGCTACGCCGGAGCGGTTTTCTCCGATCTCGCCATGCAGTTCTTCGGCCTTTCCGCGGTCGCCGCCCTGGTCCCGGCAGTGATCTGGGGCGTCCTGTTCTTCGCCGGCCGCGGCGTCGACAAGCTGCCGAAGCGGTCCGGCGCCTGGTTTGGCGGCGCGCTGCTTGCCGCGGCGGCCGCCGGCTGCATCGCTCCGCCGGAGACCTGGCCTTTGCCGACTGGGCTTGGCGGCGTCTTCGGCGACATGGTGCTGAAAATCCCAGCCGCGGTGACCGGGCAATACCCGACCGGCATGCTCGCCACCATCCTTTTGGTGCTGCTGGCGGTCCCGACGCTCTGGCTCTGCGCCTACGGCGCCGGCCTGCTGGCGCGGGAAAACGGCTTTGCGCCGATTGAATCAGCGGGTCGCAAGCCGAAGCCGGAAGCCGACCTCGCCGAAGATGACGACGAGGATAGCGAAGGCATTCTGGCGCTTGGCCTCGTCACTCACTGGTGGCTGTCGGCCCGAGGCTTCGTGCGTCGCAGGATGGCGGCGCGGCGCGGCGTGGATCACGACGACGACGGCGGCGACGTGGAATTCCCTGTCGCCGAACCGCGCATCAGGATGTCGGATCGTTCCAGCGATGCGCGCATCGAACCGGAGTTCTCGCCACGCCCGCCGGTCCGCGAGCCGGTGCTGCAGATGAATGGCGATTTCGACGACGATTTCGACGAAGACATCATGTCGGCGTCCGAAATGGCGCGCCGGCTTGCACCGGGGCAGAACGGTCAAAGCGCGGCCACCTCGGCGCGCGTCGCGGCTCCGGCACCACGCCCGGTGCCCGGCGCGCGCGTGCAGCGCGAGGCACAGACCTCGCTGATCGGCAGCGGTGAGTTCGAGATGCCGTCGCTGCATTTCCTCGCAGAGCCGAAAAACGTGGTGCGCGATTCCAGCCTGTCGAAGGACGCGCTGGAGCAGAACGCGCGGCTGCTCGAAGGCGTGCTGGAGGATTTCGGCGTCAAGGGTGAGATCATCCACGTCCGTCCCGGTCCGGTGGTCACGCTGTATGAGCTGGAGCCCGCGCCCGGCATCAAATCGTCACGCGTCATCGGCCTTGCGGACGACATCGCCCGCTCGATGAGCGCCATCGCCTGCCGCGTTGCGGTGGTGCCCGGTCGCAACGCCATCGGCATCGAACTGCCCAACGCCAAGCGCGAAACGGTCTATCTGCGGGAAATCCTCGCCAGCCGCGACTTCGAGACCACCAAGGCCAAGCTGGCGCTGGCGCTGGGCAAGACCATCAATGGCGAAGCGGTGATCGCCGACATCGCCAAGATGCCGCACGTGCTTGTCGCCGGCACCACCGGCTCCGGCAAGTCGGTCGCCATCAACACGATGATCCTATCGCTGCTCTACCGTATGACGCCGCAGCAGTGCCGGCTGATCATGATCGACCCGAAGATGCTTGAACTCTCGGTCTATGACGGCATCCCGCACCTGCTTACCCCGGTCGTCACCGACCCCAAGAAGGCCGTCGTCGCGCTCAAATGGACGGTGCGCGAAATGGAAGACCGCTACCGCAAGATGTCCAAGGTAGGCGTCCGCAACATCGAGGGCTTCAACCAGCGTGTCGCACAGGCCGAGGCCAAGGGCGAGCAGATTTCGCGTACCGTACAGACCGGCTTCGACCGGCAGACCGGCGAGGCGATCTACGAGACCGAAAATCTCGATCTCGAGCCAATGCCGTTCATCGTCGTCATCATCGACGAGATGGCCGACCTGATGATGGTCGCGGGCAAGGATATCGAGGGCGCCGTGCAGCGGCTGGCTCAGATGGCTCGTGCCGCCGGCATTCATGTCATCATGGCGACGCAGCGGCCTTCGGTCGACGTCATCACGGGCACCATCAAGGCCAATTTCCCCACCCGCATCTCTTTCCAGGTGACGTCGAAGATCGACAGCCGCACTATCCTCGGCGAGCAAGGCGCAGAGCAGCTGCTCGGCATGGGCGACATGCTCTACATGGCTGGCGGCGGTCGCATCCAGCGCGTACACGGGCCGTTCGTCTCAGATGACGAGGTCGAGAAGATCGTCGCGCACCTCAAGCTGCAGGGCGTGCCGGAATATCTCGACGCCATCACCGAGGATGATGGCGAGGATGACGATTCCGGCGATTCGGGCGGCAACCGTGGTTCCGGTGGTGGCGGCAATTTCGAGGATAGCGACGATCCCTACGACCAGGCGGTGGCGGTGGTCCTTCGCGACGGCAAGGCTTCGACCAGCTACATCCAGAGGCGTCTGGGCATCGGCTACAACCGAGCCGCCTCGATCATTGAGAAAATGGAACAGGAAGGCATCGTCGGCCCGGCCAACCATGCCGGCAAACGCGAGATCCTGGTGCCGACCGAAGAGGACAAGTTTTAGAGCATGATCCCGAAAAGTTGCAGAGTTTTCGGGCGAAAGCTCATGCGGCAGAAGCACCGCGCCACGGTAACCCCTTGCCGACGCCAAACTAAAGCCCAACTAAACAGTCATATCGAACGCTGAACGAGAACGAACCGGAGAAACCGGAATGGACGACCTAAACTCAGGCAAAACGGCGCTTTTCGGCGTCACGCGGCGCAAGGTGCTTGGGCTTGGCCTCGCCGCTTTCGGCGTTTTGGCGCTAGGCCAGGCGCTTCCCGTCTTCCAGTCGGTCGCGGAGGCGCAGGCAGCGTCGGGCGCCGCGCAGAAGATTGCCGATCACTTTTCTTCGATCCGCACCATGTCGGGCGATTTCATCCAGTTCGGTCCGCGCGGCGAGCAGACGGGCGGCAAATTCTACATAGAGCGCCCGGGCAAGATCCGCTTCAACTACGAGGCGCCGTCGGCCTACCGGGTAATCTCCGACGGCCGGTCGGTGGCGATCGACAACCGCAAGCTCAACACGATGGATCTCTACCCGCTGTCGAAGACGCCGCTGAAGCTGCTGCTCGACGAGCGTATCGACCTGACCGGCAACCGGGTGAAGAGCGTCAAGGAAGAACCCGACCTCATCACAATTCAGCTCGCCGACAAATCGGTGTTCGGCAATTCGCGCATCACCATGATGTTTGACACCAAGAGCTACGAACTGCGCCAGTGGACGATCACCGACGCGCAGGGCAAGGACACAACGGTTCTCATCGACAACGTCAAGCAGGGCGTCCAGCTCGATGCCAGCCTGTTCAAGATCGACTACAAGCGCAATTTCGACGTCAACCAGAAGAACAAGAATCGCTGATCGCGCACCCGCTGAAACTGCGAAAGCCGGGCTCAATGCCCGGCTTTTTGCGATTCGGCATCGCTAACAAACGCAGTATTCTCAATGCAGTTGTTATAGAAGTTCGGAATCCAAAAGATAAGTAGTGTCATTTTCACCACTATTGTGCCGAAATTGCTTTGCTGGTGAAGCAGATCGCTATTTGCGCAAAGCGCCGGCGGTTGCCAGTCAAGCTGCGATTGGCCAAGCTCGATGGATCAGGAGCGGGGGCGCTCGCAAATCCGAGTTACAGCCAAACCGACTGGAGACGGCCGCATGCACTTCAACGGCCTTTTCCTCGCATCCGCTGCCGCTGTCGTGGCGGCTTCAGGCGCCCGCGCGGCTGATGCGGTGGTCGTGGCGGAGCCTGAGCCGGTCGAATATGTGCGTGTCTGCGATGTCTACGGGACCGGCTTCTATTACATGCCCGGCACCGAAACCTGCCTGAGTGTCGGCGGCTACGTCCGCTATGACATCGGCGTCGGTTACCTCGGCTTCGAAGACGTAATCGACAAGAAGGATCTGGTTGAAGACGGCACCATCAATCTCAACGACACGTACTACAAGCGTGCCCGCGCCGCCTTGCAAATCGATGCCCGCACGGAAACCGAACTCGGCACATTGCGCGCCTATTCGCAGATTAATTTCCAGTTCGACAGTACCGTGGTCGAGGAGATCGACGGCTCGATCACGGCCACCGAAGAAGGAATCGAGATCGAGCATGCTTACATCGAACTCGGCGGCTTTCTGATCGGCGAGACGGATTCATTCTTCTCCACCTTCGGTGACTACGCCGGCGCAGTGATCCAGGACGACCTCGTCCCTTATGGACCTTTCGCTACTCACACGATCCAGTACAAGTTCGATGCCGGTAACGGGTTGACCTTTGGCGCGGCGCTCGAAGAGGGCGCGGACGAATTCACGATCGACAGCTACGTGCCCCATATCGCGGCCGGCGCGAAATACGCGCAGGACTGGGGTGGCATTTCGGTGGTTGCCGGTTACGATTCGGTCTGGGAAGATTGGGCCGGCAAGGTGCGCCTCGATGTGAAGGCGTCGGAGGCCATCTCCGTCTTCGTCATAGGTGGCGTAAAATCCGACGATGCGACATCGTTCTATGGTAGCTGGGGCGGCGACTGGGGCGTATGGGGCGGGTTTACCGCCCAGGTCAGCCCCAAGGCCTCTATCAACACCCAGTTCTCCTACGATGGCGCTGATAATTTCGCCGCCGTGGCGAATGTCGAATACGAGCTGGTGAGCGGCTTCAGAATCACGCCCGAAGTCGTCTATGTCGACAATTTCGACGACGATACCGTCAACGACTACGACGGCGGTCATTTCGGCGGCTTCCTGCGCTTCCAGCGAAACTTCTGATCCTTAGCGGCAGAGATGCTGGCAAACCCGGTCGGACTGACCGGGTTGCTCATGTGCCGCCTGCTCCCGCGATTTGGTCCACACGTGGCCAAATGCCCTTCCAGACCGTATCCTTTCCGCCACACCTGGTCCGTCATAATCATCACAGGCCTTGTTTGTGCGTGCACTGCGAGAGCTGATGCTTAGTCGAGGCAGGCGGAAGAACGTGCGGGCCGCGCCGCCGACGCGGTGGTGGTCGCTGAGCCGGAACCGGTTGAATATGTGCGCGTCTGTGACGTCTATGGCACGGGTTTCTACTACATGCCCGGCACCGAGACCTGCCTGAGGGTCGGTGGCTATATTCGTTACGACATCGGCGTCGGCTTCCTCGGTGAGGAGGATGTGCTCGACAAGAAGGATTTCGCCGAGAGCGGCGGGGTCACGCGCAATCTGAACGACACCTATTACAAGCGGGCCCGCGCGGCTCTCCAGCTCGACGCACGCACGCAAACCGAACTGGGTACGCTGCGCGCCTACACGCAGGTGAACTTTCAGTACACGACCGACGTCATTGAGGACGACATCGGTACTGCCGGCATCGAAGGACCATTCACCACGGCCAGCGACGCTGTCGACCTCGAGCACGCCTATATCGAGCTTGGCGGTTTCCTCATCGGCAAGACGGATTCGTTCTTCCTGACCTTCTCGGACTTCGCCGGCAATGTCATCCAGGACGATCTGATCGGCTACGGTCCGATCGATAACACCCACACGATCTCCTACACTTTCCATGGCAGCAACGGGTTTTCGGCTGGTGTAGCCGTCGAAGAAGGCTACGAAGAGTTCACGCTCGACAGTTACGTGCCGCACGTGACGGGCGGCGTGAAATACACGCAAGGCTGGGGCGGCATCAGCGTCATGGGCGGCTACGATTCCGTCTGGGAAGAATGGGCCGCCAAAGCCCGGCTCGACGTGAAGTTCAACGAAAGCTTCTCGGCCTTCGTCATGGCGGGGCTCAAGGACGACGACGATGGTGAGCCGAACTTCTACGGGCCGTGGGACGGCGACTGGGCGATCTGGACAGGCTTCACCGCGAAAGTGTCGCCGAAAGCCATGATCAACACGCAGATCACCTACACCGACTCCGAGGACTTCATCGCGGTGGCCAACGTCATGTACGAGTTGGTTCCTGGCTTGAGAGTCACGCCGGAACTCGTCTATGCCGACAATTTCGACGACGACATCGACAGCGACTTCGACGGCAGCAATTTCGGGGGCTTCCTACGCATTCAGCGCAATTTCTAACGCCTGATGCCCTTGGCTTAACTCCAAAACCGGCGGGCGATCCGTCGGGTTTTTGTTTCCCGGCGCCGTCCGGGATTGCGGTTAGGTACACCGTCCCGTGAAGAAACGCGCACCCGCCATTTCACCGCCCGCGAATATTCCGCGCCGTTTTCCGGTCCTTTATTCGTCGTTGGCGTCGCCCTGCGCGTCCGGCGTGTTACCTGCTGCCCGCTGCCTGGCCGCTATCCTGTCGCGCCGGTCGACGCCGATCAGCTCGGCGACCCGCCAGACGGTGTTGTCTTCCAGTTCATGCCGTTCGCCGTCGGCATAGACCACGTCCCACAAGATGCCGATGAATTCCACCCGCGCCTTTTCGTCGAGGTGCCGCTTCAGCACGCTGGTGAACGCATAGAGGTCGACGGCCTCGCGGTCGGCCCGTTCGCCCGCTGCCAGCAGCGCGTCCAGGTCGTCGCCAGAAATGTTATAGGTCTCGCCGAGGGCGTGACGGAGCGCCGTGCTTTCGCCGGCGCGGCGGACGCCGTCGGCGTCCATCACATGGATCATCAGTGCGGCCGCGGCGACGCGCGGATCGTTCAACGGGTTGGTCTCGGAAGCGGAAGGGCTGCCGGGCAGGTCTTTCAGGAACGAGAGCAGGCGGTCGAGCATAGGATATCCAGACGATGTCATTGGGGCAGTCCTAACAGGATTGCCGTCTACAGCGCCTCGCGCCGAATGGAATTCGGCGGCCACGCTGTAGGTGTTGTTGTTCGTGCGTGTCGGTTCTCCCGAAACCGAGAACACTTTCGGGCGACATGCATTAGAACAAACGGAAACGGCGTGGCGTCGGTTCCGCTTCCTCCTCTGGCGTGACGCCCGGGTCGTCGGGCGGGTTGGTGGGCATGAAGGCGTCAGGCTCCGAAGCCGCGGCGGCTCGCTGGCGCGGTTCGCGCAGTGGCCGCGGCGCGGTCGGCGTTTCCATCCGGCCGGGTTCGACCTTCGCCGCATCGGTGGACCCGGCAGTCGGCTGCACAGCCGCCTCGACCGGCGTGGCGGCGGTCTCGGCAGGCTCAACGATCGTGTCCTCGACATCGGCGTCGGCCGGCGCGGCCAGCGCCTGCTGGTTGTCTTCCTCGAGGTCGACATAAGGCTCGATCAGCGGCGTCAGTCGCTCGACCGGCGCCCGCCACTCGAATGCGTCGAGCTTACCGGTTAGCGGCGACACTGGCGCCCAGCGGTCGGAAACGAAGCCGTCGGCCACCCATGCCGGGTCGCGCGGCGCCCGCACCGCCTTCGACAGGAACTGCCGCACGCGGCCCTGATCGCCGCTATCGGCCTCCTCGATGTCTGCGAGCAGCAGGTAGGCGCCTTCGCGCGGCTGCATGCGGATCGCCGATTCGGCGGCTTCCCGCGCTTCACGGTATTCGCGGGCGTCGAGTGCGGCACGCGCCACGATCATCGAAGAATCCGGATTGTTCTGCTTCAGCGCCTCGAGCTTCCTGGCGCGGGTCAGCCGGTCATGCGCCGCGTCGCCTGGCCGCGCGTGCAGGTAAAGCTCGCCTACTTCCGGATGCGGTTCGATCTTCCAGCTGGCTTCGAGGATTTTTGCGCCCTTGCGAATGTCATTCTGGCGAAACAACGCTTTTGCGGCGGTGACCGCAGCCGGCACGAGGTCGGGCTGCAGCCGGTTTGCCTCGAGCGCGGCGTTCTTCGCGGCGAGCGGGTCGGTGTCCATCAGCGACATCGCCTTTGCGGTGAGCAGCACCGCGCGCCGGCGATTGGCCACGTCGCGGTCGATCTGTCGGCCGGATTTCTGCCCATCGAGCAGTTTCAGCGCGCCGTCCCAATCCCCGCGTTCGGTCTTTTCCTCCAGGGTCGCGGTGCTGGCCCAGACAAGCTGCGGCGCCACTTCGGCCGCGCGGCCGGCGTAGTGGCGCGCCGCTGCGCGATCGCCGAGCCGCTCGGCTTCCATGTAGAGCCCGCGCAGGCCGAGCAGCCGCATCTCTGGATCGTCGAGCATGGCCTCGAATTTCTGGCGCGCCGCATCGTGGTCGCCTTCCAGCAGCGAGGTCTGCGCGTCGAGCAGGTTGATCAGCGGTTCCTGGTCGGAACGGATCAGCTTGGCGGCCTGCTTGTTCAAGAGCCTCGCCTTGGCGGCGTCGCCCGCACCCGCCGCGATCATCCCGGTCGACAACGCCTGGTAGCCGCGGTCGCGCCGCCTTACCCGGAAATAACGCGCGATCGTGTAGGGGCTGTTCCAGATCGCCTTGGTCAGCCACCAGACGATCATCACCGCGGCAACGACCGCCGTCACGGCGACAGCGGCGACCATCAAGGTGATCTCGTAGCGGTAGCCGTTGAAGGTCAGTTCGAGGTCGCCCGGCCGGTCGGCCAGCCAGGCAAAGCCGAGGCCGAGCGCAAAAACGACGATGAGAAAGAACAGGATACGGATCATCGCTCAATCCTCACCGGTCACGCTTTCAGCGCGCCAGCGGTTGCCTTTTCGACCAGTTGCTCGGCGGCGAGCCGAGCGCGGACCTGTTCCATGAATGCCTGACCGGCGGCTTTCGGCCCTTCGGGCAACGTTTCGTATTCCGCAATCGCCTTGGCGTAATCGCCATCGCCGATCGCCGCCTCCAGGCGGGCCGCGGTTTCAGGCACGCCAGTGCCCTCCACAGGCCCGACCGGGCGGATCTTGACCAGTGATTCGGCGCTGGAAAGCAGGCGCTCGAAATAGCCGGCGTTCTCGTCGACGGTGCGGCCGGCGTCGACCATGGCGGTGACGGCTGCACCCGATCCAGCCTGGATCTCGGTGCGGCTCGGCACGCCCTTCTCGGCCAGCGCACGCAGATCCGCCAGTTCCGGCGCATCCGGCGCCACCGCTGCGAACGCCTCGACTTCGGAAGCAATCGAACCGCCGGCGTCGACGGCGGTCTTCAGCGCCGACGCCGCGATCGCCAGCGCCACCTTCGGCTGCGACGCCTGCGCATCGACCTTGCCGGTCAGCAAGGCGACGCTCTGCTGCAACGTCTGCAATCCCTTTTCGACGGTGCCGATCCGGCCATCATTGGCCGAGGCAGCCGTCGTTGCGGCGTTGACGGCCGTTTCGACCGCGGCGAGCTTGCCGCCAATGGCCGAAACGTCGGCGGACGCCGCTCCCGCATCGGTCTCGCCGACTGCCGCGATCGATTTCTCGATTTCGGCAATTTTTGTCTGCAGCGCCTGCAATCCGGCATTTTCGCCGGCACCGCCGGATTCGATGGCCGATTTCAGCGCCGTCACCTCGGTTTTCACCTGTTCGACCGTGGTGCTCAAGCCATCGACACGTGCTGTCGCTTCGCCGAAGCTCTGGCGCAGGCCTTCGACATCCGCGCCGCCAGAATTAGACTGCAATTCGGCTATCCGCTCCCGCAGCCCGGTCATTTCGGATTGCAGCGCCGTCACGGCCCCCTGGCTGGCGCCATCGGCGGCGGGTGCGGACGATGGCCACAACCCGGCATACTGCAAGCCGCCGACGCCGACGAGCGCAATGACGCCGCCGAGAAACCCAGCGGTCAGCCCGGAAAAACCGCTCTGCCTCGGTGGACGCGGTGCGACCGGGGGAACGCTCGACGTCGCCTCGGCTCCTTGTTCGGTCCAGGTGCGCCCAAATTCGACGGAACTTCCGGTGGGCGGGTCGCTGGTCGCGTCTTCCGTCTGTTTTTCAGGCTGATCGAACGAGACCCAGTCGCTTTCCTTTGCGCCGTCGGCATTGCTGGACGCAGCATCGGAGCCCGGCGATCCGGCATGCTGGATGTCTTCCGCCGAAACGGGTTCGTTCGGGGCACCGTTTTCGGTTTCTGGAGTTGCGGCCGTGGCGTCGAGATTTTCGCTGACCCGCGACACTGCGCCGGGCTCCAATTCAATCGTCACTGGGTCGCGCTGCGTCTTCGAGTGCCGTGTCTTTGGCGGCTTGACCATTCTGTCACTCCCGGAAAATCTGCTGCGCAACCACGATACGGGCTCGGCGGATTGTCACCCGATCACTATCACACCTGCTCCATGTGAAAAGAGGCCGGGTTATGGCGGATCAGCTTTCTCGTGCGAGGAGGGCGACCAGGGCATCCTCCTCGGGCCTTTCGGCGATGTATATATGGCTGGGGTCGATGCCGGTAAGGGCCGCTGCCACTCGGCTGGACATGCAGAAATAGCGCGTATCTTCAAAAAGATGGGCCAGAGGCCCCGGCCTGACGCGCGAAACGATCAGTTCCGCTGCCCTGGCCGACAGCACCAGCGCGGCATCGATCGGGGCGGCGCGCAGCGTTGCATCGGCCAATTCGGCCGGATGGGCGATTTCGACCGTATCGTACGTCTCCAACACCTCCAGCAGCATGCCAGCGCCGGTAAGGGAAACCTCGAAATCCGGGCGGCGCACCTTGCCGCAGAGATAAAGCACCCGCGCGCCGGGCTGCAGCGCCATCGCCATTCGGGCTGCAAGGCCGGCTGCGTCACCATCCGCCGCGACAATCCGCTTGAAACCGACCTCGTCTGCAACTTTGGCCGTGCGGGCACCGACCGCAAATAATGGTTTTTCCGTCAGCGCCGCGACCAGCGCGGCCGATGCGCTACGAATTGCGTTGGCGCTAGTGACCGCGATGGCGTCGGCAGCAACGGGGACCGGCTCCACCGCAAGCGGCCGTATTTCGGTGAGCGGCATCACGATGGGTTCGAAGCCAGCCTCGGCCAACCGCCGCGCCGTGCGCGATGCGCCGGGTTGCGGCCGCGTGACCAGCACCCGGCCATTCGTCATGACCAGCCGTCGAAGAAGTTCGGGCCGGCTTTGGCGCGGATCGCCGCACCCGCAGCGCGGCCGATGCCGGCGGCGTCGGAGACCGGACCATGGGCAGCGATATCGTGCGCTTCGCTTCCGTCGGGCGTAATGACAAGTCCGGAGAATCTCAGAATTTCTCCCTCCACCGAGGCATAGCCGGCGAGGGGGGTGCGGCAGGAACCGTCGAGTGCCGAGAGAAAGGCGCGTTCGCAAGCCAATGCGGCGCCGGTGGGAGCGTGATTGAGCGGCGCCAGCAGGTCGGACATGCGTTTGTTTCCGATCTTGGCCTCGATGCAGATGGCGCCCTGTCCCGGAGCCGGCGGAAATTCCTCGAGCGACATCAGGTCGGTAATCACATCTGCCATTCCGAGCCGCCGGAGCCCGGCATTGGCGAGCATCGTGCCTTCTACCTGGCCTTCTCCCAGCTTGCGCAGGCGCGTCTGCACATTGCCGCGGAAAGTGATTACCTTCAGGTCGGGCCGCATGCGGCGGATCAGCGCCTGCCGACGCAACGACGACGACCCGACCGTTGCGCCCTGCGGCAGCTCCACAATTGTGGGGACCGAGCGTCCGATGAAGGCGTCACGCGGATCTTCACGCGGCAGGAAGGCGACGAGGTCCAGGCCTTCCGGCAGAACGGTCGGCATGTCCTTCGACGAATGCACGGCGATGTCGATGCGGCCGTCGAGCAGCGCTTCCTCGATCTCCTTTGTGAACAGGCCTTTGCCGCCGGCTTCCGACAGGGGCCGGTCCTGGATGCGGTCTCCGCTGGTCGAGATCGGCACGATCTCGAAGGCGCTTTCCGGCAGGCCGTGCGCGGCCATCAGGCGGGCGCGCGTCTCCGCCGCCTGCGCCAGGGCGAGTGCGCTGCCTCGCGTGCCGATTCTGGTTGTTTCCATAACGTGCGGTCCGTGATAACCCCGCGGCGCGGGATTTCCCGCCCCTCCTAACCCTGAATTTGTGGTCGGGCAATGATGCAACAGGACGCGGTCAAGGTGCTAGGCATCGAGACGAGCTGCGACGAGACGGCCGCTTCGGTGGTCGCACTCGGCGTCGACGGTCGCCCCGAGATCCTTTCCAGCGTCGTGTTCAGCCAGATCGACGAGCACGCAGCGTTCGGCGGCGTCGTGCCTGAAATCGCCGCGCGCGCGCATGTCGAGGCGCTCGACGGCATCGTCGAGGCAGCACTCGACGAAGCGGGCGTCGGCCTGGCCGATCTCGACGCAGTGGCGGCGACCGCCGGACCCGGCCTGATCGGCGGGCTGATCGTGGGGCTGATGACTGCCAAGGCACTCGCGGCCGCGGTCCGCAAGCCCCTGATTGCCGTGAATCATCTGGAAGGCCATGCCCTGACCGCCCGGCTGACCGACGGCCTCGCCTTTCCCTATCTCCTGCTGCTGGTCTCCGGCGGCCACACCCAAATCGTGCTGGTGCGCGGCGTCGGCCGCTATGAACGCTGGGCGACGACCATCGACGATGCGCTCGGCGAAGCCTTCGACAAAACGGCGAAGCTGATCGGACTGCCGTTTCCCGGCGGGCCGAACGTCGAGAAGGCGGCCGGCAGCGGCAACCCCCGGCGGTTTGCCTTCCCGCGCCCGCTGAAGGGTGAGGCGCGGCCGGATTTTTCCTTCTCCGGGCTGAAGACTGCCGTACGCCAGGCCGCCACCTCGATCGCGCCGTTGAGTGAAACCGATGTCGCCGATATCTGCGCCTCGTTCCAGATCGCCATTGCCGACACCCTGGATGACCGGGTTTCGCGCAGTCTGGACCGCTTCCGAATCGAATTCCCGGAAGTTCGCGATCCGGTTCTTGTGGTCGCCGGCGGTGTCGCGGCCAACAAACAGGTTCGGGCGACACTCGAACGATCTATGCCGGGAGAGGGGCTTTGCCTTCGTCGCGCCACCGCTCGAGCTTTGCACCGACAATGCAGCAATGATCGCCTGGGCGGGTGTCGAGCGCATCCGCGCCGGGCTGGTCGATGAAGGCGC
Source organism: uncultured Alphaproteobacteria bacterium (assembly GCA_963726065.1). Classification (GTDB taxonomy): domain Bacteria; phylum Pseudomonadota; class Alphaproteobacteria; order Rhizobiales; family Rhizobiaceae; genus Neomesorhizobium. The sequence goes on from CAVSAU010000003.1 coordinate 92,355, forward strand.
CATGGGACTTGCACCGCGCTCGCGCTGGCCGTTGGACATGGTATCCGACCCGCTGATCGGCGCCGGACGTCGAGGACCCAAGGCGTGAGCGGTGACATCGTTGTTGCCGTTCTCGGCGGAGGCGCCTGGGGCACAGCGCTCGCCTGCGCGGCACGTCGCGCAGGCCATGATGCGCGGCTTTGGGCGCGCGACGCCGCAACAGTCGAGGCCATCAATGCGCGACGCGAGAATCCGCGCTATCTGCCAGGCCTGAAGCTCGCCGGAGGCATCGTCGCGACCACCGATCTGGCGGCTGCCACCACCGGCGCCGACATCGTGCTTGCCGTGACGCCCGCCCAGACCTTGCGCGCCTTGCTTGCCGGAGCCCAGGGAAAAATCCGGCAAGGCGTCCCGGTGGTGCTCTGCGCCAAAGGCATCGAACGCGACACCGGCCGGCTGCTTTCCTCGGTTGTGGAGGAATCGTTGCCGGGCAACCCGGTTGCGGCTTTGTCCGGCCCGAGCTTCGCCACCGATGTCGCCGCCGGCCTGCCGACGGCGGTCGTCGTTGCCGCCCGCCACGGCGATCTGGCCGCGGACCTCGCCGAAAAGCTGTCGGCGCCGTACTTCCGCTGCTACTCCTCCGACGACCTGGTCGGCGTCGAGATCGGCGGCGCACTGAAGAACGTGCTGGCGATTGCCGCCGGCGCGGTCATCGGGTCGGGGTTCGGGGCGAGCGCCCAGGCAGCCATGGTTACCCGCGGGTTTGTCGAGTTGCGGCGCATCGCCGCCGCCTTTGGCGCACAGCCGGAAACGCTGATGGGCCTCTCCGGGTTGGGCGACCTGATGCTGACCTGCGGGTCCGGCCAGTCGCGCAATTTCGCCTATGGTCTGGCGCTCGGGCGGGGAGAAGACCTTGCCGGCAGGCCGTTGGCGGAAGGTGTCGCCACCGCGGGCATTGCCGCAAACATCGCTCGCGAGCGGCATATCGAAGCTCCGATCGTCAGCGCGGTCGACCGCATCCTGGGCGGCGAAATCGGCATCCGCGAGGCGGTCGCGGAATTGATGTCGCGGCCTTTGAAAAGCGAGACGGATTGACAAGCCGGAAAATCAATCCTGCTTTCGCGAAAAGCGGGTTCAGGTTACTCAAAATCTAACCAGAAAATACGGTCATTTCGGAAAAGGATTTCCACAATGCTCTTTGCGCTGATCTGCAACGACCAGCCCGGCCACCTGCAGGTGCGGCTCGACGCGCGGCCCGACCATGTCGCCTTCCTCAACGATCTCAACGCAAAGGGCGCGCTGAAATTCGCCGGCCCCTTTCTCGACGCCGACGCCAAGCCGAACGGCAGCCTGGTGGTGATCGAAGCCGCTGATCAGGCGGCGGCCAGGGCGTTGGCCGATGCCGATCCTTACGCCAAGGCCGGTCTGTTTGCTTCGGTCGATATCCGTCCGTGGAACTGGGTTTTCAACAATCCGGCAAACGGCTAAACCGGCGACAGGCCTTACCTGGAAGGATTTCGCATGAACTACTGGCTGTTCAAATCCGAGCCGTTCAAATTTTCGTTCGAGATGCTGAAGGCCAAGGGCAAGGCCGGCGCCGAGTGGGATGGCGTACGCAACTATGCTGCCCGCAACAACATGCGCGCCATGCAGATCGGCGATCTCGGCTTCTTCTACCATTCCAACGAGGGGCTGGACATCGTCGGCATCGCCGAGGTCTGTGCGCTTGCCCACCCCGATTCCACCACCGACGATCCGCGCTGGGAGTGCGTCGATATCCGCGCTGTGCGCGATGTGCCGAACCCGCCGACGCTGGAGCAGGTCAAGGCAAACCCGAAGCTCTCCGAAATGGCGCTGGTGCGGCTTGGGCGGCTTTCCGTGCAGCCGGTGACGCCGGCCGAGTGGAAAGAGGTCTGCCGCATGGGCGGCATCGACCCGGCGCCCTGAGTGGCCGGCGTTCTGAATGGATTGAGGATTTCGCCGGAAGGTGCGGAAAAATTCATCCTCGACAACACGGCTATGATGTCGCCGCCGCACGTGCCCGAAATCCGGTTGCGCCTTGCCGATGAGGCCCACGGCCTCTGGCAGAAGACCGAGGAAGAGCTCGAAGAAATCGGCCTGCCGCCGCCCTTCTGGGCGTTCGCCTGGGCCGGTGGCCAGGGATTGGCGCGCTACATCCTCGATAATCCCTCGAGCGTGCGCGGCAAGCGTGTCCTGGATTTCGCTTCCGGTTCGGGTCTGGTTGGCATCGCAGCGGCCAAGGCGGGCGCGGTCTCGGTGTTGGCGGCCGATATCGACCCGTTTTGCGCGGCGGCGATCGGCCTCAATGCGGAAGCCAACGGCGTTCAGCTGGATTTCACCGCTTCCGACTGTATCGATACCGATAGCGGCTGGGACGTCGTCCTTGCCGGCGACGTGTTTTATGAAAAGCCGTTTGCCGATCGCCTGACGCCGTGGTTCGAACGGCTGGCGACACGCGGCACCGATATCCTTGTGGGCGACCCCGGACGCTCGTATCTGCCCCGGCAGCGCCTGACCGCGATGGCTGTTTACGAGGTGCCGGTCACCCGCGCTCTCGAAGATGCGGAAGTGAAACGCACCACAGTGTGGCGTTTCGCCTGATCCGTTAAAACGCCCACCTCTCAGACGAGCGTCTTTGCTGCTTCGTCAAGAATCCAGGTGCGGAAGGCGATGATGCGGGGATCGTCGGCCGTGCTTTCCGGATAGACCAGGAAATAGGCGAATTCCCGAGCAACTTTGATGCCGAGCTCGAACGGCCGCACCAGCCGGCCCTCAGAGAGATCGTTGGCCACCATGGCGAAATCGGCGAGCGTCACCGCGGACCCGTCAATCGCGGCCTGCAAGGCGTCGTTCGAGGTGTTGAAAACCAGCGTGCGGCTGTCGTCGAAATCGTCGACGCCGGCAGCCGCCATCCACATGCGCCAGTTCGGCCAGGTCACGCCCTGGCGCGACCATTCGATATGGGCAAGCGTGTGCCGGAACAGGTCGCGCGGCCCGGTCATCGGCGGTCCGGATTTCAGCAGCCGGGGGCTGCACACCGGGATGACGACATTGTCGAACAGCCGGTCGACGTGAAGGCCGGGATATTTGCCTGAGCCAAACCGGATGGCGACATCCACGTCGTCAACCTCCAAATCGCGCATTTCGTTGGAAATGTCGAAGCGGAGCTCGATGTCAGGCCAGGCAAGCTTGAAGCCGTCGATGCGCCGCATCAGCCACTTGGCAGCAAATTCGGCAGGAACCGTAACCTTGAGCAGCGAAGAACCGCGCGTCAGTTTGCGGGCCCGCGAAACCGCGCGTGTCAGACCGGCAAGCGCCTCGATCGTTGCCTCGTACAGCACCTCTCCGGATGCCGTCAGCCGCATGGCGCGGCTGGTGCGGTGGAACAACTCGACGCCCAACTGTTCCTCGATTTCCTTGATCTGGTGGCTGATCGCAGCCGGCGTCAGGTGCAGCTCATTGGCGGCACGGGTGAAGTTCAGATGTCGGCCCGCAGCTTCGAAGGCCTGCAGGGCGCGTGTGCCGGGAATGCGCAGCATGACGTATCTTCAAATAAAAGTATTCGATGCAGTGAAAACTACTCGTTTTTGCATAGCCATTCAATGCAGTAGTTTTGAACTCAGGCTTAAGCTTCAAATTCTTTTAAAGGCAACGATCATGACCTACTGCACCGACATAGACATCCAGGCCAAGCCGACAATTTCGCTTTTCGCCTGGATCGTGGATTTCTTCCAAAAACGTGGAAAACGGCGCCAGGCGGTGGACGACCTATACCGCCTCGATGACCGGGAACTGTGTGACATCGGTATCCGCCGCCGCGATATCGCGGCGATCGTCGACCGCGAGATCGGCAAGTTGCGGCTGGATGAATTCCGTTCGCGGCTGTGACGGTCGGATCGGCACGAAAGGGCAGCCGCCACATTAGAGCGGTTCCGGCTCTTTCAGAACCGATAACTCGCTCTAAGTATTTGTTTCGCCGCGTTTATGCGGACGCCAAATGATGCCATTTGGCTGCAAAATGCTTTGGGCCGTTTAGCTAAATGCAGCGCTCCGGCGGCAGCCGCTGGGGCGCCAACCGCCTTTACCTACACGATCATTGCAAACATTGGCGGATGAAGCCTCGACCAGGCTTTCCAGGGCCGAAAAAATCACCGTACGACGCGAAGCACACTTTGCCGGGACAGCCTGGGCAGCAGGCGGCGCATTACGGCGGCGCTGACTGCCACGCAGCCTTGCGTCGGTGTGTATCCCTGGCGCGCCAGGTGAAAGAAGATGGCGCTGCCGCGGCCGCGCCGGCGCGGCGAAATGTTCCAGTCGAGCACGATACAGGCGTCGTAGAGCCGGTCGTCGCGCAGCATGCGTTCGTGGCTGGCGCCATAGGGTATTGCGACGGGGCGGTTGTAGTTGCGGTCGTTGGGCACCTCGCACCAGCCGAGCGTCGCCGAAATTGGCGCCATGCCGAGCCTGGTGCGCCGCGCTCCCATAAAATGATCGACACGAAAATAACCGGAGAGAATGCGCATGGCGCCGAGCGGAGTGCCGCCGTCGCCTTCGCGCTTGTTGGCGGTGATGCCGCCACGCCCGAGCGCGCATGGAAACACCGTGCCTGCAACATTCATCAGCCCTTGCGAGGGGTGGCCGGGCCGCGCCCGCACCGTCAGCAATCCAACGCCGTACCGGTTTTTTGCCTGCGCCCCATTGCGCTCACGTTTTTTGGAGTATGATCCGATCGCCAAAGCAAATCACCGTGATTGGCTGTACCGCCGGTCACGTTCCGCATAAACGGGGGCCGGTCAACTGTATTTTCTTTTGAAACAATGGATTGAGACATGACATCAAGGACGATCCTCCTGGTCGATGACGATGACGATCTGCGCACCACGCTGGTCGAGCAACTGTCCCTCTATGAAGAGTTTGACGTCCTGCAGGAAACGACAGCGGCAAAGGGGGTCGCTGCGGCGCGTGGGGGGCTGATCGATCTGCTGATCATGGATGTGGGCTTGCCGGACATGGATGGTCGCGAGGCCGTGAAAATCCTTCGCAAGGGCGGCTACAAGGCGCCGATCATCATGCTGACAGGCCATGACACCGATTCCGACACGATCCTCGGCCTCGAAGCCGGCGCCAACGATTATGTGACGAAGCCGTTCCGCTTCGCCGTGCTGCTCGCTCGCATCCGCGCCCAGTTACGCCAGCACGAGCAGAGCGAGGATGCGACGTTCTCGGTGGGGCCATACACGTTCAAGCCGAGCCAAAAGCTGCTGATCGACCAGCGCGGCGGCAAGGTGCGGCTGACCGAGAAGGAAGCCTCGATCATCAAATATCTGTATCGGGCCGACCAGAAGGTGATTACCCGCGACGTGCTTCTGGAGGAAGTGTGGGGTTACAACTCCGGTGTCACCACGCACACGCTCGAAACCCATGTTTACCGCTTACGGCAGAAGATCGAACGCGATCCTTCCAATGCGGAAATTCTTGTGACAGAAAGCGGCGGATACAAACTGGTTCCATAATTGATTTGCGGAGGGTGGGCCGCATTCCGAGGGAGGAGCCAGCATCATAAACCGGGGACGCCTGCCAATGATCCGCGCCTTTTCGCGCGCCGTTCCACCCTATGGAAGTCGAGCGCCGTGCGCCCAGCGGCGTGCAACGGCCGGGCGCGATCACCCGGCGCTTGCGCATTTGCGGCGACCCGAACAGGCCAGAGCGGAGATCCATGTCGCTGGATGACGACATTCGCGTTTTGGCCGGCGTGGACCTGTTCGAGGGATTCACCCAGGAGCAATTGCGCCTGCTGGCCTTCGGAGCGGAGAGCGTTCGGCTGGCGGCCGGCCGCGAGCTTTACCAGGAGGGCGTGCGGGCCGACGGGGCCTACGTCGTGGCGCGGGGCAGCATCAGCCTCTACCGCGACCGCGACGGCGAGCGCACTGTAATCACCACCGTAGGCCCCGGCGCGCTGCTCGGCGAAATGGCGCTGATTTCCGACACCGACCGGCTGACCGGCGCCTATGCCGAGACCGACGCCGAGGTGATGCGGCTTAACCGCAAGCTCTTTCGGCGCATACTCGAGGAATATCCGGACGTGGCGGTCGCGCTGCACCGGCGCGTCTCGAACGACTTGGTCAGGCTGGTCGAGAGCATCGAAAAGCTGTCGCCGAAATTTTCGTGAGGGCAAATAGGGAAAATGCCACTACTCCCTATTTCGCTATCCCCTACTCCCACCCAAACCTAGCAATTACCGGCACGTGATCCGAAGGGCGTTCCCAGCCCCGCGCGGCACGCAGCACCTCGATGCCCTTGAGATCGCCGACAATGTTTTCTGACGACCAAATATGGTCGAGGCGTCGGCCGCGATCCGACAGTTGCCAGTCGGCGGCGCGGTAGCTCCACCATGTGTAGATCTTCTGGTCGGCCGGCACGACATGCCGCATCAGATCGACCCAGTTGCCTGCCTTGCGCATCGCTTCGAAATTTTCGGTTTCGACCGGCGTGTGGCTGACCACCTTCAGCAATTGCTTGTGCGACCAAACGTCGTTTTCGAGCGGTGCGATGTTCAAGTCGCCAACCAGCACCGAAGCCGAACTGTCGCTCCATTCGGCGCGGACTTCGTTCATTTCCTGCACGAAGTCGAGCTTGTGGCGGAATTTCCAGTTGCGTTCCGGATCGGGTTCGTCGCCGCCCGCAGGCACATAAAAATTGTGCAGCAGGATCGACTTGCCGCCGGCCTCGATGCGGGTCGAGATGTGGCGGCTGTCTTCCATCTTGCAGAAGCGGCGGCGCTCGAAAGCCTCCAATGGCCGCCGCGATATGGTGGCGACGCCGTGGTATCCCTTCTGGCCGGCGAACGCGACGTGTTGGTAGCCGAACTTGTGGAAGGCCTCCACCGGAAACAGTTCGTCCGGACATTTGGTTTCCTGCAGGCAAAGCACGTCGGGCGACTGCTCGGCAAGCAGCCTCTCGACGATCGGCAACCTGAGGCGCACGGAGTTGATGTTCCAGGTGGCGATGGAAAAGGGCATGGGGAGAAATCCGGGCAAGAATCGCGTTGGGAAACTGGCAGCCGTAGCCATCAAAGACAAGGCGCGGCAGGGCGTCACGATGCGATTCGCCGGGGGCGAAAAGCATCGGCGCGCTATTGATGCGTGCTTTTCATATCGGGAATGGGCTGATCCGTTGGTGGAGCTGAGGAGGATCGAACTCCTGACCTCGTCATTGCGAACGACGCGCTCTCCCAGCTGAGCTACAGCCCCGTCCAACGAATGCGGCGCATTTAGTGTGGGCTGACCCTGCCTGTCAAGCAGGAGACGCGCCAGGCGCGCGGCCCTTGCCGCAGCGACGGGCGTTGGCTACATGTCGCGGGACCAACGCATCGGCCGATAGCTTGAATCGATGCGTCGATTCCAGTGTTGGAGCGTCCTTTGCGTGGCAGGGGACGCGCGGCGCTCTAAAGGAGACCGGCATGCTCGCTCTTATCCAGACACTCGTTCTGGCGCTCGATATTTACTGGTGGCTGATCATCGCATCAGCAATCTTTTCCTGGCTTTACGCATTCAACGTCGTCAACCCGCGCAACCAGGTGGTGATGACGATCGGAAACTCGCTCTTTCGCATAACCGAGCCGGCATTGCGGCCGATCCGGCGCTTGTTGCCGGATCTTGGCGGCATAGACATTTCGCCGATCATCCTCTTGCTGATCATTTTCTTCATCCGGCAATTCATCCTCAACACTATCGCTCCCGCCGTCCTCTGACAGGGATGCCGGCGGACGGGTTCTTCCGGCCTGGCCGTGGAGGCGTCGACCTTTATATCAGGTTGACGCCGAAATCCGCCGACGATGCCGTTGAAGGCATCGGGATCGCCGCCGACGGCTCACACCATCTGAAGGCCCGCATCCGCGCCATGCCGGAAAAAGGCGCCGCCAATGCGGCGCTTGAAAAGCTGATCGCCAAATGGCTAGGCCTGCCGAAGCGCGATGTCGTGCTCGTTTCCGGTGGCACATCGCGGCTGAAGACACTGCATGTCAGCGGCGATGTGCAGGAACTCGCCGGCAGGATCACGAACCTTGTCGGCGGCTAGCGTATTCTGGATGCTTCCCGCTCTGGACCAAGGCGGCAAATCCATCTAGAGCGAGTTTCGGTTCTTCTAGAACCGGAACCGCTCTAACTATTTGTTTTACCGCATTTATGCGGACGCCAGGTGATTCCACCTGGCTGCAAAATGCTCTAGGATTAACTCGACCCAACGGAGGGCAATCGATGCGCGGACTCCTGATCGTGCTTGCGGTGGCCGGCTTCGCCGGCGCTGCCCGTGGCGGCGAGATTTCCAGCGTCTACACCGATCTGGTCGCGGACAGGGATTGCGTCACCTATGCCGCCGCCAAGGATGGCGACGGCGACTGGGCCGACCTCGCCTGCGCCGGCTACAAAGGCTATCCGGTGCTGCTTGCCTATGACGACGCGCGGGAATCGGTCTTCTACGGCTTCGCGCCTGCGGGCGAGTTGCCGTGGGAAAGCTTTGTCGGGTTCAATTTCGCAGGCCCGAAGATCGAGTGGCGCGTCGATACAAACGGCGATGTCGTGGTGCCGTTCGCCGCCATTCATCGCTGGTCGGTCGCCAGCGGCGAGGATCCGGAGAAGAAGATCGAGGTGCTGGTGGTCTCGAAAGTGGCGCAGATGGCGGAGCGTGATGGCTGCGTGGTTGGGCTGGTGGTGGCTGCCGGCAATCCGAAGGCCAACGAGACCGCGCAGAGAATCGCAGACGAGCAGACGAGGACATTTGCCTGCGGCGCCGACGAGCGCGTGCTGGTGGGCGGCGAGGTCGCGCTGCCGGAATTTGTCCGCACCGAGAGCGACTGAACCTCTGGGCACGAAAAAGCCGCCGCTCCCAACGGGGAAACGGCGGCTTTGTTTAGGTGAGCCTCAGTCCTTGCTCATGAAACGCGTCGGGTGCACGTCCATCACGTTGGCTTCATAGCCGTGCAGCTTCGGCGACACGAGGTTCTTGTAGCTGTAGTAGAGCAGCGGAATCTGACCGACATCGTCGATCAGGATGCGCTCGGCGTCGGAGAGATGCTTCATGCGCTCCTCCGGCTTGCTAGCCGAGGCGGCCGCCAGATTCATCGCTTCCTCGAATTTCGGGCTGTCGTAGTTGGAGTAGTTGATGCCGCTCGCTTTGCGCGAGATGCCGAGGAAGTTTTCCGGATCCTTATAGTCGGCGATCCAGGCCGCGCGGGCGAAATCGTAGTCGCCCTTTTCCTGCAGGTAGGAATAATGCGTCTTGCCGTCGACATTCAGCAGGCTGACCTCGATGCCAAGTGGCCGCAACTGCTCCTGCACCGCAACGCCGGTGTTCTTGTGGTTTTCACCGGTGTTGTAGCGGATTTCCAGCTTCAGCGGCTTGTCCGGGCCATAGCCCAACTCGGCCAGGAGCCTTACGGCTTCTTCCTCACGGTCGATCTGCGATTTGTCGGCGAAATCCGCTGCCGCCGCCGTATACCCGGCAATGCCGGGCGGCACCATCGAATAGGCCGGCAGCATCGTGCCCTGCCACACCTTCTCGGCCAGGAAGTCGCGGTCGATGGCCATCGATATGGCATAACGCAGCTTGGGGTTCGTCCACGGTTCCTTGTCGGTCTTGATGGCGAAATAGTAGGTGCCGAGATACGGTCCGATCTTGAGCTGGTCGCCGAACTTCACCTTGAGATCGGCGAGCTGCTCGGTCGGCACGTCGAAATTGCTGTCGAGTTCGCCGGCCTCGAAGCGTTTCATCGCGGTCGAACGGTCCTCGGTCGGGATGAAGTTGACCTTGTCGATCTTGACGTTGGCGGCATCGTGGAATTTCGGGTTCTTGACCAGCTGGATGTGGTCGTTCGGCACGAAGGCAGCCAACGTATAGGCGCCGTTCGAGACCATGTTGCCGGGTTTCACCCATTCGACGCCAAGCTTTTCCACCGACGCCTTGCTGACCGGGTACGTCGCCTGATGGGTCAGCATTTCGAGAAAATACGGGGTCGGCGCATTGAGCGTGACTTCGAAGGTCGACGGGTCGATGGCCCTGGCGCCGATGTCCTCGGGCTTCGCCTTGCCGGTGTTCAGCGCTTCGCCGTTCTTCACCACATAGAGCATGGAGGCATATTGGGCGGCGGTGGCCGGATCGAGCAGGCGGCGGAACGAATAGACGAAATCGTCGGCAGTAACCGGCGTGCCGTCCGACCACGTCGCGCCCTGGCGTAGCTTGAAGGTATAGACGGTGCCGTCGTCGGAAACGGTCCAGCTTTCGGCGGCCCCCGGAATGAGATCGGCCTTCGCATCCTGCGCCACAAGGCCCTCGAACAGGTCGCGGATAATGTTGGCCTCAGCCACGGTGGAGGTCTTGTGCGGGTCGAGCGTCTCCGGATCGGCGTCGTTGCCGCGGTTGTAGACCACTTCCGCAAAGGCCGGCGTTATGAAGGCGCCGCCCGCCACGACCATGCTCGTCGCGAGCATGGTCGCACTCAGGAATTTATGCAGCATCTTTCTTCTCCCATCTGGCCCGGCTGATTCCGGGCCGCGACATCATCCACGCGCCAATGTGCCCCCTGTTCGAAGTTCCACGTTGATTGCGGGACACGAAACGGCGGCTGAGACCATCTGCTGTGGATGTTGATGGCCCGGACCTTACACCGGAATTTCGCGTTTGGGGGGTCGAATCTTGCTCAGGTTGCAATGGCCGCTCAGAGCGCCATCGCATGCCTGAGCTGGCTCGGCACGATGCCGAAATGCGCGGCGAACTGGCGACGAAAATGGCTGATGTTTTCAAAGCCGATGGCCCAGCCGATCTCGGCGACCGTCATTGTCGACGTCATAAGAAGCCGCCTGGCGAGATCGATGCGGCGGGCGATGACATATTGATACGGGGCAAGGCCGATGGTCGCCTTGAAGCAGCGGGCGAAATGGAACGGGCTCAGCCGGGCGATCGCAGCCAGATCCTCCAGGGTGATGCGGCCGCGCAGGTTTTCCTCGATATATTCGCCGATGGCATCAAGGGAGCGGCTGTCCATGCGGGTGGCGGGCAGGTGCGCGTCCTGGACGTCGATGCCGTACTGCTTGGCGAGCACGCGGCGGATCAGGAGATGCGCCAGGCAACTGGCTTCCATGTCGGATATGTGCAGATCGGCCGTGCAGGCGCGCCGCATGATATGCGCGACGCCCAGCATCACTGGATCGTGGCCGAGCAGGATGGGTTCGAGCTCGATCGGGCCGGCATGGGCCAATTTCTGCAGCAGCGAAATGTCGGGATACATGACAATGGAATCGCTGTATTCGCCAACCCGCAGCCAGTTGATGGGCTCGGCGCCGCGCACCAGCGCGGTACCTGGCGCCACGTCGATCTCGCACAACCGCTCGCCGAGTTCGACCGCGGCGTTGCGATGCCCGGAAAAGATGACTTCGATGCTGTCGGGCTGGGTGGCTTCCAAGCCGTCAAAAGGCGGCAACAGGTAGAAGCCTACACGCAGTCCCGGCCAGCTGCGCTTGATGGTCTGAGGCGTGAACGGTGCCCAGTCCATCTCACCATTCAGCTTTTGGCTTGCGCCCTGGCGGCCTTCGAGCGCTCGATGCCCTCGGTGATCATGCGCTTGGCGGCGGCGGCGTCATGCCAGCCCTCGATCTTGACCCATTTGCCGGGCTCCAGATCCTTGTAATGCGCGAAGAAGTGCTCAACCTGCTGGCGGGTGATCTCGGGCAGGTGGGTGTATTCGGTGACGTTCTCGTAGCGCAAGGTCAGCTTGGGCGAGGGCACGGCAATGATCTTCTCGTCCTGCCCCGCATTGTCCTCCATGATCAGCACTCCGATCGGCCGCACATTGATGACGCAGCCGGGAACCAGCGCCCGGGTATTGCAAACCAGCACGTCGACCGGATCGCCATCGCCCGAAAGCGTGTGCGGCACGAAGCCGTAATTGCCGGGATAGCGCATCGAGGTGTGCAGGAAGCGGTCGACGAACAGTGTGCCGGCTTCCTTGTCCATCTCGTATTTGATCGGCTCGCCGCCGATCGGCACTTCGATGATGACGTTGACGTCTTCGGGCGGATTCTTGCCGGTGGCGATGGCGTCGATGCGCATGAATGGTTTCCTTGATAGTTGTGGAGCACCGAATAGCGATATGGCGCGCCGCACGCAATGGCGACGCAACGAGGGCTCTTCACGGATGAATACAGGGAGACTCAGGAATTGGAGGGATCAATCCCAGACGAAGGCAACCTTGCGCAGCGCCTTCTGGTCGAACACTTCGACGCCTTCGGCGACATCGCGGCCGCCTGCGCCGGCGTAGAAATCGAGCGCGTTGGAATTTTCCTCGAGTGCCCAGACCACCATGCCCCGCAATCCGTGCGAGGCAAGCTTTTCACGGGCCGCTGAAAACAGGCGGCTGCCGAGGCCGATGCCCTGACACTCGGGACGCAGGTAGAGTTCGTAGATTTCGCCCTGCTGTGGAAGCTCGCGGGCCCGGTTGCGGCCAAGCGTTGCATAGCCGGCGACCTTGCCGCCCACTTCGACCACCAGCACGGAAGCGGCGCGGCGAATCGCTTGCGCCCACCAGTCGCGACCGCGCCGGTTTATCATAGCATTCAGGGCGCGGTGGGGAATGATGCCGGCATAGGCGCCCCGCCATGCTTCGTGGTGCACGTCGGCGATTGCGTCCGCGTCCCTCAGTTCAGCCTTGCGAATATCTACCGTCAGCGTGGTCATGATTTGTTAACCATAGCTGCGTCGGCCGGCAGAGTGCAAGACGACCAAGAGTAGCAGGCAACCCTTCGCACAAGCGCCAAAACGGGGGTCAGATCTCGACCAGATGATCGTCCAGTTCGTTGATGTCGTCTTCGGCGACAGGAAAATGCGTTGAAAGGAGGACGCCAACTGTTTCGATCGCCCCGACGAAGCCGTCGGCCAGCCGGCCTTCACGTGCGCCTTCGACAAGCTGCGATACCACGCCGTCCCAGGTTTCCTGTGGAACTTTCTGGTTGATGCCTGCGTCCGCCACGATCTCGGCATATCGCTCCGCTAGCGAAACGAAAAGCAGCACCCCAGTGCGCGCAGTGGTGATGTGGACGTTGCGGGCGAGGAACTGCTGTACCGCATTGGCATGTGCATGCCGATATTTCAGCCGCCGCGGCACCAGCCAGATCCGCAGCCGCGGAAACTGAAACAGAACCAGAAGCGCGGTGGCGAAGGCCAACAATTGCGCTGCAACGAAGACGTGTATCCTGAGATCGTACCACCAGTACTCGAGCAGGAAAGCGATGACCAGGCCGACGGCCAGCATGGCGAGTGCCAGCATGAACGCGGCGGGGAAGAAGTAGCTATCACTGGATCGGGCGACGACACAGTAAATCTCGCCGGCGGTCTTCTCCTCGGCGTTGCGAATTGCTTCGGTGACGCGGGCGTGTTCGTCTGGCGACAAGGTTTCGGTCATCGCTCTCCCCTACCAGCTTCCGGACGAGCCGCCGCCGCCCGACGAACCGCCGCCCCCCGAAAAGCCGCCGCCGCCACTGCTGCCGGATGACCAGCCGCCGCCCCCCGATGACCAGCCACCACCGCCGCCCCAACCGCCTGACGAACGGCCCGAACCGGAGTTGTAGCTGAAATCCATGCCCAGCCAGCGATAGCGGCCGGGGCCGATCTTGCGGCCGAAGATCGGCGGCAGGATCGCCATGGCGAAGCCACCGAAGAAGATTGTTCCCCAGATCACAAGGAAAATGACGACCTCCACCGGGATGCCTTCGCTTTCCTGTTGTTCGTTGCGCTTAGCGCGCGCTTCGAGTTCGGCGGCGTTGCCTTCCAGAACCATGATCATGTCGTCGACCGCGCCCGATATGCCAGCCGAAAAGTCGCCGGCGCGGAAGGCCGGAACCATCGTGTTTTCGACGATCAACTTGGTGTGCAGGTCGGTGAGAGTGCCTTCGAGCCCGTAGCCGACCTCGATGCGCATCTTGCGGTCGTTCTTGGCGACCAGCAGCAGGACGCCATTGTCTTCGCCGGCCTGGCCGAGCTTCCACGCCCTGAACAGGCGGTTGGCATAATCTTCCAGCGGCTCGCCATCGAGGCTGGGAATCGTGGCGACGACGATCTGGTCGGAGGATTTCTGCTCGAAGGCCTGAAGCTTCCGGGTGAGTTCGGCTTTTGTCGCCGGGTCGATCATCCCGGCATTGTCGACCACGCGACCGGTGAGGGCCGGCAGTTCCGCAGCGAGTGCTGCGAAGGGAAGGAGGAGAAGGACAAGAAGGACAAGGAGAAGGGCGCCGAGCAACGTAAGGCGTGCGTTCCTGGTTGCGGCCACGCCGAAGCTGCCAAGCTCCCCCGTTGCGGGGGAGAAGTAAAACAGGACAGAGGGGGGCGCGAAGAAACGCAATGTTGACGGGCTCAAATTGGCCAGCGGGGACTTATCCGCCCTGCTTCGGTGCACCGAAGTCGACCTTTGGCGTCTCCATTTTGTCTTCGGCGACGGTGAAATTCTGGAAAGGTTCGTTGTCGGTGAACCAGAGTTTTGCCCAGATAATCGACGGGAAGGTCTTCAATGTGGTGTTGTAGACGCGCACTGCCTCGATGTAGTCGCGCCGCGCCACCGCGATGCGGTTTTCGGTGCCCTCGAGCTGCGCCTGAAGCGCCAGGAAATTCTGATTGGCCTTGAGATCGGGGTAGTTCTCGACCACGGCGAGCAGCCGGGAAAGGGCGCTGGTCAGGCCGGCCTGGCTATCCTGGAAAGCTTTGAAAGCGTTGGGATCGCTGAGGGTTTCCGGGGTAACCGTCACTTGCGTCGCCTTGGCGCGCGCCTCGACCACGCCTTCCAGCACCTCTTTCTCATGGCTGGCATAGCCCTTCACCGTCTCGACCAGGTTGGGGATAAGGTCGGCACGGCGCTGATACTGGTTGAGCACCTCGCTCCATGCCGCCTTGGCCTTTTCTTCTTCTGTCGGAATGGTGTTGTAGCCGCAAGCGGAAAGGACAGGCAGGACGAGCATCAGGAACAGCACTGTGGGCAGAACGCGCAGGCTGGAAGGCAAAGTTTGGGCGAACATCGGAAATTCCTCGCATGACGATCGACGCGACGACCATAGTCACATTTGCGGTTCAAAGAAACGTAGTGCGGCGCGTTGTTGCGGGAGCGAGGCGTTGCTGCCTGAGATGATCACCTTGAAAACCGATTCCTGTTTTCGGAGCCATAAGCTAAGCTCATAGACATGGCGGAGGAAGACAGATGAGCGGCAGGGATAAGGACAGCGAAGCCGAATCACGGCGCATTCTCGACCGTGTTACGGGCGAATCCGATCTTGAGTCGTCGATAATTTCGCGCACCGCATCTCGCGTCCGCAATCACGTGGCCGCCGAAGACGCCGACAAGAATGACTGGGCGGAATATTGGGGAACCCGGATTGGCCGCGGGATAGGCATGGCGATAGTCGTCTGCGTGGTGGTCTGGTTTCTCATCTTCCTCATGCGCGGATAGAATTCATGGAAATGCAGCAGACCGACACACCGCGTGCGGTGATCGTCATATCGAGCCATGTGGCGCGCGGTTCGGTGGGCAACCGCGCGGCCGTCTTCGCGCTTGAAACGCTTGGCTTTCCGGTCTGGGCAGTGCCTACGGTTATCTTGCCCTGGCATCCTGGGCATGGCCGCGCAACCCGTATTGTTCCGGAGTCGAAACAATTCTCCAACCTGCTCGGGGACCTGGAAAGGGCGCCCTGGCTGGGCGAAGTGGCCGCGGTGCTGTCGGGCTACCTGGGCGACGCCGGGCAAGCGACCGCGGTCGCCTCATTGGTTGCCGCTGTGCGGGCAAAGAACCCCCAGGCCCTTTACGTCTGCGATCCCGTGATGGGCGACATGGGCGGCCTCTACGTTCCGCAGGAGATTGCCGAGGCGTTGCGCGATACCTTGCTGCCGATCGCCGACATCGCCACTCCCAACCGTTACGAACTGGCGTGGATGGCAGGCGCTGAACTCGGCGACATCAAGTCGGTGATGGCCGCGGCACTGGTCGCGGGGCCGTCGACCATGCTGGTCACCTCGGCGCCGGCGATGATGACCGGCGGCACCGGCAACCTGCTTCTGACTGCTTCCGACGCGCTGCTTTCCGAACACCGCATCATCGAGCGGCCGCCCAACGGACTGGGCGACCTAACGGCGGCGGTTTTCCTGGCCCGGCTGCTCGACGGCCAGCCTGCCGCCAAGGCGCTACAATCGACGACGGCCTCGGTGTTCGAAATCTTGGCGCGCACCGCCAAGCGCGGCGCCGACGAACTGACGCTGGAAACCGATGCGCAGAGCCTGTCGCATCCAATGGCGATGGTGCACCTGCGCCATCTCATGCACCCGGGCAAGGATCGCCGGGCCTGATGCCGACGATCGCCGGCGTCGACGGCTGCAAGGCCGGCTGGGTAACCGTGGTGCTGGCGCCGGGTGGGGAACCGGAGGCTTCGGTGTTCGCACATCTCGCCGCACTGGTCGCGTCGTTGCCGGACGACGCCATCCTTGCCGTCGACATGCCGATAGGGCTACCCGATTTCACCCTCCATGGCGGGCGCGGGCCAGAGGCGCTGGTGCGGCGCTTGCTCGGCGAGCGGCAGTCGAGCGTCTTTTCCATCCCCTCGCGTGCGGCCGTCTACGCCGTCGACGAGGCTTTTTCCACGATCGAGCGCTGGTATGCGGGGCATCGCGAGGCCAGCCGCATCGCCCGCGAGACCTCGGATCCGCCGCGCGGTGTCTCCATCCAGGCATTCGGCATCTTTTCCAAGATCCGCGAACTTGACCGCCTGTTGATTGCGCGACCCGAATTGCGTAGCAGGGTCGTCGAATCGCATCCGGAGGCGGCGTTCCGGCAGCTCAACGGTGGCAGGCCGATGGCGTTGCCGAAGAAGATCAAGGGCAGGATCAATCCGGCTGGCATGGAAGAGCGCAAGGCGCTGCTTAACGGATGCGGCCATTCACGGGCATTTCTTGATTCGCCTGCTCCCCGGGGTGCTGCCGAAGACGATTTTCTCGACGCCGCCGTCATGATGCTGGTAGCGCAGCGCTTCGCGCAGGGCGAAGCTGTGAGTTTCCCCGATCCGCCAGAAGCCGACAGTTTCGGCAATCCGGTCGCGATCTGGACTTAGGATCGGGAGCCATGAGTTGAAATGAAAGGAAATTGCCATGAAGGCGCGCATCAAGTGGGTTGAAGGGCGGACGTTCGTCGGCGAGTCCGGCAGCGGGCACAAGGTGGTGTTCGGCACCGCCCATGGAGAAGACGGGCGTACTCCCGGCCCCAGCCCGATGGAAATGGTGCTGATCGGCACCGGTGGCTGTTCGGCCTATGATGTTGTCCATATCCTGGAAAAAGGCCGCGGGGCGGTTGAGGATTGTGTTGTCGAGATGGACGCCGACCGCGCCGAAACCGATCCCAAGGTTTTCATCCGCATCCATATGCATTTCATAGTCAGGGGCAGGAACCTCGCGACGGCCAAGGTGCAGCGCGCAATCGGCCTGTCGATCGAGAAATATTGCTCGGCCTCCGCGATGCTTGCCAAGACTGCCACGATCACCCACGATTTCGAGGTGATTGACACAGGGGGTACGCCGTAGACAGGGTGGCGGAAACGAAAAGACGGATTTTGGCGATTGTGCATTGATCGGCGCTTGCGTTTGCCGTTAATTGCCCGCCGATGTCCAATCTCCCCGACCATCTCCTCGCCGGTTATCGCAACTTCATGGGTGGCCGCTACATTTCAGAGAGCGGCCGCTATCGCGAATTGGCGCGAGAAGGGCAGACGCCGGAAACGATGGTGATTGCTTGCTGCGATTCGCGTGCGGCTCCCGAAGCGATCTTCGATGCCGGACCGGGAGAACTGTTCGTGATGCGCAACGTCGCCAATCTGGTGCCGCCTTATGCGCCGGACGGCGAGTACCACTCGACCTCAGCCGCGCTCGAGTTCGCGGTACAAAGCCTGAAGGTGAAGCACATCGTGGTGATGGGTCACGGTCGCTGCGGCGGGATCAAGGCGGCGCTCGCCCCGGATGCCGAGCCGCTGTCGCCGGGCGACTTCATCGGCAAGTGGATGAGCCTGGTCGCGCCGGCGGCCGACGCGGTAAGCGGCAACACCATGATGACGGCAGGCGAGCGGCAGACGGCGCTGGAGCGCATCTCGATCCGCTATTCGATTGCCAATCTGCGGACGTTCCCGTGCGTCAAAATACTCGAAAGCAAGGAAAGGCTGTCGCTGCACGGCGCCTGGTTCGACATCTCGACGGGCGAGCTCTGGGTGATGAACCGCGAGACCGGCGATTTCGAGCGGCCCGACCTGGATTGAGGCTTGCACCAAACTGGCGCTGTCGGAGGCGACGTATTACAACCGGCGCGCCGTTGGGATTCGGCGGCCGCGCTGTAGCTTCTTGTTTGCGCGTGTCGTTATCGCAAAACCGCTGCACACTTTTGCGCGACATGCGTTAGGCTATAATCGACATGCGTTAGGCTATAATATCGCCCGGAGGACGAGAAGATGACCCTGTCACGCTTCTTCCTGGCTGCGGGTGCGGCACTGCTGATGGCGGTTTCGGTGCGCGCGGACGAGGCTGTCATCGACCGCTGGTATGCGGCGCTGCTGGCCGTAGACCGCACGGCGATTTCCGATCTCCTCTCCGACGATGCGCGGATAAGGCTCGATGATCTGGGCATCGAGCAGAGCAAGGCGGAATTCGTCGCTTCCATGGACGAATGGCAGACTGCGGGCGCCGGCGCCACGATCCGGCATAAAGTGGAGAAAGCCGAGGCCGGGGTCTTAACCGTGATCGCTTGTTACGATTTTCCGTCGAACGACATCTTGATGCGGGAAACCTTCTCCATTGCCGGTGACGTTATCACTGCAAGCTCGCAGGCGGCGGTCGCGGAGAACTGCGACGCCTATTGAGCGACCGGCGGGTCGATCGGTTCGCGCGGCGAGATCACCGGCTGCACCGGCTCCGGCAAGCGCCGCCAGAAGAACCATGCGATGACGGCGGTGAAACCCATCGTCGGGATGACGGTGGCCATTGCCACCACCGCGTCGCCCAGCCACGCGGCAATCATGCCACCGAGCAGCCCCGATCCCATCTGGACAAAGCCGGTGAGCGATGCCGCCGCCCCGGCGATTTTCGGGAACGGCGCCATCGCGGCCGTGGTCATCGCAGGCATGACGAAGGCGATGCCGAACGCATAGGCGCCGACAGGGCCCATCACGGTGAGCAGGGAAGGCTCCTGGAACCGCAGCAAGGCGGCCAGGAGCGCGCTGCCGATGGCGACGAACCCCAGGCCGATCGGCACCAGGCCAAAAGCGCCGAGGCGCGGCATCAGCAAGCGCACAGCCACCGAACCTGTAAAGAACATGCCGGTCTGAGCCAGCATGGAGGCGCCGAACGCTGTCGGCGATAGGCCAACACGATCGATGAGGATGAAGGAAAGGATGGTGGCCTGTGCATAGATCGCCCCGGTGGTGCCGGCTATGATCAGGCTGCACAGCACGAAGTAGTTGCTGCCGAACAGCGTGCGGTAGGATGCCAGCAGCGCCCTCGGGCGAATGCGGGAAAGGTCTCGGGTCACCGTTTCGCGCAGGCCGAAGATCGCCACCAGAACGATCGATATGCCCATGGCGACCATCAGGATGAAGATAGCGTGCCAGCCGAACAATTCCATGGTGACGCCGCCGATCACCGGTGCGAAGGCAGGCCCGATGGCAAGTATCATGCCGATCAGGTTCATGATGCGCGCCGAGCGATCCTGGGTGAAGAGATCGCGCACGATGGCGCGCGACATGGCGACGCCGACGGCCGCACCGATGCCCTGCATGAAACGGGCGGCGACCAGGACTTCGATGGTGGGCGCGAACAATGCGATCAGGCTGGCGGCGAGATAAATGCCCATGAAGGCGACGGTAACCGGTCGTCGTCCGAACCCGTCCGAAAGCGGCCCGCAGACGAGTTGCGCCAGGGCAAAGCCGGCGAAATAGAGCGAGATCGTCATTTTTACTGCTGCTTCGGTGGTGCCGAAGGCGGTGACGAGTTCCGGCATCGCCGGGGTGAACAGCGCCATCGAAACCGGCCCGATGGCGACCAGAAGAGCGCCGATCAGGCTGACCCGGCGTTCGCTCATCGGAGGCGCTGTCTCCCGCTGGTTCATGATATCGAACCCGGGGATTGCCGCTGCGGCTCGCCGCGTAGTTCTGCCAGGTTATTGCGCA
>CAVSAU010000004.1:0-277392 GCA_963726065.1 uncultured Alphaproteobacteria bacterium
CTTGTGTCAAGGTGGTTGGCGTTAGAATGAAGTACAAAGAACTAAGGAATTCAGAGACTTACGCGAGGGGTATCCGGCCCTTCACAGTCGCGGAAATTCCGCATAAGCATTGCGTAAGCAAAAGGCACCCGTAGCTCAGCTGGATAGAGCGTCGCCCTCCGAAGGCGAAGGTCGCGCGTTCGAATCGCGGCGAGTGCGCCAACCCCCGAACTTCCGCCCGCTATGCCCGTGCTGTGGCGGACGCATGATCGTCATCGAGGTGTTCAAGCCCACACGCATCCATGGTGATTATCGATGTCGACAGGGCCGCACCCAACTGCGTGCCGGGTCGGCATTACCGTGCGGCCGCAAGTCGAGGCGGTTCGTCCGCACCAGTCCCGGCGCTTCCAGGTAGCGGTTACGCCATCCCTGGACCAGCCGAAACTCAAAATCCCGATAGACATCGACTGTGGCCCGCGGGTTCTTGCATGAGAGGCTTTCCTACATGGGGTAATCGCGGAGTTGGTCGCTTCGTCCGCATGCGTGAATAGCGGGCGACAGGTGGTTGCTCCGCGATATGATTGAAGAGACGGGCTCACGATTGGCGCCAAGCCCGGGTATCGGAGGGAGTACAATTATGGGTGAGTTTGTCGGGCTTGACGTATCTTTGAAAGAGACTGCCGTTTCCGTGCGGCGTGCAGGCAAACGGGTGTGGCGGGGAAAGTGCCCGTCAGACCCTACGCTGCTGGCGGAGTTGATCCGAAAACGTGCGGCCGATGTCGAACGGGTGGTGTTCGCAACCGGGCCGCTGTCAGTCTGCTTCTATCATGAACTGATCCGGCAAGGAGTGCCGGCGATCTGTATCGACGCGCGTCATGCCAAAGCGGCGTTGGACATGGCGCCGAACAAAACTGATGCGAACGACGCCGACGGCTTGGCGCAGCTGGCCGAGGTAGGCTTCTACTGGGAAGTGCGGGTGAAGGGTTACGACAGCATGCTGATACGCACTTTGGTTGTGGGACGTACCAAGCTCGTTCGCATCACAACCGATCTTTCAAATCAAATACGCGGCCTCCTGAAAACGTTCGGGCTAGTGGTGCCCGTGGGCAAGGAAGCACGTTCGAGAAAAACATCTATCGGCTCCTCAGGCGAGGACGCGCTAGCACGAATCATTCTTCCAATTTTGGAGGCCTGGCGCACCATGCGAGCAAGAGCCGCTGAACTGGGGCGTCAACTCACCGCTGCGGCGCGCGAGAGCCAAGCATGCCAGCTCTTGATGACGGCACCACTTTTACCACGGCGATTGAAGATCCCTCCAATTTCGCCAAGTCACGATCCGTAGGTGGGTGGGTTGGTTCGACCACGCGGCGATATCAATCTGGCGAGGTCGACTATGACGGACATATCTCAAGACGTGGTGACGCCCATCTGCGAGCTCTTCTGTATGAGGCAGCGACCGTGATCTTGACGCGCACTCATGCGGAAAGCGAGTTGCGAACCTGGGGGCTCAAACTTCAGTGAGAAACTCGGATTCAAGCGAGCCGCTGTCGCCGTCGCCCGGAAGCTGGCGGTCATCATGCATGCCATGCTGAAATCAGGTGAACTGTTCAGTCGGACGACCGCTACAGCATAAATTTTTACCGTTCGATTGCGCCGAGACGTCCTTGCCGGGACGTAAGCTGGCCCATTCCGAGAACAGGCGTTGCACCGTCAAGCTATCTTGGCGCGTGCGCTTCGTACAGCGGAAGGGCCGTTCCGTGGAAACCATCATGCAGCGACATCATATTGACTGCGAAGACGACCGTGCTCCCGGCATACGACACTTCGTGCGGCAAAACGGGCTGAAAAAAGAGCTTGCATTGTTGGGTGCGATTAGACGACGCCTGCCGGCGCCCGAAACTCTTCACGAAAGCGGACTAAAAGCTTTCGGCGGTCGAAGTGGGGAAGCGGACGTACGCTGCGCTCGAAGGTGGTCGGGATGTGACCCGTTCGAGTCGTCCAGATTGCCTTTCCCTCAGGGTTAAGTACGTGCCGGCCCTGCTTTATGAACGATTGCGTATGAAGGGAGTTCAGCGACTGAAGGCGCCTGAAGGGGCCGAATGCGCGGCAAAGCCCGCCACGTTACCTCCGACGTGGCGGGTTTCGCATTTCCAGCGACCGGTCAGATAAAAAAAGGGCCCGGATCAAACGGTGATTTGTCGATGGGCCATGGTTGGAATTATGCTGCCAATGGTTGGAATTGCGCTGACGTTAGGGGAAATTCCCACCAAATCGGTGGGATTTCGGACACTGCCACCGAAACAATTGCTGAAGCGTTCGTATGTGGGCGGTGGTTCTGTTGTTTTACCTTCTTCGGTTCAAAAGCCGCGCTTCACGCATCAGCGATGTCCAGTTGCTTGTCGGTGGAACATCACGAGCTCGCGAGTTTGTTTTCGGTGATGCCAGCTTGGTGACAAGGCGTGTGACGACCGGGCCGTCGATAGCTTCATGACGGCGGCGGGTTCGATGTCGGTGGTTGGTTTTGCGGCCAGACGGTTGGCCAGGATCGAGGCGATGCTCTTGTAGGTGAGCCCGCCGATCTCGATGGCCCGGGCCGAGACCGCCTCGGCGCGGGCATGGCTCGATGCTCGCGGAACAGGCGCAGAACGCCCAGACATGTTCGGAAGCCTTGTTCCGGATGCGGGCGGTTGGCCAGAATGGCGGCGATCAGCCCTTCGGTCTGCGGCCCGACCGAGGCGGCCCAGCGACGGAAGCGATCCGGCGTCCATTCCGCATATCGGCGATGGGAACTGGGCATGTGGTCGGGGTTGGTGCCGTGGCGGCGGCCGCCATACCGGCGCTGATGGGCCGCGACCCGCTTGCCGCGATGGAAGATCTCGATCGTCCGGCTCGTCGCCCTGACGTCGACCTGCTGCCGGATGAGGCCGTGCGGCACCGAATAGAAGAAGCTCGTCGAATTCGACATGGTAATCGGTGCCGACACGGGCGAAGCGCCATTCGGCGAACTCGTAGTCCTCGCCGGGCAGGCTGGCGAGCGCGAGGCGCTCGACGGTCTGGAAGAGATGGCGGCGACTGACGCCAAGGCGGCGCATGACATGATCGTTGATGCGATCGAGGGCGCCGGCGATCGCCGCATTGGCCTCGGCGAGCGAGAAGAACGTCTGTCGCCGCAGCCGACCCAGAATGCAGGTCTGGGCGAAACGGACTCCGTTCTCGACCTTGGCCTTGTCCTTCGGGCGTCGCGGCCGCGCCGGCAGGACGCCGACGCCGTAGTGCGACGCCATCATGCCGTAGCTGCGGTTGATCTCCGGATCGTAGAAGCGAGGCGTGATTGACGCCGGACTTCAGATTGTCGGGCACGATCAGCCGCGGAACGCCGCCGAAGAAGCGGAACATCCGCACATGGGCGCCGATCCAGTCCGGCAGCGTCTGCGTCCAGGTCGCTTCCGCATAGGTGAAGTTGGAGGCGCCGAGAACGGCGACGAAGATCTCCGCCTCGCGGATCTCGCCGGTCAGCGGGTCGACGATGGCGATCTTCTTGCCGGAATAGTCGACGAAGACCTTGTCGCCGGCGACATGGTCCTGCCGCATCGTCGGCGACAGCCGCCGCTCGAAGCCGCGAAACAGATCGCAGAACCGGCTGTAGCCGTAGCCGCCGGGATGGATCGCGCGATATTCTTCCCACAGGATCAGCAGGGTGACGCCCGGCTTCTTCAGCTCGACGACCAGCTCGGCCCAGTTCGGCTCCGGGCGCCGCCGCATGCCCTGCTTGACCCCGGCCGCGTCGAACAGCCTGCTTCTCAAGGGCATCGTCGGTCAGCTCGCCCGGCAGCGGCCAGTTCAGCCCCGCCGCTGCCGCGCGCTTCAGATTGTCCTGAACGGTGCTGCGCGCCACGCCCAGCGTCAGGGCAATGTCCCGGGCGCTGGCGCCGTCTCCGGGCAAGCCGCAGCATCTGTCGCAGTTGTCTCATGGTCAGCCTTCTCTTTGCCGGCATCACGTCCCTCTCGTTCGACAGAGGAACGTGATGCCAAAGTTGCTGACCCAGGTGAGTCCTCTTCAGGCCCGGAAAGTGGCCGGCTATTGATCGGAATGGTGGCCGGCTTCATTCCGGAATGGTGGCCGGCTTCAAATCGGAATACCTGGCCGGATTGAATCGGAATCCGCAGCGAGCGGAAGGACGATGCCGAAAACGGTCCCAAACATATTAGTTTTCATCGGTGCTACCAAACTTCACCAATTCAATAATCCCGGAAGAATGGAATATGACTTCGGCAGCTTCAGTTGGACATTGCCGCAGACGTCATCATCTGGGGATTGGGTCTAACCAGGTGATAGGTTACGGCAGGCTCTACTACAGCTTCTCCGTCCTGGTTCCGGATATGGCCAAGGATTTTGAGTGGTCACAGGAATGGCTCTTCGGGGTGTTTTCCGGATCCCTACTTTTAGGCGGGCTCGCTGCACCTTTCATCGGCCGCTGGATGGACCGCTATGGGGCCGCGCGAATGATGTCGTTGGGATCCGTCATTGCCGCAGTTGCCTTGCTGGTGTGCGGCCTTGCACCGGACCGGATGACTTTCATAGTGGGAATGGTCGCCATCGAAATGGCTTCCGCCTTCGTTCTCTACAACGCCGCGTTCGCCCTTCTGGTTCAGGTCACGCCACAAACTGCGCAACGGAGCATAACCCACCTCACACTGATTGGTGGCTTTGCCTCGACTGTGTTTTGGCCCATCACATCCGAACTCCATGGGCACCTCACCTGGAGGGAGGTCTACGTCGTCTTTGCGGGCATCAACCTTTTCGTCTGCCTTCCCGTTCACGTTTGGCTGAGTTCCACGATGAAGGCTGGCACCCTCCGTGACACATCCGCGCCACCATCCCGTGTCCCGGCGGTGGTCGGAAGTATTTCGATTGAGGACCGCAAAAAGACATTTCTGCTGATGGCTGTTGGCTTCGCCCTCGAGGGTTTTGTGCTGTCAGCCTTGCTGATCCACATGGTCCCGCTTCTGACCGCCGTCGGATGGGCGCGAGTGCGGTCATGGTTGGAACGGTGTTTGGCCCCTCCCAAGTCTTCAGCCGATTCATCAACATGCTGTTTGGAAAGGGCCTTTCGCTCTTGATTTTGGCGGTCATTTCCGGAGCTTTCCTGGTTGCCGGTCTTTCTGTGTTGTTGACCACTGCCCCGTGGGTATCCGGCGGCATTGCGTTCGCCATTCTCTTCGGCCTTGGTTCGGGTATGACAAGCATTGTGCAGGGGTCCTTCCGCTGCATTTATTCGGCTCCGACGGCTATGGAGCCCTGCTTGGGCGGACTAAAGCAGTCCGCCTCGTTGCCTCCGCTCTGGCTCCGTTTCTTTTCTCGTGTTTTGATCGCTCGCGTCGGCACATGGTCCGCACTTTCGGTCGCCATTCTGATTGGGATTGCAGCGGCCGTCGCTTTTGCCAGCATCGGCTGGGGTCGGCAGACACCGCCGTTGGCACTGGAAACGTGACCCGATGGGTCTTCGGCCTGTTGCCACGATCGGACGCAGACCCGTAATCCGCGAAGACCCTATCGAATATCCTGCCCCGCGAACTGTTTGGATCAAGCCCTTATCATTCACGGCCTTTAGAAGACGCACGATGTGGACATCGCCGAAGATGTTGGCTCGGCAGCCGGAGGCAGCGCACCGCCTCACGCACTCAAGTTCGTCCTGCACGCCGTTTGATAGGCCCTACCTAACCGCCGCGCAGCGCGTCTGTCGCTTGTCCTATTGAATATCCTGAGCCACGAACGGTCCTGATGAGGTTCCGGGTGGCCTTCAGAGACTTTCGCAGTCTGTTGATGAACACATCAACTGCTCGGCCATCCATGTATACGCTGTTGCCCCAGACGCGATCCCTAAGCTGTTCTCTTGAAATCACGCGACCGGGATGCTGCATCATGAACTCGAGGAGCCGATACTCGGTCGGACTGAGTTGGACCGGTTGGCGCTTCCGGAATACCTGATGTTGCCGACGATCGAGCGTTATGTCGTGGACGACAAGGACGTCTGACAGCACTTCAGGTTTAACGCGCCTGAGCAATGTCCTTACCCGTATGGTGAGTTCGGGAGACGTAAACGGCTTGACCAAATAGTCGTCAAAGCCGGTCGCGAGTTCGCGCACGCGGTCGCGCTCCTCACCTCGCGCTGTCAGCATGATGATCGGCAGTTGCATTGTCTCGCGTCGCATACGCAAGCGCTTGCCCAGTTCGATGCCTGAAACCGCCGGCAGCATGCGGTCGAGCACCAACAGGTCGGGCACGTTGTCTTGTAGACGGATTTCGGCCTCGTCGCCGCGGGTCGCGATTTCGACGTCATAGCCTTCGGTCTCAAGGGCGTACTTGATCAACATACACAGCGGCCCATCATCTTCGGCCACCATGATCTTTGGTGGGATCATTCGGTACCTCGCTGCCGGGTCACCTACCAGCACCCTCCTCGCCCTCGACTTCGGTCGGCGTACCAACTGCCACGAGCCAACAATCCTGAAGTGACCGTTGGAGGCGCTTTGGTGGCACAGACGCGGCTGAGCTGGGGGATGTAACCTTTGTAACCCTTTTCATCGTGCGTGCACCGTCACGCCTCGCGTATAGCATAGCCGGCACCGCGAATGGTGCGGATGACATCGGGCATGCGCCCGTTGTTGACCGCCTTGCGCAGGCGGCCGACATGCACGTCGACGGTGCGTTCGTCGATGTAGATCGTCTCGCCCCAGACGTTGTCGAGCAACTGGCCGCGCGAGAAGACGCGGCCGGGGTGCTGCATCATGAATTCGAGCAGGCGGAATTCCGTCGGCCCGAGCCGTATCTCGCTCTTCTTGCGATAGACCCGGTGCGCTTCGCGGTCGAGCATGATGTCGCCGACCTTGAGCACACTGGACAGCACCTCGGGCTTGGCGCGGCGCAGCAGCGCCCGCACCCGGGCGATGAATTCCGGCGTCGAGAACGGCTTCACCAGATAGTCGTCGGCGCCGGTCGACAGGCCGCGCACGCGGTCGCTTTCCTCGCCACGCGCCGTCAGCATGATGATCGGCAGGCGCTCGGTCTCCGACCGCATCCTGAGACGGCGGCAGAGTTCGATGCCGGAAATCGCCGGCACCATCCAGTCCAGGACCAGCAGGTCCGGCACGTTTTCCTGGAGCCTGATCTCGGCCTCGTCGCCGCGCGTCACGACCTCGACCTGATAACCTTCGGCCTCGAGATTGTAGCGGAGAAGCACGCATAGCGGCTCTTCGTCCTCTACAACCATGATCTTCGGAGCAATCATGTGGCTGTCGTTCCCTGTGGATTGGCTATTCGGCGAGAACCGTCAAAGACGTCTCGTCAAGTTTCGGCCGGTGCGGGGGCAATTGCGTGCCGGTCATCACATAGTACGCGTTTTCGGCGATGTTGGTGACGTGGTCGCCGATCCGCTCGAGGTTTTTCGCGCAGAACAGGAGATGCGTGCAGGCGGTGATGTTGCGCGGGTCCTCCATCATGTAGGTGAGGAGTTCGCGGAACACGGCCGTGTACTGGATATCGATTTTCTCGTCGTCGGCCCTGAGCGGCTTCAGGCCCTCGGCATCGCGGGCGACATATTTGTCGATGACGCCCTGCACCTGCTTCAGCACCAGCGCAGCCATCGTCTCGATCGAATGCGACAGGTTGCGCGGCGTCGTCGACTGCCCGACCGCGCCCACACGCTTGGCGATGTTCTTGGCAAGGTCGCCGATCCTTTCCAGGTCGGAAGCCATGCGGATGGCGCCAACCACGGCGCGCAGATCCTGCGCCATCGGCTGCCGCTTGGCGATCAGGGTAATCGCCCGGTCGTCGAGCTCGCGCTGCTTGGCGTCCATGATCGCATCGTCGGAAATCACCCGCTGGGCAAGCGGATTGTCCGACGACAGCAGCGACTTCGTCGCCAATTGCAGCATCGCTCCGGCGAGGTCGCCCATGTCGCGCATGAGCTGGTCGATTTGTTCGAGATCCTCGTCGAAGGACGCGACGGTGTGCTCGCGCATCATTCTCTCCTCGTCGTGGGTTGCGGGTACGATGCGGGCTTAGCCGTACCGGCCCGTGATGTAGTCCTGGGTGCGTTTGTCGTCCGGGTTGGTGAACATCTTGTCGGTGGCACCCTCCTCGACGAGATAACCGAGGTGGAACATTGCGGTCCGCTGCGAAACCCGCGCCGCCTGCTGCATCGAGTGCGTAACGATGACGATCGTGTAGTTCTCGCGCAATTCGTCGATCAGTTCTTCGACCTTGGCGGTGGCGATCGGATCGAGCGCCGAGCAGGGCTCGTCCATCAGGATCACCTCGGGGCTGACAGCGATGGCTCGCGCGATGCAAAGGCGCTGCTGCTGGCCGCCGGAAAGCCCGGTGCCCGGGTTCGTGCAGCCGGTCCTTCACCTCGTTCCACAGCGCCGCCTTCTGCAGGCTGGATTCGACGACATGATCGAGATCGGTTTTACTCTTGGTCAGGCCGTGAATGCGCGGTCCATAGGAAACGTTCTCGTAGATCGACTTCGGAAACGGGTTCGGCTTCTGGAACACCATGCCGACGCGGGCGCGCAGTTCCACGACGTCGATGCTCCTGTCGTAGATATCCTCATCGTCCAGCGTGATCTTGCCGGTGACACGGGCGATCGAAATGGTGTCGTTCATGCGGTTGAGGCAGCGCAGGAAGGTGGACTTGCCGCAACCCGAAGGGCCGATAAGCGCCGTCACCTGGTTCTGGCGAACGTCGAGGTTTACATCGAACAGAGCGCGCTTCTCTCCGTAGTACACCGAAACCTTGTCGCCCTTCATCTTGATGGAAGGCTCGGTGATTGCGGCCGCCAATTTCTTTTCGATATCGGCTTCAGTCATGATGTTCATGTCCTTTACTCCCCTACCAGCGCCGCTCGAAGCGTTTGCGCAGGATTACCGCTATTGCGTTCATGATGATGAGGAACGCGAGCAGGATGAGAATGGCCGCCGACGTTTTCTGCTGGAAGCCGGGTTCAGGAAAATCCGCCCACATGAAAATTTGGACGGGCAGGATCGTCGCAGGATCGGTGAAGCCACCTGGAATGTCGACGATGAAGGCAACCATGCCAATCATCAGTAGCGGCGCGGTCTCGCCCAGCGCATGCGCCATGCCAAGGATGGTGCCGGTCATGATGCCGGGCATCGCCAGTGGCAGAACGTGATGGAACACCGTCTGCACCTTGGAAGCGCCGATGCCGAGTGCCGCTTCGCGAATTGACGGAGGTACAGCGCGTATGGAGGCGCGGGAGGCGATGATTATGATCGGCATCGTCATCAGCGCCAGCACCATGCCGCCGACCACTGGTGCGGAACGCGGCAGTCCAAAGAAATTCAGGAAAACGGCCAATCCGAGCAGACCGAAGACGATGGATGGCACCGCCGCCAGATTGTTGATGTTGACTTCGATGAGGTTGGTCCATCGGTTCTTCGGCGCAAATTCCTCAAGATAAATTGCCGCCGCAACACCGATAGGGAATGCGATGGCAAGGGTAACGACCATCGTCAGAAAGGACCCGACGACCGCGCCCCATACGCCCGCGAGTTCCGGTTCGCGGCTCGCACCACCGGTGAAGAAAATCGTGTTGAAACGGCTTTCGACGAGATTCTGGGCTTTCAGCCCTTCCAGCCAGACAATCTCCTTGTCCGATATCTTCCGCGAACTCTCCGGTGCGTCGATGACCTGCAGCTTGGCTGCGCCGCTCGCCGCAAGGGCCGTGCCCTGCGGCCTGACGATCACTGTACCTTTGGCCGTTGAGCCACCGTTCGCGGCAGGCGAGACCTGGGTCAGCTTGATGACGCCGCCGTTTATTTCCAGCAGCAACGATGCTGCACCGCTGGTGAGGTTGAGAACTCCGTTTTCACCTTCGGTGGCTCCGGCCGCGTGGGCGAACGTGAGGATGTCGCCCTTATCGAATGCGAGGTCCACATCGCCGCTATCGGCTGAAACTGTTACCGCCGATTGAAGCGGAGCAACGCTTCCCTTGGCCGCCAGGAGGCCCTTCAAGTAGAGATCGGCGAAGTCATCGACCGGAACGGCGTAGTCCACCGTCTTGCCCAGCATCGAGGGGTCCTTGGCGATGTCTTGGCGCAACTGTAGCCCAGCGCCGGTCGAGATCATCCCACGCACCAACCGCCTGTCCTGACGGCTTGACGCATCTGGAATCTTGGCCGCGAGCGCCTCCTGTATGACTGCATCGAAGTTGACGCTGTCCAATGCCCCCGGGTCGACTTTTGCGGAGGAAAGGTCGACGGGCAAGGTGATGTAGTTCATACGCAACGCTGGCCAGGCCTGCGTAACGATCGTCGAAAGCAACAGCACCAGGAAGAGCGCCGACACAGCGATGGCCGCAGCGCCAATCCACTTGAACCGCTGCTCCGCCGCGTAGCGCTTTTTCAGGCGCGACTTAGCCGCGTCGTCAGCATGTATGCTTCGGGGGCGAACGGCGGCTCCAATTGTCGAGGTCGTATCAGTCATATTGTTCCCGATATTTCTGGACGACGCGCAACGCGACGATGTTTAGTGCGAGCGTGATGCAGAACAGCACAAGACCGAGCGCGAACGCGGCGAGCGTCTTTGCGCTGTCAAACTCCTGGTCGCCGACCAGCAGGGTGACGATTTGAACCGTCACGGTGGTGACAGCCTCAAGTGGATTTATGGTCAGGTTGGCGGCCAGACCGGCGGCCATCACGACGATCATGGTCTCGCCGATCGCCCGGCTGACCGCAAGCAACATTGCTGAAACGATGCCGGGAAGTGCTGCCGGCAACACCACCTTGCGGATGGTTTCTGACTTCGTCGCACCAAGTCCTGCGGAGCCATCACGCAACGACTGAGGTACGGCGTTGATGACATCGTCGGAAAGCGACGAAACGAAAGGGATGATCATGATGCCCATGACGACGCCGGCGGCCAGCGCCGATTCGGACGCTACACCGAGCCCTATGCTTTCACCGAGGCCGCGAAAGAAGGGGGCCACGGTAAGCGCGGCGAAGAAACCGTATACGACTGTCGGGATGCCGGCCAGGATTTCAAGGATGGGTTTGGCGACGGCGCGAACCGGTTTGGAAGCGTAGTCCGACAGATAGATTGCCGCCATCAGACCGGTCGGGGCTGCAACCAGCATCGCGATGAAGGTGATCAACAGCGTTCCGACAAAAAGCGGAACCATGCCAAAAATATTCGGGTCGACAGCGCCCTGTTGCGTTCCAGCGCCGGTAAATGCGCTCTGCGGGCTCCAATGAGTGCCGAAAAGGAACTTGTGGATCGGTACCTGCTGGAAGAAACGCAGCGATTCGAAGATCAGCGACAGCACGATGCCAATCGTGGTCAGGATGGCGACCGCGGAACACGCGATGAGAAAGACGCGCACGATGCGCTCAACCACATGCCGCGCCCGATAAGCCGGCGCAATCCTTCTGTATCCCCAGAAGAAACCGGCGATCGCCAGAACCGCACAAACAGCCACGATGGCCCAAACGCTTCGCGCATGGACCGTTTTGTACAAGGTGGCAGCCGCTTCCTTGGTCGCGTCGGTAAAGCCCACCACGCCACCGAAGGCCATGGCCCGTGCGTCGCGAATGAAGGCTTCGACCTGAGGAACACCCAGTCCACCGAGTTCGGTGGCGAAGTTGTTTTTTATGATGTTGGATTCAATGCCCGGCGTAATCAGCATCCAGAGTATAAGCGCCAGCAGCGCAGGCAGGACGCTGACCAAAGCCAGGAACATGCCGTGCTGACTGGGAAGCGAGTGCAGTTTGGAGATCTCCCCGCTCACACTCGACAACGCTTTCGCTCGTCCGGCATAGTATGAGGCCAGGAAAAGAGCAATCAGCGCGAAAACCAGATTGGTGACCATTGCCGACACCTGCAATCGTTACTTAAAAAGACCTGCCAACTGGCAACCAAGCATTGGAGTTCGGCCCGGGACAGACGCGTCCCGGGCCGATTGAAATTCAGATCAGGAACCCATGGCCTTGAGAGCCTTAGCTTCCTCGGCCGACTTGGCACGATCGGCGTCCGGCAGCGGGATCAGGCCCTTGTCGGCGAGATAGCCATCGGGACCCCAGGCGGCATCCGACGTATACTCGGCGATGAACTCTTCCATGCCAGGGATCACGCCAACGTGTTCCTTCTTGGCATAGATGAACAGCGAGCGCGAAATTTTGTAGTCGCCGGAAGCGATGTTTTCGAAGGTCGGTTCGACGCCATCCACCTTGTGGCCCTGCAGCTTGTCGGCATTCTGGTCAAGGAAGGAGAAGCCGAAAATGCCAAAGGCATTGGGGTTGGCTTCAAGCTTCTGCACGATCAGGTTGTCGTTTTCACCGGCTTCGATGAAAGCCCCGTCTTCGCGGATTTCCGGGCAAGCCTTTTCGTTGGCAGCCTTAACTTCGTCCTGGCAGGCTTCGAGCATGACCAGTTCAACGAATGCGTCGCGCGTCCCGGATGTCGGGGGCGGGCCAAGTACTTCGATCTTGGTGGCAGGCAACGAAGCGTCGACATCCGACCAGTTGACGTAGGGATTCGGCACAACCTTGCCGTCGACGGCAACGTTTTTGGCCAACGCCTTGAATACCTGCTCCTTGGTCAGATCGACAACGGTGCCGGCTTTCGAATTGGCAAGCACGATACCGTCGAAGCCGACCTTGATCTCCACCGGAGTAGCGCCATTGGCCTTGCAGGTCTCAAGTTCGCTGTCCTTGATGGCGCGCGAAGCATTTGTGAAGTCGGGGGTGTTTTCACCGACGCCCGAGCAGAACAGCTTGATGCCGCCGCCCGTACCGGTCGACTCAACGACGGGGGTCTTGAACTTGCCGGCCTGGCCGAGCTTCTCGGCGACAGCGGTGGTGAAGGGGAAGACCGTCGAAGAACCGACGATCTGGATTTGATCGCGCGCAGCCGCAAGCCCAGTTGATGCGGCAAGCGCAAACGCGGCGACAGTGGTCGCCAAAAGAGTTTTGTTCATTTTGCCTACTCCTGCTCGGAAATTTTCCGGACGCCCCAGTTGGCACCCGTGGGTGTCCTAGC
Source organism: uncultured Alphaproteobacteria bacterium (assembly GCA_963726065.1). GTDB lineage: Bacteria > Pseudomonadota > Alphaproteobacteria > Rhizobiales > Rhizobiaceae > Neomesorhizobium. Next base: position 13,035 of record CAVSAU010000004.1, read on the forward strand.
CCCCGGTTGTTACAGTTAGATGACAGTTCTGTTGCAGATAAATGTCAGGCAGTGTGGGGGTGAACCTGGCGGCATAGCGTGCCCACAAAAAATGCTCTGGCATCAAGTTCGGCTCCAGCACGGCTGCATCTGCGTTTAGCCGCGAACCTGCGGAGCCATCTTCCCCGGGCACCTACCCTGTTAAGCCGGGACTTGGAACTACGTCTTTTAACTTCTTGAAAAGTCCAGAAGCGCAATTCGACGCGTTGCCCGCAGCAGTGTGCATCAAAGGTATACCACGCAGCAGCGGTTCCATTGAGGTGGCAGGGGGTCAATGAGGCCACCGAAAATCATCCACTGAACATCGTCTGGCTCACGACCCGACCCCACTCCAACTATAGACAAGACAAGTCTTTGACATCGAGAACCAGCCTTGACGAGCTCGGCGTTGGCCTGGCGTAGAACAGGAACGCCGTCCGGAGACCTCCTGACAAGCCTCGCCACGGACCGTGATACTTGGAAGCGTTCAGCGACTGCTTGGTATCGCCATCGCACGCTCCTCAACGACCGCCAGGGCCGCAGCCAGCTCGATCCACCCGCCGATGTTCTCGCGACCGTTCTGCCCGACGAAATTGTACGACATACAATGCGTCGACAATTGCACGACCTGCGTGGTGGTGGGGGGATCGAACCACAAATCGCCGGCCGGTATAGCAGGCTTGTAGTCCTCGTATTTTACCCAGCCCCCGTTGCCCCACTCCGCAAGATAGATTTGGTCATTTGCCTTGTGGACTCCCATTTGTGCCAAGGGGTTGGCCCTTTCTCGCAAAACTGGCGCTGGGAATTTTGGAGTCCATGGATATAGACGGTTAGGAGGCAGTTGTCTTCCACGACGCTGCGCGCGATCTCATAGCGAACCCAGCGGCGTTGCCAGGGTTGAGTGCCGGCCAGCACGCAGGTCACGGACGTGTTTGCAAGACCGTCTCGCAGGAATGCCTTGAGCCCATCGTATCAACGCGCTGCCTTGCTTCAAACACGCTGCTGTCGAAGAAGCCTATATCAACTTGACCGTCAGGCCCATTCAGCCACGAGTTTGACCTTCCAGGCACGCCAGACATCGGGCTGATAATGAAAAAAGAAAACGTTCTTCGCGGCATATGTCTTCATCCAACGAATGGGCTATTGGCGCGCCTTGATTGCCGCTTAGTGCTGTACCGATGGCGTGGAAGTGTTCCAACCGAAATTTCCGCCGTTCAATCGGCACGGCGTTCGTCCACCGCAAACTTTGCGACCAGATCGCCACGTTACCAACGCACTCCGTTGTAGAGGTCGGCACGCCAGCCTAATTGCTACTCCACGCCCGCCACCACGGCCACAAGGTGTTGTCACGCCAGGTACGGTAGGAGCTAAACTCTAAGTCGGACATGGGGGCGCGAAGTCTACCGTTCCACACGATAGCGACGGCCTTCGGGTCATTCCAAGGGCGACTTACGGTCGCGTTCTCAGACATGCTTCGTCAAGAAATCAAGGATTCGAAATTAAGCAGATTGCCATGTTGAATGACACTGGTATCGGGGCGCAGCATCGCAATCCCATCGGCCAACGCCATGGCCGAAAGACTGGACGATGATCCGCGTCCAAGCATTTCAAGAATTGGCCGCCCAACATCGTCCGTTCCGATCTGTCTGACAGGGACAAATTCCGTCCGGCCCAGCTTTTTTTCGTAATCGAATCCTGCGACAGCAGGCAGCCAGCTCGGTTCTACATCCGACAATCCTGCGGTTTTCCGAATTGCAGGTAGCGCAATCTGGCGCAAGGTAACCAAAGCTGCGGTCGGATTGCCCGGCAACCCGCAAAGAGCATTCGCCGATCAAGCCGATTTTCACTGGTCTCCCAGGTCTCATGGCGACTTTCATCACATCTAAAGCGCCACCATGGTGATTGAGAGCGGACACAACATAGTCCTCCTCACCTGCCGAGACACGTGGTTACGAGAACATCGCAACTCCGAGAGGCCTCCCCAAATGCTTCTACAAGTGCTTGCGGCTATCGGGCACAATTCCAAAGTCAACGACTTCGACCCACGGAAACTTAGCCATCGTAAATTCGGGGTGGAGGATCCTCGGCGAATTTGGCTATCGGGACAGGCGACCCTGAAATAAATCGCAATTGACAATACGAACGAACTACGGAATCACTGGTCTGACCACCGTAAGGCCAGTTGAGAGGATCCGACCCGTTGTCCAGCATGCTTGCAGAGGGCCAGGAACTTTCGGGTGCGGAGAAGGTCTTCGCCTTCTTCCGTGATGCGTTGCTCAATGGGACGCTGAAGGCAGGCGAGCGGCTTCTGGGCGAGCGGGAGCTGTCGCTCAGGCTGGGTGTCTCGCGGCCGCTCCTGCGCGAGGCGCTGCGGTCACTGGCCATGCTCGGCTTCCTCGACATACAGCACGGCCGCGGCGCGTTCGTGCGCCAGGCGGACGTCACCGTGCTTTCGGATTTCTTCACCTTCAGTCTCGCGCAACAGCCGGACATCCTCGATGACGTGATGGATGCCCGCATCGCTATCGAATGCCAGGCGATCAGGCTCGCCTGCGGCAGGGCGAGCGAGACCGATCTGAAGCGGATCGGTTCGAAGCTGACGCATTTGATGGATACGCTTCACGATCCGGTCGAGGGCGGCGCGGCCGACTTCGATTTCCATCAGGCCATCGTGCAGGCCTGCCATAGCGAGGCGCTCAACACGCTCTACGGCGCGATCGGCGAACTCCTGCGCCGCAGCCACGTGCAGCGTCGCGAGGTGACCGTCTCGGAGCCCGGCATCGTCGACTATCTGGTCGGGGCGCACCGCGAAGTCTTCCTGTCGATCGTCGACAGGAATCCCGACGCGGCAGACAGGAAATTGCGCGAGCATTTTTCGATCGGCGACGAATTTCGCCGCCGCAGTATCATCTCGGCCTTCGCAAAGAGGCCGGCGACTTAAGAAAAAGCATGAACCAAGGGAGGAATTCACATGCTTCATAGAAAAATCCTGGGCGTCCTGACCGGCGCGGCCATCACGCTTGCCACGACCGGAGCGGCGCTCTCGGTCGAACTGCGCTATGCCCACGTCGGCTCCGAGGGCGACATCCAGACGATCTATGCCGCGCAGGCGGCCGATGGGATCGCTGCCGCCACCAACAAGGAAGTGACGGTCACGGTTTATCCTGCGAGCCAACTCGGCGGCGTCGCAGAGACGGTCGACGGCGTACGCATGGGCTCGATCTCAATGGGGCACCACGACTTCGCCTCGCTGGCACGGCTTGTACCCGAGGTGGCGGTGTTCAACGCGCCTTTCATCTACCGCGACGGTGCCCACGCGCTTGCCGCCACCGATCCGGCGACTTCGCCGGCGCTGAAGGCCATCAACGAGAAGCTGGTCGCGCAGGGAGTGCGCATCATCGGCCGCATCTATCGCGGCGATCGGCAAATCTCGTCCAATTTCCCGGTGAAGTCACCGGACGATCTGGCAGGCAAACCTTTCCGTGCAGTGCCGCTGGAATTGTGGGTATCCATGGTCAAGGGTTTTGGCGCGATCCCGACGCCAGTCGAAGTTTCCGAACTGCCGACCGCGCTGATGACCGGTGTGGTCGTCGGCCAGGAGAACCCCCTGACCATGATCGCGGCCAACAATCTCAACGAGGTGCAGTCTCACATCGCCATGACCGGCCACATGCGCGCGGTGCTCGCCGTATTCGTCAACGAGCAGGTATGGCAAAGCCTGACCGAAGGGCAGCGCACGGCCATCAGCAAGGTGCTCGACGACGAGGCGAAGCGCTCGCTGCAGATGGCGCAGGATTCCGAGGTAAAACTGGTCGGGGAACTCAAGAAGCGCGGCATGACCATCATCACGGAAGCTGAGGGGCTGGACGTCGCGGCCTTCCGCAAGAAGGTGAGCGCCCAGATCGCGCAGGACTTCCCGAACTTCACGCCGCTGATCGAGCAGATCTCGGCCGTCAAGTAGTCGCGCCCATCGCAGGGGCGGCGCACCCGTCTCTGCGATCATCCTAGACCCACATAATCACTATGCATAAAGCGGCCCCGACAACGGGCGACCGAGACGGGAGGAGAATATGCGCACAGCCGAACGCATCCTGACGGCATTCGTCGTGATCATAATGGCCGGCCTGGTGCTGGTGCCGACGGCGCAGGTGATCATGCGTGGTGTCTTCGTGCTGCCCTTCATCGGTGCCGAGGAGTTCACGCGCTTCCTGCTCATCTGCCTGATCTTTTGCTCCTATCCGCTGGTGGTTGAGCATGGCGAGAACATCGTCATGGGCGAGTTCAAGGCGGCGATGCCTGCCCGCATCCGCGGCATCGTCAACGTGACGATCTCGCTGACCGCCGTTTCAATCACCGGGTTTCTCGCCTGGGTGACGGCGGCGAACATCTCCAACAACCTGAACAATGCCACACCAACGCTGGGCATACCGTTCTGGATATTCCTCGGCGCGACGCTGTTCGGCTTCGCCGGCGCGGCGCTCGTGCACCTGCTGCACCTGCGCAAGCCGCCGCAGGCCGATACGAACGTGGCGGTCTGAGCGAGATGGGTTTCCTTGTCGTCATAGGCTTCCTCGGGCTGTTCATGCTCGGCTTTCCCGTAGTCTACGCGGTCCTGTTGCCGTCGATCGCCTACGTGATTGTCGAAGGCCTGCCGCTCGGCTTGCTTACCCAGCGCGTCACCTATGCGCTCGATTCCTTCCCGCTGGTGGCAGTGCCGCTGTTCATCTTCGTCGGCAACCTGATGAACCTGTCAGGCATCACCGACCGCATTTTCCGCTTCGCCTACACCCTGGTCGGCCGCATCCCCGGCGGGCTGGCGCAGGTCAACGTGTTCGGCAGCCTGATCTTCTCGGGCATGTCGGGCGCAGCGCTCGCCGACATAGGCGGCCTCGGACGCATCGAGATTGATGCCATGAAGAAGCGCGGCTTCGACCCGTCCTTCGCCGGTGCCGTGACTGCAGCATCTGCGACGCTCGGACCGATTTTCCCTCCCTCGATCCCCCTGATCGTCTACGGCTCGGTGACGAGCGTCTCTATCGTGCAGCTGCTGGTAGCCGGGATCATGCCGGCGCTGGTCTGCACTGTGCTTTTGATGCTGACGGTTCTGGTGATCGCCGTTCGCCACAACCATCCGCGCGCCGAGCGCTGGTCTACACTGCGCGAGGTGGCGACCGACTTGTGGCCGGCTCTGCCGGCGATCGTGGCACCGGTCCTGATGATCGCCGGCATGACCTTGGGCGCGTTTACGCCTACCGAGGCAGCGGCAGTGACGGCGGCCTACGTTATCATCATCAGCGCGGTGTTCTACCGCGAGCTGACGCTCGCGCACCTGTGGAACTCGTGCGTGCTGACGGCGCGCAGCTCGAGCGCGATCCTGATCATCGTGGCGGCGGCGGCGCTGTTCGGCTGGATTCTGGCGGTGGAGCAGGTACCGCAGACCTTTGCGGCGGCATTGCTGGGCCTGTCAACGGACCCGCTGATGCTGCTGATCATCGCCAACCTCATCTTCTTCGTCGCCGGCATGTTCCTCGACTCGACCACTGCGACGCTGCTCATCGTGCCGATCATCGCGCCGCCGCTGGTCATGGCAGGCGTCGATCCGGTCCAGCTCGGCATCGTTGCGATCTTCAACCTGATGATCGGCCTGCTGACACCGCCCATGGGCCTGTCGCTGTTTCTGGTATCCAGACATCGCCAAGGTGTCGATCCGGCAGCTGCTGCGGGCGCTACTTCCCTTCTACATTCCGCTGCTCACCACGCTCGCTATCCTGACTTTTGCGAAAGACTTCACGCTGTGGCTGCCGCGGATGATCGCTCAATAAACCCCGGAGATTCCCCAACATGCGTATCGTCATCGGTTCCGACCACGCCGGCTTCCCCCTCAAGGCGACGATCGTGGACTACATCAAGTCGCTCGGGCACGAGGTTCACGATGCCGGTTCTTATGATCCGAACCCCGTCGATTTTCCGGACATCGCGAAGGCCGTTACGTCTTCGATCATCAGCAAGCAGGCGGACCGCGGGCTGATGGTCTGCGGTACGGGCGTGGGAGCTTCGATCGCGGCGAACAAGATCAAGGGCATTCGTGCGGCGGTCTGCCACGACGTCCACTCGGCGCACCAGTCGGTCGAGCACGACGACGTCAACGTCATGTGCATCGGCGCGCAGATCGTAGGGGCCTGGCTCGCCAAAGACTTGGTCGAAGCCTACCTCAAGGCGGAGTTTTCGACCGACGAGGATTTCCGCCGACGCGTGCGCAAGCTGGCCGAGATGGACGAAAATCGCTGAAGGTTGTGGAACTCTACGACGACTGAGCACGTACATTTTGATGGCGCGGAACCGCCCGCGCGAGAAGCATGTGACGAAGGCGCGGTGATAGGGATCATCTGGACAATGATCGCGAGGCCTGCTGGACGTCGGATATCCGCCAGAAGGGGCGGTTGATTTCGATGAGTTGGCGGCGAGGATCGCCAGCCTTCACTCTGTCGCGGATGAGCGCAACCAAGTCCGCTTTAACAGCCGGATCGGACAAGAAATACCTATGGCCGATGAAGCCGCCCCTGCCTGAAAATTCAATGAAATCGACCAGCCCGCCCGTATGAGATCCTGTCCATTGGGACGCGGCTCGGCTCCTTTGCTTGAGCTTGCCGACAGTGAGTTGCCCCAGCCGCAAGGCACTCCCGGAGAGCATCGTCGATGCCATCAACGCTTTGTCCCCGGGAGAAGAATAAACCGTGAGATGCATAGGACCTTGAGGCGGGAACGCGCTTGACCTTGATTTGCTGCCGAAAACGAGGTCTGGATCCGATACCCACGCGAACATCTTGGAAGCAGCCACATCGAGATCGATATCGGGAGCGAAAAACACGGCGTTTGCGATCTTGTAGCGCCGCCAAAGCGAGGATCGGCTAACATAGGCTTCGATGGCGAGTTGCTGGGCCACATTCGCAAGCACATCCGTTCCGCGGCTATGCGCCAGGAGGTGAAGCCGCTCGACACCCCGAGCTTCGGCGTTGAGGCGAATGGCTTTTTTGAGGTCCGCGACTGCAAACTTGAGGCGTGGGCTGGCGAAGCATATGCGGCCGGGACGACCGGTCGCCAAGCCCAGCCAGGCCTTCACGCCGGTATCGATCGACCCATTTGCGGACTGTCCGCGGGCAAACGCCTGCGGCTTGCGCGACGGCCTGCGGCGTTTGCCCGCGCTCGATCTGCCTTACAATTCGCTCTCGACCGTGCCGCGTCAGCCGGGCATTCTTATGAACGTTCATCCGATCCTCCGGGAATCACTGAAGCTTCGACAACCTCAGTCTTCGCGGCTCGGATCAGATGGACAACCTATGGAAAGCGGGGCTGTTGAAGAAGCGGACTTTTCCGCGTGCCTGCGCGATTTTCGACGCCAAGACAGCCGGAATACCCCCTCATGGTTCCTCAGCGAGTGCCGGAGGCGGCCTCAGCACTAACAATTCCAGGAATCGAGCAAACAAAGCGGCCGCCAGCCGCTTCAGGCAGCCGGCACAATCCCGAGCGCGCGAGTAAAAGAAGCGCCCATATTTCAAGGGTCTCTTTGGGCGCAGGATCTTGCCTCGAAGGCACTTCATAATGTCGTGCTTTGCGTCATAGCCAAAGCGGCGCAAGGGGACCGGGCTGCGGACAGGCTCCGCCTTTGCCGGGATCAGGGCATCGATGCCGCGGTGCTCGAAAGCTCCGAACACCTTCGCGTAGGCATAGCCGGCATCGGCAGTGACGGTGCTAACGGATAGCCCCGTCGCCGCCATGGTGGCATCGATCCGTTCGACAATGATCTGCCCCTCATTAGTCTCCCCTGTGGTCACGGCAACATCGAGAACCACCCCGCGCAGGTCATCAACAATGGCATGCTGCTTGTAAGCGGGCTCCAGACGGCGATTTCGGGCATTCGTCGCCATGCTCGCGTCCGGATCGGTGACACAGATCTTCTTGAACTTTCCGGTCTTGCGGCTTTTTCTGAGTGCCGCCTCCGCATCCTCGTTCGCCTCGCTCACTGCTTCGACGTGGCGAACCGCTAAGCTGTCCCAGCTCACGTCGGCGCGGATTAGCGAAGCATCGACGTGAACCACCTCACCTTTCGCGATGTTCGCATCGATGCAGGCTTGAACGGTACGCTCAAAGATCCGGCGGAACCGTTCCACGCCCCAACGCTGGCGGATCCGCGTCAACGATGAATGGTCCGGTAGCGCTTCATGGAGGCCATAACCGATAAACCACCGGATCGCGATGTTGACCTGTGCCTCCCGCATCAGCCGGCGGTCATGTACAATTCCAAGCAAGAAGCCGGCAAGCATCAGGCGGACAGCCACTTCGGGATCAATGCCGGGGCGGCCATTGTCGGTGCAGTAGAGGTCCAACACTTCGCCGCGAAGCCAGGACAGATCAAGCACACGGTCAACTCGCGCCAGAATATTATCTTCAGGAACAAGATCCCGAAGTGAGCCAGTCATGAATAGCTCAAGCTGATCGCGCTCCTTGCGTCCCAGCATCGCGAACCCCTCCAGAGAATCAACGACTTCTCAATTGAATCAGGAGGAGAAGACTTCTTCAACAGCCCCAAAGCTCACAACTAGCTCGCCTGTTCGGCTTGGTGCGCCTTAGCCAGATCGTCCATGCTGTCGAAACGGAAGTCACATTTCGGCATCTGTCCGGGATTCATGGTTGCCCCAAAGCCTTCCTGATCATGGCGGCGATAGATCCAGCACGACGCCAGGCCGTGCCTGTTGGCTGGCCCATGATCGTGGAACATGCTTTCAGCTGTATGCAGGATCTCGCTCTTCTTGATGCCGAGCGTTTTCAGTTTCGCAAGCATGTAGTCGAAATTGCGGTCAGACGGCTTGTAACAACCGACGTCCTCCGCCGTGTAGACCGCGTCGAAGGTCACCTGCAGTTTGCTGTTGCTTCCAGCAAAACTCTCGTTGTCAACGTTTGAAAGGATGACCAGTTTGTAGTGCCGCTTGAGATACTGAAGGGCACCGGCAGAATCGGGAAATGCAGGCCAGTCCTTTACCGTACGACCATAGGTCTGACACTCATCCCAACCCACGTCGACACTCCATTCTTCGGCGAGACGGCGATAGACAACGGCGAGCAGATCTCGGTAGAGCTTGGCTGGCGTCTGGACCTGTTGTGATGACTCATGGCGCGCATGCGCTTCGAGAATGGCGTTACGGGAGAGTGGTCGCTTTACCCGGCTTGTCAACGGTCGGAGCGCCTCGACCATTCCCGTTTCCCAATCGATAAGCGTGCCGTAGCAATCAAATGTCAGGACCTTGAAATTAGTGAGCTTCATTGATGCTGATCCCTCAAAATTGTCAGGGCCTTGAGACCAAACGTCTCGGCCCATTCTTCCAAACTCATGTCGGTGCGGTCGGTCGGATCGCGGGACGGCTTGTGAACGACGGCGTCGATCTGCTGTCGGTCGACGAGGAAGCCGTGCAGCTTCGCCAAGCCCATAGCCGCTTGTGTTGCAGCACCTGTCTGCTTTTCGGTTATAGCTAATTCATACGCCGGGATGAGCATTTTCGTGATGGATTTGACCGTCACATTGGATGCATTGGCATGCTCAGTCTGGAGATTTGCAAGCCTTACTCTCACCTTGCCATTCCTAACCAGTCGCGAGGCCTTGGTCTCGGCAGAGTTTCCGCGCGACCTGTACCCGGCTATATAGGCGCGCGACTGCGGCATGCCCTCCGCCAAAAGCTGTGCGAACCTTTCCTGCCGCGTTCAGCGCACCGTTGTTGGATGGGGCGCCGCCACTTGGAACCCCGCCGGGGACTGGGTCCCCGAACCCCAGCGCCCGGCTTCGCAGGACGTGATTGGTGCAGAAGATATGTGCACCGTAGGCATGTCGATTTCTAACGTCGAGCCAACTGGTTCGCCTTGCCTTGTTCCGTTTGGCACAAGTGTGTCGCCCTGCATGGTTTTAATATCTACTCGCGATAGACATGTGCCACGGTTCCTGAACCAGCTCCGGCGAGATATGCCTTCCGCCTGCCAAGGCTTCAAAGCTGAGAGAGACTGCGCCTCATAGGACTTGCGATCCTTCCGCTTTTTCCCGGCCCTGATTTGTTCCTCCCTGATGCGATCTTCGCTTCCGCTTCTTCTCTTTGGCCAGCGGCCATGCGCTCGTTTTTCGTCATGTCGCAGGCGCCGATGGTTTGAGCCCAAGGCGGGACCGTTCGGCATATGTCACCATCAACATACCGGCCAAACGTTATGCAGATAATGGCGGACCCCTCCGCCATAGCTCAGCCTTATCCCTATACGGCCGGGCGTGGATCAAGACGACAAGCGCCCTATTGCACTGCACAAATTGCGTTCCTTCAGCGTCCCGTCAGGTCAAAAAAGTATCATCCGTCAAGCCGTAATGTGGTGGCGCGGCGTTATTACTCCCGCTAACCTTCCTGATAATGAGCCGTCCAAAGATGCGGCCGAAGGGAAAAGTGAGCCGCTTCGGCGTTCACGGGAGGAAGCAAAGTGGAGCCCGATCTGGAAGTCGTCCAGATAAGACCAGGCGAGTCGTTCGCGGCATGGTCGCACGGATATCCGTTCCGCACGGTGCGGTGGCACTTTCATCCGGAATACGAGCTTCACCTCGTCGTCGCTACGCGTGGCCGCTATTTCGTCGGCGACTTCATCGGCGAGTTCGACCCCGGCAATCTGGTCCTGACAGGCCCGAACCTGCCGCACAACTGGGTGAGCGATATACCGAAGGGAACGACGGTGCCGCTGCGCTGCCGGATCGTCCAGTTTACCGAACAGTTCATCGACGGCATGCAGGCGGCACTGCCTGAACTCGCGGCGCTGCAGCCGCTGCTCGAGAAGTCGCGCCGCGGCGTCCTGTTCTCGCACGAGACCAGCCGGCAGGTCGCGCCGCTTATGCGGAACTGATGGACGCGCAGGGCGTGCGCCGCATCGAACTGTTCCTGCTTGTATCTTCGGACAGCTCAGCCGCGGTCAGCGTGATGAAGCGCTCGCCAGCGCCAGCTACCTGCCGGATCCGTCCGGGCTACATGTCGGCCGGCATCAACAAGGCGCTGGCCTTCCTGCGCGGCAATCTCACGCAGCCATTCACCGAAGCGGAACTTGCGGCGATCGCCGGCCAGTCGACCAGCGCCTTCTCGCGCGCGTTCCGCAAGCACACCGGCATGTCGCTCGTGCAATATGTGAAGCGGCTGCGCATCAACCTCGCCTGCCAGATCCTGATGAGCGACGAGCAGGCGCCGATCACCGACATCTGCTTCGAGGTCGGGTTCAACAATCTTTCGAACTTCAACAGGCAGTTCCGGGCCGAGAAGGGCATGACGCCGTCCCGGTTCCGGCTGCTGAGGATGGACAATAGCAAGGCCGCGCAAGCCGCCTAGGCAGTCCAGCAGAGAAAAGGAGAGCGACGGAGACGAACACGGGCTTCGCGGCCCGCGACAGGGATCGTTTTGCCCGCGAGCAGCCTCGCCGTGCCGGGCACTGCGGAGAACAGGCAGACCGGCGCCGCGAGGGCCGGACTGAGGAAGTGACATTCAACCGGAGGAACAAGAGCATGAAGACTTCAAGCAAGACACTGGTCGGCGCATTTGCGCTGGCACTCATGAGCGGCGCCGCATGGGCGCAGGAGGATGCGACAGTGGCATTCCTGATGCCGGACCAGGCCTCGACCCGCTACGAGCAGCACGACTTCCCGGGCTTCAAGGCCGAGATGGAAAAGCTCTGCCCCAAATGCACGGTCGTCTACCAGAACGCCAACGCCGACGTCGCGCTGCAGCAGCAGCAGTTCAACTCGGTGATCGCCCAGGGCGCCAAGGTCATCGTGCTCGACCCGGTCGACTCGGCCGCGGCCGCCGGCCTCGTGCAACTGGCGCAGTCGCAGGGCATCAAGGTCATCGCCTACGATCGTCCGATCCCCGACAAGCCGGCCGACTATTACGTCTCCTTCGACAATGAGGGCATCGGCAAGGCGATCGCGGAATCGCTGGTGCAGCACATGAAGAGCGCTGGCGTTCCAGAAGGCTCGGGCGTCCTGCAGATCAACGGTTCGCCGACCGACGCGGCCGCCGGCCTGATCCGCGACGGCATCCACAAGGGATTGGAGAATTCCGGCTACAAGACGCTGGCCGAGTTCGACACGCCCGACTGGGCTCCGCCGAAGGCGCAGGAATGGGCGGCCGGCCAGATCACCCGCTTCGGCGCCGACATCAAGGGCGTCGTGGCCGCCAACGACGGCACCGGCGGCGGCGCCATTGCCGCCTTCAAGGCAGCCGGCGTCGATCCGGTGCCGCCGGTCACCGGCAATGACGCGACGATCGCTGCGCTGCAGCTGATCATCTCCGGCGACCAGTACAACACGATCTCCAAGCCTTCGGAGATCGTCGCCGCCGCCGCCGCCAATGTCGCGGTGAAGTTCCTCAAGGGCGAGACGCCGGAGCCAAAGACGACGCTCTACAACACGCCGTCCGAACTGTTCGTGCCGGCCGTCGTCACCTCCGAGAACATCAAGGCCGAGATCTTCGACAAGGGCATCAACAAGCCCGAGGAAATCTGCACGGGCGAGTATGCCGAAGGCTGCAAGAAGCTCGGCATCACCCAGTAAGATGATCCGCGATGGCCCGGCCGGAATATCTCCGGCCGGGCTATCGCCCGAACGCGAGAGGAGGACAGTCCGGATGACCGAAGCGAGCCAGGAATGCGTCTCGAGCCGGGGAAACCAATCCTCAGCCTGCGCAACATCACCAAGAAGTTCGGCGCGGTCTCGGCCCTCACCGACATCGATCTCGACATTCATGCGGGCGAAGTCGTCGCGCTGGTCGGCGACAACGGCGCCGGCAAGTCGACCCTGATCAAGATCCTGGCCGGCGTGCATCAGCCGACGTCGGGCACGATCGAATTCGACGGCCGCGAGGTCACGCTGAACAATCCCGCCACCGCGCTCGACATGGGCATCGCGACGGTCTTCCAGGATCTCGCGCTCTGCGAGAATCTCGATGTCGTCGCCAACCTGTTCCTCGGCCACGAGCTTTCTCCCTACCGGCTGGACGAGGTCCAGATGGAGGTCCGCGCCTGGACCCTGCTGCAAGGAACTGGCGGCGCGCATTCCCTCCGTGCGCGAGCCGATCGCCTCTCTTTCCGGCGGGCAGCGGCAGACGGTCGCGATCGCGCGCTCGCTGCTGCTCAGTCCGAAGATCATCATGCTGGATGAGCCGACCGCCGCGCTCGGCGTCGCACAGACCGCCGAAGTCCTCAACCTGATCGAGCGCGTCCGCGACCGCGGGCTCGGCGTCATCGTCATCAGCCACAACATGGAAGACGTGCGCGCCGTCGCCGACCGTATCGTCGTCCTGCGGCTCGGCCGCAACAACGGCATCTTCACCCCCGAAACGTCCAACCACGAACTTGTCGCCGCCATCACCGGCGCGACCGAGAACGCGGTCTCGCGCCGACAGGTTCGCAAATCCACCCAGGAGCAGGCACCGGAGCAACGCCCATGAGCAGCAACGACGGTGCAGCCCCAGCCGCGCTCGATCGCGGCGACGTGCGCGATGCGCCACGAGGAGGGTATGATCGACGCGTTCTGGAGCTTCGTCGACCGGGTGCGGTCGGGCGATCTTGGCATGCTGCCGGTCGTCGTCGGCCTCGTCCTGATCTCGATCGTCTTCTCCAGCCTGAACCCGGTCTTCCTGGCGCCGAACAACCTTGTGAACCTGCTGTTCGACTGTGCGACGGTCGGCGTGATCTCGCTCGGCATCGTCTGCGTGCTGATGCTCGGCGAGATCGACCTCTCCGTCGGTTCGATGAGCGGCTTCGCATCGGCGCTGGTCGGCGTGCTGTGGGTGAACAGCGGCTGGCCGGTGGCCGGCGCGATCCTCGTGGCGATCGCCGCCGGCATGGCGGTCGGCGCCATCTATGCCTTCCTCTACAATCGGCTCGGCATGCCGAGCTTCATCGCCTCGCTGTCCGGCCTGCTCGCCATCCTCGGCATGCAGCTCTACATCCTCGGCCCGACGGGCTCGATCAACCTGCCCTACGCCTCGCCGCTGGTTTCGTTCGGGCAGATCCTGATCATGCCGGCCTGGCTGTCGCACACGCTGGCGCTGTTACCGGGCCTGGTGCTGGTCGTATCGGGACTCTCCGACCATGCGCCGCCGCCGCGCCGCCGGTCTGACCGCCGCGCCCGATGACGACCCTGATCGTCAAAGCGGCTGGCGCTGACCGCGCTGCTCGAGTTCGGCGTCTACTACCTCAATCTCGGACGCGGCGTGCCATGGATGTTCGGCTTCTTCGTCCTGCTGGTGGTCGTGCTCAACTACGCGCTGACGCGAACCAAATGGGGACGCTCGATGTTCGCCGTGGGCGGCAATCGCGAGGCGGCGCGCCGCTCCGGCATCAACGTGCGGCGCATCTACACGTCGGCCTTCGTGCTCTGCTCGACGCTCGCGGCCGTCGGCGGCATCCTGTCGGCATCGCGGCTGGCGACATCCAGCCAGCAGGCCGGCACCGGCGATGTCAACCTGAACGCGATCGCCGCCGCCGTGATCGGCGGCACCAGCCTGTTCGGCGGACGCGGCAGCGCCTATTCCGCGCTGCTCGGCATCATCGTCATCCAGGCGATTTCGAACGGACTGACGCTGCTGAACCTCTCGTCGTCGCTTCGCTACATGATCACCGGCGGCGTGCTTGCCATCGCGGTGATCGTCGACTCGCTCGCCCGGCGCTCGCGCGTCAGCCACGGCCGCGCCTAGACCCATGCATCGGAGTTTCCGAGAATGTCTGAACACCCTTGAAGGTAAGGTCGCCGCCGTCACCGGCGCGGCATCCGGCATCGGTCTCGAATGCGCGCGGCACATGCTGGCGGCGGGCGCCAGCGTGGTGCTGATCGACCGCGCCGGAGACCGGCTGGAAGCACTCTGCGCGGAACTCGGCCCGAAAGCATATCCGCTGGTCGTCGATCTGATGGACGGCGCGCAGGTCTCCGGCATCCTGCCGCGCATCCTCGATATCGCGGGAGGGCTCGACATCTTCCACGCCAATGCCGGCGCCTATATCGGCGGACCGGTCGCGGAAGGCGATCCGGACGTCTGGGACAAGGTGCTCAACCTGAACGTCAACGCCGCGTTCCGCTGCGTTCACGCGGTTCTGCCGCACATGATCGCCCAGAAGTCCGGCGACATCGTCTTCACCAGCTCGATCGCCGGCGTCGTGCCGGTGGTCTGGGAGCCGATCTACACGGCTTCCAAATTCGCCGTGCAGGCCTTCGTGCATTCGACCCGCCGCCAGGTCTCGCAGCACGGGGTGCGGGTGGGCGCGGTGCTGCCGGGGCCGGTGGTGACGGCGCTGCTCGACGACTGGCCGAAGGCCAAGATGGACGAGGCGCTGGCAAACGGCAGCCTGATGCAGCCCAAGGAGGTCGCCGAATGCGTGCTGTTCATGCTGACGCGTCCGCGCAACGTGGTCGTGCGCGACCTGGTGATCCTGCCCAACAGCGTCGACCTGTGAGGCAGCCATGGCAGCGAACATTTCATTGGCGTCGACGTCGGCACAGGCAGCGCACGGGCCGGCGTGTTCGATGCGGCCGGCCGCATGCTGGCGTCGGCGAAGACCGATATCCGCCTCTGGCGCGAGGCCGGCGACATAGTGGAGCAGTCGAGCAACGACATCTGGCGCGCGGTTGTGCAGCAGCGTTCGCGAGGCTGTCGCGACGGCCGGCGTTTCGCCGCGCTCGGTGGCAGGGCATCGGCTTCGACGCGACCTGCTCGCTGGTTGTGCTGGGCGAGGGCGGGCAGTCCAGTCGCGGTCGGTCCGTCCGGACGATCCGGAGCGCAACATCATCGTCTGGATGGATCATCGCGCCATCGACCAGGCCCGGCGCATCAACGCCAGCGCCGCAGGCTGTTCTGCGCTATGTCGGCGGCACAATTTCGCCCGAGATGGAAACACCGAAACTGCTCTGGCTGGCCGAAAACATGCCGTCAACTTTCTCGTCGGCGTGGCAGTTCTTCGATCTGACCGATTTCCTGACCTGGCGCTGCACGGAAAGCCTGGCGCGCTCCATCTGCACGGTGACCTGCAAATGGACCTATCTTGCGCATGAGCAACGCTGGGACGAGGCCTATTTCCGGCAGTGTCGGGCTCGGGGCGCTCGCCGATGAACAGTTTCGCGCGCATCGGCACCGACATCGTGCCGGGCGGAACGCCACTCGGACACGGCCTGACGTCGCAAGCCGCGGCGGAACTGGGATTGGAACCGGGCACGCCGGTTGCGGCTGGCCTGATCGATGCACATGCCGGCGGCATCGGCACCGTCGGCGCGCGCGGCGGCCCGGGCGATGTGCTGACCCGCATGGCCTATGTTTTCGGCACCTCGGCCTGCTCGATGACGACGACCGAACGAGCCCGCCTTCGTGCAGGGCGTCTGGGGGCCGTATTTCTCCGCCATGGTCCCGGGCCTCTGGCTGAACGAAGGCGGGCAGTCGGCTGCCGGCGCGGCGATCGATCACCTGGTGCGCATGCATCCTGCCGCGGCAGAAGCTGCGCGCCATGGCCGAGGAGCAGGGCGTTAGCCTCGGTGCCTGGCTGGCCGAACGGCAGCCGAACTTGGCGGCGGCGCGGCCGCGTCGAGCGACTGGTGGGCGATCTTGCACGTCGTGCCGGAATTCCTCGGCAATCGCGCACCCTTCGCCGATCCGGACGCGAAGGCGCTTGTCGCGGGCATCGGGATGGACACCAGCGTGGACAGCCTCGTCGGCCTCTACCTCGCCGGCCTGTGCGGACTTGGCTACGGCGCGCGGCAGATCATCGATGCGCAGCGTGCGGTTGGCATTTCGACCGACACGATCGTGATCAGCGGCGGCGCCGGGCAGAGCCCTCTCGTGCGGCAGGTGCTCGCCGATGCGACGGGGCTGACGGTCGCCGCATCAACGTCGCCCGAGCCGGTGCTGCTCGGCTCAGCAATTCTGGCCGCCGTCGCGGCCAGGCGCCATGCCGACATCGGCATCGCCATGTCTGCGATGTCGGAACTGGGAGATGTCCGTCAGCCAAATCCTGCCGTGGCTAAGTGGCATGCAAAGCGTTTCGTTGCCTTTCAAAAGTTGCAAGCGCTAGGTCGAGAAGTGGGTAACCTCGCGAACGATTGAGACGCATCGCTACTCGGTAGCATATGAGCCGAGCACGGAAGGTCCCCCTATCGGAACAAATGTACCGACAAGCGGTCGTTTTTCTACGACACAAAACCGATATGATGGGTCGGCGCAGTCTTTCGGCCGGTCAGGTGACTAAGCAGGAACGTATGTCAACCTAATCGCGTCCTCGCCGACCAAATCGCTGGCCACAAGGCGCAGCGGCGGCCGGGGGCCGGCGAAGAATGGCTTGCCGCAACCAAGCACGACGGGGTGGAGGTAGAGGCGATACTCATCAACAAGACCAAGGTCGGTCAGGCTTCGAGCCAGGTCCGGTCCGGAAACCGCAATCTCCCCAACGAGCTGAGCTTTCAGCCCGCGTATCACCGTCTCGATGTCATCCTCGACAAGTTTGGCGTTGGGGCCGACTGACTTCAACGAGCGCGATACGACCCACTTCGGCTGGCTCCTCCACACCACCGCGAACTCCTGTTGTTCCGCACTCCACTCAGGACGGTCTTCGTCCCAATACAGCATCGTCTCGTACATGCGGCGACCGTACACACTGCCGGTCAAGTCGCGCACGTGCTCTATCCAGTGACGAAACAGTGCGGGGCCTGTCCGCATTTCCAGGTGGTCGACGTAGCCGTCCAGGGACTGGTTCATTCCGAAGACGAGCTTCGCCATGCTGCAAAATCTCCATCCAGGTTGGTTCTTCAGAATAGCTTGAACCGTTGTGACGCGGAACGGAGGTTTGGGCACAAATTGGGCGCTTTGTCGGTGTGACGAATTTGGCTTCGGTTACGCCGCTGGGACTGATCTTCCGTGACATCATCGGAAAGCTGATCGTATTAAGTCACCTTTACAGTCCCTAAGCTCAAGGGGTAGTTTACCAGCGATCGACCTTCGCACCGATATTCAATTCACCTCAATAGAGTCTCGCCCATGCGAGGTCTTGTCACCTGTCGGGGGAGTATCGCGGCCTGCTTATCCGCTGGACTTTTCTTCTTTGTGCTGGTGTTTTTCGATCCTGCCGCAGGCATCGAAGCTATGTCCTCTTCCCAACCGCCTCGAATTTTGATTCTATACCCAAACGACGAGCGCCTTCCCGCGACGACTATTGGCGGCGAGGCCACCAGGAAGCGTCTGATCGAAGCCACCGAAGGCAATGTAGACCTTTTCAGCGAATTTCTGGATCTCTCTCGTTTTCGGGACGAAGGGCATATCGCCAACATAGCCCGCTATCTCGCGGCCAAGTACGCACCCGTGCATCCCGACGTGATAATCGCGCTTGGGCCAGCATCCATCGACTTCATACTCGCGCACAGGAAAACGATCGCCCCAGAAGCACGCATCGTCTACACCGGGACCAGCAAGGTCGAAACAGCCGGGATGGATTTGCCCACCGACGTGTTCGGCGCGCTCACCGATTTCGACATAACGAAAACGGTCGAGATGGCGCGGAGGCTGCAGCCCGATGCGCGACAAATAGCGATTTTTGCCGGTTCGTCGCCATTCGACAAGTCCTGGCTCGAAACCGCCCGGGAAAACCTGGGCGAGGTCACCGACATTGAGAAGGTCTTTGTCACGGACCAGACCAAGGAAGGGTTCATCGAACGCGCGTCTAAACTTCCTGCCGACGCGATCCTGTTGATCCTGACGGTCTTCCAGGACCGCTCCGGACGAGACTTCGTTCCGCAGGACGTGGCGGGAGAAATCGCGAAAGCCGCGACGGCGCCGTCCTACGGTCCATATTCGACCTATCTCGGCGGCGGTATCGTCGGCACCAGCACCTTCACCTTCGAAGCGATGGGCGCCAAGGTCGCAGATCTTGCGCTCGACGCGCTGGCGGGCAAGCCAATGTCCGATGTCATCATCCCGCAAACCTATCTCGCCGACGCCAGGGAGTTGAAGAGATGGGGATTGTCGAGGGATGCGCTTCCGACGGGATCGGTGATTTCCTTCGACGAGAAGTCACTGTGGGAAGCGCATCATGAGACTATCATTGCCACATTTGGAATTGTTGCACTGCAGGCCTTGATCATCGGCGCGCTTCTGGTGGAGCGCCGACGCCGGACCGCTGCGGAAGGAGCAGCGCGCAGCCGCCTCCTTGAAGTCGTCCACCTCAATCAATCGGCAACCGCCGGTGCGCTTTCGGCATCTATCGCGCATGAGCTCAATCAGCCGCTCGGCGCGATTCGCAACAACACAAGAGCAGCCGAACTCCTGTTGGACAACGCCAACCCCGATCTCGACTTGATGAAGCAAATTCTCGCCGACATTCGCGACGACGATCAGCGGGCGAGCGACATCATCTTTGGGCTTCGCAGCATGCTCAAGAAGCGTAGCGAAATCGAATGGGAGGAGTTCGACGTCAACGAAGTGGTCGCGAATGCGCTGCAGATCCTGCATGGCGAGACGGAACGTCGTCGAGTTGCGGTCGACTTTCGTCGACCGTCCAGCAAACTGCCGGTGCGAGCCGATCGCGTGCATCTTCAGCAGGTGATCCTCAACATTGCGACGAACGCAATGGACGCCATGCTGGAGATAAGGGCGAGCGAACGCAAGCTCACTTTCAACACGGCGGTCGCTGAACCGGGACAGGTTGGCATTTCCATCGTGGACACCGGAACGGGTATTCCCCCCGAAAAACTCGCGCGGATATTTGAGACTTTCTACACGACGAAAACCGGCGGCACCGGGCTTGGGCTTTCGATTGCCCGCGCCGTCGTAGAGTCCTACGGTGGAAAGATATGGGCAGAGAACAGGCCCGAGGGCGGTGCAATGGTGAGTTTCATTCTGCCCATGGTGCAGGCGTGATGAACCCCGCAGTTCCGATCGTTCACATCGTTGACGACGACAGCTCTTTTCGTACCTCGGTGGAGCGGCTTGTTCAGGCGGCGGGGTTCAGGTCGGTCGGTTATCAATCCGGCGCCGAGTTGCTGGCGGGTCTCAATTCGACGGAGCCAGGCTGCGTGCTGCTCGACCTCAATATGCCCGAACTCGACGGCCTGATGCTGCAGGCCCAATTGGCCGCCGAGGCGCCATTGCTTCCGATCGTGTTCCTGACCGGCTACGGCAGTATCGCCAGCACCGTCCGGGCTATGAAGGCCGGTGCCGAAGACTTCCTTGAGAAGAGCGCTTCGAGTGGCGACTTGCTTGCCGCGATCGAACGGGCGGTGCAGCGCTACCGTCAGCGAGCGTCCGAACGCGAGCGCACGGTTGCCCTGCAAGCTCGCGTGGCGAGCCTTACGAAGCGGGAGTCGATCGTCTTCGAGCTGATCGTGCGCGGCAACCGCAATAAGCAGGTCGCCTATGAACTCGGCACCTCAGAGCGAACCGTCAAGGCTCATCGACGCAGCATCATGGAAAAGTTGGACGCGCATTCGCTGGCCGAGGCGGTTTCCATCGCCGAGCGGCTGGGCATCTTGAATGACGATGCTTCGCCGCTCGGCCAAGCTGGCTAAACTTCCCCTAAGGACAATTGGCAGGACGATGGATTTCGGTCCCACTATGCGTTTGACGGCTAGCCAGACAGTCAATGAAAGGCCGTGTCTCTTGAAGGGTCGTCCGCCCACCGTCGCCATCGTCGACGACAATGCTAGCATGCTGCGGAGTATCCAGCGCCTGCTGACGATCGAGGGCTTCGCCGTCGAGACGTTTACTTCGGCGGAAGCGTTTCTGGCTCGTCTGCCCGCTGGCGAGGCGGCATGTGTCGTACTCGATATCCAGCTTCCAGGTATGTCCGGCATTGAGTTGCGGCAGCACTTGAAGGTGCTCGACCCAGACCTGCCTATCATCTTCATCACCGCAATCAGCGACGAACGCCTCAGGCAAGCCGCAGCTCAACTCGGCTGCGCGGCTTATCTGAACAAGCCGTTTGCACCGGATTTGCTGGTCGGCGCGGTTGCTCGGGCGCTTGGCGGTCGTCCATAGGCCGGCGCTTCACCTAAGGACAATATCGTTCAGGCGAACGCTGCTTAAGCTGTCCGTGTCCGCAGCCCAAGCCGCGAGTGGGTCTCGCTGTAACTTGAGAGGCAGTCGAAGCTTATGGCTGGAACGTGCCCGTTGGCACGGCGGATCGCGTGCATCGAGCCAATGCGAAGGGCACGTCACGGCCGGGCACCACCAAAAAGGAAGTTCAGCGACATGACAATCACAGTCAGTACTCGAATTGTGACGGCAATGGCCGTCACCCTTCTAGGGAGCACCTTCGCCGTACAGGCCCAGGATCAGGCCAAGCCCAATATCCTGTTCATCGTTTCCGACGACACCGGCTATGGCGATCTCGGACCCTATGGCGGTGGCGAAGGTCGTGGCATGCCGACGCCCAGCATTGATCGCTTGGCAGAGGAGGGCATGACCTTCTTCTCGTTCTACGCCCAGCCAAGTTGTACCCCGGGTCGCGCCGCCATGCAGACCGGCCGCATCCCCAACCGCAGTGGCATGACTACGGTGGCTTTCCAGGGCCAGGGAGGTGGCTTGCCCGCCGCGGAATGGACCCTTGCCTCGGTCCTGAAGCAGGGTGGATACAAGACCTACTTCACAGGCAAGTGGCATCTTGGCGAAGCCGACTATGCGCTGCCGAACGCCCAGGGCTATGACGTGATGAAATACGCTGGGCTATACCATCTCAACGCCTACACCTATGCCGACCCGACCTGGTTCCCAGACATGGACCCGACGCTGCGCGAAATGTTCCAGAAGGTTACCAAGGGCGCGCTCTCAGGCAACGCCGGGGAGACGGCCAAGGAGGATTTCAAGATCAACGGCCAGTATGTCGACACCCCAACTATCGACGGCAAGGAAGGCGTCGTCGGCATTCCGTTTTTCGACGGCTACGTCGAAAAAGCTGCGATCGAGTTCCTCGACGACGCCGCCAAGAACCCGAGCCAGCCCTTCTCATCAACGTGAACTTCATGAAGGTTCACCAGCCCAACATGCCGGCGCCGGAGTTCCAGCACAAGTCGATATCGAAGTCGAAATATGCGGACTCGGTTGTGGAACTTGACACCCATATCGGCCGCATCATGGACAAGCTGCGCGAGACCGGCATGGACAAGAACACGCTGGTTTTCTACACGACCGATAACGGCGCCTGGCAGGACGTCTACCCGGATGCCGGCTATACGCCCTTCCGGGGAACCAAAGGTACGGTTCGCGAAGGCGGTAACCGCGTTCCGGCGATCGCAGTGTGGCCCGGCAAGACCAAGCCCGGCTCCAGGAACCATGAAATCCTTGGCGGGCTCGATCTGATGGCGACCTTCGCATCAGCGGCAAAGGTGTCGTTGCCGACCAAAGACCGCGAAGACAAGCCGATCATCTTTGACAGCTATGACATGACACCGGTCCTCGCCGGCACAGGCCCATCTCCCAGGAAGGAATGGTTCTACTTCACCGAAAACGAGCTGTCCCCTGGCGCCGCCCGCGTCAATCACCTCAAGGCCGTTTTCAATCTGCGTGGCGATGATGGCGCGCAGACCGGCGGCCTGGCGGTCGATTCGAACCTCGGCTGGAAGGGCGCGGAGAGTTACGTGGCGACTGCCCCCCAGATATTCGACCTCCTGGCAGATCCGCAGGAGCGCTATGACATCTTCATGAACAACTTCACCGAGCACACCTGGGCCATGGTTACGATCTCCGAAGCCATCAATAAGCTCATGAAGACGTATGTCGAATATCCGCCTCGCAAGTTGCAAAGCATGACCTACACCGGCCCGCTTACGATCTCCAACTATCAGCGGTTCCAGTGGGTTCGCGATCAACTCGACAAGGAGGGCGTAACCCTGACGATGCCGACCGGTAACTGATCGAACTTTCGTGTGGGGGCCCGGCATTGTCGGGCCTCCTGTTGTCCCCTACCCAACGGCGGAGAAAATAATGTTCGTGCCACGTGATCTCCAGGGGTCAGCGCGCGCCGTCGGCGTCCTGTTGACGGTTGCCCTGACGCCAATCGGCGCTCTGGCCCAATCCGATCCCTTGGCCTCATGGAACGACACCGCGCCCAAGGCTGCGATCATCGAGTTCGTCGAGAAGGTGAGCAAGGACGGTTCACCCGATTTTGTGCCGGAGCCCGAGCGTATCGCGGTATTCGACAATGACGGCACGCTGTGGGTCGAGCATCCCATGTACGTGCAGCTTGCCTTCGCGCTCGACCGGGTGAAAGCGGAGGCGCCAAACCATCCCGAATGGGCGACGACACAGCCGTTTCGGGCGGTTCTGGAAGGCGACATGAAAGCGCTTGCCGCAGTCGGTGAAAAGGGGCTGGTGGAACTCATCATGGCGACGCATTCCGGCATGACGGTCACGCAATTCCAGACGATCGTAGCTGATTGGATCGCCGCTGCACGTGATCCACGCTTCAACAAGCCCTACACCGAGCTGGTCTACCTGCCGATGCTCGAACTTCTCGCCTATCTGCGCGCCAACGGCTTCAAGACATTCATCGTCTCGGGCGGCGGAATTGAGTTCATGCGACCCTGGACGGAAAAGATCTACGGAGTACCGCCAGAACAAGTGCTCGGCTCGTCGATCAAAACACAATTCGAGATGCGCGACGGCATACCGACCTTGTTCCGCCTGCCGCAAGTCAACTTCATCGACGACAAGGCCGGCAAGCCGGTCGGCATTCACGAGCAAATCGGCCGCATGCCCATCGCCGCGTTCGGCAACTCGGACGGCGACCTCGAGATGCTGCAATGGACGACACTCGCTGACGGTCTGCAGTTCGGCCTGATTGTCCATCACACCGATGCCGAACGCGAATACGCATACGATCGCACGAGCGAATTCGGCCGCCTGGACAAAGCCCTCGACGCCGCAACCATCAACAACTGGACCGTTGTCGACATGAAGGCGGACTGGAAAAGGATATTTCCCGAGAAATAGGATTGCCCAGCCGGGCTGCGGTGGATCACAGTCGTCGCAGGTTCGACTACCAGGCCAAGCACCAGGTGGATGTCGATTGAGCGCGCTTAAACATCCCGTGGCAATTGTTGCAGTGGGCTCGTTGCTTGCGCTTGCCATGCCAGGATACGGCTCAGCGAATGAGATTTCGTCTTCCGATCCGCAAATCGCTATTCCTAACGGGTTCGTGGACGAGAAAAAATGCGCCTCCTGTCACCCAGATCAGGCGGCCACCTTCGCCAAATCGACCCACTCCAAAGCCATGGCAGTCGCAGACGACAGCACTGTGCGCGCGAATTTCGGCAATGCCCATTTCGAACATGATGGAATTTCGACAACGTTCAGCAAACGTGATGGCCGGTTCTTTGTCCGGACAGAAGGCCCGGACGGCAGGCAAGCCGAGTTCCAGGTCAAATACACTTTTGCCTACGAACCGCTGCAGCAATATCTCATCGATATCGGCGGCGGCCGGCTACAGGCGCTTGACATCGCCTGGGATACGAACAAGCGGGAATGGTTTTGGCTCGGCGCCGGAAAATCCGCGAAACCCGGCTCAACCTACCACTGGACCGGTCCATTCTATCGGTGGAACCGAACCTGCATCGACTGCCATTCCACCAATCCGCAAGCAAATTTCCGACCAGAGACCGGCGAATACAAATCGACCTACGTAGCGACGAGCATAGGCTGTCAATCGTGCCATGGAGGCGGCGCGAAACATGTGGAGTGGGCGGAAGCGGGTGGGGATCAGTCGGCCGCCGATTTCGGCCTGGCTCCCCTCGACCAGAATGTCTGTCTGGGCTGCCACGCGCGCCGTACGAAACTTCAAGGCGGTTATGGGCCAGGCAAGGCCTTTCTCGATCATTTCTCGCCCGACCTGTGGCGCCCCGACCTCTATTTTCCAGACGGGCAAATCCTCGATGAGGTATTTGAATACGGCTCGTTCCAGCAGAGCAAGATGGCGAGAGCTGGGGTCGTCTGCCTCGACTGTCATAGGCAGCACGACGCGGCGCTGAAGGCAGATGGCAATGCCGTATGCACGCAGTGCCATGCCGAGACAAAGCCGGACCGATTTGCAGGCTTCGATCCAAGCGGCAGTTTCGATACCGCGGAGCACACGCGCCATCGGTCGGGCTCCGCCGGAGCCCTTTGCGCCAACTGCCACATGCCCGAACGCACCTACATGAAGGTCGACCCCCGGCGCGACCATTCGTTCGTAATTCCGCGTCCGGACCTCTCGACCGCCTACGGTACTCCAAACGCCTGCACGACTTGTCATGCAGCGGAGACGAACCTGTGGGCGGCAGAAACGATGGATAAATGGTATGGCACAGCCTGGCGCGAACGTCCCACAATTGCCCATGCCTTCGCCAGGGCTTCTCAGAACGATCCGACTGCGATCGGAGCGTTACGTGAGCTGATTTTCGCTAATGAGCAGGCGGGCATCGTCAAAGGCGGCGCGATCGCGGAAATGGGACGTCTTGGTGGCGCGGCAGTTGTCGCCGATGTGAAGGCGGCGGCAGAGAACTCCGATCCCCTCTTCCGGTTGGGTGCCGCGCAGGCAGCGGGCAATCTTCCGTTCGAGTTGCGGCTCGAGGCCATCGGCAAACTGCTTGCCGATGAAACCCGCGCTGTACGGGTGGCTGCCGTCACGGCTCTTGGTAATGCGTCGACCGCTGACCTTCTTGGCGATCAGCGCCGCGACTTCGATGTTGCCGTGGAGAATCTCCGCGCTTTCGTGCAAGCCAATTCGGATATGGCCGAAGCACAGAACATCTATGGCCTCTTCCTCATGGGACAACGCCAGGCAAGCAAGGCAGAAACTGTGCTTCGCAGCGCCATTGCGCTCGACAGCAGCCTTGCAGGAGCGCACGCAAATCTTGCCGAACTTTACCGTGCGACTGGCCAGCAGGAGAAGTCGGAGAGCACCTACGCCGAAGCAATCAGGATATCGCCGGAGGATCCGATGCTAAGATATGGCCACGCCCTCTCTCTAGTTCGTGCCAACAACATGGGCGCTGCGATCGGTGAATTAGAAGCATCCGTGCGGATCGCTCCAGGCAACGCCCAGTACCGGACGACGCTGGCCGTCGCCCTGGACTTCAGTCGGTCGTACTGACGACGCCTTCGAACTCCTCGGCGAAGCGCTCGTCAACGGCTCTGCCGATGCGAACTTGCTCGGCGTTGCCATTCCCTACGGTCTGAAGCTGCGTCGTTATCCTGAAACTCTTAGGCTGGCTGAAGAACTTGCCCGCTTGCAGCCGGACAACAAACCACTTGCCAAGTTGATCGTTCAACTGCGCGCCGCCCGATAATCTAGAATGAATGACTGCTAGAGACGCGTCCGCTACCCGTGCGGTCGCTCGTTGCCTGCGTCATGCTGAAGGCGACAGTCTATTCCGGCGCGTTCCCTTCATCAGGCGGGGCTGGTGGGGGCGGAACTCGCAGGAATGTGATTCCATCAAAAATAACGGTCGAAAAATCTGGCGCTGACATCGTACGCTCCCGGCCGTCTTCACAAACAAAGAGGGGCCAGCCAGCGGCAAAACAGGTGGTCTCAAGGCAAAAAAGTCGCACACAGTCACCTGCGGTGAGTGCGAAGGTGCCGTCGTCCACCCGCCGAACGATGCTTCCGTCCGCCGCAAGCCACGTCCATCGTTCCTTCCCGGCATGACTGAAAGGTCCGGCAAGTCCAACAGGTTTCTCGATATCCTTCAGTCGCTCCCTGTATCGCGCCATGGCTGCTGCGTACTTCGCCAATGCAGTTTTCTGGTCGCCATAGCGAGCCAACAACCATTCCGGCGCCCGTGAGGCTTTCGAGCTTTCCGCTCCTGCATGACCAGCGCTGAGGCCCGTTGCAATGACGAACGCGATAGCGTTGCCCAGTGTTCTCATATTCCGTTTCACAGTGCGAACGTTGCAGAGAATCGACCTTAGAGAGCTTTGTATCGCGAAGTGTTCGCCGTCAATTATTTCCAACCTCGGATAACCCAGCAGACATATTCCAAGATGATTCTCCAAGGCGATAACGGATCGTACGACTGCCAGCGATGGATGCCGATCTGCAATTACAACTCCTCCGCCAGATTTGGCGATGCGGGTCACCATCAGGCGGCGGTTGACGGCCTGTGTCTGACCCTATGAGCGCGGCTGCATGTGTGAACGCTGTCACAGACGATTTTTTGCTTCGATCTATGCTCACGATGCCCTGTTGTTTCGGGCATCCTCCCATTGGCCCGGCCGATCCAGCCCCTCACGGCCGGGCCTTTTTAGGAGGGTCACGGCCGAGTGGGCTAGAATAGACGCGGCCTGGACACTCTTGGCCGGCCACGAAAGTCCGCAGTTGCGACAAACGGGCAAATGGCCTTCTTCAGAAGGCCACGCAAACCCTGCGTGTCGGCGCCATCTCTTCTTTGACCACCTCCACTTACGGTTGGCGAAGCCGCATGATCTATCGTTCTACGCTTCATTCAAATTGCCGAACTAAAAAGTTAAACTTATAGGAATTTCGTTTACCATTCACCACGAAGAAGAATTTAAAGTATATCGTGGGCGAGAGTAAAATGAGGCTTATAAAAAGGGCTTCATGATGATCAAGACAAACGAAAAGATTGCAAAAAGAATAGCGCACAACCAAGCATTCGACGGCTACGCCGCTTGGCGAATGCTTAAGGATATCAACAGCGAGATTTTCTCGCTGGAAAGAAACAAATCCGCGGTCCCCTTCGAATTGGTCAGGTTGCGCTGGCTGATCGTCAGGGCGCGGGAGCTCAGGAAAGCTTCGGAAGACAAGAGGGTTCGCCCTAGCCCGGTTCCGAGACTGCGTATGGAGCTGCAGCCCGCCGACGAATTCGACGCCTTTGAATTCGTCGACCGCTACCGCGCGCTAGGCGGACGCCGGATTGCCTGGGTAATGGGCGAACGTATCACACTGGGACCGACGGATTCCGACACACCGGAAGCCAGGGAGCTCTGGCTGCGTATCTGGTCGGCGTCCGCGCCGACCGTGCGGAACGCGATCTCCGAGGCGCTGCTGGTCCGGGGCAGGTTTTAAGTCGGTTCACAGCTAGCGGAACCCGCCGGGGGCAAGAAACCCGCCCTCCCCCGGCGAGCTCCACATTCTGATCGACGATCAGAACCGGCGAGGCGCCGGCAACCTGACACATGCATCTTCGATGCCAACGCAAACCTCCCGAAATGGGACACTTTATAGCCCAGCTTCAACCATAATGGCGTGAGGCGCGCCGGTTCGGCTGCTGTTGCCGTACGCTTTTGGGTTGGTCACCCACCTTTGGATGTGACCGCTGCAACCCAGAGCCAAGTCGCGCGTTGTCTGGCACCGCTTTAGAAGTCAAAGCACATCGACGCCCGGAGTTTTCTATGCCCGCTGTCCGCTTCGCCCAACCCGTTTCGATCTTCGTCGGGATAGGTTTCCCGCGCGACGTGGAGACGCTCACCGAAGCTTTTCAGGTACTTAACGAGTGGGCCGGAGCGCGCGGCCCGATGCACGCCACCGCGCTAAATGTTTGCCTGGCGGCGCTGGCCGGGCAAACCGAGACCGAGACAGCGCGTCTTGCATTCGAGGCGTTTGCCCGCGCCCGCGGCATGTTGGCGCCCGATGCGCTGGCCGATGCAGCGATGCTTGCAGCAAGCGATTGGATCGCCGTCTGACGGTTCCGATCCACCACGCCCAACAAGCCTTCGGCAGACCGGAGGATGATATGAACGATCGCCATTTTTCCGCCCCCGTCGAGATAGAGCTCGACCCCGGCCACCGACGCAGCATCGCAAGCGTGTGGGAGGGAATCGAGTTCCTGTCCGAGATTCAGCCCATCAAGCCCGGACCACGCTATCGCGCGGCGCTGCGCGCCTGCCGCGATGCCCTCGACGGCTGGCAATCGACTGTAGAGGCGCGCCGCGCCTTTGTCGCCGCCGCACGCGAGGCGCATGTTCTGGGCAAGCACTGAACCGTGCGGTGATTGCAGCACGTTCGGCTATGGAGAGCCTTGATATCTTCCGCAGACGCCTCGTCTCGAACCTTTATATCGCCGTGGCTAGCTTTCAGTCCGTGCCCGCTTTTCAGGCACGGACCACAAAGGAAGCAGCGATGATGCGTACCACCCATTTCGACCAGATGCTGAAGCAGCAGGAGCGCGCCCAGGCAGTCGCCGCGAAGCGTGCCCGTGCAAGGTCTGCCCAAACCACGACTGCGCGCAAGGCCGAAAAAACGGCGTCGCTGGATTTCCTCGCCGGCATTTTTCTCGTCGCGGGCGTAGCGATTGCTGCAGGCGGCATGCTCGCCGAGCTTGCGTTTTGATCACTGCGGCCTCCTTCTGACTGCACATTATTCCAGCCACAATCAGTGGTAGTGGCCAGCAGCCTTTATAGAAATTTTATATATTCGCCGCGCGGCGCGTCTCGAACCTTTATGCCGTTTTGACGACATTCCACTCCGTATCGACAAAACGCGGCCGGAGTTTTTGAGCGCCGGCCGTCATTGCAGTGAAAATTGCGCGGGGCGCGCGCGGCCAGTTCGCAACGCCCGCGCCGTCAAAGGCAAAATCAATGCTGGATCTCATCCTGCTCGCATCCGGTGTCGCCGCGTTTGCGCTGTTCTACGTCTACATGTCGGCCTGCGACCACCTCTAGGAACCCGAAATGTTGATCGACTACATTCTGGCAGGTGGCGTGACGGTCCTGCTCACCGCCTATCTCGTCTACGCGCTGATCCGTCCCGAACGTTTCTGACGGCGCCTTTTTCATGATTTCGAAAGCTGAAAAGCCATGACCCTCAACGGCTGGATCCAGATCCTCATTTTCTGCGGCATCGTCATTCTCCTGGTGAAGCCGCTCGGCGGCTACATGACGCGCGTCTACACGGGCGAACGCACCTTTCTCGGCTTCCTGCTGGCGCCGTTCGAACGGCTGCTTTACCGCGTCGCCGGCACCAACGAACGCGAGGAACAGCATTGGACGACCTATGTCGGCGCCATGCTCGCCTTCAACTTGCTCGGTTTCCTGGTGCTTTATCTCCTGCAGCGTTTCCAGGCCGCGCTGCCGCTTCAATCCCGCCGGCATGGCGGCTGTTCCGCAGGAACTGTCTTTCAACACCGCGGTCAGCTTCGTCACCAACACCAACTGGCAGAACTACGGCGGCGAAAGCACGATGTCCTATCTCGTGCAGATGGCCGGCCTGACCGTTCAGAACTTCGTTTCCGCGGCCACCGGCATGGCGCTGGCCGATTGCATTAATCCGCGGATTTGCACGCGCGTCGTCGAAATCGATCGGCAATTTCTGGGTCGACCTCACCCGCTCGACGCTCTACGTGCTGATGCCGCTCTGCGTGGTGCTGACGCTTGTCTATGTCTTTCTCGG
Organism: uncultured Alphaproteobacteria bacterium; assembly: GCA_963726065.1. GTDB lineage: Bacteria > Pseudomonadota > Alphaproteobacteria > Rhizobiales > Rhizobiaceae > Neomesorhizobium. Next base: position 43,467 of record CAVSAU010000004.1, read on the forward strand.
CGTTCCCCAGACGCTTGGCGCCTATGTCGACGCGGCGACGCTGGAAGGCGGCAAGCAGACCATTGCAGTCGGCCCGGTCGCCTCGCAGCTTGCGATCAAGATGCTTGGCACCAACGGCGGCGGTTTCTTCAATGCCAATTCGGCGCATCCCTTCGAGAACCCGGATGTCCTGGCCAACCTGATCCAGATGGTTTCGATCTTTGCGATCGGCGCTGCGCTGACCAACGTCTTCGGCCGCATGGTCGGCGACCAGCGCCAGGGCTGGGCGATCCTCTCCGCAATGGGCGTGCTGTTCATCGCCGGCGTCATCTTCACCTATTGGGCGGAAGCTTCCGGCAACCCGCTGATGCATGCGCTCGGCCTCGAGGGCGGCAACATGGAAGGCAAGGAAGTGCGCTTCGGCATTGCCATGTCTGCCCTCTTCGCCGTGGTCACCACGGCAGCCTCCTGCGGTGCGGTGAATGCGTTGCATGACAGTTTCACCGCGCTCGGCGGCATGATCCCGCTGATCAATATGGAGCTCGGCGAGGTCATTGTCGGCGGCGTCGGCGCCGGCCTCTACGGCATCCTTCTGTTCGTCGTCGTTGCGATCTTCGTGTCCGGCCTGATGGTCGGGCGCACGCCGGAGTATCTCGGCAAGAAGATCGAGGCCAAGGAGGTCAAGATGGCGATGCTGGCATTGCTCAGCCTGCCGCTCGCGATGCTCGGCTTCACCGCCATCAGCGTGGTGATGCCGTCAGCGGTCGCCTCGATCGCCAACCAGGGGCCGCACGGATTTTCGGAAATCCTCTACGCCTATACATCGGCGGCGGCCAACAACGGCTCGGCCTTCGGCGGGCTCACCGGCAACACGCCCTGGTACAATATCACGCTCGGCATCGCCATGCTGATGGGCCGCTTCCTGATCATCATCCCGGCACTTGCCGATCGCCGGCTCGCTGGCCGCCAAGAAGACGGTTCCTGTGTCGCTCGGGCACATTTCCGACCAACGGCGGCCTGTTCGTCGGGCTGCTGGTCGGCGTGATCCTGATCGTCGGCGGCCTTACCTTCCTGCCGGCGCTGGCGCTCGGCCCGATCGCCGAACACCTGGCGATCCTGTCCGGCCAGAGCTTCTGAGGCCTGCGATGTCACACTATCCGCTGAGCAGCCTGCGTTCCCTGTTGCCTGCCCGCGCCGACAAGGCGCGGGACAGTCGGCCGCAGTTCGCCGTGTCCGACGTTATCCTCGGCATGGTCATCGTTCTCGCCATAGCCGCCCTCTGGCGTCGAGGGCGCCGCCTACCTCGTTTCTGCCATGCAGATCGAAAACCCGGGACAGTTCCAATGAGCAAGCTACAATCCGCCAGCATCATCGATTCCAGCATCCTTCTTCCGGCGATCGGGTCTTCCTTCAGCAAGCTCGATCCGCGTTCGCTCGCCAAGAATCCGGTGATGTTCGTCGTCGCCGTCGTTTCCGCCCTGACCACCCTCCTGTTCATCAAGGACGCGGTGCTGGGCGAGCGGCGCCCAATCACGGCTTCACGCTGCAGATCATCATCTGGCTGTGGTTCACTGTTTTGTTCGCCAATTTCGCCGAAGCGGTGGCCGAAGGCCGCGGCAAGGCGCACGCCGATGCGCTGCGCCGCACCCGCACCGAAACCACCGCCAAGCTGCTCTCCGCCGACGGCAGGTCGAACTACGCGATCGTGCCGGCGACCAGCCTCAAGGTCGGCGACCTGGTGGTGGTCGAGGCGGGCGACATCATTCCTTCCGACGGCGAGGTCGTCGAAGGCGTGGCCTCGGTCAACGAAGCAGCGATCACCGGCGAATCGGCGCCGGTCATCCGCGAATGCGGCGGCGACCGTTCGGCCGTCACCGGCGGCACCCAGGTGCTGTCTGACTGGATCCAGCGTCCGCATCACCGCGGCTGCCGGCAACACCTTCCTCGACCGCATGATCGCCTCGTCGAAGGCGCACAGCGCAAGAAGACGCCAAACGAGATCGCGCTCAACATCCTGCTTGCCGGCATGACGCTGATCTTCGTGCTGGCGGTGGCGACGATCCCGAGCTTTGCCGCCTATGCCGGCGGCTCGATCCCGATCGTCGTGCTGGTCGCGCTGTTCGTCACCCTGATCCCGACCACCATCGGCGCGCTGCTGTCGGCGATCGGCATTGCCGGCATGGACCGCCTGGTGCGCTTCAACGTGCTCGCCATGTCGGGCCGCGCCGTCGAGGCAGCCGGCGACGTCGATACGCTGCTTCTCGACAAGACCGGCACGATCACGCTCGGCAACCGCCAGGCGACGGAATTCCGGCCGATCAAGCGGCGTCACCGAGCAGGAGCTCGCGGACGCCGCCCAGCTGGCCTCGCTTGCCGACGAGACGCCGGAAGGCCGCTCGATCGTCGTGCTGGCCAAGGAAAAATACCGCATACGCGAGCGCGACATGCGCTCGCTGCATGCGCAGTTTCGTTCCGTTCACCGCGCAGACCCGCATGAGCGGCGTCGATGTCGACGGCAGCTCGATCCGCAAGGGCGCCGTCGATGCAGTACTCGCCCATGTCGGCGCCAATCCGACAGCGGCGGTGGCAAGCGGCACGGCCGCGCTGCTCAAGACGCAGGCCTCGGCGAGAGCGTTCGCGAGATTCGCGCCATCGCCGACGAGATCGCCAAGGTCGGCGGCACGCCGCTTGCCGTGGCGCGCGACGGCCGTCTGCTCGGCGTCGTCTACCTCAAGGACATCGTCAAGGGCGGCATCCGCGAGCGCTTCGCGGAACTCCGTCGCATGGGCATCCGCACGGTGATGATCACCGGCGACAATCCGATGACCGCAGCAGCGATCGCCGCCGAAGCCGGTGTCGACGATTTCCTGGCCGAGGCGACGCCGGAAAACAAGCTTAGCCTGATCCGCGAGGAACAGGCCAAGGGCAAGCTGGTCGCCATGTGCGGCGACGGCACCAACGATGCGCCCGCACTTGCGCAGGCCGATGTCGGCGTCGCCATGAACACCGGCACGGTGGCCGCCCGCGAGGCCGGCAACATGGTCGACCTCGACAGCGACCCGACCAAGCTCATCGAGATCGTCGAGATCGGCAAGCAGCTGCTGATGACGCGCGGAGCGCTGACGACGTTCTCGATCGCCAACGACATCGCCAAATACTTCGCCATCATCCCGGCGATGTTCGTGGCCTTCTACCCGCAGCTCCAGGTGCTGAACGTGATGGGTCTTGCGACCCCGCAATCGGCGATCCTGTCGGCGATCATCTTCAACGCGCTGATCATCGTCGCGCTGATCCCGCTCGCGCTTGCGCGGCGTCAAATACCGTGCGGTGGGCGCGGCTGCGCTGTTGCGCCGCAATCTTCTTATCTACGGCCTCGGCGGCATCCTGGTGCCGTTCGTCGGCATCAAGGCGATCGACATGGCCGTCTCGGCTCTCGGCCTAGCCTAAGGATCAAGACAATGCTGAAACAACTTCGTCCCGCCCTGGTCATGATCGTCGCGTTGACGGCGATCACCGGCCTCGCCTATCCGCTGGCCATGACCGGCATCGCCGGCGCGCTGTTCCCGCACCAGGCCAGCGGCAGCCTGATCGTCGACAACGGCATCGTCGTCGGCTCCGAGCTGATCGGCCAGAACTTCACCGAGCGACCGCTATTTCCATGGCCGGCCATCGGTGACCCTCGGGCCGGACCCGGCAGATCCGTCGAAGACGACAACCATTCCTTACAATGCGGTGAATTCGATGGGCTCGAACGCCGGGCCGGGCAACGCCGCTATGATTGAGCGCGTCAAGGCCGATCTCGAGCGCCTGAAGGCCGAAAACCCGTCGCAACCGGTGCCGATCGAACTCGTCACCACGACCGGCAGCGGCCTCGACCCGCACATCTCGCCGGAAGCGGCACTGTTCCAGGTGCCGCGTGTCGCCAAAGCCCGCGGCGTTTCGGAAGACCAGCTCAAGGAGCTGATCGCCGAGCACACCCAAGGCCGTATCCTGGGTCTTCTCGGCGAGCCGGTGGTCAACGTTCTGGCGCTCAACCGCGCGCTCGACGCCACAGCGAAATAACTGCATTCGCCGCTCCGGTTGACGCCGGGGCGGCTTTGCACAACCAATGAGGCGAACTGTTACCCGGGAGCCCGACTCGCGTTGATGGCCGATGAAGCCGACCGGCGTCCCTCCCCGGACGCCCTTCTCGAATCCGCCGAACGTGAGGTGCGCGGTAGGTTGCGCATCTTCCTGGGCGCTGCACCCGGCGTTGGCAAGACCTACGAAATGCTGCTGGCCGGCCGCGCCCGCAAGGCCGAGGGCGTCGATGTCGTCATCGGCGTGGTCGAGACGCACGGACGCAAGGAAACCGAGGCACTCGTCCAGGGTTTCGAGATCATTCCGCGCGTCGCTGTCACCTACAAGGACCGCGCGCTCGATGAGATGGATCTCGACGGGATTCTGGCGCGCAGGCCCGCGTTGGTGCTGGTCGACGAACTCGCCCACTCCAACGCGCCCGGCAGCCGGCATCCGAAACGCTATCTCGACATCGAGGAACTGCTGGCGGCAGGCATCGATGTCTACACCACCGTCAACATCCAGCATGTCGAGAGCCTGAACGACATCGTCGCCCAGATCACCCGCATCAGGGTGCGCGAAACGGTGCCGGACTCCATCATTGACCGCGCCGACGATATCGAAGTCATCGACCTCACGCCGGGCGACCTGATTGAGCGGCTAAAGCAAGGCAAGGTCTATCTTCCAAAGACCGCCAAGAGCGCCATCGAGAATTATTTCTCGCCCGGTAATTTGACGGCGCTGCGCGAACTGGCGCTGCGGCGCACGGCGCAACGGGTCGACGAGCAACTCGTCCGGCACATGCAGGAACACGCGATCTACGGTCCGTGGGCCGCGGGCGACCGCGTGCTGGTCTGCATAGACGAAGCGGCGCGCTCGCCGGCGCTGGTGCGCTACGGCAGGCGGCTGGCGGAGCGCCTGCGCGCGCCATGGTCAGCGATCACCATCGAGACGACGCGATCGGCGCGGCTTTCCGAAACCGAGCGCGACCGTGTCGCACTTTCGCTGCGGCTGGCCGAGACGCTGGGAGCCGAAGCGGCGACTTTGCCAGGCCGTAACGTGGCCGAAGAAGTCATGCGTTATGCGCGCGAGCACAACGTGACGCATATCGTCATCGGCCGCTCGGACAAAGGGCGCTGGCGCGAATGGCTCCAAGGTTCCGCAACGCACGACCTTATCCGCATCGCCGGCGACGTCAGCGTGCATGTCGTTTCCGGCCGCGAAAAGGCTGCCAACGAGCCGAGGGGCTCGGTGCAACTCGGCAACCAAGCCGAGTTTTCGCCGGCACCCTACTTTTCATGCTTTGCGATCACCGCCCTGGCGCTCGGCTGCGCGCTGCTGCTGAGGCAGTTTCTGGATGTCGACAACATCGGCATCGTCTTCCTGATGGGCGTGTTGACCAGCGCGCTTTGGTACGGGCTGGCGCCGGCGATCTTCACCAGCATCGTCAGCGCGCTGGCTTTCAACTTCTTCTTCCTGCCACCGCTCTACACGCTGACACTGGGGAGCCCTGAAAGTGTCGTCACCTTCGTCTTTTTCCTTATCGTCGCCGTCATCGCCAGCAATCTGACGGCGCGCGTGCGCGGCCAGGCGGTGGCGGCCAGGCAACGGGCGCGCGTCACCGAGGACCTTTATCTCTTTTCGAAAAAGCTCGCGGCAACCGCGACGCTCGACGACGTGTTGTGGGCAACCGCCTTCCAGATCGCATCGATGCTGAAGGTACGTGTCGTCGTGCTCATGCCGGAACAGGGCATCATCACCGTGAAGGCCGGCTACCCGCCAGAGGATACGCTCGGCCAGGCCGATATCGCGGCCGCCAAATGGGCGTGGGAAAACGACCGGCCGGCCGGACGCGGCGCCGACACACTGCCCGGCGCCAAGCGGCTCTTCCTGCCAGTGCGCACGGCGCGTGGCGCCATCGGCGTCGTCGGCATCGATGACGACCGGCAAGGGCCGCTGCTAACTCCGGAGCGGCGGCGGCTCATGGATGCCCTCACGGACCAGGCAGCCCTTGCCATAGAACGGGTCAACCTGGTCGAGGATCTCGATAACGCGAAGCTGGCGGTCGAGGCCGACCGACTGCGTTCGGCGCTGCTCACTTCCATATCGCACGATCTCAAAACTCCCCTTGCCTCGATCATGGGCGCTGCGGGGACGCTGCGGGAATTTCCCAAAGCGCTGGACGAGCCGACCAAGGAAGATCTGCTCGGGACCATTCAGGACGAAGCCGAGCGGCTGAACCGGTTCATCGCCAACCTGCTCGACATGACCCGACTGGAATCGGGAGCGGTCGAGCCGAATTTCGGCATGCTGGAACTTAACGAGATCGTCGGAACGGCTCTGTCGCGGGCCAAGAAAATCCTCGCCTCCCACCGGATTGATGTCGATCTGCCAAAAAACCTGCCGTTGATCCGGGTCGACCCGGTGCTGTTCGAACAGGTGCTATTCAATCTCTTCGACAATGCCGGCAAATACTCCGAACAGGAATCGCTGATACGCGTCCAGGCATTTGCCGACACGGGGGCGGTGACGCTGCAGATGCTGGACGAAGGGCCGGGCATCGCCGAGGAAGACCTGGAACGGGTGTTCGGCAAGTTCACCCGCGCTCAGAAAGGCGACAGCGTGCGCGCCGGAACCGGGCTCGGGCTCGCAATCTGCCGCGGATTCATCGAGGCGATGAACGGCACGATCAGCGCCGGCAACCGCACAGACCGAAGCGGCGCGGTATTCACGATCAGGATGCCGCTGCCCGGCGGCGCCGAACGAAAGGCCCTGCCCGCATGAGCGCTCCACCCGTCAGGATCCTCATCGTCGACGACGAACCGCCGATCCGCAAACTTCTGCGTGTCGGCCTGACGACGCAGGATTATACAGCCATCGAGGCGACCAACGGGAAGACGGCGCTCCAGCGGATGGAGGACAGTGCGCCCGATCTCGTCATCCTCGACCTCGGATTGCCGGACATCCAGGGGCATGAGTTGCTGCGGCGCTGGCGCGACGCACAAAATCTCGTGCCTGTCATCATCCTGTCCAGCCGCACCGACGAGGCCGGCATTGTCGAGGCGCTGGAGCTTGGCGCCGACGACTACGTGACAAAACCCTTCGGCGTGAACGAACTGCTTGCCCGCATCCGTGTCGCACTGCGCCACAGGCTGCAGCAGCAGGGCGAAAAACCGGTGTTCCAGACCGGCGACCTGTCGATCGACCTGGTCCGACGCATCGTCAGGATCGGTGATGAGGAGGTAAAACTGTCGCCCAAGGAATACGACATCTTGCGCATAATGGCGCAGCATGCCGGCAAGGTGCTGACCCACAATTTCCTGCTCAAGCAGGTGTGGGGAAATGCCTATGACGTGCAGTACCTGCGCGTCTATGTCAGGCAACTGCGCCAGAAGATCGAGCCGAACCCGGAACAGCCGCGCTACATCAGGACCGAGACAGGTGTCGGCTACCGGCTGAGCGAGGGCAATTAGAGGTTCCCATCCGGAACGAAGGGGCTCTTGGCCTTTATGCGTGATGTCTGCCCGGCTAGCGCCCGCACTTGACGTAACACGACCCTACACTGTACGGCGTCTAGTTCAGTGCCAGCAAAAGAAGGGTCGATGATCGATGGAAATCTTCACCGCCGCCGGTTTTTCGGCCCTTTTGCAGGTCATCGCCATCGACCTCGTTCTGGCCGGCGACAACGCCATCGTGATCGGTCTTGCCGCGGCGGGCCTGCCTGCTGAACAGCGCAAGAGGGCAATCCTCATCGGTATCATGGCGGCGACGCTGCTGCGTATCGTCTTCGCGCTGATCACCCAGCAACTGCTGCAGATCGGGCCGATCCTGCTGATCGGCGGTGGCCTGCTGCTGCTTTACGTGTGCTGGAAGATGTGGCGCGAGTTGCGCACCTCGCATGAGGATGAGCACGAGGCAACCGAGGCGCTCTCCGATGCTGACTATAATGCCGATGGGACAATCGGCAAGGCCAAGACGAAAACCCTCGGACAGGCGGTGTGGCAGATCGTCATCGCCGACGTCTCGATGTCGCTCGACAACGTTCTGGCGGTTGCCGGCGCGGCGATGGATCACCCAACGGTGCTGATCATCGGCCTGGCGCTGTCGATCGCGCTGATGGGCCTTGCCGCCTCCTTCATCGCCCGGCTGCTGCACAAGCACCGCTGGATCGCCTATGTCGGCCTGCTCGTCATTCTCTACGTCGCCATCGAGATGACGCTGAAGGGTGCCTATGGCCAGTGGCCGGAGCAACTTTCGTTCCTGAGCGCCTGGTTCGGTGCGCCGGGCCAGATGGGCCACTGAAACCGCGGGTTTTCTCCGCGCGCCAAGTGTGATATTGCGCCGCCCGAACTGGGCCGGACCGGACAGCGTTCGGCGGTTAGAGCGCTGAGCGTCCTTTTGGACGCGCCAAGGACGCTTTAAGACTTTGAACCCATGCTTCGTGCTTTTCCGAAGATCGGATCCGATTTTCGGCCGATGCAATAGCCTTTGAGAAATACGATGTCCGCAGCACCGCGTGTCAGTTTCGTCAGCCTTGGTTGCCCGAAGGCGCTCGTCGATTCCGAGCGCATCATCACCAGGTTGCGGGCCGAGGGTTACGAGATCGCGCGCAGGCACGACGGCGCCGATCTCGTCGTGGTCAACACCTGCGGGTTCCTGGATTCCGCGCGCGACGAATCGCTTGGCGCCATCGGCACCGCGATGAAGGAAAACGGCAAGGTTATCGTCACGGGTTGCATGGGCGCCACGCCGGAACTGATCCGCGAAAAGCACCCGAACGTGCTGGCGATCACTGGCCCGCAGGCCTACGAAAGTGTCATGGCCGCCGTTCACGAGGCGGTTCCGCCGGCGCACGACCCCTATGTCGACCTGTTGCCGCCGCAAGGCGTGAAGCTGACGCCACGCCACTATGCCTACCTGAAGATTTCCGAAGGCTGCAACAACCGCTGCACCTTCTGCATCATTCCGGACCTGCGCGGGGACCTGGCTTCGCGCCCGGCAGCTGACGTGCTGCGTGAAGCCGAAAAACTGGCAAACGCCGGGGTCAAGGAACTGCTTGTCATCTCACAGGACACGTCAGCCTACGGCATCGACATCAAATACCAGTCGAGCGTGTGGAAGGATCGCGAGGTGCGCGCCAAATTCCTCGACCTGTCACGCGAGCTCGGCGAGATGGGCATGTGGGTGCGCATGCACTACGTCTACCCTTACCCGCATGTAAGCGATGTCATTCCGCTGATGGCCGAGGGCAAGATCCTTCCCTATCTCGACATCCCGTTCCAGCACGCCTCCCCGCAGGTGTTGAAGAACATGCGCCGCCCGGCACATAATGAAAAGACGCTGGAACGCATTCGTGGCTGGCGCGAAACCTGCCCCGACCTGGCAGTGCGCTCGACCTTCATCGTCGGCTTCCCCGGAGAGACTGATGACGATTTCGAGATGCTGCTCGACTGGCTGGACGAGGCCAAGATCGATCGCGCCGGGTGCTTCAGATACGAGCCGGTGAAGGGCGCTCGTTCTAACCATCTCGGCCTTCCCGAGGTGCCGCAGGAAATCAAAGAAGCACGCTGGCACCGCTTCATGCAGCGCCAGCAGAATATTTCGGCCGCCCAGCAGTTGAAAAAGGTCGGCAAGCGGCTGCCAGTCATCATCGACGAGGCGCACGGAACGTCCGCCAAGGGCCGCACCAAATATGATGCGCCGGAAATCGACGGTTCGGTTCACATCCAGTCACGGCGCCCGTTGAGGGCCGGCGACATCGTCACGGTCAAGGTCGACCGCGCAGACGCCTACGACCTCTACGGCCAGGCGGTCTGACACCAATCAGCCGAACTGCGGTGGGGTTACCTGCTTGATGAGTTCAGCATCCCGGGCCTGCGCTCGTTGATAGGCAGGGCGTTCGGCTTAGGCGCGCGACATAGTCGGTAAACACCGACAAGGCCGGCAAAACCTTAAGAATATTCATCGTGAAGCCGATGCCACTCGCCAGTTGCGTGTCGGCGGCGGTGAAATCGTCACCGGCGGCATATGGGTGCGCCGTCAGCTTTTTCTCGACATACTTCACCATGTCGTCGAACAGGCCGAACGAAAAGTTGTTGCTCTGGTATGTCCATCCCTGGGCCTTGGCGCTGATGGCCGGATCGAACACGGAATCGCAATAGACGAGCATCGTGAGATAAGGACCGCGCGCCTTGTCGCCGATCGCCGGCGCAAGCCCTGCCTCGGAGAAACGGTCGGCCAGGTAGACAGAGATCGCCGCGCGTTCGGTGATGATCACACCGTCATGCTCAATGGCCGGCACCTTCTTGTTGGGCTGCACGTCGCGGTAGGCTTCGGGCACGCCGCCGGGCGCCCGAATGTCGACGAGCTCGATTTCGTAAGGCTGGCCAAGCTCTTCCAGCAGCCAGAAAACACCTGACGAACGCGACCATGGCGAGTGGTAGAATTTCAGCATGGGCTTAGATCTCCTCTTGTCCGACGGAGGAAATAGCGGAGGCATGCTGACAATCCATGTCAGCAAGGGATCTCAGCAGCAAAAAAGGGCGCCCGCTTCCGGACGCCCTTCTTTGGTGTTGGCCGCGCCAGTTATTGCGGCAGCTTGTCGTCTACGCCTTTGACGTAGAAGTTCATGCCAAGCAACGTGCCGTCGTCCGAAACCTCGCCTGCCTTCAGCCACTCGGTGCCATCCTGCTTGGTGATCGGGCCGGTAAATGGATTGAACGAGCCGGATTTGATCTTGGCTTCAGTCTCTTCGGCGAGTTTCTTCACGTCGTCCGGCATGTTGGCGTAAGGCGCCATCACGACGTGGCCTTCCTTCATGCCGCCCCAGACGTCCTGCTGCTTCCAGCTGCCGTCGATCACCGCCTTGACGCGCTCGGTGTAGTACGGACCCCAGTCGTCGACGATCGAGGTGAGCTGGGTGGTCGGGCCGAACTTGATCATGTCGGAAGCCTGGCCGAACGCCTTGATGCCGCGTTCGGTGGCAACCTGCATCGGCGCGGTGGAATCGGTGTGCTGTGTGATGATGTCGACGCCCTGGTCGATCAGCGCCTTGGCGGCGTCGGCTTCCTTGCCCGGGTCGAACCAGGTGTTGGCCCATACCACCTTCACCTTGAAGTCGGGATTGACCGACTGCGCGCCGAGCACGAACGAATTGATGCCCATGACAACTTCCGGAATCGGGAAGGATGCGATGTAGCCGGCAACGCCCGCCTTCGACATCTTGGCTGCGATAACGCCCTGCACGTAGCGGCCTTCATAGAATTTCGAATTGTAGGTCGCAACATTGGGATGCTCGCGCTTGTAGCCGGTGGCGTGCTCGAACTTCACGTCCGGGAATTTACCGGCGACCTTGTTGGTCGGATCCATGTAGCCGAACGAGGTGGTAAAGATGATGTTGCAGCCGGACCGGGCGAAACGCTCGATGGCGCGCTCGGCATCCGCGCCTTCCGGCACGCTTTCCAGATAGGCGGTCTCGACCTGATCGCCGAGCGCGGCCTTCATCTCCTCCAGGCCCTGGTGGTGCTGATAGGACCAGCCGAAATCGCCGATCGGCCCGACATAGATGAAGCAGGCCTTTGTCGCCGCCTGCGCAGACATGCTGCCGAACGACAGCACGGCGGCTGCGGCGGCAAGCGATAGAACAGTCTTCTTCATTTCGTTCGTCCTCTTTCAGTGTTGCCGGGGGCACTATCCCATTGATTTTCGTGATTAGCGATCTGGCACAAACGGCCGCCCCAGAGAAGCCGGTGTGTTCACCATCGTCAGTCGCCGGTTGCGCGAGATTAGAACAAGCACGACGATGGTTGCCAGATAGGGGAGCGAAGAAAGTAGCTGCGAGGGAACGCCTATCCCCAGCGCTTGTGCGTGCAACTGGCCGATCGACACGGCGCCGAACAGATAGGCGCCGGCAAGCACCCGCCACGGCCGCCACGAGGCGAAGACGACCAGCGCCAGCGCGATCCAGCCGCGTCCGGCGGTCATGTTCTCGATCCATTGCGGCGTATAGACCAGCGAAAGGTAGGCGCCGGCCAGCCCCGCGCAGGCGCCGCCGAACATTACGGCCAGATAACGGATGCCAATGACATTGATGCCTAGCGCATGGGCGGATGTGTGGTTGTCGCCGATAGAGCGTAGCGTGAGGCCGGCGCGCGAGCGGAACAGGAACCAGGCGACGCCCGCCGTCAGAAGGATCGACACGTAGAAGAGCGGGTCCTGGCCGAACAGCAACTTGCCGACATAGGGAATGTCGGTGAGGTAGGGAATGTAGAGATAGCTCATCTTGACGCCGGGCAAGCCGACGAAACTTTCGCCGATCATCCCGGAAAGGCCGAGCCCGAGCAGCGTCAGCGCGAGGCCGGTGGCCACCTGGTTGGTGACGAGCGTCAGCGTCAGGAAACCGAAGAGCAGCGAAAACAAGGCGCCGACAAGGATCGCGGCAAGCACGCCGAGCCAGGGCGAGCCGGTCGCCAGCGCAACGCCAAAGCCGGTGACCGCGCCCATCACCATCATGCCTTCGACGCCAAGATTGAGCACGCCGGAGCGTTCCACCACCAGTTCGCCGATCGAGGCGATCAGCAGCGGCGTCGCCGCCGTGGCAATGGTGATCAGGATGGATTCAAACATTTTGAGCCGCCTCCCCAGTCTTGGCCGGCATCCCGATGAAGCGGATGCGGTAATGGATGAGCGTGTCGCAGGCGAGCACGAAGAACAAAAGCATGCCCTGGAACGCACGGACCACCTTGTCCGAGACGCCGATCGAAATCTGTGCTGCCTCGCCGCCCAGGTAGGACAGTGCCAGAACCAGCCCGGCCGCGATGATGCCGAGCGGATTGAGGCGGCCGAGAAAGGCGACGATAATCGCGGCAAAGCCGTAGCCCGGCGAAATCGTCGGCCGGAGCTGGCCGATGGCGCCGGAGACTTCCGAGATGCCTGCCAGGCCAGCCAACGCGCCGGAGAGCAGGAACGCAAAGAACACCATTCTCGCCGATGAGAACCCGGCGAACTTGCCCGCGCGCGGGCTCTGGCCCAGCACCTTGACCTCGAAACCTTTCAACGTGCGCGACAGCATGAACCACAACGCCACGGCGGCAACCAGCGCGAAGACAAAACCCCAATTGGCGCGGCCGGATGCCGACCAGATCTCGGGCAGCACCGCATATTCGTGAAAATTGCGCGTTTCGGGGAAGTTCAGGCCCTCCGGGTTACGCCAGGGGCCGCGCACCAGCCAGTCGAGGAAAAGCTGCGCCACATAGACCAGCATCAGGCTGGTAAGGATCTCGTTGGTGTTGAAGCGCGCCTTGAGGAAGGCCGGCACCGACGCATAGGCCGCTCCGCCGAGCATGCCCATGATCAGCATCAGCGGCAACACCGCCCAGTTCTGGAACTGCGGAAACAACACCGGCAGGATAGAGCCAACGATCGCGCCGATGGTGAACTGACCTTCGGCGCCGATGTTCCAGTTGTTGGAAAGGTAGCAGACCGAGAGGCCGACCGCGATGAGGATCAGCGGTGCGGCCTTGATCGCCAGTTCGTGCAACGACCACACTTCGCGGAGCGGATCGATGAAATAATAATAAAGCGCGTCGAGCGGGTTCTTGCCGAGCAGCGAGAACATGAGGGCGCCAGCGACGAGGGTCAGCCCAAGCGCAATAAAAGGCGAAAGCGCGCTGAAAAGTTTCGATTGCTCCGGGCGCTTGACGAGTTCGATGCGCATCACGCCACCTCCAGTGCCGGTTCGACATGGCCGGGCTCGGCGCCACCCATCAACAGGCCGATCTTTTCGAAGGTCGCTTCGGCGCGCAGCAGCGGTTTCGACAGTTCGCCATTGTGCATGACCGCGATGGCGTCGGAGATTTCGAACAATTCGTCGAGATCCTGGCTGATGACCAGGACGGCCGAGCCGCTGCGCGCCAGTTCGATCAACGCCTGACGTATGTGTGCCGCAGCCCCCGCATCGACGCCCCAGGTTGGCTGGTTAACCACCATCACCGCCGGCTGGCGGTCGAGTTCCCGTCCGATGATGAATTTCTGCAGATTGCCGCCCGAGAGGGCGGCCGCCTCGGGATCGACCGCGCTCTTGCGCACATCCATCTCCTCGACAATGCGCTGCGAGGCCGCCTTGACCGCACCGCTTTGCACCAGCCCGGCGGGGCCGAGAAATGCTTTCCGGTCCGTCGTGTGGCGCGACAGGAGAAGATTTTCCGAAAGCCGCATGCGGGGCGCCGCCCCATGGCCAAGCCGTTCCTCCGGCACGAATGCGGCGCCGAGCAGTCGCCGTCCGGAGATCGACAGACGTCCTGCGTCCTTGCCGCGGATGCGCACCGTGGCGCCATCATCCTGCAAGGCTTCGCCCGACACCGCCTCGAAAAACTCGCCTTGGCCGTTGCCGGCAACGCCGGCGATGCCGATCACCTCGCCGGCGCGGACGTCTAGCTTGATATCGCGCAACGGGATCGAGAATGGCGTCGCCGGATTGCGGCTGAGGCCGCGGACCTCAAGGAGCGAAGCGGCCTTCTCTATGCCTTCCGAAGGCGGGCGCACCACAGGCTTGACCTCGTTGCCGACCATCATTCGGGCGAGCGAGGCGGCCGTTTCCTTGCGCGGATCGCAGTGGCCGACAACCTTGCCGTGGCGCAGAACGGTTGCCCGGTCGCACATTCGCTTCACTTCCTCGAGGCGATGCGAGATGTAGAGGATCGACTTGCCCTCGGAGCGCAGCCGCTCCAGCGTCTCGAACAGCCTGTCGGCCTCCTGCGGGGTGAGCACCGACGTCGGTTCGTCCAGAATAATCAACTCCGGCGTCTGCAGCAGGCAGCGGATGATCTCGATGCGCTGGCGTTCGCCGACGGAGAGATCACCGACCAGCGCATAAGGATCAAGCGGCAGGCCGTAGCTGTAGGACAGCGCCTTGGCCTTCGCCGCAATCGTACTGATAGCTGTATCTTCGTTCAGCGACAGGGCGATATTTTCGGCTGCCGTCAGCGCCTCGAACAGCGAAAAATGCTGAAAAACCATGCCGATGCCGAGCTTTTTTGCGGCATGTGGACTGGCGATGCGGACGGAGTGGCCGTTCCAGAAGATTTCGCCGGAGTGCGGCTCGAGCGAGCCGAACAGCATTTTGACAAGGGTGGATTTGCCAGCGCCGTTTTCTCCGAGAAGCGCGTGAATCTCGCCCTTGGCGATCGTCAGATCGATCGCGTCGCACGCTTTCAGGGTTCCGAATATCTTCGTGAGCCCCCGAACCTCAAGCAGGTTCGCGGTTTCGCTACCGTCTAAAGCACGCACGGTGCCTCCAATCTGTTTTCCAGATATTGTTCTGTGTTCCCGCAGACATGGTATGCGCGCTTGCCGCACAACGCAAAGCGTGGGTCATCTTGAAAGAGCTTCAAGAATTTCAGCGGAAACTCAAGGAAGAAGAATTGTGGTTCCCGTGGTTTTTCGCGCTTCGAGGTCGGCGTGCGCCTGACCTGCATCCTTCAGCTGAAAACGCTGATTGATCTTGATCTTGACGATACCCTTCGAGACCACGTCAAACAGTGCCGCGGCCGAGGCTACCAGGGCTTCGCGTTTAGCATTGTAGACGAACAAGGTCGGCCGGGTCGCATAAAGCGAGCCTTTTTGCGCAAGCAGCGCCAGATTGAACGGCGGAATCGGGCCCGACGACTGGCCAAAACTTGCGAAAAGCCCGAACGGTTTCAGGCAATCGAG
This sequence comes from uncultured Alphaproteobacteria bacterium, assembly GCA_963726065.1. Lineage (GTDB taxonomy): Bacteria > Pseudomonadota > Alphaproteobacteria > Rhizobiales > Rhizobiaceae > Neomesorhizobium. The sequence goes on from CAVSAU010000004.1 coordinate 59,214, forward strand.
CGAGCCGGGAAATGTATCCTTGCCGACCGAATCGTAGACCACGTCGCACATCTTGCCGCCGGTGATTTCCTTCACATCGGCGACGAAATCGCGATCACGGTAGTTGATGACGTGATCGAAGCCATGCGCCCTGGCGAGTTCGATCTTTTCGGCGGAACTGGCGGTTCCGATGACGGTGGCGCCCAGATGTTTGGCCCACTGGCCGAGGATGAGACCTACCCCGCCTGCCGCGGCGTGGAACAGGATCGTATCGCCAGGCTTCACCTTGAACGTCCGCCGCAAGAGATATTCGGCGGTCATGCCCTTCAGCATCATGCCGGCAGCCTGTTCGTCGGAAACGCCGTCGGGCATCTTGACCAGCTTCTCGGCGGCGATGGTGCGCTGCTCGCAATAGGCGCCGAGACCCACGGCATAAGCGACGCGGTCGCCAACCTTGAGGTCCGAGACGCCCTCTCCCAGTTCGAGGACGACGCCGGCGGCTTCGCCGCCCGGGATCAGCGGCAGGCCGTTCGGCGCGGCATAGAGACCCGTGCGATAGTAGACGTCGATGAAGTTCAAGCCGATCGCGGTGTGGCGGATCAGCACCTCGCCCTTGCCGGGCTTGCCGGGGTCCACATCAACATACCGCAATGCTTCGGGGCCGCCATGGGCGGCAATCTGGATGGCTTTGGACATGGTTCAGGTCTTCTTCAGGCCGAGAGTTGGGAAAAGCTGCATGATGCCGCCGATGACGAAGAGATAGATGCCGGTGACAGAGATGCCGATCTTGGTCACCACACTGACGTGCTCGCCGAGCACGCCGATCTGATTGTAGAACTGCGCCATCGCCGATTGCGCCAGTGCAAGCGCGCCGAAAGCGCACCACAGAAGCGTCACGCCGAGATTGAGCGGCCTCAGCCTGACCACGCGCACCGGATGCAGGAAATTTATCGGCACGAAGGTGAGAATACCGGCAATCACCACCACTGCGAAGGACACCCATTGTCCGGGTTCGATGACGAACAGGGTGAACACGACCATGTTCCAGACCACCGGAAAACCTTTGAAGAAGTTCTCCTTCGTCTTCATTCCGGTGTCGGCATAGTAGATGGCGCTCGACACCACGATGATCGCCGCTGAAAGGAACGAAAGTCCCTCGCCCATGAAGCCGCGCTGGTAGAGGGCGAACGCGGGAATGATGACGTAGGTCACATAGTCGATGATGTTGTCGAGGAGTTCGCCCGACCACGTCGGCAAAACTTCCTTGACGTCGAGTTTGCGCGCGATGGGCCCGTCAATGCCGTCCACCAACAGCGCCAGCCCGAGCCACAGGAACATCAACGTCCAGCTCTCTTCGCTTGCCGCGACCAGCGACAGGAATGCCAGAAATGATCCGGAGGCCGTCAGCAGATGAACGGAAAACGCCCTCGCCTGCGGCCAGGTCACCTTCTTTTTCGGCCGCGGGATGCGGTCGGCGAGCTTTTTGCCAGCTTTCATGGCATCTGCGCGCTTGCTCACGGACCGCGCCAATCCAGCTTGCAGATCTCAGCCGAGCGTCCGGCGAAATTCCAGTTGCGTCCGAAGGCCCTCAGCCTGCTCTTTTCGGATTTCGCCACGATGATTTCAGGCGCGATCCAGTATTCCGAATTGGTGATCACGGTGTCGGCATCCCGGCTCTTGCCAGGAATGGGTGTGATAGCGCCGTCGATAATTTTTGGAATCTGGAAGACGCGCGTCTTGTCCTTTGTCTCGTAGGTGATTGGTACCTGTTCGACGCCGAGGAACTTGCCAACCAGGATTGACAACAGCGAGGTGGTGCCGCCGGCCTTGCCGGTAAAAATCCTGCTGATCGCCTTCACCGCGTAAATCGAGGCGCGCTGGTCGATGAACAGGCCGGCAGTCCAGTTGCCGCGGCTCATATAGCCCGGAATTTCCATGATCAGGCCGAGATTGAGACCTGAAAGATCGACCTCGCCGAAATGACCGGCATCGATGCGAAAGCCGGCCCAGGTCTGGCAATAACCTTCGGTCGGCGGGTGGCCGCCGAGTGACAGCACGCATGGGCAGAAGACCGTGCAGTTGCAGGAGAGGACGAGTTCCCCCTTCATCGCCCAGCTCTGCTCTTTCATGGCACGTCCCTCGTCTCAGGCGGAGATTAATAGCAGCGCCGCCGCCCAGACAAGCAATATTGCACCCGCTACGCGGCCGGGAAACCTGCCATCAACCTGTTTTTCCACGGTGGTAAACAGCGCAAGCAACGCCATCCAGAACACGTTCATCAGCCCCGCTGCAAACATCACCAGCATAAGCGCCCAACAGCAGCCGAGGCACCACACACCCTGATCGAAACCGAGCCGGAAGATGCGGGATGGACGCGTGCTCCAGCGGGAAAACAGTGTGGTGAAAGGGTTGCGGCATTGCCTGAGGCAGGCCTCTTTCAGCTCGCTGAACTGATAAAGCCCCGCAACGGCTAGCGCCGCAGCTCCGGTCATGCCTTGCAGGGGTGTGAGCGCAGGCGTTGCGGCGAGCGCCTGCACCCCCAGCGAAAGCCCCGCAAAACCGAACGAAGCGGCGAGCCAAACCAAGAGATATCCAGCGACGATAACCAGCGGATGCACCACCGGTTCGCCCTTTGCCCGCGCGGTGTCGGCGATTTCGCAATAGGTGCGGATCATCGGTGCAGCCGACGGCAGCATCATCGCCAGAGCCATCAAAAACCACATGAGCGAAAGCGCGGCGTAACTGGCAAGGGAACTGCTGACCGGGGTTGGCGTCAGGCACAATTGCAGGAACTGTTCGAGAAATGTGGGCAACGGTAGCGGCATGGAAGGCAGAAGTTCGGCGCCCGGTCCGCTTTCGCCCGGCGCAACCGTCGCATTGCGCACCGACATCGCTATAAGCACCAACCACGACAACGAGACGGCGAGCGCCAGCACCAGATTGACGGCGAATCGAGGGTGCCGGACGACACTGGCGGTTGCCTGACCCGCCCGGTCGAGATTCTCGAAACTGCTGTTACCGTCGGCCATGCTGCCCGTTGGGATGAAACGCCGCGTTGATGACATGCGCTCATGCTGCCATATACGCAGCGTTGTTCGTATTCCAGCGCCGCCATGTGGCGCAACCGCCGGTCATTGCCTTGAACACATCGACGTCACAGCAAATCCTCGTCGCCGGAACCGGCCCTGCCGGCCTGATCGCAGCGCTCGGCCTAGCCAAAGCCGGCTTTGCCGTCACGCTGATCGGCCCGGAGATCCGCAAGGACGACAGGCGCACCACTGCGCTGATGATGCCGGCGATCCAGTTCCTCGACAGCCTCGGTGTGATCGAGCCTATTCGTGCAAAAACGGCGCCGCTGCGCGTCATGCGCATTGTCGACGCCACGAAACGGCTGATCCGCGGCCCTGCCGTCACCTTCCGTGCCAGCGAAATCGGCGAGCAGGCTTTCGGGCTGAACATCCCGAACGGGGTTTTGAACGATGCGCTGGAAGGTGCGGTGGTCGCGGAGCCGAATATCGATTGGCGTAAAGCCCTGGTAAAGCGCTGGGATACCGCCGACGACAGCGTGACCGCACATCTTGACGATGGCGCCACAGTCACCGCAGCGCTTGCCGTCGCGGCGGACGGGCGCGGCTCGGCGGCGCGCGAGGCCGCTGGCATTACCACCACAATGCACCGCTATGAGCAGGCGGCGCTGGTGCTGACATTCAGGCATGCTCGCGGCCATGCCGACACCTCCACCGAGTTCCACACCGAGACCGGCCCGTTCACGCAGGTGCCGCTGCCGGGTGCCCGGTCGAGCCTCGTGTGGGTGGTCAAGCCGGCCGAAGCCGAAGAACTGTCGACGCTCGACGACGCCGAACTCTCGCGGCGCGTCGAAGACCGGATGCAGTCGATGCTTGGACGCGTGACGGTCGAACCCGGCCGCCAAGTCTATCCGCTGTCGGCAGGCCTGCCGGCGCGGTTTGCCCAGAACCGTGTCGCGCTGATTGGCGAAGCCGCGCACATCTTCCCGCCCATTGGCGCGCAGGGGCTTAACCTCGGCATCAGGGATGTTCAGGAACTTATTGATATTGCTTCTGATAACACTGATGACGTAGGTTCCAGGCTGGCGCTCGCAGCTTACGATCGCCGGCGTCGCCCGGACATCTTCGCCCGCACCGGCGCGGTCAATCTGCTCAACCTGTCACTGCTGTCGAACGTCATCCCCGCGCAGTTGCTACGCAGCGCCGGGCTGACCGTGCTTGGAGGCTTTGCGCCGCTGCGCGCGCTGTTCATGCGTGAAGGGCTGCGCACCGGCAGCGGTCTGCGTTCGGTCTTTTCCGATCTAGGGAAACAGATCCGGCGGTAGAATGCCCGTCTTGATCATGTAAAGCAGCGCTGTCACCGTACCGACGGAGAGAACCGTGGTCAGCAAAATGCTTGCCGAGGCGCGCTGCACCCAGACGCCATATTGCTGAGCGATGACGAAGACGTTTGTGGCGGTCGGCAGTGCGGCAAGCAGCACCGCCGAAAACAGCCATATCTCGGAAAAATTGCCGACCCAGCTCAGCACCACGTAACAAAGCAGCGGATGCAGGACGAGTTTCAGCGCCGCGATCAGCCCGAGTTCGTGCGGCACCCGGTTTAGCGGGCGCAGCGCCAAGGTCACCCCCATGGCAAACAGCGCGCAAGGCGCTGCCGCGCGCGCCAGATAATCGAGCAGGCGCTCGACCGGCATCGGCGGTCGGAATTCGAAATAGGCGGCGAAAACCCCGATTGCCGTGGCGACAATGAAAGGATGCAGGGCGATTTTCTTCACCACGCTCAGCACCAATACGCCGGGCGACGCCTTTTCCCCGCCGGACAGCGCCATCATCATCGGCGCGATAGCGAAATGCATGATGTTCTCGAAGCAGAAAATCAGCGCCACCGGCACCGCCGCCTCTTCGCCGAAGGCAAGCAGGGCAAGGCCCGGCCCCATGTACCCGATGTTTCCGTAGGCCGCGGCAAGACCCTTGATAGTCGCTTCGGCAACCGCACCGCGCGCCACAGCGACCGAGATAAAAAACATCAGCGCAAAGATGACGAAGGTGGAAAACACCGAGCCGAAAATGTAGCTCCACTCGGTCAAGCGTTCGATCGGCGTCTTGGCGAGAAGCTGGAAAAACAGCGCCGGCAGCGCCACGTAGATGATGAAGGTGTTCATCCAGCCCAGCGCTTCGAGCGGCTGCCGGGTAATGCGCGCCACCGCGAAACCCAGGAAAATGAGCCCGAAGAACGGCAGTACGAGGCCGATGACGTCCGTCATGTTGTGTCCCAGCGGTAAAACTTTCAGCCGCGCTATCGCGTTGTTGAACAGCGCGTCAAGGCGTACGGGATTGAATTGATGAGCCGGCTGCGCCAAATAGCGCGAGAGGTTTAAGATGAGCGACGTGAAGACTGCAAAATTCAGGATCGGCCAGGTGGTCCGCCACCGGCTTTTTCCTTTCCGGGGTGTCATTTTCGACGTCGACCCGCAATTCAACAACACCGAGGAATGGTACGCGGCGATCCCGGCCGACGTGCGGCCGCGCAGGGATCAGCCGTTCTATCACCTGCTCGCCGAAAATTCGGAGACCGAATACATCGCCTATGTGTCGGAGCAGAACCTGCTTGAGGACGAGTCCGGCGAGCCGGTCCGCCACCCCCAACTGCGCGAAATGTTCGACAGGGCGCCCGACGGCAGCTACGCGCCCAAGGCCAAAAGCCACCACTGACGACGGGCGCTGTTGCAGCGCCCGCTCATTTCGTCTCGATATAGCCGAGCACGACGTCGGCAGCGACAGCACCTGGCCTGCGCATGGTCGTCATGCGTTTCTTGATCTCGGTGAAGCCGTTCAACTGCAGGCGCCGGGCATCGCTGTCGGTGGTCATCAATTGTTCGATCTGCCGTGCAAGCATGCCCGGCCGGATGGAATAGTCGTAATATTCAGGCACCACTGCCCTGTCGGCGATCAGATTGGGCAGGGACGCCGACCAGACGGTGATCAGGCCCACGAACATCCGCATCAGACGGTCCACCCTGTAGCAGGCGAGCAACGGCACCCGGCACAGCGCGAGTTCCAGCGACACGGTACCGGAAGCGGCGAGTGCCGCATCGGCCTCGCCGAAAGCCTGCCATTTCCGGGCAGGGTCGAGGATGATCTCCGGGTGCTGCGGCCATTTCGCGGTTTCGGCTTCGACGAGTCCGGCCACATGCGGCACCGTCGGGATCAAGAGCCGCAGCCGGTTGCCACGCTGCCGCAGAATGTCGATCGTCTCGCCGAAGGCGCCGAGAAGCCCCCTCACCTCGCTCTTGCGCGAGCCGGGCAACACGAGCAGCGTTTTTTCGTCCTGGGACGCGGGTTTCTGGCGCTCGGACTGATGGCGGGCGGCGTGCAGGATGCCGGTGTCGTAGGTCAGGCGGTGACCGACATAAGTGCCGGGCGGCCCGGAGAGCCTTTTCAACTCGTCGACCTCGAATGGCAGCACGCACAGGACATGGTCGACATAGGGCTGCATTTCCGCTGCCCGAGACGGGCGCCAAGCCCAAATGCTCGGGCAGACATAGTGGATGATCGGGATCTTCGGGTTCCTTGCCCTCACCTTCTTGGCGACGCGCAAGGTGAATTCCGGGCTGTCGATGGTGATAAGGCAATCCGGCTCCAAATCCGCAATGGTTGTGGCCGTGGAATGGATGCGCGCGATCAGTCGGGGCAGATCCCGGACGATCGCCGAAGCCCCCATCAGCGCGATCGCTGCGGGATCGAACAGCGATTTCAGGCCGAGAACCTGGAGGTGGCGCCCACCGACGCCGATCAGTTCGACAGCGCCGCCACGAGCGGTTTCGAGCGCCCGGATGAGATCGGCGCCGAGCAGGTCGCCGGATTCTTCGCCGGCGACGACCGCAATCCGGAGGGGACGTTCAGCGTTCATCATTTGCGACCTTGTCGAGACCGATCACAAAGAGACCGAGCTTGTCAGCAAGATCAATGGTCTTGCCAAATTCGAGAACAAGCGCCCGCTCGGCCTCGATCGCCACGCCAGCCAGACCGGCGGCGTGCGCGCGTTCGATGGTCTTGGGCCCGATCGTTGGCAAGTCGGCTCGCAACTCCTGCCCGGGCTTAGCGCACTTGACCAGAACACCACGCTTGATGCCTGCGATGCGGCCATTGCTTCGAAGGTTTTTCGTGCGCTCGAGCAATGCGTCGGTCCCTTCGACACCTTCCAATGCAATCGCCCGGCCACCCACCGCGATCGCGGCTTGGCCAATGTCGAGCCGTCCGATGGCGAGTGCCGCTTCGAGCGCCGCATCGATGTCGCGCCGGTCGGAAGCCAACGGCCGCGCCTTGCCAAGGACGCCCTGCCGCGCCAGAAGGTCGGGCACGATTTCATGTGCGCCCACCACCTTGAAGCCGTCTTTCTCAAGATGCGAGACCAAAGCGCTCAGCAGTGCGTTGTCGCCTCGCGCGAGCATGTAGACGAGCTTTGGCAGAAACCTGAGCAGAGACAGGCTCCATTTGATGCGGCGGAGATTCGGGCGGTTTGACACGCCACCCGCGAGCACCAGGTAGGTGATACGCTTACGCCTCAGGAGCGGGACCAGATCGCCGAGCGCTTCAAGCGGAAGCGTCACATGCTCATATGGCTGAAAGGCGGCGGGCTCGACCGACTGGCCTCCAACGACAACCACGAAAGGCGGTTTGCCGGCCTTCGCCAACCCTTGGGCGACATCGACCGGCAGTTGTCCGCTGCCGGCGATCAGCGCGATGCGATCCGTCGGTCCAAGCTCGATACGGCCGACCTCAGTCGTCGCCATCGGTGCCGTCATCGCCAGCATCGTCGAGAGGAGGCGTCACGAAATAACGCGTGCCGCGCTTGGACAGGAATTCGACCAGGCTCATGGCCACCGGCGATCCGGCGAAATCGCGTCGGGCGATTTCGAGGTTTTCAACCATGGTCCGCGACCGGTCGAAGATCGTGCGATAGGCTTGGCGTACAAGCTGAATGTCGGATTTCGACATGCCCGAACGCCGCATGCCGATGACATTCAGGCCGCGCAGTTTGGCAAGATTGCCGCGCGCGAAACCAAACGGAATCACGTCTCCGGGAATGGCCGAGCATCCTGACAGAAAGGCATTGTTGCCGATGCGCGCAAACTGATGGACCGCCGTCAGCCCGCCAATCACTACATTGTCGCCGATCTCGCAGTGGCCGGCCAACATCGCGCCGTTTGCAAGGGTGACATTGTTGCCGATGATGCAGTCGTGAGCGACGTGCGAATATGCCATGAAATAGCCGTTCTCGCCGACGCTCGTCGCACCATGGTTGGTGTCTGAACCGACATGCATCGTGACCCCTTCCCGGATGGTGGTGTTCCTGCCTATCGTCAGCGTCGTGCGCGTGCCACGATGCTTGAGATTTTGCGGCGCAGCACCGAGCACCGCCTGTGGGAAGACCTTGCAGCCCTCACCGATGTCGGTGGCGCCCAAAACGGAGACGTGGCTGACCAGTTCGACATTGTCGCCCAGGACGGCGTCCGCGCTGACATGACAGAACGGTCCGATACGAACCCCTGCCCCGAGCCTGGCACCGGATTCCACCACGGCCATCGGATGAATGAAAGTTTCTGCTTGCATCGACGTCGCCGGTCAGCCGGACTGCTTTAGGGACATCATCGCGGAAATTTCAGCTTCCGCGACCTTGGCTCCATCGACCTTGGCCTCGCAAGCGAATCTCCAGATATTGCCCCGTTGCTTCAGTTTCTTGACGTGAATTCTGAGCTGGTCGCCCGGCACGACCGGACGCCGGAACTTCGCGTTGTCGACGGTCATGAAATAGACCAGCGACGGCCTGTCCATGCCGGCTGTCTTGATGCAGATCGCTCCGGCGGTCTGCGCCATCGCCTCGACGATGAGCACGCCCGGCATCACCGGCTGATCGGGAAAATGCCCCTGAAAATGCGGTTCATTGGCAGTCACGTTCTTGATGCCGACCGCCGAATTGTCCCCGTCGATCTCGACGACGCGGTCAACAAGCAGAAAGGGATAACGGTGCGGCAGCAGCTTCATCAGCTGCATGATGTCGACCGTCTCCAGAACCGTTGCTGCATTATCAGCCATTATCGTCGCCCTTCCTGGGTTTGGTCAGGCCGCGGATGGCGGCAACTTCACGGAAAAAATCCCGCATGGGGCGCGCTGGGGACCCAGCCCAGCGTTCGCCTTGTGGAACGTCATGCATCAAGCCGGATGAAGCCGCAATCTGTGCGAACGATCCGATCGAAATATGATCTGCGATACCGACGCGTCCCCCCAGCATCACGAAGTCGCCGAGGGTCACCGACCCCGAGAGACCGCAGTGACCGGCGATAATGCATCCACGCCCGATACGTACATTGTGTGCAATCTGCACCAGATTGTCGATTTTGGTGCCTTCGCCGATGATGGTGTCGGCCATGGCCCCGCGGTCGACGGTGGTGTTGGCGCCAATCTCGACGTCGTCCTGGATGATGACGCGGCCGATCTGCGGGATGCGCTCGGGACCGCGGGCTCCCCCGACGAAGCCGAAACCGTCCTGGCCGACCTGTGCGCCGCCGTGAACGATCACCCCGTTGCCAACCAAGGCATACTGGATGTTTGCACCCGGGCCGATGAAACAGTCGCGGCCGACTTGCGCTCCAGCGCCGATAACGGCGTTGGGGGCTATGATGCTGCCTCTTCCGACAGAAGCCCCCGGTCCGACTGCGGCGCCAGCCTCGATGATGGCGCCGAGCTCGATCCGCGCATCCTTGGAAACATGCGCCCTCTCCGACACGCCGGTTTCACCGGTCAGGGACCGTGGAATGGCGGCATTTGGATGCAGAAGCCGGCCGATCTGGGCAAAAGCCAGTTGCGGTTTGGGCGTAACGAGGATCGCCATGCCAGGCGGCACCGACTTTACGACATCGGCGGTGCACAGAATCGCCGCGGCAATGCGGCCCTCGAGCAGTCCGGCATTTCGCTTGCCGTCGACGTACACAAGCATTCCCTCGCCACCAACGGTGACGGATGCAATATCGGTGACGATCACGTCCGCCTGAGCGGGATCAAGCAATTCGGCACCGGTCAGGGTGGCTATCTCAGCGGTGGAATACCGGCGTGACGGCGCAAAAAAGACCGGATCTGTCATATGAGCCTTTTCTTCCGGGCCAGAACGGCCCGGAAGCACAGCCTCGACCGCCTAGAAGCGGGTCGAGATGCCGAAATTGAAATTCTGCTCTTCGTCGCTGTCCTCTTTCTTGATTGGCACAGCGTAATCGACGCGCAACGGACCGAACGGCGACGCCCAGATAAGGCCGGCACCGACGGACGCACGCCATTCCATATCACGCGATACAGTCGCGGAAAGCTGGTCGTTTGTCGAGTTGCGAACATCGTTGCCATAGAGCGTGGCGGCGTCGGCAAAGAGCGCTCCCTTCAGGCCAAAGCTCTCGGGGACGACCGGGACCGGGAACTGCACTTCGGCCGAAGCGCTGAAGTAGGTACTGCCGCCGAGGTGATCGAAATCGCCGTTAGACAGCGCAGCAGCAGGTCCGATGCCGTTGTACTCGAAACCGCGGATTATGCGATCGCTGCTCTTGAAGTAATCGAACACGCGCAGATCGCTGCCGCCCGTAGGCGAAATATGGCCGGCGCCTGCGCTGAGAAGACTGACAAGGTTCATTTCTTCGGAGAGCGTGTAATAATACGTTCCACGGCCAGTCAGCTTCAGATATTCCGCATCGCCGCCCAGGCCGGCAAACTCGGTCGTGAACGTCGCGTAGAGGCCCGCGTGCGGGTTCTTCATGTCGTCGATGGTGTTGTAGAGCAGCGCGCCGCTCACCGACGACTTCGTCCAAGGGCTTTCGGCCACACCGTCAATGATGGCCTGCGAGACGTTACAGCTCGGAACCTGCGGGGTGCCGCCATCATCAAGACAGCTGTCGCGGAACTCGTACCTTTCTTCCGAGTAGTTGTAGGCGATCTGCGTCGACAGGGTTTCCGTGATGGGCAAACCGAAGCGCACCGTCGCGCCATTCGTTTCGCTCTCGTAGGTGTCGTAACGCCGCGTCTGCCGGAAAAGGTCGAAGCCGGCTGCAATGCGGCGACCAAGGAAATAGGGCTCGGTGAACGACAGCATGAAATCGCGAGAATTCTCGCCACCACCGGCCGAGACCCTAATGTACTGGCCGCGGCCGAGGAAGTTCTTCTCGGTGATCGAACCTTCGATCGACGGACCAGCCGTGTCGCCACCGGTCGAATAGCCGGCGCCGATGGAGAATTCACCCGTGGACTTCTCCACGAGGTCAACCACCAGAATGACCTGGTCAGGCTCAGAGCCGGGAGCCGTCGAAATCTCGACGGTCTCAAAATATCCAAGCCTTTCCAACCGCTTCTTCGCGCGCTGGATAAGAACCTGATTGAAGGCGTCGCCTTCGCTGACGTCGAACTCGCGGCGCACGACATAATCGCGCGTGCGCGCATTGCCGCGGATTTCGATGCGCTCGACATAGGTGCGCGGACCCTGGTCGATCGTGTAGGTGACCGAGATGGTGCGATTTTCGAAATTGCGGTCGCCGCGCGGCGTCACCTGAGCGAAGGCGTAGCCGAGGCCGGCCACGTGTTCGGTGAGCGCAATGATGGTGTCTTCCACATCTTTGGCGCTGTAGACGGCACCCGCGTTGGTCTGCACCAGCGAACGGAGCGATCCGCCATCGACGCCTTCAATAGTGCTTTCGACGGAAACGTCGCCAAACGTATAACGCTCGCCTTCGTCAACGGTGATCGAGACGACGTATTCATTCGTCGATTCGTTGAGTTCGCCGGTTGCCGAGATCACCTGGAAATCGGCATAACCTCGATTGAAGTAGAAGCGACGCAGCGCCTCCTCGTCGGCGCGTAGGCGATTTTCGTCATAGACGTCGTCGCGCAACAGGAAGGACAGAATCGTCGAACGCTTGGTCGAGATAATATCGGCCAGGCGGCGATCGGAGAATGCGTTGTTGCCGTTGAAATCGACGCGGGCGATCTTGGTGCGGCCGCCTTCAGTGATCTCGTATACCACGTTGACCCGGCCTTCGCCGAGATCCATGACCTGCGTGTTGACGACGGCGTCATCGCGGCCGATCCGGCTGTAGGCCTGGCGGATCGCGTCGGCATCGGCTTCCATCGCCGAGTTCGAGAAGGCGGCGCGCGGCTTCAGCTGGACTGTCTGCGCCAGCTGGGCGTCCTTGATCTTCTTGTTGCCCTGGAAAAGCACCTGGTTGACGATCGAATGTTCCTCGACCTGAACCACCAGCGTCGAGCCGGACTGGTTGATGCGGACATCCGAGAACATGCCGGTGCCGAACAGCCGCTTCACTGCCTCGTCAATGTCGGCATTCGAAAAAGACTTGCCCGGCGTAATGCCGAGATAGCTGCGGATGGTCTCCGCGTCGACGCGTTTGTTACCCCGCACATCAATGCTGCTAACTACGGCGGCCTGAGCGACAGAAACCGAAACAAATTGCACCGCAACCGCGCCGGGAACGACCAACGCTGCGGATAAAGCCACCGCCGAAGCGGCGCTCATAAAACTGGAAGCTGCCTTCATTGAGTTCTCAAAGCCTTTTCTCGTAGTCCCCACGGCGAGAAATCCGGACGTCGCGGTACCAGAAGCATACCGTATTAGCCAGATTTTCCTTACACGCAAGGCTTCTGGTTAATTTGTATTTACTAAAGCCCGAAGCGTGACATTCGGGTCACGCATATCCGCCGTGATGGTAAACGCAGTCTCAATCCGGGTCATCCCGAAGCCCATTTCTTTCATAAATTCAACATCCAAAGAGATCGTTCCAGAAAACGAATCCCATGAAGCCGAGTACCATCAAAAACCCCACGCGATAGACCATCTCCATCGCCCGCTCGGATACTGGACGCCCGATAGCAGCCTCGACGGCGTAAAAAACAAGATGGCCGCCGTCAAGCGGGGGAATGGGAAGAAGGTTGAGAAATCCGATGCCCAGCGAAAGCCCGGCCACGAGCTGCACCAGCATCTCGAAGCCGAGATTGGCCGCCTGCCCCGACATCTTGGCAATCTTGATCGGTCCGCCGAGTTGACATTTGTCCTCGCGACCGACTGCGAACCGCTTCAGGAAATTGCCGATGCGCTCAAGGCTCTGGCCGGTCTGGCGCACCGCTTCGGCGAGCGCGCCCGGCACGCTGTAGGTGATGATCCGGGGCTGGCCGAGTTCCTGGCTGTTGACCACGCCGATGACGCCGACCTTGACCTTGTTGCCGAGCGCGTCCTCCTGCTCCATCACTTCAGGCGTCGCCTTGAGCTCGATCTCCTTGCCGTCGCGCAGCATGACAAAGACCAGCGGATCGCCGGTGCGGCCCGAGACGAAGCGCCGAACATCGTCAAAGGTTTCGATCTGGTGGCCATCCACGGTGACGAATCGGTCGCCGGGCATGAAGCCGGCGGCCGCGGCCGGAGTACCGGCACGAACTTCCGCCACCATCGGTTCGGAGACCACGCGGCCGTAGACCGAGAAAAACACCGCGAAAACCGCGATCGTCAGCAGGAAATTGAACATCGGCCCTGCGAGCACGGTCAGTGCCCGCTTCCAGACCGGCTGGGTGTGGAATGCGATACGGCGTTCGGCCGGCGAAAGCTTGTCGATCTCCTCTGCGTCGGGCGTGCTCGTCGCGTTCATGTCTCCGACGAATTTGACGTAGCCACCCAGAGGGATGGCGCAGAGCTTCCAGCGTGTACCGCGCCGGTCCGTAAATCCGACAAGCTCGGGCCCAAATCCCACGGAAAACGCGTTGACGCCGATGCCGCACCAGCGCCCGACGAGGTAGTGGCCCATTTCGTGGACGAAGACGACGACGGTGAGCACGAAAAGAAACGGGATGACGGTGCCGACCAGAAGGCTGTCCGAACCAACGATCGAAGCGAGAAAATCCGTCAAGATACGTCCTCAGTCAAAGCCCGGAAGCAAGCGCAGATACTACCCGCGCCAATGCCGGCAAATCCATGGCGCACCCGTGTCGATGGGATAACGCCGCGGTCATTGTGGTTTTATTACCCGTCAGACGGAAAACAGCACACCTGCTGGGTGATCCCCGCCAAAAGCCCAGCCAATCAGGTACAGGGCAAAAGCCGCCGCGACAAGTCCATCGACGCGATCCATGACGCCACCATGACCCGGAATCAGGTTTCCGGAATCCTTAACGCCGTTGCGCCGCTTCACCCATGATTCGAAGAGATCGCCGGCCTGCGAGACGGCCGACAGAAACAAAGCGATGAGAATCAGGCCAGCCGAAACGCCGCCGCCGGCAAAAACAACCAGGATCACGCCGGCGATGACGCCGCCCAGCGCTCCGCCGAGAGCGCCGCTCCACGTCTTGCCAGGCGAAATCGATGGCGCCAGCTTTGGCCCGCCGAACGCCCGACCGACGAAATAGGCAAAGATATCGGTTGCCCAGACGACGGCAAAGAGGAACAGGATCGCCCAGAACCCGCCGCTGTCGTCGTCCCGCAGCAGCGCAAGCGAAATGCCGGAAAGAGCGGCGTAGGCTAGGCCGGCGGGCTCCCATTGTCCTGCACCGCGTATCTGAGCGGCAAACAGCAGGATTGCCACCGCAACCGCGGTCAACAGCAGAAGCGCCCAGGCTGGAGCGCCCCCGACAATGGCGCCCGCGCAGACAAGCATCAAGGCTTCCGGGAGAAATCCTAGGCTTGCCGCCGCTCGCGTCCGCGACATGCGCGTCCATTCATAGAAGATGACGCATACCATAGCCGCCGCGAGAAGCCTGAATGGTAAGCCGCCAACCCAGGTGAGACCGAGCACGATGGCTGCCAGGACCACCGCCGAAGCGACGCGCAGCTGAAGATTGCTCATTTGCCTGGATTGCCCGCTGCCCGCCTTGCCGGGCGGCACGTCGGCGCTTCCAGTCATGACGCGGCGCCGTGCGCGATGACCCCGCCGAAACGGCGCTCGCGCGCGGCAAAGGCCTGCAGCGCCTCGGCAAGATGCGCGCGGCCGAAATCCGGCCAGAAGCACGGCAGGAAGACGAATTCGCTATAGGCGGCCTGCCAGAGCAGAAAATTCGACAGCCGTATCTCGCCACTGGTGCGGATGACCAGGTCCGGATCGGGGATTTCCGCCGTGTCGAGCAGCGTACCGAACGATTCGACGGTGATGGCCTCGGGCGTGACTTCGCCCATAGCGGCGGCAGTCGGCGATCTTGCGCGCCGCCCTGACAATCTCGTCACGCGAGCCGTAGTTGAACGCGATCACCAGGTTGAGCGCGGAGTTGCCGCGCGTCAGCGTTTCGGCTTCCTCAAGCAGCGCCTTTATGTCGCCTTCAAGGCCACTGCGGTCGCCGATGATACGGACCCTGACGCCGCTTTGATGCAATTCGGCAAGATCGCGCCGGATGAAAAGCTTGAGCAGCCCCATGAGGTCGCTGACTTCCGACTTCGGCCGCGACCAGTTTTCACTGGAGAACGCATATACGGTCAGCCAGGAGACCCCCAACTCGCCAGCGGCCCGCACCGTCTGCCGCAAAGCCTCGACGCCAGCGCGGTGCCCAGCGACGCGCGGCAAGCCGCGCGCCTTGGCCCAGCGGCCATTGCCGTCCATGATGATCGCGACATGCGCAGGCGTTGTCATCGAATGGCTCCCGAGCCTCCGGCGGCCCGCGTCAAACCTGCATGATCTCGGCTTCCTTTTCCGTAAGCAAGCTATCGATGATCGAAATCGTCTCGTCGGTCATCTTTTGTACGCGATCCGACTGGACCTTGTGGTCGTCCTCGCTGATGACATTGTCCTTTTCGGCCTTCTTCAGGCTGTCCATGCCATCGCGGCGCACATGGCGGGCAGCCACCTTGGCATTTTCAGTATAGTTGTGCGCGATCTTGACCAGTTCCTTGCGCCGCTGCTCGTTGAGTTCGGGCAACGGAATGCGCAATGTCGTGCCGTCCATGATCGGGTTGAAGCCGAGATTGGCTTCGCGGATGGCGCGGTCGACGGCGCCGACCATTGACTTGTCCCACACCGACACCGAGATCATGCGCGGCTCCGGCACCGACACGGTCGCGACCTGGTTGATCGGCATCGTGCTGCCGTAGGCCGGCACCTGGATCGGATCGAGCAGGTTGCTCGAGGCGCGGCCGGTGCGGAGCGACGCGAGGTCGTGCTTGAAGGCGTTGATGGCGCCGTCCATGCGCCTCTGCAGGTCCTTGAAATCAACGCCGTTCGTCATCGCTTGTCTCCTTGTCAGTTCTTCTGTGCTGCCCGTGCCGCGCGCCTCAACTATCCGCGACGACGGTGCAGTGGCCCTCGCCCTTCAAAATGTCGCCGAACCCGCCTTTTTCGTGGATCGAATAGACGATTATCGGGATGTGGTTTTCGCGCGCAAGCGCAATTGCCGCTGTGTCCATGATGGACAGGCCGCGCTTCAGCACGTCCTCGTGGCTGATGCGGTCGTAGCGCGTCGCATTCGGGTTCTTCTTGGGATCTGCCGAATAGACGCCGTCGACCTGGGTGCCCTTGAACAGCGCATCGGCGCCGATTTCGGCGGCCCGCAGCGCCGCCGCCGAATCGGTAGTGAAGAACGGATTACCGGTGCCGCCGGCGAAGATCACGACCTTGCCCGCATCCATGTAGGCGGTCGCCTGGCGCTGCGAAAAACTCTCGCAGATTTCCGGCATGGCGATGGCCGAAAGCACGACCGCATCGACGCCCATCTTGACCAGCGAGGTCCTGAGCGCCAGCGAATTGATGACGGTCGCCAGCATGCCCATGTGATCGCCGGTGACCCGGTCGCCACCCTTGGAGGCCACGGCGACGCCGCGAAAGATGTTGCCGCCGCCGATGACGACGCCGACTTCGACGCCCAGCGCACGCGCTTCGGCGATATCGCCGGCGATACGGTCGACGACGGAAACATCGATGCCGAACCCCTGCTCGCCCATCAGGGCCTCACCGGAAGCTTTCAGCAGTACGCGCCGGTAGATTGGGGTTGCCGTCATCGTGTCCTCGTCTCGCTGTCTCGCGGCTGCGCCAACGCATCGCTGGGTTCAGCGTCGCCGACGCATGTTCCGGAAATTCGGCTTGCGATACACGAAGGGCACCGCGATGTCACGCGGTGCCCTTCACACAATCTGTAGAAGCTTTTGAAGCGTCTTACTTTTTGACTGCGGCCGCAACTTCAGCTGCAAAGTCGGTCTCTTCCTTCTCGATGCCTTCACCCAGAGCGAAGCGAACGAAGCCGGTTATCTTGGCCGCGGCGCCGATGTCCTTCTCGGCATCCTTCAACGCCTTTTCGACCGTCACATCGGGGTTCATGACGAACGCCTGCTTCAGCAGCACGACTTCCTCATAGAACTTGCGCAGGCGGCCCTCGACCATCTTTTCGATGATGGCTTCCGGCTTGCCGGACTGGCGGGCCTGGTCGGAGAAGATCGCCTTCTCGCGCTCGACGGCTGCCGGGTCGACCTCTTCCGGGGTCAGCGACAGCGGGTTGGTGGCCGCCACGTGCATAGCAACCTGGCGCGCGAACGCCTTTGCGGCATTGGCATCGCCGGTCGTCTCGATGGCGACCAGCACACCGAGCTTGCCCAGGTTGTCGGAGACCGAGTTGTGAACGTAGGTGGCAACAACGCCATGCTCGACGCCGAGGCGTGCCGAACGGCGGAAGCTCATGTTTTCGCCGATCGTGCCGACCGCATCCTTGATGGTTTCGGCGACCGACTTGTCGCCGTGCGGGTATTTCGCAGCCGACGTCTTCGCGTGGTCGCCGCCATGTGCAAGCGCTACCTTGGCAACGTTGCGCACGATCTCCTGGAAGGCATCGTTGCGGGCGACGAAGTCGGTTTCCGAATTGACCTCGACCACGACGGCCTCACGCAGGCCGGCATCGACGCCGATTAGGCCTTCCGCCGCGGTACGGCTCGGCCTTCTTGTCGGCCTTCGAAATGCCCTTCTTGCGCAGCCAGTCGACCGCGGCATCCATGTCGCCGTTGGTTTCGGCGAGGGCCGCCTTGCAGTCCATCATGCCCGCGCCGGTCAGCTCGCGAAGTTCCTTCACCTGTGCTGCCGTAATGCTCATTGTCACCTCTTTGTTCGAAATACGAGGGCGCACCATCGAAACTCGATGATGCGCCGGTCGCAGGCGCTATAGCGCGCCAAGTCCAGGATTAATGTGAAGGCCGGTCGGTCTTCAGGATCAAGCTGCCGGGGCTTCGCCTGCCGGGGTCTCGTCGAGGGTCGGCTCGACCGGAGCCTCGACCGAGGCGCCGATGTCCACACCCAGCGAACCCTGCTGACGAGCGATGCCGTCAATGGCCGCCTTGGCGATCAGATCACAGTAGAGCGAAATGGCGCGCTGCGCGTCGTCGTTGCCCGGGATCGGGAAATCGATCTTGTCCGGATCGCAGTTGGAATCGATCACGGCGACGACCGGAATGCCGAGCCGCTTGGCCTCGAGGATGGCGATCGCTTCCTTGTTGGTGTCGATCACGAACATCAGGTCGGGCGTCGAGCCCATGTCCTTGATGCCGCCCAGCGCCTTGTTGAGCTTCTCGCGCTCGCGGTCGAGGTTCAGGCGCTCCTTCTTGGTGAAGCCCTGGGCTTCGCCGGCCAGCATCTCGTCGAGCTTGCGCAGGCGGGCGATCGAGTTCGAGATCGTCTTCCAGTTGGTCAGCATGCCGCCGAGCCAGCGGGAGTTGACGTAGTACTGGGCCGAACGCTGCGCTGCGTCGGCGACGATTTCCGAAGCCTGGCGCTTGGTGCCGACGAACAGCACGCGACCGCCCTTGGCGACGGTGTCGGAAACCTGCTTCAGCGCCTGGTGCAGCAGCGGCACGGTCTGCGAGAGGTCGATGACGTGGATGTTGTTGCGGGCGCCGTAGATGTAGGGCGCCATTTTCGGGTTCCAGCGATGGGTCTGGTGGCCGAAGTGAACACCAGCTTCCAAAAGCTGGCGCATGCTGAAATCTGGCAGAGCCATTCTTTTCTTTCCTTTCCGGTTGGCCTCCACGGACATCGACGACATCGGGACTTCCCGTCTCGCCACCGGCGGTCGCCTTCCGGATTTCTCCCGGTCGGAAACCAAAGTCCGTGTGTGGAATGAGCGCGCATATAGATGCTGCGCTGCAAGAAAGCAAGCACCGCCTGCCTTTCTGGCCGTGCATGGGTGGTTGCTCAGCCCGGTGATGTGGCCACCGCCACAACACAACCAGCCAGTATACCCAGCGCGAGGACGATAAAAACCGCGTCACCCGGCCTGAATGGCGGCGTGGCGGTGACGGTACGGGCGTCGCGGGGCGCCAATCCGCGCGCCTCCATGGCAATCGCCATGCGACCTGCGCGGCGGATCGCGAAGGCGAGCAATGGAACCACCAGCCCCGCCACTTCGAAGGGACTGGGAAAGCGGCGCGGCGGGCGGCCGCGCTTCATGGCGCGCGCCAAGCGCATCTGCTGCGCTTCGCGAAGCGAAATCCGGTACCAGTTGCATGGCCGCAAACAGCGAATAGCCGACACGCGCCGGCAGCCGGCAATACACCATGAGCGCCCGCACAAAGGCGCCGGGATCGGTGGTCAACGCGAAAAACAACGAAATAACGCCGCATGCGATGGCGCGCAGAAAGAGAACCATCCCCGCCGAGAAGGCTTGCGAGGAGAAGGGTGATTCACCGGCCACCCAGAGAGCGAAATCGCTCTCCTTGCGAAACAGCAGGCTGGTAGTGAGGAAACCGACACCGAACAGCGCGAACGGCACCATCAAGGCCAGCAGCATCAGGGGCGAGGTGCGGTTGAGGACGGCCAGCGTAAAAAAACCGAGCATAATCGCGGCAATCTGGAACCGCGCGTCGAAGACAAAAACGACGGCGACGATCCAGACCAGGCAGACCGCGAGCTTGCTGAGTGGATTGAGCCCGGTCAGCATGAAGCGACCTTTTCCAGCCAGCGGCGTGCCGGCGCACAGGAGGGCTCCGACAACCCTGCCCGCTTGATCAGTTGCGGATCGCCGAGCAGATCAGCGGTCGGCCCATCAGCCAGAATGCACCCCTCGCCAACGACAACCGAACGGCTGCACAATCGCAGCGCCAAGTCCATGTCGTGGGTGATAACAGCGATGGCGCGACCAGCGTCGCGCAAGGTGCAAACATGCTCGACCAACGCGGCCGCGCCACGCGCGTCCAACCCGGCCAGTGGCTCGTCGAGGACGAGCAGCGACCAGCGGTCCGACGCGGTCAGGGTGGCAAGCGCCAGCCGCCGCTTCTGGCCTTGCGACAGTTCGAAAGGGTGCCGGCTTGCAAGGTCGGCAAGCTCCCAGAATGCCAGCGCTTCCGCGATCTTCTGCTTCTGTTCGACCGCCGGCATCGTTTTGGGCAAGGCGGACAGCATCTCTTCGGTCACGCTGCCACCGGTGAATTGATGTTCCGGCTGCTGGAAGGCGATGCCGCCCGGCAGGCCTTCGCGCCGGCCCGCCTTTAGCGATAGAACCCCGGCAAGGCTTGCACCGAGCGTCGACTTTCCCGCGCCGTTCGGGCCGAGAATGCCGAGCGCTTCGCCTGCGTGGATGGCGAGGTCGACGCCACGCAGAACGGTCGGGCCCAGGAACGGAGCGCAGTCGGCGGCCTGCAGACGGGCAACGATGCGTGCATCCGATGCTTTGGCCGGCGCCGAATGCCGCTCGACAAAGGCCCGAACCGCCGGTCGAGCGCACGCGAGATCCGCCGGAGAGGTAGTGGCAGGATCGAGATGCGCCAGCGCTTGGGTGATCGACAGAGGTGGTACGTCGGGAGAAACCCCCGCCGCCTCCAGCATCGCCGCAAGGTCGGTCGCCAGTGGATGCCAGATGCCAAGACTTTCGAGCAAATACCTATTTTCCTTGAACATCTTGCGCGGATGTCCCTCGGCAATGACGGTCCCGTCCGATCCAAGAACAACCACCCGGTCGATCGCGTCGATCAGCCCGTCGAGGCGGTGATCGACAACCAGTACGCTCTGCTCCGGGCCGATGGTGGTCAGTAAGGCGTGCAAGCGCCGCGCCGCTTCGGGTGCAAGATGCGCTGTCGGTTCGTCGGCCACGAACAGCGGCGCATGCTGCGCCAGCGTCGCCGCCAGCGCCACCAGTTGTCGCTCTCCGCCTGAAAGCTGCATCGTGCGACGCTTTCGCCATGCATCGGGCAGGCCGACGCGCTGCATCGTCTCGGTCACCCTGGCCTCGATCTCCGCCGTCGGCATCGCCCGGTTTTCGAGCCCGAACGCGATCTCGTCCTCGACCCGCATGCCGCACAAGGTCTGGTCCGCGTCCTGGAAATACTGCGCCACGAAAGGCGCCCATTGCCATGGCTTTTTATTATTGGCCTGCGTTCGGAAAATCTCGATCCTTCCCGTGACCTCCGCGGGGATGCTGTCGGGAATAAGCCGTGTCAGCGTAAGTAGCAGCGACGATTTGCCGGAACCGGACGCGCCAAGCAGCAACACTTTCTCGCCGGGCCGGATCGCCAGGTCGACAGGCCCGACAGCATGGCGTTCGGCGAACGGGTAGCGGACCGCCACGCTCCGCCATTCCGCGGCCAACGGAGTTTCAGGCGATTGCTGTGCGCTTGGCATGGTCGATGGCAAAGCCCGAGAGAACGCCGGTGCGGTAAAGCGCCTCGACGATGAGGTGGCCGAGCCAACCGGCGAGCAAGGCGCCGCTCAGGCAGCGCAGCACGAACATCGCCACCAGGATTGTCGGCAGCAGCGCGCCATAGTCGAAACGCACCCAAGTGTAGGCGAAGGAGAAGATGGCCGCACCGACCCCCGCCGCCATTAGCACCGGTAGGGAATAGTTTCGCCACCGCGTTGCGGCGAAAACCAGCTCGGCGCCCGCTCCCTGGACGAGGCCGGTTACCAGGAGCAGCAATCCCGCCGGGCTGCCAAGCAGGATCTGGACCGCTGCGGCGAGCACTTCGGACGCAAGCGCCACACCTGGCTTGCGAATGATCGCGGCGGCGACGATCGAAACGATGAACCAGAAGCCCATGAAGACGTCCATGGTGAGTGCGCCGAACATCGCCTGGGCGACCAGCCACACCTGCACCCAGGCGAGATAGAGCACGGCAAACACGGCACCGAGAACGGTGACGACAAGGGTTTCACGCAGCGTCCAGCGTTGTGTCTCAGACATCGGATTTTTCCAGCGTTTGGAGGGAGTATGAAGCGCGTTCAGACAGCTGAAGGGCTGTTTGCGGAGACCGTGAGGTCGAGGGCGACATGGCCTTGCGGCACACCGAAGCGGAGGAAGGCCTCGCTCAGCGTGGCGAAAACTGGACCGGCATCGCCGCGCAACTTGGTGCAGAAATTCTTCGATCTCTCGAACACACCGGACCGTTTCAGGAAGTCGATACAGCCGTAGATCTCGTCCATGTGGTGCCCGTTGCCGAGCGGATAGAGCGAGAATTGCGCGGCGATCGCCTGGCCGGTGTTTTTTGCGGCACCGACCTGTGCGATTGCAGTGTCGATGCGGGCGGAAAGCGGCAGGTCCTGCCCGCCGCCGGCAATGGGTGTGCAAATCGGATCGTCCGGCTCGCCGGGGCAGCCGCGCGATACGGTCGCGTGGAGCACCGCGTGCTTGCCGCATGCCGCCGCCCTGACGAACAGGTCGCGCATCGCCGGGAAAAGCTGCTCCTGTGGCCCCACGAGCAGCGTGGAGATATCGTCTGTCTCGATGCGGAACGCCGGCCTGTAAGGCTCAAGAGCGCCGATCGCGTCCATGATGACGCCGACGAAATCGTCGGTCATCGGATAAAGTGAAATCTGTGCACCGGAAAACATAGCCGCCTCGCTCCGCTGGTATTACCCAGATCAGCTTTAGGGTCCGACGGCATGTCGCCTGTCATCTCAGCCCCGGCATTACGGAGCACCCCTGTCGAATGACTTATCGGTAACACCGAACCGTATCGGCGCGCAACTGCGCCGACCGCAATTTTCCACAAGCGCTTCGGCAGGTTCCGACGGAAGCGTAGCGCCGATGAGGCGCTTTAGGTCTGCCGCTCGGCTAGCACACGCGGCCCGTTTCCGGCAGGCTTGTGAACCTTGCCATTGCTGACGCGGACCCGGCGGAACACTCTGACGATCTGCTCGCGCGTGCAAGGCACCGCGCCCAAGGCGATGGCGCGCTGCCGTTCATAGGCGGTGATGTCGTAATGCGGGGCGGAGGTCTTGGGCGGTCCCTGGTAGACGAGCCGGTGGACACCCAAAATGGCCGCGAAGCGATGCAGTTCCTCAACATCGTCGGCAAGCATGTGACACCAGCGCTTGCCGACCCAGTTCCATATCGCATCGTCGACATAGACGGCCATGCGATTTGCCAGCGAGCTACTTGGGCGTGCAGGGTTTCGGCTTGTCGAAAAGCGACAGGTTAACCAGCTTGCCCTTCATCGAAAAGTCGCCGTAGTCCATCATCAGGTCGCGGGTCAGCCCGTTTTCATGCATCTTGAAGCTGATGCGGTATTCCGGCAGTTCCTCGCCGCCTTCCTGCGATTCGTCGAAATAGGCGATGTCGACCGGCCAGTAGCCGTCTTTGTCCAGGCTGGCGAGCGCCGGCAGTTCAGGGTCGCCCTCCTCGGCCTTTTCCCGCTTGCCGATGACCACGGTCGTGGTCATCACCTTGTCGGCATCCTCGGACGCATCGAACAGGTTCGTTTCATAGAAACTCTCACCCTTTTCGGCCTTGTCGAGAAGTTCGATCATGTGCTGGGTGGGGAACTGGGTCGCCTTGAGGTCGACGGTTTCCTCCTCGGGTTTCTCGATATCCACGGTCAGTCCGGACTTTTCACGCGTCGCGACACCCTTGACCTCCTTCTTGAGATTCTGGTCGACAAAGGATTTGGTCACGAAGGAGAAGGTCTTGCCTTCACCGTCCTCGAAGGTTGTTGTCTGCTGGTCGGTCAGTTGCGACGTTTCGCCGGTGTCGATCCGCGTCACGAAGCGGAAGGTCACGGTGTAACCCTCGCAAGGCGAACCGTTGAATTCATAGACCATGCGGCCGGAAAGTCCGGTTATGCCGGATTGGTCGGACGCCTTGTCGAGCGCCAGGTCGTAGACGGCGCGGTGCGGCGCCAGAAGCGGCGCAGACAGGGCAGGCAATGCGGTGAGTGCTGAAGAGGCGGCGAAGGCAGACAAGGCAAGGCGCGTTGCGCGCATGAAAACGACTCCACTCGGCGCGACCATCGGGCAGCCGCAATCAAAGATGGCCTACAATAAAAAAAGTCATGGCGGAAGCGAGGCAAAAATAGCACCTTCGGCGCCTTCCGGATACCAGACACAGAACACAAGGTGACGTGATGACTGATACAATCGACAAACGGCTGGCCGCTCTCGGCGTCTCGTTGCCGGCAGCCGCGGCGCCTGCGGCGAACTACGTGCCGTCCATGCAGACCGGGAACCTCATCTTCACCGCTGGCCAATTGCCCCTGAAGGACGGCAAGCTCGCCGTTTCCGGCCTGCTCGGCCGCGACGTCGACGTGGCTGCTGGCAAGGAAGCCGCAAAACTTTGCGCGATCAACGTTCTGGCCCAGGCAAAGGCTGCAATCGGTGACCTGGAGAAGATCAGGCGGCTGGTCAAGATCACCGTTTTCGTAGCTTCTTCGCCAGACTTTACCGAGCAGCATCTCGTTGCCAACGGCGCCTCCGATTTTCTGGTGGCAGCCCTTGGCGATATCGGCAAGCATGCACGCTCCGCCGTCGGCACCGCCTCGCTGCCGCTCAACGCCGCGGTCGAGATCGAAGCCGTCATCGAAATCAAGTGAGCGCAAACGTCGGACACGAATCATGAGCGGCATTTCCTGGCTGAAAAAACGCCCGGTCGCGCATCGCGGCCTCCATGACATGAACAAGGCGCGCTGGGAGAACACCCTTCCCGCGTTTCAGGCCGCAGTCGACAAGGGTTATGCGATCGAGTGCGATGTCCACCTGACACTCGACGGCAACGTCATCGTATTCCACGACAATGATCTCAAGCGCCTAACCGGCACCGAAGGCTTCGTCTGGCAACGCACGGCCGCGGAATTTGCCACGCTGCGCATCGGCGGAACCGATGCCCATGTGCCGACATTGGCCGAACTTCTGGCGCTGGTGCGTGGTCGCGTGCCGTTGGTCATTGAACTGAAGGGCATCCCCGGCCATGACGCCGGGCTGGTCGCCAAGGTTGCCGAGGTGCTCAAGGGCTACAAGGGCAAGGTGGCCATCATGTCCTTCGACCATTGGCTGATCCGTGAGTTTCCGGTCCATATGCCGGAAATTCCTGCCGGCCTGACCGCCTGGGGTGACCTGCAGCATGAGGTGGAAGCGCACTTCTCGATGCTCGCCCACAACATTTCGTTCGTTTCCTATAGTGTCGTTCACCTGCCCAACCCTTTCATCACCTTCGTGCGCGGCAAGCTGAACATGCCGGTGATCACCTGGACCGTGCGGGACCAACCCATGGTGGAAAAAACCTTCGCCGAGGCCGACCAGATGACCTTCGAAGGTTTCGAGCCCGATCCGGCGCTGATCGGGTGAAGGACGATGCGTCGCGATCTTGCAGATGGCGATAGGTAACGTATCTAAAGCCGATGGAACGCAACAGCGACGGCAGCAGCGAGAGGACCGACGGCGAATACGCCATCCATATAGCCGCCAGCATCGGCGCCTTCACGGAAGATGAGTGGAACAGCCTTGCGGGAACCACGCGTGATGATGCAACAAATGGCTATAACCCTTTCATTTCGTACAACTTTCTGAAAGCTCTCGAAGAATCCGGTTGCGCTGTCGGCCGCTCCGGCTGGCAGGGGCATCATCTCCGGCTGGAAGCGCCGGACGGGGCATTGCTCGGTGTAGTCCCATGTTATGCGAAGTCCCACAGCCAGGGCGAATATGTTTTCGACCATGGCTGGGCGGATGCTTTCGAGCGGGCCGGCGGCCACTATTATCCCAAACTGCAGGTTTCGGTGCCTTTCACTCCGGTAACCGGCCCTCGCCTGCTGGCGCGGCGCAAGGGTGTGGATCCGGACGTGGTAAGAGCAGCGCTGGCCTCGGGATTGAAGGCGGTGACCGACAAACTCGGGGTTTCTTCGGCGCACGTGACTTTCGCGCCGCAAGCGGATGTCGCAGCGCTCGAGGAAGCAGGCTTCCTGCACCGAACCGACCAACAGTTTCATTTTTTCAACGACGGTTATGCCTGTTACGATGATCTTCTCGCCACCCTCGCCTCGCGAAAACGCAAGGCCCTGAAGAAAGAGCGTCGTGAAGCGCTTTCCAGCGGCATTACGATCGACTGGCTGACAGGCAAGGACCTGACCGAATCGGTGTGGGACGATTTTTTCGCCTTCTACATGGATACGGGCCGCCGCAAATGGGGGCGTCCCTATCTCAACCGCCGTTTCTTCTCCTTGATCGGCGAAAGCATGGCCGACGACATCCTGCTGGTGATGGCAAAGCGTGGCGGCCGCCATATCGCCGGAGCCATCAACTTCATCGGCTCGGACGCGCTTTATGGCCGCAACTGGGGCTGCATCGAGGACCATCCGTTCCTGCATTTCGAGGTTTGCTATCATCAAGCGATAGACTTCGCCATCGACAGGAAGCTGAGGGTGGTCGAAGCGGGCGCACAAGGCGAGCACAAGCTGGCGCGTGGCTATATGCCGGTGACCATGCACTCGGCCCACTACATCGCGCATGCTGGCCTGAGGAACGCCGTCGCCGACTATCTCAAGCGCGAGCGGCGCGACGTTGCGCATGTCGGCGACTATCTCGAGGCGCACGGCCCGTTCCGCAAGGGCCCGCTGCAAACGGGCGAATGACGGAATCCAAGGTTGACGGCGGACGGATCGGTGCGAACTATGTCCGCGAAACATTTCCATGAGGCAATGATGGCGACTTCCGCTTACGATCCCACCAACATCTTCGCCAAAATCCTGCGTGGCGACATGCCGTGCCACAAGCTCTACGAGGATGCCGACACTTTCGCCTTCATGGACATCATGCCGCGTGGTGATGGGCACTGCCTGGTGCTCCCCAAGAAGCCGTCCCGCAACATCCTGGATGTCGAACCCGACAGCCTCGCCGCTGTGATGCGCACGACGCAAAAGCTGGCGCGCGCTGTGATTAAAGCGTTTTCGGCAGAGGGCGTAACCGTCCAGCAATTCAATGAGTCCGCCGGCGGCCAGGTGGTGTTCCATCTGCACGTCCACATCATCCCCCGATTCGAGGGCATCGCGCTGAAGCCGCATACGGGACAGATGGAGAAAGCGGAAACTCTCGCGGCAAATGCCGAGAAAATCAGGGTGGCACTGGAAGCCGCGGAATAGCCTACTGCGCGGGGACAGATGAAGGGGCCGGCGCTGCGCCGGCT
Source organism: uncultured Alphaproteobacteria bacterium (assembly GCA_963726065.1). Lineage (GTDB taxonomy): Bacteria > Pseudomonadota > Alphaproteobacteria > Rhizobiales > Rhizobiaceae > Neomesorhizobium. Next base: position 86,588 of record CAVSAU010000004.1, read on the forward strand.
CTGGCCATTTCGCGGGCCTCCTGTGCTCTGTAAATTCTGACCGCCAGGAACCATGAAACCAGGGTGACTGCAACACCTCCGAACACGTCCATCAAATTGTGTCCGCCATGGATGAGGATGGCGGGAAAAAGCGCTGTGTTGACGGCAATCAACACCAATCTGGGGATGCGATAGGGCCAGGCGGCGACAAGCGTCATGAGGGCCATCACTGAATGAAATGAGGGAAAACCGATGAGACCTGTAGCCTTCACGTCCAAAACCGACCGGACTCCCTCGGTCAGCTGTCGGTTAAGTTCGGCCCCATAAGATAAATCGACGACCGGGCGCACGATACGGTCGATAGCTGGATCCAGTGTCCAGTACGCCGAGGCTCCATTCGACGGAAACAGACCCCAACAAAAGACCGTCATCAACGATGCCAAGACCATCGCCATGGCGGCGGCGTGAAGACGTGGCCTGTCCAGAGCGAACCCCAGAAACATGAATGTAAACAGCAGCTGCACGAGGGTCAGGTTATAGACCTGACGCAGGAGCTCGGAAAGCTGCGGATATTGGGCAATCCAGGTGCAGATGGCCGGCCAGGAATAACCGAACAGCGCATCGGCCTGCACCAGGATCGGGTCGATTGGCGCGGCATATCTTGGCAGAAGCAGGATGTTGTATGTCCAGCCCACGAACGTCCAGGGGCCGAACAATCCAATTGCCATCGCGGTGAGCGCAACGCGTTCGCCGTCTCGCACAATTCGATAAAACTGACCAAGCGCGATCGAAACAACAGCAAAAATGCCCGTTGCGGTGAACGTCCAAGGCTCGATCCGGACGTCCTTCACATACGAAAGGACGAAACAAGCAACCGCAAGCGCGGCAGTCGCCAACATGATCGACCGCTCGGCCGGATAAAACCGCAGCATCTTCCCCTCCAAAACCCAGCTTACGATAGGCTGCGTCGGTTAAGGCTGCGTGAAATGCGCGCCAAAAAAATTCGTTGTGCATGTCACAAGTCACCCGGCAATCTCGTCATCGATGTGGAGGACCAACTTTGTGAAAGGAAACGACAATGTCCCGTCTCGATCCCTCAGCCGCGGCGCCTGACGCCATCAAGGCGATGCTCGCACTGGAAACCTACGTCAAGAACAGCGGCCTGGAGCACAGCCTGATCCATCTGGTGAAGATGCGTGCCTCGCAGATCAATGGCTGCGCCTATTGCCTTTTCATGCACGCCGCGGATGCTCGCGCCGAGGGCGAGGCTCCGGAGCGGCTCGATCTGCTCAACGCCTGGCATGAATCGACCCTGTACACGCCACGCGAACGGGCCGCCCTCGCCTGGACCAATTCTCTGACGCTGATTTCCAAAACGCATGCGCCGGACGCCGACTACCAGTTGGCGGCGAGCCAATTCACGCAAGAAGAATTGGTCAAGCTGACCTTGCTGATCGGTGCGATCAACGTTTGGAACCGGATCTCCATCGGCTTCCGCAGCGTACATCCAGGCGAAAAGAAGTTCAGGGCAGCAGCCTGAACCTGTTGCGCCGTAGAACGTCCAACCAGTGCAGCGCCATAAAAAACCGCCCGGATGGGGCACATGCCGGGCGGTCTTAGTGGTGCGGACGGTCGGTGAGCGACTTTCCGCTGGGTGACATGACTGCAACCGGCGTGACTCAAGCGTGAAACGCTCGCGTTAAGTGCTTCTGGAAGAAACGAAAAAGGCCGCCGGTGATGCCGACGGCCTTTTTGCTATCTCGGAAACGAGCGGACTTACTGGGCCGCGCTCGACATGTCTTCCAGCATCGGATCGGCGATTTCCACGCCGGACGCCTTGCGGCGTTCGTCGAGGATCAGTTCGTCGCGCGCCGTGGCGATGCGACGGATCTGGCTCATCATGCCGCCAGTGCCGGCCGGGATCAGGCGGCCGACGATGACGTTTTCCTTGAGGCCCTGCAGCATGTCGGTTTTGCCCGCAACCGCCGCTTCGGTCAGCACCCTGGTCGTCTCCTGGAAGGAGGCGGCCGAGATGAAGGACGGGGTCTGCAGCGAGGCCTTGGTGATGCCGAGCAGCACCGGCAGGCCCTCGGCCGGCTTCTTGCCGTCCTCGACCAGACGCTCGTTGACCTCTTCCAGTTCGATCACGTCGACGTGATCGCCCGGGATGTAGGTCGAAGTCGCCCTGCACCGTGATCTCGACCTTCTGCAGCATCTGGCGAACGATCACCTCGATGTGCTTGTCGTTGATCAACACGCCCTGCAACCGGTAGACTTCCTGGATCTCGTTGACGAGGTAGGAAGCCAGAGCTTCCACGCCCTTGATCGCCAGGATGTCGTGCGGCGCCGGATTGCCGTCGAGAATGTAATCGCCCTTCTCGATGGCGTCGCCGTCTTGCAGATGGAACGGCTTGCCCTTCGGGATCAGGTATTCGACAGGCTCGACCTGCTCATCGTGCGGTTCGATGATGATGCGGCGCTTGTTCTTGTAGTCGCGACCGAAGCGGATCGTGCCATCGATCTCGGCGATGATGGCGTGATCCTTCGGACGGCGTGCCTCGAAGAGTTCGGCAACACGCGGCAGACCGCCGGTGATGTCCTTGGTCTTGGCGCTTTCCATCGGGATACGCGCCAGCACGTCGCCGGGCTTCACATGGGCGCCCGGCTCGACCGAGAGGATGGCCTCCACTGACAGCTGGAAGCGAGCGTCGCCACCCTTGGCCAGCTTGCCGATCTTGCCCTTGGCATCGAGGATCGTGATCGCCGGCTTCAGGTCCGAACCGCGCGGGGTCGAACGCCAATCAATGACCTCGCGCTTGGTGATACCGGTCGATTCGTCGGCGGTTTCCTGAACGGAAATGCCATCGACCAGATCCTCGTAGGCCACGGTGCCTTCGATTTCCGTCATCATCGGGCGGGTGTACGGGTCCCACTCGGCGATGCGCTGGCCACGCTTCACCTTGTCGCCGTCGTCAACGAAGATACGCGAGCCGTAGGTAACGCGGTGCGTCGCACGCTCCTTGCCGGCTTCGTCGAGGATCAGGATCGCCATGTTGCGACCCATCACCACGAGATTGCCGTCGGAGTTGCGCACCACGTTGCGGTTGCGTATCTCGACCTTGCCTTCATACGAGGCTTCGAGGAACGACAAGTCCACCACCTGTGCGGTACCGCCCATGTGGAAGGTACGCATGGTGAGCTGGGTGCCCGGCTCGCCAATCGACTGCGCGGCGATGACGCCGACAGCTTCGCCCTGGTTGACGGGCGTGCCGCGCGCCAGATCGCGACCGTAGCAGACCGCGCAGACACCGGTTCTAACCTCGCAGGTCAGCGCCGAGCGGATGCGGATCGACTGTACGCCGGCCTTCTCGATCTGCTCGACATCGCGCTCGTCCATCAGCTTGCCGGCCTTGACGAGCAGTTCGCCCGAGACCGGGTGATTGACATCGTCGAGCGCCGTGCGTCCGAGCACGCGCTGGCCGAGCGAGGCGACCACCTGGCCGGCATCGACGATCGGCTGCATGGTGAGGCCCTTCTCGGTGCCGCAATCGATCGCATTGACGATGCAGTCCTGAGCGACGTCGACAAGACGGCGGGTCAGGTAACCGGAGTTCGCCGTCTTCAGCGCGGTATCGGCCAGACCCTTGCGGGCGCCGTGGGTCGAGTTGAAGTACTCGAGAACGGTGAGGCCTTCCTTGAAGTTCGAGATGATCGGCGTCTCGATGATTTCACCCGACGGCTTGGCCATGAGGCCGCGCATGCCGGCGAGCTGGCGCATCTGGGTCGGCGAACCGCGCGCACCGGAGTGCGACATCATGTAAATCGAGTTCATCGGCTTCTGGCGGCCGTTCGGATCGAACTCGACCGCCTTGATGCGGCCCATCATTTCGTCAGCGACCTTTTCCGAGCACTTCGCCCAGGCGTCGACGACCTTGTTGTACTTTTCGCCCTGGGTGATCAGGCCGTCATTGTACTGCTGCTCGTATTCCTTCGCGAGCGCCTCGGTCTTGGCGACCAGATCGGCCTTCGTGTCGGGAATGACCATGTCGTCCTTGCCGAACGAAATGCCGGCGCGGCAGGCATGGGCGAAACCGAGCGCCATGATGCGGTCGCAGAAGATGACCGTCTCTTTCTGACCGCAGTGGCGGTAGACGGTATCGATCATCTTGGAGATGTTCTTCTTGGTCATCTCCTGGTTGGCGGTCTCGAACGGCACGTTGGCGTTCTTCGGCAGAAGCTCGCCGATGATCATGCGGCCGGGGGTCGTGTCGTAGATCTTCGACTCCAGCTTGCCGTCGGCGTTGAGCGTCTTGAAGCGGCCCTTGATCTTGGCGTGCAGGGTAACGGCCTTGGTCTCCAGCGCATGCTGGAGTTCGCCCATGTCGGCGAACACCATGCCCTGGCCCGGCTCGTTCTCGTTGACGATCGAGAGGTAATAGAGACCCAGAACCATGTCCTGCGACGGCACGATGATCGGTGCGCCGGAAGCCGGGTGCAGGATGTTGTTGGTCGACATCATTAGCACGCGTGCTTCGAGCTGCGCTTCCAGCGAGAGCGGCACGTGGACAGCCATCTGGTCGCCGTCGAAGTCGGCGTTGAAAGCCGTGCAGACCAGGGGGTGAAGCTGGATTGCCTTGCCTTCGATCAGGATGGGCTCGAACGCCTGGATGCCCAGGCGGTGCAGCGTCGGCGCGCGGTTGAGCAGCACCGGATGCTCACGGATGACCTCATCGAGAATATCCCAGACTTCCGGCTTTTCCTTCTCAACCAGCTTCTTGGCCTGCTTGACGGTCGAGGAGTAACCCTTGGCGTCAAGACGGGCATAGATGAACGGCTTGAACAGTTCGAGCGCCATCTTCTTCGGCAGGCCGCACTGGTGCAGCTTGAGCTCCGGACCGGTCACGATGACCGACCGGCCGGAATAGTCGACGCGCTTGCCAAGCAGGTTCTGACGGAACCGGCCCTGCTTGCCCTTGAGCATGTCCGACAGCGACTTCAGCGGACGCTTGTTGGCGCCAGTGATGACGCGACCGCGGCGGCCGTTGTCGAACAGAGCGTCGACGGCCTCCTGCAGCATGCGCTTTTCGTTGCGGATGATGATGCCCGGCGCCCGCAATTCGATCAGCCGCTTCAAGCGGTTGTTGCGATTGATGACGCGGCGGTAGAGATCGTTCAGATCCGAGGTGGCGAAGCGGCCGCCATCCAGCGGAACCAGCGGGCGCAGATCCGGCGGGATGACCGGGACGATCTTCATGATCATCCACTCCGGACGATTGCCGGACTCCATGAAGTTCTCGACGACCTTCAGGCGCTTCAACAGCTTCTTCTGCTTCAGCTCCGACGTGGTCGAGGCGAGTTCTGAACGCAGGTCGCCTGCGATCTTCTCCAGATCCATGCCCGCGAGCAGGTCATGGATGGCCTCGGCGCCGATCATGGCCGTGAAGGAATCCTCGCCGAACTCGTCGACGGCGATCATGTATTCTTCTTCTGAAAGAAGCTGGTTTTCCTTGAGCGACGTCAGGCCCGGCTCGGTCACGATGTAGTTCTCGAAATAGAGAACCCGCTCGATATCCTTGAGCGTCATGTCGAGCAGCGTGCCGATGCGCGACGGCAGCGACTTCAGGAACCAGATGTGGGCGACCGGAGCGGCGAGTTCGATATGGCCCATGCGCTCGCGGCGAACACGCGACAGCGTCACTTCGACACCGCACTTTTCGCAGATGACGCCCTTGTACTTCATGCGCTTGTACTTGCCGCACAGGCACTCATAGTCCTTGATCGGGCCGAAGATGCGGGCGCAGAAGAGGCCGTCACGCTCTGGCTTGAAGGTGCGGTAGTTGATCGTCTCCGGCTTCTTGATCTCGCCGAACGACCAGGACAGGATCTTGTCGGGGCTGGCGAGCGATATCCGGATGGAATCGAACACCTGCGCCGGCGCCTGCGGGTTGAAGAAATTCATGACCTCTTGGTTCATGCCGTTCTCCTTTGCGGGGCTGGGAAGGCCCCTTCTCGAACATTCAAGGGCGTTGCCACCCTTCGGTGATCCGGCGCCCGCAGCGCCTTGGCGCGCAACTTTCCGGATCCATTACCGGCCGCATCGATGGCCGTGAATTTCCAGTCCGGAGCGCCGCGAAGGCCAAACCCTCGCGGCGCGCCGTTTTCCTTATTCGGCAGCGTCCGGCAGACGATGCGGAATGTCGTCGATCTTGGTGTTTTCCAATTCGACATTGAGGCCGAGCGAACGCATTTCCTTAACGAGAACGTTGAAGCTCTCCGGAATGCCTGCCTCGAATGTATCGTCGCCACGCACGATCGCCTCGTAGACCTTGGTGCGGCCGGCGACGTCGTCCGACTTCACCGTCAGCATCTCCTGCAGGGTGTAGGCGGCGCCGTAGGCTTCGAGCGCCCAGACCTCCATTTCGCCGAAGCGCTGACCACCGAACTGCGCCTTGCCGCCCAGCGGCTGCTGGGTGACGAGCGAGTACGGTCCGATCGACCGCGCGTGGATCTTGTCGTCCACGAGGTGGTGCAGCTTGAGCATATAGATATAGCCCATCGTCACCTTGCGATCGAACGGCTCGCCGGTGCGGCCGTCATAGAGCTGCGACTGACCCGACGTGTGCAGACCCGCATCGGCCAGCATCTCGTTGATGTTGACCTCATGCGCGCCGTCGAACACCGGCGTGGCGATCGAAACGCCGCGCCGCATCTGCTCGCCGAGACGCACGATGCTTTCGTCGTCATACTGGCGGACAGGCTCGTTGCGGTCATTCTCAGGGATCAGGCCCTCGATCGTTTCCCGCAGTGGCTTGATATCGCCAGCTGCCTTGTAGGCGTCGATCAGTTCGCCGATCTTCTTGCCCATGCCCGAGCAAGCCCAGCCGAGATGCGTTTCCAGGATCTGGCCGACATTCATGCGGCTCGGCACACCCAGCGGGTTGAGCACGATATCCGCATGCGTGCCGTCCTCGAGGAACGGCATGTCCTCGACCGGAACGATGCGCGACACGACACCCTTGTTGCCGTGACGGCCGGCCATCTTATCGCCAGGCTGCATCTTGCGCTTCACCGCGACAAAGACCTTGACCATCTTCATCACGCCGGGCGGCATCTCGTCGCCACGCTGCACCTTCTCGACCTTGTCCATGAAGCGCTGCTCGAGCGCCTTCTTGGAATCGTCGTACTGGCCGCGCAAAGCTTCGAGTTCGCTCTGCAGCTTCTCGTCCTCGACGGCAAACTGCCACCACTGCGAACGCGGGTAATCGTCGAGCATTTCCTTGGAGAGCTTGGAGCCCTTCTTGAAGCCCTTCGGTCCGGCAATCGCTTCCTTACCGTTCAGCGTATCGCTGAGCCGCGAGTAGACGTTGCGGTCGAGGATAGCCTGCTCGTCGTCACGGTCCTTGGCGAGACGTTCGATCTCCTCGCGCTCGATCGCCATGGCGCGCTCGTCCTTCTCAACGCCGTGGCGGTTGAAGACGCGCACTTCGACAACGGTGCCGAAGGTCCCGGGCGGCATGCGCATGGAGGTGTCGCGCACATCCGATGCCTTTTCGCCGAAGATGGCGCGCAGAAGCTTCTCTTCCGGCGTCATCGGGCTTTCGCCCTTCGGCGTGATCTTGCCGACAAGGATGTCGCCCGGCTGAACTTCGGCGCCGATGTAGACGATGCCGGCTTCGTCGAGGTTCTTCAGCGCTTCTTCCGAAACGTTCGGAATGTCGCGGGTGATCTCCTCCGGTCCGAGCTTGGTGTCGCGGGCCATGACCTCGAATTCCTCGATGTGGATCGAGGTGAAGACGTCGTCGGCCACGATACGCTCGGAGAGCAGGATCGAAGTCCTCGTAATTGTAGCCATTCCACGGCATGAACGCGACGAGCACGTTGCGGCCGAGCGCCAGATCACCGAGATCGGTCGACGGGCCGTCGGCGATGATGTCGCCCTTGTTGACCTTGTCGCCCATGCGCACCAGCGGACGCTGGTTGATGCAGGTGTTCTGGTTCGAGCGCTGGAACTTCATCAGCCGGTAGATATCGACGCCAGACTTGCCCGGATCGAGATCTTCCGTGGCGCGGATGACGATACGCGTCGCGTCGACCTGGTCGACAATGCCGCCGCGGCGGGCGCCGATGGCAGCGCCCGAGTCACGGGCGACGATCGGCTCCATGCCGGTGCCGACAAACGGCGCTTCGGCGCGCACCAGAGGCACGGCCTGACGCTGCATGTTCGAGCCCATCAGAGCGCGGTTGGCGTCGTCGTTTTCCAGGAACGGGATCAGCGCGGCGGCGACCGACACCATCTGCTTCGGCGAAACGTCCATAAGGTCGACGTTTTCGCGCGGCGCCATCATCACTTCGCCGGCATGGCGGCAGATGACGAACTCCTCGACGAACGAGCCCTTCTTGTCGAGTTCGGCGTTGGCCTGCGCGACGTAGTGCTTGGCTTCTTCCATCGCCGACAGGTAGACGACGTCGTCGCTGACCTTGCCATCGACGATCTTGCGGTACGGGCTTTCGATGAAGCCATACTTGTTGACGCGAGCAAATGTCGCCAAGCTGTTGATAAGGCCGATATTCGGGCCTTCCGGCGTCTCGATCGGGCAGATGCGGCCATAGTGGGTGACGTGAACGTCGCGCACTTCGAAGCCAGCGCGCTCGCGGGTCAGACCACCAGGTCCAAGCGCCGAGAGACGGCGCTTGTGAGTGATCTCCGACAGCGGATTGGTCTGGTCCATGAACTGCGACAGCTGCGAGGAACCGAAGAACTCGCGAACGGCTGCCGCCGCCGGCTTGGCGTTGATCAGGTCCTGCGGCATCACGGTGTCGATTTCGATCGAGGACATACGTTCCTTGATCGCGCGCTCCATGCGCAGCAGGCCGACACGGTACTGGTTCTCCATCAGTTCGCCGACCGAGCGCACCCGGCGGTTGCCGAGGTTGTCGATGTCGTCGATCTCGCCCTTGCCGTCGCGAAGTTCGACCAGTGTGCGCACCACGGCAAGGATATCCTCCTTGCGCAGCACGCGGACGGTGTCCTCGGCATCGAGCTCCAGGCGCATGTTCATCTTGACGCGGCCGACGGCCGACAGATCGTAGCGCTCGCTGTCGAAGAACAGCGAGTTGAACATGGCTTCGGCGGTCTCGAGCGTCGGCGGCTCACCCGGGCGCATGACACGGTAGATGTCGAACAGCGCGTCCTGGCGGCTTTCGTTCTTGTCGACGGCAAGCGTGTTGCGGATATAGGCGCCGACATTGACATGGTCGATGTCAAGGATCTGGATGTCCTCTTCACCGGCCGACATCAGCACCTTCAGGGTCTTTTCGTCGATCTCGTCGCCGGCCTCGAGGAAAATCTCGCCGGTTGCGTAGTTGACGATGTCCTCCGCCAGATAGTTGCCGAGCAGATCTTCCTCGGTCGCCTTGATCGCCTTCAGACCCTTCTCGGCAAGCTGCTTGGCCTGACGCGCGGTGATCTTCTTGCCGGCCTCGACAACGACTTCGCCAGTGTCAGCATCGACCAGGTCGCCGACGGCCTTCAGGCCGCGGAAACGCTCGACGTTGAACGGAATGCGCCAGTGGTCCTTCGACCGCTTATAGGTGATCTTGTTGTAGAAGGTCGACAGGATCTCTTCGCCATCCATGCCGAGCGCCATCAGCAGCGACGTCACTGGGATCTTGCGGCGACGGTCGATACGGGCGTGCACGACGTCCTTGGAATCGAACTCGATGTCGAGCCACGAGCCGCGATAAGGAATGACGCGCGCGGCAAAAAGCAGCTTGCCCGACGAGTGCGACTTGCCCTTGTCATGGTCGAAGAAGACGCCTGGCGAACGGTGCATCTGAGAGACGATGACGCGCTCGGTGCCATTGATGATGAAGGTGCCGTTCATCGTCATGAGCGGCATGTCGCCCATGTAGACGTCCTGCTCCTTGATGTCCTTGATCGACTTGGCGCCGGTGTCCTCGTCCAGATCGAACACGATCAGGCGAAGCGTCACCTTCAGCGGCGCCGCATAGGTCAGGTCGCGCTGACGGCACTCGTCAACGTCGAATTTCGGTGCTTCAAATTCGTACTTCACGAATTCCAGCATCGAGGTGCCGGAAAAATCGGAAATCGGGAAGACCGACTTGAAAACGGCCTGCAGTCCTTCGTCTGGACGTCCGCCTTTGGGCTCGTCCACCATCAGGAACTGATCATAGGATGCCTTCTGAACCTCGATAAGGTTCGGCATCTCCGCAACTTCCGGGATCTTTCCGAAGAATTTGCGTACGCGTCTGCGGCCATTGAAAGTCTGGGTCTGGGCCATCGTCGCTCCTTGCTGCCTCTCTTGGGGCGCGCCTCGCGCGGCTCGCCTTGCAATTTATGACCGCTCCGCCCGCGATCATCCTTCGACCTGCCCGCCGCCTCTCGGAGCCGGGCCAAAACGGTTGAAAACCCGTTTCCGGAAGGCCGGTTCCGGCCCTCAGGAAAGAGGTTTTCGAATAAAGCTCGATCGCGTCGAACCGGCGGACAGGCATGCCGCCCGCCGGTTCACGCGAAACGCTTACTTCAAGTCGACCTTGGCGCCGGCTGCTTCGAGCTGGGCCTTGAACTTGTCGGCATCAGCTTTCGAGACGGCTTCCTTGACCGGCTTCGGAGCGGCTTCCACCAGGTCCTTGGCTTCCTTGAGGCCGAGACCGGTGATGGCGCGCACTTCCTTGATCACGTTGATCTTCTGGGCGCCAGCGTCGGTGAGGATGACGTCGAATTCGGTCTTTTCCTCAGCCGGAGCAGCGGCAGCGGCAGCGCCGCCAGCAGCGGCAACAGCCACCGGAGCAGCGGCGGAAACGCCCCACTTTTCTTCCAGAAGCTTCGAGAGCTCAGCCGCCTCGAGGACGGTGAGGCTCGACAGGTCGTCTACGATCTTTGCGAGATCAGCCATTTTTCATTTTCCTTCAAAAGTTCGAACAAGTGTTGGTGACAGCGAGGAACGGCCTCATGCCGCCTCGTCCTTCCGGGCGTAAGCGCCGATGACACGCGCGACCGAAGCCGCGGGCGCATTGACGATCTGGGCGATCCGGGTTGCCGGCGTGGCGATCATGCCAACCAGCTTGGCGCGCAGCTCGTCGAGCGACGGCAGTGTGGCGAGTGCCTTCACACCGTCGGCGTTGAGCGAGGTCGCACCCATCGCGCCGCCGAGAATGACCAGCTTGTCATTTCCCTTGGCGAAATCGGATGCCACCTTCGGCGCCGCAATCGGATCTTCCGAGTAGGCGATCAGCGTCTGTCCCTTGAACAGGTCGATGATCTTCTCGGATTCCGTGCCCTGAAGAGCGATTTTGGCGAGACGGTTCTTCGCGACTTTGACGGTGCCACCGGCAGCGCGCATTTTCGACCGAAGGTCGTTCATTTGCGCGACGGTGATACCGGCGTAGTGGGCCACGACGACTGAACCGGCGTTCGAGAACGCATCATTCAGGCCCGTGACGAGTTCGCGTTTTTCCGCTCTGTCCACTGCCTATCTCCAGTTGACAATCTTCCATCGGGGAAGACTGCCTGGTTGCCTTTTGCCGGGCGGGCTATCCAAACACTCTGGATCTCCCGAACGGCGCTCGAGGATCCTGCCCCCTTTCGCCACACCGGAAGCCCGGTGCGCAGACAAAAGGCAAACACGGTTCGAACCTTTCATTGGAGCATGTCGCTCCTTTGTCGGGTCTTCACCCGTCTCATGCAGGCCCATATGAATTAAGGCGAGCCGCCTGCAATCTCGGACAGGATGTCCGAAAACCCTTTCGGGCTTCCGGAATCCGAACTCTTTCGGGAAGTCCGGAATTCTTCGCCGGACCGGGCGCTGGCGCGCCGGTCCGGAAACTTCTGATCAAGACGACGCGAGAGTCGCGACGTCGATCTTGAGGCCGGGGCCCATCGTCGTGGTGACCGACACCTTCTTGACGTAGTTGCCCTTGGCGCCCGTCGGCTTGGCCTTGACCACGGCGTCGGCGAAGGCGCGGACGTTCTCTTCGATCGCCTTGGCGTCGAACGAAGCCTTGCCGACGCCGGCATGGACGATACCCGCCTTCTCGACGCGGAACTCGACGGCGCCGCCCTTCGACGCCTTGACGGCGGCAGCGACATCCATGGTCACGGTGCCGACGCGCGGGTTCGGCATCAGGCCGCGCGGGCCGAGCACCTTACCGAGACGGCCGACGAGGCCCATCATGTCCGGCGTCGCGATGCAGCGATCGAACTCGATAGTTCCGCCCTGCACAGTCTGCACCAGCTCTTCGGCGCCGACGATGTCGGCACCAGCAGCCTTGGCTTCCTCAGCCTTGTCGCCACGCGCGAAAACCGCGACGCGGACGGTACGGCCGGTGCCGTTCGGCAGATTGACCACGCCGCGGACCATCTGGTCGGCATGGCGCGGGTCGACACCGAGGTTCATCGCAACTTCGACGGTCTCGTCGAACTTCGCGGTCGCACGGCTCTTCAGCAGCTCGATCGCCTCGCCCAGGCCATAGGCCTTGTTCGGGTCGATGCCTTCGCGGGACTTGGCTACACGCTTTGCAATCTTTGCCATCGTCTTAGCCCACCACTTCCAGGCCCATCGAACGGGCCGAGCCCTCGACCATGCGCATGGCCGCTTCGATGTCGTTTGCGTTCAGGTCCTTCATCTTCTGCTCGGCGATCGCGCGAACCTTGTCACGAGCGATCGTGCCGGCCTTGACCTTGCCCGGCTCCTTGGAACCCGACTTCAGGTTGGCGGCCTTCTTCAGGAAGTAGCTCACCGGCGGCGTCTTCATGACGAAGGTGAACGACTTGTCCTGATAGTAGGTGATGACGACCGGGATCGGCGATCCCTTTTCCATTTCCTGCGTCTGCGCGTTGAACGCCTTGCAGAATTCCATGATGTTGATGCCACGCTGACCAAGCGCAGGACCGATCGGGGGCGACGGCGTCGCCGAGCCCGCGGCTACCTGGAGCTTGAGTTGGCCTGCAATTTTCTTAGCCATCTCTGTCTGCCTCTTTTTCATGCCGGTCTTGCCGGCGGTTGCAGTTCGGTGGTGCGGTTCGGACAGCCGGCTAAGCCGCCCTCGCCTTCCACCAATTCGACGAAGCCTGCTTCGTCATCCCCGCCTCACCGGCACGCCGGCGGCGGAGGTTCTCGGTCAGCCCTTTTCGACCTGACCGAATTCCAGATCGACCGGCACGGCACGGCCAAAGATCGACACTTCCACCTTGAGGCGCGCCCGCTCCTCGTCGACTTCCTGAACGACGCCATTGAACGACGCGAACGGACCGTCCGAGACCCTGACCTGCTCGCCGATCTCGAAGGTGACCGACGGCTTCGGCCGCTCGACGCCTTCCTGCACCTGATGCAGGATCTGCTCGGCTTCCTTGTCCGAAATCGGCACCGGCTTCGAATCGCCGAGGAAACCGGTGACCTTCGGCGTGTTCTTGATCAGCGAGAACACGGCGTCGGTCAGATTGGCGCGAACCAGCACGTAGCCCGGGAAGAACTTCCGCTCGGCATCCACCTTGCGGCCACGGCGCACTTCCACGACCTTCTCGGTCGGCACGACGATCTGCTCGATGTCACCGGACAGGCCCTTCTGCTTGGCCTTGTTCTCGATGTCCTCGGCGACCTTCTTCTCGAAATTCGAATAGGCGTGGACGATGTACCACCGCGCAGTCATCAGATGCTCTCCGTAATCGCCGGTTCTATCGCCCGATGCCGAGGATCAACTCGACCCCGTAGGCCATCAGCTGATCGGCGGCGAAGAAGAAAATCGCCGCAATGAAGGCAAACGCCAGAACCATGACTGTCGAGATCATCGTCTCACGCCGCGACGGCCAGGTAACCTTCGCGGTTTCGCTCCTCACCTGCTGAAGAAAAACGAAGGGATTGGTGGTCTTTGACGCCATTTGCCGCTCTTTTTGCGAAACTCCGTAGTCCGGAGCTCTTTTGTTATGCCCGCTGCCGGGATTTTTTGATTTCATGGCTGGAACCTGTCGCTGAATCAGCGCCGATGTTCCAGACATGCAATTCGGGCGCGTAAAGCTGGCTATCCAGCTCCACGCACCGCGTGTCTGTTCTGCCTACATAAAACCGATTCCCGGCAGTGCAAGTGCCAAAGGTCGCTTTTGTGCCGAGACGCCAGGCAGGAACCATCCAATCGTTCCTCACCTGCCTATATGTTCTGCCGCTGCTTAGGCAGATTCTGGCAGGGGCAGCAGGGCTCGAACCCGCGACCTGCGGTTTTGGAGACCGCCGCTCTACCAACTGAGCTATACCCCTATTGCGGCGCATCACTGCACGGCAGGCGCTTCCTAAGGATTTCCCGCGCATCTGTAAAGAGTGCTTTGCACGATTGCGACGCCGCGCACAACCTACGCCAGGAATCGGGCCAATCCGGAATCTCCAAGGCGTGGCATCGCACGGGCGGCTGCGGCGCGTGGGCGAAAGCCGCCAGCAACAATCGATTGTCGTCCAGCGCACCGCCCCCACGATAAATCAACCCGATACAGCCTATGCCAGCGACGTATCCGGTCTTGCAACCGTGTTGACTAAGCTGGTAGTGCCCAAGAAAAAGGGCGACCCGAAGGCCGCCACAATTCTCAAAGCTTGGATCGTCACTTACTCAACGATGCTGGCGACGATGCCGGCGCCGACGGTGCGGCCGCCTTCGCGGATGGCGAAGCGCAGCTTCTCTTCCATGGCGATCGGCACGATCAGTTCGACATCGACCGTGATGTTGTCGCCCGGCATCACCATCTCGGTGCCTTCCGGCAGCGTCACGATGCCGGTCACGTCCGTCGTGCGGAAATAGAACTGCGGACGGTAGTTGGTGAAGAACGGCGTGTGACGGCCACCCTCTTCCTTGGTCAGGATGTAGGCTTCCGCCTTGAACTTCTTGTGCGGCTTCACCGTGCCCGGCTTGGCCAGAACCTGGCCGCGCTCGACGCCTTCACGGTCGACGCCGCGCAACAGCGCGCCGATGTTGTCGCCGGCCTGGCCCTGATCGAGCAGCTTGCGGAACATCTCGACGCCCGTGCAGGTCGTCTTGGTGGTCGGACGGATGCCGACGATCTCCAGTTCCTCGCCGACCTTGACCACGCCGCGCTCGACGCGGCCGGTGACGACCGTGCCGCGGCCCGAGATCGAGAACACGTCCTCGATCGGCATCAGGAACGGCTTGTCGATCGGACGCTCAGGCGTCGGAATGTAGGCGTCGACCTCTTCCATCAGCTTGCGAACCGCCGTCTCGCCGATCTCCTTGTTGGAGTCTTCAAGTGCGGCCAGCGCCGAACCCTTGACGATCGGAATGTCGTCGCCGGGGAATTCGTACTTCGACAGAAGCTCGCGAACCTCAAGCTCGACCAGCTCCAGAAGCTCGGCGTCGTCGACCTGGTCGACCTTGTTCAAAAACACCACGATCGCCGGAACGCCAACCTGGCGGGCCAGAAGAATGTGCTCGCGCGTCTGCGGCATCGGACCGTCGGCAGCCGAAACAACCAGGATCGCGCCGTCCATCTGCGCAGCGCCGGTGATCATGTTCTTCACATAGTCGGCGTGGCCGGGGCAGTCGACATGCGCATAGTGGCGGTTCGCCGTCTCGTACTCGACATGCGCCGTCGAGATCGTGATGCCGCGAGCCTTCTCCTCAGGCGCCGCATCAATCTGGTCGTAAGGCTTGTACTCGCCAAAATACTTCGTGATCGCCGCCGTCAGCGACGTCTTGCCATGGTCAACGTGACCAATCGTGCCAATGTTCACATGAGGCTTATTACGCTCGAATTTACCTTTGGCCATTTTTCTTTCCCTGGCGTCTGGACTGAGTTCGGTTCGAATGCGGGGCGATTAACGACTACGGCCCAAAAACACAAGGCCTTTGTGCCCGGCGCCAATCTGGCCCGACCACGCTTTCCGCCACGCATGTCGTAGGAACCGCAGATATGGGCATGGCAATCGCCGATTGTAAGGGGGCCGCTGCCTGGCCGTCGCAGCCCGGATTCCGCAGTCGCCGCCGGTTCAGCCATCGCTTTCCGCTTGTCGAGAGGCCCCGGCGCGCCTAGTTTGTTTTTTCTGCCAGTGCATTGCGGTCCACTTTATCAAGGAGGAGCGAGATGGACGAATTGCAGTTCTTCGTACCGGTGCGGGTCGTTCCGGAACCCGGCCAGCCCGTCACCGAAATCTACGGCGTCGAGGAAGCGCTCATATTCCTCAGAAACTGGCCGTCTGGCCGTCAGGGTCCGGTGTATAAGGCTGCATTCAACTGCTGCAGTGGCGCCATGGACGGCATGATCAAGCCCGACGATGCCCGCAAATCCTTCGCCAATTTCGCCCGTATCACCGGCATCCTGGCCAATGATGCCTTCGAAAAGATCGCTATCAACAAGGACGGTGAAGTATTGCCGCTGCCGTCACAGTATTAGATCCCACGTTTCGTCGTCCTACTGCTGCATCGCTGTAGGCTGCCTATCGCCGCTGCGGCGGCGCGCGACCGCGAGCATGCACAGTTCGGCCATCACCCGTGTGCCGATGGCGAAATGCGGTCCCTTGAGGCGAAGAAGCAGCGGCGCAAATACCAGCGCGGCGGCGGCCGAAACCACCATTCCTGCAAGGATCGCGACGGGCAACGGCAGGCCAAGAACCGCAAGGGAGACGAAGAACATGATCCGCCGATGCCGACATAGGCCTGCTGGCCGACGGATATCAATCCGCCGTAGCCGCCGAGCAGGTTCCATATCGCCGCAGGCGACATGTACACGAGGAAGTCGGTGGTGAAACGCGAGGCGGCCAAATCCAGCACCCAGGGGCGCCATGGCGAGCAACATCAACGCCAAGACAATCCCAGCGTCGTTCGCACGGTGACTGGCAGGTCGAAGTTGCCCTTGGATGGACGTCAACCTGAGGGCGTCGTGCGAGCAATCGCATCCGATGGGCTCTCCAGCCGCTATCCGTCCGGTGCGATGCTGCCGCGCGAGTGCGATCTGCGCGAGTATGGCGTAAGCCGCACCGTCATCCGCGAGGCCCTGAAGATGCTGGCAGCCAAGGGTCTTGTGTTGAGCCGTCCGCGCGTCGGCACCGTCGTCTGCGACCGAAACAACTGGAGCATCATCGACCCACAGGTGCTCGCATGGCACGCGCCCGACACGATTGACCTCAGCTTCTCGATGCGATCCTGGAGACGCGGCGCGCCATCGAACCGCTGGTCGTCGAACTTGCGGTCACGCGTGCGACCCTGCGCGAGATTGCCGATCTCGAAACGGCGTGGAAAGGCATGGCGGCGACTGGCGCTAATGTTGAGCTTTTCGTTCGTTCGGACACCGCCTTCCACCAGGTTCTCTATGGCGCCTGTCACAATCCGATATGCGTTGAACTTCACGCAAGAAGCGACGGCAAACTCGGTTGACCGGCGCGACGAAGCCGTGCAAGCCCATTTTGGGGTCATCGAGGCACTGCGCATGCGCGCTGGAGCGGGGGGCGCGAGGCCGCCAACGAAATATTGGATATGGCCGCTCGCGATCTGGAAAGAGCCAAGATCCAAAAAACGGCTTCAACCGAAGCATGAATTTGGGCGCGAGACCGTAAATCAGGTATTCGAGTCCTGCATCGTCGCGTCTCGGCGGTGGTCAGTCGTCGTCCCCGGCCCTTTCGCGGCGAAGCTTCGCCCAATAGTCCAGCCGCTTTTTGACCTCGCGCTCGAAACCCCGGTCCGGCGGATCGTAGAAGGTTTTCCTACCCATCTTCTCCGGGAAGTAGTCCTGGCCGGAAAAAGCGCCGGGCTGGTCGTGGTCGTACTGGTAGCCCTTGCCGTAGGACTCGTCCTTCATCAGCTTGGTCGGTGCGTTGAGGATGTGCTTGGGAGGCAGCAGCGAGCCGTTTTCCTTGGCGGCCTGCGTCGCCGCCTTGAAGGCGGTGTAGACGGCATTGGATTTCGGCGCGGTGGCGAGGTAGACGCAGGCCTGCGCAAAGGCAAGCTCGCCTTCCGGGGAGCCTAGATAATCGTAGGCATCCTTGGCGGCGTTGGCTATTACCAGCGCCTGCGGGTCCGCAAGGCCGATATCTTCCACCGCCATGCGCACCAGCCGGCGGCCGAGATAGAGCGGATCCTCGCCGGCATCGAACATGCGCGCCAGGTAGTAGAGTGCTGCATCCGGGTCCGAACCCCGCACCGATTTGTGCAGCGCCGAAATCAGATTGTAGTGGCCGTCCTGGCTCTTGTCGTAGACAGGAGCGCGGCGTTGCACGATGCGCTGCAGCACATTGGCGTCGAACACTTCTCCGGGCTTGGCCGCGCGCCAGACCTCTTCGGCAAGCGTCAGCGCGGCACGGCCATCACCATCGGCCAATCGCAACAGAACCGCCCTCGCCTCACCGTCAAGCGGCAGGCTCTTGCCCTCGGTTGCCTCGGCGCGCGCCAGGAGTTTCTCGATACTTTCTTCGCCAAGCGTATGAAACGTCAGCACACGCGCACGGGAGAGCAAGGCGGCGTTCAACTCGAAGGACGGGTTTTCCGTCGTCGCCCCGACCAGAACGACGGTTCCATCCTCCATGACGGGCAGAAACGAATCCTGCTGGGCCCGGTTGAAGCGATGAATCTCGTCAACGAATAGCAGCGTCTGGCGCCCATTGGTGCGACGCAGCCTGGCCGTCTCGAACACCTTCTTCAGGTCAGCGACGCCGGAAAAAATCGCCGAAATCTGCTCGAATGCGAGCCCGGTCTCGCCGGCGAGCAACCGAGCGACGGTGGTCTTGCCGGTGCCTGGCGGCCCCCAGAAAATCATTGAGCCCAGCGAACCGGAGCGGATCATGCGCGTCAGCACGCCATCCTCGCCGGTCAGGTGTTCCTGGCCGACAACGTCGCCGAGCGTCGTTGGCCGCAGCCGGTCGGCGAGCGGCCTGCCCGATGGCGGCTTCAACGGCTCGTCCTTGGAGAACAGGTCGGCCATCAGTATCGCAGCATCTGACGCATCAACTGGCCGTCGCGCTCGACGGTGAAGCGCCACCAGCGCGTCTGCTGCGAGGCGGCCTCCTTGAGTTTCTCGGCGGTGTCGATCTCCACCCCATTCACCTCGCGCACGATGTCGCGCGGCCTGAAACCGTATTCGGCGGCAGGCGAGTTCGGCTTGATGTCGACAATGGTGACACCGATGGATTCCGTCGGCATGCCGAGTTGCTGCGCAAGCCTTGGCGACAGTGCTGCAACCTTGGTGCCGGCAAACGGGCTGCGCCCATCGATCGACACCTGCGTGGCCGAGCTGCCTTCGGGTGCCCGCGCCAGCGTTATCTTCAGGTCCTTCCTGCCGCCGCCGCTCAGCACGGAAAAATTGGCGACGCTGCCAATCTGCTGGGTAGCCAGCCGATAACCCAGAGCGTCGACATGTTCGATAGGCAGTTTGTTCATGGCAAGCACCACGTCGCCGGCTTTCAGTCCGGCCTTGGCCGCCGGACCGTCCGACACGACCGAGGATACCAGCGCCCCTTGTGGGCGATCCATACCCAGCGATTCGGCAATTGGCGCGGTCACTGGCTCGAACGCGGCGCCCACGAATGGCCGCTCGAAATAGTCGCTGCCGTTTTTGGCCGCCTCGACGACGGCACGCACGATGTTTGATGGAATGGCGAAACCGATGCCGATCGAGCCGCCGCTGCGGCTGTAGATCGCTGTATTGATGCCGATCAGCTGGCCGCCCATGGTGACCAGCGCGCCGCCGGAATTGCCGGGGTTGATCGCCGCGTCGGTCTGGATGAAGAAGCCGAAATCCGAGACGCCGATATGCGAGCGGGCAAGCGCCGAAACGATGCCCGACGTCGTTGTCTGTCCAACGCCGAACGGGTTGCCAATGGCCAGCACGAGATCGCCGACCTGCAGCGCATCGGAATCGCCGATCGCCACCGAGGGGAACGCCTCCTTGGCGTCGATCTTGAGCACGGCAAGATCGAGCGACTCGTCCTTAAGCAGCAACTTGCTCTCGAATTCCCGGCCATCCGACGTCGCGACTTTCACCTCGTCGGCATCGCGGATGACGTGGAAATTAGTGACGATGAGGCCGCTCGGGTCGACCAGAACGCCCGAACCCAGCGCCGATTTCACGCGCGGCGGCATCTGGTCGCCGAAAAACTGCTCGAAGAACGGATCGCCGGCAAATGGCGAACGGGCACGCACTTGCTGCGATGCGTAGACGTTGACGACAGCCGGCGCGGTCTGCTTGACCAGCGGCGCGAAGGACAACTGCATGTCCTCACGCCCGAATGGCACGCGACGATCGATGGTTTGGCCTGTGCGCAGGAGGTCTGCGATCGCTCCGCCAAGCGTGCCGGCCGCACTGTCTTCCGCCAATGCCGGCGCCAAGGGCGCCGCAGTCAGCAGGCATCCCGCGACGATGAGCGAGCGAAAACAAGTCTGACGCATGGCGATTCCTCTGCCTTCCAACTTGCCTCCCATTGTCACGACGATTGTGCAAAATGAAAGGCTGGAGTGGGATCGCTTGGCGCCTACTTCGGCAGGCTTGCCTCGATCCGCCGAGCGATTTCGGCAAAGCCGCGTTGGCGCGCATGGTCGAGTGGCGTGATGCCGTCATTGTCGGCGATGTTTTTCGCACCGGCCTCGACGAGCAGTCCGACGATCTCCTGGTACACCGGTCCGCCATCGCCGAGGATCACCGCTTCCAGCAAAGCCGTCCAGCCGAGATTGTTGACGTGGTCGATGTCGATATCCGTCTCGAGCAGGATGCGGATAGTCTCGGGATGCCCCTTGTCGGCCGCCGGGATGAGCGCCGTGCCGCCATAGCGGTTGGTGTCTTTCAGGTTGGTCTTGCCGGTCGCCAGGATCATTTTCAGGATGTCGTTGCGGCCTTCCGCTCCGGCGTAGAGGAACGGTGTGTCGCGGATATTGTCCTTGGCGTTGACGTCGGCGCCCGCATCGATCAGCAGCTTGGCCACCGCGACATGGTTGGCACGGGTGGCAACAAGCAGCGGCGTGCGTTTGGCGTCATCGCGTCCATCCACCGGCGCGCCGGCGACCAGCAGTTCACGTACCTTGGCGACATCGCCCGCGCTTGCAGCCTGAAGAAGCATCGTCTCACCGGTTCCGTTGTCGGCCACCGCGCTTCCGATCAGAAGAACCGCCACCACGATGGATAGCAAAAGGCGGGAGAAAGATCGGTTCAGGGCAGCTTGGTTCATCCGGCGGATGTAAGCCCAGGGCTCGAAAAGCAAAAGGGGCCGCAAGGCCCCTTCAAGTCTTTCAAAAAAACGAGCAAAGGACGGCTTATGCCGCTTCGCTCTCGCTGGCGCTTTCCGCGTCGGCGCGGGCGCGGTCGGCTGCACCCTTGGCCGAGGTATCACGGTCGACGAATTCGATGACTGCCATCGCGGCGTTGTCGCCGTGGCGGAAGCCCGCCTTCATGATGCGCAGGTAACCGCCGTTGCGGGACGCATAACGCGGCGCGATCGTGTCGAACAGACGCTTAACCAGAGCCTCGTTGCGGATCTGCGCGATCGCCTGGCGGCGGGCGTGCAGATCGCCGCGCTTGCCCAGCGTGACGAGTTTCTCGACGATCGGACGTAGGTCCTTCGCCTTCTGCAGCGTCGTGACAATCTGTTCGTGCTCGATGAGCGATCCCGAAAGATTGGCGAACAACGCCTTGCGGTGGCTTACACTACGGGCGAACCGGCGGCCGGCAAATCCGTGACGCATGGTCCTTCTCCTTGAGTTCTAGGGCAAAGCCCTTCGTTTCATTACGTGAATGGTCAATGGTGAATGGTGAATGGTCCTCTCGGACCTATTGGCGGCGGGGACGCGCCCCTTTTCCATTCACCATTTTACCATTCGCTATTCACCGCTCAGTATTGGTCTTCGTAACGCTTGGCGAGATCTTCGATGTTTTCCGGCGGCCAGTCCGGCACTTCCATGCCGAGATGCAGGCCCATTGCCGCGAGCACTTCCTTGATCTCGTTCAGCGACTTGCGACCGAAGTTCGGGGTGCGCAGCATCTCCGCTTCGGTTTTCTGGATCAGGTCGCCGATGTAGACGATGTTGTCGTTCTTCAGGCAGTTGGCCGAACGCACCGAAAGCTCGAGCTCGTCGACCTTCTTGAGCAGCGCCGGGTTGAACGCCAGTTCGGTAACCTGCTCTTCGGCCACCGCCTTCTGTGGCTCGTCGAAGTTGACGAACAGGCCGAGCTGGTCCTGCAGGATGCGGGCGGCAAAGGCAACAGCGTCTTCACCGGAGATCGAGCCGTCGGTCTCGATGGTCATGGTCAGCTTGTCGTAGTCGAGAACCTGGCCCTCACGGGTGTTTTCGACCTTGTAGGAGACCTTCTTGACCGGCGAGTAGAGGCTGTCGACCGGGATCAGGCCGATCGGCGCGTCTTCGGCGCGGTTGCGGTCAGCCGGCACGTAACCCTTGCCGGTATCGACAGTGAATTCCATGCGGATTTCCGCGCCCTCGTCGAGAGTGCAGATCACATGGTCGGGGTTGAGGATTTCAACGTCGCCGACCGTCTGGATGTCGCCGGCCAGAACAGCGCCCGGGCCCTGCTTGCGCACAACCATCCGCTTGGGACCATCGCCTTCCATCTTGATGGCGATTTCCTTGATGTTGAGCACGATGTCGGTGACGTCTTCACGCACACCGGCAATCGAGGAGAATTCATGCAGAACGCCGTCGATCTGCACGGCCGTCACGGCAGCGCCGCGCAGCGATGACAGAAGCACGCGACGCAGCGCGTTGCCAAGCGTCAGGCCGAAGCCACGCTCCAGCGGCTCTGCGACCAGCGTCGTCAGGGTCTTCTTCTTCGAAGAAAACTCGATCTTGTTCGGCTTGATCAGTTCTTGCCAATTTTTCTGGATCATTCGTTCTTCCTTCCGGTTCCCTGCCACTATCCAATCGTGACAGGCGATCTGGAAAACCGCAGAGGAGCGCCGCGGCGCTCATGCAGTGGGTGAAATTCCAATTAGACGCGACGCTTCTTGCGCGGACGGCAGCCATTGTGCGGGATCGGCGTCACGTCGCGAATCGAAGTGATGGTGAAACCCGCGGCCTGCAGTGCGCGCAGCGCCAACTCACGACCCGAACCCGGACCGCAAACCTCGACTTCGAGCATACGCATGCCGTGTTCCTGCGCCTTCTTGGCGACGTCCTCGGCCGCAACCTGCGCCGCAAACGGGGTCGACTTGCGCGAGCCCTTGAAGCCCTGTGCACCGGCCGACGACCACGCAATCGAATTGCCCTGCGCGTCGGTGATGGTGATCATAGTGTTGTTGAAGGTCGAATTGACGTGGGCAACGCCCGACGAGATGTTTTTACGTTCGCGGCGGCGAACGCGTGCGGCTTCCTTGGCCATGGTAGTCCTTCCAGTTGATCTCTACACCGCCGTAATGCCAGCGGCTACACCAGGAGGCAGTCGGGCTTCGGCAGTAGGCAGTCGTTCTTTCCGACTGCCTATTGCCTACTGGCGACTGCCGCCAATTACTTCTTCTTGCCGGCGATTGCCTTGGCCGGGCCCTTGCGGGTGCGCGCATTGGTATGCGTGCGCTGGCCACGAACCGGCAGCGAGCGGCGATGGCGAAGGCCGCGGTAGCAGCCGAGGTCCATCAGGCGCTTGATATTCATCGAAACTTCGCGGCGCAGGTCGCCTTCGACCTGGTAGTCGCGGTCGATGGTCTCGCGGATCTGCAAAACTTCAGCGTCGGTAAGCTGGTTGACGCGGCGCTCGGCCGGAATGCCGACCTTCTCGACGATTTCCGAAGCGAACTTCGCGCCGATGCCGTGGATATACTGCAGCGCGATGATGACGCGCTTATTGGTCGGAATGTTGACGCCGGCTATACGAGCCATTTTCTTCTCCATGTGACCGATCAAGCCGGTGATTGTTGTTTGACCCGCGTCCGGTGGAGACCGGCCCTTGCGGGTGTTCCGTTTCAATGCGAGTAGACGGCCCTCGCGGACCGGCAAGCCCTCTGCCTGATTGGGAGACGGGCCGCCATACGCCAGTTATGCGAATTCGTCAAGCGTTAATCTTCGCAACGCTGGCGAGCACGCTCTCGATCTGGGCGGTAACCTCATTGATCCCGGCCATGCCATCGACGCCTTTCAGAATGCCTTTGGCATAATAATAGCCGATCAGCGGCGCGGTTTTCTTGTAATATTCGCGCAGCCGCTCCTCGAAGACTTCCGGGTTGTCATCCTTGCGCACTGCCTGGCCCGCGGCTTTCGCTTCCTCGGCGCGCCGCACGATACGGCCGACCAAAGCCTTGTCGTCGACGACGAGTTCGATGACGGCATCAAGCTTCAGGCCGCGCTCCGCGAGCATCGCCTCGACTGCATCGGCCTGCGCCAGCGTGCGCGGATAGCCGTCGAGAATGAACCCGTTCTTGCAGTCGGCTTCGTCAATTCGCTCGGCCACGATCGCGTTGACGATGGCATCCGAAACCAGTTCGCCTGCATCCATCACGGCCTTGGCGCGCTTGCCGACCGCCGTTTCGGCCTTCACCGCCGCCCGCAGCATGTCCCCGGTGGAGAGTTGCGGAAGCCTGTGCTTTTCTACCAGTCTCTGTGCTTGCGTCCCCTTGCCCGCCCCAGGCGGCCCAAGCAAAATCAGCCTCATCTTCCCCTCTTGCCCCCCCGGAGCTTCGACTTCTTGATAAGCCCCTCATACTGGTGGGCGATCAGGTGACCTTGGATCTGCGCAACCGTGTCGAGAGTGACGCTCACCACGATCAGCAGCGATGTGCCACCCAGATAGAACGGAACGCCGGTCGCCGATATTAGAAATTCGGGCAACATGCAGACGAGGACGAGGTAGATCGCGCCGATCACCGTGATGCGGGTAAGCACGTAGTCGATGTATTCCGCGGTACGCTCGCCGGGACGATAGCCCGGGATAAAGCCGGAATGCTTCTTCAACTGGTCGGCGGTGTCCTTCGGATTGAAGACGATCGCCGTGTAGAAGAAGGCAAAGAAGATGATCATGCCGGCGTACAGCGCCATGTAGAGCGGCTGGCCATGGCCAAGCGCGGCCAGAATAGCGCTCGCCCAACCCGGCATCGTCGTCTGGTTCGAAAAACCGGCGAGCGTGGCCGGCAACAACAGCAGCGACGACGCGAAGATCGGAGGGATAACGCCGGCGGTGTTGAGCTTCAGCGGCAGGTGCGACGTATCGCCCTGGAACATGCGATTGCCCACCTGGCGCTTCGGGTACTGGATCAGCAGCCGGCGCTGGGCGCGCTCGAAGAACACGATAACCGCGATGACGACGATGGCGAGCACGATGATCGCCAGAATGAGGCCCGTCGACAAAGCACCGGTGCGGCCAAGCTCGAGCGTGCCGCTGATGGCGTGCGGCAGACCGGCGACGATGCCTGCGAAGATGATCAGCGAAATGCCGTTGCCGATGCCGCGCGCGGTGATCTGCTCGCCGAGCCACATCAGGAACATGGTGCCGCCGACCAGCGTGATGACCGCCGACGTGCGGAAGAACCAGCCCGGATCGGTAACGATGCCGTTACCACCCTCCAGGCCGACGGAAATGCCGTAAGCCTGGACCAGCGCCAGAAGCACTGTGCCGTAGCGCGTATACTGGTTGATGACCTTGCGGCCCTGCTCGCCTTCCTTCTTCAGCGCTTCGAGCGACGGAACGACCGACGTCATCAGCTGCATGATGATGGATGCGGAAATGTAGGGCATGATGCCGAGCGCGAAGATCGCCATGCGCTCGCACGGCGCCGCCCGAAAACATGTTGAACATGCCGAGCACGCCGCCGCTTTGCTGCTGGAAAGCCTGGGCAAATGCGTCTGGATTGATTCCGGGAAGCGGAATGTAGGTGCCAAGCCGGTAGACGAGGAGAGCGCCGAGCGTAAACCAAATTCGCTTCTTGAGGTCCTCCGCCTTGGCGAAAGCCGCAAAGTTCAGGTTGGAAGCAAGTTGTTCGGCCGCCGATGCCATGCAATCTCTCCGCTCGGTCGCGCTGCGGACTCCCTTGGCGGGAAGCGCGTGTCAGGAAGCCACGAGATAGGCTTCACACATGCAAAGATGCAAGCGGCGACGATCCCCTCGCCGCCGCTTGATCAGAGGCCCGTTTATTCGGCTGCTGCCTGTTCCGGCAACTTCACCGATCCCCCGGCCTTCTCGACCTTTTCGATCGCGGCCTTGGAGGCGCCCGCGATGTCGAATGCCAACTTCGCCTTCAGTTCGCCGTCGCCGAGCAGGCGCACGCCGTCCTTGGCGCGGCGAATGACGCCGGCCTTGACCAGGGCTTCGACAGTGACCGTCTCCTTGGCGTCGAGCTTCTTGGCGTCGACGGCGGCCTGCACGCGGGCCAGCGAAACGGTGTTGAAGTCCTTGGCGAAGATGTTCTTGAAGCCGCGCTTCGGCAGGCGACGATAAAGCGGCATCTGGCCGCCCTCGAAGCCGTTGATGGCAACGCCGGAACGGGCCTTCTGGCCCTTCACGCCGCGACCGGCAGTCTTGCCGGAGCCGGAGCCGATGCCGCGTCCGAGACGCTTCTTGGAGTGCGTCGCGCCTTCGTTGTCACGCAGATCATTGAGTTTCATCGACTGTTCTCCTCGCACCCGGCTTACTTCTCGTCCACGACGCGGACGAGATGCTGCACGGCGGCGATCATGCCACGCACCGAAGGAGTATCCTCCAGCGTGCGCTTCCGGTGCATCTTGTTGAGGCCGAGGCCGACCAGCGTGGCACGCTGCTCCTTCGGCCGGCGGATCGGCGAACCGATCTGCTCGACGGTGATCGTCTTGGTTGCTTTCTTGGCCATGGTCTTGATCCCTGGTCCTGTCGACTATTCTTCCGCGGCGACCGCGGTGCCGCGGCGTGCCTGGAGCGTCGAATACTTGATGCCGCGCTGCGCAGCCACGTCCTTCGGATGCAGCTGGTTCTTCAGCGCGTCGAAAGTGGCGCGAACCATGTTGTACGGGTTCGACGAACCCATCGACTTGGCGACCACGTCGTGCATGCCGAGCGTCTCGAAGACGGCGCGCATCGGGCCACCCGCGATGATGCCGGTGCCGGGCTTGGCGGCGCGCAGCAGAACGCGACCAGCGCCCCAGCGGCCTTCAACGTCGTGATGCAGCGTGCGGCCCGAGCGGAGCGGCACGAAAATCAGGTCGCGCTTGGCCAATTCGGTCGCCTTGCGGATCGCTTCCGGCACTTCGCGCGCTTTGCCGTGGCCGAAGCCAACGCGGCCCTTCTGGTCGCCGACGACGACGAGTGCTGCAAAGCCAAAACGCCGGCCGCCCTTGACGACCTTGGCGACGCGGTTGATGTGGACGAGCTTGTCGACGAATTCGCTGTCGCGCTCTTCACGGTCACGGCTGCGCTCGCGGCCGCCGTCCCTACGTTCTTGTGCCATTATCCTGTTCCTTGTTTTTTTCCGGAAGCACGGGTTGATGATGGTCCGGCGCCCTTTGGGTCACCGGACCGGTGATTAGAAGCTCAGGCCGCCTTCGCGGGCGGCTTCGGCAAGCGCCTTGACGCGGCCGTGGTAGATGTAGCCGCCACGGTCGAAGACGACCGCGTCGACGCCGGCCTTCTTGGCGCGCTCGGCGATCAGCTTGCCGATGGCGGCCGCTGCGGCGGTGTCGGCGCCGGTCTTCAGCGAACCCTTGAGGTCCTTCTCGAGGGTCGAGGCGGCGGCAACTGTGTGACCGCTCTTGTCGTCGATGATCTGCGCGTAGATGTGCTTCGACGAGCGGTGCACCGACAGACGCGGACGATCGCCCGAGACCTTCTTGAGCTGGCGACGGACGCGCTGCGCGCGACGCTGGATGGTTTCTTTCGGGGAGGCCATGATGTTCTTTCCTTGCCTTCAACAAACGGGGCCGGCCATTTGCGGTAGGCTGACATGCCTCCCGCGACCGCGCCCCGCGGCGTTACAGTCTTACTTCTTCTTGCCTTCCTTGCGGACGATCTTCTCGCCGGCATAGCGCACGCCCTTGCCCTTGTAGGGCTCGGGGCCGCGATACTCGCGGATCTCCGCGGCAACCTGGCCGACCTGCTGCTTGTCGATGCCGCTGATCGTGATTTCGGTCGGCTTCGGCACAGTGATCGTGATGCCTTCCGGCGTCTGATAGACGACGTCGTGGCTGAAGCCAAGCGCCAGTTGCAGGTTCTTGCCCTGCAAGGCGGCGCGATAACCGACGCCCGTGATCTCGAGCTTCTTCTCGAAGCCGTCCTTCACGCCGGTCAGGATGTTGACGATCTGCGTGCGCGACATGCCCCACTTGGAGCGCGCCACCTTCGACTGGTCCCTCGGCTGAACGGCGATCTCGCCATTCTCCATCTTGACCAGTACTTCGTCGTTGACCACGAACTGCAGCTCGCCCTTCGGGCCCTTCGCCGACACGGTCTGGCCGTTGACGGTCGCGGTCACGCCTTGCGGCAGCTGAACGGGTTTCTTGCCAATACGAGACATCTGTCTGTCCTCGTTCCTGTTCTTTTTTCAGTCGGCCTGATCAGAAGATCTGGCAGAGGATTTCCCCGCCGACATTCTGTTCACGCGCTTCATGGTCGGCCATCACGCCCTTCGGGGTCGAAAGGATCGAGATGCCGAGGCCGTTTGCGACTGACGGGATCGACTTGACCGAAACGTAGACGCGGCGGCCAGGCTTCGAGACGCGGGCGATCTCGCGGATCACCGGCTGGCCCTCGTAGTACTTCAGTTCGATCTCGATTTCCGACTTGCCGTTCTCGAAATCGGTCTGGCTGTAGTCGCGGATATAGCCTTCCGACTTCAGCACGTCGAGAACGCGGGCGCGCAGACGCGAGGCCGGGGTCGAGACTTTCGTCTTCTTGCGGCCATAGGCGTTGCGGATGCGGGTCAGCATATCGCCGAGAGGATCACTCAATGACATGGTTCGTCCTCCTTACCAGCTGGACTTCACGAGGCCGGGAATCGCACCCGAATTACCCAGGTCGCGCAGCGCGATACGGGACACCTTCAGCTTGCGGTAGAAGGCGCGCGGGCGGCCGGTCACTTCGCAGCGGTTGCGAATGCGGCTCTTGGCCGAGTTGCGCGGCAGGGCAGCAAGCTTCAGCTGGGCGCGGAAGCGCTCCTCGATCGGCAGCTTCTGGTCCATGACGATTTCCTTGAGGGCCTTACGCTTGGCAGCGTACTGGTCCACAAGCTTGCGGCGCCTGTTGTTCTTTTCGACTGAGCTGGTCTTTGCCATTTCAGATTTTTCCTTTTCTCGCTGCCGTTACTGCCGGAAGGGGAAGTTGAAAGCCTTGAGCAATGCCCGGGCTTCGTCGTCCGTCTTGGCAGTCGTACAAACGATGATGTCCATTCCCCAGATCTGGTCGACCTTGTCGTAGGCGATCTCCGGGAAAATGATGTGTTCCTTGATGCCCATGGCGTAGTTGCCACGGCCATCGAAGCTCTTCGGGTTCAGCCCGCGGAAGTCGCGGACGCGCGGCAGCGCGATCGTGACCAGGCGGTCCAGGAACTCGTACATGCGCTCCTTGCGAAGCGTAACCTTGGCGCCGATCGGCATGTTCTCGCGAACCTTGAAGCCGGCGATCGAGTTGCGGGCGTGGGTGACCACGGCCTTCTGGCCGGCGATCAGCGCGAGATCCTCGGCGGCAACCGACGGCTTCTTGGAGTCAGCAGTCGCTTCGCCGACGCCCATGTTGAGGACGATCTTGTCGAGGCGCGGAACCTGCATCTCGTTGTCGTACTTGAACTGCTCGAGCAGCGCCTTGCGGATCTGCTCGTTGTACTGCTTCTTCAAGCGCGGCTGATATTTGTGCCTTAGCCATTGATGACTTCTCCCGAGCGCTTCGCAACGCGCACTTTCTTGCCGTCCTTCTGGACCTGGAAACCGACGCGGGTCGGCTTGCCATCCTTGGGGTCGGCCAGCGCGATGTTCGACAGGTGAATCGGCGCTTCCTTGGTGATGATCCCGCCCTCTTGGGTCTGGGACTGCTTCTGGTGGCGGCGGATCATGTTGACGCCACGAACGACGGCCTTGTCGTCCTTCGGCATCACGCGCAGCACTTCGCCGGTGCGGCCCTTGTCCTTGCCGGCCAGAACGACGACCTTGTCGCCTTTACGGATCTTTTGCATTTCCGGCTCCTTACAGCACTTCTGGCGCGAGCGAGATGATCTTCATGTGGTTCTTGGCGCGCAGTTCGCGCGGAACCGGTCCGAAGATACGCGTGCCGATCGGCTCTTTCTTGTTGTCGACGAGAACGGCTGCGTTCTTGTCGAAACGGATCACGCTGCCGTCGGGACGGCGAATGTCCTTGGCCGTGCGAACCACGACCGCCTTCATCACATCGCCCTTCTTGACGCGGCCGCGCGGGATGGCTTCCTTGATCGACACCACGATGATGTCGCCGACGGATGCGTATTTCCGCTTCGAGCCGCCCAGCACCTTGATGCACATGACACGACGGGCGCCGGAATTATCCGCGACGTCGAGGTTTGTTTGCATCTGAATCATGACTGACCGCCTTCTTCATTCCTGGGAAGAGGCAATTGCCCTCCCCGGTCTGTCCAAAATTTCGTTATTGCGCCTGCGCTTCGGTCACGACGACCCAGCGCTTGTCCTTGGAAATCGGCTTCGATTCCTGGATGAACACCTGGTCGCCCACCTTGCAGGCGTTGTTTTCGTCGTGCGCCTTGTACTTCTTCGTCATACGCACGGTCTTCTTCATCACGGGATGCGTGAAGCGCCGTTCGACCTTGACGACGACCGTCTTCTCGTTCTTGTCGCTGACGACGGTGCCCTGCAGGATGCGCTTTGGCATGTTCGTGTCCTTACTTGTTGCCGGCCGATTTCTCGGCGGCGATCGTCTTGATGCGCGCGATGTCCCTGCGGACTTCCTTCACGCGTGCGGTCTTTTCGAGCTGGCCAGTGGCCTTCTGGAAGCGCAGGTTGAACTGCTCCTTCTTCAGGCTGGCCAGATCGTCGTTGAGCTGGTCCTGGGTCTTGGCCCGTACGTCAGAGGCTTTCATCTCTCGGCCTTCCTTATTCTGCGATGCGCTGAATGAAGCGCGTTCTGACCGAGAGCTTGGCGGCGCCGAGACGCAGCGCTTCACGCGCCGTTTCCTCGGAGACACCGTCGATCTCGAACATCACGCGGCCCGGCTTCACGCGCGCTGCCCAGTAGTCCACCGCGCCCTTGCCCTTGCCCATGCGGACTTCGGTCGGCTTGGAGGTCACCGGAACGTCCGGGAAAATGCGGATCCAGACACGGCCCTGGCGCTTCATTTCGCGGGTGATCGCGCGGCGGGCCGCCTCGATCTCACGCGCAGTGACGCGGTTCGGTTCCAGAGCCTTCAGTCCGAAGCCACCGAAATCCAGGTTGGTGCCGCCCTTGGCGGCGCCGTGGATGCGGCCCTTGAACTGCTTGCGGAACTTTGTGCGCTTTGGCTGCAGCATCTTATCTACTCCAAATTCTCAAATCGCGCTCAGGCGTTCTCGCGGCGACGACCGCGATCGCTGCGCTCGCCGGCATGCGAATGATCGCTTTCAGCCGCCCGGCGTTCCGAAGCCATCGGATCGTGCTCGAGGATCTCGCCCTTGAACACCCAGACCTTGACGCCGCAGATGCCATAGGCGGTCTGGGCTTCGGCCGTGCCGTAATCGACATCGGCGCGCAGGGTGTGCAGCGGAACGCGACCTTCGCGATACCACTCCATGCGGGCGATTTCAGCGCCGCCGAGACGGCCCGAGCAGTTGATGCGGATGCCTTCCGCGCCAAGCCGCATCGCCGACTGCACGGCGCGCTTCATGGCACGGCGGAAAGCCACGCGGCGCTCGAGCTGCTGGGCGATCGACTGGGCGACCAGCGTCGCGTCGATTTCCGGCTTGCGCACTTCGACGATGTTGAGGTGCGTCTCGGACTTGGTCATCTCCATCAGCTTCTTGCGAAGCTTCTCGATGTCCGCGCCCTTCTTGCCGATGATCAGGCCCGGACGAGCGGCATGGATCGTCACGCGGCACTTCTTGTGCGGACGCTCGATGACCACCTTCGAAACCGCGGCCTGCTTGAGCTCGCTCAGCAGGTACTTGCGGATCTTGATGTCCTCGTGCAGCAGCTTGCCGTACTCGCCGGTGTTCGCGTACCAGCGCGAATCCCAGGTACGGTTGATGCCGAGACGCAGACCGATCGGATTGACTTTCTGGCCCATTATGCAGCCTCCACTTTCTCTTCCACTTCGCGAACGACGATCGTCAGGTTCGCGAACGGCTTCTCGATCCGGCTGGCGCGGCCGCGGCCACGAGCATGGAAACGCTTCATGACGATCGACTTGCCGACAAACGCCTCGGCGACGACAAGCGCGTCGACGTCGAGATCGTGATTGTTTTCAGCGTTGGCGATTGCCGATTCCAGCGTCTTGCGGACGGTGCCGGCGATGCGCTTGCGCGAGAATTCCAGATCGGCGAGCGCAGTCGCCACCTTCTTGCCGCGGATGAGCGCAGCAACCAGGTTCAGCTTCTGCGGGCTGACGCGGATCGTGCGGAGAACCGCCCGTGCCTCGTTGTCAGCAAGCCTGCGCGGAGCTTTGGCCTTGCCCATTGTTACTTCCTCTTCGCTTTCTTGTCCGCGCCATGACCGTAATAGGTCCGGGTCGGAGCGAATTCACCGAACTTGTGGCCAACCATGTCCTCGTTCACGGAGACGGGGATATGCTTCTGGCCGTTGTAAACACCGAAGGTGAGGCCGACGAACTGCGGCAGGATGGTGGAGCGACGGCTCCACATCTTGATCACTTCGTTGCGTCCACCTTCACGAACCTTGTCTGCCTTCTTGAGCAGGAAGCCGTCGATGAACGGGCCTTTCCAAATTGAACGGGTCACGTCTGACTACCTCTCTTAGCTCTTGCGCTGATGGCGCGAGCGCACGATGAACTTGTCGGTCGCCTTGTTGGACCGGGTCTTCTTGCCCTTCGTCGGCTTGCCCCACGGAGTGACCGGGTGACGGCCGCCGGAGGTGCGGCCTTCGCCGCCGCCGTGCGGGTGGTCGACCGGGTTCATGGTGACGCCGCGATTGTGCGGGCGCTTGCCGAGCCAGACCTTGCGGCCGGCCTTGCCGAGATTGATGTTGCCGTGATCCGGGTTGGAGACGGCGCCGACGGTGGCGATGCAGAGGCCGCTGACGACGCGCTGCTCGCCCGAGTTCAGGCGCAGGATCGCCATGCCCTGGTCGCGGCCGACGAGCTGGGCATAACCGCCAGCCGAACGGGCGATCTGGCCGCCCTTGCCCGGCTTCAACTCGACATTGTGCACGATCGTGCCGACCGGCATTGCCTGCAGCGGCATCGCGTTGCCCGGCTTCACGTCGACGCTCTCGCCGGCGATCACCTTGTCGCCCGGCGCGAGGCGCTGCGGCGCCAGGATGTAGGACAGCTCGCCGTCCTCATACTTGATCAGCGCGATGAACGCGGTCCGGTTCGGATCGTATTCGATGCGCTCGACCGTCGCCGACATGTCGAACTTGCGGCGCTTGAAGTCGATGATGCGGTACGAACGCTTGTGACCGCCGCCGATGAAGCGGGCCGTGATGCGGCCGTAGTTGTTGCGGCCGCCCGACTTGGTCAGACCTTCCGTCAGGCCCTTGACCGGCTTGCCCTTGTACAGGGCCGAACGGTCGACCAGCACCAGCTGGCGCGTGCTCGGCGTTACGGGATTATATTTCTTCAGTGCCATTGTGCTTCCCTCGCGCCTTGTCTCAGAGGCCCGTGGCGACGTCGATCGACTGGCCGTCGGCCAGCGTCACAACCGCCTTCTTCACGTCGCTCTGACGGCCGATCGTGCCGCGGAACCGCTTCACCTTGCCCTTGCGGACGAGTGTGTTCACCGCCGTCACCTTGACGCCGAACAGCGCTTCGATGGCAGCCTTGATCTCCGGCTTCGTCGCCTTCTTGGCGACATTGAAAACGACCTGGTTCTGTTCGGAAGCCATGGTCGACTT
Source organism: uncultured Alphaproteobacteria bacterium (assembly GCA_963726065.1). Lineage (GTDB taxonomy): Bacteria > Pseudomonadota > Alphaproteobacteria > Rhizobiales > Rhizobiaceae > Neomesorhizobium. The sequence goes on from CAVSAU010000004.1 coordinate 120,486, forward strand.
TTCGGTGATGGCCGGGCTGACGATCACGTCGTAGTGTCGAAGGTCCGTCATTTGAAGCGCTCCTCGAGAGCCTCGACGGCGGCCTTCGAAAGGACCAGCGTGCCGCGGCGCAGAATGTCGTAGACGTTGATGCCCTGGATGGGCAGCACGTCGATGTTCGGGATGTTCGCTGCGGCGCGCTTGAAGTTCACGTCAAGCTCGGCGCCGCCGATCATCAATGCGTTGGTCAGGCCGAGCTTGGCGAAGTTCGCGATCAGCGCCTTCGTCTTGGCTTCGGTCAGCTTCAGATCGTCGATGACGATCAGGTTCGACGCCTTGGCCTTGGCCGACAGAGCGTGCTTCAGGCCGAGAGCGCGGACCTTCTTGGGAAGGTCGTGCTCGTGGCTGCGCACGACCGGGCCGTGGGCCTTGCCGCCGCCGCGGAACTGCGGAGCGCGTGCCGAATGGTGACGGGCGCGGCCCGTACCCTTCTGCTTGTACATCTTGGCGCCGGTGCGCGCGATTTCAGCGCGGCCCTTGGCCTTGTGCGTGCCCTGCTGCTTCTTGGCAAGCTGCCAGCGCACGACGCGCTGCAGGATGTCTTCGCGCGGGTCAAGGCCGAAGATCTCCTCGGAGAGCTTCACCTTGCCGGCATCTTCGCCGGCGAGCGTAGTGATCTTGAGGTCCATTATTCTGCCCCTTCATTCGCCGGAGCGGCTTCATTCTTCTGCGCAGCGCGGATGGCGGCCGGCTTCGGAGCATTGTCCGGCAGCGCTGCCTTGACGGCGTCGCGCACCAGGATCCACGCACCCTTCGAGCCCGGAACCGCACCGCGGATCAGGATCAGGCCGCGGTCGCGTATCGGTCGAAACCACTTCGACATTCTGCGTCGTGACGCGGGTGTCGCCCATGTGGCCGGCCATCTTCTTGCCCTTGAACACCTTGCCCGGGTCCTGGCGCTGACCGGTCGAACCGTGGGTACGGTGCGACACCGAGTTACCGTGGGTGGCACGGCCGCCACCGAAGTGGTGACGCTTGATGACGCCCTGGAAACCCTTGCCGATCGTGGTGCCGGTGACGTCGACCTTCTGTCCGGCAACGAAGTGCTCGACAGTGATCTCGGCGCCGACATCGAGCAAGATTGTCGGCGCGACACGCGGAATTCGGCGACCTTGGCCTTCGGCTCGACGGAAGCGGTGGCGAAATGGCCACGCAGCGCCTTCGTCGTGTTCTTCACCTTGGCAAGACCAACGCCCAGCTGAACGGCGGTGTAGCCATTCTTCTCCTGGGTGCGCTGCGCCACAACCTGGCAGTTCTCCATCTGGAGAACAGTGACGGGAACGTGTTCGCCAGCGTCATTGTAGACGCGCGTCATCCCCAGCTTCTTTGCGATAACACCTGAACGCATCGGTTCGTTTTCCTTCAGAGGAGCCGTTTGGGAGAGACCCGCGCGGCTCATGTTTCCAGCTCTTAGAGCTTGATTTCGACGTCGACGCCGGCGGCAAGATCGAGCTTCATCAAAGCATCGACCGTCTGCGGGGTCGGATCGACGATGTCGAGCAGACGCTTGTGCGTGCGCATTTCGAACTGCTCACGGCTCTTCTTGTCGATGTGCGGCGAGCGGTTGACAGTGAATTTCTCGATCCGCGTCGGCAGCGGGATCGGGCCGCGGACGTTGGCGCCGGTGCGCTTGGCGGTCGACACGATTTCGCGCGTCGAGGCATCGAGCACCCGATGGTCAAACGCTTTCAGGCGGATGCGGATATTTTGGCCGTTCATGCGTCACTTCCTTGTTCTGGCGCGGCGCGGGCGAATTCCCGCCCGCGACAGATCATTTGGTTGTTTCTTACTCAACGATGCTGACGACGATGCCGGCGCCGACGGTGCGGCCGCCTTCGCGGATGGCGAAGCGCAGCTTCTCTTCCATGGCGATCGGCACGATCAGTTCGACATCGACCGTGATGTTGTCGCCCGGCATCACCATCTCGGTGCCTTCCGGCAGCGTCACGATGCCGGTCACGTCGGTCGTGCGGAAATAGAACTGCGGACGGTAGTTGGTGAAGAACGGCGTGTGACGGCCACCCTCTTCCTTGGTCAGGATGTAGGCTTCCGCCTTGAACTTCTTGTGCGGCTTCACCGTGCCCGGCTTGGCCAGAACCTGGCCGCGCTCGACGCCTTCACGGTCGACGCCGCGCAACAGCGCGCCGATGTTGTCGCCGGCCTGGCCCTGGTCGAGCAGCTTGCGGAACATCTCGACGCCCGTGCAGGTCGTCTTGGTGGTCGGACGGATGCCGACGATCTCCAGTTCCTCGCCGACCTTGACGATGCCGCGCTCGACGCGGCCGGTGACGACCGTGCCGCGGCCCGAGATCGAGAACACGTCCTCGATCGGCATCAGGAACGGCTTGTCGATCGGACGCTCAGGCGTCGGAATGTAGGCGTCGACCTCTTCCATCAGCTTGCGGATCGCCGTCTCGCCGATCTCCTTGTTGGAGTCTTCAAGCGCGGCCAGCGCCGAACCCTTGACGATCGGAATGTCGTCGCCGGGGAATTCGTACTTCGACAGAAGCTCGCGAACCTCAAGCTCGACCAGCTCCAGAAGCTCGGCGTCGTCGACCTGGTCGACCTTGTTCAAAAACACCACGATCGCCGGAACGCCGACCTGGCGGGCCAGAAGAATGTGCTCGCGCGTCTGCGGCATCGGACCGTCGGCAGCCGAAACAACCAGGATCGCGCCGTCCATCTGCGCAGCGCCGGTGATCATGTTCTTCACATAGTCGGCGTGGCCGGGGCAGTCGACATGCGCATAGTGGCGGTTCGCCGTCTCGTACTCGACATGCGCCGTCGAGATCGTGATGCCGCGAGCCTTCTCCTCAGGCGCCGCGTCGATCTGGTCGTAAGGCTTGTACTCGCCAAAATACTTGGTGATCGCCGCCGTCAGCGACGTCTTGCCATGGTCAACGTGACCAATCGTGCCAATGTTCACATGAGGCTTATTACGCTCGAATTTACCTTTGGCCATGTGAGGTCTCCATTCCTGCTAGCCCGATAAGGGCGTTGAATTAATAAAACGCTGCAATTCCTTGGAATTACGCGTATTTCTTCTGAACTTCCTGAGCGACCGCGGTCGGCACAGGCTCGTAGTGATCGAACTGCATCGTGTACTGGGCGCGGCCCTGCGACATCGAACGCAGATTGTCGACGTACTTGAACATGTTGGCCAGCGGCACCATCGCGTTGACGACGACGGCGACACCGCGGGCCTCCTGACCCTGGATCTGGCCACGGCGGCCGTTCAGGTCGCCGATGACGTTGCCGACGTAATCTTCCGGCGTCACCACCTCGACCTTCATGATCGGCTCGAGCAGCTGCACGCCAAGCTTGGGCGCAGCTTCACGGAAGCAGGCGCGGCCGGCGATTTCGAAGGCCAGAACCGACGAGTCGACGTCGTGGAAAGCGCCGTCGATGAGCGTCGCCTTGACGCCGATCATCGGGAAGCCGGCGAACGGACCGGACGACATCACGCTGTTGATGCCCTTTTCGACACCCGGGATGTATTCCTTCGGAACCGCACCGCCGACGATCTTGGACTCGAACTTGAAATCGCCGCCTTCGGCATCCGGCTCGAACAGGATCTTGACGCGGGCGAACTGGCCGGTACCGCCGGTCTGCTTCTTGTGCGTGTAGTCCTGCTCGTGGGTGCGGGTAATCGTCTCGCGATAGGCCACCTGCGGAGCGCCGATATTGGCCTCGACCTTGAACTCGCGACGCATGCGGTCGACGATGATGTCGAGATGCAGTTCGCCCATGCCGGCGATGATGGTCTGGCCGCTTTCCTCGTCGGTCTTGACGCGGAAGGACGGATCCTCGGCGGCAAGACGATGCAGCGCGAGGCCCATCTTTTCCTGGTCGTTCTTGGTCTTCGGCTCGATGGCGATCTGGATGACCGGATCGGGGAATTCCATACGCTCCAGGATGACCGGGTGCAGCGGATCGCAGAGCGTGTCGCCGGTGGTCGTGTCCTTGAGGCCGGCCAGGGCGACGATGTCGCCGGCGAAAGCCTCTTCGATGTCGGCGCGCGAATTCGCATGCATCTGCAGCATGCGGCCGATGCGCTCCTTCTTGCCCTTCACCGTGTTGTCGAGCGAAGCGCCCTTGGTGAGCTTGCCCGAATAGATGCGGGCGAAGGTGAGCGAACCGACGAACGGGTCGTTCATGATCTTGAACGCGAGCATCGACAGCGGCTCGCTGTCGTCGGCATGACGCTCGATCTCGGCATCCGTCTTGGCATCGACGCCCTTGATGGCGGGAACGTCGACCGGCGACGGCAGGAACTCGACAACGGCGTCGAGCAGCGGCTGCACGCCCTTGTTCTTGAACGCCGAGCCGCAGAACATCGGGAAGAACTTCACGGCGATGGTGCCCTTGCGGATCAGCGCGCGCAGTTCGTCGTTCGACGGCATCTTGCCTTCGAGGTAGTTCTCGAGAGCCGTCTCGTCCATCTCGACGGCGGCTTCGATCATCTTCTCGCGGTATTCCTCGGCGCGATCCTTAAGGTCGGCCGGGATCTCGACGACATCCCAGGCAGCGCCCAGGCTCTCGTCGCGCCACACCAGGGCGTTCATCTCGATGAGATCGACGACGCCCTTGAATTCGGTCTCAGCGCCGATCGGCAGCTGCATGACGACTGCCTGCGCACCGAGGCGCGAGCCGATCATCTCGACCGAGCGGTAGAAGTCGGCGCCGATCTTGTCCATCTTGTTGCAGAAGATCATGCGCGGCACGCGGTACTTGTCGGCCTGGCGCCAGACGGTTTCCGTCTGCGGCTCCACGCCGGCATTGGCGTCGAGCAGCGCGATCGCGCCGTCGAGAACGCGCAGCGAACGCTCCACCTCGATGGTGAAGTCCACGTGGCCCGGCGTGTCGATGATGTTGAAGCGGCGCATCTTGCCGTCACGGCCCTTCCAGAAGGTCGTGGTGGCGGCAGACGTGATGGTGATGCCGCGCTCCTGCTCCTGCTCCATCCAGTCCATGGTGGCAGCGCCGTCGTGGACTTCGCCGATCTTGTGCGACTTGCCGGTGTAATACAGGACGCGCTCGGTCGTCGTCGTCTTGCCGGCGTCGATGTGCGCCATGATGCCGAAGTTGCGGTAGTCTTCGATTTTATATTCGCGGGCCATGGGAGGTGCCTCTCAGTCTCGTTCGCGCTTTACCAGCGGTAGTGCGCGAAGGCGCGGTTGGCTTCCGCCATCTTGTGGGTGTCTTCACGCTTCTTGACGGCGGTGCCGCGGTTGTTGGCGGCATCCATCAGTTCGCCCGACAGGCGGTCGACCATGGTCGTCTCGTTGCGGTTGCGGGCAGCGGTGATCAGCCAGCGGATGGCAAGCGCCTGACGGCGCTCCGGACGGACATCGACCGGAACCTGGTAGGTCGCGCCACCAACGCGGCGCGAGCGTACTTCCACATGCGGCGCGACATTGTCGAGCGCCTGATGGAAGACCGAAACCGGCTCCTGCTTGGTCTTGGCCTGCACCTGGTCAAGGGCGCTGTAGACGATCGTCTCGGCGACCGACTTCTTGCCGTGATACATGACGGCGTTCATGAACTTGGTAACAACCAGGTCACCGAACTTCGGATCCGGGTTGATTTCGCGCTTCTCTGCACTGTGACGTCGGGACATATCTCTCGTCTCTCATTATCGACGGCCTGGCGCAGGTCAAAAAAAGCGCCGAAGCCGGGGAAAAGCCCTTACTTCGGACGCTTGGCGCCGTATTTCGAACGGCGCTGCTTGCGGTTTTTCACACCCTGGGTGTCGAGCACGCCGCGGATAATGTGATAGCGCACACCCGGAAGATCCTTCACGCGACCGCCGCGGATCATCACCACGGAGTGTTCCTGAAGGTTGTGGCCTTCGCCGGGAATGTAGCCGATCACCTCGAAGCCATTGGTCAGGCGAATTTTCGCGACCTTGCGAAGGGCCGAGTTCGGCTTCTTCGGCGTCGTCGTGTAGACGCGCGTGCAGACACCCCGCTTCTGCGGGTTCTGCTGCATGGCCGGGACCTTGTTGCGCGTCGCCGGCGCCTGGCGCGGCTTGCGGATCAGCTGGTTGACGGTAGGCATTAAACCCTCTTGTCTCTACAAATTCCGTGTCTCAAACCCTTCGCGGGCGGCTTCGAGCGCCATTTCCATACGCAAATTCGGGCCACGAACCGCAACTGGCGGTCTTGCCCGAACAAAAAGCAGAGGAAGCGGAAGCCGCTTCGTGCACGCCGGAAATGTCGTTTCGCTCGTAAAACGAACCCTGTTTGAGGCAAACTCCAGAACGAGACGTTCCGGAAAGCCAGACCTCACATCGGTTCAGACTGCGCGGCTTCTACTCGCAAGACCCAGAACCGTCAAGCCCGCACCTTCAATAATCTCGCCAAAACAACGGCGCGCGGTGCATGGCTGGCATGTGCGCAATTTTGTTGCGCCATCCCACGAAAGCGAAACAGAAAAAGACACGTTTTGCACTGACAGCCCAGCGGCAATCATGCGAAAAGTGCCGTCATCCACGTCACAGGCCCGCCTTCGCGCCGGGACCGAAGGAATCACAGGATGAACGACAATGAAGAACGGCCGGTCACCATCATCACTGGACGCGTATGGAAGAAGAAAGGCGGCAAGGTGGAAGGCGTGCACATCTTTCTGACGGCGCCGGACGACGATTCGGCCGTGCGTCGCGCTTTGGAATCACTCGCCGCGGAAGGTTATGCCGAAGCCGAACTCGACCAGATCGGCGACATGCAGGGCGAGCCGGACGACGAGCCGCATCTGTCGGCGTATCAGGGCGCGCTGGAAGGCGAAGTTTCCATCGTGACATTCGACGCACCGGACTGAAGGACCCAAGAAAATGCCGGCACGCAGGACATCGGCCGACGCCCGCGATTGGGTCAACCGCGCGGTAGCCGCCATCGAGGCCGACCAGCATCGTTCGGCTGACACTCATCTGTGGAAGCTCGACACCGCTGCGCATCCCGGCATCGACTTCTACCTGAAGGACGAGTCTACCCATCCGACCGGCAGCCTGAAGCACCGGCTGGCGCGGTCGCTCTTTCTATATGCGCTGTGCAACGGCCATATCCGCGAGGGTTCTCCGGTGGTGGAGGCATCCTCCGGTTCCACCGCCGTGTCGGAAGCCTATTTCGCCCGCATGGTCGGCGTCCCGTTCTATGCGGTGATGCCGCGTTCGACCTCGCCCGAGAAGATCGCGGCGATCACCCATTACGGCGGCAACTGCCACTTCATCGATGACGGCCACCGCATTTACGCCGAATCCGCCGAACTGGCGGCCAGGCATGGCGGTTACTTCATGGATCAGTTCACCCATGCCGAGCGCGCGACCGACTGGCGCGGCAACAACAATATCGCCGAATCCATCTTCCAGCAGATGCGCAGCGAACGTTTTGCGGTGCCGAGCTGGATTATTATGAGCGCCGGCACCGGCGGCACCTCGGCAACCATCGGGCGGTATATCCGCTACAAGCGCCATGCGACCCGTCTTTCGGTCACCGATGTCGAGCACTCGGCTTTTTTCGAAGGTTTCGCCACGCACGATCCTGGCTGCATCTGCGAGCGGCCAACGCGTATCGAAGGGATCGGCCGGCCGCGCGTCGAACCATCCTTCGTGCCGGGTGTGATTGACCATATGCTTCGGGTGCCTGATGCCGTATCGATTGCCGCGATGCGGGTCCTGTCGCGCCGCCTTGGACGCCGCGTCGGTGGCTCGACCGGCACGAACTTCGTGGCAGTGTGCTTCCATGCGGCCCGCATGATCGACGCGGGCGAAAGCGGTTCGCTGGTTACGCTGATCTGCGATTCCGGCGAGCGCTATGCCAATAGCTATTATTCGGACGAATGGCTGCGGGCCAACGATATCGACCCCTCGCCTTTCGAACCCGCGATCGAGACCTTCCTGGCAGGCGGTCCGTTCGAGCTGGAATTCGCGGAAAGCTGGGCGTAAGCGCCGGCGCAAGGCCCATCTGATCGAGAGCGATAGTGAAACCCTACGGCTCCACTATCTGCCAATCCCTGTATCCATGTTCTGCGCCGTTCAATCCAGATCGGCGACCTGCTGCCCTGCCCCGCCTTCGATCCGTTGCGACAGCGACGCTTCCATGAAGTCGTCGAGATCGCCGTCAAGCACGTTCGAAGGGCTGGTGCTCTCGACGCCGGTGCGCAAATCCTTCACCAGCTGATACGGCTGCAGCACGTAGGACCGTATCTGGTGGCCCCAGCCGATGTCGGTCTTGGCCGCCTCGGTGGCGTTGGCGGCGGCTTCGCGCTTCTTCAGTTCCTCCTCATAGAGGCGCGAGCGCAGCATTTCCCAGGCCTTCGCCCGGTTCTTGTGCTGCGAACGCTCGGCCTGGCAGGCCACCGCGATGCCGGTTGCGAGATGGGTGATGCGAACCGCCGAATCCGTGGTGTTGACGTGCTGGCCGCCGGCGCCCGAGGATCGATAGGTATCGATGCGCACATCCGATTCCGACACGTCGATCTCGATGGAATCGTCGATCACCGGGTAGACCCAGATGCTCGAGAACGAGGTGTGCCGCCGCGCGTTGCTGTCGTAGGGCGAAATGCGGACAAGGCGATGCACGCCCGATTCCGTTTTCAGCCAGCCATAGGCATTGTGGCCCTTGATAAGCAGTGTCGCCGACTTGATGCCGGCCTCTTCGCCGTCATGCACTTCCAGCACCTCGACCTTGAAGCGGCGGCGTTCGGCCCAGCGCGTGTACATGCGCAGCAGCATGTTGGCCCAGTCCTGGCTTTCGGTGCCGCCGGCGCCCGCATGAACTTCGAGATAAGTGTCGTTGGCGTCTGCTTCGCCCGACAGCATGGTCTCGATCTGGCGGGCCTTGACTTCGCCGGACAGCGAGCGGATCGCCGCCTCAGCCTCGGCGACGACGCTCTGGTCGCCCTCTTCCTCGCCGAGTTCGATCAGTCCGACATTGTCGTCCAGCGCCTGCGTCAGCCCCTTGACCGCCTTGATGCCGTCCTCGAGGCTCTGGCGCTCGCGCATCAGTTTCTGCGCTTCCTGCGGATCGTTCCAGAGCGCGGAATCCTCCGCCCGCATGTTCAGGTATTCAAGCCGTTTTATCGCTTGATCCCAGTCAAAGATGCCTCCTCAGCAGGCTTATCGCCTGCTTGATTTCATCGACCAGGTTTTCGGTTTCTGCGCGCATGGCAGGCTGTTTCTTCCTGAAAGAGAATGGGGATTGTTGAATCGGCGCGGAACATAGGGACGCCCGCAAGTGTAAAGCAAAATGGGCGGGCGCTCGCGCCCGCCCATTTGCTGTCGTGCTTCGTCAGTAGAGGCCGCCGCCGCCCGACTGGAGCGCCTTGTTGGCCTGCGGCGAGATCGCCTCGCGGCTCTGGCTGGCAATCTCGTCGCCGCCGATGACCCAGTAGCTGTCGGCCGGTCCGGTGCCGGGCTTGAAGGCTTCCATGATGACGCCCGGCTCGCCCTCGCCGGCCTGCATGCCGGTCTTGCGGTTGATGGCGATCAGCTTCATGCCTTCCGGCACCTGGAAGTCGACGATCGGCGTGTCCTTCAGCGCTGTCCCATGAACTCCTTGAAGATCGGCGCCGCAAGGCCGCCGCCGGTCGAGCCTTTGCCCAGCGTCTGCGGCTTGTCGTAGCCCATGTAGAGGCCGACGACGAGGTTCGGCGTGTAGCCGATGAACCAGGCATCCTTTTCGTCGTTGGTGGTGCCGGTCTTGCCGGCGATCGGGCGACCGAGTTCGGAAACGGTAACCGCGGTGCCGCGCGTCACCACGCCTTCCATCATCGAGGTGATCTGGTAGGCGGTCATCGGGTCGAGCACCTGCTCGGCATTGTCGATCAGTTCCGGCTCGGGCTGGTCCGACCAGCTCTGGCGCGACGCAACTGTCGCAGCCGCGCTCGTCATGCTTGAACACCGTCTTGCCGTAGCGGTCCTGGATGCGGTCGATCAGCGACGGCTTGATCTGCCGGCCGCCATTGGCCATCACCGAATAGGCCGAAACCATGCGCATGACGGTGGTTTCGCCGGAGCCGAGCGCCATCGGATGATAAGGCGCCATCTTGTCGTAGACGCCGAAACGCTCGGCATATTCGGCGACCAGCTTCATGCCCATGTCGTTGGCAAGGCGCACCGTCATCAGGTTGCGCGAGCGCTCGATGCCGGTGCGCAGCGTCGACGGGCCGGCCGCGCTTGCCGTCATAGTTCTTCGGCGTCCAGACGCTCGTTGCCGATCGTGATGGTGATCGGCCCGTCCATGACCACCGAGGCGGGCGTATAGCCATTGTCGAGCGCCGCCGCGTAGACGATCGGCTTGAACGACGAGCCGGGCTGGCGATAGGCCTGCGTGGCGCGGTTGAACTCGGACTGCGGAATAGGAGAAGCCGCCGACCATCGCCAGCACGCGGCCGGTATGCGGGTCCATCGCCACCATGGCCGCCCGACACTTCCGGCGGCTGCCGCAGCATGTAGCCGGCTGCCTTCCTTCTTCTCGACGAAGACGACGTCGCCGGGCTTCAGCACGTCGGCCGGCGACTTCGCCTTGACGCGCTTGCCGTCGACGACATGGCGCATCGCCCAGCTCATGTCTTCCTGCGATGATCGTTCCCGGTCGCGGTCGGCCTTCAGCTGCGCCGGACACTTCGCGCTTCGGCTGTATGCCGACGGTGAGGCCGGACTCCGAGCTGTCGAGCACCACGGCGAGCTGCCATTCCGGCACGTCGTCGAGGGCTTTCACCTTGCCGAGCGGCTACGCCCCAGTCGCCGGACGAGATGTCGATCTTGGCGAACGGGACCGCGATAGCCGCGCAGCGTGTCGAACTTGATCAGGCCGTTCTGCAGCGCCTTGCGGGCGATCAGCTGCATCTTCGGGATCGAGCGTGGTGCGCACCGAGAGCCCGCCCTCGTAGAGCGCGTTCTCGCCGTAGCGCGCGATGATCTCGCGGCGCACTTCCTCGGTGAAATATTCGCCGGCGAACAGATAGGTGCCGGAGCGGCGCGGCTTAACGCCGAGCGGCTCGGCCTTCGCCTTTTCGCCTTCCTCGCGCGTCGACGTAGCCGTTGTCGACCATCTGGTCGATCACCCAGTTGCGGCGCTCGATCGCCCGGTCGGTGTATCTTGAACGGATGGTAGTTGGACGGGCCCTTCGGCAGCGCGGCCAGATAGGCGGCCTCGGCGACGCGTCAGTTCGTTGACCGACTTGTCGTAATAGGTGAGCGCGGCGCCGGCGACGCCGTAGGCGCCGAGACCGAAGAAGATCTCGTTGACGTAGAGTTCGAGGATGCGATCCTTGGAATAGGCCTGCTCGATGCGGAAGGCGAGGATCATCTCGCGGATCTTGCGGTCGATAGGTCTGGTCGGACGAGAGCAGGAAGTTCTTCGCCACCTGCTGCGTGATCGTCGAGGCGCCGACCGGGCGGCGGCCCGACGCCCATATTCTGGAAATTGGTCATGACCGCCCGGAACGAGGCCGGTGATGTCGATGCCGGGGTGGTTGTAGAAATTCTTGTCTTCGGCCGAAAGGAACGCCGCCTTGACGCGGTCGGGCACGGCCTGGATCGGCAGATAGAGGCGCCGCTCGCGCGCGAACTCGCCCATCAGCGCGCCGTCGGAAGCGTGGACGCGCGTCGTCACCGGCGGCTCGTAGCTGGCCAGCACCTCGTAGTCGGGCAGGTCCTTGGTCAGGTTGCCGACATAGATGCCGACGCCGGCCGCCACGAGCAGCGCCAGCATCGTGCCGATGCCGAAGAAATAGCCGATGAGACGTATCATGCCCGCTCCAGTGCAGAGATCGGGGTTTTGGCCGACGCCAATGGCCACGGCCATTCGCCGCGCGGAACACTCCCGATCCGTTGAGGTCAACTCTTGTCGCTGCCGATGTGGGCAAAATGCGGCAGCATCGAGTCAGCCCATCCAATTCGACGCCAATTAAATCATGCACTGTGGTGCGATGCGCAACGATTGACGCGCCTGCAGTCGTCGGTCTGCTAGCCGCCCGCACCGGTCTTGTCGCCGGCGAACAGCGCGATCGCCGCGACGATGCGCGTCGGCCGCCTTGCCGCGCCAGTCCGGATCGCGCAGCTGCTCTTCGTCCTTGGCGTTGGACAGATAGCCGAGTTCGACCAGCACCGAGGGCACGTCCGGCGCCTTCAGCACCTTGAAGCCGGCCGAACGATGCGGATTGTTGATGAGTTCGACCGCATCGGCGACAGTTCGCCGACCAGCGAGCGGGCGAAGCGCACCGAAAAGGTGTGCGTCTCGCGGCGGATCAGATCGACCAGAATGTCGGCGACCTCGTGATTCTCTTCCTTGATCTCGATGCCGGCGAGCGGTCGGACAGGTTTTCGCGATCGGCAGTCGCCTCGGCCTCGGCGTCCGACGCCTTGTCGGAAACCGTATAGACGGTCGCGCCGCGGATGCCCTTGCGGCGGATCGTGTCGGCATGGATCGAGATGAACAGGTCGGCCTCGTGCTGGCGCGCGATGCGCACGCGCTCGTCGAGCCGCAGGAACTCGTCCTTGTCGCGCGTCAGGAAGACGTCGTACTGGCCGGTCTCGGCGAGCTTGTTCCTGCAGCTCCAGCGCGAAGGCCAGCGTGATCGACTTCTCGACCGTGCCGTTGACGCCTTCGGCGCCGCCGTCGATGCCGCCATGGCCGGGGTCGATGACCATGGTGAAGGGCTTGCGCCGGCGCGGCCGCCGGCTTGCCGAGCCGGTCGCCCTTCTGCGTCGACACGGTCGAGCCGGTGGTCTGCGGCCTGCTCGGCCAGCGCCGCGTCGAACTCGCGGTCCGACGAGGCCGACGATATCGGCGACCAGCCGGAAGCCCTGCGCCGTTCTCATTCGCCAGCGACGTCGACGCTTGTCGACGGCGAACGGTCCCTTCGCCGTCAGGATCAGCCGCGAACGTGCCCTCGCTCGAGCGCGCCGAAGCGCACGTTGCGGATCAGGCCGCGCGCCTTCAGCGTCTTCGGATCGACGACGAAGGTCGTTTCCGGCAGGTCGATGACCAGCCGGTGCGGCCCGCGCAGCAGGAACCACTTCGGATCGGGCTCGCGGTCGAACTGCAGACGATGCGCATGTTCGATGGCATCGCCGGCCATCTTGAAGTCGCTGGCCTGCGAGGCGTCGCGCACTGGCGGACGGCGATGGCAGCACCGACAGTGGCAAGAAGCACGCCGCAAGCAGCCATATGCAGCGCGATGCAGGGAACGTCGACGTCGCGCTCAAATCAGCACTGCCGCCGCGATAGCGCCGATTCCAGGACGCTCGGACATGATCGACTGCCAGCATTCGACTCGTTCCGACTGCACATGCGAGTACGCGACACGACGGCGATTAACGACTGGTAGCCGCTTATGGTTAACCAAGCCTTTCTCGATCGCATTCCCATGCGGAATGCAGTTTTGCCGGCATCGAAAACGGGGTTGCCATCACGGCCCGCAAATCATAAAAGCGACATTGGATCACTGCAATGCCCGGAACAGGCTTCCAGCGCCGTTCGATTTCATGTCAGGCGACGATAAAGGCGGTTCGTTTCGCGACGCGATACGGGCACAGGTGATCCCGAAGGATTTCTTCAAGGCGTTTCTGGTGACGCGGAAGCCCTTGTGTGAGGAAAAACGGTCGGACCGACAAGTCCGCGCCGGCTCTGTGCGAGCAAAAAGGCTGGTCCGGTTTCCCGGGCCTTGGTTGAAATGGTTCCGCTGGTTTTCGCAATGGCTTCAAGCGCGATCATGGACAGGCCGGAAAGGAGCCGCGCCATAGTGGCGGCGGTCGGCCTGGCCTTCGCGCTGCGGCAGCTGGCCGGCGGACGCAATATGGTCCGGTTCCCGCAATTCCCGATTCAGGTGCAAGGCAGGGATCGCGTGCCCGTTGCCTCGGCCTGGCGGCTGCCGGGAGGACAATGAATAATGCCCAACAAAATGCTGATAGACGCCTCCCACCCGGAGGAAACACGGGTCGTCGTCGTACGCGGTAATCGTATCGAAGAATTCGATTTCGAATCACAGGACAAGAAGCAGCTCAAAGGAAACATCTATCTGGCGCGCGTAACGCGCGTCGAACCTTCGCTCCAGGCCGCCTTCGTCGAATATGGCGGCAACCGCCACGGTTTCCTGGCCTTCAGCGAAATCCATCCCGACTACTACCAGATCCCGGTCGCCGACCGTCAGGCGCTGTTGCGCGCCGAGGCCGAGGCGGCCGAAGCCGAGGACGACGAGGACGGCGACGGCGACGAGCGCGGCGACCGCAATCGCGGCCGGCGCCGGCGCCGCGGCGGCAAGCACCGCGGCCGCGACGAACGCCGCTCGGCCGCGAAGCGCTGCCGAGGCTCCCAGAGCGGCGACGAAACCAGCCGGCGAACGACGGCGACCATCACGATCTCCGGCGAAGACGGCGGCAACGCCGATCGGCGAAGCGCGTCGGCCGCCGAGCATGTCGAGAACGAAGCACTGCGCGAAGCAGCGGTTGCCGATGCACGACAGCCGTCTCGAGGCTGATCGAGAACGACGGCGATCAGCGATGCCGAACGGCGAGGACGCAGCGACGAGCCGACATCGTCGATCGCCGCAGCCATCGACGCCGACGTCATCTCCGAAGCCGTTCCGACACGATGCCGACCGGTGCACCGAGAACGAGTCGCGGCGGCGTCGTCGAGGAGGTCCACTCCGTCGCATGCCGACGACAACGAGGTCGAATCGGTCGGCGCCGAGGACGCGCTCGAGGAAGTCCGCAACCGCCGCAAGCCGGTGCGCCGCAACTACAAGATCCAGGAAGTCATCAAGCGCCGGCAGATCCTGCTGGTGCAGGTCGTCAAGGAAGAGCGCGGCAACAAGGGCGCGGCGCTGACCACCTACCTGTCGCTTGCCGGCCGCTATTCGGTGCTGATGCCGAACACGGCGCGCGGCGGCGGCATTTCCCGCAAGATCACCAACGCCCAGGACCGCAAGCGCCTGAAGGAAGTCGTCGCAGGATCTCGACGTGCCGCAGGGCATGGGCGTCATCCTGCGCACCGCCGGCGAAAGCCGCACCAAGGCCGAGATCAAGCGCGACTACGAATATCTGATGCGGCTTTGGGAAAACGTCCGCAACCTGACGCTGCAGTCGACCGCCCCTGCCCTCGTCTACGAGGAAGGCAGCCTGATCAAGCGCTCGGTGCGCGACCTCTACAACAAGGACATCGACGAGATCCTCGTCGCCGGCGAGGACGGCTATCGCGAGGCCAAGGACTTCATGCGCATGCTGATGCCGAGCCACGCCAAGGTGGTTCAGCCCTATCGCGACACACGTCCCGATCTTCGCCCGCAACGGCATCGAGGCGCAGCTCGACCGCATGCTGCAGCCGCAGGTGACGCTGAAGTCCGGCGGCTACATCATCATCAACCAGACCGAGGCGCTGGTCTCGATCGACGTCAACTCCGGCCGCTCCACCAAGGAGCATTCGATCGAGGACACCGCGCTCCAGACCAATCTGGAAGCGGCCGAGGAAGTCGCCCGCCAGCTGCAGGCTGCGCGACCTTGCCGGCCTGATCGTCATCGACTTCATCGACATGGAGGAGAACCGCAACAACCGCGCGGTCGAGAAGCGGCTGAAGGATTGCCTCAAGAACGACCGCGCCCGCATCCAGGTCGGCCGCATCTCGCATTTCGGCCTGCTCGAAATGTCGCGCCAGCGCATCCGCGCCAGCGTGCTGGAATCGACGATGAAGCCCTGCCCGCATTGCGGCGGCACCGGCCATGTGCGCTCCGATTCGTCGGTCGCGCTGCATGTCGTGCGGGCGATCGAGGAATTCCTGCTCAAGGATTCGCGCAGCCACATCACGGTGAAGACGCCGGCCGCGACCGCGCTCTATGTGCTCAACCACAAGCGCAGCACGCTGGTCGAGCTGGAGCGCGCGGTTCGGCGTGACCATCACGCTCGAGGCCGACGAGACGGTCGGCGCGCAGCACTACGCGATCTTCCGCGGCGCGATCGCCGAAAAGCCGGCCGGCTGCGACCGAAGCGGCTTCGCCTCGCTGCCGTCCTATGTCGAGCCGGAAGAGCCGGACGAAATCGAGATCGTCGACGAGGAAGAAGAAGTCGTCGATCGAGGCCGTCGAGCGCCCTGCCCGCCGCCGAGCAGCACAGCGAAGACGGCGATCGCCATCGCGACCGCAAGCGCGCAAGCGCCGGCGCCGGCGCCGCGGCGGACGCGACCGTGAGCGCGATCGCGAACACGGCCAGCAGGCCGGCGCTCCGATCGAAGCCGCGCGACGTGGCAGACGGCTGTCGCCGCGCTGCGATGAAGGCGGTGAGACGAGCTCAGCCATCGAAGCGGGCGCTGCCGAAGCAACCGCGGCCACTGAAGCGCCGGAGACTGGCGATGAGGCGGGCGAGCACAAGAAGCGCCGGCGCGGCAAGCGCGGCGGCAAGCGCAACCGCAAGGACGACGAAGCGGACAGCCGAAGGCGAAGCTCGAAGCTGCGACCGACACAGCAGTCGAGGCCGTCGAAACCGTCGAGCCGGTGGTGACCGAAGCGGAGCCGGTTGCCGAAGAGGCTGCCGCGGCGAAGCCGAAGAAGCCGCGCCGCACCGCCAAGGCGAAGAAAGCGCGAGGCGGAAGCCGCCGCGGCAGCCGAAGCCGGCGGCGAGTGAAACCGTGTCCGAAGCACCTGCAGCTGAGCCGATCGCGATCGCTCGCCGAAACGGCGCCGATTGCGGCCGAACCGACGGCTGCCGAAGACGAAAAACCGCCGCCAGCGCGCGTCGCGCCGCAAGCCAGCGACAAGCGAAACGCCGCCGGAGCCGATCGTGTCGTCGACCGCCGCCGAATGACGACGAAGCCGAAGCAGCCGAAGAAGGCCGGCTGGTGGCAGCGCAAGAGCTTCTTCTAAGGCTCTCGCTTCTCGGTAAGCTCTGATAACGAAAAAGCCCGCGCTTCAATTGAGATAGCGCGGGCTTTTTATATCGGAATGCGCAACAGACGAGCGCTATCGCGGCGCGAAGATCGACCAGTTCATCGCCTTCGCCAGCTTTTCCAACGCAATCGAGCCAAGCTGCGAATTGCCGTTGGCGTTGAGGCCGGGCGACCAGACAGCCATCGAGCCGACGCCAGGCACGATACCCAGTATGCCGCCGCCGACGCCGCTCTTGCCGGGAATGCCGACCTTGAAGGCGAACTCGCCGGAGCCGTCATAGTGGCCGCAGGTCAGCATCAGCGCATGCGATGCGCCGCGCGCGTTCGGCCGAGACCACCGAATGCCCGGTCGCCGGGTGGCGGCCGTCATTGGCAAGGAACCGTCCGGCCATCGCAAGCTGCCGACAGCTCATCGCGATGGCGCACTGGTGGAAATAGACACCCAACGACAGTTCCGGCGGATGGCGTAGATTGCCGAACGATCTCATGTAGTTGGCGAGCGCGAAATTGCGAAAGCCGGTAGCTCGCTCGGAAGCGGCGACCGCGTGGTCGATCGCAATGGTGTCGTCGTCGGCCAGGAACCGGATGAAGCGTACGATTTCGCCGATCGTCTCGCGCGGACTGATGCCCGGCCAGCATGATGTCGGAGATGACGATGGCGCCGGCGTTGATGAACGGATTGCGCGGAATGCCGTTCTCATGTTCGAGCTGAACGATGGAGTTGAAGGGATTGCCGGAAGGTTCGCGCCCGACCCGCTTCCACAACGCATCGCCGACCTCGCCAAGCGCCAGTGTCAGCGTGAAAACCTTGGAAATGCTCTGGATCGAAAACGCCTCGTCGGCGTCGCCGGCCACCAGCACCCGCCCGTCATTGGTGGCGACCGCGATGCCGAACTTCTGCGGATCGATCTTGCCGAGCTGCGGAATATAGGTGGCGACGGCGCCGCGATCGGTGCGGGCTGCCATTTCAGCGGCGATATCGGCCAGCGCCTGTTCGAGTTCAGCCATCGTCCCCGCCTATTTCAGCCAGCGCTCGATGCGCTCCATCGCCTCGACCATCTCGTCATGGCTGCCGGCATAGGAAAAGCGCATGAAGCGATGCCCGGCAAGCGGATCGAAATCGCGGCCCGGCGTCGCCGCGACATGCGCCTCGGCCAGCATCTTGCGGGCGAATGCCATGCTGTCGTTGGTGAGCCGGGAGACATCGCAGAAGGCGTAGAAGGCGCCGTCCATCGGCGCGGCCAGCGGGAAAGCCGAGCTCCGGCAGCCGCTGCATCAGCAGTTCGCGGTTCCAGGCGTAGCGCGCCTTCACCGCCTCGAGTTCGTCGGTTGCGCTGAAAGCGCTTCGATCGCCGCGATCTGCGACAGTTCCGGCGCCGAGATGTAGAGGCTCTGCTGCGATGCGCTCGACCGGCCGCACCAGCGTCTCCGGCAGCACCATCCAGCCGATCCGCCAGCCGGTCATGCAGTAGTATTTCGAGAAGGAGTTGATCACCGTGACGTCGCTGCCATAAGCGAGCGCCGTGACGTCCGGCGCGGCATAGGCGAGCCGGTGGTAGATCTCGTCGGAAATCACGCGCGATGCCGAGCTCTTCGGCCGTCTCGACAATGAGTCTTCGAGTTCGCCGGCCGGAATCACCGCGCCGGTCGGATTGGCCGGGCTGGCGAACAGCACGCCTTTCAGCGGCTTTTCGGCATGCGCAGCCTCGAGGTGGCCGGCGTGCAGGTAGGCCTGCTCCACCGAGCTCGATCTCGACGACCTCGATGCCGAGCGCCGTCATGATGTTGCGATAGGCCGGATAGCCGGGCGCCGCGATGGCGACGCGGTCGCCCGGCGTCGAACATCGCCAGGAAGGCCAGGTTGAAGGCCGCCGACGAGCCGGTCGTCACCGCGATCCGGCTGCGGTGCGATCGTCCAGCCCGTAATGCTCCGCGTAGTGGGCGGCGATCGCCTCGCGCAGGCTGCGCAGTCCCAAGCGCGTCGGTGTAGCCGATGCGGCCATCGCCCAGCGCCTTCGCCGCCGCTTCGCGCACGCGCGACGGCGCCGGGTCGGACGGCTGGCCGACCGCCATCGAGATCACCGGCATGGCCCAGCGCTTTCAGCCGGTTGGCCTCGGCCAGCACGTCCATCGCGTGGAACGGCTCGACATCGCCGCGGCGCGAAAGCGAAACAGCCATGGATCGGCCCTTTCCGACTTTTCCGCCACCCGATTTGCGGCGGGCGCAGCACTCAACGCGCGGCGCGCCGCACAAATGCCCGAATGATGTGGGGATCACAAGTTCATGATACTCGCGACGCTGCCTTTTCATCGGCGCCGTGCTCGTCTACCAGTGATTCCCGCCATGCCGACCAGATCGATTCTGCCCGCGACGTTTGCGATTCGCGCTGCGCTCGGCCGTTGCCGTCGCGGTGGCGACGCCTCGTGCTCGCTGCCGCGCCGACGGTCGCCTCCGCTCAAGGCAAGCGTGCCGATCGTGCGCGACGCCGAGATCGAAGCGCTGGTGCGCGACTATGCGCGGCCGATCCTGCAAGGCTGCCGGCCTGTCGCAAGTCCGGCATCGACATCATTCTGGTCAACGACCGCCGCTTCAACGCCTTCGTCGCCGGCCGGCGCATCTTCATCAACACCGGCGCGCTGCTGAAGGCGGAAACGCCGAACGAGATCATCGGCGTGCTGGCCCACGAGGCCGGCCACATCGCCGGCGGCCATCAGGAGCGCCTGCGCGACCAGCTGGCGCGCGCCCAGACCATGGCGATCGTCGCCGGCGCTGCTCGGCGTCGGCGCGGTGGTCGCGGGTGCCGCCACCGAACATCGAGCGAACTGGCGCAGGCCGGCGTCGGCATCGCGGCTGGCGGCGGCGAATTGGCGCGGCGCGGCCTGCTCGGCTACCAGCGCACCGAGGAAATCACCGCCGACCGCTCGGCGATCACCTATCTCGAAGCGACCGGCCAGTCGGCCAAGGGCATGCTGAAGACGTTCCAGCGCTTCCAGAGCGCGCTGTCGCTTTCCGGCACGCAGGTCGATCCCTACCAGATCAGCCATCCGATGCCGCGCGAGCGCATCGCCAATCTGGAGACGCTGGCGACAGGCCAGCCCCTATTTCGACACGCGCGATTCGCCGACGCTGCAGCAGCGCCACGATCATGATGCGCGCCAAGATCGCCGTCTTCACCCAGGGGCGGACGGCGCCGTCGCGGCTGTTCCGCAAGGAGCGGCAGCGGTCTGGCGGCCAGCTATACGGCGACGCGATCTCGACCTACCTGTACGGCAATCCGCACATCGGCGCTGGCCAAGACCGACGCGCTGATCAAGGCGCAGCCGAAGAACCCGTATTTCCACGAATTGCGCGGCGACATCCTGATGAAGGCGAACACGCCCGGCGGAAGCCGCCGCATGCCTATGCCAACGCGCCGTGCAGCTCGATCCGGTCAAGTCGGGCATGCTGCAGGTCTCCTACGGCCAGGCGCTGTTGGCGACCGGCGAGCCGGAACTCGCTCGAGAAGGCGGTCGACGATGCTCAGCAAGGGGCTGGAACGCGACAAGCGAGAACGTCGCCGGCTACCGCTATCTCGCGCAGGCCTATGGCCAGCTCGGCGAGATCCCGCAGGCCGAGCTTGCGACGGCCGAAGGCCATTTCTACAGCGGCAACTACAAGGATGCGAAGATATTCGCGGCGCGCGCCGCAGACGAAGTTCAAGCGCGGCGCGCCCGGCTGGGTTCGGGCGCAGGACATCATCAACTACAAGACCGGCAAGAAGAAGAAATGAACCTTCGGCGGCCTGCGCGGATCGTGGCCCCACCGGAACGGGTTTTGGAGATCAGGACGATGAAGAAGTGCAATTTGTTGGGCGCACCGGCACCGCCGGTGGCTCTCGCCATGCTGGCGGTCGGCCTGCTTCGCCGGACGGCCGCCCGCGCTCGCCGAGGCACGCTGTCGCGCAGCGAAACGCCGCTCGGACCGCAAGGAGGTCGAGACGATCGTGCGCGACTATCTGCTGGCCAATCCCGAACTGCTGCTCGAAGTCCAGCAGGCGCTCGAGGCCAAGCAGAAGGAAGAGCAGCGGGTCGCCCAGCTTGGCGATCATCAAGGACGCCAAGGACGAGATCTTCAATTCCGCGCTATCGACGGCGTCGTCGGCAATCCGAACGGCAAGGTCACCATCGTCGAGTTCTACGACTACAATTGCGGCTACTGCAAACGCGCCATCGAGGACATGCAGGCGCTGACCGCGGCCGATCCGGACCTGCGCTTCGTGCTCAAGGAATTCCCGATCCTCGGGCCGGATTCGCAGAAGGCCCACGTCGTTTCGATGGCGTTCCGCAAGCTGATGCCGGAGAAATACGGCGAGTTCCACAACCAGCTGCTCGGCGGCCAGGGCCGCGCCGGCGAGGCCAGCGCCATCAAGATCGCGGTGTCGCTCGGCGCCGACGAGACGAAGCTGCGCGAGGAGATGAAGGATCCCGACGATCACCGAAGTCTTCGCCGAGACCTACGATCTCGCCAACAAGCTGTCGATCACCGGCACGCCCGTCCTACGTGGTCGGCAACGAGGTGGTGTTCGGCGCGCTCGGCCAGGACGTGCTCGCCGAGAAGATCGCCGCGGCGAAGACCTGCGTGCGAGGCCGCCTGCTGATCTGCCGATGTTTCGGCTCGATACACCGCCTGTGGACAGCGAAAGAAGGCTGCTTGCGCTCTTTTCGCAGCGGCTTATGCCAACTATAGAGGTTCCGGCGCGCCGGCGATAGCCTCGGCGTCGGAAAGGTGCATATATTGAAAACGGTTTTCGTTCTGAACGGCCCCAACCTCAACACGCTCGGCAAGCGCGAGCCCGGCATCTATGGCGGCAAGACGCTCGCCGACATCGAGGCGGATTGCAAGGCGGCCGGCGCCGAGCTCGGGCTCGCGATCGATTTCCGCCAGTCGAACCACGAAGGCGATCTCGTCGACTGGATCCAGGAAGCCGGCGACAAGGCGGCCGGCATCGTCATCAATGCCGGCGCCTACACCCACACCTCGATCGCCATCCACGACGCCATCCGCGTCGATCGCGCCGCTTCCGGTCGTCGAAGTGCATCTTTCCAACATTCACGCGCGCGAAGCCTTTCGCCATCATTCGATGATCTCGCCGGTCGCGGTCGGCATGATCTGCGGCTTCGGCCCGCTCGGCTACACGCTGGCGCTGCAGGCGCTGGCCGCCCGGCTCTGACCGGGCTCGAAAGAACACAAGGACTGCCTCGTATGTCGACAAAGAAGACCGGTGTTGACCAGCAGCTGATCCGCGATCTCGCGGGCATCCTGAACGAGACCAATCTGACCGAGATCGAGGTCGAGCAGGGCGACCTGCAGGGTGCGCGTATCGCGGCAGTCGCCGACGGTCCATGCGGTAGCCGCGCCGCTGCGCCCGGTCGCGCCGACCAGCCCGATCGCCGCGTCAGCCCAGCCGGCTGCTGCGCCGGCGGCTGCTGCCCGCCGACATCTCGAAGAACGCCGTGCCCTCGCCGATGGTCGGCACCGCCTATGCTGTCGCCCTCGCCCGACGCCAAGCCGTTCATCGAGGTCGGCCAGCAGGTGCGCGAAGGCCAGACGCTGCTGATCATCGAAGCCATGAAGACGATGAACCAGATCCCCTCGCCGCGCGCCGGCACGGTGACCGCGATCCTGTTCGAGGACGGCCAGCCGGTCGAATACGGCGAGCCGCTGGTCGTCATCGAGTAGAGTCGGAGAACGGCCGATGTTCCAGAAGATCCTGATCGCCAATCGCGGCGAGATCGCCCTGCGCGTGCTGCGCGCCGCCAAGGAGCTCGGCATCCAGACGGTGGCCGTCCATTCGACCGCCGACGCCGACGCCATGCATGTCAGGCTCGCCGACGAAAGCGTCTGCATCGGCCCGCCGCCGTCGCGCGACAGCTATCTCAACATCCACCAGATCGTCGCGGCCTGCGAGATCACCGGCGCCGACGCCGTGCATCCGGGCTACGGCTTCCTGTCGGAGAACGCCAAGTTCGCCGACATCCTGGCCGCCCACAACATCACCTTCATCGGCCCGTCGGCCGACCACATCCGCATCATGGGCGACAAGATCGAGGCCAAGCGCACCGCCAAGCGCCTCGGCATTCCGGTCGTTCCCGGCTCCGACGGCGCGGTCACCGAGGAACGCGAAGCCAAGCGCATCGCCGCCGAAATCGGCTATCCCGTGATCATCAAGGCCTCCGCCGGCGGCGGCGGCCGCGGCATGAAGGTGGCGCGCACGCGAGGACGATCTCGCCGATCGCGCTTGCGACCGCGCGCACCGAAGCCGGCGCCGCCTTCGGCGACGACGCCGTCTACATCGAGAAGTATCTCGAAAAGCCGCGCCACATCGAGGTCCAGGTCGTCGGCGACGGCGCCGGCAAGGCCATCCATCTCGGCGAGCGCGACTGCTCGCTGCAGCGCCGCCACCAGAAGGTCTGGGAAGAAGCCAACTCGCCGGCCCTCAACGCCGAGGAGCGCGACCAGGATCGGCGAAATCTGCGCCAAGGCGATCGCCGACCTCGGCTATTCGGGCGCCGGCACCATCGAGTTCCTCTACGAGAACGGCGAGTTCTACTTCATCGAGATGAACACCCGCCTGCAGGTCGAGCATCCGGTCACCGAAGCGATCACCGGCATCGACCTCGTGCACGAGCAGATCCGCGTCGCTTCGGGCGGCGGCCTGTCGGTGAGCCAGGAAGACATCCGCTTCCACGGCCACGCCATCGAATGCCGCATCAACGCCGAGGACCCGCGCACCTTCGCGCCCTCGCCGGGCACGATCACGCATTTCCACACGCCGGGCGGCCTCGGCGTCCGCGTCGATTCCGGCGTCTATTCCGGCTACCGGATCCCGCCCTACTACGACAGCCTGATCGGCAAGCTGATCGTGCACGGCCGCAACCGCGTCGAATGCATGATGCGGCTGCGCCGCGCGCTCGACGAGTTCGTCGTCGACGGCATCAAGACGACGTTGCCGCTGTTCCGCGACCTGGTCGGCAATCCCGACATCGCCAATGGCGACTACGACATCCACTGGCTGGAGAAGCATCTGGCGCGAGACCGAATAGAGCGGTATTTGTGGTGCGATGACCCGTCCCTATGCTCCCGGTTATCGCATTCCGCCAGACCTTCTGCTGAAGGCCTATGCGTCCGGCGTGTTTCCGATGGCCGAAAGCGCCGACGACCCGGAAGTGTTCTGGGTACGGCCGGAAACGCGCGGCATCATCCCGCTCGACGGTCTTCCATGTGCCCAAAAGCCTGGCGAAAACGATCCGCCAGGGCCACTTCGAGATCCGCTTCGACCACGATTTCGAAGCCGTCATCGACGCGCTGCGCGGAAGCCCGCGCGGAGCGCGCAAGCACCTGGATCAACGCACCGATCCGCGAGGCCTATATCGGCCTCCACATGCGCGGCACATTGCCACTCGGTCGAGGCCTGGCGGGAGGGCAGACTGGTCGGCGGGCTCTACGGCGTCTCGCTCGGCCGCGCCTTCTTCGGCGAAAGCATGTTTTCGCGCGAGCGCGACGCGTCCAAGGTCTGCCTGGTGCGGCTGGTGGAGCACCTGCAACCAACGCGGTTTCGTGCTGCTCGATACGCAGTTCACGACCGATCACCTGAAGCGCTTCGGCGCGATCGACGTGCCGCGCCGCAAATACGAAAAGCTGCTGGAGGACGCGTTGCAGGGTCAGGCCCAGTTTTAACCCTTAACCTTGTAGCCGCTGATCCAGCGGCGCCTGCGCGTGAAACATCACCTTGCAGCCGTCGCCGCGCTTGACATAGCCGGTGCTGACCAGCGCTTTGTAGGGCTCGCCGTTTCCCGCACCGCGCTGGCTTCATAGCTGAGAAGCACGATGCCTTCAGTTGGCTCGACAATGCCCTTCAGCTCGATTCCAGCTCTTTCCAGCGATTGGGATTTTTGGCGGTCGCCGCGAGGTCCTCGTTGTTCATCACCCCGGCCATTTCGGTCAAGGCGACGAGGCAATCCTTGTCGGCGTTGCTAAGAAAAAACTCTTCGTCGCCGGTCCAGAACTCTTTTTCGAGAGCAAGCAGTTTGTCGTGTGCCGCGGACATCTCGGCGCTCCTTCGAAGGGTGAAGAAGCAAAACGCGGCCCGCCAAAGCGGGTTGCGAGCTTAATTGGTCTTTGGAGTTTCCGGCGGCGGCACGTCCGACTTCTGTTTGCAGGCCTTCAGCCAGACATCATAGACGGCGTGCTCGACCGCGTTGAGGCCAGGGCTTTCGGCAAACATCCAGCCGGTGAAAATACGCTGTATCTTCCGGTCAAGCGTGATTTCGTCGACCTCCACGAAGGAATCGGTCTTCGGCTCTTCTTCCTTGGGCCGCGAATAGCAGACCCGCGGTGTCACCTGCAGCGCGCCGAACTGCACCGTTTCGTCGATATAGACGTCGAAGGTGGTGATGCGGCCGGTGATCTTGTCGATGCCGGAAAATTCGGCGATCGGATTCTTGATGCGCTGCACGGGAGCCGGCTTGGCCGGAGCGGTTTGTGTCGGAGCCGGCGCGTTCGGCGCTGGTTCAGCAGGCGCTGGCTCAGTGGGCACAGGCTCACCCTCCATCGGCACATCGAGGGGCGGAAATTCGGGGTCGACCAACTCCTGCGCCTGCGCTGCCGCGAGGAAGAGCATCGAAGCCGCAGCCGCGCATACCGTCAGACGGGCCGTATTTCTTGGTCGCCAGTCAAATGCCATCAGGAAATACCGGAAGTTGCGCCCGAATCAGATTTTTCGCCTGCCGGGCCTGTCGCCGCACCATGCACAAATCGGTTAAACGCGAATTGTGGCAACAAAAGACCTGCCACCCGTCCGCCGATTCAATTGCCCGGCGTCCACGCGTCGTAATCGCCGGTAACGCGGGGCCTGTGCTCGTTGGTCAGCACCGACCCCTTCGGACGATAGGCGGCTGCCGAGCCCGTGAGATTGGGCTCATGCGGTTTCTGCCACTCGCGCGGCTTGTAGTTTTCCTTCACCGGCGGCGTGTCGACACGATGGTGCATCCAGCCGTGCCAGCCGGGTGGGATCATCGAAGCTTCCGAGTAGCCGTTGTAGATGACCCAGCGGCGGGTGCGGCCTTCGGAATCCTTGCCGCCCTCGTAGTAGATGTTGCCGAATTCGTCGTGGCCGACTTCAGTGCCATAGCGCCAGGTATGGAAGCGGGTTCCGAGCGTCTGGCCGTTCCACCAGGTAAAAAACTGGGTCAGGAATTTCATCGTGTTTTACCTCGCGATGGCGCGGATTCTGGCTAACCGCCTTATGGCTGCCGCTGCCCTTAATGGCAAGAGGCCGCCTGCCGGCTGCGGCAATTGGCAGGGCATGCGGCAGCACATAGTATCGGTTGCCGGCGCCAGCAGGAACTCTCCATGGGAATGATGCAGATCTGGGAATTGCTCAGCAACATGGTGACCGTGATCGGCCTGCCGATGGCGATCTTCATCTTCTTCCACGAACAGCGCAAACGACGAGAAACCGAAGAGGAAGAAATTTATCAGCTGCTTTCCGACGGTTACACGGATTTCCTCAAGCTTGTCTTGGACAATCCCGACCTGAAGCTTCAATCGAGCCACGCGACACCAGAATCTGAGCGAAGACCAGCGCGAACGCATGCTCGCCATGTTCGGCATTCTGATCGCCCTTTTCGAACGCGCCTACGTCTTTGCCTATGAAGACCCCATGACGCCCCGTAAGGCCCGCCGCTGGCGTTCATGGGAAGACTTCATGCGCGAATGGTGCCGGCGCGAGGACTTTCGCGAGAACCTTCCGTTGCTGCTGCCCGGCGAAGATCCGGATTTCACCGTCTACATCGGCGGGATAGCGGCGGAAGAGGCTGCCCGGCTCAATCCAGGAGTTTCATCTTGAAGCCGGCATGGCTCTGCTTGAAGGCTAGTTTCCGGTAGAAGCGGTGCGCGTCGATGCGGTCGTTATTCGACATCAGTTGGATGGTTGCCGCGCCGGCGTCCCTGCCCCGCTGGATCGCGTAGCGCATCATCGCCGCGCCGATGCCCTTGCCGCGCATGTCGGCCCGCGTCTGCACCGCTCCGATCGTAAAGTGTGAGGAACCGCGCCCCGGCAATGAAGTTCCAAGCGTCGTCTGAAAGGTGCCGGCGACATCGCCGCCAAGTTCAGCGACGTAGAGCGTATCGAACGGATTGGCGGCGATGCGGTCGAAAGCCATGCGGTAATCATGCAATGCCGCGGGATCGCTGGTGTCGCCGTGGCCGCCGATGTCATCGGCGGCAAAAATCGCTATCAACGCCGGCAGATCGCTGCGTTGGGCGAGCCTGATCATTATGCCGGTTATGTCATCTCTGGCCACGGACCGTTCCCCATCAATACCGCCGTCGTTAGCCGGTCTGGCGAAGATTTTCGAGATGTGATCATCGCCGCCGCGGCAATTGATCGACCTGCGGCAGCCGCAATTTCGGCCAGAATATCGGTTCTGCTGCTCGTTCCACTCCTTGAGGACTTCCATGATCACCGATTCACTTGAACGGCAAGGAAGCTGGTTCTTCCGTTGGCGCAGCTACGTCCTTTTGGGTTTCGCGCCGATAATCCTGCTGACGATCAGTCAGCCGGAACCGGTGGAAACATATTTCGGCCGTTCAGCGGACGAATTTTACGAAGCGTTCTGCATCGCGATCGCCTTTGCCGGGCTCGGCATCCGCGCTCTCACCGCTGGTTTCGTTCCCGGCGGTACGTCCGGCCGTAACACGCGCCGCCAGATCGCCCAATCCCTGAACAAGACCGGCATGTATTCCCTGACCCGCAACCCGCTTTATCTCGGCAATGTCGTGACGATCACGGGTGTGACAATGTTCACGCAAAGTCTTTCTCTGTCGCTCGTCATGTTCTTGTTTCTGATTGTGTATCTGGAGCGGATCATCGCGGCCGAGGAGCGTTTCCTGACCGAAAAATTCGGCGAAACTTACCTCGCGTGGGCGAAAGAGGTTCCGGCATTCTTTCCACGTCTCTCCGGCTGGAAGCATCCGGAACTGCCGTTTTCCTTCCGCACCGTGTTGAAGCGGGAGCATTCGAGCATGCTCTCCATTCTCGCATCGCTTTTCGTGCTGGATCAGGCGCGCGAATATTTCACCGAGGCGCAGCCAGGTTTTGATGGCGCGTGGATTGGGTTCCTGGCCGTTGGGTTCTTGGTATATGCCGTCCTGGTCTGGATGAAGAAGCGGACGCGATTGCTTCACGTCGACGGCCGCTGACGAAACACGTCAAATCAGCGGCATCTCGTAGATAAGCGCCGGAATGCCGGACTGGTCGGCCCCGCAGTTCGCGGTACGGCCGGTTTGGGCGAAACCATGCGCTTGATAAAAGGCGACCGCCTTGACGTTCTGCTCCTCGACTTCCAGCCGAACGCGCATCGCTTCCGAAAAGCTCTCGATGATTTCGTCAAGCAGCATACCGCCAATGCCGCGTCCATGCAGTGCCGGCAGCACATAGAGCTGCCTCAGCATCACCATGTCGCCGCTGGCATTGGCCTCCGCATATGCCATGCCGCCGATCCGTTTGCCGTCGTCGGCAACCAGGAACTCCGAATTCGGCCGCGTCAGCCGGCGGCGGAGCGATGCGACCGAATGCCAGCTATCCGTGATTTCGGTGACTTTTTCGGCGCCGTAGATCGCGTCGTAGGTTGCGTGCCACGTCTCCACCAGCAGCGCCCGCACGGCCTCGATATCGCGTTCCTGGGCGGTGCGGACGAACATGGCGCTATTCCTCGATGCCGAGCTTGGCCTTGACCAGCTCGTTGACCGCCTGCGGGTTTGCCTTGCCGCCCGTCGCCTTCATCACTTGTCCGACGAACCAGCCGGCCATGGTCGGCTTGGCGCGCGCCTGCTCGGCCTTGTCCGGGTTGGCTGCAATCACCTCGTCGACCGCCTTCTCGATGGCGCCGGTGTCGGTGACCTGTTTCATGCCGCGGCTTTCGACCAGCTCGCGGGGGTCGCCGCCTTCGTTCCAGACAATCTCGAACAGGTCCTTGGCGATCTTGCCGGAGATGGTACCTTCCTTGATGAGGTCGATGATTGCGCCGATCTGATCCGGCGAAACCGTCGCATTTTCAATGTTTTTGCCGGCCTTGTTCAAAGCGCCCAGCAGGTCGTTGATGACCCAGTTCGCGGCGGTCTTGCCGTCGCGGCCAGCGGCGACCTTCTCGAAATAGTCGGCGATGGCCTTTTCCGACACGAGGATCGACGCGTCATAGGCCGACAGGCCGAGCGCCTTGACCAGCCGGTCTTTCTTGGTCGTCCGGCAGTTCCGGCAGGTCTTTCGCGAGCGCATCGACATAGGCCTGGTCGAACTCCAGCGGCAACAGGTCCGGATCGGGGAAATAGCGGTAGTCGTGCGCCTCTTCCTTGGAGCGCATCGAACGGGTCTCGCCCTTGCCCGGATCGAAAAGCCGGGTTTCCTGCACGATCTGGCCGCCGTCCTCGAGAATGGCGATCTGGCGCCGCGCCTCGTATTCGATGGCCTGGCCGACGAAACGGATCGAGTTGACGTTCTTGATCTCGCAGCGCGTACCGAACTCGCCGCCCGGCTTGCGCACGGACACGTTGACGTCGGCGCGCATCGAGCCTTCGTCCATGTTGCCGTCGCAAGTGCCGAGATAGCGCACGATGGTGCGCAGCTTGGTGAGATAGGCCTTCGCCTCGTCCGCCGAGCGCATGTCGGGTTTCGACACGATTTCCATCAGGGCTACGCCGGAGCGGTTCAGATCGACGAAAGACATGGTCGGATGCTGGTCGTGCATCGACTTGCCGGCGTCCTGCTCGAGGTGCAGCCGCTCGATGCCGACTTCGATGTCCTCGAACTCGCCTTTCGAATCGGGGCCGACCGAAACCGTCACCACGCCCTCGCCGACGATCGGCTGCTTGTACTGCGAGATCTGGTAGCCCTGCGGCAGGTCGGGATAGAAATAGTTCTTCCGGTCGAACACCGATTTCAGGTTGATCTGCGCCTTCAGCCCGACCCCGGTGCGGATCGCCTGGCGCACGCATTCCTCGTTGATCACCGGCAGCATGCCGGGCATCGCCGCATCGACGAGGCTGACATTGGCGTTGGGCGCGGCGCCGAACGATGTCGAGGCGCCGGAAAACAGCTTTGCCTCGGAAGTCACCTGCGCATGCACTTCAAGGCCGATGATGACCTCCCAGTCGCCGGTGGCGCCGGGGATCAGACGTTTCGCTTCGGGGGTGCGGGTATCGATGATGGACATGGGCTATGGATCTCTAAAGCATTTTGCAACCAGGTGGGATCACCTGGCGTCGCACAAATGCGGCCAAAACAACAGCTGGAGAGCAGTACCCGTTACAACTGGATGCATTCCGCTCTAGCGCGTCGAGAACGTTGCGGTTTCGGCAACATTTGAGTGTCGGCTTTCGCTAGTGCAAACGGCCCGGAGAGGCAAGGGTGACAAAGCCCAGGTCTGCCAACGGCTGAATAATCCGGAACCGCCAGACCATTTCAACCAGCGATTTTTCCATCGTCACCTTTGGAGCGACAGTGGTCGAGTGATGCGCAGCCCGAGACGCCTGCACGCGACGCGCGCCACCGGCCGGTTCGGTCGTTGGCACGGCAGATCTGAGGCCGATCGGGGAATTCAGGCCGTCGCGATATAGGCGCGTATTTCTTCGGCTTCGCGTTCCACATCCTCGATGCGCCGTTTCACCACGTCGCCGATCGAGATGATGCCGTCGAGCATGCCGTCGCGTTCGACCGGCAGATGCCGGAAGCGTCCGGTTGTCATGATTTCCATGACCTCATTGACCGTGTGGTACTCATTGCAGATTTTCACCTTGGCCGTCATCGCCTCGCGGACGGGATGGTCGAGCGCCGCAGCGCCATCCTTGGCTATGGTGCGCACGATATCGCGCTCGGAAAGGATGCCGACGATCTTGCGGTCGCCATTGGTGATCACCAGCGCGCCAATTCGCTGTTCGGCAAGGATGCGGATCGCTTCGGAGAGTTTTTCGTTCGGCCCGAGCGTAACGACATCGTGGCCCTTGAGTTCAAGAATTGCCTTCACCGTCATGGCGGCCTCCTTCCTCTTCAGTCGGCGCCGGCCTTCCGGCCGGCGTCCTCGCCCGACTGCATCGTGCTCTCAGGCGCGGCCCTTTTCAAGTGTATGGAAAAGTCGGCAATCCGTATGGAGCGATATGTGATGCTCAGACGCGGTCCCACATGTCGGCGCTGCCCGCGCGATGCGACCGGTCGAACCAGTCGATACACAGGAACCCGGCCAGGAAGCCGCCGATATGCGCTTCCCAGGCGATCGTGTCACCGACGCCCGGCGCAAAGCCGATCAGCCCGGTTACTAGGTTGACCACCATCCAGACACCGAGGAAGGTGACGGCCATGCGCGAACGAAACACCGTAAGCGATCGGCATCGGCCTGCCGGCGAAGGCCGGCCTGCCGGAGCTGCGGTCGATCTGGAACCCAAAGCGCGCGGCCGCCCCCATCATTCCGGAAATGGCTCCCGATGCGCCGATCAGCGGCGATGGATCCTCCATATGCAGGACATAATGCAGCAATGCCGCGCAGATTCCGGTGAACGCCCAGAACAGCAGAAAGCGCATGACGCCAAGCCGGTTTGCCAGTGGCGACCCGAACGCCGCCAGCCAGATCATGTTGACGACCAGATGCACGGACGAACCATGCAGGAAGGCATAGGTGATCGGACTGGTGAACTGGCGAAGATATCGAGATCGAAGCGGCCGGAATAGAAAACCGGAACGAAAGCCATGTCGACCAGCACCGCCAGATCCTGGCTGGGGCTGAGCACATAGACCCGCAGCAGATGGATCAGCTACGCAGAGCACGATCAGCAGCACCACCACCGTCGGGAGATTGAAGATCGGCTCGCGGCGCGGCCGCTTCTGGTTCGAGCGCCTCGGCGGCGGCCTCTGGTCACTGGCTCGCTCATCGTCGCGCGAATCTCCGGGTATCTGCTCATCGGCGCCTATTTAGGGGTAACGCGCCGAATCGGCAAAAAAGTAGGCCGTCCAAGGTTTCCCTTGAACGGCCCGGTCGAGCCCCCGTGCTCCCCTGAAATCCTGACCGAAGATGCAGCCGCAGGTCAGAAACGGCCCCTTCGTGGAGTGATTATCAAGTGCCACAAGCCCACCGGGAGGGCAACGTAAACCATCTGTTAACCTTAACGGTCCCGACCCGTGAACAACGGTTAACGCCGCTGGCATGCAACCTGCTCCGAACTGCATGTAGGTCAACGGAGGGCGTCCTTCTGTTCACCAATGGGACACTTGATGGCGGGACCGCGCGGAGCAGATTAGCATGAAACAGGACGGATCGATCGCATTGTTCCATTATTGGAACAGGCTGCGCGATGGACGGGCCGCACCCAAGCGGACCGAAATCGAACCCGCCGATATCAAGACGCTGCTTGCCGACACGTTCATCCTTGAAAAGGACACGCGTGGCGAAGCCGTCTTCCGGCTCGCCGGTACCCGGCTCTGCGCTGTCTACGGGCGCGAACTGAAGGGATTTACATTTACCTCGCTGTGGAGCGAAAAGGATCGGCGACTGATCAGCCGCCTCGCCCAGGGCGCTTTCACCTCGAAATCCGTTGTCGTGATCACCTTCGACGGCATCAGCCGCAACGGTCGCGAAAACGCTTTCGAATTGCTGCTGCTGCCGCTCGACGGCGGCGTGGAAAGCCCGCGCTGCCTGGGCGTCGTGTCGGCAAGCACCAAACCCTACTGGCTGGGCGCGGATCCTATCATCGAAGCCCGCATCGATTCGGTACGCGTCGTCGATCCCGACCGCGAACCGACATTCCTCAAGAACCGGCCGGCCGTCACGGTTCCCGCGCTTGCGCCGAGCGCGGCGGCCCTTTCCAGCGGCGAGCCCGGACTGGCGCGCGGCCGTCGCATCCGCCATCTCGTCATCTTCGATGGCGGACGCGACGAATAGCCTGAAATCCTTCAATTTTTAAGCCGCTGGCTTACCCGCTTGTTAACCTGAATTCCTGTATTTTTCAGGTGGCGCTTCTTCGCATTGCGAAGGACATGAGGGGGTGTTGTCGTTATGCAGCCTGCTGCGGTCGATCTGCCATTGTCCAGAGTGGAAAGGCGGAATTTTCAACGCGTAAGCGTGAAGATCTACGGCCGCTTCATGCTCGAGGATCGCTCGGAACACTCCTGCCAGGTCGTCGACATGTCCCCCGGCAATGTTGCATTGCGCGCCGACCGTATCGGCGAACCCGGGGAAAAGGTCATCGCCTACATCGACCATATCGGTCGCATCGAGGGCGTCGTGACCCGTACCATGGTCGACGGTTTCGCCATGACGGTCATTGCATCCGACCGCAAGAAGGACAAACTCGCCGCGCAGCTGACCTGGCTGGCCAACAAACACGAACTCGACCTGCCGGAAGACCGCCGCCACGAACGCGTCGCGCCACGCAATGCATCGAGCGTGCTGGTGCTGACGGACGGGCGCCAATATTCCTGCCGCATCATCGACCTGTCGCTTTCAGGCGCGGCGGTCGAGATCGACGTCAAGCCGGCATTCGGCGTCCAGGTGACGCTCGGCACCATGCGCGGGCAGGTCGTGCGACATTTCGAGGACGGCATCGCCCTCGAATTCGCGGTCATTCAGCGGCCGGAAACGCTCGAAACCGAATTCAGCGCCAATCGCGTCTGACGCCGCCCGCCACTCCCCCCGATACGAACCGCCTCACCTTGAGGGCGTGCGCTTGCGCCATGCCCGCAGCTTCGCCTTCGCATCGATGGGATGACCACCCGACTGTAGCCAGGTCTTGCCGGTCATCCGCCAGTCCGCGCATCGATTTGCCCTACGGGGCGATTTCGCCACTGGCGCCGCGCGGCGGTCGGGCCATGGCGGGCGCATCCCAGTTCGATCCGTATCCACAATCGGCATGGTTAACAGGTCGCGCTCATTATCTCGAAAATTTTATACTTATTTGATTTGAATTTTATTCTTATTCTCTTCTGTTTCTATTCAATATCTACTTCCGTGCTTTCCGTCAAATAAATCCGCATCTGTCATTGTCTCCTCGACTGGGGAGACATCGCAATGACAAAAACAAAAGTTGGACTGCTGCTCGCAGCTCTGGGATTTTCGCTCGTTTCGCTCGCCGGCGCGGCGCAGGCCAACCCGGCCATGATCACCGGAAAGCGCACCACGCAGCCGATCGGCCACTATCAGCTTTGCCAGACCGAGCCGCAGGAATGCGCCCAGCGCACCTCCATCGCGCGCCCCACGCAGCTTACCCGCAAGCTGTGGGAGACGATGATCAGCATCAACAATTCGGTCAACACCACCGTGGTGCCGCGCACCGACGAGGAAATGTGGGGCCAGGAAGAGGTCTGGTCGTTTCCCGACGGCGTCGGCGACTGCGAGGATTATGTACTGGAGAAGCGCCGCGAACTGATGGCGGTGGGCGTGCCGGCCGGCAGCCTTCTGATCACGGTCGTCCGCCAGCCGAACGGCGATGGCCATGCGGTGCTTACCGTGCGCACCAGCAACGGCGACTACATCCTCGACAATCTGGAGCCGCGCATCCTCGCCTGGCAGGACACCGACTACACCTACCTCAAGCGCCAGTCGGAGCGGAACTCCGGCGCTTGGGTGTCGATCAACGATGGCCGCGCGGTGGCGGTCGGCTCGGTCAAGTAATCGACCAGCGCGAATACCCGGTCGAGTCCCCACCCTCCCCGTCCCCAACGACCGGGTTAGGAGCCGGCCCTGTCCCCGGGCCGGCTCCACTTTTG
This sequence comes from uncultured Alphaproteobacteria bacterium, assembly GCA_963726065.1. Lineage (GTDB taxonomy): Bacteria > Pseudomonadota > Alphaproteobacteria > Rhizobiales > Rhizobiaceae > Neomesorhizobium. The sequence continues at coordinate 155,192 of CAVSAU010000004.1, forward strand.
ATCCAGAGCCAATACGTATTTAGTTTCAGTAGGTTAAATCACCAACTTTGCAATTTTTGGCGCCATGGGCTAACACGGGGCTAACACCTTAATCGAAGCTCGCTTGCCCGCGCGATGGCCTTCCGGCCGCGTTCGGCGTCAGGCCTGCTTCACCAGCCGGATCAGCACCAGCAGGATGACCGCGCCCAGCGTGGCGTGCACGATTGCGGCAAGAACGCCGCCGCCGAAGGCCAGCCCGATGCGCGGGAAAATGAAGCCGGCGATGAAGGCGCCGACGATGCCGACCGACGATGTTTCCGAGCAGGCCGAACCCGAACCCTTTGACGATCAGGCCGGCCAGCCAGCCGGCGATGGCGCCGATGATCAGGAACACAAGCAGACTTTCAACGCCCATTCTACTTCTCCTCGATTGAAATGCCGGTCTCGTCGATGCGCAGCTCGACGCCCGAAGGTTTCTGCTCCTCGCGATAAACGTAGATTCCCAGCGCAACGACCGCGACCACGAGAGCGCCGATGATGAAATAGAGGCTGTTCCTGCTCATTTGCCGACCTAAGCAAACCGGTCACCGCGTGTCGAGCAGCGATACAGGCCGTCCACCGGAGCTTTTGCTGTGGTGTCGCTTTGATTCTGAGATTCGCACTGCCCCTAATATCGAATTCATGCGAATTTCAGAACGGGACACTAGGCCGGCTTGAGACCGGCCATGAACCGGCGCGCGTTGGCGACATAGTGTTCGGCCGAACCGCGCAACATGGCGATCGCGTTGTCGTTGAGGCTGCGCACCGCCTTGGCCGGGGCGCCGACGATCAACGAACCGTCCGGAAATTCTTTTCCCTCGGTCACCAGGGCGCCGGCGCCGACCAGCGAATTCCTCCCGATCTTCGCGCCGTTGAGAACGATCGCACCCATGCCGATCAGGCTGTTGTCGCCGATGGTGCAGCCGTGCAGCATCGCCTTGTGGCCGATCGTGCAGCCCTTGCCTATGCTAAGCGGAAAGCCGGGATCGGTGTGCATTACCGTGTGTTCCTGCACATTCGTGTCTTCTCCGATCTGGATGGGTTCGTTGTCGCCGCGGATGACGGCGCCGAACCAGATTCCGGCGTTGCGCCCCAGCCGCACACGGCCGATCAGCGTCGCGTCGGGCGCGATCCAGTTGCTCTCCGGGTCGTCGAAACGCGGGCTGGTTCCATCAAGTGCGTAGATCGGCATTGCTGCTCCCTGGGTTTTGCGCGGCGTTGTAGCCGGCTGCCCAACCTAGAACATTGGACGAAAAGTGCGCAGCCGTTTTCAGAAAATCCGGCAGATTTCAACCGGCTCGCGTTTACCGTCCATTTACCATGAGAAAGCACAGTCGATTCTGGTGGAACCATGCTGCGCCCATTGTGCGGTTGGACGTAGCGGTTCGAAAAAGGCCCAGGAATTGGAACGTATGAAGCAGGCGCTCGTCGAACCCCTGATGAAGGCGTCTGATTCCTTCATGGTGCGCGCTTTTTACGCTTTTTTCGCGCTCGCGGTGCTGTCGATCGGCATCAGTATCGCTGGAAAATGGTTGGGCCAGTCGATCGCGCTCGCCGGCCACACCGAGGATACGACGATCCACGAAATCGTCATCGGCAACAATGTGCTGACGGTGCCTGCAAACGCCATCCGTTCCGAGCGCGCGCGCCGCGACGGTATTGCCGAGCGGCTCGACCTTTATCTTCGCTGGCCCGCAATGACCGGTTATTCAGCCGCCACGCGCGACGACTTCAACCATCTCGGCGCCGAGAAGAAGATCCTGTTCCTTTCCTTCGAGAGCCAGATGATGTCGCGCGACATGAGTGGCCGCTTCGACCCTATCTACAGCGCGTTGATCGCCCAGCCGGGAATACCGGGCCAGGGCGGCGTCACGCTTTACGATTTCACGGAAAAGTCGGGCTATGTAAACGAGGTTCTGGCGGTGGCCGAACGGAACGGCGAAGCGCCCTTCGTCGCACGCTGCCTTTCCGGCGAAAATGCAGCCCAATCGCTAGCGCCCTGCGAGCGCGACATACTGGTAGGCGACAATCTCAGCCTGTCCTACCGTTTCCCCAAGGAATTGCTGCCAGGCTGGCGGGCGCTCGACGCGGCGGTGCGAGCAACCGCCGCGGATTTCCTGAAAACCGGTCACTGACCGGCAGGCGGGCGCCTATAGATCGATGTCGAGGATCGCCATCGAGAAATTGTAGTCGCCGTCGTCCTCATCCTTGTAGACGAGGCCAAGGAATTCGTCGCCGATGTAGAGTTCGGCGGAATCTTCCTTGCGTGGCCGCGCCTTCACTTCCAGGCGGGGATTCTGGAAGGTGCGTTTGAAATAGGCGTCGAGTTTTCTGATTTCTTCGGGCTTCAACGGTTCTCTCCGGTCGCGGCTGGGCGCAAGCTCCCGAAACCCGAATCGGTTTCCGGCAACGGTCTTGCTGACATCTAGAGTGCTACAACGCCCCTTGCGCGTCCATCCGGACACGGGCGCTGCGGGTTTGAGGGGCGCTTCTGGCATGCCAACAATGGCGATGTAAAGGCGACACCGGCGATCGAGTGGAGAAACATGGCAAAGCCAGCCGTCAACCAAAAGCCATGATCTGAGGGGATCACGGTGCAAACGAAAAGTGGGGTCGTCATGAAGGCATATCCGCACACCGCGGCACAAGCCAGGTTGCTGCGCGCCGCTTCCATTGCCGGGCTTCTCGCATTGGCAGCCTGCGGAACCGTGCAGCCGGTCGGCGAAGGTGGCGCAGTTTCAGCGGGCGCTTACCTCGCCAGTATCCGGTCTCAAAACGGTCTCGCCGCCCTCTCCGCCGATCCGACACTCCAACGGGCGGCACTCCAGCAGGCCGGCTACATGGCGCAGACGCAAAGGATGTCGCACACGACCAGGCTCGGACGGGATTTCCGGTCGCGCCTCCGGGAAAACAATATCCGCGGCGCCGCTGCCGAAAACGTCGCTTACGGACAGAAAGATCTGGGGAGCCTTTTCCAGGCGTGGATGAATTCGTCGGGCCACCGCCGCAACATGCTCGATCCGCGCTTCAGCAGGTACGGGTTGGCTTATGCCGCAGCGGAAGGCAGCGGCCGACGCTATTGGGCGCTGGTTCTCGCGCGCTGACGCCTCCGAGGCTGTTTGATAGCAAACGGACTGTCAGATGTCGAAGCTGACGACATGGTCCATCGACTGCGACGGCAGCAGCTGGTCCATCTGTCGCGACGGCTGGTCGCAGCCGGTCTCGCCGACCACCCGCGCCGGCACGCCGGCAACCGTCTTGTTGTGCGGCACCGGCGAAAGCACCACCGAACCGGCGGCGATCTTCGAGCAATGGCCGACCTCGATATTGCCGAGGATTTTGGCGCCGGCGCCAATCAGCACGCCGTAACGGATCTTCGGATGCCGGTCGCCGCCGGCCTTGCCTGTGCCGCCGAGCGTCACGCCGTGCAGGATCGAGACATTGTCCTCGATCACCGCCGTTTCGCCGACGACAAGCCCCGTGGCATGGTCGATGAAGATGCCCTTGCCCATCCGCGAAGCCGGGTTGATGTCGGTCTGGAACACCGACGACGAGCGGCTCTGCAGATAGAGGGCGAAATCTTTGCGTCCGCCGTTCCACAACCAGTGCGCCAGACGATGCGTCTGGATGGCGTGAAAGCCCTTGAAATAAAGGACAGGCATCAGGAACCGGTCGCAGGCCGGGTCGCGGTCGTAGTAGGCCTGGATGTCGACACGCACGGTCGTCGACCAGTCGGAGTTGTCGCGCAGCATTTCCTTGAACGTCTGGCGGATCAGGTCGGCGCTGAGGTCCTGGTGATCGAGGCGTTCGGCAAGCCGATGGATGACCACGTCTTCCAGATTGTCGTGGTTGAGGATCGTCGCATAGAGAAACGCCGCCAGCAGTGGATCGCGCGCCACCGCGTCTTCCGCCTCGGCGCGGATGGCGCTCCAGATCGGGTCGATCGGCTGCAATTTGCTGCGCGATGCGCTGATGGAATTCATGGGACCGTCTCCGTAACTTGCGGCCTGCCTGCTTGGACGTGATACATACGCCAGAATATAGGGCGGTTGAACTCAATTTTCCTTAAGCGGCGCTCAAATGGATTTGGTTCATGGAAATTCAGGCAGACAGAGAAAACAAACCTTTGCTGGTCGAGCGGCGCGACAACATCGCAATCGTCACGATAGACCGCCAATCGCACAAGAACGCGGTCAGCCTGGCCATGTGGCATGAACTGGCCGCATTGGCCACTGAATTGAGCGGCGACCGCGAAGTCCGCGTCATCGTGCTGCGTGGCGCGGGCGATGATTTCTGCGCCGGGGCCGATATCGGCGAGTTCGAGACCGTGCGCCGCAACGCGGTGACAGCGCGCGTCTACGAGACCGCCAACTCCGCCGCCTTCGCCGCCTTCCGCAATGCGCCCATTCCAGTCATCGCGGCGATCCGCGGCATCTGTTTCGGCGGCGGCTTCGGGCTTGCCGCGGCCTGCGACCTGCGCATCGCCACCCCCGACGCACTGTTCTGCGTGCCGGCCGCGAAACTCGGCCTCGCCTATCCGCATGACGCCATGGCCGATATCGTGCACGCCGCCGGACCACAGATGGCGAAATATCTCGCCTTTTCCGGCGCCCGCGTCGACGCACCGGCAGCGCTTGCCGCCGGCTTCCTGCTGGAGATCGTCGAGGCCGGAAAGTTCGAGGCCCGCGTAGCAACGCTCGCCGAAGAAATCGCCGCCAACGCGCCGCTATCCAACCGCGCGTCGAAAGCCGCCATCCGGGCGGTTCTTTCGGGCGATGCGGCCGACGCCACGCGTGCAAGAACCCTGGGCGACGCGACGTTCGACAGCGCCGACTATGCCGAAGGCCGCGCCGCCTTCGCTGCCCGTCGCAAACCCGTTTTCGCCGGCCGGTAGGTGCGCATATGCCTCTCGTCGACGACAGCCTGAAGAAGGAACTCTCCGAGATCTACGGCGCGCCGGACCGCCACTATCACGGCCTCGCCCACGTCGAGGCCTTGCTGGCGCTGGCCAAGCGTCACCGCGCGGATTTGGCCGATCCGGAAGTGGTGGAGGCCGCGATCTGGTTTCACGACGCGGTCTACGACAGCACACGCAAGGACAATGAAGAAAAAAGCGCCGAACTTGCCACCGAACGTCTTTCCGGCCGGGTGGCGGCGGAAAGGCTGCGGCGCATCGCGGGAATGATCGAGGCGACCGCCACGCACCAGGTACCCGATTTCGCCGATGAAACCGGCCGCCGGGATGCGGCGCTTTTCCTCGATATGGACCTGTCGATCCTCGGCGCGCCGCCTGCCGAATTCGATGCCTACGAACAGGCGGTGCGACAGGAATATGGCTGGGTCGACGAACCAGCCTGGCGCGCCGGGCGGGCCGCCGTGCTGAAAAGCTTTCTCCAGCGCCCGTTCATCTTCCACACGGAAATTTTCCGGCAAGGCCGCGAGAAACAGGCGCGAGAAAACATTACCCACTCGATCGCAAGGCTTGGTTAGCCGAGCGCTGTCACGACCAGACTTGCGCCTGCGACAGAGCATGCGACACAGATTTTATTGCTTTTTTCGGGATTGTTTGGGATAATATTCTTAGTGCGTACGGACGCCCGGTTGAGGAGTTCGGCAACCACACGCATCATCCTCGCTGGCGCCTGAGCTACGCTCAAAAAGTAGCCCTGAGAGGAGTATCGTCATGGCAACCCTCGACAAAATGCCGTCGGCCCTTATGGCGCATCGGCGCTGGGAGGACATCCTGTCGATGATCCTCGGCGCCGCGATTATGATTTCGCCGATGGTCATCGATGCAACCGCAACGCCTACCGTCATCGCCATAACCGGCGTCGTCGGCGCGGCGATCTTCGTGCTCGGCGCGCTCGAGCAGCTTTCGCTGCGCCGCTGGGAAGAGTTTCTCTCCCTCCTCTGCGGCATCTGGGTCATGGTCTCGCCATTTGTGCTCAACTATGGCGGCATGTTGCGCAACTGGCATATCGCGCTCGGCGCCTGCGTGGCCCTGCTCGCCTTGCTTGAACTGTGGCAGGACCGGGACCGTCAGCTCGGCATGTAGCCGACCCTTATGGCAAAAACGCCGCCGGAGTTTTTCTTCGGCGGCGTTTGTTTTTGGCCTACGCCGCTTCGCGGTCCGTCAAAAAATCCAGGATGGCGCCGCAGAAAATGTCGTTCTTGTCGCCAGCCACCATGTGCCCCGCGCCGCCGACATCGACATAGCTGGCCGAAGGCGCCAGATCGACGAATTCGCGCGCATAGGCCTCGTGGACCAGCTCAGACTGCATGCCGCGCACCAAAAGCACCGGCAGGTGCAGGCTGGGCAGCCCCGCCATCAGCTCTTCCATCAACTCGCGCGCGTGGAGATTGATGTTGCGTTCGCTGGTCATGAAAGCCGGGTCCCAGTGCCAGCGGTAGCGCCCGTCTTGCGAGCGACGGAGATTTTTGCGCAGGCCATCGAGCGAGGTAGGCCGCTTGCGGTGCGGCAGGTAGCTGGCGATCGCTTCGGCGGCTTCCTCAAGCGTGGCGAAACCTTCCGCCATCCGCTCGCCCATGAAACCTTGCACCTTGGCGACGCCATCCGGGTCCATGCGCGGCGTGATATCGACCAGCACGAGTGAATCGAGCAACGGTCCGTGCCGGCTTTCCGCCGTCAGCGACGACAGGCCGCCGAGCGATGCACCAACCGCGGATGGTGCGGCGTGGAACTTTTCTGCCGTCTGGCGCACCACCGCCGCCACGTCGTCGGCGAAAGCGGCAAAAGTATAATTGCCGCTCTTTACCCACTCGCTTTCGCCGTGGCCGCGCTGGTCGATCGTGATCGCCCGCATGCCGGCCGCCGCAACCCGCCTGGCAGTGGCATCCCAGGCGCGACGGGTCTGCCCACCGCCGTGGAAAAACAGCACCGGGTGCCCGCGCCCGTCCCATATGTCGGCGGCAAGCCGGTTGCCTTCGGCTCCGGTGAATTCGGTCGTATGCGGTTCGCTCAAGCCGCCCTCCATGCCTTTGTCATTTATTATATTTATTTAGCAATTGCCCGATCGGGGCAAGGCCGGTTCCAGCGACGCTGGGGCAGCCGACGCGACGTCGCCATCGCCCCCTGCCCGACCAATCTACAGCGGGTGTTTTTTCAGAAACTCCAGCACCCTCTGCTTGAAGGCCTTGTCGCCGACGGACAGCATGTGGTCGCGGCCTTCGATGGCGAAGACTTCGGCATTCGGCATCAACCCGGCGAGTTCCTCCGGCGAACCGCCGATGTCGTCCCTGGTTCCGACCGCCATCAGCGTCGGCTGCGGTGATGCGGCCACCTCGTCTTCGGACAGCAGTTCGCGCGACGTCGCGATGCAGGCCGCCAGCGCCCGGCGGTCGCTCTTGGTCTGGTCGGCGAAGGTGCGGAAACGTCTGCCCGCGCGGATGCGTGATCGTCTGCGGGATCGTCGGCCAGCAGCGCGTCGGCGATCGGGTCCCAGTCGCCGACGCCGTCGACCATGCCGATGCCCAGCCCGCCGAAGATCAGCGTCGCCACCATGGCGGCTCCGCCAGCGCCAGGAAGGCGGCGATGCGCGCGCCCATCGAATAGCCCATGACATGCGCCCGGTCGATGCCGAGATGAGCAAGCAGCGCCGCCGCATCGCCGGCCATTTTGTGCGGCGTATAGTCGGCCGGATCGTAGCTCTTCGACGATGCGCCATGGCCGCGATTGTCGAAGGCGATCGCCCGGTAGCCGGCATCGTTCAGCGTCTTCACCCAGCCCGGCGACACCCAGTTGACGAAATGGTTGGAGGCAAAGCCATGGATCAGCAGGATCGGCTCGCCATCGCCGCTTCGGCGCCCGGTCGATGAAGGCGAGGTCGAAGCCGTCATGGGGGAAGAACTGCATCGCTCGTCCCTGCCTGGTGAGCGGTCTGGCCTGTCGGCGCCGGTCGCCTGGTCGATCGCCGGATGGCGAACGCGGTCGCCGTCTGGCGATACCGGCTTTGGCGGCGATGCCCGCCTTCAGCTCGAGCACGAACCGCACCGGTTCGCCCGGCGCGATCAGCGCCTCCGACATCGGCTCGCCCTGCTCGATCGCACTTGCACCGTGCCGTCCTGGCCGATGAAGACCAGGTCGAGCGGCATCGGCGTGTTCTTCATCCAGAAGCCGACCGGCTGCGCTCTCCTCGAACACGAACAGCATGCCGTGATCGTCGTCCATCGCCTGCGCGGAACATCAGCCCGCGCTCGCGCTCGCCGCGGATCGTCGGCGATCTCGATGGTGAAGGAGCGCTCGCCTGCGTCGGTCTCGACGATCAGCGGCTCCGGGTCGACCGGCAGCATCATCGCCTGGCTGTCGCGCGGCGGCCGGCGATTCGCAAGCGCCGAAATAGACGACAACGCCGCGACGATCGCGACCGGCAATCGCACCTGCCGCCGGCCAGAATTTGCGCAGCATCGGAATATCCCGGTCAGCCGGCGGCTCGGCTTCAGTGCGAGACCGGCAAGGTGCCCATATCGGGGTGAATTTCGGCAGCCATAAGGCCCTTGTCGCCGCGCCCGAAGCGCACCAGCACGACCTGGCCCGGCCGGAGCTCGGTGATGCCGTAGCGGCGCAGCGTCTCCATGTGGACGAAGATGTCTTCCGTGCCCTCGCCGCGGGTCAGGAAACCGAACCCCTTGGTGCGGTTGAACCACTTGACCAGCGCGCGCTCCAGCCCGCTTTCCGGCGATCACCGCGACATGCGTGCGCTGCTCCTGCATTTCGGCCGGATGCACCGCCGTCGAGGTGTCCATCGACAGGACGCGGAACGCCTGCATGCCGCGCTCGCCCTGCTTGACCAGGCAGACGACGCGCGCGCCTTCGAGCGCGGTCTGGAAGCCGTCGCGCCGCAGGCAGGTCACGTGGAGAAGGACATCGCCGATGCCGCCGCTCGTCGGGCAGGATGAAGCCGTAGCCCTTGGCGACGTCGAACCACTTGATCGCGCCGGAAATCTCGACCAGATCGGCGCGATCGCCGCCTTCGTCCCGGGTCAACGCGTCGCCCGCAGTCCACGTCTCGCCCCATGAAAGAGGCCTTGTCCCCCATCCGAACGCACCCTTTCCGCGTACCGCCACAACTGATTCTTGACTTAAGAATAGCACTCGGCATTCCCAGCCTGTGCAAGAGCCGCACGTGCAATTTTTCCCCGTTCACCGCGAAATACCGCTCGGCCGCTTGCTTGCACGACAGTGCGGCGACGCTTGCCGCTGGCCGTCCGCACCGCCCTATGTTCGGCGCAATCCAGACTCCAGCAGGAGAAGAACAAATGCGCTATCTGCACACCATGGTCCGCGTCACCGACGTCGACGCAGTCGCTCGACTTCTACTGCAACAAGCTCGGCCTGGAGGAAGTCCGCCGCCACGAGAACGAGAAGGGCCGCTTCACGCTGATCTTCCTCGCCGCGCCCGAAGACGAACATGACGGCATCACCGTACAAGGCGCCGCTGAGCTCGAGCTGACCTACAATTGGGACCCGGAAGACTACACGGGCGGCCGCAATTTCGGCCACCTCGCCTACAAGGTCGACAACATCTACGAGACCTGCCAGCGACTGATGGACAGCGGCGTCACCATCAACCGGCCGCCGCGCGACGGCAACATGGCCTTCGTCAAGTCGCCCGACGACATTTCGATCGAGCTGCTGCAGAAAGGCGCCGGCCAGGAAAAGGCCGAGCCATGGGCCTCGATGCCGAACACCGGCAGCTGGTAGAGGCGCACTCTGCCTTCGCTGCCCGATATGCAGCGGGTCGTCGTGCCCGCTTGCGCGCCTTCGCCGGCGTGCTAACACCGCTGGCAAACGCATCTGCCGAGGGAACCGCCATGAAGGACGTGCTGAAGGAACTGGAGCGTCGCCGCGCCATCGCGCGCGCCGGCGGCGGCCAGGCGCGCATCGACGCCCAGCACGCGCGCGGCAAGCTGACGGCGCGCGAGCGCATCGACATCTTCCTCGACGAAGGCTCGTTCGAGGAGTTCGACATGTTCGTCGAGCACCGCTCGACCGATTTCGGCATGGAGAAGCAGAAGATCGCCGGCGACGGCGTCGTCACCGGCTGGGGCACGGTCAACGGCCGCCCCGTCTTCCTGTTCGCCAAGGACTTCACCGTGTTCGGCGGCTCGCTTTCGGAAGCCCATGCCGAGAAGGTCGATGAAGGTGCAGGACATGGCGCTGCGCAACCGCGCGCCGATCATCGGCACTCTACGACGCCGGCGGCGCGCGCATCCAGGAGGGCGTGGCCGCACTCGGCGGCTATGCCGAGATCTTCCAGCGCAACGTGCTCGCCTCCGGCGTCATCCCGCAGATTTCCGTCATCATGGGCCCGTGCGCCGGCGGCGACGTCTATTCGCCGGCCATGACCGACTTCATCTTCATGGTGCGCGACACGTCCTACATGTTCGTGACCGGCCCGGATGTGGTGAAGACCGTCACCAACGAGACGGTGACCGCCGAGCAGCTCGGCGGCGCGTCGGTGCACACGACCAAATCGTCGATCGCCGACGGCGCCTACGACAACGATGTCGAGGCGCTGCTGCAGATGCGCCGGCTGATCGATTTCCTGCCGGCCTCCAACACGGCCGAATTCCCCGAGATCGAGTGCCATCAGAGCGTCGACGAGCACGATCTGTCGCTCGACCGGCTGATCCCGGACAACGCCAACAAGCCCTACGACATCAAGGAACTGATCCTGAAGACCGCCGACGAGGGCGATTTCTTCGAGATCCAGGCGTGCGTTCGCCAGGAACATCGTCACCGGCTTCGGCCGCGTCGAGGGCCGCACGGTCGGCTTCGTCGCCAACCAGCCGATGGTGCTGGCCGGCGTGCTCGACGCGGACGCCAGCCGCAAGGCGGCGCGCTTCGTCCGCTTCTGCGATTGCTTCAACATCCCGATCGTCACCTTCGTCGACGTGCCCGGCTTCCTGCCCGGCACGGCGCAGGAATATGGCGGCCTGATCAAGCACGGCGCCAAGCTGCTGTTCGCCTATGCCGAGGCGACGGTGCCGAAGATCACGGTGATCACGCGCAAGGCCTATGGCGGCGCCTATGACGTGATGGCCTCGAAACATCTGCGCGGCGACATGAACTACGCCTGGCCGACGGCGCAGATCGCGGTGATGGGCGCCAAGGGCGCGGTCGAGATCATCTACCGCAAGGATATCGGCGACACGGACAAGATCGCCGCCCACACCAAGGCCTACGAGGACCGTTTCCTGTCGCCCTTCGTCGCCGCCGAGCGCGGCTATGTCGACGAGGTGATCATGCCGCATTCGACCCGCCGCCGCGTGGCGCGGGCGCTGCGCATGCTCCGGAACAAGGACCTCGCAGAACCCCTGGAAGAAGCACGACAACATTCCCTTGTGAGCGCAGTGCGCTACCCCGCCCACTGTGCCACGAAACCCGCCGTGTCCTGGTGCATGAGATACCCGTAGAGATCGTGCGGGTTTGAGGACGCCAGGTTGAAGGTTTTATCGCGTCGGTGCACTTGAACGCATCCTTCAGCGCCACCCTCGGGAACAAGGCTTGAAAGTGTATGCGGCTTCGTTCTGCGCGGTCAGCAGCGCCTTCGTCTTCTTGCTGAAGGAGGCTTCGATCTCGTTGTTGATGTCGCCATAATAGGCGGACGAGAACTTGGTGCCTCCCTGCTTGAGCTTGTTCGCGGTGGCCGCTTTGCCTGTCCGCTCGAGCCCACGCGCCAGATCCTGCCTGCCAAGCGCCGTAAGATCGGAACCCGCCGGTTTGATGCACCTGCCGTGATATGTTTTGCAGCTATGACCGCCTCCAAACAAAGCAGCGATCATACCATGCATATCTTCTCTTCTATACTCTGCTGCAGCTTCAATTCGAGCGCAATGCACGGAATTTTCTTCGTCAATCCTTCAAGCACTAAAGTCTACGCCACTATTCCGCAGGCGAATGGAAATACATGACGGCGCGATGGTGGTTAAAACGGATTGAGCGGAGCACGGGTTAACCCGGCGCTCCGCTCCAAAACTCTCAACCGTCTCACACGTCCAGCGCGGGATCAAACACCATGGCCGCGCTGACGCTCTTGGCGTAATGCATCAGCCATTCGGAAATGTCCTCGAGGGCGACGTTCTCGGCCTCGTTGCGATTGCGGATCTGTTCGGCAAGCACCGGAATATTGATGATGCGGTTTTTCTGCAGTTCGGTACGGAAACTGGTTACCAGATCGTCCTGAAGTCGGCTGGAAAAAATCCGTCGCATGACACACCTCGGCAGTTGAGCCTCGTGAGTCCCTCTTCACTTCGGCGATTTCTACTGTTCCCGCACAATGCGCTGAACATTTGTCGAAAGAAAGGCAAATTTCGAAAAATTCTTTAGTTTTTTCAATAAGTTAGTAGGTATAGACACCAGCTCATAGATACCCTTGTGCTCATTGAACCAAAGTTGTGCAAGCAGCCCCAAAAATGGCGTTGCTTCAACATGCCAATTGGGAGCAGAATGGGTCGAACAAGTCGGTTACTCATTCGTCTAATTGGACTGTTTTGAGGAAGTCTAAGATGGCTGACCTTGAGAGACCTGAGCGTTTGCAAGTCATGCTGAGCGGCGAGGAACTCCAGGCGGTGGAGAACTTTCGCTTCGATAAGCGTATGCCGTCGCGCGCGGCCGCCGTGCGCGAACTTCTGCGACGCGGCCTGGCGTCCGAAGGCTTCCTGATCGCCGGTTCCGGCATCAAGTCGCAGGATTTCGGCGTGGTCGATCATTCGGGTTCGGATCGCTCGACGGATAGCTCCGACATCTGAGATGCTTTCGCGGCGCGCAAGCGAAGTCTGGCAGGATCGCCGGGTCGCGTCCTTATCGCCGGATTCTGCGACATCCGGCATGGCGGGTGGAACCAACATTCCCGACAACGGTTACGGTGCGGATTGCCTCCTGTCGGAGTTCCCGTGCTGGACAGCCCCAAACCACTCGAAAAAGTCCTGCCCTTGCCGGAAACCTCGGCCAGGCGCGCATCGCTCATTCACACCAGCGACGAAGAACCGGGCATCCGCCGCAAGGGCAGCCCGCGGCGCTTCTTCTATCTCGCTCCTGGTGGAAAGAAACTCGGCGAAGGCGAAACAATGACCCGCATCCGCAGCCTGGCCATCCCGCCGGCCTGGACCGACGTGTGGATTTCTCCAGAGCCGGACGGCCACATCCAGGCTACCGGCCGCGACCAGCGCGGCCGCAAGCAGTATCGCTATCATCCACCGCTGGTCGGCCTGCCGCGACGAGGTGAAATATTCGAGCCTTGTCGCCTTTGCCGAAGCACTGCCCCGGCTGCGCGCCCGCGGTGGACGCGGACCTGCGACGCCGCGGGCTGCCGCGCGAGCGGGTCGATCGCCTCGATCGTCTGGCTGCTCGACAACACCATGATCCGCGTCGGCAACGCAGCCTATGCCCGCGACAACAAGAGCTTCGGCCTGACCACGCTGCGCGACCGGCACGTCGAGATCAACGGCGCGACGCTGCGCTTCGCCTTCAAGGGCAAATCCGGCAAGGAATGGAAGCTTGAAGCTTGTCGACCGGCGCATCGCCAAGGTCGTGCGCGGCGCCCAGGAACTTCCGGGCCAGCACCTGTTCCAGTATCTCGACGAGGATGGCGAGCCGCCGCGCGATCCGCTCGCAGGACGTCAACGACTATATCCGCGAGGCGACGGGCGTCGATTTTTCCTCAAAGCATTTCCGCACCTGGGGCGGCACGATCCACGCCGCCGACGCTGTTTGCGCCGGAGCCGCCGCCGGACAGCAAGGCGACGCCGCCAGCGTGATGAACAGGCTCATCGACCAGGTGGCGCACCGGCTGGGCAACACCCGCGCCGTCTGCCGCAAATGCTACATCCATCCGCGTGTCATGGAGACCTGGGAAGCGGGCACGCTGGCCGAGGAAATGCTGGCGGCACGCCGCTCCTTCCGAAAGCCTCTGTCCGGCCTCGATGAAGAAGAGACGCTGATCCTGAAATGGTTGTCCCGGTAAAACTTACGAACGGACCTTGGCGAGCGCCCGCCGCTTGGCCTCGTCGATCAGGACGTTCGCCACCTGCATGCGCTGGATGGCGCGCTCCCGCAGATGCGGCGCGACGCGGTCGGGATGGTTGCGGAAGGCGAAATCGCGCCGGACCCGGCTGAAATCGCGCACCGCCTGCAGCTTCTCCAACCCGAGTTCGCGGGCGATGGCTTCGGGCTCGATCGGCGGAAGCGCCGCGACCGGCGGCAGTTCGGCTGCGGCAAGCAAGGCGTCGAACGCCATTTCCGGCGCGGCTGCGATATCGCGATATTCCGCCGCCGCTTCATTGGCAACCTTGATTTGGCCGGAGTGCAGTTCGTCTGCCACAGAAAGATAGTCAAAAGGGATGGTCGGGCGCTTCTCGAAGTCTTTTTCCGGCTCGGGCGCCCGAAAAAGATCATCCAGCAACGAAGCAAAATCGTGCTTGCCGTTTGTGCCCATCATTCCTCGCCGAAAACCTGCCTCACCGGATGTCTGGCACCCTAGGCAAGGCGGGTTAAGATTCGTTGCCGCAGATGCTGCGCAATTTACGCGATGAAGCGAATTCCCTTTTTCTCCCCGATAAAAAGCCGGGCTGCGCGAGCAGCCCGGAATTTCGCCAGGATGGCGAGGAAAGCCGGCCTTGGCCGGCAATAGCCAACGGCGGAACGCTCGGAAAAGTTTCAACCCAGCCGATGTTTTTTCCCTGCCGGCCGCAGGTCAGCATGGCAGCCATGCGGATGCTGCACTGCACAATTCACCGAAACAGCCTATCTATTACAGCGGGAGGAACCAACAGGAGCCTGGACCATGGGGTTCTTTATAGACTTGTTCGCCCGCCCCCGCCCGAAAGAAGAATTGCGTTATCGGGCCGCCCTTGCGGTGCTCAGTTCCATGAGCAGCGCTGACCGCGCCGATATTGGCGTCAAGCCGGCGGATTTTCCACGCATTGCCCGCGCAATGGCCGAACGCTGAGATTGCACATCGCCGGGGATGGCAAAAGTATCCCCCGTGTATCAGAATGACACGCCGGCCCAGATCATCGCGCGGTTCATCCACGCCACGATAGTGGGGCGTAGGGCCGCCGCCGGGCTGCCGCATTCGGTGCTAGACTTGGCCATTGTCCGGAGATTCGCGATGAATGCGCCTCGCTTCGCCGTTGCTGCAGCCGCCCTTGCCTGCTCGCTGCCTCCGTTTGCAGCCGCGCAGGAACAGCCGCCGCCCTATCTCGACAATCGTTCCGATGCCGCCGAACTCGTGCGCTCGCTCTACAACGCGATCAGCCGCGGTGAATATGGCCGCGCCTGGGACTACTTCGGCGACGAGAAGCCTGCAAAGGACTTTTCCGCCTTCGCCGAAGGCTATGCCGGGACAGCGCGCGTCGAGGTCGAAACCGGCGCTGTTTCCGAGGAGGGAGCCGCCGGCAGTATCGTATTATTCGGTTCCGACCGCGATCAAGGCGGTCGCAAGGGATGGCAGCGAAACCATCTTCGCCGGCTGCTACACGGCAAGGCTCGCCAATCCGCAGGTGCAGTCGACGCCGTTCGTGCCGCTGCACCTGGAAATTGGCGCGCTGAAGCGCGCCGAGGGCGGGCTTGCGGAAGCTTTGCCGGCGAGTTGCGGTGATGCTCCGCCTCCACCCAAGCAGGATGCAATGCTGCAGGCGGTCAAAAAGCGTTTTGCCGCGGACTATATCGATATCTGCCAGACGCTCGAACCGGATGCCGAAGAGGGCGCTGCCAATCCGAGCGAGCACGTCATCGGTTTCCACTACAAATCCGATCGCGAAACCGATCCTGAACGCCAGGCGCGCCTGTTCCGCTTCCCCTGCGGTTCGGGCGCCTACAACACTATGGAAGTCTACTATTTCGCCGATGATACCGGCGAGATGCGGCAGTTACAGTTCGCCACGCCGGAACTCGACATCCATTACGAAAACGACGATTTCGAAGGCAAGGTTGAAGCGGTCAACATCATCGGCTACCGGGTGGACGACCAGTTGATAAACTCCGAATACTCACCCGAAACCAAGTCTATCGAGTCATTCAACAAATGGCGGGGCGTCGGCGACGCATCGTCGATCGGCCGCTGGATTTTCCGTGACGGCAATTTTTCGCTGGTCAAGTATGACGTCGACGCGGCCTATGACGGCGAGATCCACCACGAAACAGTGCTCGACTACGACACACCGCCGTGAGCGAGACGCGCGCCGCCCGTGAGGACTATTCGCCAAATCCGGCGCCGGCTGCTTTCGGCGCCATCCGGATCAGCCGTGAGTCGGCGACCGCGGCCTGCCGGTGGATCACGGCCTTCTGGTATTGGCGATCCTTGACCATCGCAACGAAGGCCGCGGCGGATGGGTATTCAGCGATGAAGCAGATGTCCCAGCGCTCGGTATCCGGGCCGATCAGCATCAGCCGGAAATCACCGGTCCAGGCGATGCTGCCGCCAACGCCGCGGAACACCTCGCCGCTCTCGCGGCCATAGGCGGCATAGGCTTGCGCGCCGCTCGCTTCGCGGCCGTCCGCATACTCTGCCCGATCCCGCAGCCGGATCAGGTTCAGCATGTGAACCGGGCCTTCCTCTGGCAATGCGCGGAACGCGCCGAATTTCTCCCGGGTCGGATCGATATGGCCTACCATTTCCTCTCCGTTCAACGCGTCGACAGCATCCAGTTCAGCGTTTCGCGCCAGTCCGTCATGCGGATCGGCGTGCCGTGGGTGCCACCCTCAAAACGCACGAATTTCACGGGATAACCGGCCGATTTTGCACGGATCGAGCGATAGAATGCTTCCTGTTTTTCGACGGGAAACACCGTATCCTTACTGCCCTGTCCGATAAACACCGGCACCTTGCGCTTGAACGCTGCGCTACCGAGAAAGTCGTCGTCCCCGTGCGAGCCGAGCAGTAGCAGCCCGCCCAAATTACTCGCCATATCGCGTTTCCCCGCGAGCTCCCAGCACAGGCCGCCGCCCATCGAGCCGCAGGCGACGAAGACCGGAGCGCCTGGCGACTTCTCTGTATAATGGGAAACAAGCGCGGCGATTTCAGCCGCTCCCTTGTCACCGAAGTCGGAAAAATCCGGCGATAGATAAAGCCCGCCATTGTTGGCGGCGAGATTCTTCACCCGGTTGAAATTGCCGCCGAAGGTGAAATCGTCGACGCCTTGTTTGCGGCTGCCGCCCTGCCCGTGCAGGTAGATGACGATAAGCTTGGCCCCTTCGGTCCGGCCGACCGCGACATGGCGGATATCGCCGGCGGCGGTTCTCAACATCAGGTCCTTCTGCTGCCGGCGTACGCCAAGCGATACATATTTCGCCTTGACCCGCCGTTCCGGCACTTCGTCGCGTTGGTCGATGTCGCGGCTTTCCTGGTAGTCGACGACGGCAAACGCGCCATTGTCTTCGCTTGAGAGAATGCCGGGATAAGCGAACAGATCGTCCTTCTGGGAAGAGAGCGTAAGGGCGTGGGCGGCCGAGGCGCCGAAGAGGCCAACAAGAGCAGAAATCGCGAGCGTGCGCAGCTTCCGCGCAACGTTGCCAGCCAATCTCCCCCCTTGCGGGGGGTGAGGAGTGGTTGCCGCAGGAAACGAAAAGCCAACGATTTGGCTTTTCGAACGACGAACGCCCGGAGCCATAGCGAAGGGCCGGAACCGGCACGACAGAGGGGGGCGACGTAAAGCGCGTTCGTTCGAGACAGGCATTTCGTCACTCAATCCTGTAGAACGCCGCCGGCCATACGCAGCGCTTCCGGCGTGTCGACATCCACGCTGGCGCCGGCGCCGATCTCGACGTCGATCACCGCCAGGCCTTCCTGCTCCACGATATGCCGGGCGCCGGTGTCGCCTTCAAGCATCGCCACCGCCGGGAATACAGAACGCGGCAGAATCACGGGGTTGCCGCGTTTGCCGTTGTGTGTCGCCCGCACGACCGATGTGCCGCCTGCCGCGGTGAAAGCGGCGACCAGGCGGTCGAGATCGGCCGACGAAACGTCCGGCATGTCGCCAAGAACGATCAAGGCGCCGGCGGCATTGTCCGGCAGCGCGGCGATGCCGGCCTTGAGCGAACTGGCAAGCCCCGTCCGGTAGGCGCCGTTTTCGACAAAGGTCACGTCGAGGCTGAAAAGTGCCGCACGCACGCGGTCGGCCTGATGACCGGCCACCACCGCGGTCCCGCCGACATGGCTTGCTGTTGCGCGCTCCACCGTACGGCGGATCAACGGCTGTCCGCCAAACAGCGCCAAAAGCTTGTTGGGTCCGCCCATGCGGCTCGACTGGCCCGCTCCCAGCACGACCGCATGAACCGCGTTGCGCGCCATGGGGCGAACAGCTTCGCGCGGCTGCGGCCGCGTCGGAATTTCCATCAACAGCCCGCCAACCCCCATGCCCGGCGATATCGGCATCGGTGACGTCGATGCCGGCCATCAGCCGGTCGAGCACCCAGTCGAAGCCGTTCTCCTTGGGACTGCGCGCGCAGCCCGGCGCGCCCAGCACCGGCTTGCCCTTCAATTCGCCGATCACGATCAGATTGCCGGGATCGACCGGCATGCCGGTCCGCAAGACACTGCCGCCCGCCGCTTCGATCGCCGCCGGAATGACGTCGCCCGGATCGCTCATCGCGGAAGCGCCGAATACCACCAGCATGTCGCTTTCGTCAGCCAGCGAACGGATCGCCTCGGCCACCGGTTCGGGCCGGTGTGGCGGGCGTTGTTCGCCGACGATGCGGCTTGCCGAACGCTGCAGCCGCGCCTGGGTAATTTTCACCGTCTTGTCGAGCACGCTGTCCTTGATGCCAGGCAGCACGGTCTGCACGAGGCCGACCCTCAACGCCCGATAGGAATGCACGGCGAAAGCATCGCGGCCGGAACACAGCGCAACGACCTTTGCGACGATGCCGGCGGGAACGGCGAACGGGATGATCTTCACCGTCGCCACCATCTGGCCTCTTTCGACCGCTGCATGCTGGGCGACGGTGGCAACCGTGATCGCCGGGTCGACAGCGTTGATGGCGTCGATCAGCGCCTTGTCGACGGTGAATACACCGGCCGACACGGCGTGCAGGTTCACACGGCCGGTGGCCGCAGCCTTCGCCTCGATATTCGCGAAAGCCAGCCCGTCGACGATCCTCTCGGCGGCGCGATCCTCCGAAAGATCGTCTGGCTCCAGCACAGCTGCGATCACTTCGGTGATGCCGGCAGCACGCAGCACTGCGATATCGTCTGCGCAAAGTATGTGCGCCTTGCGGAAACGGCGGTCGCCCGTCGTCAGGGCATGCGCGAGAATCGCGCCTTCGGCGTCCGCGATCGCGACCGGTCCGAACCTCACGCCGCTTCGCCTTTCGCGC
The DNA here is from genome assembly GCA_963726065.1 of uncultured Alphaproteobacteria bacterium. Taxonomy (GTDB): domain Bacteria; phylum Pseudomonadota; class Alphaproteobacteria; order Rhizobiales; family Rhizobiaceae; genus Neomesorhizobium. The sequence continues at coordinate 174,546 of CAVSAU010000004.1, forward strand.
TGCTGCCCGATCCGCGCGACCGCAGCGCCTGGATCACCTCGGCCAAGCACCGCAACCGCGATCTCGGCGGGGCTGGCCGCGCCGATGTTCAGGCCGATCGGTGCGTGGATGCGCTCGATCTGGCTTCGGCGCTAGCGCCCAGCGCCAGCAGCCGTTCGACGCGTTTGGCATGCGTCTTCCGGCTGCCCAGCGCCCCGACATAGAAGCAGCCGGCGTCGAGCGCGGCCTTCAGGGCGAAATCGTCGATCTTGGGGTCATGCGTCACCGCGGCAAGCGCTGTGTAGCTGTCGAGCGGCTGCCGCTTCAGCACGTCCTCCGGCCACTCGGCATGCAGCGCCACGTCGGGAAAGCGGTCCGTCGGTGGCAAACGCGGTGCGCGGGTCGATGATCTCCATGTCGAAGCCGGCGATTTTGGCCATCGGCGCCAGCGCCTGGCTGATATGGACCGCGCCGATCACCACCAGCCGCGGGCTGTGGCACATGCACGTTGAGGAAGAAGCTGCGACCCTCGGCTTCCACCGAACCGGAACTGCCGGAGCGGAACGCCTTGGCGATCGCCTCGCCGAGCGCGCCTGCCACGGCGTCACCTTCTCGCACCACCCGGTCCCGGCCGTCGCCGAGATCGGTCACCAGGATCGCCGCGCGGCGCGCCCGGCGCTCTGCGTTCAGGGTCTTCAGGACAAACGGATCCAGGTCAGCCCAGTCGCTCGACATAAACCTTGATGCGTCCCGCCGCAGGACAAACCCACCTGCCAGGCCGTCTCGTCGGCGACGCCGAATTCCAGCATTCTTGCGCTTGCCGCTTCCGATGATGTCGACGCGCTTCGGAAACCACAGCACCCTCGACGCAGCCGCCGGAAACGGAGCCGTGGAAATTGCCCTCCGCGTCGATGACCAGGTGGCTGCCGACCGGCCGCGGCGCCGAACCCCAGGTCTCGACCACCGTCGCGATGGCGACGTCCTTGCCGTCCTTCATCCAGTTTTCGGCGATGATCAGCGGATCGCGGCTTTCGTCCAGTGCTGTCGGATTGTCCATGGCGATCAAATCTCCTCAGCCAAGATATGGTCACGCCGCTCGTCGATTGCCAAGCCACAGCCTGGGGTCGCTGTCGCGCGTCTTGGCCGCCCGCCAGCGAGGCGACCAGGTCGGAGAGCGCGTTGAGGTTGTGCACCGGCCGGAACTCGTCGACATAAGGCAGCATCGTGCGCACGCCGCGCGCGCGCGCCTCGAACCCGTCGAAGCGCAGCAGCGGGTTCAGCCAGATCAGCCGCCGGCAGGATTTGTTCAGCCGCTCCATCTCCTCGGCAAGCCCGGCCACGTCGTCGCGCTCCAGCCCGTCGGTGATCAACAGCACCACAGCGCCCTGCCCCAGCACGCGCCTCGACCACAGCCGGTTGAACTCGGCCAGCGTGTCGCCGATGCGGGTGCCGCCAGACCAGTCCTTCACCGCGCTCGAACAGTTCGGCCAGCGCTTCGTCGGGGTCGCGGTGGCGCATCTGCCGCGTCAGGTTGGTCAGCCGGGTGCCGAACACGAAGGTGTGGACGCGCCGCCGCTTCTCGGTCAGCGCATGCAGGAAATGCAGGAAGATGCGCGTATACTGGCTCATCGAGCCCGAAATGTCGGCAAGCACGACCAGCGGCGGATGTACTTCGCGCGGCGAGCGGAATTTCGGCAGCGATCAGATCGCCGCCGGTCCTGCAGCGCGCAGCGCATCATGGCGCGCGGATCGGCGCGCCGGCCATGCGGGTCCGGCCGGAAGCGACGCGTCCGCACCATGTCGAACGGCAACCTGAGTTCGGCAATCGCCCGCTTCGCATCGGCGATCTCGGCGGCGGTCATCTGCGCGAAGTCCTTGCCACGCAGCACCTCGTTGCCGGAAAAGGTGAAGCGCGCGTCGACCTCGACCTCGGGAACCTCCTGCGGCTTGCTGGTTCTTGCTGATGGCCTTCGAACATGGCGTCGGCGACCCGCGATTCCGGCGGCGCGCGGCTTCTGCTTCTCGCGGTTGTCGGGCGCCACCGGCGAAAACATCGCCAGCATCTTCTCGATCAGTTCGCGCGATTTCCAGAACAGCCGGAACGCTTCGTCGAACGACGCGTGGTCCTCATGCCTCGATCACCAGCACCGCATGCAGCGTCCAGTAGAAATCGTCGCGGCTGCCGATGCCGGCGGCCAGCACCGCCTCGATCGCATCCTTCACCGAAGCCGGCCCGACCCGCATGCCGGCCTTTCTGCAGAGCGCGGGCGAAATAGACGATGTTGTCGGCGATGCGGCCGTCGGCTTGCGCGATGCCTTCGGAGGGACGGTCCATTGGCTCTACTCCGCCGCCGAAAAGCTCCGCCTTGACTTCGTTGAGGATGCGCCGGCCCTCGCCTTGCTCGATGCGGGCGATGTCGTCCTGGTATTTCAGCAGGACGCCGATCGTGTCGGAAACCGTTTCGGGGTCGAGCGCCACCTTGTCGAGTTCGGTCAGCGCGCCGGCCCAGTCGATCGTTTCGGCCACGCCCGGCACCTTGAACAGCTCCAGTTCGCCGCAGCTTCTGTATGAAGCGCACCACCTCGGCAGAAAGCCGCTGGTTCGCCTCGGGCACCTTGCGGCGTACGATTTCGAGCTCCCGCACCGCGTCGGGATAGTCGACCCAATGGTAGAGACAGCGCCGCTTCAGCGCATCGTGAATTTCGCGCGTGCGGTTGGTGGTGATGATGACGATCGGCGGCTCTTCCGCCTTTATGGTGCCGAGTTCGGGCACCGTCACCTGGAAGTCGGAGAGGATTTCCAGGAGAAACGCCTCGAACGCCTCGTCGGTGCGGTCGAGTTCGTCGATCAGGAAGACAGGCGCTGCCCCCTTTTTGCCGGTGAGAGCATCGAGTACCGGTCGGCGTATCAGGTATTTTTCGGAAAAGACGTTCTTTTCCATATCCTTGCGGTCGACTGCTCCAGCAGCCTCCTCCATCCGGATCTCGATCATCTGGGCGGCGTAATTCCACTCGTAGACCGCCGAAGAGACGTCGAGCCCTTCATAACATTGAAGCCGGATCAGCCTGCGCCCAAGGGCTGCCGCCAGCACCTTGGCGATCTCTGTCTTGCCGACACCCGCCTCGCCTTCAAGGAAAAGCGGCCTGCCCATGCGCAGGCTGAGGAAAAGCACCGTCGCCAGCGCGCGGTCTGCGACGTAGTCGGCGCCGGTCAGCAGCGCCAGCGTCTCATCGATCGATTGCGGCAGGCCGCGCGGTTTCGGATCGGGCATTTCGTCTCCGGAGGGATCGGCCGCCGTGTCAAAGCACGTGATAGGCGCGATCATGGTAAAGCAGCGGCCGCAAATTATCGCCGATGCGCAACCCTGTCACCTTGCCAAATAGCACACGGTGGGTGGCAAGATCCTTGCTGTCGATCAGTTCGCAGTCGAACACGGAGATCGCTTCGCGCAGCGTCGGCGCTCCGGTGGCGATGGTGTCCCAATGGCCGAGCTTGAACCGCTCCTGCGTCGGCAAGCCCGTCAGCCCGGAAAACGCCACCGACAGCTCCTGCTGGTCGGCGGCCAGCGTGTTCAGCGCAAAACGTCCGTTGGCGACAAAACAGGCATTGTTGGGGTTCTCGCGGTTGAGGCAGGCAAGCACTGTCGGCGGCGAATCCGAAACAGAACAGGCGGCGATCACCGTGACGCCGCGTTTTCCGGTCGCGCCATCGGTGGTGATGATGTGAACCGCACCCGCGAAACGCGCCATCGCGTCACGATAGGCCTGCGGCCCAACCTCGTTCATCTTGAGCACTGGCGAAATTCCAAAAAGCGAGCTCCCGCTTCCGTATATAAGGTTACGGGCCAATGTCACAAGCACGGAACGCCACCGCATAGGGAACCGCGCGAACCCATACATTGTCAGTATCTGTCAGCAGTCTTTCATTTTGATTTGTCCACACCCCTTCTGGCCTCTCGCATAATGCAGCCATCGCCCTCACGGGAACCTGGTGCGCACCGGGTGTCAGGGAGGGCGACGGTACCGGATCGGCAGCGCCGACGGTGGCGCTGCTGGGGGAATGAACCCGTAGGTCCGGGGCCCTGACCGAGGCTTTGTCGCGGGGCTGAAAATCCGAGCTCCTTTGCGGTCGGGCAAGAACACCGGCGGGGCGCTGGAAAGGCGTCATATAAATTACTTACGAGGTGCTGACCCAGCGCCCCGCTTCCCGATTTCTTCCTCCCAATGGCCAGATCGGAAACGGGGCGTGGCGACGGAGAAGCTTGTGCGGACAACGGAAAGGCTGATGGAAGGTGCCCCTCATCCGCCTGCCGACGCCTTCTCCCCGCAAGCGGAGCGAAGGCGGTCGGCCGCAACGTCGACGCCCCCCTCTCCCCGTCCTTTACGGGGAGAGGGTAAGGGTGAGGGACGCTTGCAAACGTGCGTATCTGCCTGCCACGCCGCCTCCCAAAGATTCCCGTGTTGCGCCCTGCTCCACCACACTTTACCTGTTGCTCGACATGGCCAACGGCAAGATCACAATGACATCGCGAACACACCCGACCCGGCTCTGCGCCGCCGGATTTCTGGCGTTTTCCGCATTGCTGCCGGCAATCGTCCACGCGGCGGAGGTCGGCGTCGCCGCTCCACTCAGCGGGACATCCGAACTCCTGGGCGTTCAGGTCCGGGCTGGCGCCAGTTCCGCCGCCGGGAAATCAGATGTCAGCCTGGAAATCGCGGACGACGCCTGCACCGCCGAAGGAGGTGCTGCGGCGGCCCAAAAATTGGTCGCGGCCCAAGTGAAGATTGTCGTCGGCTTCCTCTGCACGGAAGCGCTCGAGGCCGCCATGCCAACCCTGAAGCAGGCCGGCATTCCAGTCATCACTGTCGGCGTGCGCACCGACAGCCTTACCGACCGCCGCCAAAAGACCGGTTGGCCGGTGTTCCGGCTGGGGCCGCGCGCCGACAGCGAACAACAGGCGGCGGGTGCGCTGATCCCGCCGCTGTGGCGGAGCGAACTTTTCGCCATCATCGACGATGGCACCATATATGGTCGGGAACTTGCCGAAAGCGTTCGCGCGGCAACTGAAGAAAATGCGCTAAAGCCCGTCTTCGTCGATACCTTTCGTCCTGAGCTTGACAATCAGGTCGGCCTCGTCGGCAGGTTGCGCAAGGCCGGGGCCACGCATGTCTTTGTCGGTGGCGACCGCGACGACGTCGCCATCATTGGCCGCGACGCCAAGGGTCTCGGCATGAATGTGACGCTTGCAGGCGGCGAGGCGCTTCGCGCCGCAGCCGGGGATACCCCCTTACAGGCCGGTACACTGATGGTTGGGCTGCCCGAGCCAGCGGAGATCGCAACGCCCGACACGCTTGCCACACTCAAGGCTGAGGAAATCATCCCGGAAGGTTATGTGCTGCCAGCCTATGCCGCGGTGGAAATAGCGGCGGCGGTCCTTGCTGGCGCGGGCGCGCCGCCCACCGAGCGTCTCGGCGCCGACGAATTCCAGACCACGCTTGGCAAAATCCGTTTCGACGCCAAGGGCGACCTCAACCAAAACCCCTATCGCCTGTTCCGGTTCGACGGAACTCGATTTGCCGAGGTGAAGTAGAAATGCCATTCCGCACCGGGCCACGCAATCTGATCACCGATGTCGCCGGCCTGTCGGTTGGCAATGCCGCCGACGCGACGCTGAAATCGGGCGTCACCGTACTGATCTGCGACGAACCGGCGGTCGCGGGGGTTCAGGTTCTGGGCGGTGCGCCCGGCACGCGCGAGACTGATCTGCTCGAGCCGCACAATTCGGTCCAGGCGATCGATGCGCTGGTGCTGGCAGGCGGCTCGGCCTTCGGCCTCGACGCGGCGTCGGGCGTGCAGGCCGCGTTACGCGAGAAGGGCGTCGGTTTCGAAGTCCGCGGGGTGCATATTCCCCTCGTGCCAGCGGCAATCCTGTTCGATCTCGTCAATGGCGGCAACAAGGATTGGGGCCGCTACCCGCCCTATCGCGAACTTGGCTACGAGGCGGCACACGCCGCATCGCGCGATTTCGACATCGGCACCGTCGGCGCCGGCACTGGCGCGCTTTCGGCCGGGCTGAAAGGGGGCCTCGGCTCGGCTTCGACAAATCTCGACAGCGGCATCACCGTCGGCGCGCTGGTCGCTGCGAATCCGACTGGCGCCGTCACCGTCGGCAATACGCGGCATTTCTGGGCGGCGCCCTTCGAAATCGGCGACGAATTCGGCGGCCTCGGCCTGCCATCGCCGTTCCCGGTGGATGCCCAGGATCTGTCGATCAAGTACCGGGATCTTATGCGGGCGGGCGCCAACACCACCATCGCCATTGTCGCCACCGACGCGGTGCTGACCAAGGCGGACGCCAAGCGGATGGCGATGGCCGCGCATGACGGCTTCGCCCGGGCCATCTGGCCAGCGCATACGCCGGTCGATGGCGACCTCGTGTTCGGCGTCGCGACCGGCACCAGCGGCATAATGCCCTCGCCCGATACGACGGTCGATCTTTACGCGGCCGCAGGCGCTACCGTCGCCCGCGCCATCGCGCGGGCCATCTTTACCGCCACACCAGCGGAAGGCGACCTTCTGCCTGTCTGGTCATCGCGGAGCGGACAGCATCGTGCTAGATGACTCAAGCGACGATACTTTGCGCGGGGAATGATGCGGATCCTGTTTGCCACGATGCTGCTTGCGCAGTTCGCCGTTCATTGCGCGGCAAATGCGGGCGACGCCGCCAATCTCGAAATCCTCGGCTTCAGCGAAGACGGCAAGATCTTCGCCTTCGAGGAATACGGCATTCAGGACGGTTCCGGCTTTCCCTACGCCAATCGTTTCTACATCGACACATCGACCGACCAGTTCCTTCCGGGGACGCCGGTTCGCGTCAGGCTCGATGATGAAAACGCGGGGATCGACAAGGCGCGGTCGCAGGCGCGCGCCACCGGCGAAAAGATCGTCACCGATGCCGTTCTCGCTGCTCACCGCGGCAACACTGTCGGCATGAACGCGCCGACCGAGCTCAACGCCGACCCGCTTCGCATGGTCGTCAACCCGCGGCCGGTTTTCCCTCCAATCGACCCGACGCTTGAATTCCGGCTGGAGCAAATCCCGCTAACCATCTCGGAAGTCTGCGAATCCCAGGGCCCAGCCGCCGGCTTTCGGCTGCTGCGTATCAGTGCTGCGGACGGCGGAACGACAAAGCTGCTCCACGAAGACAAGGCGATTCCGAAGAGCCGCAATTGCCCGCACGGCTATTCGATCGGCGCGGTCCAGACCTATTTCGACGGCCAGGCGCCGGTGTTCGCCGTGCTGATCTCCGTTCGGCAATATGGCTTCGAGGGGCCGGACCACCGCTGGATCGCAGTGACGGGGCGTCTGTGAAGTCCTCCGCCGCCAAAATTCCCGAGGCGTCCCGGTCAGGCTTCAGCCAGCGCCTGAAGCGCTCGATGCCTGATCCCGTCGAGGCTTTTGCCGGCGGGGCGGTCTGGGCGGTCGCCATGGCAGCGAGCGCCTTCGTCGCCATCCTTATGCAGGAGTGGGAAACATCGGCGAAAATCCAGTTGGTTGCCGTACTTTTTGCTCTGGGTGGCGCGCTGTCCTTCCCTCTGGCGTTGTTTGTGGCTCGGTTCCTTTCGCTCGGTCGCTCCAGTGAAGCGGCCTTTGCGGCGGCTTTTTTTTCCTTCGCGGCGGTGACGGTTTCCATCACCGGGCTCATCTTCGCGTTCGACTACCGGACCTACTATTCGGAATGGCATGCCGACGCCGGCTCCATCGCCTGGGTGTTCCAGTTGGTCTTCACGACGCTTGCCGCACTTTATCAGTTTGCCGTGCTCGGCGTGCGTCTGCTTTTTCCCGTGGGTTTCGTCGCGCTTGTTCGCCGTCAGCCTCTGGTTTACGCGAATGCCGCGTTGAGGATTTGCCCCGGCTCTGTTAGGACGCGCCCGTCCCCTTTCCTCGATTTCAGGACCTGACATGATCCCGCGCTATTCGCGGCCGGAAATGGTCGCCATCTGGTCTCCCGAGACGAAATTCCGCATCTGGTTCGAGATCGAGGCGCATGCCTGCGACGCGCTTGCCGAACTCGGCGTCATCCCGAGCGAGCGCTGCGAAGACCATCTGGGAAAAGGGCGGCGCGGCCACCTTCGACGTCGCCCGCATCGACGAGATCGAAGCCGTCACCAAGCACGACGTCATCGCGTTCCTCACTCATCTGGCGGAATTCGTCGGTCCCGACGCGCGGTTCGTCCACCAGGGCATGACCTCGTCCGACGTGCTCGACACCTGTTTCAGCGTGCAGCTCGCCCGCGCCACCGACATCCTGCTTGCCGATCTCGACCGGCTGCTTGCCGCGCTGAAGACGCGTGCCTTCGAGCATAAGGACACCGTCACGATCGGCCGCAGCCACGGCATCCATGCCGAGCCGACCACGTTCGGTGTCAAGCTGGCTCAGGCCTATGCCGAGTTTTCGCGCTGCCGCGAGCGGCTTGTCCACGCCCGCGAAGAGATCGCGACCTGCGCCATCTCCGGCGCAGTCGGCACCTTCGCCAATATCGATCCGCGCATCGAGGAGCATGTCGCCGAAAAGCTCGGCCTGAAGCCGGAGCCGGTGTCGACGCAGGTCATCCCGCGCGACCGCCACGCCATGTATTTCGCCACGCTGGGCGTCATCGCCTCGTCTGTCGAGCGTCTGGCAATCGAAATCCGCCACCTGCAGCGCACCGAAGTTCTGGAAGCCGAGGAATATTTTGCGCCGGGCCAGAAGGGTTCGTCGGCGATGCCGCACAAGCGTAATCCGGTGCTCACCGAAAATCTCACCGGCCTCGCGCGCATGGTGCGCGCCTTTGCAATGCCGGCGATGGAAAACGTGGCGTTGTGGCACGAGCGCGACATCTCGCATTCGTCCGTCGAACGCATGATCGGCCCGGACGCGACCATCACCCTCGACTTTGCGCTGGCGCGGCTGACCGGCGTGGTCGAAAAACTGCTCGTCTATCCCGATAACATGCTGAAGAACATGAACAAGTTCCGCGGCCTCATCCATTCGCAGCGGGTGCTGCTGGCGCTGACCCAGGCCGGCGTCAGCCGCGAGGACGCCTATCGGCTGGTGCAGCGCAACGCCATGAAGGTATGGGAACACGGCGCCGATTTCCTCGAGGAACTTCTCGCCGACAAGGAAGTGACGGGCACGCTGTCCGGAAGCCGAAATCCGCGAAAAATTCGACCTCGGCTATCACACCAAGCATGTCGACACGATTTTCAGGCGGGTTTTCGGAGAGGCCTAGACACGGGAACCGCCGCTGTCTACCGGCGTTATCGCATCGGTTTTCAGGGAGAACACCGATGGCCGATGACGACATGGTTGTGGTGAACAGTGGCGGCAGCCGCGCGAGCTGGTTCTTTGCGGGCATTCTCGTGGCGGTGGCGAGCGTGGCCGGCTTCCTTTACATCGACGGCTATTTCGGCAGTTCCCGCGCGCTGGAAACTAAAGCCGACAAGTCGGGCATCGAAATCCCGCCAGAGTGATATCGGCGGAGTATCTAGGTCATCATCCCCGGAACGGTACGGATCACCGTCCCCCAGGGATCCTTTAGCTCCGATGGCTTTTCCGTCAGCGACGATCGCATCTCGACCCATGCAAGGCCGGTTCGGCCATCGTCACGCGGGCCTGGCGCCGCGGCTGCGCCAGGAATTGGCGCCGATGTGATGGTGATAGCCGCCCGACGCAAGGAACACCGCGTCCGCGCCATATTTCGCCATTGTATCGAAGCCGAACTGCGAGTGCCACCATTCTTCCGCGACGACGGGATCGCCGACCCGCAGATGCACATGGCCGACGACGCTGTTTTCAGGCGCACCTTGCCAGCCGGCATCGCCTGCCGGAACGGCCGCAAGCAGGTCTGGAATGTCGAGCTTGATTCGTCGCCAGCGCTATTCCGATCGCCGTCTCGCGTCCACGTCTCCCTGGCGCGGTCGGCATAGATCTCGATGCCATTGCCTTCCGGATCGGTCAGGTAAAGCGCCTCGCTGACAAGGTGATCCGACGCACCATCGATGGGAATTCGCTTTTCGATTGCATGCTTCACCCAGCGGCCGAGGTCGGCGCGGTCGGCAGAAGAAACGCAGTATGAAACAGGCCAGCGCTATGTGGATCGTCCGGACGCGCCGAGGGATCGGCCTCCAGCATCAACAGCGGCCGCGCGCCGGCGCCCATTGAAATGGTCCCATTGGAACGCGAAATCTCGTTCAATCCAACTGTTTCCCGATAATAGCGCGCCAGCGCCTCGGCGTTCCTGGCTTTCAGCCCGACCCGGGCGACGCTGATCGGGGTGGTCGCTGCAAATGGCAACTGGCTCATGATGGCTCCGTTCGGCGATAAGGGCGGCTTGGAATGCTTCTTTTGCAACAGCCATCCTGCACGTCATTTGTTGTCTGCGATATCTCGCGCTAAAATCGGCCTGGAACTGCAGGTCGCGCAAGCACCGAAACAGCGAACACGCTGTTCAGTGCTGCGCATGGCCGCGAAACAGGCGGCCCCCTCACCAGTTGCATCACGCCGCCGAGGTGGCTACATGCGCGCCATGAAAGTCAAGGACGCCGACATCCTCATCGTTCCCGGATACACCAATTCCGGTCCCGACCACTGGCAGACCCGCTGGCAGGCCAAACTGTCGACAGCGCGCCGCGTCGAACAGGCCGAGTGGACGAAGCCGGTTCGCGAGGACTGGACCGCCAATGTCGCGCAAGCGGTCAATGCCGCCGAGAGACCGGTCGTGATCGTTGCCCATTCCCTTGGCGTATCGACGGTGATCCAGGCGATCGCGCAATTCAGGAAGCCGGTGGCCGGCGCATTTCTCGTTGCCCCGCCGGACGTCGCTAATCCGACCATTCGGCCGCGTCACCTGATGACGTTCGGCCCCTACCCGCGCGATCCCTTGCCGTTTCCGTCCGTCGTCATTGCCAGCCGGAACGATCCGTACAGCACGTTCGAGGTCGCCGAGGATATCGCCGCCGCCTGGGGATCATTGTTCATCGACGCGGGAGAGGCCGGCCACCTCAATGCCGATTCGGGCCACGGCCCATGGCCTGAGGGCTCGATGACGTTCGCGCACTTCCTGTCGCGGCTGGAGCCGCCGAAGCTGCATTAATCAGGAGCCGATCGATTCGCGCACGCTTTTAAGCAGGTTTTCCGCGCCGAGCGAGATGAGCTTGTGTTCCGATCCCATGGCAAGCAACTGATAGCCCATCGACACGACCCGGCCGGCGATTGCGGGCTCCATCGACATAGATGGCGCATCGTTTTCCGGCCTTCCGCGCCCGCCCGGCGATCGACGCGATGGTTTCCATCATGTCTTCCAACGTGGAATTGACCGTTTCGCCATTGGTCCAGGCTATCGAGAAATCGGACTGGCCCCACGAAAATCCCGTCGATGCCCGGCGTGTCGAGGATGCCGTCGAGCGCGTCTAGCGCGGCGCGTGTCTCGATCATGGCGAAAGACAGCGTACGCTGGTTGCTCTCGTTCAGCCAGTGCGGACTGCGTACCCTTGCCATGGCGCGGAAAAGCGTAGGTCGGTCCCCATGAACGTTCGCCGAGCGGCGGATATTTCATCGCCGCCGCAAAGCGCCGGGCATCCTCGACCGAATTGACCATTGGCGCGATCACGGCTTCGGCGCCGAAATCGAGCGCCCGGCTCGCCATATCGAAGCGGCCGACGGGAATACGCACCAACGGATGCTTGCCGGCTTTCAGGATCGGCACGATCCCCCGAAGCACGCTGTCCTCGTGATGACCGCCATGCTGCATGTCAAGCGTGACGGCGTCGAAAACCCTGATTGGCTACGATTTCGACCGTCAGTGCGTCCGGAACGCCGGACCAGGCCGTAAACAGTGTTTCACCGGCATCGAGGCGCGCAACCAGGGACATGTTGGGAGATTCCTGAAGATCGAGACAAGCCATTCAAACAGAAGCGGCCCGAACGGCAAGCGAAAAACCGCCCGGACTGCGGGCGGTTCGGCAAGCTTCGATTGTACCAGGAAGAGTTAGGAGTTTCTGACCTGCTCGATGGCTTCGGCAAGCAGTTCTTCCATGGTGCGGCGAATCTGGTGATCGGACTGCTCGACCCCGGCGGCATCGAAATCCTTGCGCACCTTGCGGAACACGTCGTGATCGCCGGCTTCTTCGATATCAGCAACGACGACTTCCTTGGCATAGGCGTCGGCATCCGCGCCACTTTTGCCGAGCTTCTCGGCAGCCCAGAGGCCGAGAAGCTTGTTGCGGCGAGCAACCGCCTTGAACTTCAGTTCCTCGTCGAAGGCGAATTTGCGCTCGAAACCTTCTTCGCGATCTTTCATGGTGCTCATGGCAATCCTCCGGAGGTGGCCGCCAATTCCTCGGCGTTCAATATGGGTTCTCCTTGCACAAACCAAAAGCCTCGCGCCCGGTCAATATGCAGCATGTCTTTGTGCGGTGCGGCATTTGGGGCCGAAACCGGTTGACAGCAGACAATTGCGGATTGAGCAATCACCGCGATTGGGGTAGACAGCGCGCGTGAGAAGCTCCGCCGCACTGCACTGCCGCGCAAGAAAAGGGACCGGTTGCTTGCCGCATGCCCTTGAAACCAGAGAAAACAATCGATGAAATCGTCGCCGCCGCATCTACGAAGGCAAGGCCAAGATCCTCTATGAAGGACCCGAGCCTGGCACCCTGATCCAGTTCTTCAAGGACGATGCCACTGCCTTCAACAAAAAGAAGCACGAAGTCGTCGATGGCAAGGGCGTGCTCAACAATCGCATTTCCGAGCACATCTTCACCCACCTGAACCGGATGGGCATTCCGACCCACTTCATCCGCCGGCTCAACATGCGCGAGCAGCTGATCAAGGAAGTCGAGATCATTCCGCTCGAGGTGGTGGTGCGCAACATCGCCGCTGGATCGCTCGCCAAGCGCCTCGGCATGGAGGAAGGCACTGTCCTGCCGCGCTCGATCATCGAGTTCTATTACAAGGCCGATGCACTCGACGACCCGATGGTCTCGGAAGAGCACATCACTGCCTTTGGCTGGGCAAGCCCGCAGGAAATCGATGACATCATGGCGCTCGCCATCCGCGTCAACGACTTCCTGTCCGGCCTCTTCCTTGGTGTCGGCATCCAGCTCGTCGACTTCAAGATCGAATGCGGCCGCTTGTTCGAGGGCGACATGATGCGCATCGTCGTCGCCGACGAGATCTCGCCGGATTCCTGCCGCCTGTGGGACGTTGCCACCCAGGACAAGCTCGACAAGGACCGTTTCCGCAGGGACATGGGCGGCCTGGTCGAAGCCTATCAGGAAGTTGCGCGCCGTCTCGGCATCATGAACGAGAACGAACCGCCGCGCCCCTCCGGTCCTGTTCTGGTGTCTTCCGACAGCGGCAAGGGCAAACCGCATTAACTCCTTCAGAAATCGCAGGGAATAGCTGACTTGATCAAGGCTCGCATCACCGTCACCCTCAAGAACGGCGTGCTCGACCCGCAAGGCAAGGCCATCGAACACGCGCTCGACGGTCTCGGCTTCGCCGGCGTCGGCTCGGTTCGCCAGGGCAAGGTTTTCGATATCGAGGTCGACGGCAGCGACCGAGCCAAGGCGGAAGCCGACCTAAAGGCCATGTGCGACAAGCTTCTGGCGAATACAGTGATTGAGAACTATAGTGTAGCGATTACCTGAGGTTGTGCCGGAGGCACGATGGCGGAAGTTACCAATGAACTGATGTACGAGCCGTTGAAGCGAATGCATCATGAGATATCGGAAACCCGGCAGGACGTTGGCGAGCTGAAACGCGAGGTCAATGTCATTGGCGGGCATATCGTTGCCATCCAAACCGACATTCACAACATGTATGGCATCTTGGCGCGACACGATGACCGCCTCGACCGCATCGAGCAACGCCTCGAACTGCGTGAACTTGCCGAACCTCAACGGCCATTCGATCCAAAATCATGAAATCAGCCGTAGTCCTGCTCCCCGGCCTCAATCGTGACCGCGACATGATCGCGGCGCTGACTAAAATTTCCGGAACGCCGCCGGTTACCGTCTGGCAGACCGATACCGAAATTCCGGACGTCGACCTGATCGTCATTCCAGGCGGCTTCTCCTACGGCGATTATCTACGCTGCGGCGCCATCGCCGCCCGTATGCCGGTGATGCGGGCGATCGCCGAGAAGGCTGAAAAGGGCGTCCAAGTGATGGGCGTCTGCAATGGCTTTCAGATCCTGGTCGAGGCTGGGCTTTTGCCCGGCGCGCTGATGCGCAACGATCATTTGAAATTCGTCTGCCGCGAAGTGAAGTTGCGCGTCGAAAACGCCAACACCTCCTTCACCCGCGGATACGCGCCGGGGCAGATCATCCGCTGCCCGGTCGCTCATCACGACGGCAACTATTTCGCTGACCCGGAGACGCTTGCCCTCCTCGAAGGCAATGGCCGTATTGTCTTCCGCTATGCGGAGGGCACCAATCCCAACGGCGCGATCGACAATATCGCCGGCATCATCAACGAGCGCGGCAACGTGCTCGGCTTGATGCCGCATCCCGAAAACCTGATCGAACCGGCGCATGGCGGTACCGACGGCCGCGCCTTGTTCGAAAGCGCCCTCGGTATCGCTGCTTGAGCCAAGCAACCCCGTCTCATCGAGAGGTCAGGCCATGAAGCTTTATTCACGGCCGCTATCCCCATACTCGTCCATCGTGCGCGCCATCGTCTATATCAAGGATGCGCCGCTCAAAATCATGACCCCGCCGCCGGGCTTTCCCATACCGGAGGAATTTCGCCGCATTTCGCCGCTCAACCGCATTCCGGTGCTGATCACCGGTTCCGGCGTCACTATCGTGGAATCGAGCGTTATCGCAGAATATCTGGAAGAGCATTTCCCGGAACCGCCGCTGCTGCCCGCCGACCCAAAAGATCGCGCGCTGGTGCGCATGTTTGCGCGGATCGTCGACCTCGACGTGCTGGTGCCGACAATGAAGCTGTTCGAACTCTATTCGACGGCCGCGCGTGACAATGATGCGATCGATGCGCAGTTCAAAAAGCTTAAGCACGGTCTTCGCACGGTCGAAGCCCGCATGGCATTCGGTCCCCATGCGCTCGGCGATCAGCTTACTTTCGCTGATGCATGGCTGACGCCGACCCGCTTCATATTCAACAATTTCCGCACGTTGACAGGTCGCGCCGATCTGCTGGACGCCTACCCGAAATTCAATGCCTACGAATCCATCGCAATCCAGCATCCGCAGTTGTCGCGTGTCTGGAGCGAGATGGCCGACGGGCTGACGGTTTTCCTCTCGGAATTCAAACCAGAAAAAGCTTCACAATGATCTTCGCCAATTTCGCCCGCCGGTCGTACCAGGTCGGAATTTTTGCCGGCATCGCACTTGTCCTTGCATCCTGCCAGTCCGAGCAAAAAACTCCGTCGGGAGGCGGCGGCAAAAGTGCGTCGCTTCGGGTCATGGAACAGACGGCTATTGCGGCCCACAAATGCTGGTTCGCCAGCAAGGACAAGGCATTCCGCCCCTACCGGTTTGCCAACGAACTCAATTCGATGAGCAGCCAACCGCGTTTCCTGCTTGTGCCGGCAAAGAATTTCGGCGGCCTTCCGGCGCTGGTCGTCCAGGCTCGCGGCAGCTCCAGCAAGGTGGAGGTTTTTGGACCGCTGCTCTCGGAACCGCTCGGTGCGCGCGTGTCAGCCGACATCAACCGTTGGAGTTCCGGCGATTTGAGCTGCGCCGCGACGGGTTGAGTTATATTCCGGTTGAGACGCGGCGGGACACACCGATTTCCATCAATGTTCGTCGCTCAATTCCATCAGCCCGCGACGGGTAAGCTGCTTTGGCGGAAGCCTGTTCCATAAGCTAACCGCCAGGCCAACTCGCGCTAGGAAGCTCGCCAAAATACTGTTAACGGTCATGTTTCGCTCCGACGCGCGAAGGCCCAGGGACGTCCGTTGAAAATTAGCTTCTCGCGTGCGATGCCACTGAAGCTGGACGCCCTGCTAATGCGCCTCTTCCTGCTTGCAACACATCAATCCCAGAACAGCCGCGCTGCTTCACCATCCGCATCCGCCCGCGAGATTCCGATATCCTTCAGCTGATGTTCGGTAAGTTCGAGCAGCCGCAGCCTGCTGTTCCTCTTTTCAATCTGCCGCTCCAGCCGACCGAACGCTGCCCGGAGCGTTGCGAAAAATCTCGCCTTCAAGTCGGGCGATGACGAAACGTCCCTTCTGCCCGAACTATGGATTGCCTCAATTGAACTCATGATCCTGTCTCCTGGGTTGGCCCTTTTCTAAACAATGTTAGGGTACATTCTTATCGCTTGACTCAAAAATTGTGGCAATATACAAAATTGTCACTATGACAAATTGGATCCCCGATCTTCGCGAAGGCTCCGGCCCTCTCTATCTACGGCTCGCAAACCGGATCGAGGACGACATTGGATCAGGCGTGCTTCCCGAAGGCGCCAAACTGCCGCCGCAACGCAATCTGGCTTACGATATCGGGGTGACCATCGGCACGGTCGGACGCGCCTATGCACTGGCGCGCGAGCGAGGCCTGGTCAGCGGCGAGGTCGGCCGGGGCACATATGTGCTTGGCCATGACGGTCCCGCCGAAATCGACACGAAATCTCCGCTGCCCCGCACGACGGGAGGTCATGGCAATATTGCACATGGAAAACTGCGGATGGACAGCACCGCGGCTCCGGACGTGGGTCAGGCTGCCATTCTTGAAAAGCTCACCGCAAGGATTATCCGGGAGCATCCGGACGAGATCGGCACCTACACGCGGACATGGCCGTCATCGTGGATGGATGCGGGCAAAAACTGGCTTTCAACGGGCAGTTGGACGCCGGATGCGGCCTCTGTCGTGGCCACGCTTGGCGGGCATGCGGCACTTCTGGCCATCATCGCCGCCGTCACCAATCCCGGCGACAAGGTTGCCTTCGAACAGCTGACCTTCTCTTCCATCGCACGCAGCACCAATCTGATCGGCCGACGAGGCGTCACCATTGAATCGGCAAGCGGCACAATCGACGCGGAGAGCTTTGAACGTCTCTGCGCCCAGCAGCATCCGAAAGCCGTCTTCCTGATGCCGACGATCCACAATCCGACACTGGCCATCATTTCCGAAGCGGAGCGACGCGACATTGTAGCAATTGCACGCAATTACAATGTCTGGCTGATCGAGGACAACATTTACGGCAGCCTGCTCGACGATGTCCCTACCCTGCTGGCAGAACTGGCGCCGGAACGAACCTTCCACGTCGGCAGCCTGTCAAAAACCGTGGCGGCTGGCGTGCGCGGAGGTTGGGTTTCCTGCCCGGCCAATCTGGCCGCACGCATTACCACGGCTCACAAGATGGTGACCGGGGGTATGCCGTTCCTGCTCGGCGATCTCGCGGCAAAGCTCATTCTATCGGGCGAAGCCGCCGCTTTGCGCACCAGCGTGAAGGCAGAAATCGCGGCACGCGAGGCGCTCGCCAGAAAACATTTCGCTGGCCTGGATTTCGCTTCGCACCCCGACATTCCGTTTCTGTGGATGAAACTGCCCGAGCCCTGGCTTTCCGGCAATTTCAAGAAAGCGGCTGAAAACGAAGGCGTGCTGATCGACGACGAGGACGAATTCAAATCGGGCCGCCCGGAGCGCGCCTTCCACCGGGCACGCTTCGCCTTCTCCATGCCGAGAACCAGGAGCGAGATCGAGGGCGGCCTGACAGCGCTGCGCCGCCTGCTCGACAGCGGCGGCATCGGCCACGATCCCTATACCTGATCTCATCAGACTGCCATTGTTTTTCCGTCTTTTGCCGGTGTAAACGGCGGCTTCTTGCGCTAAGGCAGCGCCAGCAGCACGCCAACGGAATCGACAGCCACCGATGAGCATCTCGAACGACGTCAAGATCACCGCCGACCTGATCGCCGCGCACGGGCTGAAGCCCGACGAGTACCAGCGCATCCTCGACCTGATCGGGCGCGAACCGACTTTCACGGAACTCGGCATTTTCTCGGCTATGTGGAACGAGCACTGCTCGTACAAATCCTCGAAGAAATGGCTGCGCACGCTGCCAACGACCGGGCCGCAGGTCATCCAGGGCCCGGGCGAGAACGCCGGCGTCGTGGATATCGGCGATGGCGATTGCGTGGTCTTCAAGATGGAGAGCCACAACCACCCGTCCTACATCGAGCCTTACCAAGGTGCGGCGACCGGCGTCGGCGGCATCCTGCGCGATGTCTTCACGATGGGCGCACGGCCGATCGCCGCGATGAACGCCTTGCGCTTCGGCGCGCCGGATCACCCAAAAACCCGCCATCTTGTCGCGGGCGTGGTGGCAGGCGTTGGCGGCTACGGCAATTCGTTCGGCGTGCCCACGGTCGGCGGCGAAGTCAATTTCGACGCCCGCTACAATGGCAACATACTGGTCAACGCATTTGCCGCGGGCCTGGCGAAGAGTAATGCCATCTTCCTGTCGCAGGCCAAGGGCGTCGGCCTGCCCGTCGTCTATCTCGGCGCCAAGACCGGCCGGGACGGTGTCGGTGGTGCCACGATGGCATCGGCGGAATTTGACGACAACATCGACGAGAAGCGCCCGACCGTGCAGGTCGGCGACCCCTTCACCGAAAAATGCCTGCTCGAAGCCTGCCTGGAACTGATGGCGTCCGGCGCGGTCATCGCCATCCAGGACATGGGGGCGGCCGGTCTCACCTGTTCGGCGGTCGAGATGGGCGCCAAGGGCGATCTCGGCATCGAACTCGACCTCGACCAGGTGCCGGTGCGCGAGGAGCGCATGTCAGCCTACGAGATGATGCTTTCGGAAAGCCAGGAACGCATGCTGATGGTGCTGCGTCCCGAAAAAGAGGAAGAAGCAGAGGCAATCTTCATAAAATGGGGCCTCGATTTCGCAATTGTCGGCAAAACGACCGACGATTTGCAATTCCGTATCCTTCATCAGGGCGGCGAAGTGGCCAACCTGCCGATCAAGGAACTCGGTGACCAGGCGCCGGAATATGACCGGCCATGGGTCGAGCCGAAGAAGCGGACGCCGCTCGCGGATACCGATATTCCGCAGGCCGACATCGCCGACGCGCTGCTGAAAATGCTTGGTGGCCCAGATCTCTCCAGCCGGCGCTGGGTGTGGGAGCAATACGACACGCTGATCCAGGGCAATTCCATGCAAATCCCAGGCGGCGACGCGGGTGTCGTGCGGGTCGAAGGTCATGCCGCCAAGGCGCTCGCCTTTTCCTCGGATGTGACGCCGCGCTATTGCGAGGCCGACCCCTACGAAGGCGGCAAGCAGGCGGTGGCCGAGTGCTGGCGCAACCTTACGGCGACGGGCGCCGAGCCGCTGGCAGCCACGGACAATCTCAATTTCGGCAATCCGGAGCGCCCGGAAATCATGGGGCAACTGGTCGGCGCGGTGAAGGGCATCGGCGAAGCCTGCCGGGCGCTCGGTTTCCCGATCGTCTCGGGCAATGTCTCGCTTTACAACGAAACCAACGGCCAGGGCATTTTGCCGACCCCGACCATCGGCGGCGTCGGCTTGATCCGCGACTGGTCGAAAATGGCGCGTCTCGGCTTTGCCGGCGAAGGCGACTTGATCCTTCTGTTCGGCGCGCCGGACTGGTGGGGCACGCATCTCGGCCAGTCGATCTATATGCGCGACATCCACGGCCGCACCGATGGTCCTCCCCCGCCCGTCGACCTCGCGCATGAGAAAAAGGTTGGCGATTTCGTTCGCGGACTGATCCAGGAAGGAATTGCGACCGCTGTGCATGATGTCTCCGACGGAGGCCTTGCTGTGGCTCTCGCCGAAATGGCGATGGCGTCGGGTATCGGCGCTACGGTCAACCAGTTGGAGGACGGCGATCCGATCCCGCAGTTCTTCGGCGAAGACCAGGGCCGCTACATCTTGACAGTCAAGGAACTCCCCGATCTCGAGGACTTTGCGCTCTTCATGGCCCGCATCAAGGAAGCCGGCATTTTTGCCCCATGGATCGGCACCACCGGTGGCTCAGAATTGAAACTCGGCAATGCGCGTGCGATATCTGTATCGGAACTGAAAACCGCGCACGAATCGTGGTTTCCTGGTTTCATGGGCAACTGACGGAGAATTTTTCTATGGCGATGGATGCCCACGAAATCGAAAAACTGATCAAGGACGGCATTCCAGATGCGAAGGTGACAATTCGCGATCTCGCCGGCGACGGCGACCACTACGCGGCTGAAGTCGTCGCCGAGAGCTTTCGCGGCAAGACCCGCGTTCAGCAGCACCAGATGGTCTATGACGCGCTGAAGGGCAACATGGGCGGCGTGCTGCACGCGCTGGCGCTGCAGACCAGCATTCCTGAGTAACGCTGCGATGTCCTTTGTCAGCGATCTCGTCAAAAGCGTCGTCCACGATGTCGTGCAGGACATGCTGAAGAAGGCGACGGGCAAGCGCGCACGCCGGCGCAAGCGCACATTGACCGCTGCCGAACGGCTGAACCGCATTGAAAAGCTGCTCAAGCCAGCCAGGAAGCAGACGAGCCGCAAGCGCACGGTAAGTTCGCGCTCCAAGGCACGCCGACGCGCCTCTTAAGATCCCGGCGCTTCGTTTTTCGCGGACACGGCAATAATCGGCCCCGCCGGAAAATCGCCGCCGACAATTGTCTCCTTGCCGTTGGACAGCGCCGAGATATCGCCATCGAAAAACAGCGCATTTGCGCACCCAAGCGCATCGCGGAACAGCCGCGCGAAACTGCCGAGGCTGACCTCGGACCGGGAAATCGCCAGGACAACAGTGTCAGCATCGCGCAGGCCGACGCCATTGCGGATAAAGCGCGACGCGCCGTTTTCCTCAAAACGCGGATGTATCTGCCCGTCGATCACCAGCATGGGGCCCGACTGCGTGGCTTCGGCTACATCCGGCTTTGCCGCGTGGAAAGCCGTCGTCTCCATAACCGCGGCCTGCCCTTGCCGGTTTATGAAAAAGACGCCGTTCGGCTTCATGAAAAAATTCCCGGCACCATCCGCGAGATTCAGCGGCGCCTCGACTTTTCCACGGCTGGCGAAGAGGCCGACCGGCGTCAGGTCAGCATGATACATGCCGGCATTCATGGCGAGCAGGGCCGCCTTGCCCTCGGCGGCCCTGGCCTTGTCGAAGGCGCTGAGCGAGCCGAATGGCTTGCCATCGGGACCGAGACGAAAGAGGCCGACGTCGTAGCGGCGGACATCGATCTCGCAGACGACATAGCCGGATCCCTCGAAATCGAGGTCCCGGCAAGGCTGCGGCAATTCTGAGATAGGTAAAGCAGGCGCCATCTCGGGCTCTCTAAACCACCAAACCGACGTGATCGCCACTATAAGAAGTCCAGCCAGCGCCGCAGCAAGCTCACTTCGTTTCATTGCGCGCCTGGAAAAGATAGCCGGTTTTCAGTCGCCAGAGGAGGACCACATTCCAAGCCCTTCCGATTGCTTAGCCCGCAACCGTCTTGTTTCGGGTCGCCGTAGGGTTTATTTGAATGTCATGTTTCCGGCCTGACTGCTACAGGCGCGAAAGGGTTAGATATGAGCGGTATCAACGACTACATCGACAGCGAAGTGAAGAGCCAGGACGTCGTCGTCTTCATGAAAGGCACGCCTGGCTTTCCGCAGTGCGGTTTTTCCGGACAGGTTGTGCAAATCCTCGATTATCTGGGTGTCGACTACAAGGGAGTGAACGTCCTCACCTCGAACGAACTACGTCAGGGCATCAAGGACTATTCGAACTGGCCGACGATACCGCAGCTCTACGTGAAGGGTGAATTCGTCGGAGGCTGCGACATCATCCGCGAAATGTTCCAGGCTGGCGAACTCCAGACGTTCCTTAGCGAAAAAGGCATCGCTGCTCGCGGCGCGGCCTGATTATCCCTTGGAAACAATAGTTTCCGGGCTTTTCCGGAGACCTCTGCAGAACAATGCGCCGGTCCGCCGGCGCGTTTTGTTTGTCAGCGAACGTAAGCAGGGCGATGGACCAGAAGACCTCTCCCGAGACGACGAACCCAGTGATGACGCTCCCCCGGTGGGAGTTCATTGCACTGGCAGCAGCGCTGATGGCGCTGAATGCGCTGGCGATCGACATCATGCTGCCCGGTCTCCAACAGATCGGCGCCAGTCTGGGCGTCGAGAACGAGAATCATCGCCAATATGTCATCACAGCCTATATTTCGGGCTTCGGGCTGGCGCAGCTGGGGTATGGACCGATCTCCGATCGATTCGGGCGCCGGGCGCCGCTGCTGATCGGCCTGTGCATCTATGTGATCGCCGCCTTTAGCGCTTCCTTCGCACCGACATTCGCGACGCTGCTGGCGCTGCGTTTCGTACAGGGCATCGGCGCCGCCGCCACCCGCGTCATCGCAGTTTCTGTCATCCGCGACGTTTTTGGCGGCCGCGCGATGGCCGAGATCATGTCGCTGGTCTTCATGGTTTTCATGGTCATCCCCGTGGTCGCGCCGGGTATCGGGCAGCTGGTGATGCTGTTTGCCGAATGGCATGTGATCTTCATCTTCATGGCGGCGATCGCGCTGGCGGTCACGATCTGGACAGCGGTAAGACTGCCCGAAACGCTGCACCCGGAATATCGCCGTGCCTTCACGTTGAGATCAATCGTGGGTGGCTTCGGCATCGTGCTGACCAACCGAACATCGCTTTGCTACACGCTGGCGACAACAATCGTTTTTGGCGCGCTGTTCGGGTTCATCAATTCCGCGCAACAAATCTACGTCGGCATCTACGGGCTGGGCGTCTGGTTCCCAGTCCTTTTTGCCGCGGTCGCCAGCATGATGGCGGTGTCGTCGTTCATCAATTCCCGGCTTGTCGGCCGCTTCGGCATGCGGCGGCTTTCGCATGGCGCGCTGGTGGGTTTTGCCGCGGTAAACTGCATCATGTTCGCGCTGTCCCTGCTCGGTCCGGTGCCGTTGCCGATTTTCGTCGGCCTCTTCACGCTGGCGATGCTGCAATTCGGCTGGATCGGCTCGAACTTCAATTCGATCGCAATGGAGCCACTCGGCCACGTCGCGGGCACGGCTTCATCCGTCATCGGCTTTACGCAGACCGTTGGCGGTGGCGCAATCGGCGCCGGTATCGGCCAGGCATTCGATGGCACGATCAAGCCCCTCACCGCTGGCTACTGTGCAGTGTCCGTGCTCGGCTTGCTGATTGTGCTCTATGCGGAGCGTGGGAAGCTTTTTCAATCGCACAGCAATCCCACGAACTGAGGCTGCTATTCCGGGCTCAGCCCCGCGAAATCGAACAGGTTTCGGTCGAGAAGTTGCGAGGCCCGCACATTGCCCAGTGCGCGAATCATCGTGTCCTTGCGACCCGGCATGCGCTGCTCGATGTCCTCAAGCATCGCCTTCATCGCATTGCGCTGCAGCCCTTCCTGGCTGCCGCAAAGATCGCAGGGAATAATCGGGAACTGCATGATGCCGGCAAACTTTGCCAGATCGGCCTCGGCGCAATAGCTGAGCGGCCTAAGCACCATCACATCGCCCTCGTCGTTGAGCAGCTTTGGCGGCATTGCGGAGAGCCTCCCGCCATGAAAGAGGTTCATGAAGAATGTTTCCAGGATATCCTCTCGGTGGTGACCGAGCACCAGCGACGAACAGCCCTCCTCCCGCGCGATTCGGTAGAGATGGCCGCGCCTCAGCCGCGAACACAAGGAGCAATAGGTTTTGCCTTCGCCGATCTTGTCAGTGACGATTGAATAGGTGTCCCGGTATTCAATGCGGTGGGCAATGCCGTGTCTGTTCAGGAAATCGGGCAAAATATGCTCGGGGAAATTGGGCTGACCCTGATCGAGATTGCAGGCGAGGAGATCGACCGGCAGAAAGCCGCGCCATTTGAGGTCGAGCAGGATCGCCAGCAGCCCGTAAGAATCCTTGCCGCCCGACAGCGCCACCAGCCAGCGATCACCGGGCCGCACCATGGCGAAGTTGTCCATCGCCTCACGCGCCAGCCGCAGCAGCCGCTTGCGCAGCTTGTTGACCTCTACCGACTGGGGCAGATGGCGAAACAGCGAAAACTCGCCTCCGATCTGGTCCGCGTCTTCCGGTAGTGGCTCGAAGGCTTCCTGTACCCGCTGCTGGATATTCATCTCGACCTCTTCGGCTCGGGCTCAAGTCCTGCCACTATCTCGCATCATCTCCGGCCGTTAAGCTTGTCACGGCGAGCGACATACCGCTAATAGCCTATCCCAGTTTTCGGTGAACCGTTCGAGGTGCGCGTTTGCGCAAAAATTTGAAGATTTCGATCATTGTTCCGGTTCTCAACGAACAGGATACGATATCGCGGTTCGTCAAGGATTGCGTGCCCGTGCTCGAGAAGGTCTGCCGCGACCAGCTCAAAGCCGGCAGCTACGAGATCATCTTCATCGATGACGGTAGCGCCGACGCGACCCGCCCGGCTATCCTTGCCGAGGCGCGCGCCAACCCAAACATCAAGCTGGTGCGCTTCTCGCGAAATTTCGGCAAGGAGGCAGCGCTTGCCGCAGGCTTCCGTCACGCCACCGGCGATGCTGTCATCCCGATGGACGTCGACCTGCAGGATCCGCCCGAAGTAGTGCCCCGCATGGTTGATAAGTGGCTCGAAGGCGCCGAAATCGTCAACGCTATCAGGCGCCGCCGCGATACCGACACCGCAATAAAACGTTTCACCGCACGGCTTTTCTACAAGCTCTACAACAAGATAGCCGATATTCCGATCAAGGCGGATGTCGGCGATTTCCGGCTGCTCGACCGTGCGGTGGTCGATACGTTGAACGAATTATCGGAAGGGTCGCGTTTTACCAAGGCGCTGTATTCCTGGGTCGGATACCGCAACGTCGACATCGAATACGACCGGGCCGGCCGCTCTGGCGGCGACAGCAAATGGCCATATCGAAGGCTGGTCCGGTTTGCGCTGGACGGGCTGATCGGCTCCACCACGGCGCCGCTGCGCGTCTGGAGCTATCTTGGCCTGCTGATCGGCTTTTGCGCCTTTGTCTACGCGGCGGTCGTCATCATCAAAACTGCAATTTTTGGCATAGATGTCCCGGGCTACGCGTCGACACTGGTTACTGTCCTGCTCCTTGGCGGACTGAACCTCCTGTCGCTCGGCATCATGGGCGAATATATCGGGCGCATGTCGCAGGAAGTGCGTAACCGGCCGCTTTATGTCGTGCGCGAGACGCATGGCTGGGCCGATGACATGGGCAAGAGTTCCCGATTGGAAAACGCCCCGGGTCAGTCCGAAATGGCCTCTCCGGTCGCGGCAAAGCGCAAATGACGGGCGGACCTGCGGGGCGCTCGCTCGTCTCGAAAATGGTGCGATTCGGGGCTGTCGGCGTTGCCAACAGCCTGATCGACCTCTGCATTTTTTCCGTGCTGCTTTGGTTTGGCGCAGCACCTCTCCTTTCAAATCTGCTAGGCTGGTTCGGCGCCGTCTGCTTTTCCTACTTCGCCAATTCCCGCTGGTCGTTCGAACGCGCCGGTAATCTCCGGCACGGCCGTTCCTTCCTGCGGTTCTTCACCTTGGGCGCCATTATCACTCTCGGCGTTTCGAGCGGCGCCATCGTCGCACTCGGAGGGCTGATCGGCATCCTGCCCGCCAAGATCACCGGGCTCGTCGTCGCGGCGGTCATAAGCTTTCTCGCGGCACGATGGTCCATCGAGGACCGGGTCCTGTAACGGTAACGGCGGAAACCAGTCTAGGCAGGCCGCCGGCTGTCGGCTAAGGTTATCGGCTTGCAGAGGCGTCTTGACACGGCGCCCGCTTATCAGGAAAGCCTGCTGCGTGACGACCGGGACAGCGCTATCGTTCAGATTCAAGGCCATTGGGATCCTATCCCGGGCGCAAAGCCGGTCTGCAAAATGTGGCGGCTCCCCCAAGCAGCCGTCCTGACATCAGGATGTTTTCTTATCGTGCGAAATCGCATGTGGCTGGAAACGGTCCGACGGCGAAACCAGGGTTGATTTGACCATGATGCGGCGCTTCGAACATGCCCGAATCCTGATGTACAGCCACGATACGTTCGGGCTCGGCCATCTGCGCCGATGCCGGACCATCGCCCATTCTCTGGTCGAGGATTATGGCGGCCTCAACGTACTGATCATTTCCGGTGCGACAATCGCCGGCGCCTTCGACTACAGGGCGCGCGTCGATTTCGTCAAAATTCCAAGCGTCATCAAGCTTCGCAACGGCGAATACACCTCGCTCGAACGGCATATCGACCTGCAAGAAACCCTGAAGATGCGGCAGTCGATCATCCGCCATACCGCCGAAACCTTCCAGCCGGACATCTTCATCGTCGACAAGGAGCCGCTCGGATTGCGCGGTGAGGTTGAGGAAACTCTTTCATACCTGAAAACGCGCGGCACCACGCTGGTGCTCGGCCTGCGCGAAGTCATGGATGCCCCGCACCTGCTCGAAGCCGAGTGGAAGAAGAGCGACGTGATGCGCAAGATCGGCCGCTTCTACGACATGATCTGGGCTTACGGACCGCCGGATTTCTACGATCCGCTAACCGGACTCGATGTACCGGCCCAGGTCAGCGCCAAGATGAAATTCGTCGGGTTCCTGCAACGCAGCCTGTCTCACGACGAAATGCCGGGACACCGCCCGGAGGGCGATTACATTCTGGTCACCACAGGCGGCGGCGGCGATGGCGCCGAACTCATTCACAACGTCATCCACGCCTACCAGCAGGACCCCGAGCTGCAGCATAAGGCGTTGATCGTGCTCGGCCCTTATATGCCTGTCAAAAAGCGCCGCAAGTTGATCAAAAAGGGCGGGAAAATACCGCAGATCAAGATAATCGAGTTCGATTCGCACATGGAAGAGCTGATCGCCGGCGCCAAAGCGGTGGTCGCGATGGGCGGCTACAACACCTATTGCGAGATACTCTCCTTCGACAAGCCGGCGCTGATCGTGCCTCGCGTCAAGCCGCGCGAGGAACAGCTGATCCGCGCCCGCCGCGCCGCGCAGCTCGGCCTGGTCGAAATGCTGCTGCCAGAGGAAGCGGACGACGCGACGCGCTTTGCAGCCGCGTTGCGGGCCTTGCCCGACCGCCCGCGTCCCTCGCAGAGCAATCCGGATCTGCGGCTCGCAGGACTGGTCAACATTTCGGAGATCGTCGGCGGCTGGCTCGACCAGCGCACCCACCCTCACCTCTCAGTGGTCGATGGCGCGAGTTGAAGCTTGTCCAACCGCCGGAAGATTGTCGTCGTCCTGAAGGGTTATCCGCGTCTGTCGGAAACCTTCATTGCGCAGGAATTGCTGGGACTGGAGCGTGCCGGCATGGAATTGGTGCTGGTCGCGCTGAGGAGGCCAACCGACGGCAAGCGCCATCCGGTGCATGACGAGATTCGCGCGCCGGTGCATTATCTCCCTGAGTATTTGCACGAAGAGCCGTCGCGGGTTGGCCGCGCATTGCTGTCCTGGCTGCCGCGCGGCAATTTCTGGAAAACTCTGCGGATTTTTGCCGCTGACTTTCGTCGTGACCCGACACGCAACCGCATCCGCCGTTTCGGCCAGGCGCTGGTGTTGGCAAAGGAATGGCCGGAGAACGGCGAATGGCTGCATGCCCACTTTGCCCATACGCCGGCGTCGGTCACCCGCTACACGAGCCTGCTTCGCGCGCTTCCCTGGACCTGTTCGGCGCATGCCAAGGATATCTGGACCTCGCAGGACTGGGACCTCGCCGCCAAGCTTTCCTCCGCGCGCTGGATGGTGACCTGCACCCGCACCGGCTACGATCATCTGAAGGGCCTCGCGAACGGCGGTTCCAACGTACATCTCAGCTATCACGGGCTGGACCTCGGTCGCTTCGGCCGCTTCGATAAAACACGGCCAGCCCGCGACGGATCTGTCGGAACCGATCCGGTCGTCGTGCTGAGTGTCGGTCGCGCGGTTGAGAAAAAGGGTTACGATGTGCTGTTGCGGGCGTTTGCCCTGCTGCCCGCCGATCTTCACTGGCGGTTCGAACATATCGGCGGCGGCGAACAGTTAAGCCGGCTCAAGACCCTCGCAGAGAGCCTGGGCATTGCGCAGCGTATTTCGTGGAAGGGCGCGCTGGCTCAGGAAGACGTGCTCGAACACTACCGCCGCTCGGATATTTTTACGCTGGCCTGCCGGATCGCCGCCGACGGCGACCGCGACGGTCTGCCAAACGTGCTGGTAGAGGCGGCGAGCCAGAAATTGGCATGCGTTTCGACCAATGTATCCGGCGTGCCGGAACTGCTGACCCATGATGAAAACGGCCTGGTTGTCGCTTCCGAAGACCCTCAGGCGCTCGCCCAGGCACTGGAACGCGCAATACGCGATCCCTCACTGCGCAAGCGTCTCGGTGATGCTGCGGAGCGGCGGGTGCGCGATCATTTCGACCACAATTCAAGCATCGTACAGCTCAAAGGCCTGTTCGAGCGGGAATGGCAGGCGGATACCGCGTGATACAACCTCGCGTGTTGTTCTACGTTCAGCATCTGCTCGGCATCGGACATCTCGCGCGTGCCAGCCGGATTGCTACCGCGCTTGCCGACGATGGCTTTGACGTTCTTGTTGTAACCGGCGGCGCGCCTGTTGCCGGCTTTCCGGCACAGGGACTGAAGACGCTGACGTTGCCGCCGGTCGTATCCGGCGACGAGGGGTTTTCCGGCCTGGCGGATCTCGAGGGGAATCCTATCGACGACGCCTTCAAAGAAAAGCGGCGGCGAATACTGCTGCAGGCGGTTGACGATTTTCAACCCGACATCGTCGTTATCGAAGCCTTCCCATTCGGCCGCCGCCAGATGCGGTTCGAACTCATCCCACTGCTTGAGAAGATCGCCGAGCTGGCGCCAAAGCCCGTGCTGGTGGCTTCGGTGCGCGATATCCTGCAGGAACGCACAAAACCCGGCCGCAATGAGGAGACCGTCGACCTGGTCGAGAATTACTTCGATCTCGTCATGGTCCATGGCGATCCGTCTTTCGCCACGATCGGCCAGACGTTTCCGTTGGCCCGGGCAATCGAAGGCAAAGTCGCCTATACTGGCCTGGTCGCGGCTCCGCCGCCCGCAGCGACAACCGAACATTTCGACGTCGTGATTTCGGCCGGCGGCGGCGCTGCCGGCGGGGCTTTGGTCGCATCGGCACTCGCTGCCGCAGGCATGCTGGCCGGGAACCTGAAATGGTGCCTGATCACCGGCCCAAACCTGCCGAAACCCGACTTCGAGGCAGCCATTTCAGCGGGCGCCACCAAACCTCGTGATCTTCAGGTTTCGCGAGGATTTTGCCAGCCTTTTGACTGGCTGCCGTCTTTCGGTTTCTCAGGCCGGCTACAACACGGTCTGCGACGTGCTTCGCGCCGGCTGCCGCTCGCTGCTCATCCCTTTCGCTGCGGGCGGAGAGACAGAGCAGACCTTTCGCGCGGAGAGACTGGAGCGCATGAGGCTCGCATCCGTGTTGACCGAGCGGGACCTGACGCCGCCAGCCCTTGCCGCAGGCCGTCGAACGCGCCCTCACCGCAGCCTCTTCCGATACCCATGCCCTCGACCTGGACGGTGCGAAGGGTTCGGCGAAAGTGCTGCGCGAACTGTTGAAATCGCGAGCAATCTGACGGTCAAACCGTCCCGATCAGCATGAAGCGAGTGTATTTCTTCATCGGCAGCGATCGCCGGAGAACCGCAACTCCGTGAGCCCTGACAGCTGCTCGAAAGCCTCCAGCGAGGCCACGCAGTTGATGTGCGTCGGTTCGCTGAAATAATCGTTCGATTGGAGCAGGACCTGTGTGCCCGCGGCAGCAGGTCGAGCCAGCCGCGAAGATCGGCGATGTGCTCGCAACTGGTGTTGATGACGAGATCCGGCCCGGCTGCAGCATAGTCGAGCGCATACATGTCTGCGGTCAGCGCGCGGAAGCGGCCTCCGGCCGGCCGGTTCAGCGTTTCGGCCACCGCCGCTACCGCCGGATCGATGTCGATGCTGTCGATCGCCTCGATGTCGAAGCGGGGATCGTCGAAAAACATCGCCGCGAGCACGCCATACCAGCCGCCGAGGATCCAGATGCGCCTGAAGCGCCCACCGCAGCTTTCGAAGAGCTTGTCGCGCGCCCACATCTTGCAGGCGACCTGCTTGTGGTTGAAGGCGTTGCCGATGTCGGCGTTCGGATGCTTGGCGATGACGCGGGCAAGGCCGCCGACCAGCGGGACTGTCGGTATAGGCGGCAATTCCGCGGGTCAGATCGAAGGCATGTCTCGCGCCAGTCGGCGCCCGGGTCGTCTGGCTGGGTAGCGTCCATCATGCGCGTGTTGTATGCTTGAGATTCTGGGTGCAACACAACGCAATCTGATCCGATGGACCTGAAGACGTTCGAAGCCGTTCCGCATCGCCGGCGGGCACGGGAGAAGGACCTGCCGCATCTGTCGGGGCCTGCGCGCCGCCATACGCCAGGTCCTCGCCGCTCACTTCGTGCGCGATTGTCCGCATGTCCTGGAAATCGGTGGGCATCTGCGGCCGATCACCAGTTACCTCACCCATGCACCCCTGTCGGTTCTGTCGGTCGATCCGAAGACCATGCCTTACGAAGCCGACGAACTGAATGGCCGGCCTTGCCGCGTCCGGCACATTGCGCGCAAGTTCCAGGAAATCGACTATGACTACGCGCCCGCGAAGCTACGGCCTGGTTCTGCTCGGTTATTCGCTGAAGCCGTTCGGCAGCCGCGAGCCGCTCGGGCAATTGCTTTTCTCGCTGATCGACAATGCCAGCACGGTCGTCATCGACTATGCGCCGGAACTCGAACGCGCTGCTTCGCAGGTGCCGGCAATCGTCGGCCGCGCCGACAGTGCACGGTCCATTGCAGCTTCGAGCTTTTTCTCGATGACGAGGCAGATTGCCGCTACGCCTTACGCCGAGCAGGCGCTTTTACGTCTTGCATCCCGCTAGTTCGATCGGTTCGCAGCCGCACATGGAACCAAGCCTCGCCCGCTACATCTGGACCCACACCTGGAAGCAGCAGCTCTGGATTCTGATGATCGTCGCTGCTCTCGATGATCCCCTACTTCCTGTCCTTCGACCTGCCCAAGCTGATCGTCAACGGGCCGATCCAGGGCAGACGGCTTCGAGTCGCCCGGCGCCACCCAGACCTTCATGGGACTCGGTTTCGACCTGCCGTTCATCGGGCACATGTCAGTTCTTCTCCGGATTCCAGCTCGACCGCGAAGCAGACGCTGTTCGCGCTGAGCCTGGTGTTCCTGCTGCTGGTCGTCATCAACGGCCTCTTCAAATTCTACATCAACACCTACAAGGGCCGACTCGGCGAACGGATGCTGCGGCGTATCCGCTTCGAGCTGGTCGACCGGGTGCTGCGATTTCCGCCTTACCAGTTCAAGCGGGTGAAATCCGCCGAAGTCGCGACCATGGTGAAGGACGAGGTGGAGCCGCTGGGCGGCTTCATCGGCGATGCCTTCGTGCAGCCGGCACTGCTCGGCGGCCAGGCGCTGACGGCGCTGCTGTTCATCATCATCCAGAATTTCTGGCTCGGGCTGATCGCGGCCGGCGATCGTCGGCGATCCAGCTCGTGCATCATCCCGCGGATGCGCCGGCGGCTGATCGGCTCGGCCGCGAACGGCAGCTGACGGCGCGCGAGCTGTCCGGCCGGGTCGGCGAAATCGTCGACGGCATCGGCACGATCCACGTCCACGACACGTCGAACTACGAGCGCGCCGACATCGCCTCGCGGCTCGGCCGCATCTTCAAGATCCGCTACGATCTCTACCAGTGGAAATTCCTGGTCAAGTTCATCAACAACTTCCTCGCCCAGGTCACGCCGTTCCTGTTCTACCTGATCGGCGGCTATCTGGCGCTGCAGGGCCGCCTCGATGTCGGCCAGCTGGTCGCGGTGATCGCCGCCTACAAGGACCTGCCCGGCCCGATGAAGGAACTGATCGACTGGGATCAGGCGCGCCAGGACGTGCAGGTCAAATACGCGCAGGTCGTCGAGCAGTTCAGCATCGACCGGCATGGTCGATCCGCGCATCCAGGCCATCGACGCTGGAGCCGGTCGGCCCGCTGACCGGCCCGCTGGCGGCCGTCAACCTGTCGCTAGTCGACGACAGCGGCGCGACGCTGCTCGAACGCGTGTCCGTGCAGATCAAGCCGCGGCGAGACGGTGGCGATCGTCGGCACCGCGACCGGCGGCGGCGAAGCACTCGCCGAAGCGCTTCGCACGCCTGATCTGGCCGGAAAGCGGCAAGGATCACGCTCGGCGGCGACCGATCTGCTTGAACTGCCGGAAGCCGTCACCGGGCGGCGGCATGTCCTATGCCTCGTCCGATGCATACCTTTCGCAGGGAAGCCTGCGCGACAACCTGCTCTACGGCCTGAAGCACGCGCCGCTGACAGCGGCACGCCTATGAAGGCGAGAAGGCAACGCATCGCAACTGGGAAATCGACGAAGCGCGCAAGGCCGGCAATCCGGACTATGACTTGAACAGCGACTGGGTCGACTATGCCGCGGCCGGCGCCACCGGCCCGAACGACCTGTTCGGTGTCATCCGCCACGTGCTCGACGCCGTGGTGCTGTCGCGCGACATACTGGATCTCGGCCTGCGCACATCGGTCGACCCGCGACGCCACCAGCGAACTCGTCGAGCCGCATCGTCGAACTGCGCGCAGGCACTGCGCGACCGGCTCGAGGACGAAGGGACTGAGCGGACTGGTCGTCTCCGTTCGAACCCGGCGCCTACAACAGGGAGGCGACGGTCGGCGAAAACCTGCTGTTCGGCACGGCGACCGGTCCGGCACTTGCCGACAAGGCATTGGCAGCGAATCCCTATTTCGCATCGGTGCTCAGGCGACCGGGCTCGACGCAGGTGCTCTACGACATGGGCTGGAGATCGCCGAGCAACGCCATCGAGCTGTTCAGCGACCTGCCGCCCGACCATCCGTTCTTCCAGCAGCTCGCCTTCATGACCGCGGACGAAATACCCGGCGTATCAAGTCGCTGCTGCAAAAGCTGAAGGGCAAGCGCCTACGACGACGGTGTCGGAGGACGGACCGCGCGCCGATCATCACGCTGAGCTTCGCCTATATCGAGCCGCGGCATCGTTTCGGTCTGCTGAGCGACGACCTGATGGCAAAGATCGTCGACGCTCGCAACAGCTTCTACGAAGGCCTGCCGGAGGACTTGCAGGGCGCCATCGAACGCTACGATCCGATGCGCTACACCGCCGCGGCCAGCCTCATGGACAATGTCCTGTTCGGCCGGATCGGCCACAACCATCCGGACGGGCCGGAGCGCATCCGCTCGATCGTGCGCGAGATCCTCGACGAACTTGGTCTTTACGACGACGTGCTCGACGTCGGCCTCGGACTTCAACGTCGGCGTCGGCGGCAGGCGCCTGACCGGCGCGCAGCGCCAGAAGCTGGATGTGGCGCGCGCGCTGCTGAAACGCGCGGACTTCCTCATCTTCAACCGGCCGCTGTCTGCCCTCGACCAGCGTGTGCAGGACCAGATTCGTGCGCAATGTGCTGGAGGAAGCGAAGCGGGACGACCGCGCTCCAGCGATCATCTGGGTGCTGACGAATCCGGCGATGGCGAAACTGTTCGACCGCGTCGTCGTCTTCAATCGGGCGAGCTGGTCGAGGACGGAACACACGAGACACTTTCAGCAAGAAACGGTATCTTTAAAGGATTGCTGTCATAGTATTCCCTTCGAAAGGGCCCTGGGGCAAGGTGATGCGATGATGCTTCTCAAGGATGAAGTCGGAATGCTGCGGCGGGTTCCGCTGTTTTCCGGCGTCGAGCCGGCCAAGCTCAAGCTGCTTGCCTTCACGTCCGATCGCGTCAGCTACAGCGCCGGCCAGATCCTCTTCCATCAGGGCGACGAGGGCGACGCAGCCTATGTCATCCTGTCCGGCAACGCTGACATTCTGGTCGATTCCGAGACCGGCCAGATCAAGGTCGCCGAAGTCGAACCCAATTCCATCGTCGGCGAGATCGCCATCCTGTGCGATGTTTCGCGCACCGCGACGGTGCAGGCGGCGGGTCCGCTCGAAGCCTGCGCATCCGCAAGGATCATTTCCTGCGGCTGCTGAAGGAGTTTCCGGAAATGACGATCGAGATCGTCCGCGTGCTGGCCGACCGGCTGAGCCACACGACCGCCGAACTGTCCGATGCGCGCAACAGCAAGCACTGAGCTCGGCGCACGCGTTGCCGCAGCGTCGGATTCCGTAAATGGTTGAAAAACGCGTCAATGCGTGTCTCGTCTAGCTGCGGCAGGACTGGCTACGATAGTGGCTGTTGGGGATCGCCGCAAAGAGGCATGATGGACGATGATCTATTCCGGGTCCGCTTCTGGGGAGTACGCGGCAGCGTGCCGGTGTCCGGCGCCGCAGTTCAGCGCTACGGCGGCAACACCGCCTGCATCGAGATGCGCTGCGGCCCGCACACGCTGTTCTTCGACGCGGGCTCCGGAATACGCCCGGCCGGCGACGCGCTGAAGGCGGCGGGAGTCGACGACTTCGACGTGTTCTTCACCCACTGCCACTACGACCACATCATCGGTTTGCCGTTCTTCCACCCACTCTACGATCCGAACGCGCAGGTCACGACTCTGGTCTGGTCATCTCGCCGGGCGCATGACGACGCGCGAGATGGTCAGCGAGTTCATGCGGCCGCCCTGGTTTCCGGTGAAGCTGGAAATCTGCTGAAGCCAACCTCGACACGGCGATTTCGTCTCCGGCGACGTGCTTCGGCCGCGTGAGGGCGTCGTCGATCAGAACCGGCAGCCTCAACCATCCGGGCGGCTGCATCGGCTACCGGATCGAGTGGGGCGGGCGAGCCGTGGCGGTGATTAGCGATACCGAACATGTGCCCGGCACGCTCGATCCAGGCGATTCTCGGACTGATCGAAGATGCCGATCTGGTGATCTACGACTGCACCTACACCGAGGAGGAAATGAAGCGAATACCGCGGCTACGGGCACTCGACCTGGCAGCAGGGCGTCAAGCTTTGCGAGGCAGCAGGCGCGCGGCAGCTTGCGCTGTTTCACCACGACCCTGCCGCGCACCGACATTCAGATCGAGGCGATCGAGCAGCAGGCTATCGGGGCCTTTGCCGGCAGTTTTGCCGCCCGCGACGGCCAGACGCTGGATATCCAGCCTCATAGAGCGCGCAAGCGCTGATCAAAGCGTTCCCGCGATCAATTCGCGCACCGCGCGCCATCGGCAGGCAGAATGACCTGCGATGATCTCGAAAAGGCGCGCTAGAAACAGCCACGCCGCCTCGTCATGCACCAGATGATGGGTGAGTACGCCCACTGCATCGCCGCCATCGAAAGACCGGGCAAGCTGGGCGACGATATCGCCGACCAGCGCTCCATGATCGCGGCAGCCGCCCGTGCCATGCCAATCCATGAGGTCGACATTGCTGTTGACCATCCGCAAGGGCTGCCGGCTTTGAAGGACCAAAAACCGAGAGCGCTTCAAAACCGATCGGCGCAAGGCCTGCTATCAGGTCAGCGTCGATGCGGTTCCATGGCGGAACCAGCAATGGCACCAAGCGCGGCCCATGCAAACGCACGACATGGGCGAGCCCTTGGCTCAGCTCTTCAAGCACGAGATCCCGGTCGCGATGCGCTCCCGAGCTCCTGCTTTTTCTCGCCGGCCGCGGCATGGTTCTCGTGCGACCAGCCATGAACGGCGACAACCGCATGCGGCGCTTCGTCGAGCCGCTTGGCAAGGGCTGCGCCGGTGAATGCCGGAATTACCGCCAGCGCAACCGGAACGCCGTATTTTTCGGTGAGGGTGAGCAGGCGGTCTAGCGCTGCGGTTGGCTCAACCGCGTCGTCGTCGCGCAGCCAGAAATCCGCCTTGCGTCCGGCCCGTTCCCAGCCCGCGAGTTCACTCAACAGCGGCTGCCAGATTTGGCTCTCGCTCATCGGATAGCCGCCCCGGTTGGAAGCATCGTGCCAAGCCGAATCGCCGCCGCATCGAGCGAGCGTTCTCAGCATGACAAAGTTGCGAGCCGCCTGCCCCATCACCTGCCTTTCGCCATTTTCAGTCAGCAGCCGGGCAATTGCGCCTGCAAAGGCGTCCACATCGTCAGGAGGTGTCAAAATTCCCGTTTTGCCTGCGCACACGACTTCCGGCACGCCGGCTGTGTTCTGCGCCACGACGGGCAGACCGGCCGCCTGGGCCTCGAGATAGGCCAGTCCATAAGCTTCGCCGCAACCCGGCCACACATAGATGCCAGCTTTGCTCAGCACTTCCGGAACCTCGTCGGGCTCCTTCTCGCCGAGCCATTCGATGCGACCGGACGGCAGCGCGGCGAATTCCGCTTCGACCTCGCGCTCGGCAAGGCCCATCGCCGACTATCGACAAGCGTCCAGGCAACCTCCGGAAGTCGTTCAAGCGCCCGCGCCAGCATCCTGTAGCTGTCCAGCTTGTCGCCCGGGCGCATCATCGCCACCGCAATTAGCCCCGACGATCCGGAATGCGGCGACGCCGCGAAGGCCGAAGTGTCGATGAAAGGTGGCAGCATGGCGAATGTCGCGTCCGGCGCGATCTTTGCCAGGCCGTCACGGTCCCTGTGCGTAAAGCAGATGTTGAGCGCCGCGATCTTTACCGTCTCCGTCGACCGACGCCTGCGTTTCAGCCCAGACGCCGATATTGCGCCGCGAAGAATAGGATGCTTCGGCTGTCACGTAAGGGATCGCAAAAGCGGACGCCAGTTTCGGGCCGATCAGATCGGGCGCCTTGTAATAAGGGTGATAGCAGAACCAGAGGTCGGGCTTGCCCTTCGAAGCCCACAGCGTCGACAGCCTCGATATTTCACGCGTCGGCTTCCTCCAGCACGGCTGCATAGTGCTCGGCCTGCGGTTTGGCGGCGAAACTACGCAGTTCGGACGCCACGGCCGACCTCATGGCCGGCATGTTCAAGCGCCTTGATCAGCAGCCGCGCCATCTGGCGGTCGCCCGAGGGAACCGGATGATTTGGCGATTTCAGTGGCGCGTAGAAGGCAATTCGCATCGGCGCGAGCCTATCGTCTGAAATTCCGGCGCAAGTCAATTTCGTGTCTGTTTCGAATGGTCATCGGGAAACGGAAATGTGCTAGTTGTCAAGCAATGGAAAAAATCGCCGACAGGGATACCTTTTTCGATGCCGTGCCGATCTTCACGCAATTCGAGGGCGTGACGGATGCGGCGAATTACCGGCCGTTGCCAGACAACTGGCAATTGGCGACGGCTGATATCGTCGGCTCCACGAAGGCGATCGAAGCCGGCCGCTACAAATCCGTGAACATGGCCGGCGCCAGCGTCATCTCAGCCCTGCTCAATACGCTCGGATCGGCGCGACCTTCCGTTCGTATTCGGCGGCGACGGAGCACTTGTCGCCTTTCCCGACGGATTGCGTGAAAGGACGCGCGAGGCGCTGGCGGCGGTCCAGGCGTGGGTGGCCGACGAACTCGGGCTGACCATGCGTGCGGCGATCGTGCCGATGGCGGACATCCGCGCCAATGGACTTGATGTGCGCGTTGCCCGGTTCCAAGCCTCGGAAGAGGTCTCCTACGCAATGTTCGCCGGCGGCGGCTCAAGCTGGGCAGAAGCCGAAATGAAAGCCGGCCGCTACGGGATCGAGCCCGCTCCCGCCGGACACGCGGCCGGATCTGACCGGGCTGTCCTGCCGTTGGAACCCGATCGAAGCACGACACGGGGAAATCGTCTCGATCATCGCCGTATCGTCTGGACCCAACAACATCGCTGCATTCAGGCAGGTGGTTGCAGACATCGTCGCTCTCGCTGGCGAGGAAGAGCGCGCCGGCCATCCGGTGCCGCGCGATGGACCTGACTACAGCTTCCCGCCACGCGGGCTAGACGCCGAAGTCCGCGCCATTGCTCCGAAAGGACACCGTCTATGGCCACGGCTCTTTATTCTGGGGCAAATGGCTCTTACGAAGATCACCGACAAATTCGGCTGGACGATCGGGCGCTTCGATCCCAAACAATATAAACGTGACGTCGCTGAAAACTCGGATTTCCGGAAGTTCGACGATGGGCTGAAAATGACCATCGATGTCGGGCCGGAAACCGTCGAAAAAATCGAGGCGCGCCTGATGCAGGCCGAACAGGCGGGGGTGTGCACCTTTGGCATACACCGCCAGGATTCGGCGCTGATGACCTGCATCGTTGCCTCGCCCATGCAGCGCGACCACGTGCATTTCGTCGACGGCGCGGCTGGCGGTTATGCGATGGCGGCGGCGAAGATGAAGGCCAAGGCTGCAGCCTGAACCCAGCAGGGCGCAGCTTCTTGCAGGCGCCCCAACGACACCTATCTGCTCTGTGTCGGTTGGCATCCGGGATTGGCCGTTGTGGCGTGCCGCCCCTTTTGCGAGAAAAAGCAGGCGCTTGGCGCCTTACTTCGGGCGTGCAATCGGATTTCGGAATTCCAGGAGCACTTCACAGGTCATTAATGCCCAAAGCCCAAACGATGAAGACCGTTGATGTCAGCTATGCCGGCCACACCGTCAGGCTGGCGAACCTGCCCGAATACCAGAAATTCTATCGCAAGCTCTCCAGCGGAGCCTGGGAAGCGCGAACCTTCGAAACTCTTTCACGCAATCTTGATCGCAACACCGTATGCGTCGATATCGGCGCCTGGATCGGCGTCACGCCGATGTGGTCGGCGCAACTTGCGAAATCGGTGATTGCGGTGGAGCCGGATCCGAAATGCGTGGGCATCCTGAAAGCGATCTCCGGTACCGCGCCCAACGTTACGATACTTGACGGCGCGCTCGCCTGCGACTGTAGCGTCGCCATAAACGCGGTGGAGGGTTTCGGCAGTTCCGAAACCAGCGTCCTCGACATCGGCGACGGCGAATGCGCCACGGTGCGCGGCATCAGCATCGACGAAATCATGCGCCAGACCGAAGGTTCGGAGGTCTTCGTCAAGATCGATATCGAGGGCTATGAATTCGCCATTGCCGACGAGATTGCCAAACTGCGCCGCTATCGGGTTCGTGGGCTGCAAATCGCGATCCACCCGCAGCTCTATGAAAAGACCCTCAAAGGCAACCGCCTGCGGCGACGCCTCAAGACAGCATGGGCCACCTGGAAGTTCGGGCAGCTGTTCGACGGCTTCCTTCCCGGCCCCAGTTTCGCTAAGTTCGGCAGCCTTGCCGGCTATGTGATCAAGGGGGTTTTGTTTCGTCGTACACCAAAGGGAGCAGACCTCGTTTTCGAACGCCCTCCCGCTCGAAGCGACCCTGAAAGATCATGAAAGCAGTGCAAACCGAAGTCTCCACCATTCTCATGGACAAGGTTAGCGACTGGCTGACCAATTCCTCGCTCGCCGGTGACAATCTCGAACAGATGGTCCACGGCTTCTGCGAACGGCTCGCCGCAGCAGGCCTGCCGCTTATCCGCGTGCATCTCAGCTTCTCCATGCTGCACCCGCTCTATGATGCGCTCAGCTTCACCTGGGAGCGCGGGCGCGGCATGCAGGTAGAAGGGTTCCGCAAGAAAACCGGCTACTCGTCGGAGCGGTTCCTGAAAAGCCCTTACTACCACCTGCTTTCGAACGATCTCGAATTTCTGCGCCGCCGCATCAACCCGGACCTGCCGTCGGAGTTTCCCATCTTCGACGACCTGAAGCCACTTGGCGCCACCGATTACATCGCATTCGTCCAGTCCTTCGGCGACAACTCCAGCCGAGGGCATGGTCGGGTCGTGGACCACCGACAGTCCGACCGGGTTCTCAGACGACATGATCGACGCCCTGCTGCGCATCCAGAGGAACTTGGCCGTCGCCACCAAGATGGCCGTTCTCAACAAGCTGGCCGACAACATGCTGACCACATACCTCGGCGGTGATGCCGGCAAGCGCGTGCTCAACGGCCAGATCAAGCGCGGCGAAGGCGACACGATCCGTGCTGCGCTGGTCATGGCCGACATGCGCGGCTCGACCAAACTGGCCGAAACGTCCGGTCGCGAGGTCTATATCGACACGCTGAACCAGTTCTTCGATGCGATCGCAGCGCCGTTCAACCGGGCCGGCGGCCAGATACTCAGCTTCCTCGGCGACGGCTTTCTAGCCGTATATCCGTGCGAGCGACATCACGGGCCATCCGAACTGGCCTGCCAGGCCGCCTTGAACGCCGCTTTCAAGGCCACCGCCAGAATGTCCGAGCTCAACAAGCTTCGTCGCCAGCAAAACCTGCCCGAGATAGGCTACGGCATCGGACTTCATGTCGGCAATGTGATGTTTGGCAATGTCGGATTGACCGACCGGCTGACATTTTCGGCCTTCGGCTCCGCCGTCAACGAAGTGCAGAGATTGCAGCTTCTGACCAAGAAATATCCGCAGCAGCTGATCGCCAGCAAGGATTTTGCATCCTACTGCAACGGCAACTGGGCAACGCTCGGCGAGGAAAAGCTGGCCGGCGTTCGGCACAAGCTGACCGTTCTTTCGCCCGACATGTCGGATGTCGGCACCTACGAGGAAGACGGCGGGCTGGAACCCAGCTACGATCGGATGTCCGATGCGGAACAGGTGATTCTGCTGCATCGCGACACCCGGAGAATCCAATTGCCTGATGAAGATCAGAAGAAAATCCAATGAAGAACGGGACCCTCCGGATGGCGAGCCTGGCTGCTGCGTTCTGCCTTGCCGTTCCCGCTGAAGCAGGGGGCGTTTCGCAGGTTCTGGTAGATGGCTTCGATGGCCCGGGTTTTTCAGAAAGCGGCGGCCTCTACTACAAGGAAAACTTCGAGCAGAGCGCCGGCATCGTAGAGTTTCAGAAGGAGGTCGTGCGCAACGGCGGCGGCGCGCTCAAGCTCAGCGTCAAGCCGCTTTGTCCAGCAAGCAAGACGTCGTGCAGCGAGCGCGCGGAAATCTGGGAAAAGACCGATCTGCGCGTGCCCTATGATGAAGGCGTCTGGTACGGCTTCGCGGTCAAGTTCGGCGACCCGATTCCCAATGACGATCATCGCTATCTGATTGCCCAGTGGAAACGGGAGATCGATGCGGGCGCCGATGGAGATTTCAGCCCGTTTCTCGCCTTGCGGCTAAGGCAGGGAAAACTGTTCGCAACTGTCGAGACCAACTACCTATCGCCGACCGTCCAATCCGCCAGCGCCGGCGGTTGCGCCAACGGAACGCCCGTGTGGTTCAGGCCGGAAACCAACCAGATGCGAGCACTGGTGGCCACGGATGCGGCTTGGCTGCCGGAGGACGGTGACCTCTACGACGCCTGTACGGATGCAATCAGCGTCACCGACCACGGCAACAAGCTGCCGGCCCCGAATTCAGGCTGGATCGACTTCGTGGTGTTCACAAAGCCAGGTCCGGACGGATCGGGCCACGTCGAGATCTTTGCCAACGGCAAGCCGATCGTGACGGTAAAGGGCCGCATCGGTCATGCCGATCCTGGCCTCGGGAAGAACCAGTATTTCAAGTTCGGGCCCTATCGGGCGGCGCACACAACCGACTGGACGATGTATTACGACGACTTCCGGCGTTCACCCCATTGCGCCGATGTTATGGACGATGGCCCCTGCCCCGCCGACTAGGTATCAAACCGCCTTCCCGAATTCATCCTTCCTACCAATGAAGACAGTCTAGGCAGGTTAGCGACTGTACGATAGTCTGCTGCCGACTAGGCAAGGTTCTGTATCTTGCGGGCCTGGTCGGGGGGAATGGATAGGAATGGATTCTAGCGCTGATCTGTTGAGGATCGAAGATCTTGGCATATCCTTCGCCATTGTCGGCGGGCCGATTCATGCGGTCAAGCGCGCCAATCTTCGGGTTTTGCCAGGCAAGGTAACTGCACTTGTCGGTGAATCCGGTTCGGGCAAATCGGTCATCAGCCAAGCCGTCATGGGAATACTTCCCAAAACTGCCAATGTGCGCGGTCGCATCCTGTTTTCCGATCCCGAAACGCCGGGAAAAACTGCCGAC
The DNA here is from genome assembly GCA_963726065.1 of uncultured Alphaproteobacteria bacterium. Classification (GTDB taxonomy): domain Bacteria; phylum Pseudomonadota; class Alphaproteobacteria; order Rhizobiales; family Rhizobiaceae; genus Neomesorhizobium. The sequence goes on from CAVSAU010000004.1 coordinate 216,457, forward strand.
ATCCTGGAAATGCCCCGCGACGGCCAGGAAATCAGGTCGCTGCGAGGCCGTCGCATCGGCAAGATCTTCCAGGAGCCGATGACGTCGCTGTCGCCGCTCCACACGATCGGCAATCAAATCAGCGAGGTCCTGCTGATCCACACCGACATGTCAGCCACCGAGCGGCGGGAACGCACCGAAGAGATGCTGGGGCTCGTCGGCTTCCCCAATCCCAAGCAGGCCTATGACATGTATTCCTTCGAACTTTCCGGCGGACTGCGCCAGCGCGCCATGATCGCCATGGCGTTGATCTGTCGCCCGGCCTTGCTGATCGCCGACGAGCCGACGACGGCGCTCGATGTGACGATCCAGGCGCAGATCCTGCAATTGCTGCGCGACCTGCAGACCAAGCTGAACATGGCCATGCTGCTGATCACTCACGATCTGGGCGTGGTGGCCAATGTCGCCGACGAAGTGGTGGTGATCTATCACGGCGAGATCATGGAAGCCGGCCCGGTCGAGGCGATCTTCCGCAAGCCCAGCCACCCCTATCTGAAAGGCCTGATGGCGGCCGTTCCACATTTCGACATGAAGCCTGGCGAGCGGCTGAAGGCGCTTCGCGAAGTGCCTGTGAATGTCGAGAACCTGCTCGGCACCCAGTCGCGCGCCGCAGGCCGGTCGAACGGACGTCCTGTTGTCCGTCAAGGATCTCACCAAGACATTCACCACCCGCAACTCGAGCTGGTTCGGCGGCCAGAAACATCAGGTTCGCGCCGTCGATGGCGTCAGCTTCGACATCAAGCGCGGCGAGTGCCTGGGGCTGGTCGGCGAATGCGGTTGCGGCAAGACCACGGTCAGCAAGATCCTGATGCGGGCGCTGACGCCGGAAGCCGGGTCGGTCATCTTCAACGGCGCCGATGGCCCGATCGACGTGCTAGCGGCGGAGGGTTCGGAGCTGCGCGCGCTGCGCACCAAAATCCAGATGGTGTTCCAGGACCCAGTCTCGTCGCTGTCGCCGCGCATGACGGTCCAGAACATCCTGAGCGAGCCGCTGGAGATCCACGATCGCGGAGACGCCAGCTACCGGCTGGAAAAAGTCAAGATCGCTGATGCAGGCGATCGGGCTCGACCAGCGCTACCTCAACCGCTATCCGCACAGCTTTTCCGGCGGCCAGCGGCAGCGCATCGGCATCGCGCGCGCCCTCGCACTCGGCCCCGATCTCCTCATCTGCGACGAGCCAGTCTCGGCGCTCGACGTTTCCGTGCAGGCCCAGATACTGAACCTTCTCAAGGATCTTGCAGAAGGAACTTGGGCTAACTTATCTTTTCATTTCGCACAATCTCGCTGTGGTGGACTACATGGCGGACCGTATCGCAGTCATGTGCGGCGGACGCATCGTCGAGCTTGCGCCACGCGAAATCTTGCTGCGCAAGCCGGTCCACCCCTACACGCGCTCACTGCTTGCAGCCGTGCCTTTCCCCGACCTCGACCGGCCGCTCGACTTCAAGACGCTGCAAGCCAGTGGAGCGTCCGACACGCGGCGCATGGGGCCCGCAATTTCGCGACGATGGCGTCGAAAATGCCATGGAACCAGCCGATCTCGGTGGCGGACATTTCGTCCTTGCGCGACGAACCGCCGATGCCAGGGAGTTACGGTCATGATGAACAGGCGAACTGCATTAGGCGTTATTGCATCTGCATTGGTTCCGGTGACGGCACGCGCCGCCGGCCTGGAGCCGACCTTTCTGCAACCGAAGCTGGACGACAAGAGCCTGCCTCCCATGGCCGAGCGTCTTCCCAAAGCGCCGCGGCTGGTGAATGTCGGCGCCATGGGACGGGAGCCCGGAAAGTATGGCGGCGAGGTGCGCACTCTGATCGGCAGCCAGAAAGACATCCGGCTGATGACGATCAATGGCTATGCCCGGCTCGTCGGCTTTGACGAAAAACTCAGACTGCACCCAGACATTCTGGAAAGCTTTGAAGCCGTCGAGGATCGCGTCTTCACCTTCAAGATTCGCGAAGGCCACAAATGGTCCGACGGCAGCCTGCTCACGTCCGAGGATTTCCGCTACTGCTGCGAAGACGTCTTGATGAACGAAGACCTGTCGTCAGGCGGACTGCCAACCTCCATGATGGTCGACGGAAACGCGTCCCCTTTTCGAGATCCTCGACACGCTGACCGTCCGCTATCTCGTGGGAAGGCGCCAACCCCGACTTCCTGCCCAGTCTCGCAGCCGCCCAGCCATTGGGCCTGGTGCTGCCGGCCGCCTACCTCAAGCAGTTCCACAAAAAGTATCAGGATCCCGATGAAGCTCGAGGAACTGATGAAGAAGAACAAGGCCAAGAAATGGACCACGCTGCACATTCGCATGTCGCGGCAGTACCGGCCTGAAAATCCGGAACTGCCGACGCTCGACCCTTGGCAAAACATGACCAAGCCACCTGCGGACCAGTTCGTCTTCGAGCGCAATCCATTCTTCCACCGCGTCGACGAAAACGGCCTGCAATTGCCGTATATCGACAAGTTCATCCTGAATGTCAGCTCGTCGTCGATCATCCCGGCCAAGAGCGGGGCCGGCGACAGCGACCTGCAGAGCGTCGGACTGGATTTTGCCGACTACACGTTCCTGAAGGACGCCGAAAAGCGCTATCCCGCTGAAGGTGCAACTCTGGAAACGCACGCAAGGTTCGCGCCTGGCGCTGTTGCCGAACCTCAATGCGGGCGACCCGACCTGGAGAAAGCTGCTGCAGGACGTGCGCATGCGCAGGGCGCTTTCGCTCGCGATCAACCGGGAGGAGATCAACAAGGCGGTGTTCTACGGCCTCGGCCGGGAAAGCGCCGATACCATTTTGCCGGAAAGCCCCCTCTTCCAGCAGAGCTTTGCCGACGCCTGGGCCGGCTACGATCCGGCCAAGGCCGCAGCCCTGCTTGACGAGGTTGGCCTGCAGCAGCGCGGCGACGACGGAATCCGTATCCTTCCGGATGGCCGCGCAGCGCAGATCGTGGTCGAGACTGCCGGCGAAAGCATCATCGAGACCGATGCGCTCGAGTTGATCACCGACCATTGGCGCGAAGTCGGTATTGCGTTGTTCATCCGCACCTCGCAGCGCGACGTCTTCCGCAGTCGCGCAATGGGCGGCGAGATCATGATGTCGATGTGGTCCGGCATCGACAATGGCGTACCGACAGCCGACATGAACCCCGACCAGCTTGCGCCGACCGCCGACGACCAGCTGCAGTGGCCGGTCTGGGGCGCGCATTACATTTCGCATGGACAGGTAGGCGAGGCGCCGGACCTGCCTGAGGCGGCGGAACTGGTCGAGCTGCTAAGGAAATGGCGTCGTTCGGCCGAGATGACCGAGCGCGCCAAGGTCTGGACATCGATGCTGACACTCTACACCGATCAGGTGTTTTCGATCGGCCTCGTCAACTCCACCTTGCAGCCGGTGCTGTGCACCTCGCGGCTGCGCAATCTTCCAAAGGAAGGGCTCTACGGCTTCGACCCGACCTCCTACTTCGGAGTCTACATGCCGGACACCTTCTGGCTGGCGGGAGAGGCCTGAGCGTGCTGCGATATATCCTCTGGCGCATCGCCGTCATGGTTCCGACATTGCTGATCATTTCGGCGTTGGTCTTCACCATCATCGAACTGCCGCCTGGCGACTATTTCGACAGCTACGCCGCTGAGATGCGGGCGCAGGGCGAAGGCGTCGACATGGACAAGCTCGACGCGCTGCGGGCCGAATACGGTTTCGACAAACCGCCGATCGTTCGCTACTTCTACTGGCTCGCCGGCATGCTGCAGGGCGATTTCGGTTATTCCTTCGAATATGAGCTGCCGGTCAGCGACGTCATCGGCGACAGGATGTGGCTGACCGTCCTGGTGTCCTTCGTCACCATCCTCTTCACCTGGCTCATCGCGTTTCCGATCGGCATGTATTCGGCAACGCACCAGTACAGCTGGGGCGATTACGGCCTGACATTCCTCGGCCTGCTCGGCATCGCGATCCCGAACTTCATGCTGGCGCTCATCCTGATGTATTTCGCCAACATCTGGTTCGGAACCTCCATCGGCCACCTGATGGACCAGAAATATCTTGGCGAGCCGATGAGCTGGGACAAGGCAAAGTCGATCCTTGAGCATCTGTGGATTCCGGTCATCATCGTCGGCACCGCAGGCACGGCGGGCATGATCCGGCGCCTGCGCGCCAACCTGCTGGACGAATTGCAGAAGCAGTACGTCATGACGGCCCGCGCCAAGGGGCTTCATCCCTTCCGCACGCTGGTCAAATATCCGCTGCGGATGGCGCTCAATTTCTTCATGTCCGATATCGGATCGATCCTGCCGGCGATCATTTCCGGGGCCGAAATCACGGCGATCGTGCTCTCGCTCGAGACGACGGGCCCGATGCTGATCAAGGCGCTGCAAAGCCAGGATATGTATCTCGCCGGATCATTCCTGATGTTCCTGGCCTTTCTGACCGTCATTGGCGTCCTGATCTCCGATCTGGCGCTGGCGGCTACTCGACCCACGCATCCGGTTGCAAGGCGGAAGCACCAAATGAACTCACCGCTTCCCGCACCGGGCGCAGCCGCTGGACCATTACGTCTCGACCGCTCCGTTCGATCCGCACTTCCGTCGAAGCGATGACGGAGGAACAGTCGCAGGTCTACCAGGCCTCGCAACTGCAGCTGATGTGGTGGAAGTTCAAGCGGCACAGAGCTGGCGGTGGCTTCCGGCGTATTCCTCGCCGCGCTCTACCTGATGATCCTGATCTGCGAGTTCCTTGCGCCGTACAATCTGCATACGCGCAACATGGATTTCATCTATTCGCCGCCGCAGCGCGTCCACTTTTTCCACGACGGCCAGTTCGTCGGACCTTTCGTCTATGGCCGGCAGATGACGCTGGATATGGACACGCTCAAGCGGGAACTACACCGACGACAGGAGCCAGGTGCAGCCGATCCGCTTCTTCTGCCGCGGCGACGGCTACAAATTCTGGGGGTCTGATCGAAAGCAACATTCACCTGGCTTGCCCGGCCGAAGACGGCCAGCTGTTCCTGCTCGGCACCGACCGGCTGGGGCGTGACGTGCTGTCGCGCATCATCTTCGGCGCCCGCATTTCGCTGACCATCGGGCTTGTCGGCATCGCCTTCAGCTTCGTGCTGGGCATCATCATCGGCGGGCTCGCCGGCTACCATGGCGGTGTGTTCGATCTTATCGTGCAGCGCGTCATCGAAGTGCTGCAGTCCATACCGAGTATTCCCTTGTGGATGGCGCTGGCGGCGATCATGCCGGTGACCTGGAGCCCGATCCTTATCTATTTCGGCATCACGCTCATTCTCGGACTGCTCGACTGGACCGGGTTGGCCCGGGCGGTGCGCTCGAAACTCCTCGCCCTGCGCGAGGAAGACTATGTGCTCGCCGCGCAACTGATGGGCGCCAAAAGCAGCCGCATCATCGGCCGGCACCTGATCCCCGGCTTCATGTCGCATCTGATCGCCACCGCGACGATTGCGATCCCCGGCATGATCCTGGGAGAGACCGCGCTGAGCTTCCTCGGACTGGGTCTCAGGCCGCCCATCACCAGTTGGGGAATTCTTCTTACCGAGGCCCGCGGGGTCAGCGTGATTGCTTTCTATCCTTGGCTGCTTTTCCCGATGATCCCGGTCATCCTGGTGATCCTCGCGTTCAACTTCCTTGGCGACGGCTTGCGCGACGCGGCCGATCCATACCGCTAAACGAGAGGGAAAAGGGGCGTCGGCGTTGCTGCCAGCCTCCTTCGCCCCGCCTGCGGGGACAAGTCGCCAGCACACGGATGAGGGCAACTTCATCATGCAAGCCTCCAATTTCCATCATCGCAAGCGTCTCCGTCGCCACGCCCGCGTTCGCGTCTGGCCATTGGGGCTTTCCTGTTGCCCACGACCCGCTTTCTCGACCTGGCTTCGCCAGTCGAGGCGTCGTGGGTAAGTCGGGAAGCGGGGGGCGCTGGTTCAGCACCTGTAAGAATTTATATGGCGCCTCCCAGCGCCCCACCGGTATTCTTGCCCTCCCGCAGGGAGCGCGGATTTTCAGCCCCGCGACAAAGCCTCGGTCAGGGCCCGGACCTACGGGTTCATTCCCCCAGCAACGCCACCGTCAGCGCTGCCGATCCGGCACCGTCGCCCTCCCTGACACCCGGTGCGCACCAGGTTCCCGTGAAGCATCTTTGGCGGGAGACAAAACAGGCGGGAAACGGCGGATTTTGTCCACCCCAACGCTTCGCCAGCCCCGGGCCTGCGCGACGGCCTTCGGCCTGCTCTGCCCAAGGGATGACGACAGGAGGGGGATCGTTGCCAATCGCAGACGCTCGCGACTTGCCAGCCAGTGTAGCTTGTTAAGCGACCTCGCGACGTACCGAAGAGGAAGCCACGCGATTGACCGAGTCTCCACGGCCGATCGCGTAATAAAGCAATCCGTGCTGACGCACCTGCTCAGGGTCGTAGAGATTGCGCCCATCGACAATTACCGGGTTGACGAGATTGGCTTTGAGCCAGTCAAAATCCACCACCCGGAACTGTTTCCACTCGGTGCAGATTGCCAGGGCATCCGCGCCTGCCGCCGCTTGTTGCGGGCTTGATGCAAGCACAAGGTCGGGGCGCTCGCCATAGAGGCGGCGCGCCTCGGCAATCGCTTCGGGATCGAACGCCCGTACGCTGGCGCCGGCGTCCCAGAGCGCTTCCATCAGCCTGCGGCTCGGCGCCTCGCGCATGTCATCGGTGTTCGGCTTGAATGCCAAGCCCCAGAGCGCGATGGTGCGGCCTGCCAGATCGCCGTCGAAAGCCTGCGACAACTTCTGAAACATCACATCCTTCTGAGCGTCGTTCACCCGCTCGACCGCCTGCATGAGATCGGCCCCAAAGCCGGCATCCCTGGCGATGCTGGCAAGCGCGCGCACGTCCTTGGGGAAGCACGAGCCGCCGTAGCCGCAGCCGGGATAGATGAACTGATATCCGATGCGCGGGTCAGAGCCGATGCCCTTGCGCACCTCTTCTATGTCGGCGCCAAGCCGCTCGGCGATATTGGCCATCTCGTTCATGAAGCTGATCTTGGTCGCCAGCATCGCATTGGCGGCATATTTGGTGAGTTCGGCCGAGCGAACGTCCATGTACATCAGCTTGTCGTGGTTGCGGTTGTAGGGCGCGTAACAGTCGTGAAGCTTCTTGCGCACGATTTCCGACGCCGTGCCGACGATGATGCGGGCCGGTTTGGTGAAGTCCTCCACCGCGCTGCCTTCCTTGAGAAACTCCGGATTGGAGCAGACATCGAAAGCATGCACCACACCGCGCGCCGCCATCGTCTCGGTGACCGTCGCCCCAACGCGGTCCGCGGTCCCGACAGGAACAGTCGACTTGCCGACCACGATCTTGTGGCCGTCGATATGCTCGCCGATCGTCCTGGCAACATCGAGCACATGGCTCAGATCCGCCGACCCATCGCCGTTTGGCGGCGTGCCGACGGCAATGAAGATCAGCTCGGCAAACTGCACGCCAGCGCGCGCGTCGGTGGAGAAGACGAGCCGGCCAGCCTCGGCATTGCGGACAACGAGTTCCTTGAGGCCCGGTTCGAAAATCGGCACGTCGCCCCGCTGCAATGTGCCTATCCTCGCTGCATCGATGTCAACGCAGAAGACTTCGTGTCCCACGTCGGCAAAGCAGGCCGCGGTGACCAGACCCACATAGCCGGTCCCGAAAATCGTCAATCTCATCAAAAAGTTCCTTCAATGCTCAGGCTGCCGGCATCCCGAATGTCGTGCGATCCTTCGTGGCGGCCTGGCCAGTCATTGCAAAGTTTGTCGTTCAACCCTATCCCGTCGCTCTAGTGGAGCGAATTTGACATTCGCATTCCGTTTGACATCACGCACATGGTGCGAATGTCAAATTCAGAACTCCACTAGAATTATGTATCTGCTAGTGGTCCTTTGATTCCAACATTCGCTGAGTGCCCTTTATCAGCGGGATGCGAATGTTGGAATCGGACCACTAGATAAACGCGGCGCGGTTGATTTGCCACACCGCGTCGCAAACAAGGCGCGGCAGCGCGGGGACATGATGAAAGTTCTTTTGACCGGGGCCGCGGGCTTCATCGGCTGTCATACAGCTCTCCGGTTCCTCGAGCGCGGCGACCAGGTCCTGGGCATCGACAACCTGAACGACTACTATCCGACAAGCCTGAAGCATGACCGCTTGGCGTTGCTGCGCGCCCACAAGGGCTTCCGCTTCCTGCATATCGATGTGGCCCGCCGCGACCTGGCTGAGAAAATCGGCGAGGAAGTCGCCGATGCCGATGCGATCGTCCATCTGGCCGCACAGGCCGGCGTTCGCTATTCCGTGGAAAATCCCTTCGCCTACGTCGATTCCAACGTTACCGGACAGGTGGCGATGTTCGAGATGGCGGCAAGACTGCCCAAGCGTCCGCCGGTCGTGTATGCCAGTTCGTCATCGGTTTATGGCGCCGCCGAAACCGTGCCTTTTGTCGAAACCGCCCGCGCCGACGCCCCGGTTTCGGTCTACGCCGCCACCAAGCGCGCCGGCGAGCTTCTCGCCCACGCCTATGGCGACCTGCATGGAGTCCATTCAAGTGGGCTGCGGTTCTTTACCGTTTACGGCCGTTACGGCCGTCCCGACATGGCGCCCTGGCTGTTCACGGAGGCGATCCTCAAGGGAAACCCGATTTCCGTATTCAACAACGGCGAGATGCAGCGCGATTTCACGCATATCAGCGACATCGTGGACGGCGTGGTGGCGGCCGCTGACCGGATCGTCGCCGATCCAGCCGGAACCGCGCCGATCTACAACCTCGGCAACAACTCGCCGGTCATGCTGCTCGACTTCGTCGCGGCGATCGAGAAAGCCGCCGGGCGCACCGCCATCATGAACATGAAGCCGAAACCGGCTGGCGATGTCTTGCGCACCTTTGCCGACATTTCGCTCGCCGAACGGGATCTCGGCTTCAAGCCCAAAACCCGGCTGGAAGACGGAATGGCCGATTTTGTCGACTGGTTCAGAACCTATCCCAGCCTGAACGTCGGCAAACACTCGTGACGCTGTTCAGGATATCCGGCGTATCTCCACATCAGCAGAGTAAACCATGAGCCGCCTCGACAGTTTCATTCGCCGCGTCACCGCGCAGAGGGACATTCTCGACCACATCTCGGAGGAAGTCGCTGGCATGGATGGGCCCGTGATCGAACTCGGCCTTGGCAACGGCCGAACCTTCGATCATTTGCGGGAGCGCCTTCCCGGACGGCGCATCATCGCGTTCGACCGAGCCCTTGCGGCGCATCGCACGTCCACCCCAGACCCGGAGGACCTGGTGATCGGCGAAATCGCCGAAACCGCATCCGGGATGGCAGGCATCGATGCAGCCCTGGTCCATGCCGACATTGGAACCGGTTATGCCGAGAAGGATGCCGCGACACTGACCTGGCTTCCCGACTTGACGGCGCGGCTGCTTCGTCCGGGAGGAATTGCGGTCAGCGGGCTGCCTTTGGAACATGCCGACCTGGCGCCGCAGCCGCTGCCCGCGTCGGTATCGCAGGATCGCTATTTCCTCTATCGCCGCAAGTAGCTGAACTGTGTTGGGAACTGCCAGTACTGGAACTACGGGATGGTAAAGACCGGCACTTCGCGCTCAATGCCTCGCAGCGAGGCATTGTGCGATACTGGCTTCAGGTCCCTCGATTGAAGCAGATCAGCGGCTTTCAGGTCGTCGACGACAACGCCGGTGACGAAGATCGCTTGCGAAGTCGCCAGCCCCTGCACGCGTGAGGCGATGTTGACGGTCTGGCCGAAGTAGTCCTGCCGTTCATTCATGGTCACCGCGATACACGGCCCGGCGTGCACGCCGATCTTCAGGATCAGGTCCTCGCGGCCGCTCTGTTCGTTCATTTCCCGCATCGCTTCGCGCATCCTAAGGGCGGCGGCCACCGCCCTGTCGGGGGTCGGGAATGTCGCCATGACCGCATCGCCGATCGTCTTGACCACCGCGCCGGCCTCGATCGCGACGATCTCGTGCAGCACCTGGAAATGCGAGCGTACGATATCGAACGCGGCGAGGTCGCCGACCCTTTCGTAGAGCTCCGTCGAAGCCCTGAGGTCGGTGAACAGGAAGGTCAGGCTGGTGATTTTCAGGCGCTGGTCGACGTCGATCGTATCGGTCCGGTAAAGGTCCCTGAACGTCTGGTTGGTCAGCAGCCGCTTGGCCGTAAGGAACGGCCGGCGCTTGGCCAGCAGATCATGGATGGCGTCTTCGACGATAAAGACGGTCGGAAGGACGCGGGCATCGGTCCTGTTTTCGAGCGAGATGCGCAGCGGCCCCGGATGCATTTCGATGACCTGGCTGTGCGTGTGGTCCCGGTCGAACACCAGCGACAGGTTCTGGCGCTCGCGCGTGGCTTCGCCTTTGACATCGAGAAACTGTGCGCAATGCGTCACCGGCTCGAACACGGTCAAGAAATGCGCGGGCAACTGGAGCGAGAGAACGGCTTTCTCGCCAGGAGCGAGCTCGAAGTCCTCGATCACGAAACTGTTGATCAGCTCTTCGAAACCATCTTCCGGGAGATCGACTCCCGATCCCCAGTATATCTGGCGGAAATACTCCACCATCGGCAGTTCGTCGGGATTGTGCGCCGCGATCTTGCGAACCCGCGGGCTGACCGTGAAGGTGACCTCGACCATTTCGTCGAGCGTCGGGGAGTAATTGTCGGCGCACAAGGCGCACACATATTCCTCTTTCCTGATCGTCTTCAGCGTGGCGTTCGAATCGAGAACCCCGCCGCAGCCGGGGCACAGCACATTCCAGGACATGTCGAAGATGCCGATCTGCGCGGCATGCAGAAACGTTGCGATCGAGGCTTCCTCGTCGAGCCCGTGCCTCGCTGCAAACGCCAGCGCGTTGATGCGGCAGAGATGGCGATCCAGCCCTTCAGCAATCACCTTCTGGATTGCATCCACAGCTTCCGCGGAAACGCCCGGCGACTGGCGCAAAAGCGCGAACGATGTTTGAACTTCGCTCATGGAACAACCTCATCTGTGGCGTCAGAACGGATCCGCAAGAACGACGAAGCGCTCCGCTTCGAATGCGCCGCAATCTCCGGATTCTATACCCGTTCGCTGCTAACGGATATGCATGAGTTCTAACGAGCTGTCACAACTCATTGAGGCAAGGCCGCTCGTCGTGACCTCAGCGCGCGGCGGGAAAGCGCATCAGCAATGTGCCGGTCCAGGCTGGCGTCGCGGCAGTTCCAAAGTCGACGGGAACCTGCAGGGCCTCCTCCGCGTCGATGCGCCCGAACAGTTCCAGAGCCTGGGCACGGCAGGCATCGACCGACCCAAGGGCGCAGATATAGGCCCCGCCCGATGCTTCTATGTCACCCGCGCCGACCCAGGGCGTCAGTTCGAGGGAGGATTGCTGGATCGCATAGGGCCGGTCGGCTGCATAGAAGGAGACGGCATTCGCAACCATGCTGTCGCTGGCCACGATGCCCAGCGTTTTGCCTGTCGCCGCATGCCAGCGCGCCTGGACGACCTCGGAAATCGCGGCAAGCGGCGTGGCGGCGTTGCCGCGCGCACGCTCTAAGCTGCGCTCCCTTATCGACGGCGCCAGCAGCAGCAAGGCAACGGCGTAGATCGCAATCATCGCGGGCACCACGAATTTCTGGCGGCTGGCGAGTTCGCACGGCAATAGCGCGACCAGGAAAAACGGGATGAAGACGAAGAACGGTATCGCCCAGAGCGACGAGACCTGCGCGTTGAGCGCCAACCCCAGCGCCAGCGTGATCAATGGCGACAGGATGCTGACACAGGCAAGCGCCCGGCCTTGCAGCGTTTCGCGGAATTCACGCCACTGGTTCAAGGCGAACAGCGGCTTTCGCGCTCCTTGGGAATCGATGCGGGATAAGCAGCAGGAAAATCGGCAGCGTGTAGAGAAGCATAGCCACCGGGAACCGCGCAGCATATCGCAGCGTATCCATCCAGTTGCCCGAGCCCTGTTCCGACGCATAACGCACGGTTATGAAATCGTTGGCGATCATCCACAGGAAATGGGGAGCCAGAACCAGCGCTCCGACAAGTGCCACGATCCATGGCAGCCTGGTCACGAAGATCGGCCGCACTTCCCGGTCGACGAGCATGTGCGCGGCGATCGCCAGCAAGAGCACGATGGAGTGATATTTCGCCAGAATGGCGAGACCCGCGAAAAGCCCGAGGAAACAGGCATCGAGCACCGAACGGCGTTCAATCAGCCGGAGATAGAAGAGAAACGTCAGCGCCCACAACGGCAGCATCGCCGAGGTTGCGTTGTAGTTCTGCGCCAGGAAGGTGAGCGGCGGCAGGAAGAAAACCGAGGCCACCAGCAGAATTCTGCTGGTTACGGTCGAACAGCCGGGTCGAGATGCGCCACATCGCCCACATCGCCACCGCGACGCTGGTCATCGACAGGAGATGGTAGAAAACGTTGGTTCGCGGAAAGACCAGGAACCAGGCCGCCGACGCCCAGGCGAAGAACGGCGGATGCTTGTAGTAGCCGAGTTGCCAGCCAATACCCCAGGCGAAGTTCTCGACCATATCGCCATGGGCGTCGAGATTGTTGCTGCTCAGCGAAGACTGCAGCGTCCAGAAGGCAACGAAGAAGAGGATTATGAGCAGAACCGCCGATTTGGCGGCGGTCGCAGTCTGGCCGTCGGCGATCGGATTGCCCGGAGATCTGCGGCTGTCCATGCTCGGCCTTGTTCCTGCGACATGAAGGAAGCGGCCCATAGGCCGCCTCCTCGCATTTCGTTCGGCTTCGCCGAAGCCGAAATGACTAGCGCGAGTAGAACTCGACCACCAGGTTCGGTTCCATCTGCACCGCGTACGGAACGTCCGACAGGCCGGGAACGCGAGCAAAGGTCGCAGTCATCTTCGAGTGATCGACTTCGATGTAGTCCGGCACGTCGCGCTCGGCGAGCTGCACCGACTCCAGGACGATCACCAGCTGCTTCGACTTCTCGCGGACTTCGATAACGTCACCGGCCTTGCAGCGGTACGAACCGATGTTGGTGCGCTTGCCGTTGACGTTGATGTGGCCGTGGTTGACGAACTGACGGGCAGCGAAGATGGTCGGCACGAACTTGGCGCGGTAGACGACCGCATCCAGACGCGACTCGAGCAGGCCAATCAGGTTCTCGGAGGTGTCGCCCTTGCGGCGGTTCGCCTCTTCGTAGGTCTTGCGGAACTGCTTTTCGGAGACGTCACCGTAGTGACCCTTCAGCTTCTGCTTGGCGCGCAGCTGCAGACCGAAGTCCGAAAGCTTGCCCTTGCGGCGCTGGCCATGCTGGCCGGGACCGTATTCACGCTTGTTGACCGGCGACTTCGGGCGGCCCCAGATGTTTTCGCCAAGACGGCGATCGATTTTGTATTTCGCGGATTCGCGCTTGCTCATCGCATTCCCTTTCAAACAAATACACACGGAACCTCGCGTTCCGCGTGAAGGAAACGCGCCCTCCTCTGGCTTCCGTTTTCGAAGCCTGACAGGATTTTCCACGCACGCTTTGCGGAAAAACCCACGGGACACGTCAAATAAGACGCCGGACATTGCTGCCCGGCGGTGGCGGTTCACTAGATCAGTGTTTGCATTTTGTCAACGCCGCCGAGCAGCCCTCAAGCCGCGTCGTGAAAGATGATGCCCGTCGTGAACCGCTCTCCGGACCGAACGCGACTGACGCCGTGCCGCATCTTTACGCGATAATCGCCGCGAGAGCCAGGCTTTGGCCGATCATTGACCGCGAAGAACGCCCCGTGTCCCATACGAAGCGGCACCACTTCCGCACGCGACTGCATGCGCGGCCGCTGTTCGGTCAGCACCAACTCGCCACCCTCAAACTCCGTGGCCGGATCGCTGAGCAGGATCACCAGTTGGATCGGAAACAGGTGCTTTCCGTAGACGTCCTGGTGCAGGCAATTGTAGTCGCCCGGCCCGTATTTCAAAAGCAGCGGCGTCGGCCGGGACTGGTTGTCGGCATGGCATTGCGCCAAAAACGCATCCAGGGTTTCTGGATATCGACGGTCAAGGCCCATTCGCCGGTTCCAATCGTTGCCGACCGGCGCCAGCTTTTCATAAAACGCGTGTCTCAAGGCATCGATCTTCGAGGGCAGCGGGTTGGCGAAATATTTGTATTCGCCAGCTCCGAAACCATGTCGCTGCATGACGATGCGGCTGCGGAAATGCCGATCATCGGAATAGAGCCCACGCAAGGCATGGCAATCCTCCTCGTCGAGCATTTGCCCGGTCGATGCAACGCCGAACTCGTCGAGATCGCGTGTTATGGTATCCCAGTCGAGTCCCGGCACGATTTTCGTGGAATTCATGGGCTTTATCCTCGCTATCCTTGAATTGCGAGGGAGCCTAACCAACGGTAAGGAAGCCAGCATTCCGTTTCTTGCCAAGCACGATGCGGCGTATTGCGGTGAACTCAGGAAGCCTTTTGCGCGGCATCGAACGCGGTCCGCGCGGCTAGCAGCAGGTCGCGGTTCTGTTCAGCCCAGCCGGCCAGTCCTGCTATCGGGACGGCGATCGAATGGCCTATGTCGGTCAGCGCATATTCGACCTCCGGCGGCGTAGTCGGCCTGACCGTGCGGCGCACCAATCCCTCGCGTTCCAGCGAACGCAACGTGACTGTAAGCATGCGTTGCGAAATGCCTTCGATCGCACGCTTCAACGCATTGAAGCGTCTTGGAGCTGCCTGGAGATTGATGATGACGAGGATGCTCCAGGTATCGCCGACCAGGTCCATCACCTCGCGGATCGGACAGTTGCCACGTTCGTCCTGACGAAAACCGGGATGCGAGTGCAGAAGCTGCGTCGACTGCACGGACTTGTGCGGGGCGTTCATGTGGTTCCCTCAAGATAACCTAGGCAACAAATCATGCGTTCTTACGCTGCCTGCAGGGGATGGTTATGTAGTTACCGTTGATAACCAGATTACATAACATGCCTCAGCTGGGGGCCAAAGAACCAGCGCAGGCAAAAGGAGACGAAATCATGAAAATTGCTTTGATCGGCGCCAGCGGATTTGTCGGCAGCGCCATCCTCAATGAAGCCCTGCAGCGCGGCCATGCGGTCACCGCGCTGGTGCGCAACCCCGACAGGGTCGAAAAACGCGCTGGTGTGGCCGCCGAAAAAATCGACGTCACCGACACAAAGGCGCTCGGTTCCGCACTTGCCGGCCACGATGTCGTCATTTCCGCGTTCAACGGCGGCTGGGGCGATCCAAAAATCTACGAAAAGCACCTTGATGGCTCGAGAGCCATTGTCGCTGCGAGCAAAGCCGCGGGCGTGCGTCTGATCGTGATCGGCGGCGCCGGCAGTCTTTATGCGCCGAACGGGAGCCAGTTTGTCGATTCACCCCACTTTCCTGAAGCCTACCGCGACGGCGCACGCGCGGCGCGCGATGCGCTCGCAGAACTTCGCGGGGAAACCGGGATTGAATGGTCGTTCCTGTCTCCCGCCGCCCACCTGGGGCCGGGCAAACGCACAGGCAAGTTCCGCCTCGGTGGCGATCAGCCCGTGCTTGACGCCAAGGGCGAAAGCCATGTCTCTGTCGAGGACCTCGCGGTTGCCATCGTCGACGAGGCAGAAACGCCGAAGCATACGGGAAAGCGCTTCACGCTGGGCTATTGAAGGCGCAACGGCCTGCCGGCTGTTATCAGTCTTTCGACTTCTTTTCCGGCAGGCCCTTCCGCTTGGTCTCGGCAAATTCCTCGAGCTGCTTCTCGCTCATCGATTCGTACATTTCCTTCGATGCGCCGAAAAGTTCGCTCTTCTTGGTTTCGCCGCGCTTGGCGGAAAGCGCCGCGCCGGCGGCTTTCTGCTGGGCTTTCGATGTGGCTGGCATAACTTTGCTCCTTCCGAACCCAGACAACGCCAGCGCACCAAGCCGGTTCCATGGAGAGCCTCCAGGGTGTCATACACCTCCTAACATATTGTAATCATTGTATTTGGAGCGATTCCAAGGTGTGTATTTATGTTGACTTCGCATCACCTTTATATTCTGAGCATGTCCTGAACCCGCCACGCGCACCGACGCCGGCTTGCCGAGGCCAGGCTGTGGAAGCCCCTTACACACTCACGATCAAGGACCATCGCTTCGGGCCCGCAACGCTGACGGTGCTTGCCGGCAAGGAATTCACGCTGGTCGGATCAACAGTGACCCGACAGCCGAAGAATTCGAAAGCAATGACTTCAATGTCGAGAAGGTTATCGCCGGCGGCAAGCAAGCCACCTTTCAGATCGGCCCCCTGACCGCGGGCACCTACGGTTTCTTCGGCGAACGGCATATGGACACCGCGCTGGGCAACCGCTTCGCGGAGTGAGAGCGTGCTCTCCACGTTGATAATCGTTTTTCGCGAGACGCTCGAAGCCGCGTTGATCGTGCTTGCCGCCAGCAAGGGCATTTCCGGCCGCGCAGGCTGGGTGGCAGGCGGCGTGGCAGCCGGACTCTGTGGCGCCGCGATCGTCGCCTTCTTCACCAGCGGGCTCTCCGATCTCTTCGACGGCAACGGAACCGAGGTGCTCAATGCGGTCGTGCTGCTGATCGCGGTGGTCATGCTCGCCTGGCAGCAGATCTGGATGAGCGCGCACGCGGCCGAACTCGTCGGTGAAAGCCGTGCGGTCGGAAAGGCGGTCAGGGAAGGCGCGAAGCCGCGGTCGGCGCTGGCAATCATCTGCGCCGTCGCGGTGCTGCGCGAGGGGTCCGAAACCGTGCTCTTTCTCTATGGCATCGCGATCGACGGCCAGTACTGGTTCGCCACGATGCTGCAAGCGGCCTGCTGGGCGTGATTGCCGCTTCGGTGGTGGGCTGGCTGTTTTATGCCGGGTTGCTGCGCGTGCCGCTGGAGCAGATATTCCGCGTCACCGGCGTCATCATCATCCTGCTTGCCGCCGGTCTGGCCGCACAGGCTGCCGCCTTCCTGGTGCAGGCCGGATACCTGCCGCCGCTTGGATACGATATCTGGAACACATCCGATATCCTGCCGCAGACGACAGCCCTTGGATTCCTGCTGCACATACTGGTGGGTTACGTCGCGCGCCCCGAAGGCATCCAGATCGCCGCCTATGTCGCGACGATCGTCATCATCCTTACGGCCTCGGCAATGGTGCGCCGATCGCAGCTTCCGCCAGCGGCTAAAGCGTGATGGCGTTTCTTTGAATCACAATCCCGCTCTATTTTTTGTTCAAGCATGATCTTTTCCGAAAATCACTTTTCGCGATCATGCTCTAAACCAGGCTGAGCCCGAAACCCTGCATCAAGCGCGCCGTGGCGAAATGCGGCTTGCCGGACGTAAAGATCGCAAGGTCGCGGCCAAAGACCGCGACGGCGGCATCGTCGGGCCGGGCAACCGTCTTCAGCAGCGAAAGCGCACGACGGGCGATCGCTTCCGCCGGGTCAAGCCAATCCACCGGCCAAGGCGCCATCTTGCGCATTCGGTTGACCAGGAACGGATAGTGCGTGCAGGCCAGGACCACGATATCGGTGCGCTTGCCGTCCTGTTCCAGGAAACAGGGCGCGATTTCGGCCCGCACGGCTTCCTCGTCGACAAAACCCTCGCGCATGTAGATCTCGGCCAGCCTCGCAAGCTGCGTGCTGCCGACAAGACGCACATGGCATTTGGATGCCCAGTCGGTGATCAGGTCGCGCGTATACTGGCGCTTGACAGTCCCCGGCGTCGCCAGCACGGAAACCAGGCCGGAGCGCGTGCGCTCCGCGGCCGGCTTGATGGCCGGAACCGTTCCGACAAACGGCACCTGCGGATAGGCCTCGCGAAGATCGCCGAGCGCCAGCGTGGACGCCGTATTGCAGGGGATGACCGCGATTTCGGGCTCGTGCTCACGCAGCAAACGGCCGAACAGTTCGATCAGCCGGCTGCGCAGCGCATCCTCTTCCCAGTCGCCATATGGGAACGCAGCATCATCGGCGACATAGACGAAGCGGCGGTCAGGCATCAGGACACGCGCCTCGCGTAGGACGCCGAGGCCGCCAATGCCGGAATCGAACATCAGGATGGGACGGTCAGTCATGGCCGCCCTCCCCGGTGTCTTCCTCGGTTTTGCCGGTTCGCGCCGCTTTGTCCGCTTTGGCCTTGCGTTCGGGATAGCCCGAGCCGCGCGGCTGTTTCGGCGAAAAATAGTCCAAGGACGCCACCACCCCCCGCAACAATTTTATTTCCGCGGTGGCAAAGCCGGCGCGGGTCAGTACGGCGCGCAGATTGTCGACCATTTTGGGCTTTTTCGAAGCCGGCCGGAAATAACCACGCGCTTCCAGCGCATCTTCGAGATGCGACAGCAAGCCGATCAGCTGCTCCTTCGGCGCCGGTTTGATTTCCGGCCCGGAGAAGGCCGTATCGGTCTCGCTTTGCAGCCCCGACTTCAGCCACTCGTAACACATCAACAGCACCGCTTGCGCGATATTGAGCGAAGCAAAGGATGGATCGACCGGAAAAGTCACGATCTCGTCGGCAAGCCCCACCTCTTCGTTGCTGAGGCCGAAACGCTCGCGGCCGAACAGGATGCCGGTCGCCTGCCCGGAGGCCTGGCGCGCCCTAAGCATCCGTGCCGCGGTGACGGGGCTGCGCACCGCCTTGAAGCCGTCGCGCTCGCGCGCGGTCGTGGCGAAGATGAAACCGAGATCGGCAATCGCCGCCTCCAGTGTGTCGAACACCACGACGCCATCGATGACATGATCGGCCTTGCTGGCGGCTGTGCGCGCCTTGTCGCTCGGCCAGCCGTCGCGCGGGTTGACCAGACGCAATTGCGAAAGGCCGAAATTCGCCATGGCGCGCGCCACCATACCGATGTTTTCGCCGAGTTGCGGTTCGACAAGAATGATAACTGGTCCCTCAGTCATCCGCGTCTTGTCTGGTGTCTTGCCTGTCATGAAGTTTGCTTCGATTGCGACCATCGCGCGTCCCTGACATATTCGCCCGGGAAAATGAAGCTTTGGCAAAGAAGCTGGTAGTGAAGAAATGATCAGCGCCCGGCGACAAAAAGCCTGATCGCATCGGCCACTTCGGCCGGCTTTTCGTGCAATATCCAATGGCCGGCGCCGGCCATCCTGCGGATTGCAAGCTCCGGTGCGTAGCGGTCCAAGCCGTCAAGACAGACCGGCAGCAAGGCCTCGTCCGCTTCGCCCCAGACCACCAGATGCGGCATGCGGACGGCGACTGCTTCATCAGGCAATGACAGCAGGAATGAATCGCCCGCCGCTTCGCCAGGCGCGGGAACGACGATCGGTGAAGCGCGATACCAGTTGAGCATCGCGGTCATCGCGCCCGGCCGGCCCCACGCTTCCCGATAGCCGGCTTCGCTCTCAGGCGTCATCCAGTCTGTCTTCGAAAAGCCGGCGATCATCCTGAGTGTGCGCCGAAAACGGTCCTCAGACATCAGCATGTCGGCGTCGGGCGCCCGCAGGCGGTTGATGTACTGGCTCGCCTTGCGTTGCGCAGCGTCCCTGAAAATGGCGCGCTGGAAACATACGGGATGCACGCCATTGGCGATGACAAGATGCGTCAGCCGTTCGGGATGGGCAAACGCATAGGCATAAGCGACCGACGCACCCCAATCGTGGCCGGCGAGCACAAACGGCCGGCCGGGTGACAGGTGATCCGCCAATGCGGCGATATCGGCGACCAGATGTTTCGCGCGGTAGGCCTCGATGCCCTCCGGTTTCGATGAAAGGTTGAAGCCGCGCAGGTCCGGCGCCACCACGTGATAATCGCGGGCCAGCGTCCTCATCACCACGCGCCAGGCGGTCCAGTATTCGGGAAAGCCATGCAGGCACATGACCAGCGGTTTGGCCGGGTTGCCGGCGGCGGCAAAGTGCAGATCGATACCGCCCGCAGCATGAAAACCGAAGCGCATTTCGCCGTCACCGTCAGACATGTTTTCGCTCCGAGAAATCCGCCGCCGCCAAGGCTTTGCCTCTACGGCACACAGTGCTATAGGGGCCGCGGCTCCTGACGCAAACCCTTCCGGGACAGTTCGTCCCGCACCCCAGCAACGAGGCAATTCCTATGGCGAAGATCAAGGTGAAGAATCCGGTTGTCGAGCTTGACGGCGACGAGATGACCCGGATCATCTGGCAGTTCATCAAGGAAAAGCTGATCCACCCCTATCTCGACATCGACCTCAAATATTACGACCTCGGCATCGAGCACCGCGACGCGACCGAGGACCAGGTGACGATCAACGCCGCCGAAGCGATCAAGAAGTACGGCGTTGGCGTCAAATGCGCCACGATCACGCCGGACGAACAGCGCGTCGAGGAATTCTCGCTGAAGAAGATGTGGAAGTCCCCCAACGGTACCATCCGCAACATCCTTGGCGGCACCATCTTCCGCGAGCCGATCATCATGAAGAACGTGCCGCGGCTGGTGCCGGGCTGGACCAAGCCGATCATCGTTGGCCGCCATGCCTTCGGCGACCAGTACAGGGCGACCGATTTCCGTTTCCCCGGCAAGGGCAAGCTGACGATCAAGTTCGTCGGTGAAGACGGCAAGACTATCGAACACGACGTCTTCGACGCGCCGGCCTCCGGCGTCGCGATGGCCATGTACAATCTCGACGATTCGATCCGCGAATTCGCGCGCGCCTCGCTGAACTACGGCATCCTGCGCGGTTACCCCGTCTACCTGTCGACCAAGAACACCATCCTCAAGGCCTATGACGGCCGCTTCAAGGACATCTTCCAGGAAGTCTACGAGAAGGAGTTCGAGGCGCAGTTCAAGGAAAAGAAGATCTGGTACGAGCATCGTCTGATCGACGACATGGTGGCTTCCAGCCTGAAGTGGTCGGGCGGCTATGTCTGGGCCTGCAAGAACTATGACGGCGACGTCCAATCCGACACGGTGGCCCAGGGCTTTGGCTCGCTCGGCCTGATGACCTCGGTGCTGATGACGCCGGACGGCCAGACCGTCGAGGCGGAGGCCGCCCACGGCACCGTGACGCGTCACTATCGCCAGCACCAGAAAGGCGAGGAAACCTCGACAAACTCGATCGCCTCGATCTTCGCCTGGACGCGCGGCCTGGCGCATCGCGCCAAGCTCGACGACAACGCCGAACTGAAAAAGTTCGCCGACACGCTGGAGAAGGTCTGCATCCAGACGGTGGAGAGCGGCTACATGACCAAGGACCTTGCGCTGCTGATCGGTGCGGACCAGCCATGGCTGTCGACCACCGGCTTCCTCGATAAGATCGACGAGAACCTGAAGAAGGCGATGGCTTGACAGATGCCGGACGGCGAAATCGATCAGGATGAGGCTTCCGAACCGCAGGTTTCGGAAGCCGAACTGGTCGACCGCCGGGCGCAGGAATTGCTCCTCGCCGCTTATGCCGGCGGCGCCGTCGCGCTGTTTCCAGATGCGGATCCGCGACTTCTCGACATCGAAAAGAAAGCCGCCAACCGGCTGGTGTCATTGAAGCTGGCGTTCTATCCCGACGAAGCACGCGATCATCTTTCACCAACCAATTCCGGCCGCTACTGGGCTTTGAACGGCGGCTATTTCGGCTTTCTGAAGGAAGACCCGCCAACCGGCGGTGGCGGCACGCGCGGCCGAAATCCTGAAATAGAAGCCCTGCGCGCTACCTATATGAAGCTAAGGCTCAACACCTTCTGGCTTTCCTTCGGCCTGTCGATCGCAGGTTTCATCCTCTCGCTGATCTCAATCACGATCGCCTTCTATTATGGCGACCGCTTTCCGCGCTGATGTAAAGCGCCGCGCATTCGGTGCCGCGACGTCCGGCCAATCCTCAGGCCGCTGCCATCGCGGCCTTCACGGCGGCGATCGCCTCGTCGGCCTTCGACGCATCGGGCCCGCCGGCCTGCGCCATATCCGGACGGCCGCCGCCACCCTGGCCGCCAAGGGCCGCCGACGCCACGCGCACGAGATCGACGGCGCTGTAACGGCCCGTCAGGTCGTCGGTGACGGCGACAACCACGCTTGCCTTGTTGTCTTCACCCGCGCCGACGAACACGACGACGCCTGAACCGAGCGAGCTCTTGCCCTCGTCCGCCAGCGGCTTCAGGTCCTTCGGCGACACGCCGGAAACGCTCCTGCCGAGGAAACCGACCCCGGCGACCGTTTCGGCCGCGCCGCCGGAGGCACCGGCTGCAGCGCCGCCACCCAGCGCAAGCTTCTTGCGCGCGTCGGCCAGTTCGCGCTCCAGCTTGCGGCGCTCGTCGACAAGCGTCTCCACACGGGTCAGGACATCCGCCGGCGACACTTTCAGCGCAGCCGCAACCGCCTTGAGACGCCGGTCCTGCTCATCGAGGTGGCGGCGCGCCGCCTCTCCTGTAAGCGCTTCGATACGCCGAACGCCTGCGGCCACCGCAGCGTCGGAGACGATGCGGATCAGGCCGATGTCGCCGGTCGACGTCACGTGCGTGCCGCCGCACAGCTCAACCGAATATGGCCGGTTGGCCCTGGCGCCCTGCAGGCCGGTGCCCATCGATACGACGCGCACCTCGTCGCCATATTTTTCGCCGAACAGCGCCATCGCGCCTTCCGCGATCGCATCGTCGACCGACATCAGCCGTGTGGTGACCGGGCTGTTCTGGACGACGATCTCATTGGCCATCTTCTCGACCTGCTCGAGCTCGTCGGCGGAGATCGGCTTGTTGTGCGAAATGTCGAAGCGCAGGCGTTCCGGGGCGACCAGCGAACCCTTCTGGGCGACATGCGTGCCCAAAACCTCGCGCAGCGCCTCGTGGATGAGGTGCGTTGCCGAATGGTTGGAGCGCAGCCGCGAGCGGCGAGCGTGGTCGACCTTCATTTCGACCGCCGCGCCGGGCTTTACCGTGCCTTTGGCGACCTTGCCGAGATGCACGAATACACCGTCGCCCTTCTTCTGGGTGTCAGCGATATCGACGGCAAACCCTTCGCCGGAGAGAGTTCCGGTGTCGCCCATCTGGCCGCCGGATTCGCCGTAGAACGGCGTCTGGTTGACGACGACAGCCACTTCGTCGCCAGCCTTGGCCTCGGCGATTTCCTTGCCATCCTTGACCAGGGTCAGCACCATGCCTTCGGCCTGCTCTGTCTCGTAACCGAGGAAGTCGGTGGCGCCAGTCTTTTCCTTGATGCCGAACCAGACCGTTTCAGTGGCAGCCTCGCCGGAACCGGCCCAGCTCTTGCGCGCCTCAGCCTTCTGCCGCTGCATCGCGTCGTTGAAGCCATCGAGATTGACCGAGATGTTGCGCTGGCGCAGCGCATCCTGCGTCAGATCGAGCGGAAAGCCGTAAGTATCGTAGAGCTTGAACGCCGTTTCGCCGTCCAGCATGTCGCCGGCGCCGAGCTTGTCGGTGGCTTCGGAAAGCAGGCCGAGGCCGCGCGCCAGCGTCTTGCGGAAACGGGTCTCCTCGAGCTTCAGCGTCTCGGTGATCAACGCCTCGCCGCGAACCAGCTCGGGATAGGCCTGGCCCATCTCGCGCACCAGCGCGGGCACCAGCTTCCACATGAGCGGTTCGGAGGCGCCGAGAAGCTGCCCATGACGCATGGCGCGGCGCATGATGCGGCGCAATACGTAGCCGCGGCCCTCGTTGGACGGCAACACACCGTCAGCCACGAGGAAGGACGCGGAGCGCAGGTGATCCGCGATGACCCGGAACGATCCAACGTTGTCCGCTTCGGGACCGCGCCCGAGAGCGGAAGCCGCCGCGTCGATCAGGTGGCGGAACAGATCGGTTTCGAAGACGCTCTCCACCCCCTGCAGGATGGACGCCATGCGCTCCAGCCCCATGCCGGTGTCGATCGACGGGCGCGGCAGATCGATGCGCTCCTCCTTCGTCACCTGCTCATACTGCATGAAGACCAGGTTCCAGAATTCGAGGAAGCGGTCGCCGTCCTCCTCCGGTGTTCCGGGAGGTCCGCCCCAGATGTGCTCGCCACGGTCGATGAAGATTTCCGAACAAGGGCCGCAGGGGCCGGTGTCGCCCATCGCCCAGAAATTGTCGGAGGTCGCGATACGGATGATGCGATCGTCAGAAAAACCGGCGATCTTCTTCCAGTAGCCGGCTGCCTCGTCGTCGGTGTGGTAGACGGTAACCAGCAGCTTGTCCTTCGGCAGGCCGAAATCCTTGGTGATCAGGTTCCAGGCAAGCTCGATCGCACGTTCCTTGAAATAATCTCCGAAGGAGAAATTGCCGAGCATCTCAAAGAAGGTGAGATGGCGTGCGGTATAACCGACATTGTCGAGGTCATTGTGCTTGCCGCCTGCGCGCACACTCTTCTGCGCGGTCGCCGCACGCGAGTAGGACCGCTTCTCCAGGCCGGTGAAGACGTTCTTGAACTGCACCATGCCGGCGTTGGTGAACATCAGGGTCGGATCATTGCGCGGCACCAACGGGCTCGAGGCGACGATCTCGTGGCCGTTCTTCTTGAAGTAGTCGAGAAATGACGACCGGATTTCGTTGACGCCGCTCATACTGATGCCTTTGTGAGAACCCTGCCTTATTTAGCGGGGCGAAAATGGACATGGCCTTTTATCGTCAGCACCCTGCCCTGTCCAGAAACACCGGACGACTACAGCGTGTCGCGCCGAATGGGATTCGGCGGTCACGCTGTAGCTTGTTGCTTGTGCATGTCGTTTCTCCCGATACCGAGGACACTTTCGGGCGACATGCCTCAGAAAAACCCGAGGTTCACAGCGCCAAAACAAAACCGCCGGGGTGAAGCCGGCGGTCGGTATTGCATAAAATGGAATGGAATCCGCTTACATCTCGGCGGCATCGTCCTCGATTTCACCCGGGCCGCCGTTCTCCAGGAACTTTTCGGCGATCAGACCGGCATTCTGCCGCAACGTCAGTTCGATTTCGCGTGCCAGTTCGGGATTGTCGCGCAGGAACAGCTTGGCGTTCTCGCGGCCCTGGCCGAGGCGCTGCGAATTGTAGGAGAACCAGGCGCCCGACTTCTCGACCACGCCGGCCTTGACCCCAAGGTCAACGAGCTCGCCCGTCTTCGAAACGCCTTCACCATACATGATGTCGAACTCGACCACCTTGAAGGGAGGCGCCAGCTTGTTCTTGACCACCTTGACGCGGGTCTGGTTGCCGACCACCTCTTCGCGGTCCTTGACCGAGCCGATGCGGCGAATGTCGAGACGCACCGACGCATAGAACTTCAGCGCGTTGCCGCCGGTCGTCGTCTCCGGCGAGCCAAACATGACGCCGATCTTCATGCGGATCTGGTTGATGAAGATGACCATCGTGTTGGAACGCGAAATGGACGCGGTGAGCTTGCGCAGCGCCTGGCTCATCAGACGGGCTTGCAGGCCCGGCAAGGAATCGCCCATCTCGCCCTCGATTTCGGCGCGCGGCGTCAGGGCCGCGACCGAATCGACAACCAGCACGTCGATGGCGCCGGAGCGGACCAGCGTGTCGCAAATCTCCAGCGCCTGTTCCCCGGTGTCCGGCTGCGAGATCAAAAGGTTCTCCAGGTCGACCCCGAGCTTGCGGGCATAGACAGGATCGAGCGCGTGCTCGGCGTCGACGAAGGCGCAGATGCCGCCCTTCTTCTGCGCCTCGGCCACCGTATGCAGCGCCATAGTCGTCTTGCCCGAGCTTTCCGGCCCGTAGATTTCGATGATGCGGCCGCGCGGCAGGCCACCAACTCCCAGCGCGATGTCGAGGCCGAGCGAACCCGTGGAAACCGTGCCGATCTCCACCACCTGCTCGTTGGCGCCGAGCCGCATGATCGAACCCTTGCCGAAAGCGCGTTCGATCTGCGAAAGCGCGGCGTCGAGCGCCTTTGTCTTGTCCACCGAATTATCCTCTACAAGCCGCAATGAGTTCTGAGCCATGATACATCACCCCGTGGTCGTCAATGAAGGCCGGACAATCCGGTGTCTTGTTCAATTATGTACCTGTTTTGTTCTAATTTGGCAAGAGGCGCTAAGCATCAGTTTTAATTTGACAATCCAGATACGTTCCATTTTTGTTTCATTACCTTTGCAAATCGACAGCAATTGGAACGGCGCTATCGTTGGCCGCGAGAAGCAGGCAGCCGATTCGGCAGTCCGCCGATTGCAGGCGTGCAGACCGCCACATATTGTCCGCCCGAAATCGCATCGGATAACTCCCCATGACCTCAAACCACCTCTTCGCCGTCGGCGGCGCCCATATCGACCGACGCGGCCAGGTTTCGGGCGCTTATGTGCCCGGCACATCCAATCCCGGCGTGCTGAGCGAGGAAGTCGGCGGCGTGGTGTTCAATGCGCTACGCAATGCGGTGCAACACGGCGTCGCCGCATCGCTGCTGTCGGTGCGCGGCGGCGATGCGGCCGGTGACAATGTCGCCCGCTGCCATCGCCCAGGCCAGGCATCGAGGACCTTTCCGCGGTCTTCCTCGACCGCTCGACGCCGAGCTACACCGCCCTGCTCGACCGCGACGGCGACCTGATCGCCGGGCTGGCGGACATGGGGCTTTACGAACTGGCCTTCGCCGAAGCAGCTTGGCCGCGCGAAGGTCCGTCGAGGCAGCCGCCAGCGCGGATGCCATACTTGTGCGACGCCAATCTGCCGGAAGCCGGCCTTGCGCAAGCTGATGGCGGTCGCCGCCGGCAAGCCGCTGTTCGCAATCGCCATCTCGCCGGCCAAGGCGGTGCGCCTGGCGGGATTGCTCGAACATCTCTCGTGCCTGTTCATGAACCGGCGCGAGGCGCGCGGCCTGGCCGGCATCGAGGAAGCAGGAACCAGTCGAAATGGTCGCCAGCCTGCGCGGCAGGGGGCTGGCGCAAGGCGTCATCACTGCGGGCGGCGAAGCGGTGATCGGCTTCGACGCGAGACGGGCATCTTTTCAATCGTGCCGCCGCGCGCCACGAAGGATTGCCGACGTCACCGGCGCGGGCGACGCGCTGGCCGGCGTGACGATCGCCGCCCTGATGAAAGGCATGCCGCTGCGCGAAGCGTTGCGCGAAGGCATGGCCGCCGCGATGCTGACCGTCGAAAGCCCCGCCGCCGTGGCGGATTTTTCTGCCCGGGAATTCACTGCCGCCCTCGCCCTTGTGCCGGAGGCCGCAGCAGTGGCATGAGGGCGCGAAAGCGCCGGAGAAACCAACATGACGCCCGAAACCGCCCGCCCCTTCACCGACATCGCACGCGCCCGTCGCCAAAGCGCTTGCCGCCGGCAAGCCGGTGGTGGCGCTGGAAAGCACCATCATCACCCACGGCATGCCCTATCCCGACAATGCCGCGATGGCGACGAACGTCGAGAAGATCATCGCGCGACGGACGGCGCCGTGCCCGCCACGATCGCGGTGGTCGACGGCCGGCTGAAGATCGGGCTGTCGAACGAGGAGCGCGAAAGCGCTGGCGCAAGACGACCGGCGCCATGAAGCTGTCGCGCGCCGATCTCGGCTTCGCGGTGGCGGAAAAACGCACCGGCGGCACCACGGTCGCGGCAACGATGATCGCCGCGCATCTCGCCGGCATCAGGGTCTTCGCGACCGGCGGCATCGGCGGCGTGCACAAGGGCGCCGAAAAGAGCTTCGACATTTCGGCCGATCTCGACGAACTGGCGCGCACGCCGGTGATCGTGGTTTCGGCCGGCGCCAAGGCGATCCTCGACATCGAGAAGACGCTGGAAGTGCTGGAGACGCGCGGCGTGCCGGTGGTCGCCTACGGCTCCGACGTGATGCCGGCCTTCTGGTCGCGTACCTCGCCACACAAGGCGCCGCTCAGGCTCGACGATGCCGGGCGGATCGCGCGATTCTTCAAGACACGCGCTGCGCTCGGCCTCGTTGGCGGCATGCTGGTCGCCAACCCGGTGCCGGAGAAGGACGAGATACCGGCTGCGATGATGGCCGGCTACATCGCCGCGGCCCAGGAAGCCGGCGAGAAAGAAGGCATCTCCGGCAAGGCGGTGACGCCGTTCCTGCTCGGCAAGCTGCTGGAGCTAACAGAGGGCGCCAGCCTCAAGACCAACATCGCGCTGGTCGAGAACAATGCCCGGCTGGCGGCGAAGATCGCCGCCAGCGCTGAGCGGAGATCTGACGCCGGTCAGGTCAGCGGCGAAAGCTGGATTTCGACGCGGCGGTTCTGGGCGCGGCCGGCAGCCGTGGCGTTGTCGGCGATCGGCCGCGTCTCGCCAAAGCCGGTGACGGCGAAGCGGCGCGAATCGACACCCTGTCCGGCAAGGTAATTGGCGACCGAAAGGCGCGGCGCTGCGACAGGTCGAAATTGTGCTGCTCGCTGCCTGTCGAATCGGTGTGGCCGTAGACGTCGACGACCGTCTGGTTGAACTTCTTCAGCACCAGCGCGACCGAATTCAGCGTCGGGTAGAAGCCGGACTTCACCGCGTCCTGGTCGGTGGCGAAGGTGATGTCCGACGGCATGTTGAGGACGATCTGGTCGCCGACACGGGTGACGCTGACGCCGGTGCCCTGGAGCTGGGCGCGCAGCTCGGCTTCGTTGCGGTCCATGGTGGCGCCGATGGCGCCGCCGGTGAGCGCGCCGATGCCGGCGCCGATCAGCACGGCGTTGCGTTGGGCGTTGCTGCTGCCGCCAACAGGCGAGACCGGCGAGCGCGCCAAGGCCTGCGCCGAGTGCTGCGCCGCCAGCGGTGTTCGATACCTTCTGCTGGCCAGTATAAGGATCAGTGGTGCAGGCGGCGAGCATCGTGGTGGCCACCAGGGCGACGGCTAGTCTCTTCAGCATGGATTCCCCTCGTGTCGGAAGATGCCGCGAATGCAGCAAGAAGATTGTCCCTGCGTCCTATTAGCATGAATTGCGGCAAAGTGAGGAAGACCGCCCACGATCTCCACCCCTTATTGTGCGGCGGCTCTGCGACCTATATCCGCCGCGCTGTGGCTTCTCAGTTGTGTATGTCGTTTTCCCGAAACCGAGAACACTTTCGAGCGACAGGCATCAAGGCGGAAACACGGAACGAGCCGGAGAGCCCGCCGCGATGCGAGGGCTAACCCAGCCGCTTGCCGCTGCTGTCGAACCAGTGCAGCTTTTCCGGCTTGGCCACCACTTTCAATGCATCGCCGGGATTGGCTGCCGAACGGCCCGATACCCGCACGACGATCTTCTGGCCGCCGGCCGCGCAGTAAAGAAAACTCTCGGCGCCGACGGGCTCGACGCCCTCCACGACAGCCGGCAGCGAGATGCCGTCGACGGATGCCAACGCACCGATCGCGACATCAGCGTCTTCCGGGCGAAAACCGAGTTGCGCAGCACCCGCCGGCGCGGTTGCCGTGATGGCAGTGCCGTCGGCGAGCAAAGCGCCGTCAGTCAGCGACAGGAGGTTCATCGGCGGCGCACCGATGAAGGAGGCGACGAAGGTCGAGGCCGGCTTTTCATAGATGTCGAGCGGATCGCCTAGCTGTTCGACCAGCCCGCCATTCATCACCACCAGCACGTCGGCGAGCGTCATTGCCTCCAGCTGGTCATGGGTGACGTAGACTGACGTCACTCCAAGCTCGCGCTGCAGCTTCTTGATCTCTACGCGCATCTGGCCGCGCAATTTGGCGTCGAGATTGGAAAGCGGCTCGTCGAAAAGGAAGACTTTCGGATTGCGTACGATGGCGCGGCCCATGGCGACGCGCTGGCGCTGGCCGCCGGAGAGTTCGCGCGGCCGCCGCTCCAAAAGATGCGAGAGCTCGAGCGTTTTCGCCGTCGCCTGCACACGCCTGTCGATCTCGTCCTTCGGCGTACCACGGTTGCGCAAGCCGTAGGCCATGTTGTCGTAGACCTTCATATGCGGATAGAGCGCGTAGTTCTGGAAAACCATGGCGATATCGCGTTCGGTCGGGCCGATCTCGTTGACCACCTTGCCGTCGATGGCGCAGGAGCCGGCGGAAATCGTCTCCAGCCCTGCGATCATGCGCAGCAGCGTCGACTTCCCGCATCCCGACGGCCCCACCAGCACGCACAGCGCCTTGTCGGGAATGGCGATGGAAACGCCTTTCACAGCCTCGACCCCGCCGGGGTAGACTTTCTTGACGTCCTTCAGGTTTACAACAGCCATTGCTTTGTCATTTCTCCGTATCGACGAGGCCGCGCACAAACCAGCGCTGCATGAAAACCACGACCAGGATCGGCGGCAGGATTGCCAGCATCGAGGTCACCATCACCAAGTGCCATTCGGTGTCGGCATCGGCGAAGGACACCATCTTCTTCACCGCGATCACGATGGTGTTCATGTCGTTGCGGTTGGTCACCAGCAGCGGCCAAAGATATTGCGTCCATCCGTAGATGAAGAGAATGACGAAGAGCGCCGCGATGTTGGTGCGCGACAACGGCAGCAGAATATCCTTGAAGAAGCGGTATGGCCCCGCCCCGTCGACCCTTGCCGCCTCGACCAGTTCGCCCGGAATGGTCAGGAAGAACTGGCGAAACAGCAACGTCGCGGTGGCCGATGCGATGAGCGGCACGATCAGCCCGGCATAGGTGTCGATCAGGCCGAGATCGACCATCACCTTGTAGGTCGGCAGGATGCGCACCTCGACAGGCAGCATCAGCGTGATAAAGATCAGCCAGAAGAAGAACATGCGGAACGGGAAGCGGAAGAAGACGATCGCATAGGCCGACAGGATCGAGATGACGATCTTGCCCATCGCGATGCCGAACGCCACGATCGTGGTGTTCAAGAGCAGCGTCGATACCGGGACGCCGCCGATGCGTCCGACGCCGCCGAACAGCGCTTCCGAATAGTTTTCGAGGAAATGCCCACCCGGCAGCATCGGCAGCGGAGGTCGCAAGATGGTCTGCAGCGTGTGGGTGGACGCAACGAAGGTGTAGTAGATCGGAAACGCCACGACGACGATGCCGAGGATGAGCATGGCGTGGGCCGTATAGATGCCGAATGCCGACTGGCCGATCATCAGCTTGTCGTGACCCCGGCTGGGCGCTGCTGCTTGCACCGTGTCAGCCATAGTGCACCTTCCTCTCCACATAGCGGAACTGGACCGCAGTCAGCGCGATCACGATGATCATCAGGATTACCGATTGCGCCGCCGAATCGCCCAGGATGAGATTGACGAAGCCGTCATTGTAAACCTTGTAGACCAGTGTCTCGGTCGACTTGCCCGGTCCGCCGCCGGTGACGGCGTGGATGATGCCGAACGTGTCGAAGAAGGCGTAGACGGTGTTGACGACCAGAAGGAAGAATGTGGTCGGCGCCAGCAGCGGGAAGACGATCGTCCAGAAACGCTTCAGCTCACGCGCGCCGTCAATCGCCGCTGCCTCGATCAGCGTTTTCGGGATCGCCTGCAAGCCAGCCACAAAAAACAGGAAATTGTAGCTGATCTGCTTCCAGGCCGCGGCCATGACGACGAGAACCATCGCCTGGTCACCCTTGAGAAGCGGGTCCCAGGCTATGCCCATCTGACGCAGGAGATAGGCCAAGCTGCCTATCGACGGGTTGAAGAGGAACAGCCAGAGCATGCCCGCAATCGCAGGCGCCACAGCATAGGGCCAGATCATCAGCGTGCGGTACAGTCCCCTGCTGCGCACCACCTTGTCCGCCATCACCGCCAGCAGAAGGGCGGCGGTCATCGAGACGGCGGCGGTGGAAACGGAAAAAATGGCCGTCACCCTGATCGAATTCAGGTAGTTCGGGTCTGACAGCACCTTGGCGAAATTTGCGAACCAGACGAACTGCGATCTCAGCCCGAACGGGTCTTCCTTCAACATCGACTGATAGAGGGCCTGGCTGGCGGGCCAATAGAAAAAGACGAGCGTTATCGCCAGCTGCGGCGCAACCAGCAGGTAGGGCAGGATCTTATTGGGAAAGACAACGCGTGGGGTCAAGTGTCGGGCTCCTTACCCTCCCCCTTGCGGGGAGGGTCGATGAGCAATTGAAGCAAAGCGAAAATTGCGAAACGGGGTGGGGATGAAGCGCCGCCATAGGCCACAAGGAACCACCCCGAGACGCCAGGCGTCTCGACCCTCCCCACAAGCGGGAGGGTAAAGCCGGGGCTCAGTTCGTCGCTTCCTTGATTGCCGCGTTGCCGCGCGAAACGGCATTGTCGAGCGCCTGCTGTGCGGTCTGCTCGCCGGCCAGCATCTTCTCGAACTCCTCGTTCATGATGTCACGGACCTGTGGCAGGTTCGGCAGGCGCACACCCTTGGAGTGTTCGGTCGGCGCCTTGCCCAGCATCTGCTTGATCGGGATCTCGCGCGCCGGGTTCTTCTCGTAGAAGCCGTCAGCCTTTGTCTTCTCATAAGCTGCCAGCGTCACCGGCAGGTAGCCGGAAACCTGGTGCAGCCGAGCCTGGATGTCGGTCTTCGAGAGGAAGTTGAAGAACGCAGCCACGCCCTTGTATTCCTCGTCGGACTTGCCGGCGAACACCCACAACGAAGCGCCGCCAGGAATGGTGTTCTGCGGCTCCGTGTCATAGGGCAGCATGCCGGTTCCGTAGTTCATGCCCGACTTGACGATATCGCCCAGGCCACCGGAGGATTCGGTGAAGATGCCGCATTCGCCGGCAAGGAAGATCTGCTTGGCTTCAGACGTGCGGCCGCCATACTTGAAGGTACCATCCTTGGCCAGATCGGCCAGCGCCTGGAAGTGGTCGACGAAAGGCTTGGCATTGATCTTCAGCTCGACATTCGGGCCGGCAATGCCGTTCTCCTGGGTGCCCCACTGGTAGTTGTTCCAGGCAGCGAAGTTTTCGGTGTGTATCCAGGTCAGCCAGGTTGAAGTGAAACCGCAAGGCGCTGCACCGCTGGACTTGATCTTCTTCGCCGCCTCCCAGACCTCGTTCCAGGTCTTTGGAGGATTGTCGACGTCCAGTCCGGCCTTCGCGAAGATGTCCTTGTTGTAATAGAGGATCGGCGACGACGAATTGTACGGGAAGGACAGCATGGTGCCGTCTGGCTTCGAATAATAGGCCACGATACCCGGCAGGTACTGGCTCTTATCGAAAGCCGTGCCCCCCATCGAGAGCACGTCCGCAGCCGGCTTGATGGCGCCTTCCGCGGCCATCATGACGCCGGTGCCCGCATCGAACACCTGCATGATTGCCGGCGGCTGCTTGGCACGGAAAGCCGCGATGCCGGCATTCAGAGTCTCGGGATAGGTTCCCTTGAACACCGGTGTGATCTTGAATTCACTCTGGCTCTCGTTGAATTCCTTGGAAAGTGTTTCGACGACTTCATTGTTGGCGCCGGTCATCGCGTGCCACCAGGAAATTTCGGTGACGGCGAAGGCGGAGGTCGTGGAAAGAAGTGCGACGCTGGCCGCAAAACCGGCGGCAATTACCTGATGTTTCATGGTTTTCTCCCGTTTTTCGTTGGCGAAAGAGCGAATTCCGCAGACGGGAGTATCGGTGGTATGTGACAATCCGACAACGCTTTTGTTTCAATCCGCCAAAAAAATCGGGGATGATAGCAACAGAGCGAATGCCATCCGAAGATTTTGCGCAAGCGCGCCTGTTTGCCGGCTAATTTTTACAATACCTTCAGCACTTCTGCGGTTTCGCGGTAGGCTTCAACGGCGGTCGGATAGGAAGCCTGGGGCGGCCGCAATCCCGGCCGGGCGATCAGCCAGGCGACGGCAGTATCGGCTTGCCGGATACGGGCCGCCCACTCGACGATGCGCGCATGCTCGGCACTCGCCTCGGCGGCGCGCCGGGCGAAACCGGAAACACCGGCATCGCCTGCCCTCACGGCGGGTGCCGGAACGGCAACGACATTGCGTTGAAAAATCATCGCGACCCCCAGAAACCCTTGTCTGAGCGCCGATGATCGACGGCAAAAGTCGGAAATCCGTTCCGATCCGAGCAAGAATTTGATTCAAAGAGTAATCGAACGGAAGGCGTTGTCCGATTTCAAGACTTCGTTGAACTCGTCTAGGTCGACATAAAAGATCTTGGCTATCTCACCGACCATCTCATCGGTGGGACAACCGTGTTTCCTGAGAATGCCAACGGCAGTCAGGATTTCGGCCCGATCCGTCAAGCGGCGTTTGGATGTGTCTTCGACGTAATGCAGCATTGGTTTTCCCCCATCAGACCAATCCGCTGGAACCTGTACGAACACCTCGGTTTCTAAGTCCGGATGCTTGCGCGAGGCTGAAGCCTGCCGCAGCACATGCCTGGAATCTGATTTGCTGCCCCCGAGACCGGCTACTCTACCCCGAACGCAGTCTTACCGGCGCTATGGCTCATATTTCAAGGTCGATCTCGTTGTTATGCCCAAGGAACCAATGCTTGCAGCCGATCGCCAGCCGACTGTCCTCGGTGAGCGAGGTTTTGAACCTGGCCTATGTCACAAACGAGCGCTGTCAATCGTCATCTGGACAATCCCTCCCCTTCGCTGCAACCCGCATGCATCCAATGGAGACGTCAATGACCGTCGCGGACTCGCTCCTGTTGTTCAAATTTGTACTCGCCGGCGGCCTCGCGCTTTGGCTGACGCTCGGTTTCTTCAACAATGTGATGGCGTTCGGGGCCGGCGTCGCCGCAATCGGCCGGCTCATGAACATGCAGATGTTCGAGCAGCCGCCTGCCATCCAGCATCCCCTGCTCTCCCGGCGCACGGATAAGCCGATCCTGCATCTTGTGGTCTACAGTTTCGTCACGCTCATCGAGGGCGTTGCTGCCGCCTTGTTTTGGTATGCCGTCTTCGGGCTGGGCGGAGCCCTGTCTGCCGGCGCGGATGTCGGCGAAGCGGTGGCACGCGCCAACCTGGCGCTCTCGGCGCTGGCGTTCATGTGTTTCATTATGCTTCTGGGCGGCGGCTGGTTTGCCTACCACATTGGCCAGGAAGGCATGCAGCTGACCCACTTCACGCTGATCGGCCTTTCCGTCGCCGGCGCGATTGTCATGAACATGCCGCCAGTCTGAGCAAGATCAGTGCCGGCGGGCTTGAACGAGATAGCCGGGGATCGTCGTTTCGCCCAGCCACTTGCAGGCCTCCAACCGGTGCAGGCCCTCGACAAGAATAGGCCGCTTGCCGTCATGGCGGACCATGATCGGCGACTTCAGCCCGTTTTCGAGAATGTCCTCGGCGAGCTTGCGCACCGTTTCGGGATGCAACGTCTTGCGGCGCGCCGCCGGGACGTAGATGTCGTCGATCCTGAACTGCTCGATGCGCAGCATTTCTTCATCCCGGCGAAATGTCAGATCCCGACATGATTAGAAGCTTCTCGCGGGAAGTCCATGGCTGGCGTCGCTGCGCCGTCGCGTCATTACGAAACCGGCGCGGAAGGCATAAAAGCGTTCCGCGCCGGCCTGCCGTCGACACGTATCGACGGTATCAGATAGTACCAGCCGCCATTTCCTTGGCGATGTGGTCGGCCTGGCGGATCGCCAGCGTCACGATGGTCAGCGTCGGGTTTTCCGCGCCGCCCGTCGTGAACTGGCTGCCGTCCGAGACGAACAGGTTCTTGATGTCATGCGTCTGCCCGATACTTGTTGACCACGCCGTCGGCCGCCTTCTCGCTCATCCGGTTGGTGCCGAGATTGTGGGTCGACGGATAGGGCGGCGTCGGGAAGGTGCGCGTCGCGCCGACCGCGTCGTAGAGCGCCATGCCCTGCTTGTAGGCGTGGTTGCGCATGGCGATGTCGTTCGGATGGTCGGTGAAGCAGACGTCGGGGATCGGCAGGCCGTACTTGTCCTTCAGTTCGGCGTGCAGCGTGACGCGCGTTCTGCTCCTGCGGCATGTCTTCGCCGACGATCCACATGCCGGCCATGCTTGTCGTAGTGGTCGAGCGCGGTGGTGAAGCCGCGGCCCCAGCCGCCCGGGATTGAGGAAGGCCGCCATGAACGGCAGGCCGAGCGCCAGCGTCTCCAATTCGTAGCCGCCGACGAAGCCGCGCGACGGGTCGTGGCGCGCCTCGTCGCGGATGATGCCGGCCATCGTCGTGCCGCGGTAGAAATGCACCGGCTTGTCGAAGATCGCGTAGACCGAACCGGTGGTGTGGCGCATGTAGTTCTTGCCGACCTGGCCGGACGAATTCGCCAGCCCGTCCGGGAACTTGGTCGAGGCCGAGTTCAGCAGCAGCCGCGGGCTTTCGATCGAATTGCAGGCGACGCAGACGACGCGCGCCTTCTGGCTCTGCAGCTTGCCGTCCTTGTCGGCATAGACGACGCCGGTGACCTTGCCGCTGTCGTCGTGCTCGATCTTCACCACCTGGCTGTTCGGCCGCACCTCCAGCTTGCCGGTCGCCTCGCCCTTGGGGATCTCGGCATAGAGCGTCGACCATTTGGCGCCCCACTTGCAGCCCTGGAAGCAGAAGCCGGTCTGCTGGCAGCCCATGCGGCCGTCGCGTTCGGCCGAATTGATCGCCATGTTGCCGGTGTGGCATTCCTTGTAGCCGAGCTTGTCGGCGCCGGCCTTGAACACCTTGAAATTGTTGTTGCCCGGCAGGCCCTCGATGCCGTTGGTACGGGTCACGCCCATCTTGTCCTCGGCCTTGGCGTAGTAGGGCTCGAGGTCGGCGAGCGTGATCGGCCAGTCGAGCAGGTTGGCGCCGTCGACCTTGCCGTAGTGGGTCAGCGCCTTGAACTCGTGCTCCTGGAAGCGCAGCGACGCGCCGGCCCAGTGGGTGGTCGGTGCCGCCGACGGCCTTGACGATCCAGGCCGGCAGGTTGGGAAAATCCTTGGCGACGCGCCAGCCGCCCGACGTCGTGCGGTTGTCGAGCCAGGCGAGCTGGGCGAAGCTAGTCCCACTCGTCGTTGATGAAGTCCTCGTATTCGATGCGCGGGCCGGCTTCGAGGATGACGACGTCGATGCCCTTCTGCGCAAGTTCGTTGCCGAGCGTGCCGCCGCCGGCGCCGGAACCGATGATGACGACCACGCTGTCGTCGTTGAGATCATAAGGTGCAGCCATGGTTTCCTCCCAAAGGCCGTGAATGCGTTGCGTTCGACGACGGTCGGCGCGGCGTTCAGAGCCACTCGATGTCGTCGAAGCCGCGCGCGATGTAGCCGCCCTTGGAGTAGGATTCGCCCTCGTAGCCGAAGATCGGCCAGACCTCCTTCTGGTTGTAGAGGCCGACGACCAGCCCGCCGCGGACCGCCTGGAAGAACGGCGTGCTCCTCGATCTGCTGGAGCAGCTTGACCCGCTCCTCCTCCCAGCCCAGGCCGGCATAACCGCCGTCGCCGGCTTTCTGTGTCGAGGTCGGCGATGCCGTTCTCGATCAGCTCCTTGTGCGCGGCGTCCTTGGCGGCCAGCTCGTCATGGCTCTTGACAGCGATGGCGTAGAACTTGTCCGGCACCTGGTCGTGCGGATAGATGTCGCGCGCCATCTGGATCAGCGTCGCCATGGTTTCGGGCTTCAGCGCCGGTGGTCTCGAGGCCCCAGGCCTGTTCGGGCTGATGACCGCGCTGCCGCTGATGACAAGCAGTGCGCCGGCGCCGTGCCTCGCTTCAAGAGCTCGCGCCGCGAGAGCCCGGGCTTCGCTTCGTAGAGCGTGACCATGTTTTCCTCCCTTGCTTGCTGGTGGCGCCCGCGAGGCGCGATTGGCTGGCTGGGGTCGCCGTGCTGGCGCCGGCGCACGCCCTATCGATATCGGCCGTGCCGCTGCAGCACCTCGATCTTGTAGCCGTCGGGATCCTCGACAAAGAAGAAGCGGGCGAGCAGCGCGCCGTCGCGATTGAACTCGACGATCTTTCGTGGATTGAAGCCCGGCGCGCTCGAAGCGGGCATGCTCGGCGTCGAGATCGTCGACGCAGAAGGCGATGATGGCCGTAGCCGTCACCGAGCGCGTAGGGCTCCGTGCCCTGCCCTTGTTGATCGTCAGTTCGACCTCGAAATCGGCTTCGGGATTGCTGAGATAGACGAGCGTGAACGTGTCGAAATCCAGCCGGTCGGCGATTTCGAGGCCGAATGCGGCGTTGTAGAAGGCGATCGAGCGGGCCTCGTCGAGAACCCGGATCATCGATGTGGATCGCTTTTGCCAAATGCAATCTCCGTCGATCGCGCATCTCGTGGCCGATTATGCGCCATGGCCGGCAAAGGTGGTGGCAGCCAGTTACCACGGCCTCGCAAAATGCGCTGCCTGCCGAAGGACGAAAGTTCGATTGCACGGAGCGGCTTTTCGGCCGAAACTGCCGGGCGAAACGGCGGCAGCAGCGGCCGTCCGGTGCCCAAGACCAACAAAAAACGGGAGGATTCAGCCGATGTGCAGGGTATTTGCCGGCCAGGATCCGGAGGGCTACCGGCAGATCAACCGGTCGATCCGCATCGGCGGGCACTCGACCAGCATCCAGCTCGAAGCGACATTCTGGACGCTGCTCGACGAGATCGCCGCAGAGGCAGGGCCTGACGACGCCGAAGTTCATCTCGAAGCTCTACGACGAGGCCATCGAGATCAACGGCGAGATTCCGAACTTCGCTTCGATGCTGCAGGACGACCTGCGCGCTCTATCTGCGCAGCCACCGACCGGGCGAGGCGGAAATCGCCGAGCTGAAAAGCAAGGCCGCCTGAAGCGCAGACAGCTATGCCGCCAGCTGCATGGCGCCGGCGATAGCCCTGACCTCCTGGAGCACGATTTCGGCCAGCCGTCCAGCCGGCGAACCTTTGTCGAGGCCTGGCCGGTGCAGCGACAGCGAAAGCGACGGCAGTTCTGGCAATCCCCCCTCGCCCACACTCATGGCGCGAACGCCCGATGGAAGGCCAATTCCGGTGCGGATGGTGTAACCGAGGCCAGCCGAAACCGCCGCCCATAGACCGCCGAGGCTGGGGCTCGTGAAGACGACAC
This sequence comes from uncultured Alphaproteobacteria bacterium, assembly GCA_963726065.1. Lineage (GTDB taxonomy): Bacteria > Pseudomonadota > Alphaproteobacteria > Rhizobiales > Rhizobiaceae > Neomesorhizobium. The sequence continues at coordinate 255,159 of CAVSAU010000004.1, forward strand.
GCCACGGAATGCCAGCCCGGTCGAGCGCCGCGGTGGCTGCCGAGCGCACGATGCAGGGCGCTTCGAAAACCACCAGCGGCAACGGTTCGCCATGTCCCGGCTGCCAGATGTCATGCGCGGTCGCCGGGCCGATCCAGCGCAAATTCACGTCCGAAACCGCGTCGCCGCGGGTGGCGTTGCTGCCATCGTTCCACACAAGCGCCAGATCGAGCCGATTTTCGGCAGCCTGGTTCAGCAGTTCGGCGTTGCGCGCCACCCGCGCTTCGATACGCACTTTGGGATGGGCGCGAACGAAGCGCCCGAGAATGTCGGGTAATACTGCTTCGCCGAAGTCTTCCGGCATTCCGAGCCTTACCCAACCTTCCAGATCAACGCCACGCATCGCAACGGCCGCCTCGTCGTTGAGATCGATCAGCCGGCGGGCATAGGCAAGCATGGTCTCGCCAGCATCCGTCAGCGCCAGGCCGCGGCCCGACTTGCGGAAAACGGCGGCGCCAGCCTGCTCCTCCAGCTTGCGCAACTGGGCGCTCACCGCCGAGGTCGACCGGCCAAGCCGATCTGCCGCCTGGGCAAAGCTGCCGAGTTCGACCCCGGTGACAAAACTGCGGAGCACATCAAGGTCGAAATTAATCCGGCTCACGGCAATCATCCCATTTCCTGGAACAATGTGTACGAAACTTCCTAATTTTCGGGATCATCGTGTGAGTTTAAGGTCTCTCTGTCAAGCCTGCCGGCATCAACAAGGAACCAGAAAATGCCATTCGCTCGCGTCACACTCCTCAAAGGCAAGTCGGATGAGTACATTGCGGCCGTTTCCGACAGCATCCACCAGGCGCTGGTCGATGCTTTCGAGGTGCCGCCAACCGACAAGTTCCAGGCATTCCACGAACTGGAGCCGGGCCGGCTGATTTTCGACCGTCATTATCTCGGCGGCCCGCGCTCCGACGATTTCCTTGTCATTGCCATCAGCGCCGGCCGGCCGCGCACGACCGCTACCAAGCTGGCGTTCTACAAGCGACTGGTCGAGTTGCTTGCCAAAAAGCCTGGCCTGCGCAAGGAGGATGTGATGGTCGTCATCAGCATGTCGCGGCGGGAAGAATGGTCGTTTTCCAATGGCGAGGCTCAGTTGCTGGTTGGCGTACCAGTATGAGCTTCTCCTACTATCGTCGGAGAGATTCCAGGCCTTAGCCAACTTCCCGGCATGCCAAGCGTGATGTTAGGCTTCCACGCTCGGGGGCACCCGGGAGGAAAGAATGCGAAACAAGGCAGTTCTGTTGGCGGCGTTGATGGCAAGCGCCGCGACCATCGTTCACGCGCAGACCAATCTGGAAAAACTCTCCAGCTTCAAGAAAACCGGAACCACCGATTTCACCGTCATCGAACAGGGCGGCCAGAAGGCGGAGGCGATCAAGGCGACGCTGGCCAAGATCAAGCTGCCCGAAGGCTTCAAGATCGACCTCTATGCGATCGTGCCCGATGCCCGCCACATGGCCGTCGGCACGCAAGGCATCGTGACGTTCGTGGGAACGCGCAAGACCAAGATCTGGGCCGTTACCGACCGCGACAAGGACCGCGTCGCCGACGAAGTGAAGGATTTTGCGCCGTCGATCGAATTCACCGTTCCAAACGGTCCCTGTTTCTCGCCTGAAGGCGTGCTCTATGTCGCCGAGCAGAACCGGGTCCTGTCATTCCCGGCGGCCGAGTTTTTCTACGAAGGACCGGATGTCGCCGCCTTCAACGTGGTGAAGCAGGGCGAACTCATCCCTGTGGACGAGGAAAGCTACAACCACACGGCGCGTGTCTGCCGCGTCGGTCCTGACGGCAAGCTCTATATTTCGCTTGGCCAGCCGTTCAACGTGCCGCCGCCGGAAAAGCTCGACCTCTACAAGGAAAAAGGCATCTCCGGGATCATCCGCATCGGCCAGGACGGTTCCGGCCGAGAAGTCTTTACCACCGGCGTCCGCAATTCGGTCGGCCACGACTTCAATCCCAAAAATGGCGACCTCTGGTTCACCGACAATCAGGTCGATGGCCTGGGCGACGACCAGCCGCCCGGCGAACTGAACCGGCAGACGGCAGCCGGACAGAATTTCGGCTTCCCATATTTCGGCGGCGGCACGATTCGGACCAACGAATACAAGGACCAGGAGCCTCCGGCCGATGCTTTATTGCCTGCTGTCGAAATGGCGCCTCATGCCGCCGATCTCGGTATGACGTTTTATTCCGGCCAGCAATTTCCTGAAAAATATCGCGGCGGCATTTTCTCGGCCCAGCACGGCTCGTGGAACCGCACGACGCCTGTCGGGGCGCGCGTCATGTTCACCGCTGTCAACGAGGACGGAAGCGTCGGCGCAAGCGAAGTGTTCGCCGAAGGCTGGCTCGACGCCAATGGTGAATATTTCGGTCGCCCGGTCGATATCGCGCAGCTTCGCGATGGCTCCATCCTCGTCTCCGACGATCTGGTCGGCGCGGTGTACCGTATTTCCTACAGTAACTGACCCGCACGAAACTCCAGAGGCACCGGCCGATTTCCGGCCGGCGCCGCCCCAGTCGGATTGGAAATGATGACAAAATCGAGCCTCTTCCTGGCCGCAGCTGCAACCATACTGGCTTCTCAGGCGCCGTCACATGCTGCGGACGCCAAAACGGGCCGCGCTTTGGCCCGCGAAAAATGTCAGGTCTGCCATGGCATCGATGGCATCGCCAAAATGCCGGTTGCGCCGCATCTCGCTGGCGAAAGCGATATCTACCTGCAGGCGCAGTTGAAAGCATTCCGCTCCGGAAAGCGCGAAAACGAAATGATGTCGGTCGTGGCCAAGGGCTTGTCGGACGAGGACATCTCCAACGTGGCGGCCTGGTATGCCTCGATCGAAATCAGCGTGAAGGTGCCGGAATGATGCAACGCGGCGGTGTACTTTCCTAATCGCTCTCCAGCACGTCCTTCACGACGGTCGCCAATTGCTTCAGGGAGAACGGTTTCGGCAGGAAGCCGAACTTCGCGTCCTGCGGCAGATTTCTGGCGAACGCGTCCTCGGCATAGCCGGAGACAAAGACGAATTTGATGTCGGGCTGCAGCTTGCGCAGTTCGCCAAGCAATGTGGGGCCGTCCATCTCGGGCATCACGACGTCGGAGACGACGATGTCGATCTTGCCGCCGAGCTCATGGAAGACTTCCAGCGCCTCGACACCGGACGACGCTTCATGAACTGTGTAGCCACGCGAGGTGAGCGCCCGAATGCCGCCCATTCGCACGGCATCTTCGTCTTCGACCAGCAAAACGGTGGCCGAACCGGAAAGATCTTTCGCGGCGTCGGGCGCCTTCGGCGTCGCAGCGACCTCTTCGGCGGCTTTCGCCTCTTCCTGGGTCTTCGCCTCAACGATATGACGCGGCAGGAAGATATGAAACACTGTTCCCGACCCCACTTCAGACGTGCAGAAGATGAAGCCCCCGGTCTGCTTGATGATGCCATAGACCATCGACAGGCCGAGGCCGGTCCCCTTGCCGACTTCCTTTGTGGTGAAGAACGGCTCGAAGATTTTCTTCAGCACGTCCGGCGGAATGCCGGTGCCGCTGTCCTCAACCTCGACCAGCGCATAATCGCCAGGCACAAGCTCCCTGAAACCATAAGAAGCGCTCTCCCCTGTGGAGACGTTCTTGGTGCGGATGACGACCTCGCCACCATCTGGCATGGCGTCGCGCGCATTGACGATGAGATTGACGATAACCTGCTCGAACTGACCGATATCGGCCTTGACCGGCCACAGGTCGCGACCATGGTCGACCCTGAGCTTGACGCCGGTGCCGACCAGCCTGGAAAGCAGCATCCGCAGATCGGCGAGCACGTCCGTGAGGTTGAGCACTTCCGGGCGCAGCGTCTGCTTGCGCGAGAAGGCGAGAAGCTGGCGCACAAGCGAAGCGGCCCGGTTGGCGTTTTGCTTGATGTTCATGATGTCGGGGAATGACGGGTCCGACGGCCGGTGGTTGGTGAGCAGGAGGTCCGACGCCATGATGATGGCGGTCAGCACGTTGTTGAAGTCGTGCGCGATGCCGCCGGCGAGCTGGCCGACCGCCTGCATTTTCTGGCTCTGCGCCATCTGGCCCTCGAGCGCCTTCTGCTCGGTGGTCTCGACGGCATAGACGATCGCCGCCTCTTCCACCCCTTCCGCTCCGGCGCCGTCGGCGATCGCGTTGACGTAGAAGCGCATATGGCGCTCCTCGTTGTCGGGCAGCACGGTGTCGATTGGCGCGATCTCGGCCTGATGCTGCTTGGCCTTGTCGAGGGCGGCGGCAAGGGAGGGACGGTCGCGCTCGTGGATGACCGTGTCGAGGCGGACATGGCGGTCGACGGCGTCGCGGTCCACAACCGTCGAGAACAGAGACAGGAATGGCGCGTTGGTGCGCAGGATTCGGCCGTCGGCATCGACGCCGGCAATCGCCATGGGCGTCGAGTTGAAGAAACGCGTGAAGCGCACTTCCGCGGCCCGCAGGTCGGCCGAGGCGTCCTCCCCCTGGGTTCGGTTCAAGACGATGGTGCGGCTTGGGCCCGGCAGACCTTCGCGGCTCGCGCTTACCCGGTGCATGAAACGGACAGGAAGGGCCTCGCCTTTTGCCGTCGCCAGATCGAGATCGATGACTGCATTTCGGGTGGCGCCCGGATCGGCCTTGACCGAACGGATCAGCGCGATGCCGTCGCCGGCGACGATTTCGCGAAGGCTGGTCGAGCCGGGGGTGAAGCTTGCGAGGTCAAGACCCAGCCATTCGGCGAGTGTGGCGTTGATGTAGGTGACGCGGCCCTCAGGATCGGCGGCGAAGAAGCCTGCCGGCGCGTGGTCGAGGTGGTCGATCGCCTTCTGCAGGTCGAGAAAGAAGCGCTCCTGCTCGGCGCGCTCCCTGGAAATGTCGGCGAGCTGCCAGGACAGCAGCGGCTGGCGCTGGCTTGGAATGTTGAACGTGCGGGCGCGGACCCTGTACCAGTGGGCGCCGGCATCCGAGCCCGGACGGATCGACTGCTGCAGGCGGAACTCGCCGTCGCCGGGCTGGCCATCGCGAAGGCCCGAAGCCAGCCGGTAGACGACGGGCGACGCCTCGGGCACATCGGAAAGCAGGGCTTCGACCGTCTTGACGTCGGCTGCCGACGTGGCGCCGGTCATCGTCGCATAGGCGCGGTTGGCGTAGACGACGCGGCCCTTGGTGTCGGTGACGATGAGGCCTTGAGACATGGAGTTGACAAACGACTTCGACAATTCGTCGGCTGTCGAACGCGGCGCGATCTGCACGAAGCCGATCGCCGTGGCGAAAAGATAGCCGACGCCGATCATCGCCAGGATGCCAAGCATGCCGAGCAGGAACGGATCGCCAAGGCGCTCGCGGAACATGCCGAAAACGATGGCGGAGCCGGTCAGGACCACGATGAAGACGATCAGGCGCGTGATCACGCCCGGACGTGTGTTCTGGTCGACGATCGGCGCCGGATAAAAATCGTTACGAGTTTCCCTCGCCATCTGCCTGCCTGTGATTCCCGGCGTCCCGGCGTCCCTGCCCGGGGTCCGGTTGAATCATATTCTTTCGGCAGGGAAAAGGCCCCGATGGAAAAAGCGCGGGAAAAACTCGGGGGCTACGGCGCTGTTTGAAACATCAACAGCGTAATGACCTATTGGCAACTTGCAGTCGCCCGTCGCAAGAGCATAGAGTGCCCGCGCTGCACGTATTGTCTGGAGGGCTCGATGCGGGACTGGCTTGAAGGAATTGCAGGCCCCGAATACGCCATGGCGCTGCTTTGGACCTTGCTTGCCCTGGTCGTGCTGGCAATCGTCCTGGTGATCGTCAGACTGTTCCGCAACCTGACATTCGGCACCTTCGTGGCAGGCGGCCGCAACCGCAAGACCAGGCTTGCCGTGATGGACGCCACCGCCGTCGACAGCCACAGGCGGCTCGTCCTGGTGCGCCGCGACGACGTCGAACATCTGATCCTGATTGGCGGCCCGACCGACGTGGTGGTGGAGCAGGACATCAGGCTCCACCCGCAGCAGCGCCGGCCGATCCAGCACGCTCCCGACCATGAACAGGCGCCGCGCCCGGTGGAGCGCAGCCGCCCGACCGAAGTGGCGCAGCAGCATGTGCCGCAGCCACGCGTGGCGCAGATCCCGCCCGCCCATCCGCAGCAGCCGCGCGAACCCGATCGTCACGCACCGCAGCTGGTGCGCCAACCACAGCCGGAACGCGCAGCGCCTGAACGCGCGCCGCACCCGCCTGCGCACGAGACGCGGGCTGCCGCCTCGACCCCGGCTCCGGCGGCACGCATACCGCTCGCCGCCAACGCCGCCCCGACGCACTATCTCGGCTCGCGCGCCACACCCGTCGCAGCAAAGCCGCAGCCTGTCGACAACATCGATGATGCGCTGATGGAGGAGCTGGAGGTCAGTCTCGACAACGGTGCGGCCAAGAAGCCGACAAAGCCGGAGCTGTCGCTCGAAGATGAAATGACCAAGCTGCTCGGCGAACTGTCCAGCCACAAGCGTTAAAGGCGAGCATCGCGCCGCGGTAGAAAAGCCGCCGCCTGTCCGGGACAGGCGGCGGCTTTTTGATCGCTCTCGGGCGTGGCTGCCTTATTCGGCTGCCTGCGTGTGCGGCTGGCGCACGTGACCTTTCTTCAAGAGGTCCGAAGTGAGAAACGCCAGTTCGATTGCCTGATCGGCATTGAGACGCGGATCGCAATGCGTGTGGTAGCGGTCCTGCAGTTCCTCGGCCGTGATGGCGCGCGCCCCACCGGTGCATTCGGTAACATTGTTGCCCGTCATCTCGACATGGATGCCGCCCGGATGCGTGCCCTCGGAGCGGTGCACGTCGAAGAACGACTGCACTTCCTTGAGGATGCGGTCGAACGGCCGGGTCTTGTAGCCAGCCGCGGTGATGGTATTTCCGTGCATGGGATCGCACGACCACACGACTTTGCGGCCTTCTTTTTCAACGGCGCGGATGAGCTTCGGCAGATGCTCGCCCACCTTGTCGGCGCCGAAGCGCGCGATCAGCGTCAACCGGCCGGCCTCGTTTTCCGGGTTGAGCAGGTCGATGAGCTGCAACAAGCCGTCTGGCGTCAGCGACGGGCCGCACTTCAGGCCAAGCGGGTTCTTGATGCCACGGCAGTATTCGATATGCGCATGGTCGGGCTGGCGGGTGCGGTCGCCGATCCAGATCATGTGGCCGGACGTTGCGTACCAGTCACCCGAGGTGGAATTGACACGCGTCAACGCCTCCTCGTAGCCAAGCAGCAACGCCTCGTGGCTGGTGTAGAAATCTGTCTCACGCAACGCATAATTGGTCTCCGACGTGATGCCGACGGCGCGCATGAAATCCATCGTCTCGGTGATACGATTGGCCAGCGCCTCGTAGCGTTCGCCCTGCGGGCTGTCAGAAACGAAGCCAAGCATCCACTTGTGGACGTTTTCCAGATTGGCGTAGCCGCCCTGCGCGAAGGCGCGCAGAAGGTTCAGCGTCGCAGCCGACTGGCGATAGGCCATTTCCTGGCGCGCCGGATCGGGCACGCGCGACTTCTCGTCGAAGCCGGTGCCGTTGATGATGTCGCCGCGATAGCTCGGCAGCGTCACGCCGTCCTTTGTCTCGTTGTCGGACGAACGCGGCTTTGCGAACTGGCCGGCGATGCGCCCGACCTTCACCACCGGCTGGGCGCCGGCGAAAGTCAGCACCACCGACATCTGCAGGAAGACGCGGAAGAAGTCGCGGATGTTGTCGGCGCCGTGTTCGGCGAAGCTTTCCGCGCAGTCGCCGCCCTGAAGCAGGAAGGCCTCGCCATTGGCAACAGCAGCAAGCTGCTTCTTCAGCTTGCGCGCCTCGCCTGCAAAAACGAGCGGCGGAAAGGTGGCAAGACGAGCCTCGGTCTCGGCCAGCGCGGCCGCGTCCGGATAGGCCGGCACCTGCTGGATCGGCATTGCTCTCCAGGAATTCGGTGACCAATTCGTCATTGTCGTACCCAACGTTGCTTGTCATGCGGACAACAATCGCCCGCGTTTGCGCCCCTCATATAGGGATGGCGGCTCATTACACGAAGCCGCTGAGCTATTCTAGACCGCTTTTGGACAGGAGGCGATGCCGTGTTCGCGGGACGCATTTGAGTGCGGGCGCGCATCTCATCAGCGTTACGGCAAACCGCAAACATTGGCCGCTTGCCGGGAGGCTTCATATCTTCGAAGCATTCTGCCGATGTTTCCGGTATTGCCGTCGAGACATAGCTCCATATTTAACAAGCAACATCTAATTCAAGCATGATAGTTTCATACCACAGACGTTGAAAATTACTTCCTGCATCCGCTCCCAATTGATCCGCAAAGGCACAGGACCATGGCCAAGGTCGTCAACATCCGGCAGACAAAGGGACCGGACGCCGACGCCCGGCTTGCCGCGATCGTCGACTCCTCGTTCGACGCGATCATCAGCAAGAACCTCAACAGCATTATCACTAGCTGGAACAAGGCAGCGGAGCGGCTGTTCGGCTATACCGAGGATGAGATGATCGGACGTTCGATCCTGTTGCTCATTCCGGATCATCTGCGCGGCGAAGAAACCGAGATCATCGAACGAGTGCGCATTGGCGAACGGGTCGCCAGTTACGAGACGATACGCCGCCGCAAGGACGGGACTTTCATTTCGGTTTCGCTGACTGTCTCGCCCATCAGAAGCAGCGATGGCGAGATCGTCGGAGCATCCAAGATCGCCAGGGATATCACCGCGGCGAAAGAAAGCGAGCGCCGGATCAAATTGCTCATGCGGGAGGTCAACCACCGTGTGAAGAACCAGTTCGCGGTAATCCTGTCGATCATCCGGGAAACCAGCAAACGCTCCGCCGACCCACAGGAATTCGAAGAAAGGGTGCGCGACCGGATCATGGCGCTTTCGCGTTCGCACGACCTGCTGGTGACTTCGGACTGGTCCGGAGCAAGCCTGTTCGAACTGATCCAGGAGCATCTGGCGCCCTTCGGCCATGAACAGCAGATCAATCTGTCGGGCCCGCTCATCACGGTGCAGCCCAATGCAGTTCAGCATCTGGGCATGGCATTCCACGAACTTGGAACCAATTCCTCGAAATATGGCGCGCTGGCGAGCGATGTCGGCAAAGTCGTCGTTACCTGGCAGGTGACAACCACAGCTGCCGGCCAAAGCGAAGTACAGCTGGTGTGGGACGAAACATCGGTGCCGCATCCCGAAACTGACATGGACGACGGTTCGCGCCGCGGTTTCGGCAGTGTCGTTCTCAAGCGGGTAACGCCGATGGCGCTCAGCGGTTCGGCCATTCTGGAGCGGTCGCCGGGGCATCTCAAATGGTCGCTTGCAGCGCCGCTGGAGGCCGTGGTGGTTCCGCACGTCGCCGAGGCAGAGCAGATGCCGACCGACGATCCAAGCTTCTATCTGTAGGAGCCCACGAGCCAGGTTAACCGCGGGCAGCCTCGGCCACTTCGACCAGGGCAGCGGCGATGGTGCGGCCATCATGCTGGCCGCGGTTCCAGGCATCCTCGAAATCGCTGGAGATGCGCACGATGCCGTTGTCCCTGCACAGCCTGTCCAGACCACCGCTCCTGAGATAGCGGAACTTGCCAACCGTCTTTTCAAACGGGAAAAGCTCGCGGTTGTCGATGACATGCGTAAGCGGAGAAGCGTTGCCCACCTTCCGCTTCCAGCTGGCGAGAAACACTTCGACCAGCCCGGCAAGGTCGGCGCCGGTGGTTTCGGCGCATTCGAGAATGTTGCCGACAAAGATCTTGGGCGCGCGGGGGTTTCCGGCGATCGCCTCGCCTATTCCACTGACCAGAAGATGCGGCAGGATGCTGGTGTAAAAACTGCCCGGACCGAAGACGATGGCATCGGCGGCGGCAATCGCCGGAATGACCGCATCGTTGGCCGTGACTGGCGAACCGCCGGCAGACAACCGGATATCGGCGATACCGACCGCGGCATCCGCGTCGGAAAGCCGGGTCACCAGATGCTGGCCGAACAGTTCGCGGCCATCCCTGAGCGTGGCGCCAAGCTCGATGCCGTTGCCAACCGAGACCGGCCAGACGAAGCCGTCGATGGAGCATAGTTTCCGGAATACGAACACGGCGGTGTTGATGTCGGACTGGTGGGCGATGAAGGCGCCGGCCAGGATGAAATTGCCGATCGAACCGTTGCTGAAATCGAAATCAGCCGGAATGTGGCGGCCGAAGAGATTGAGATAATTGAGGATAGCGCCGCGCAGGCCGGGCTCCATGCGCTGCAAAAGCGGATGCTCGCCGCGCGCATAATAATCGAATTCGAAGCGGGCCTCCGCATTGCCAAGCGCGCTCGACAGGCGGGCGTTGAATATCTTCACCACGTCACCCGCCCTACCCTCGCCATGCGCCATGGTCATCAAAGCTTGGCGAATGTCGCCGACAGGCAGCATGCCGAACGCCTCGCGGATAACCTTGGAGCTGCCGCCGCTATCCCACGCCGGAACGATGCGGGTCAGTTGCCCGGTGAGCTTACAAAGCGAGATGTTGATGTTGCGGCAGGCGCTGCCGCCCGAAAAAAGCGCGATACGAAGCGGGCTTTTTTCGACTTCAGACGGTTGCGGCATGGTTGATCCCGGAACTGAGGCCGCCCATGCAGCCTGTTTCCCTGCATGTCTTGGCCAGGGCTCCCCTGTCAACTGGCGGCATCCATCAGCAACACCACTTGACTTTGACGTTAACGTAAATGGTAACATTGAAGTTCCGGTGAGAGGAATATCCGTGAATAACAACAAAGCTTTCCGGCAATCCGGGGATGGACTCGACGACAAAAGAGACGCCGAACCCACGGTGTTTTCCGTGTTGCAACGCGATATCGCCATTCCGACACCTGATGGCTTTCCGCTCGCCGGGACGCTTTTCGAGGGCAATGGCAGAAAACCGCTGGTGCTGATCTCCTCGGCTACCGCCGTGCCGCGCGGCCTCTACGCTGCGTTCGCGAAAGCCTCTGTGGAGGCCGGTGCGCGCGCTGCACTTGTCTACGACTACCGCGGCACCGGCGGCTCGGTGCGGGCGAAAGGCTGGAAAAAGCGCATCGGCATGAAAGACTGGGCGCTGCTCGATCTGCCTGCGGCGGCCGCGGCCCTCGACGCGATTGCGCCCGGCCACGAGATGGTCGGCGTCGGACAGTCCTACGGCGGTCAGGCGCTCGGGCTTTGTGGCATTTCCGGACGCTTCAAGCGCTACGGCATGGTGGCGACGATGTCGGGTTACCTCGGCGACCTGAACGATCCATGGGCCGGGCCGCGCATGACGCTGGTCGGCATGCCGCTGTCCTATCTGTTTACCGACATGCCGCGCTGGATGGGGCTAGGCGAGCCGATCCCGGCAAGCGTTTTCCGCGACTGGGCGCGCTGGTGCCGGCATCGCGATTACTTCTTCGGCGACCCGGCATTTGCCGAGACCGCCCGCTACCACAACGTGCGCACGCCAATCCTGGCTTTCGGGCTGACCGACGATATCTGGGGTACGCCGAAGGCGGTTGCCGCGCTGATGCGGCGCTACGAGAACGCGCCGGTCGAGGAGCGCTGGATCTCGCCCGAACACGCGGGCGGCCAGCAGATCGGCCATCTCGGTTTCTTCCGCTCCCGCTTCGCCGATGTGCTATGGCCGCAGTTCATCAGCTGGCTGCTCGACGCAACGCCGGTGGCGCTCGGCGAAAGACGGAAAACCTGAGACCCGCAGCCGGGCTCAGATGTCGCGAGCGCCGTTCCTGACGCGGTAGCTCGGCGTATACATGGTGACCAGTTCTTCCGCCGCGGTCGGGTGCACCGCCATGGTGTTGTCGAAATCGTCCTTGGTGAGACCGGCCTTCAGGGAAATTCCCAGCAGTTGCGCCATCTCGCCAGCATCGGGGCCGAGCACGTGGGCGCCGAGCACCAGGCGCGTGTCGGTGTCGACGATGAGCTTCACCAGCATCTTTTCGTCGCGGCCGGCAAGCGTGTTGCGCATCGGCCGGAATGCCGCGCGGTAAACCTCGATGTCGTCAAAACGGGTCGAGGCCTCGTCCTCGGAAAGGCCGACCGTGCCGATTTCGGGCTGCGAAAAGACCGCCGTCGGCACGGTCTTGTGGTCCGGCCGGGTTGGCTTGTCGCGGAAGGCCGTGTCGACGAAGCACATCGCTTCGTGGATCGCCACCGGTGTGAGCTGCACCCGGTTGGTGACGTCGCCGATCGCCCAGATGTTCTTGACATTGGTGCGCGAGAACTTGTCGACGACGATCTCACCGAGCTTGCCGAGTTCGACGCCGGCGGCTTCGAGACCGAGGTTCTCGGTGTTGGGAATGCGCCCGATCGCCAGCATGACCTGGTCGGCGGTGACCACGTCGCCGCCAGACAGATGCGCGTCGAGGCGGCCGTCGGGGCGCTTGTCGATGGACGTGAAATGTTCGTGGCAAAGGATGCGGATACCCTTCTTCGCCATGGTCTCGTGCAGCATGCGCCGCAGATCCATGTCGAAGCGCTGCAGGATTTCCTTGCCGCGATAGACCAGCGTCGTCTCGACGCCGAGGCCGTGGAAGATGTTGGCGAACTCGACCGCGATGTAGCCGCCGCCGGCAATCACAATCGCCTTGGGCAGTTCTGGAAGATCGAAAGCCTCGTTGGAGAAGATGCAGTGCTCGTGTCCCGGCAGGGCGGCATGCGGATTGGGCCGGCCACCGGTGGCAATGAGTATCTGGTCGGCGGTGACAGTGCGGTTTTCCGCCTCGATGCGCACGGTGTGGGCGTCGACCAGCACGGCGCGCGAATGGCACGCCTCGCCGCCGGCCTTTTCGACGCCATGCTGGTAGAGGCCTTCGAGCCGCGAGATTTCGTGCTCCTTGTTGGCGACCAGGGTGCGCCAGTCGAAACTTGCCTCGGGCACAGTCCAGCCATAGCCGGCTGCGTCGGCGAAATGTTCGGGAAACTGAGAGGCGTAAACGTAGAGCTTTTTCGGCACGCAGCCGCGGATGACGCAGGTGCCGCCGTAGCGGAACTCCTCGGCGATGGCGACGCGCTTGCCGAGCCCCGCCGTCATGCGCGCGGCGCGAACGCCGGCCGAGCCGCCGCCGATGACAAAAAGATCGTAGTCGTAACTGGCCATGGCGCTGCCCTCACTGTCGTGCTGCGTTGCCACAGGTAGAGGTCTGCCGCCAAAAAGAAAAGCCCGGCGCGGAACCGGGCTTTGTCTTTCTTTTGAGGCCGAAATCAGCCGAATTGATCGATCAGTTGGAGGTGCCTTCGGCAGGCGCCGGCGCCTGGGTGCCGGGCGCGGCGCCGTCGACCGGAGCGATCGGCGGCGTCGCCTGGCTGCCATCCTGCGCAGGCAGTTCGAGCGGCGCGGCGCTCTTAAGCGTCGTGGTGAGCGACTCGCCGACCACCTGGGCCAGGTCACGGGCGACGCCGTTCTGCCAGATGTTGGCGGCCTTTATCAGTTCGCGGGTAACGATCGGACCGTCGGAGAGAAGCTTGAGTCCGGTTTCGGACTGGTAGAAGGCGGCCATCTCGGAGCACTGCTCTTCCTTGAAGACGCGCGCATAGGCGAGGCCTGCCTCGCGCTCAAGGTCGCCGCGGCGCGACACCATCTTGATCGTCTGTTCGTCGACAGTCTTGACGATCAGATCCTGCAGGTCGGGATTTTTCTGGATAAGCTGCGCCTTCAGCGCCTGTGCGGCAGTCGGCAGAATGCCATCATACTGGTCGGTCGCGTTGATCGCGTCGACGGCCGCGCGGCAGGCCTTCAGGTGGCTATCGGAAATGTCCTGGGCGAATGCCACACCGGAAAGCAGGCTCACGACGGCCGCGAGACTGAAGGTGATGCGACGCGCGCGCTTGGCAAAGGTCATGGCAGATCGAACTCCTGGTTAGCGGGCCGCGTGCAAGGTCTCGATCCCGTGGGCGCCCGCAAGAATGACCGCGGTCGCCAGTTCCAGGAAAAGACCGTGCTCGACGACGCCGGGGATGGCGTGCAGAGCCTCGGAAAGCGCTCTTGTATCCGGAATGCGGCCAAAAGATGCATCGAGGATCAAATGTCCGCCGTCTGTAACAAAAGGTTCGCCGTTCGTCATCCTCAATGTCAGGGCGCCGTCCAGGCCGAGTTTCGCGGCGGCGCGGCCAATCGCAATCTCGGTCGCCTTCAGCCCGAACCTGTTGACTTCGATCGGCAACGGGAAGCGGCCGAGCGTTTCGACCAGCTTGGAACGGTCGGCAATCACGATCACGCGGGCCGAGGCCGCGGCGACGATCTTTTCGCGCAGCAGCGCGCCGCCACCACCCTTGATCAATGTGAGTTTCGCATCGACCTCGTCGGCGCCGTCGATGGTGAGGTCGAGTTCAGGCATTTCGTCGAGCGTGGCGAGCGGCACGCCGAGTTGCACGCACAAGGCTGCGGTGCGTTCCGACGTTGGCACGCCCGTGACAGCCATGCCGGCTGCAACCTTCTCGGCCAGAAGCCGCACGAACTCCTCCGCAGTCGAGCCGGTGCCAATGCCGAGCCGCATGCCGCTCTCGACATAAGCAAGTGCCGCGCGCGCGGCTTGGATCTTCAGCGCTCTTGCATCCATGAATTGACGTCCGCCGCTTGTTTGACGGGGCCGCTCCTAGCATCTTTGGCTGGGGCGGCAAAGGTTTTCGCGGCTGCAGCGCGTCACGCAGATGGGATTCGGCGGCCACACCCGAAACCGAGGACTTTCGGGCAACATGCATCAGGCGAACACAGACGCTTGCCTATCCGAATCGCGCGGGTTATCCGGCAGATTAGAGCGAATTTTGCATTCGCATCCCATCTGACGTCAGGCAGTACGGTGCGAATGTCAAATTCAAAGCTCCACTAGAATCATGTATCTGCTAGTGATCCCTTTTGGTTCCAAGATTCGCCTGAGGGCGTATCCGCGGGGTGCGAATGTTGGAATCGGACCGCTGGGGACGAAAATCAGGCGAAACACGAATGAACAAACCAATCGTGGTTTTCGATCTTGACGGGACGCTGATCGACACCGCGCCCGACCTGATCGACAGCCTGAACCACAGCCTCGGCTCCGGCGGCGTCGCGCTTGCCGACCCGGCGGGCTTTCGCACCTATGCCGGCCAGGGCGGCCGGGTGATGATCGAACGCGCGTTCGCGGCGCAGAAAAAAGCGCTGGTCAGCGACGAGCACGACCGACTGTATACGCTCTTCCTCGACCACTATAACGACAACATGCCAGGCAAGTCGCGCCCCTACCCCGGTGTGATGGATGCCATCGCACGCTTCGAGGCGGCAGGTTACGTCATGGCGATCTGCACCAACAAGCCGGAACGATTTTCGAAGAAGCTGATCGACGGGCTGGGCATGAGCCGCCATTTCGCCGCCAATTGCGGCCAGGATACTTTCGCGTTCCGCAAGCCGGATCCCCGCCATCTGACCGAGACGATCAGGATGGCTGGTGGCGACCCCGCGCGGGCGCTGATGATCGGCGATTCGCGCAACGACATCGACACGGCGAAGGCCGCCGGCATCCCCGTGGTTGCCGTCGACTTCGGTTACACCGACCGCCATGTCAGGGAATTCGAGCCCTCGCGCATCATCTCGCATTTCGACGAATTGACCGTCGACCTCGCCGAGCGCCTGATCGCCGCCGCCGGCTGAACCGCTCAACCTGGAGCGGAATGCATCCAACTTGAACCGGACATTCCCCCTATCTGTTTGTTTTGGCCGCATTTGTGCGACGCCAGGTGATTCACCGGCTGCAAAATACTCTGGAACCACGTCAATTTTAGACGCCGTAACGCACCGTTTTTTAAACTAATTGACTTACCCATCAAAGCTTCCGAAGCGGGGGCTTGAGCGGATGGACAAGGAGCAAGACTTGCCGTGGCGGCTGGCTGCGGCCGGCGATTTTCTCGGCCGGGTTGGCATCGTCGCCTATTTCAGCTGGGCAGCCTCGATAAAGGTCAGCAGCATCCATGCCGGCATCGCCAACTGGTCGACACTGGCAATCGACCACAAGGCGCTGTGGCTGCTTTCCCAGATCGCCGTGCTGCTGTTTCTCCTGCTGGTCGTCGTCACGACCTTTTTCCGGCTGAAGCCAATCCAGTCAGCGGACGGGATCGAACCCCGTATCACGGCGCTTGCGGGCACCTTCCTGCTCGGCCTTCTGTCGTTTACGTCAAACTCGACACCGCCACCTGTCATAGCCGCCCTTGGACTTGCGCTGGTGATGGGCGGCTTCGCCCTTTCGACCTATGTGCTGTTCTGGCTCGGCCGTTCGTTCAGCATCATGGCGGAAGCCAGGCGGCTGGTGACGTCCGGCCCTTACGCGGTCGTACGGCATCCACTCTACCTGACCGAGGAACTGGCGATCATCGGTGTTGTCCTCCTCGATTTCACGTTGTCCGGCCTCGCCATCGGCATCATCCACTGGTGCCTTCAGTTGCGCCGGATGGACAATGAGGAGCGCGTGCTGCGAGCCGCATTCCCCGAATACGTGGCTTATGCGGCGGCAACGCCGCGGGTCATTCCGCAGTTCTTCCGGCCGCCGCTGCGCGGCGCCACCTGACGGAAGGCGAAAGATGGACCTCCTCAACCTCAAGGGCCTTCTGCTCGCCATCGTGGTTTTCGTGCCGCTGGAGCGGCTGTTTGGGATGCATCACGAACAGAAGCTGTTCCGGCCGCGCTGGCAGGACGACCTGGTCTACTTCTTCCTCAACGGCCTGCTGATCAAACTCGCTTTGAGCGCCACCGTCGGGGCGATTGTCGTGGCGGGCATGTGGCTGGTTCCGGCGGACTTTCAGAACTGGGTGGGAGGCTTGCCCTTCTGGGTGCAGCTGCCGGCACTGATCGTGCTGGCCGACATCGGCTTCTATTCGGTGCACCGGCTCTTCCACAAAATCCCCTATCTGTGGAAATTCCATGCTGTTCATCACAGCATCGAGGATCTCGACTGGCTGGCCGCGCACCGCGTCCACCCGGTGGACCAGATCTTGACCAAGGGCGCGTCGCTGCTGCCGGTGTTTGCGCTGGGATTTTCCGCAGCGCCGATCGCGGCATATTTCTTCCTGTACCACTGGCAGTCGCTGTTCATACATTCCAACATCAAGATCGGCTTCGGGCCGCTGCGCTGGCTGATAGCCTCTCCCCAATTCCATCATTGGCACCACGCCAACCATCCGGAAGCGTTCGACAAGAATTTCGCCGGGCAGTTGTCGTTCCTTGACATGCTTTTCGGCACTATGCACATGCCGGGAAACGAGGTGCCGACCCGCTATGGAACCGACGATCCGGTGCCGACAGGCTACTTCAGGCAGCTTTTGTACCCCTTTGCCCGGTCGCGAAGAAAGACCGGCGCAGCCAGTGGCGCTACCATGGTGACCCATGGGGTAGAGAAGAGCGAAGCCACGGTTTTTGCCGCCAAGCCTGATCAGCCTCAGACTATCGGCTGAGGCCCTTCAGAACGCGAAGCGAGGAGAAGCACGGTCCAGGATGGCGGTCTTCGGCGCGGCTGGCCAGACGGCACCGAGATGGCCGGCGAGCGTGTCCACCAATATGCGGATATCTGCTGGCGCCGAAGCATGCATCGCCTCTGTTACGATCAGCACGGTCCTCGTCGCGTCGCGGACCGCAGAAAGGCCGCTCTGACGGTTTGTCCAGCGGCGCGCATGGGCCTGACAGGCATCGTCGGCGAAAATCACCTCGCCCGCTTCGGGATGCTCGGTCTGACCGGAAAAGGTCAGGTAGGTTTCCTCGCCGTTCGCGCGGCGGACTTCGAGATTGCCGGCAATCCTGGCAACGTCGAAAACGGCGACGGGAATGGCAAATGCCATCGACGCCGCGTTGCATAGATCGACCAGCGGATGCAGCCGGGGCAACGCATTTTCCTGGCGAAAACGGCGTAGCAGCGACTCGGAGGCACAGCGGTATTGAGTCGGCTTCAGCCCCATGCGCGAGAAGGTGCGACGCCACGCCTGTATTTCGGGCATTTCACCCTCCGCGCCGTTGGAGAGCCGCACGCCGGCGACCGCGCTAAAGTCCGCGACAGGTACATCGACGGGCGCGCTGTTGGTGATGCCATCGGCGAGCAGCACACCGGCAACAAGTTCTGGAAAATCGTCCCGCAATTCTGTCGAATGGCAAAAGAGCATCATCCTACCTCTTCGGAAGCAGCGGTTTTGCGGGAAGACGCAGAGGGCCGGACATCCGGCCTACTGTCAAGCCGAGACTGAGGACGGCGACCAGCACGCAGCCAATGCCGACCATTTGATTCGCACCGACCGCCTCCCCCAGCAAGGTGGCGGCGAACAGCACCGCCGAAGCGGGCGCCAGCGCGGTGAACAGAGACGCTTCAGCGCCACTGACCCGCGCCGAGCCGGCATACCAGAGCAGGAATCCGCCAACTGTCGGGATGAATGCATAGTAGAGAACAGCAAACAGCGCGTCACTGCCGATAGTGCCCCTCCAGGGCTCTTCGAGCAGCGCCGGGACAGTGGCGACGGCGAGCCCAATGCCCGTCATCAATGTAGAGAGCGCAAGCGGCGGGATATCGGTGCGCAAGTGCTTGTTGAGCAGGATGAACAGCCCTTCGCAGACGACCGCAGCGAGGATCAGGGCATTACCGGCAAGCGAATGACTGCCGCCCCCAGCGCCGAAGGTGATCGACAGCACGCCTGCCCCGGCGAGGCCGATCGCCATCAACAGGAACCGGTGCGGCCTTTCACCGAGCAGCAGGATGGCGATCGCCGCCGAAATGACCGGCAGCGTGCCGATGATGACGCCCGCATTGGCGGCCGAGGTC
Source organism: uncultured Alphaproteobacteria bacterium (assembly GCA_963726065.1). Taxonomy (GTDB): domain Bacteria; phylum Pseudomonadota; class Alphaproteobacteria; order Rhizobiales; family Rhizobiaceae; genus Neomesorhizobium. The sequence continues at coordinate 273,946 of CAVSAU010000004.1, forward strand.
AGTTTCAGTCCCGAAATCAGCAGCGTAGTGTAGCCGACGCTGCCGGCGCCGGCCTGCAGCACCAGCAGAAGCCAATCCCGCCGTTCCGGCCTGGGCAAAGTGGCGCCAGTTAGTTTCATCAGCACGGCGAAGCATGGCAGCGCGACCGCAAAGCGCAACGCTGTCGCGGTGAACGGCGGCAGGCTGGAAGCGATCAGCTTCGAGGCGATCACCGTGCTGCCGACCAGCATCATCGCCAACGCCAGGTAGAAATAACCCTTGGTCCGTTCCTGCATTTTCCGCCGACAATCCTCGTCACTGTGACAGCTAAGGAAGCCGAACCGGCGGAGATCGTCTTGAACGGAATTGCAGGGTTGGCGAAACTCAGCTCGTCGCCGCGGCATAGATACCCGGCGAAACGCCGAATTTGCTGATGAAGACTCGGGTCATGTGACTCTGGTCGGCAAAGCCGCTGCCAGCCGCAGCGATCGCAAGGGGCGTGCCGGCAGCGATCATGCGGCGGGCATTGTCGATACGCCGCTGCAGGAGATAGGCATGCGGGGTAAGACCGGTGGCCCGGGCGAAGGCTCGCAGCAGCTGGAACCGGCTGATGCCGCCTTCGCTCGCTAGGTCAGCCAGCGACACAGGTGCCGCAGGATCGTCGTCGATCCGGCTCTTGGCGCGCCGGACGGCAGGTGGCAAGAACCGGTCAGCGCCACCAGCCTCCCCTATTACCGCCGCCAGTAGGATCAGCTGTTCTTCTTCGCCGTCGAAAGCATCATCGCCGGTGGTCAGGGCGCGGAAAAGTCTGCTGAACCGCAGGGCGACACCGGCATCATGGATAACCGGAAGCGAGAATTCGGGTACGCCACGGTGCTCCTGGCAAATGTCGGTGGCTGCCTCGGCAACCAGCGCGGGATCGAAGTAAAGCATTTTCCAGGCGCGGCCGGAATCGCCGATTGGAGCACCGTCATGCACCTCGCCCGGGTTGACCGTTATGATGTCGCCGGGACCTGCCTCCACCATGCCGCGGCCACTTAGCGACTTCTGCGCGCCGCGATAGACGACACCGATGCCGAACTGATCATGCGTGTGGCGGGGAAAAACGTGACGCGTCTCGGCCTCCACAGCCTCCACCCCAGCGACGGCACAGCGAAACATCCTGAACTGGCGTCTTTTCATGCGGCGGGCCTTGCCGTTCCCGGGAGATGGTCTCGAGAGGTTTAGCGCAGGCGGCGCCCGAAGGGAATTCGCACACACCGGTGGAGTCGGCGTGGCGCAATTTGAAGCTGTGTGCAATTTGCAAAGGTACTTCGAACGCCGATGTTAAAGATCAGGAGACGCGGCTCGACTTTATCAGCGAGATGTTTGAATTTAACGTGGCACGGCGGGCAAATAGGGAGACGCCATTGTGATGAGGGCTATGGGCCTTGCGTTTGCGGTTCTGGCGCTTGCCGGTTGCAGCGCCACGAGTGATACGTCTGGGACGCCCGTAACGACCGCACCGACCGCGTCGTTCGAAGCTCCGAAAGTGATGGCGGCAGGGACCAGCCCAATCACCCCCAGCAAACAGCCCGCGTTCTGCCAAGACCAGGTCGCGAACATGTATGACGCGGAGCCGCACAACGTTGTGGCGCACGGGCCGGTTGTCGCTGCGGATGGCTCGACGACAATCGACGTCACCATTGGGGGCGCCAGAACGTTCAAATGCCGCCTCGACGCCAGCAATCGCTTTATCGAGGTGACGCCGATGAGCGCCGGGTTACAGTGATGGCCAGCGAAAAGACGATCCACCGCGCGATGCGCCGCACATGGCTCGGCACCTCGCCGAATAGGAAGTCGATAGCATCCTGCTCAAGAACACCAGTCTCGGCGACTTTGCGCGAAACGCTGGGGAAGTCCTCGAGCATCTTGCTCGTCAGGCAAGCGCCTCCGATCGCACTGTCTGCGACCGATGATCGACAGTATTTCAGAACAGCGAGGTCTGTCTTGGCCATTGTATGTCCAAAAAATGCACTGCGACTCCCATAGGTTGCTTGATACTCAACATTTGCATGGAAGCGGCGCCGTGGGCTGGAAATATCATGGCGCGGATGCAAAGGGCGGATTGTGGTCGGCAAGCGGACTGTCCGGTCTTGGGACGGACGGCAAAAAAGCGGACGATACACCTAGCGCATCGCAGGCCGCTTTGCGCTCAAGCAGAATTTGTCCGTTAGAAGGTCCGCAATCTAACTATCTCTCATTGAAGGCATCCGATGTCATCTCAACCATCGGCCGAAACACATCCTGTAGCCTGCGATGTTGCTTCTTTAATCGGGCATGGAGGTCAAGCTCCAATTTTTGCTTCCGCTCCGTTTCGTCCTGCGCGGGTCACGCTTCTTTCCGTGGTCGGCATATCGGCGAGAGCCGAAGCTCCCACAAGCATTGGTCGGATCGGGTCGGGGTGCCTTGCTTTCAGACGCACTATGATGCGCAGCAGACATTTGCGGCTTTGCCACGGCTCCCTCGTGCGCACCGGACGAACTGCAACGAGAGCTGGTTTTCCTGTCAGGCGATCACATCGTCAGGCAAGCACCTCCTTCTCGACGCAGAACATGGTGCCATCGGTCCACATGGCGTGGAGCACGACCGCAAGTTTGCGGGCCACGGCAACCAGCGCGCGGTTGCGTCCTTTCTTGCGGGCCAGCCGCGCACCGAAACGGCGTAGGGATGAAGTTTGGCCCCGGCCGTTAAGGATCGTGTTGGCGGCGAGGAACAGCGCCGATCGAACCTCGACATCGCCGGCCTTCGATATGTGGCCGGGATTGTCCCTCTCCCCCGACTGATAGCGTCTGGGGGTGAGACCGAAATGGGCCGCCACCGTCTTCGACCTTCGGAAGCGACTGGGATCATCCACGGCCGCCTTGAAGGTCAGTGCGGCGACAAAGCCAACGCCAGGCGCGGACATGAGCAGCTGGCAAATCGGATCGTCATGCGCGAGGGCCCTCACGCGTTTATCGATGTCGAGAAATGCGCGGTAGAGATGGCCGCGTGCGTCCAGCAGCGGACCAAGCGCTTCAGCTAGTGCGGGATGGCTGAACGCAAACCGTGGTTACTATGCCGATGTGCTGTCGGAGGCGCTCGACATGGAGCGCAGCCGTCAGGACAGGGCTGCCGAGCTGCGTGTCGGCTCCCTTCGTTTTCAATGGGTGGTTGACCCCGCAGACCCTGATGCCGAATAACAGTACTTGGATGATCCATCCCGATCTTGCCGGCCGCTTCGCCAGCGAACTCAAAGAACAGGTTGCTGCCCATAGGCAGCTGCAAGAGCGCATCCGGAAAACAGCGCGGACGACAGATGTGGCAGATGACAACCGAAGCGGGAAAGATGGTTGACCTAATGCTGCCAGCGCGGGTTTTTGTCACATTTGTCACCTCGCGGGCATTGATAGATAAACTCAAAGGTCTTTCTTCTTTTCCTTCTTTCCG
>CAVSAU010000005.1:0-272337 GCA_963726065.1 uncultured Alphaproteobacteria bacterium
CTGTTGCCTGCGGGGCGGGTCTTCAGGACCGCTTGGCAGGGTAAGAGAAACCATTGAGTGGGGAATTCGCCGTCAACAGCTTCGGGTCGGGGTCGGATCCGAACAGCATCCGATGGCGCGTGAAAAAAAACGCCGAGGACTGCGCTACGTGCTCGTCATTGCGCGGATCGTCCGGGAACGCCGCGCCAAAGATTTCGTCGACATAGATGCGGGTCATGATCTCGTCGGCGAACGCGCTCGTTGCGTGCCCAATAAACCGATCGAACGCTGCGGGGACCTGCTGCTTCGCATGATCCCTGGCGATGGTCGAAAGTATCCGCCCACTGCGCCGTCAGCCTTAACCAAACCGCGTTGGCCTCCGCATCCTGCCGCTTCATCTGGAACAGCGATCGAAAGAACATCCGGCGGCGGCGGAAAGCTCCAACGATTTCGATGAATGTCGCCTTCATTTGGGAAAAGAGGTCGACAAATTCGTCACCTTCGGGAATTGCCGGCGCAATGTCGACCGCGGCGAACTCCGAAAAGACCTCAAGTACCAGGTCGCGGATGCTGTCGAAATGCAGGTAGAATGTCCCTGCCGCGACCTTTGCCTTGCCGGTGATCGAGCCAATCGTCAGGCTTGCGAGGTCGCTTTCCGTCAGGCAATCGAACGCCGCCCGCTTCAGTTTTGCGCGTGTGCGCGCGCTCTTGCCTTCGCCACCCAAGCCCTTGATTTGCGCGTTCAAGGCGGCGACGTAGCGATCACCCAATGCCAGATGCGGTCCGGCTGGGGCAGTTTGGCTCTGGCCTGAGGCACCGGCTGGCAAGTCGTTCGGCACGTTCCGATCCGGCATCTTGTCCCTCGTCGGAGGCCGCCGCAAGCAGCGTGCGGTCAGGCAGTGCCTCACCCACCAGTCTCTCGAATTGGCTGGCGAGCTCGGCCAGGTCGAGCGCTGCTTTCTTCTCGCCAGACAGATCCATCACCACCTTGCCGCGATGCATCATCAGCACTCGATCCGTATGGCTGAGTGCATGACCAAGATCATGCGTGACCATGACCGTCGTGATGTCTTGCGCCCGCACGATCTCCCCGGTGACGTCAGCCACGATTTTCGCGCGCTTGGGGTCGAGCGCCGACACATGCTCATCCAGCAGCAGAACGCGCGGATTGCGCACCGCGGCCATCGCCATCGCCACCGCTTGGCGCTGCCCTCCGGACAGAGTGCCCGTCGATTCGCCGAGCCGGTCTTCCAATCCCATGCCAAATCGCTGAAGCGCGCTTCTCGCGGCCTGCCTCACGCTATCGCGGTCATAGCGGCGAAGGCGGAAGGCACGCTCCCTGCCCATCACGGCGAGCGCAAAATTCTCCTCGATGCTGAGCGAGGAAAGCACGTTGTGCTCGGGGTTTTGGCGTACGAGCGCAATCCTGGAAGCCCTCTGCCACGAGGGCTTCTCACCATGTCCTCGTCGTCAATGTGCAGGGATCCTTCATCAAGGAGCAATGTCCCCATGAGGATAGAAAGCAGGGTGGATTTTCCAGCGCCGTTGGAGCCGATCAGCGCGACGTAGGAGCCGCGTGCGACATCAAGGGTCAGATCGTCCAGCGCGGTGAAGACTTCCTTCTTGCCAAGGCCGGCGAAGCACTTCGTCGCGTGGCGAAGCCGTATGGCTGGGGGAGCGCCACCAATGCGTCGCTCAGAGAAGGGTGGTGACACGATCGTTCTCCAAGAATTGCACATGTTTGCGCCGACGGGCCTGCCAACCTTCGAACCCGGATATCGTAAGCGTGCCCTTTCCGTGGATGCGGGCCGCGATGAAGGCGAACACCAGCAGCGCGGTGATCAGACGAACGGAGTTGGGCGGAATGCCCATCCTGAGGCTAAGCGCCACGATGCAGCGAAAAATGATCACGCCGATGATAACGGAAGCCACCCCAACGGCGACTTTGTCGGAACGGATCACACTGGTGCCGATCGTCAAGGCTGCCAGGCCGACCACGATTACGCCGCCCTGGATAGAGACATCCATGAAACCCTGGCTTTGCGCCACCATCGCCCCCGATGCAGCCGCCAATGAGTTGGCCAGCATAAGGCCAAGAACCTGATGCATCTCGGTGCGGATGCCGAGACTTCGAGCAGTCTGTATGTTCAGCCCGCTTGCCCGTGTCGCGAGGCCATAGCCGGTGTGCAGAAGCCAGATCAGGAACGTCGCGAATATCAGGGTGACGGCGCCCGCCACAAGGATGGAAGCTGACTGGTTACGCAGGCCGAGATTCTCGGCCCAGGTGAACAGGGTATCCACCCGTACGAGAGAGACATTGCCCGTGCCCATCACCGCGATACTGACGGACCACGCCGCCGTGGTCATCAAAATGCCCGCGAGCAGAACGTTCATCTGAAGGATCACGTGCAGCAGAGCCGTCACAAGTCCGGCAATCGCGCCGGCGCACATGCCGAGCAACAGCGAACTGATCGGATCAAAGCCCATGAGAAGGCTGCTCGCCGCGGCCGCACCCCCAAGGCCGAACGAGCCTTCAAGTGTGAGATCCGGCAGGCTGAGCACGTTGATCGCGAGGTAAATACCCAGCGCTAACGGACCATAGAGGAGCCCAATCTGAGTTCCGATCACGAGCACATCGATCAGCATCGACATCCCACCCTCAGTAGGTTTTGACTGCTGAGGTCATCATAGTCCCGGGAATCTTCAGCCCCAAAGCGTCCGCTTCGGTCTGGTTGATCTCGAAGCCGGCAATCTTGGGAATGATGACCGGTATCGTGGCAGGGCTGGCGCCCTTCAGCACCGCCACCACAAGGTCGGCCGCCTTCGTTCCGACAGTCACATAACTGTAGCTGCCAGCCAGGATCGCGCCACCCTTGACTGCATCGGAGGTGCAACCGAACACGGGAAGCTTGGCGTCCTTAGCAACCTTCAGGGCCCCTGCCATGCCCGAGATCGTCGTTGTATCACAGGGGAACTCGATCGCCTGGACGCGACCCACCAGCGACTGCGCCGCCTGGGTGGTTTCCCCGGCATTGGCGATGCCCGCGGTGACATGCTTCAGTCCTTTGCTTTCGATATGCGCGACAGCGCGCGCCGCCAGCGGATCGCCGGCGGGATCACCGACTTTGTAGATGAGGCCGATTGTCTCGATCGTCGGCAGGATGCTGAGCATGCCGTCGATTTCCGATTCGACGGGGAGGGGATCGGAAACGCCGGTCATGTTGCCCCCGGGCTTTTCGAGGGACTGGACAATGCCGGCCTCGACGGGTGTCGACACGCCGATGAATACCACAGGCACCGTCTTGGTCGCTTGCTGTATGGATTGCGCCGCGGCGGTGCCAATGACCACGATCAGATCGCAACCACCATTCGCGAATTGCTGCGCAATGGTTTGCTGGGTTGCGGCGTCAGCCTCGGGATTCTGGATGTTCTGCACGATCCGTTCGCCGCCTGAAGCCTTCAGCCCATCGTTCATGCCTTTCAGGATGTCATCGATGACGGGCGCCGATGCATATCTGTTCACACAGACTGTTTTGCCAGAAAGGGCCGCATCCTCCGCCTTGGCGCTGGAGGAAAGTGTCAAACCTGCGACCGTAGACAGAGCAATCAATGCCTTCATGTCAGTTCCCCATGTTTGGCCGCCTGGTCAGCAGCGCTGTCTGTTACTATTATGAAACTGAATGCAGTTTCATAATTTGTCAATCCACACAGCGAAAGATTTGCCGCAAGCTATCAAACGTGCCGGTGACGCCGGGTACGGCGGCTACAGTGGAACCGAGCACCGATAGCCGGCGAATTCTGGGATATGTGTTTCCGCCGATGGTTGAGGAGACATCCGAGGCCTTGAAAAAACGGACGCGGCCGGCATGGTTCGCCACAATGCCACCACATCGCCGCTTGGGCAATTTGGATACATTGTGGAGACACGCAAATTTTTGGGAGAATGTAGATAGGACGAAAAAGCTAAGGAAATCAAGTGGCTGGGGAACCTGGATTCGAACCAGGACTAACGGAGTCAGAAGTCCGTGGGTCTACCGTTAACCTATTCCCCAGCAGGCGGCGTGGGCCGATGGCCTTGCCGCTGCTTCGACGCTCAAAAGCGCGTTCGCGGCCTGCCTTTTAGCCATGACCCGGAAATAGTCAAGGGATTGTTCGGCTTCAATGCCGGGTAATATTGGCACGGGCCGTGGCGTGGGCACGGAAGCTCGCCGCCGGGAATGTGATGACTTAACGCAGGCGGTCATGGAAGCTTCGACGGCTTGGTCTTCGTGTCCGTGCCCAGCGGGCGCGACCATTGCCGCGCGAATTGCGACCGCTCGAAGATCAGGACGACGATCAGCGCCAGCGCCAGCGGGACGATCAGATAGAACAGGCGGAAGACGAGCAGGGCGGCCAGCACCGCCGCCGGGTCCATGTCCGGAAGACCGGCAGGAAGACATACTCGAGCACGCCGAGCCCGCCCGGCGCGTGCGAGATCGCGGCGACCGAGAACGAGACGATGAAGACGCCGAGCACGACGATGAAGCCGGGATTGCCGGCTTCCGGCAGCGCGAAATAGATGATCGAGGCGGCTGCCAGCAGCTCCAGCGGGCCGATGATCAGCTGCGCGCAGCACGATCGGCAGGCGCGGATAGTGGATGCAGAGCCCGCGGATCGTCAGCGGCTTCAGGTGCAGCCAGCTGCCGAACACGTAGAGCGCGACGAGGCCGACGAGGACGAGCGCCGGTCGCCGAACGAGACGCCGACCGGCAGCACCTTCGACGAAGCGGTCGGATCAGCGACGGTTCGAGGATGAGCACCACGCCCGCCAGGAAGCACCGTCGCCAGGACGAAGGTGAACCAGCAGATGGCGACCAGGATGCCGACTTCGGCCGCCGTCAGCCCCTTGATCGCGTAGGCGCGGTAGCGGATGACCGCGCCCGACAGCACCGAGCCGCCGATATTGTGCGACAGCGCATAGGTGGTGAAGGAGCAGAGCGAGACGAACAGCCAGCGACACTTTCTTGCCGATATGAGCGAGCGCGATGTGGTCGTAGCCGGCAAGCGCTGCATAGGCGACGATCGACGCCGAGCGCCGACAGAAGCCAGTCGATGCCGCGGGATGGCGGCAAGCCCGTCGCCGACGTCGTCGAGCGAGATGCCGCGCAGTTCGTTGTAGAGCAGCCACAGCCGAAAACACGACCGCGACAAGGCCGATGGCCGGCCAGACATAATCCTTCCACTTCATCCCGTGCGGGCCGCTCCTTGCCCGGAGTTGCCACGCCATTGCGGCGCGCAAGGGACCTCCGGGTATTGAATCTAGAGCCGGAGTTGCTTTGGAAACTCAACCAACCAAGGACTTAAATCCGTAACTGTAGTGTTCGCCACAGCGAGTTTTCAAACAGCCTCATTGAACATCGTGCTTCCAAAAGACCGATTTCCGCGCCGATGCCGTGTGACCGAATCGTCGGCACGCTGGATAAACGCACCATGGCGCAGATAGAACCGTCTTCTTCGCTGGCAATCAAATCAGAATTCCGTTCCGGTGAATTACGGCCCGGCCAACGGGGCGATTGTTCCAAAGCGGGGCTTGGTGATTGCGGCCAGCGCTGCTACTCTGATCCGCAACGAAAAAGATCGAAGCGCGTGCAGCGTCCGTACACGGTTCGCGCGGCGCAGAAGGAATAGAAAGGTGGAAGACCCCGAAGCCGGCGGTTCGCGCCGGGTGGCGGGGCGTCACAGGGCTTCCAGCCGCCCAGCGGCGGGAAACCGTCCGCCAACCGCGGCGCCAGGCCGGCAGGCGGAGGGCCGGTCCGGCAACGGGCAGGCGCGCAGACGCGCTCCGCACGACAGGCCGAAATGGCAAGAAGCGGCGCAAGCGCAGGCGCGGCCGCAAGGTTTTCGCACGCGACGGCGTGCGGCCAGGCGCCTGCTCCGCCAGCAGCCGAAGCAGGCCCGCGGCGAGCGGCGAAGCGCAACCGGCCACTGCAGCCTGTCGCGCCGGCGCCGCACGCCGAGGCGCCGCGCCGCCCGGCCGTTGCCAGGATCTGCCCGGTCTTCGCCGCGCTCGATCTCGGCACCAACAATTGCCGGCTGCTGGTCGCCGTGCCCGGCGCGGCCGGGCCAGTTCCGCGTCATCGACGCGTTTTCGCGCATCGTGCGGCTGGGCGAGGGGCTGTCCGCCACCGGCCGGCTCGGCGAGCGCGGCGATGGACCGCGCCGTCGAGGCGCTGAAGGTCTGCGCCGACAAGCTGCGCCAGCCGCACGATCCGGCGCGCTCGCGGCTGATCGCCACCGAGGCCTGCCGCTCGGCCGACAATGGCGCCGAGTTCCTCGCGCGCGTCGAGGCGCGAGACCGGGCTGACGCTCGAGATCATCGACCGCCGCACCGAGGCGCGGCTGGCGGTGTCGGGCTGCGGCTCGCTGGTCGAGCGCGACACCGACGGCGTCGTGCTGTTCGACATCGGCGGCGGCTCTTCCGAGATCGCGCTGATCGACGTCTCGCGGCCAGCGCTCGCCGCGGCTCGCCAACCACATCGTCTCCTGGACCTCGCTGCCGGTCGGCGTCGTCTCGCTGGCCGAGCGGTTCGGCGGCCGCGACGTGACGCCCGCGGCTGTTCGAGGCGATGGTCGCCGACGTCGCCGGCATGCTGGCAAGCTTCGAGGGCCGCGACCGGCTCGCCCATGTGATGTCCGGCGCCGCGCTTCCACCTGCTCGGCACCTCCGGCACGGTGACGACGCTGGCCGGCGTGCATCTCGGCCTCGAACGCTACGACCGCCGCCGCGTCGACGGGCTGTGGATGGACAACGCCGAATGTCGACGCCATGATCGAGAAGCTGCTCGGCTGGGATTTCCACGCGCGCGTCGCCAATCCCTGCATCGGCGCCGACCGCGCCGACCTGGTGCTGGCCGGCTGCGCCATCCTCGAGGCGATCCGCGCGCGTCTGGCCGTCGCGAGCGGCTGCGCGTCGCCGACCGCGGCCTGCGCGAGGGCATTCTGAGCGAATTGATGGCCGACGACGGCGTGTGGCGCCGCGGCTGGCGCGGCGGAGCGCGGCAATGACCAAGAAACCGACAAGCCAGGTCCGGGCGGCGCCCGCGTCCTGAAGACGCGCAGGTCAAGAAGAAGAGCGGGCTGAAGGAATCGTCGCGCCGCTGGCTGGAGCGCCATCTCAACGATCCCTACGTGCAGCGCTCGAAGGCCGACGGCTATCGCTCGCGCGCCGCCTACAAGCTGATCGAGATCGACGACCGCCACCAGCTCCTGAAGCCCGGCATGCGGGTCATCGACCTCGGCGCCGCGCCCGGCGGCTGGTGCCAGGTGGCGGCGGCGCGGATCGAAGTCGACCGACGGAGCACCCGCGCGTCGTCGGCATCGACTATCTCGAGATGGACGCCGGTGCCGGGCGCGACCATCCTGCAGATGGATTTCCTCGACGACGACGCGCCGGCAAAGCTGATCGAGGCGCTCGGCGGCGAGCCCGACATCGTGCTCTCCGACATGGCGGCGCCGACCACCGGCCACCGCCGCACCGACCACATCCGCACCATGCATCTGTGCGAGGTGGCCGCCGATTTCGCGATCTCGGTGCTGAAGCCCGGCGGCCATTTCCTGGCCAAGACGTTCCAGGGCGGCACCGAGAACGACGCTGCTCGACCTGCTGAAGCGGAATTTCCGCTCGGTCCACCACGTCAAGCCGCCGGCCTCGCGCGACGAGTTGGTCGAGCTCTATCTGCTGGCCAAGGATTTCAAGGGGCGCTGAACGGGGTGTCGAGATTCAGGTGATGCCGGCCTGCAACGGCGGCTTTCTCCGCTTCCGGTGCTCACGTACCCAAATGTACGCTCCGCTCCGGTTCTCGAACGCCACCAGCTTCGGCTCGGCCTGACCTGATCTCAACGCACCTGAGATCAGACCGGCTGTCGCGGCTCCGGATCGGCCAGCCGGTGCCCCGACACCGCATTGCCGGCGTCGGGGCGAGCCGAAGAAGCGGGACCACCGACAGCGCCGTGATGACGGCGATGGCGAGGAACGCCGCGGTGAAGGACTCGGCGCCGATGGCTGGCCCGTGAAATATGCCGCCATCTCCAGCATGCCGCCGCCAACCGCGACGCCGAGCGCGATGCTGATCTGCTGGCGACGGCGCCGATGGCGGTTGCCTGGCTGGCCTCGGCGGCCTCGATGTCGGCGAAGACCAGCGCGTTGGTCGAGGTGAAGAACAGCGAGCGCAGGAAGCCGCCACCGACCAGGACGGCGATGATCAGCGCATGCCGGCGTCTGCGGCGTGAACAACGCCGTTGACGGCGATGAAGCAGGCGCTGAGCAGGCGCCGAAGCGATCAGCACAGTGCGGAAGCCGCCGAGCCGGAGCGTCATCGGCGCCAGGAACTTCATGGCGATCGCGCCGATCGCCGAGGCGAAGGTGAGCATGCCGGACTGGAACGGGCGTCAGCCCGAAGCCGAGCTGGAACATCAGCGGCAACAGGAAGGGCACCGCGCCGATGCCGATGCGGAAGATCGACGCCGCCGATGATGGCCGCCCGGAACACCGGATTGGCGAAGAGCTTGCAGATCGAGGAGCGGGTTGGTGCGGGCGCCGGGCGTGCCGCACATAGACGATCGCCCGACGCCAGGCCGACGATCACCGCCGCGATGCCGACGATCGGCGGCAGCGCCGGCAGGCTGACCACCGACAGGCCGAAGACGACGCCGGACGCGGCGATCGCCGACAAGGAGGAAGCCGGCGAAAGTCGATCGGCCGGCGCCCTCGGCGGCGCGATGTCGGGCAGGAAGCGTGCCGGCCAGCCAGATGCCGAGCAGCCCGATCGGCACGTTGATCAGGAAGATCCAGTGCCAGGTGAAGAAGGTGGTGATGAAACCGCCGACCGGCGGCCCGACCAGCGGGCCGATCAGCGCCGGGATGGTGAGCCAGGCCATCGCCGAGACCAGCTCGCGCTTCGGCGTCGCGCGCACCAGCACCAGGCGCGCCACCGGCGTCATCATGGCGCCGCCCATGCCCTGCAGGAAGCGCGCCAGCCACGAAGCCGCCGAGCGAACCCGACACGGCGCAGGCGATCGAGCCGACGACGAAGACGCCGATCGCGGTGCGGAAGACGCGCTTGGCGCCGTAGCGGTCGGCCATCCAGCCGCTGATCGGAATGAAGATGGCGAGCGAGACCAGATAGGCGGTGAGCGCCAGCTTCAGCGCGACCGGGCTGGTGCCGATGTCGTTCGCGATCGCCGGCAGCGAGGTCGCGATCACCGTCGAATCCATGTTCTCCATGAACAGGGCGACCGCGAGGATGAGCGGGATGGTGCGGTTCAAGGCCAGATCCGGAATTGCGCTCCCAACGGACGTGGAAACGCCGACATTTTCGGCGGGTAGCATGGTTTGTCGTTGCTGTCGCTGGTTTTCCGCAACTGGACCGTGCACTTGCCGCGGCAATGCCAATTGGCGGATCATTTCCCTGGGTTGGAAATCTCTTCGGCATAACGTCTGGTTTCGTCGATGCGTTCCGGCGTCGCGGGATGGGTGGAGAGGAAGTCGTTCTTGCCGTTGTCGCCGAGCTTGTCGCGCATCAGTTCGAAGAAACGGGCGATCGCCGCCGGATCGCGGCCGGCCTTGTGCATGAGCTCGACGCTGTAGCGGTCGGCCTCGCGCTCGGCGCCGCGCGAATAGGACAGCGACAGCCAGCGCCGATCCCTGGACCAGGATGTCCTCGGTGCCCGAGCCGATGTCGCCGCCGATCAGCATGATGAGCGCGGTGACGCCGGCGGCGCGGTAGAGCTGCCGCAGGCTGTGCTGGTGGTCGACATGGCCGATCTCGTGCGCCAGCACGCCGAGCACCATCTCGTCGTCGTCGGCGAGTTCGACCAGTTCGTCGGTGAGCACGACCGTCCCGTCCGGCAGCGCAAAGGCGTTCGGCCCGATCAGGCCGCCCTTGCGGAAATTGAGCGTGTAGGCCGGAGCGTCTGGCGCGGATGCAGGCGCGGCGAAGCCGCGCGGCGTCAGCGTTGCGATCTGCGCGAAAGTCGATCCGTCAGCGCCTTCTGCTTCTCCTGCGCTGAGGCTCGTCTCGGCTCGAACACCGTGCTCGTCGAGCGAGGCGAGCAGCGCTCCTGGCTCATCAGCTGCGGCACGACCGGCGGCGTCACCGCGACCGCGACCTCGACCAGCACCGGCACGGCGAAACGGTAGATGCGCGAACCAGAAGGCGACGACCAGCGCGACGAAGAGGACGAGCCGCGGGCCGGAATCTTTCGAGGCCGTGGACGAAGCCGGAATGCCGTCCGCCGATAGGGCCGCAGCAGCCGGTCGACGCCGTCGTTGTCGCGCGTCTCGAAGATCGCTTCCGTCGGGAAAGGTCGACGGCGGCGCGGGATCGACCCGACGCGGTCGGAGACCGACTAGCCGATGACGAATGGCGCCGAGCGCAAGCGCCGCACCGCTGTCGCGATCGGCGGCGACGACCGTCAGCGTCTTGAGCGATGGTCAGCGCCGCCGGCCTTGGCGCGGCCGACGCCCGGCGCCCGCCACAGGCCTTCGGACTGAACAGCGGCGGCCGGGCTTCAGAAGCCAAGGTCGAACCCTTCCACGTCGATATATTCCGACCCGACCGCGCCGCCTTCGTCCTGACGGCGCCGACATAGTCGTCGAGCGGACCGGTGGTGTCGAGCGCGGTGACTGACGCGAGGTACGCGGCCATGCGGATCGCCGCCCATGGCCTTGCGCAGCCCGAGCGTGAGCCAGCGTGGCGATCGACGATTGGTGACCGAAATCCAGGCGTAGCGCCACGCGATTGATCGACGACCACAGCGACGTGCCGGCCGTCGATGATGGTCTCGTTGAGCGCGACGTTGCGCGTGCCGGCCTGGTAGAGCAGGCCCGCGACCGCGATAGAGGATCACGAAGCGGGATCAAGACCAGGTAGACGCAGGCAGGATCAGCGTAACGGGCGAGAGCGTGCGGCTTCGCCGATCGATCCGATCATTCGATGGCATAGCTGACGGACAAGCGACCGATCAGCGACGCCAACGTGAGGAAGCAGCACGATCCCGCCGACGAGGACCACGCCGGCAGCCACCACTGCCCGTAGAGCTTTTCCAGTCGCGGGTCGCATTCGATCGGACGGTCGCCATAGCGCAGATTGCCGAGCGTGTAGCTCCACATCCATTGCGAGGCGAGCGGCGCCAGGATGCCGCCGGAGCCGTAGATCAGCGCGCAGCCCAGAATGTAGGCCAGGAAGGCGCCCCAGTAGCCGCCGGTGAAGTCGAAGCGGACGTTGCGGTAGCTGGTGACCCGCGCGCTGAAGCGCAGGCCGCGCATGACGAACCAGGGCAGCGCGAAGAGGAACGCGACGCGCGAACAGGCCGCCGGCGATCGGCGAGAAGGTCGCAGCGCGAGGTTGTAGGCGACCAGAAGCACGACAGCACGATGATGCGGCCGATCAGGATCTGCATCGGCCGAGCGTGATAGTCGAAGCTGGCGCCGGCGAGACTAGGTGTTGCCGTAGAAATAGCGCTGGCGGCGGACTTTCGCCCAGGCCGAATAGATGCCGAGCGTGACGATCGTCAGAAGCACGTTGACGATCCAGATGCCGAAATATTCGCGCACCGTGCCGGTGAAGGAAAAATGCTCCCGCTGCATATGCATGGCGCGCGGCGCGGCGGCGGGCGCTGTTTCAGTGTCTGCCATGTTCCCCCTCAAGGCGTTTGCGGCCGGCGCCGCACTGCAACTTTGCCGAGAATGCGAACGCCCGCAAGGCATGGACGGCACACCGATCGTCTTTTCAAACGCCAAGATGATGGTACCAGCCCGTGGCAATGCTGAAAGGCAACTTCCGAGTCGGCGCTGCCCACCGGGCCAGCGCCCCAACGATCATCGAGACCGCAACCGGCGCAATGGCGCTGACCTTCGACGACGCGCTGTTGCAACCGGGCCATCATCCGGTTCGCTCTTGCCAATCACGTCCCTTGGCAGCAATCTCGACTTAAAGAGCCCTCATCGGGTGAATGTCGGCGTGATAGGGCTTTTTGCCATGACCCGCGATCAGATGCTCGCCCATATCCGCGAGGCCAACGGTGTAGCCCGCGACGCCGCCGCGCATGGTCATCATCCCTTCGGTGCGGTGCTGGTCGGGCCAAACGGGGCGGTTCTCATGCGCCAGGGCAACCTCGACACCGTGCGTCATGCGGAGACCGAACTTGCGCGGCGCGCTGCGGCTGCCTATTCGCCGGAGTTTCTCTGGACCTGCACGCTGGTCTCAACAGGCGAGCCCTGCGCGATGTGCACAGGCACGCTCTACTGGGCGAATATCGGCCGGCTGGTCTACGGCTACGAGGAGACCAAGCTCCTCGCGCTGACCGGGGATCACCCGAAGAACCCGACGATGAACCTCCAGTCGCGCACGGTGCTCGGCTCGGGCCAGAAAAAGATCGAAGTCTTTGGCCCGTTTGCCGAAATCGAGGACGAGCTGATTGCGCCGCACCGCGATTTCTGGAAGCGCTGACGCGGTGGCTGAGGACGGCGTCCGCAACGATCCCGATTAGGACACACTGGAATTCCGGGCCATTGAATGCGAACGCCCGCATGGCATGGACGGCACAGCGATCGTCTTTTCAAACGCCAAGATACATGTTACCAGCCCGTGCCAATCCTGAAAGGGAACATCACGAGTCGGCGCGGCCCATACGGGTCCGCGCCCCTTTTGCATTTACGAGGGATTGGCCATGGCGAAGATCATCGAGACCGCAACCGGCGCACTGGCGCTGACCTTCGACGACGTGCTGTTGCAGCCCGGCCATTCCGAAGTGATGCCGGGCGCAGACCGATGTCGCGCACGCGCATCGCCGGCGACATCGAGCTCAACATCCCGATCCTTTCGGCGGCGATGGATACGGTGACCGAATCGCGGCTGGCCATCGCCATGGCGCAGGCCGGCGGCATCGGCGTCATCCACCGCAACTTCTCGCCGGCCGAGCAGGCCGAGCAGGTGCGCCAGGTCAAGAAGTTCGAATCCGGCATGGTCGTCAACCCGGTGACCATCGGCCCCGACGCGACGCTGGCCGACGCGCTGGCGCTGATGCGCACCTATGGCATTTCCGGCATTCCGGTGGTCGAGAACGGCGGCACCGGCGGCCAGAAGACCGGCCGGCTGGTCGGCATCCTGACCAACCGCGACGTGCGCTTCGCCTCCGACCCGGCGCAGAAGGTCTACGAGCTGATGACGCGCGAAAACCTGATCACGGTGAAGGAGAACGTCGACCAGAGCGAGGCCAAGCGCCTGCTGCACCAGCACCGCATCGAGAAGCTGCTGGTCGTCGACAAGGCCGGCAATTGCGTCGGCCTGATCACCGTCAAGGACATCGAGAAGTCGCAGCTCAACCCGAACGCCACCAAGGATGCGCAGGGGCGGCTGCGCGTCGCGGCCGCGACCAGCGTCGGCGACGACGGCTTCGAGCGCGCCGAGCGGCTGATCGAGGCCGGCGTCGACCTGCTGGTCATCGACACCGCGCACGGCCATTCGCAGCGCGTGCTCGACGCGGTGACGCGCGCGAAGAAGCTCTCCAACTCGGTGCGCATCATGGCCGGCAACGTCGCGACCGCCGACGGCACGCAGGCGCTGATCGACGCCGGCGCCGACGCCGTCAAGGTCGGCATCGGCCCGGGCTCGATCTGCACCACGCGCATCGTCGCCGGCGTCGGCGTGCCGCAGCTCTCGGCGATCATGTCGGCGGTCGAGGCGGCGCAGAAGTCCGGCGTCTCGGTGATCGCCGACGGCGGCATCAAATATTCGGGCGATCTCGCCAAGGCGCTGGCCGCCGGCGCAGGCGCCGCGATGATCGGCTCGCTGCTGGCCGGCACCGACGAAAGCCCGGGCGAGGTCTATCTGCACCAGGGCCGCTCGTTCAAGGCCTATCGCGGCATGGGCTCGGTCGGCGCCATGGCGCGCGGCTCGGCCGACCGCTATTTCCAGGCCGAGGTGCGCGACACGCTGAAGCTGGTGCCGGAAGGCATCGAGGGCCAGGTGCCCTACAAGGGGCCGGTCGTCGGGCGTGCTGCACCAGCTCGCCGGCGGCCTGCAAGGCGGCGATGGGTTATGTCGGCGCGCGCGACCTCGCGGATTTCCGCGAGCGCGCGACCTTCGTGCGCATCTCCAACGCCGGCCTGCGCGAGAGCCATACGCACGACGTGACGATCACCCGCGAAAGCCCGAACTATCCGGGCGCCTGACGCTTTCGCAATGCGCTTCCTGCAGCATCGCTACGCCTATGTCTTGACCGCGGCGCTGCTGCTGGTGGCGATGACCGCGCTCGAATATCTGTATTTCCGCAGGCTGAGCGGCGGCATCCCCGGCCTCGACATGCGCTTTGCGGGTTTCTCGGACGAGGACGTCACGAAATGGCTGATGGGGCTCGGCGCGCATGGCCGCGAGGCCGTGCTTGTCTGGCACTACCTGACGCTGGATATGGTTCTGCCGGTGGTGCTCGGACTGGCGCTGGCAAGCCTGATCGCCGCAGCCGGTAACCGCTTGCCGGGCTTTGCCCGCCTTGGCGAAACGGCCAAAGCCGCCCTCGCCATCGGCCTGGTGATGCCTTACGTGGTTGCCGACTATGCGCAGAATTTTGCGGTGGCGCGCATGCTTGACGACCCGACGATGGCCACGCCCGCCGCGATAGCGCTTGCTTCCGGCCTGAATGTTGCGAAATTCGCGCTTGCCGCCGTACCGGTGGCCGTTCTCCCGACGCTGTTCCTGGCGGGCCAGCGGAAACGCTGATCTTTAGAGCCGCGCTTGTGCGGATGCCAAATGATTCCATTTGGCTGCAAATGCTTTAGGCCGCCATCAGCACGCCGCGAAGGTCGCGGATGATCCTCGCGAGTTCCAGGCATTCGTGGTGGCGCGGACTGTTGCGTCGCCAGGCAAGGCAGATCGTGCGCGAGGGCATCGGTTCGGCGAATGGCACGATCTTGAGATCGGGAATGACGCCTGCCGGCCGCGCCGCCATTTCGGGAATGAGGGTGATGCCGAGCCCATGCGCAGCCATCTGCAGAAGGGTGGTCAGGCTGGTGGCGCCGTAATTGGCCATGGCCACCGGGCTTGACGCTGCCGCAGAGCGCCAGCGCCTGTTCGCGCAGGCAATGGCCTTCCTCCAGCAGCATCAGCCGTTCCAGCGCCGGACTTTCCGGGGGGACCGGCGGTGAAGCGAAGCCCGGATCGCCGGCGGGAACGGCGAGAAAGAAGCGGTCCGGGAAGAGCTCTTCCGTCACCAGGCCGGGAAAATCGAGCGGCAGGGCGGCGACGAAGCCGTCGATGCGGCCGCTCGCCGTTTCCTCGACCAGCGACGCGGTGACCGCCTCGCGAAGCTCCAAAAGCAAGGCTGGAAAGCGCGACTTCAGTTCCGGCAGCAATTGCGGCAAAAGGTAGGGTGCAACCGTCGGGATGATGCCCAGCCGAAAGCGCCCCTCCATGGCCAGCCGGCCGCGCCTGGCGATGGATTCGACGTCTCTTATCTCGCCGAGGATGCGTTCGATCCTGGGCTGCAGCGCCTGCGCCTCGTCGGTCATGCGCACCAACTTTCCACCGCGGTCGAAGAGCTTGCAGGCAAGCCGCTCCTCCATCTCGGCGATCTGCGAGGAGAGCGCCGGTTGCGACACGCCCGCAAGGGCTGCGGCACGGCCGAAATGCAGTGTCTGCGCCAGCGCGTCGAAATATTGCATCTGGCGAATGGTCAGGCGGATCATAGGCAAATCTTATCGATTACAACAGGAAAGGCAATTTGTCTTTATCGGTGGCCGGCGCTAATCTCAAAAGATTCCAGGCTGGCGCGGCTTCAAAGCCCCACCTGGCAAGATTTCGGCAAAACCCAAATGAGGCAGGCGCAAGCCATGACGAACGCAACGACAGCATTTCCGCGGCAGTCCTAGCAAACTCGATCACGCCCGGCGCGTGTCTGGGACGCTGCGGACGCTGGGCTGGCGAATTCCCGCCGAACCACACAACCAATCGACGAAATCAAGACGCAATCGGAGAAAACATGGACGCGAAAGACTGAAGAGGGCGCGGGCAAGTGCCCGGTGGTGCACACGACCGCTGCCAGGGCCAACCGTGACTGGTGGCCGAACCAGCTGAACGTTCAGGTCCTGCACCAGCAGTCCGGCCTGGCCGATCCGATGGGCGAGGCGTTCGACTACGCCAAGGAGTTCGAGAGCCTCGACCTCGACGCCGTGATCAAGGACCTGCATGCCCTGATGACCGATTCGCAGGACTGGTGGCCGGCCGACTTCGGCCACTACGGGCCGCTGTTCATCCGCATGGCCTGGCACAGCGCCGGCACCTACCGCATCGGCGACGGCCGCGGCGGCGCCGGAGCCGGACAGCAGCGCTTCGCGCCGCTCAACAGCTGGCCGGACAACGGCAACCTCGACAAGGCGCGCCGGCTGCTGTGGCCGATCAAGCAGAAATACGGCCGCAAGATCTCCTGGGCCGACCTGATGATCCTGACCGGCAACGTCGCGCTCGAATCGATGGGCTTCAAGACCTTCGGCTTCGGCGGCGGCCGCGCCGACATCTGGGAGCCCGAGCAGGACATCTACTGGGGACCCGAAGGCAAGTGGCTGGCGGACGAGCGCTACAGCGGCGACCGCGAGCTGCAGAGCCCGCTCGGCGCCGTGCAGATGGGCCTGATCTACGTCAATCCGGAAGGCCCGAACGGCAATCCGGACCCGCTCGCCGCGGCGCGCGATATCCGCGAGACCTTCGCGCGCATGGCGATGAACGACGAGGAGACCGTCGCGCTGATCGCCGGCGGCCACACCTTCGGCAAGACCCATGGCGCCGGCGATGCGACGCATGGTCGGCCCCGAGCCGGAAGCCGCCGACATCGAGCAGCAGGGCCTCGGCTGGGCGAGCACGTTCGGCACCGGCAAGGGCGGCGACACGATCACCAGCGGCCTGGAAGTCACCTGGACCTCGACGCCGACGAAGTGGAGCAACAACTTCTTCGAGAACCTGTTCGGCTACGAATGGGAGCTGACCAAGAGCCCGGCCGGCGCGCACCAGTGGACGCCGAAGCATGGCATGGGCGCCGGCTCGGTGCCGGATGCGCACGACCCGTCGAAGCGTCACGCGCCATCGATGCTGACCACCGACCTCGCGCTGCGCTTCGACCCGGCCTACGAAAAGATCTCGCGGCGCTTCTACGAGAATCCCGACCAGTTCGCCGACGCCTTCGCACGGGCCTGGTACAAGCTGACGCACCGCGACATGGGCCCGATCGCGCGCTATCTCGGCCCGCTCGTGCCGAAGGAGGAGCTGCTGTGGCAGGACCCGATCCCGGCGGTCGATCATGCGCTGATCGATGAGCAGGACATCGCCGCCCTCAAGGCCAAGATTCTCGCGTCCGGCCTCTCCGTGCCGCAGCTGGTCTCGACGGCCTGGGCGTCGGCCTCGACGTTCCGCGGCTCCGACAAGCGCGGCGGCGCCAACGGCGCACGCATCCGCCTCGCCCCGCAGAAGGACTGGGAGGTCAACCAGCCGACCGAGCTGGCGACGGTGCTGCAAAAGCTCGAAGCGATCCAGAACGAGTTCAACGCGGCGCAATCCGGCGGCAAGAAGGTTTCGCTCGCCGACCTGATCGTTCTCGGCGGCGCG
The DNA here is from genome assembly GCA_963726065.1 of uncultured Alphaproteobacteria bacterium. GTDB lineage: Bacteria > Pseudomonadota > Alphaproteobacteria > Rhizobiales > Rhizobiaceae > Neomesorhizobium. Next base: position 17,610 of record CAVSAU010000005.1, read on the forward strand.
GCCGCGATCGAGAAGGCTGCAAAGGACGCCGGGCATCGACGTGAAGGTGCCTTTCACGCCGGGCCGCATGGACGCTTCGCAGGAGCAGACCGACGTCGATTCCTTCGCGCCGCTCGAACCGACTGCCGACGGTTTCCGCAACTATCTCCGGGGGCCGCAGCGCCTGTCGCCCGAGGAGCAGCTGGTCGACCGGGCGCAGCTGCTGACGCTGACGGCGCCGGAGATGACGGTGCTTGTCGGCGGCCTGCGCGTGCTGGCGCCAATGTCGGGCAGTCGACGCATGGCGTGTTCACCGACCGGCCGGGCACGCTGACCAACGACTTCTTCGTCAACCTGCTCGACATGGGCACACAATGGCAGCAATCCGCCGGCACGGAAGGCGTGTTCGAAGGGCGCGACCGCAAGAGCAACGAGCTGAAGTGGACCGGCACCCGCGTCGACCTGATCTTCGGTTCGCATTCGCAGCTGCGGGCGCTCGCGGAAGTCTACGGCAGCTCCGACGCCAAGGAGAAATTCGTCAAGGACTTCGTGGCGGCGTGGACCAAGGTGATGAACGCCGATCGCTTCGAGCGTGCCTGATAAGCTGCGAACGAACGGTTCTGAACAGAACAGGCGCGGAGCGATCCGCGCCTGTTTGCTTTTGAAGCGCCGTCCGAATGCGGATTGTTTTTCCACGATCCCGTTTGAGCGCGCTTGCCTGCGAGCGCCTGGCCGGATAGTCAGGCGTTTCTCGGGCAAGCCGACATCGGGATCACCGACATGCGACTTGGCGGACGGCTGGCTGCAGCCATCGAAGTTCTCGAAGACATCGAGCAGGCGGCACCGCCCCGCGGCCGATGCGCTGAAGGACTGGGGCCTTTCGCATCGCTTCGCCGGCGCCGGCGACCGCGCGGCGATCGGCAACATCGTCTACGACGCGCTGCGCCGCAAACGCTCGGCCGCCTGGCTGCTCGACGCCGATACGCCGCGCGCTCTGGGCTTCGGCGCGCTGCTGCTCGAATGGAGCGAGACGCCGGAGAGCCTGAACGCCGCGCTCGACGGCGACAAGTTCGCGCCGCCGCCGCTGAGCCGAGGACGAGGCGCAAGGCATCGACGTCGCGTGCGTTGACCGAGGCGCCGGACGCCATCGCGCGCCGACTGTCCCGACTGGTGCGCGCCGCTGCTTCGAGGAGACGTTGGCGACGACTGGGTCGCCGAAGGGCAGGGCGCTGTCGCCGCGCCCGCCGCTCGATCTGCGCGTCAACACGCTGAAGGCCGACCGCGACCGCGTGCTGGCCGAGCTTGCCGGCACCGGCGCCGAGGCGACGCCGCTCGCGCCGCACGGCATCCGCATCCCGCCGATCGACGGCGCCGGCCGGCACCCCAACGTTCAGGCCGAGCCGGCCTTCCAGAAGGGCTGGTTCGAGGTGCAGGACGAAGGCTCGCAGGTCGTCGCCGAGCTTGCCGGCGCCGAACCCGGCATGCAGGTGCTCGACTATTGCGCCGGCGCCGGCGGCAAGACGCTGGCGCTGTCGGCGGCGATGGAAAACCGCGGCCAGATCTTCGCCTACGATTCCGACAAGGCGCGGCTCGCGCCGATCTTCGACCGCATCCGCCGCTCCGACAACCGCAACATCCAGGTTGTCGCGCAGGCCGCCGGAACTTGTCGGCGCTGGCGGACCAGATGGACCTCGTGCTGGTCGACGCGCCGTGCACCGGCTCCGGCACCTGGCGCCGCCGCCCCGACGCCAAATGGCGGCTGACGCAGAAGCAGCTCGACGTGCGCATCGCCGAGCAGGCGGCGATCCTCGATGCGGCGAAGGCCTTTGTGAAACCCGGCGGCCGACTCGTCTACATCACCTGCTCGGTGTTCCAGCCGGAAAACACCGGCCAGATCGAGGCATTCCTGGCGCGCAACGCCGGATTTCGGCCGCTCGATCACCGCGCTCTGTGGGACGCAAGTTTCCCGGGCAAGGCGGGCAAGCGCGCGGATCGACGGCGGGCGCGGCATGTCGCTTTCGCCGGCCGGAAGCGGCACCGATGGATTCTTTTTCGCCGCCTTTCACGGAAGCCTGAATGAAGTAGCGCTGGCCGCGCCCGCCGCGCGGGAGGAGTTCTCATGGATAGTTCGATCGACCAGCTGACCAATCTCGATCAGCGCGGTCGGCCACCTCAACTACATCCTGGTCATCCTGTCGGTATCGATGAGCAGCATGCGCTGGCTGCGCATTTTCGCCATCGCCAGCGGAGTGGTCGGCGTCTTCTATTACGGCTTCCTGGTCATCGGACAAGATCAGCGCGACCTGGGAATTCATCTTCGCGACCGTCAATGCCGTGCAGCTGGCGATCGTGCTTCTGGCCGGCCGCCGGCGCGCCATCGGACGACGACGAGAAGTTCTTCGTCGAGACGGTGATGCCGACGCTCGAGCGCCAATCTGCGCGCCCGCATGCTGAAGCTGGCGCGCTGGCAGACGCGCGAGCCCGGCGATGTGCTGGTCGAGGAAGGCCAGGCGACGCCCGACCTGGTGTTCATCGCCAGCGGCGCGGCCAGCGTCGAGAAGCGGCGGCACCATCGTCGGCGTCTGCGGGCCGGGCGATTTCCTCGGCGAGATGAGCTTTCTGACCGGCAAGCCGGCGTCGGCGACGGTGCGGGTGGCCAACGAGGTCCGCTGCTGCGTCTTCGATCCCGCCGTGCTGAAGGCGCTCAGCAAGAAGAATCCGGGCATCCGCCAGGCGCTGGAATACAGCTTCAACCGCAATCTGGTCGGCAAGCTGGAGCGCATGAACGACGCCAACCACCCACCGGCCCCGGACAAGCCCTCAGCCAAGCTCGCCGACGAAAAAGCCGAGCCGGCGCCGCCGATCCTGACCGGCGAAGAGCCGACGACGCTGCCCGGCGCTTGATTTTGTCGCGCCCTGCCTCAGATGGGACAGGGAGGCGCCGGCATCGGGCGGGCGCCAGTGAAGGCTGGCGCCATCGATGAAGAACCGTTCCGGCCTCCTCCTCTTCCTGCTGCTCGTGGTTGGCGGCGGTCTCCTGATCGGTTTCTTCAACGTGCCGGGATCCTGGTACGCGGGGCTGCAAAAGCCGTCGTTCAACCCGCCCAACTGGCTGTTCGGACCGGTATGGACCGTGCTTTACGTGCTGATCGCGGTGGCCGGCTGGCGTATCTCTGGAGATCATCGAGGCTCGGCGGCGATGAAGCTCTGGTGGCTGCAACTCGCGTTGAACTTCCTCTGGTCGCCGGTCTTCTTCGGCGCTGAGCAGGTCGGCCTGGCGCTGGCAGTCATCCTCGCCCTGCTGCTGACCATCGTGGCTTTCATCGCCATGGCCTGGAGCCGCGACCGGGCTGCTGCCGCACTGTTCGTGCCCTATGCCTTGTGGGTGGCTTTCGCTTCGCTGCTCAACGCGTCGATCTGGATGCTCAACCCAGCCATTTGATTTCGGCTGGCCTTGCCCGATTCTCAAATGGCCTGCCGATCTTTTGCATTGCAACATTGGCGATTGCGCGCCTCCGCCCGCTTTGCGATAAGCGGGCTGAGCGGAGAGAGGATTACCTGGCCGATGGCAGAGGCAAAGATCACAGCGGATCCTAATTTCGAAGATCGCGTGCGCTCCTCGTTCGCACGGCAGAGCGCGATGACGACGCTCGGCGCCGAACTGACGCTGGTGACGCCCGGCATTGTCGAGATCGAGATGCCCTATTCGATGGCGCTGACCCAGCAGCACGGCTTCCTGCATGCCGGCGTCATCTCGACCGCGCTGGACTCGGCTTGCGGCTACGCCGCCTTTTCGCTGATGCCGGACAACGCCGCGGTGCTGACCATCGAGTTCAAGGTCAACCTGCTGGCGCCCGGCAGGGGCGAACGCTTCCTGTTCCGCGGCTCGGTGACCAAGCCCGGCCGCACCATCATCGTCGCCGACGGACAGGCCTATGCGTTCGGCGCCGACGGCGAGGCCAAGCTGATCGCCACCATGACCGGCACGATGATGACGGTGGTCGGCCGCGACGGCATCGAGGGGTGATCCATACGTGAGGACGGGCTGCAAATGGCGCGCTCTGCGCTTCCGGTGCTCACGTACTTTAATGTACGCTCCGCTCCGGTTCTCGAGCTCACCTGTCTGGTCGCTAACGCGCCACTTCGATTCCGCCACGCGCTGACGTATTTCTGGCCAGTCGCCGATGATCTCTCTCACCCCACTTGCCGGCAGGAACGTCCTCTTCGTCATGGCGGCGCAGGCCGAATACGGCCCGCACCTCAGGCGCCGGTTCGCGCCGCTGATGACCGGCGTCGGGCCGGTCGAGGCGGGCGTCGTGCTGGGCGCCGAACTCGGCCGGCGCGAAGCGAACGGCACGCTGCCGGACCTTGTCGTTTCGCTCGGCTCGGCCGGCAGCCGCAGCCTCGAACAGACGGAAATCTACCAGGCGGCGTCGGTGTCCTACCGCGACATGGACGCCTCGGCCCTGGGCTTCGAGAAGGGCGCGACGCCGTTCCTCGACCTGCCGGCGACCGTTCCGCTGCCGCACCGCATTCCGGGCATCCGCGAGGCGACCCTGTCGACCGGTGCGGCCATCATTTCGGGCGAAGCCTATGAGGCGATCGCCGCCGACATGGTCGACATGGAAACCTTTGCCTGCCTGCGCGCCTGCCAGCGCTTCGGCGTGCCGCTGATCGGCTTGCGCGGCATTTCGGACGGCGCGGCCGATCTCAGCCATGTCGGCGACTGGACCGAATATCTCCATGTCATCGACGAGAAGCTGGCGGCGGCGGTGGACCGGCTGGAGGCGGCCATCGCTTCGGGCGAGCTGAGATTCAGGTGATGGAGGCCTGCAAAGGGCGGCTTTCTACGCTTGCCGCGGCTCACGTACCCAAATGTACGCTGCGCTCCGGTTCTCGAAATCCACCACTTTAGGCTCGGCCTGACCTGAATCTCGACACACCCTTCGGCTGGCCGGCTACCATTTTCTCGGGTGGATACGCCGCGCGGTTGAATCAAGACATGAAGCAGCTGATGCGGTGGATCATCCAGCCGATTCAAAATGCGATGAGAGTGCTCCAACCCATTGCGCCGACTCGTTTCTTTCTTTAAACGCCCGCCATGACGAACCACCGCTCATCCCGACACCGTCCTCATCATCGATTTCGGCAGCCAGGTCACGCAGCTGATCGCCCGGCGCGTCCGCGAGGCCGGCGTCTATTCCGAGATCGTTCCCTTCCAGTCGGCCGACGAAGCCTTCCGGCGCATCAAGCCGAAGGCCGTCATCCTCTCCGGCAGCCCCGCACTCGACCGTCGACATCGGCAGCCCGCGCGCGCCGGACGCGATCTTCGATGCCGGCATGCCGGTGCTCGGCATCTGCTACGGCGAGCAGACGATGTGCGCGCAGCTCGGCGGCAAGGTCGGAGGCCGGCCACCACCGCGAATTCGGCCGCGCCTTCCTCGAGATCGAGGAGGACAGCGCGCTGTTCGACGGCGTCTGGGCCAAGGGCACCGCGCCATCAGGTCTGGATGAGCCATGGCGACCGCGTCACCGCCATTCCCGAGCGGCTTCCACGTCGTCGGCACCTCGACCGGCGCGCCCTTCGCGGCGATCGCCGACGAGGCGCCGCAAGTTCTACGCCGTGCAGTTCCACCCCGAGGTGGTGCACACGCCCGACGGCGCGAAGCTGCTGCGCAATTTCGTCCACAAGATCGCCGGCATCGAGGGCGACTGGACGATGCGCGCCTATCGCGAGCATGCGGTCGAGGCGATCCGCAAGCAGGTCGGCGACGAGCAAGGTGATCTGCGCGCTTTCGGGCGGCGTCGACTCCTCGGTGGCGGCGCTGTCTGATCCACGAGGCGATCGGCGACCAGCTCACCTGCATCTTCGTCGACCACGGGCTGATGCGGAAGAACGAGGCGAACGAGCGTCGTCGCCATGTTCCGCGAGCACTACAACCTCCCGCTCGTCCATGTCGACGCCTCCGAGCGCTTCATCGACGCGCTCGAGGGCGAGGTCGATCCGGAGACCAAGCGCAAGACCATCGGCCGGCTGTTCATCGAGGTGTTCGAGGAGGAGGCCAAGAAGCTCGGCGGCGCCGATTTCCTGGCGCAGGGCACGCTCTATCCCGACGTCATCGAGAGCGTCTCCTTCACCGGCGGTCCGTCGGTGACGATCAAGTCGCACCACAATGTCGGCGGCCTGCCCGAGCGCATGAACATGAAGCTGGTCGAGCCGCTGCGCGAGCTGTTCAAGGACGAGGTCCGGGCGCTCGGCCGCGAGCTCGGCCTGCCGGACAGCTTCATCGGCCGCCACCCGTTCCCGGGACCGGGCCTCGCCATCCGCTGCCCCGGCGGCATCACCCGCGAAAAGCTCGAAATCCTGCGCGAGGCCGACGCGATCTATCTCGACGAGATCCGCAAGGCCGGCCTCTACGACGCCATCTGGCAGGCCTTCGCCGTGCTGCTGCCGGTGCAGACGGTCGGCGTCATGGGCGACGGCCGCACCTACGAATTCGTCTGCGCGCTGCGCGCCGTCACCTCGGTCGACGGCATGACCGCCGACTTCTTCCACTACGACATGGACTTCCTCGGCCGCGCCGCCACCCGCATCATCAACGAGGTGAGGGGCATCAACCGCGTCGTCTACGACGTGACGCTCGAAGCCGCCCGGCACGATCGAGTGGGAGTAGAGGGGAAACGGCGGCAATAGCGTAGTTTCGGTACCGCTTCCTACCGCTGATCGTTGCCTCTGTCGTGTTTCATCTTGTTTCGGCTCGCTCGTTCCACCCGACGATGTGAACCCCGGATTGGTGGTTGTAAAGCACGCTCATCGCTGTGTAGGCCTGTGGCGCATTATGGCGCACAAGTCGGCGGGGCAGTCGTCCAACGCCATGCGTATTCGAGAGGCGGTCAGGTGAACCATCGCCGTTATAAAATCGAAGGTTTTGAACGACCGGATACTTTCGCCCGAGAGCTTCGCAAGGCGGGATGCAATCGGCAGCTCCGCTAACCTATTTTCACGGCAACGGCCGCGATCTCGCGCGCCTGCGCCGCCTTGTACGTTCGGGCGTGCAAGATGGCGATTGCCCCGAATGCGCAGATGCCAAAAAGCCCGACGACCACGTTGATCCATAGTGCCGAAAACAGCCCAGGCCCGCCGTCAACAGGGCAAAGCCGAAGGGCGCCAAGGCGGTGCTGAGCTGGCGGGCGGCTGTGATCAAGCCGACGCGCGCGCCGTAGCCGTCGCGACCGAACAGCTCGAGCGGCAGCGTGCCGCCGACGATACTCATTAGCCCGGAACCGAGGCCGAACAGTACGGCAAAGCCGATCGCGCCCGGAATCGATGGCGGGGTGAGGAGCAGCACGGCCAGGCCGGCCGCAAGCGATCACGTCGCGCCGAGCGCCAGCCAGGTCTGCCGCAAGCTTCTGCCGAACAGCATGTTGATGAGCCGGCTCACCACCTGTGAGGACCCGAATAGCGTCCCGATAAAGACGCTGGTTGCCCCGAGCCCCACCGCTGCGAGCAATGGCACTATCTGGACCAGCACGGCGGACAGCACGGCCGCTCTACCTGCTGCGGTACGCCGACCTGTTCGTGCATCGGGCCTGACGGTTGCATCCGGCACGATCACTTTTGGACAGTATGGCGCGTCTCCTGTTTGGGCCACGCTCGGTTAGTCTTGGAAGCTGTCACACTTGAATAGGCGACAGCTTCCAACTGCTCCGACTAGATGTCCGTTTCCTCATCAGAATGCTTACCCGTCTAGGTTTCTTCGAAGTCATGTCTGTCCTTTGTAGTTAGGAAGGAGGACAGATACCGGGCTCGCGTTAGCGACCGGTCGCAAAGAGGCTTTCACGGGAGTAGGGCATCTTTCCCAGGAGTCGAGAATGATGATACAAAGTCTCGGAGAATAGACTTGAGAATCCGAGCTTTCATATCGTGCCTGAACCCACATCCCAGCGCCAAATTGCCCACGCTCTCCTGACTACGCGCGGAATCGCGCGCCTGGCGGAACTGCGCGATGCGGGTGTGACAGCCGCCACCATGAGCCGCATGGAACGGGATGGCGAGGTGCTTCGGCTCGCGCGAGGGCTTTACCAACTCTCCGATGCAACGCTCGACGCTCACCACAGTCTCGCCGAGGCCGCAAAACGTGTTCCGAAGGGCGTGGTTTGCCTCGTCTCCGCACTGGCGTTCCACGAACTCACCGATCAGCTGCCGAGGCAGGTATGGATTGCCATCAGGCAGAAAGATTGGCCCCCCAAGGCCGACGGCACGCCGATACGGCTGGTGCGTTTCACTGATCGCCTGCTCGGGGAGGGGGTCGAAACCCACCCCGTCGAGGGCGTGCCCGTAAAGGTCTTCGGCGTCGCAAAGACAATCGCCGATTGCTTCCGATATCGCAACAAGATCGGCCTGTCGGTAGCGATCGAGGGACTCCAGGAAGCGCTCCGTCAGCGCAAGGCCACTCCCGGCGAGATTGCCAGACAGGCCGAGCGTGGCGGCGTCGCCACGGTGATCCGGCCCTATCTCGATGCGCTGACTGCCAATGGCTAAAGAGATCAAGAACATCGGCGCTTCGGTGCGCGCCCGCCTGCTGCAACTCGCTAAGGCAGGTGGCCAGAGCTTCGACCTGGTGCTGACGCGTTTCGCCCTCGAGCGGCTGCTCTTTCGGCTCAGTCAGTCACCCCACGCCGACCGTTTCGTGCTGAAGGGTGCGATGCTGATGATGAGCTGGTTCGATGATCCGCACCGCGGCACGCGCGACCTTGACCTGCTGGGTTTTGGCGATCCGAGCCCGGAGCCGATGCTGGCAACGTTTCGGGAGATCCTGGCGCAGGACGCCGGCGATGGCGTCGTGTTCGACGTTGACGCACTTCGCGTCGACCGCATTCGTGAGGATCTGGAATATGGCGGCCTCAGGCTGCGGACGACGGCCTCGATCAGCGGTGCCCGGATCAGCCTGACGATCGACATCGGCTTTGGCGATGCGCTGGAGCCTGGTGCCGAAGAATTGGATTATCCGTCCATGCTGGACTTTCCCATGCCCCGTCTGCGCGGCTATGCGCGAGAGACGGTCATTGCCGAGAAGTTCCAAGCGATGGTGGCGCTTGGGCGGGCCGGGACAGGGATTCGATTGGACTAGCATTGAGCGCCGCAGAGACCCGCCAGTAAATTGGTGTGAAGGGAGCAATTCGTCCAGCAAGGTGCCGAACTCCGGCTTTAGGATCGACACGCGACGTGCGATGCGAGCACGGTGAACGTCTTGAACTGGCGCACTCAAGCCGGTGCGATTGCACGGGGCGCGCCGGAAACTCAAGTTAAGCCGATCAAGCTGGGGAGCGGCTATCATCCAGGAATGCAGAGCGTGGGTCCTTCCAGCTATCTATCCTTGCAAATCATCCACATCATGGATAATTTGCAAGGATGATCGAGCGAAGAGCACGCAAGCTGGTTGACACCGCTCTTCAACGGCAGGCTGCCGTCGGACTGATTGGACCTCGACAGGTCGGCAAGACGACTCTCGCTCAAAGCATAGCCGATGAGCGGCCATCCCTTTATCTCGACCTGGAAGCCAGGGAAGACCGCGCGAAGCTTGCCGATCCGGCACTGTTCCTCAGAGCCTACGAAGATCGGCTTGTGATCCTGGACGAAATCCACCGCACGCCGGAACTGTTTCAGACGCTGCGTGGACTGATCGATCAAGGTCGGCGGCGCGGGCATCGCACCGGACGTTTTCTTGTCCTGGGATCGGCCTCAATCGATCTGCTGCGCCAAACCGGCGAGACGCTGGCCGGCCGCATTGCCTATATTGAGATGGGGCCATTTGATGTTGCCGAGGCCGCACGAACGCCAGAGGACCTTCTTGCGTTGTGGGTACGCGGCGGTTTCCGGATCTCCTTCCTCGCTGCGGATGACACGCAAAGCTTTGATGTCCGCCGCGACTTCATTCGCACATATCTCGAACGCGATGTTCCGCAGTTCGGACCGCGCATTCCTGCCGAAACCTTGGAGCGTTTGTGGACCATGCTGGCGCACGGGCAGGGGAGCCTGCTCAATGCATCCAGGCTGTCTGCCTCGCTCGCCATCAGCGCGCAGACCGTGACGCGCTATATTGACCTGCTCGCCGATCTGATGCTGGTCCGTCGGCTGCCGCCCTTTCATGCCAACATCGGCAAGCGGCTCGTCAAATCGCCAAAGGTGTATGTCAGGGACAGCGGGCTGCTCCACGCCCTTCTCGGTATCATCGATTTCGACCAGCTCTCGGGTCACCCGGTCGTCGGTACGAGTTGGGAGGGCTTTGCGATCGAGAATTTGATTTCGGCAGCGCCGGCGCATAGCTCGGCAAGTTTCTATCGCACATCGGCGGGCGCCGAAATTGATCTGCTTCTCGACATTCCGAAACATGGAAGATGGGCGATCGAGATCAAGCGCGGTCTGGCGCCACACATCGACAAGGGCTTTCATCTCGCCTGCGAAGATGCCGCACCGACACGCAAGTACGTTGTCTATGCCGGTCAGGATCGATATCCGCTGAACAGCGACACCGAGGCGACGGGTCTGTCCGCCCTGGTCTTGGAGCTGATCGGCCTTCAGTAGGCGCCGGGCAGAGGAATCCCAGACTGCCGCCATCCGGGCACGCTGGCAATGACCTGCCAAGGCCTCTGCGCTGGCACAATGGGCAAGAAAAGTTGTACTTGCCATATTACTCTCTTTGATTGGCTGGAGCGGAATATGCCGAGGCAGGAACGCAGATGGATTAGGGTCAAAGCTCTGACCCAGGAGGAGAAGACTGCAGTCGCGACCATCTGCGAGCAATTTATCGCAGAAACGCTCAAGCCGCGTTTTCTGCCAGAGATTTGCCTGACGCGGTTCAACTATCCCGTCGACATCTTTGGCGAGTGGCACGGCAGCAAATACAGCTTCATTACCCTGTGCCGTTCCGGTTTTGCGGAGAACTTAGGCGAGGAATTCGATTCTGCCTTCACGCGGCTCGATCATCTGGAGCACCATCTTGTGGAAACCCGCTTCGATGTCATGGGACATCGACATACCGGCCAGTGGTTTCGCCTGCATGCCTCGGTTACGCCGGAAGAGGCGCCCCACCTTATCGAGACCGACGGTCTGCTCCATCCGGTGATATGAATTCGAAAAGCCACCCCCGATTTGATCCACACGCGCTTATAGACCTTGTCGGCAACGCGGTCTTCGCGCGCGGGGAGGCCTATTTCCAAGACGGGATGGTGGACATTCTAGGCATCGAGCCAACCCGGATCCTCGCCCGGGTTGCCGGGACGGAGTGTTACCGTACCGTAATCACCGGCCAACGTACGGCGATCGATGGCGAGTGCTCGTGTCCGGCCTTCGAGCGCGAAGGGTTCTGCAAGCACATGGTGGCGGTGGCTCTGGCAGCGAATGCCGCGGTTGCCTCCGGCGAGGCCGACAGCGGCGACACGCTTGCGCGGGTTCGAGGCTATCTCAGGACTAGGAGCGTCGATGCCTTGGTCGGGATGATCATGGACATGGCCGAAAGGGATCCGGCGCTGCTTTGCAAGCTTGAGATCGCGACGGCGGCCGCGGGCGCTGACGACAAGGCGCTCGAAATCGCAGTTGCGCGAGGCGATCCGTGACGCGACCCGTATCCGTGGCTTCGTCGATTACGGGCGGGCGCCAGGATGGGCTGCCGGCGTGGATGCGGCGCTGGACATGCTGGCCGAACTAGCCTCCGGTCCCCGTGCGGCACTGGTCGTCGAGCTTGCGGACTATGCGAGCACCCAGATCGAGCGCGCCGTCGAGAATATCGACGATTCCCACGGCTATTGCACCACGCTGCTCACTCATGCGAAGCGTATTCACCTCGCTGCGTGCCGGACCGCCAAGCCAGATCCGTTGGCACTCGCTCACGATCTCTTCCTGCGCGAGACGGAAGGAACATACGACACCTTCTACGGTGCGGCGGCGCAATATGCGGAAGTTCTGGGCGAGGAAGGGCTCGCCGAATTTCGGCGGCTGGCGCAGGAGGCTTGGGACAAGCTGCCGGCCCGGATCGGTCCCCGCCGCGGCGTGGAAGAGTATGGATTCGAGGACTTCGGCCTTATGGCGATCCTAGATTTCTTCGCCGAACGCGATGGCGACGTGGACACGCGCATTGGGCTGCGCGCCAAGAACCTGTCGTCGCCGTGGGCCTATCTTCAGCTTGCCGAGTTCTGCCAGGCGCAGGGCCAGGAGGAGGAAGCGCTTCGCCGTGTGGAGGAGGGGCTGTGGCTTTTCGAGGACGACCGGCCGGATGAGCGGCTGGTGTCTTTCGCCGTCGATCTGTTGCAGAAGGAAGACCGAAAGGCGGACGCGGAGGCGCATCTTTGGCGCGCCTTCGAGAAGGCGCCGAGCCTGAACCTCTATGGACGGCTGCGCGCACTCGGCGGTCAAGCGGCTGCGCAGCGCGCTATCGACCATTTGCAGCGGCAACTCGTCGGTGCCCCCTCGACACGCTGGCATTCACCGGCTGATCTTCTCATCCGTATCATGATCGAAGAGAAGATGTTCGAGGCCGCCTGGGCTGTCGTCCGCGTTCACGGGGCGTCGCGAGGCGTGAAGGACGCTCTTGCCACGGCGAGCGAGGCGAAGCATGCGGAGGAAGCGCTCGTGGTCTATGCGGAGCGCGTCGAGGAACTTGTCAGAACTGGCGGTAATCCGGCCTATGAAGAGGCCGCCGCACTGATTGTCCGCATGGGAGGCCTGCGTGGCGCCGCGGAGCAGGCAACCTTCGTAGCGGAAATCAAGACGCGTCACGGGCGCAAGCGCAATTTCGTGAAGCTTCTGGGGTGACGCCAATGCGGCGTTCGGCAATCGAGGAGCAAAACAATTTCATGCTGAAGCGCCAGCATGAGTTTCGCATGGCCGCAAACGTGGTGACCGACGCCCTCATTGGATTCGATGAGGTCGAGGCGGTTGCAGTGATCGGCTCCGTCGCCAAACCGTTGTGGAAGGAAGTCCCGCGCTTCCGGGAGTTCTGCTGGGCGGGCGTCAAGGTCTGGCATGAATGCAAAGATCTTGATCTTGCAGTATGGCTTTCATCGCTGGCTCGGCTGGGGGAACTACGCCGGACGCGCGATATCGCCCTGCGCGATGCCCATGCGGACGGGGCTGGCCCGAGCGTGACCGGCCATCAGGTGGAGGTGTTTCTCTTCGAGCCGGAAAGCGATCGCTATCTCGGCCGGCTTTGCAGCTTCAATATTTGCCCCAAGGGCAAGCCCGACTGCGCCGTGCCCGGTTGCGGCACGGTCCCTTTCAACAAGACCGTTGCAGGCTTTGAGCCATATGCCGATCTACTGGCCCCGGCGGCTCATGCGATGCTCTATCGGCGCGGGCGGGGCCGGCTCATGTCCGCCCTCGATCTGCCCCGGCCGGGTCTTCCGACCCTGGATTCCCCAATGAAATCACGTCACTAAAATTTGACGGTAAAAGCGACGGTGATATGAATTCTTGTGATTCCAAAATCCGTTAAAAATCAACAGCAAATCCGTCTCGTAAATGATGGAGTGGGAGTAGAGGGGAACGGCGGCAACAGCGTAGTTTCGGTGCTGCTCCCCACCGCTGATCGTTGCCTCTGTCGTGTTTCATCTTGTTTCGGCTCGCTCGTTCCACCCGACGATGTGAACCCCTTCGCTGTGTAGGCCTGTGGCGCATTGTGGCGTACAAGTCGGCGGGGGGAGTCGTCCACCGCCATGCGTATTCGAGAGGCGGTCAGGTGAACCATCGCCGTTACATAAAATCGAAGGTCTTGAACGACCGGATACTTTCGCGGTGCCGCCGACGATACTCATTAGCCCGGAACCGAGGCCGAACAGTACGGCAAAGCCGATCGCGCCCGGGAAATCGATGGCGAGGTGAGGAGCAGCACGGTCAGGCCGGCGGCAAGCGATCCCGTCGCGCCGCGCGCCAGCCAGGTCTGCCGCAAGCTTCTGCCGAACAGCATGTTGATGAGCCGGCTCACCACCTGTGAGGGCCCGAATAGCGTCCAAATAAAGACGCTGGTTGCCCCGAGCCCCACCGCTGCGAGCAATGGCACCATCTAGACCAGCACGGCGGGCGGCACGAAACCTTCGATCGCGAACCCGGCGAGCATGAGAAGGAAGACCGGCGACCAGCCGGCAGGTTGAAGGCTTGCTTGGATCTCGATGGCCCGTCTGCGTCGATCGACTTGTCCGCGTCCACCTTCTGGGGAACAGGGCGCGGCCTCCGCGCCAGCCAAGCGTGGATCGGCAGGCAGACAAACAGATTGAGCGCGGCAAAGACGTGCACTCTTGGTTGGATCGCACACGTAAATGTCTACGCCTGCGTCGTGCCAAGCTGCCACAATTCGACGGCCTTAACTGGCGTTGCGTCCATTGAACTCCGCCCGCCGAGCGCATCGTCACCGGTTTTGCAGATCCTGAGACGGCACATTGCTAATTTAGTCCTAACTTGGATATGGCCGAATTCGAGCCGCCGGTGTAGCGTGTGCCCGCAACTGGTGTGGTTGAGAAAGGGCGACCGTCATGGCTCATGTCGACTGGCAGATCACCGCAACCGAGATGTCCACCTGCAACTGCAACTGGGGCTGTCCGTGCCAGTTCAACGCCTTGCCCAGCAACGGCAACTGCCGCGCAGTCGTCGGCCTGCGCATCGACAAGGGCCATTTCGGCGATGTGAAGCTGGACGGATTGAAGGCGGCGGCTGTGTTTGCCTGGCCGGGCGCCATTCACGAGGGACGCGGTGAAGGGCTCGCGGTCATCGACGAAAGCGCGAACGCCGAGCAGCGTGAGGCGCTTCTGAAGATCTTGAGCGGGCAGGAGACCGAACCCTTTGCGACCATATTCAGTGTGCTCGCAGCCATGACCGAGAAGTTCCACGAGCCCCAGTTCAAGCCAGTCGAATTCGAAGCCGACATGGATAAGCGCGTCGGGCATGTCTCAGTTTCCGGGCTTATCGAGGCCAAGGTCGAGCCGATCCGCAATCCTGTCACCGGCGCAGAGCATCGGGCACGGCTCGTGTTGCCGCACGGCTTCGAATACCTCGAGGCCGAGTTCGCGAGCAGCACGTCGAAGTCGTTTGGACCTATTCCCAACGACTGGAGTGACCGGCACGGACATATCTGCATCCTCAACATGGGACCGAGCGGCGTTCTTCATTGAGGATCAGGCGGCCCTTCAGCCTGCGTAGCATTTTCCTCGAGCACGACACGGTGCTCGTCGTCCTGAGCCTGTTTGCACTGTGCGCGCTGGCATGGCTCTACCTGCTGCTTCTCGTTGGCCAGACGGATGCGATGGATGGGCTTGCAGGGCGCATGATGGGAATGCCGATCAGCGACGGCATGTCCGCGCTGATCAACGCTGTGCTCAGCCCGGCTGCCGCCACTTATGCCGAAGCGTCCGTCAACTTCGTTCTCGTCGCGCTGATGTGGGCGGTAATGATGGTCGGCATGATGTTGCCGAGCGCTGCGTCGACCATACTGCTGTTTTCGGCGCTCGAGCGGAAGCGGTCAGCCCCAGTTCCCGCCGGCAGAAACGCCTGTTTCGTCGGCGGCTACCTTGTTGCATGGAGTCTCTTCTCGGTGGCTGCAGCTACAGCGCAGACACTACTCGCGAGAGCCGGCCTGCTGTCGATGGAGATGACCACGATCGGCGCTATGCTCCCAGGCGCGATTTTTGTCGCGGCCGGCGCCTACGAGCTGACTCCCCTCAAAGGCCGCTGCCTGACCCATTGCCAGAGCCCGCTCACATGGATCCCCCAGCATATGCGACCGGGCCGGACCGGCGCTGTCCGCATGGGATTTGAGCACGGCACATACTGCGTCGGCTGCTGCTGGGCGCTGATGCTCTTGCTGTTTGTCGGGGGTGTAATGAACCTGGCCTGGGTGGCCTTCATCGCCTTGGTGGTGTTTGCGCAGAAACTGTTGCCTCGTGGCCGTCTAGTCTCCCGATTGGGCGGTGCCGCGCTCCTGCTTTGTGGTGCTGGGTTGATCCTGCGGGGCATCGCCTACGCAGCCTGATATCGGTCGAGTTCCGCGCGAGAGCGACGGCACGCCGATAAGGCTGGTGCGTTTCACTGATCGACTGCTCGGGGAGGGGGTCGAAACCCACCCCGTCGAGGGCGTGCCCGTAAAGGTCTTCGGCGTCGCAAAGACAATCGCCGATTGCTTCCGATATCGCAACAAGATCGGCCTGTCGGTAGCTATCGAGGGACTCCAGGAAGCGCTCCGTCAGCGCAAGGCCACTCCCGGCGAGATTGCTAGACAAGCCGAGCGTGGCGGCGTTGCCACGGTGATCCGGCCCTATCTCGATGCGCTGACTGCCAATGGCTAAAGAGATCAAGAACACCGGCAGGCCCTGCGCAACCACTACTTCGAGTCACTCGGTCTCCCTCGTCTCTATGTCTCTGCTCAAGCTTGACCAGTCGAACCGCCGTGGTACGTGACCGGTATGCCCGGTGGTGTGGGAGGGGCGGCGTCGCGAGACGTCCCCCTATCCGATCAATCCCAAGATTTCACACCACCTAGCGTAGAATGGCGTATAAAACGGCGGGGTCTGCTTTGCCCCAAAACCCGGTCGGTCAGGCAAGTCGGATCGTCTCCTGAAACCAGCATCCGGTGATGCCCTCTACCGGAAATCGGCAGCGGTCAGCGTATAGGTGGTACGGCGGCCATGGGAATAGGCCTCCCGCGCGACATCGTGGATCGAACCGCGAGCCGTATCGAAAGCCGTCAGGGAGTCGGCTTCGGACAGTTGCGTTTTTCCGGGCTTTGCCAGAGCTGCAGTCTCGACAAAGAACGGCACCTCGAACATGCCATCGTGCCCTATGAAGCGAACGGCGTTGCGCACTTCGTCGAAGCTGCGGCTTGGATTGGGAAATTCGAGGGTCACCGTCGGCATTCCCCTGTCGTGCGTGGTGTACGGATGCGCGCTATCGGGCTGCCTCGATCTCGACGGCGCGCTTGGTTGCGGCGATTGAGCGACAGCATGCCGTCGGTCGCAGCTCCTTGGCTCAGCCCGACCATCGTGTTGCCGTTGATGCGGGCCGGAACCCCCTGAAGACATGGTAGACGGTCCAGGAGCGATCTGCCTCAACACGGCGGCCATGGTGAAGATCCGGGGATTCTTGGCCGTGCGCGCCGCCCTCGTTTTCCCATCTGTCGATGGCGAAGTTCGCAGTCTTGTGTGTCAGCTCCGGGTAGTTGTTGGGGACATTCATAGTCGTGTCCTTTCTTCATTCGGCACGTCGGCTTCGAGCGCGCCGGCATAGAGCACCGGGCCGGCCCCATCGGTAATCGTCATGGCGTCGGGTCGTTGCGGCAGAGGAAGTCGCGCGATTTCCATTGCGTCGTCGAGGTCGGCAGCTTCAGCAGTCTCCCGACCGACAACGGCGTGAGCGTTGTCTCTGTCCCGTGTACGGTAGAATTCGATCACGATATGCATCGCCATCCTTCCAGGCAGCACGGACTTACTTATTGCCCTTGCCACGGATTCCATTGGCATTTGCGGCAACCTTGATCTGGTTCCCGAAGCTGCTTTCAGGCTTGGATGGAGCCTTCTCCTGCTTTGGTTTTCTGATCTCTCGATTGCTTCGTTTCTGGCCCTTAGCCATGTCCGGACGTCCATTCGATGAGCGTTGCGCCGCTGCCGGATTGCGATATGTCGACCGGCTCGAGGCTGTCTTGCGTCGTCACCCGCTCATGACGTTCTTCATCGTTGCGGATGCGGTATTGCAGTGAATCTCCCTGTGGCGGCAATGTGCCGGTGATGCGGTATATTTCTGCATGTTGAGGCAGCTTTCCAAAACCGCCCCTTAACCGGACAGCCTGCCCGATAGTGAAAAGATGGGTAGGAGACTCGTGGCGGGCGGTTCGGACTGTTGGGCGGATCGAATTCATCGATATCATGGCTGTTGGTGGTCCTTTTCGAGTGCGGCATCGAGATCAGCAGGATCGATCGGCGCCATCTGATGTGTCTGGCCATCAATGCCGATGGCCGGCAGGTGAATGAAGCCGCCTACACGTCTCCAGGCAAGGCGGGAGGATACCTCCAGCAGTTCCTCATCCTGGTCCACGCGATAGTCGCCGGCAGGCTGCGCAGCGTCGAAGCCGGGCAGCATGAAGGGTGCTGAGAACCGGACGATTTTCTGCGTGGTGCGCGTTGTCATGGGTCGATACCTCCGCAGAAGCGCGCCAACGCGCCTTCCCGCATCATCCCATTCGAACCGGAACAAACTTCCGTGCTGCCAGTACATCCGTGGTCAGCGGTGGGGTTCATTCCAATGTTCGAACAGTGCGATATGCGCGCCGGATCGGCGCTTGATGCATTCGCTATCGAGAATTCGGTGGTGAATGGCGGGTCGTAGTCTCTGACACCGCGAAGCCAAATCGGCCAAATCAACGAGTTTCATATATGGGCTAGGATCGTATTTTCTGCAAGGCGATCTGCATTTTTATTTATTTTCTCACATTCAGCGAAATAAATTCCCGGAAAATATTATCGAAAAGCCAGTAAATTTTCTTTTCCATGCGCATGTATGCGAGAACTTGATGGGCCAATATTTTGGGGGTCTGCGAAATAATTCTGGCACTCCTATCATTCGAGTGCCAAAGTCGCTATCTATCTGAAGTGGTCGCCCTATGCGCCGGCCCAGAAAGAACACTCATGAAATTCCGGTCCCTCCATGACCGCGTCGTCATTCGACGTTCGGAAGGCGATCTCAAATCCAAAGGCGGGATCATCATTCCCGACACCGCGAAGGAGAAGCCGCAGGAAGGCGAGGTGATCGTTGTCGGCCCGGTTCGCGTGGCGAAAGCGGTAAGCTCATGCCGCCCGACGTGAAGGCCGGCGATTTCATCGTGTTCGGCAAATGGTCCGGCACCGAGGTCAGGATCGACGGCGAAGACCTCCTGATCATGAAGGAGAGCGACATCATGGGCATCGTCGAGAAGGCCGGAATGGCTGCCAACAAGGCCGCCTGATCTCCGATCTCGCAACTCAGGACCGAACTGGACGACCACCATGTCTGCCAAGGAAATCAAATTTGCCGGCGACGCCCGCGACCGCATGTTGCGCGGCGTCGAACTGCTGAACACCGCCGTCAAGGTCACGCTCGGGCCGAAGGGACGCAACCTCGTCATCGACAAAGCCTATGTCGCGCCGCGCATCACCAAGGACGGCGTCACCGTCGCCAAGGAGATCGAGCTTGCCGACAGTTCGAGAACATGGGCGCGCAGATGGTGCGCGAAGTGGCCTGCAAGACCAACGACCTGGCCGGTGACGGCACCACCACGGCGACGTGCTCGCCGCCTCCATCCTGCGCGAGGGCGCCAAGCTGGTGACTGCCGGCATGAACCCGATGGACCTGAAGCGAGGCATCGACCTCGGCGTCGCGGCCGTCGTCAAGGAAATCCAGGCGCGCGCCAAGAAGGTCAAGTCGTCGGCTGAGATCGCGCAGGTCGGCACGATCGCCGCCAATGGCGACGCCACCGTCGGCGAGATGATTGCGAGCGCGATGGATAAGGTCGGCAACGAAGGCGTCATCACCGTCGAGGAGGCCAAGACCGCCGAGACCGAACTCGACGTGGTCGAGGGCATGCAGTTCGACCGTGGCTACCTTTCTCCCTACTTCGTCACCAATGCCGCGAAGATGCGCACCTCGCCCGATAGGCTGGGCGCTCAAGGCTGCGCTGCCGCTCTCGCCGCATAAGCTTCCGAGGCGAGATATCCCTGATCGCCGAAAGGCTTTCCGGCGGCCCCTACGATGACCAACCAGCAACAGGAGCCCGTTCAATGACCACCCATGTCGAGAAAGCCGACCCGAAGCCGGCAACGGAAGAGAACGAACAAAACCGCTTCGAAAACATCCGCAAGGCGGCTGCCGAACGGCATCGGAAAGCGGACACCGACGGTACCCGTCGGCGTGCTTGGCAGACTGCGGAAGACAACCGTCTCATTTGAAAACTGGAGCCCGACTGGCCATTATTTTCACATGGCTTCTGCTTGCCGGATCGTTCCGGGCAGCGGTCTCCAAATCCATCGAGGCCATTGCCATTGTCGTTAACGCAGACCGCCATATCGCTCTCCCAGCTCCGAGGTGGCGAACGAGGCTGGCCGAAGATCCTTGGCAACTATAGGGAGCCACGCAGGGGCCGCAGCCTGCTTGAACTCATCGTCACGATTGTCCCGTTCGTCGGCATTTGGACGCTTGCCGCGATGGCAGCGCATCACGGCTTCTGGTGCGGGATGGCGCTGACGGTTCCGGCGGCGGGCTTCCTGCTTCGCCAGTTCATGATCCAGCACGACTGCGGCCATGGTTCCTTCTTCGCTCATCGCAAGGCGGATGACTGGACCGGTCGCGCGATCGGCGTCCTGACGTTCACACCATATGATTACTGGCGTCGTGCGCATGTGGCGCATCACGCCTCGACCGGCAACCTCGACAGCGCGGCGTCGGCGACATCAAGACCCTGACCGTGGCGGAATATCGGTCCCTCTCGCGATCGCGCAGGCTCGCCTACGGGCTCTATCGCAACCCGGTCGTGATGTTCGGCATCGGTCCGATCTGGCTTTTCCTGTTCAAGCAAAGACTGCCCTTCGGCATGATGCGCTCGGGCATGGAGCCTTGGGTCTCGAGCATGGCGCCCCATCTCGCGATCCTGGTTCTGGCTCGGCCTGGTGCTGGCCGGATCGGCGGGTATCTGGCTGTTCTATGTCCAGCATCAGTTCGAGGACACGCACTGGTCGCAAAAGCCGCAATGGCAGTTTCAGGACGCCGCCCTGCACGTCTCCTCATGTTATGAACTGCTCTTTCTACTGCGATGGCTGACGGCCAACATCGGCATTCGTCACGTCCACCATCTTTCGAGCAGGGTGCCATATTACCGGCTTTTCGGCGGTGCTGAGGGATTTTCCGGAACTGCGCGGCATCGGCCATATCACCATCATGGAAAGCCTCCGCTGCGTGAAGCTCGTCCTTTGGGATGAAGACCGCCAGCGCCTCATCGCGTTTTGTGAGGCGGGCCGTCGTCACAGTCGCAAAGGTAACTACTTTCGCTGAGCAGGTGCGACTGTCTCCTCGGATTCAAAGGCTATCACTCCGTATGCTCCGCCGAAGGATGATCTCTCTTCCGCCCGGCAGGAAACTCGTTGCGATTGCCGGCACGCCGCGTTACCAATTGCGAGCCGTCTTTCGCTGGCGCATTATTGGATGGATGGTGCTGCGGGGCGCCTAACGTCGGCACGGACACGCCTCCGCTACAATCTCACCGAAAGCCGACAATTGAAAAGCCACTATCAGGCGGACATCGACGCCATCGGGAAGATCGACGCAGTGCCGACCATCCTCGACGTGGTGTGCCGAACGACGGGAATGGGATTTGCTGCTGTCGCACGCGTCACCGAGGATCGCTGGATCGCGTGCAGCGTGCTGGATCAAATCGCATTCGGCCTTCAGCCCGGAGGCGAGTTGAAGGTCGAAACCACCATCTGCCACGAGATCCGCCAAAGCGGAGAACCCGTCATCATCAACAGCGTTGCAGAAGATCCCGTCTATTGCGGTCATCCGACGCCGGCGATGTATGGCTTCCAGAGCTATATCTCCATGCCGATCTTGCGCAAGGACGGCTCCTTCTTCGGGACGCTCTGCGCCATCGATCCGAAGCCGGCCAAGCTCAAGGATCCGGAAATCGTCGGCATGTTCAGGCTCTTTGCAGAATTGATCGCCGCTCATCTCGATTCGGTCGATCAGATCGCCGTGAGTGAGCAATTGCTTGCCCGGGAAAGGGCATTCGGCGCGATGCGGGAGAAGTTCATCGCCGTGCTCGGCCATGATCTGCGCAATCCGCTCGCATCCGTCGTCTCGGGCGCCAAGATGCTGATGCGCAAGTATGAGGCGGAACCCGACAGCAGACAGATCCTGCTGCTGATGCAGGGAAGCCTGCTGCGTATGCGCGATTTGATCGACAACATTGCAGACTTCGCGAGATCCCGACTGGGAAGCGGACTGACGCTCGACCTGGAGGCGGATGCCCTTCTCCTCGAGCGAACGCTCGATCAGGTTGTCGACGAACTGCGAACCGCGCATCCGGATCGGTCGATCATTGCCGAGGTCTCGGTGGAACACGGCGTGCCGGTGGACCACGGACGCGTCGCCCAGCTTCTTTCCAATCTGATCGGAAACGCCCTGAGCTATGGGGACGTCGACAAAGCGGTTCGCGTGTCTGCAAAAGCGGATAAGTCTGGTTTCGAACTTGCGGTGGAGAATGGCGGCACCCCAATTCCGGCTGAGACGTTGGCAAACCTTTTCGAGCCTTTCGCGAGAGGCCAAAGTGGACAGAATGTCGAAGGTCTCGGCCTTGGGCTGTTCATCGCTTCCGAGATTGCGAAGGCCCACGGCGGAACGCTTGGAGTGACATCGGACGAATCATCAACGAAATTTGTTTTGGATATCCGCGCAGCGCCGCCGGCTCAGAAAAAATCTAGCTATCCGGAACAAAACGACTAAACGGGCGATTTCCTCTGCTTGCAGCGAGCTGCCAGTCCCGATGCGCGGAGACTTGGATGCAATTCTGCATCATATGGAGCCTCGGTGACCTCCCGCCCCGCAGCCATGATACTTGTTGTCGAAGACGAGCCGCCATCCGGATGGATCTGGCGACGGTGCTGGAGGACATGGGCTTCCAGGTTCTCGAAGCGGCCAAATGCCGACGAGGCGATCGCGCTGCTGGAATTCGATCCCGCCATTACCACGGTGATCACGGACGTGGACATGCCGGGAACCATGGATGGGCTCGCTTTGACCTTTGTGGTTCGGGATCGGTGGCCGCCTTGTCGCCTCATCGTCGTGTCCGGCCACAGGAGACCGAACAAATCGGACATGGCCGTGGACAGCCGGTTCATCAGAAAGCCGCTGACGACCGGCGACCTTCAGAGAACGCTCGCTGAACTGGACGTCGGAACCTGACGATCGCTTGCCCGCGAGCAGGCTGCGGATACGCTTCAGAGCGAACCTTGTTGTCGAAAGGACCGTCATCCTTCTTCCTCAGCGCGGGAGAATGAAAACGTCTGAGGGATCCGGATAGCTATCTTCATTGTTTCGGAACCTTTCCGCTTGCGGGACGCTGTATGTGATGCATTTCACGACCCCGTGAATGGCAGCGCACACAAGATGCGCACCGAAGGAAAATTCCCATGGCCAAAGAAAAGACGTTGCTGATCGGGGCCTTCATAGCCAGCGTCGCCGCGGCGCTCGGCGGCAGGCAGCGCGACGACGACGAGATCGCCTACGTGACGACCTCGCGATAGGCGGTCCTCGACCGGGCTTGCTCAGCATGGTCCGCCCACAGCCAACTTCGATGCACCCCGGTGATCTTTTCGCCGGGTTCATGTTTTCCCTCATACCCTGGCGATCACGATGACGCGCAAGCTCGACCTGCGGACCGGCGTTCCCGTTTGGGAGGCCTACCGCGCTCCCCGCATAGCGACGCAAAAGCTGACGCGAGACGTCACATGCGACGTGCTTGTCGTGGGGCTCGGCATCAGCGGCGCAATGCTGATCGAGGCGTTGACCGCCCAGGGTCTCGCGGTCATCGGCGTCGATCGCCGCGGCAGCATGCTCGGGTCGACGCCGGCAACCACCGCGCTGGTGCAGTTCGAGATCGATCAACCGCTCTCTGACCTCAGCCGGAAGATCGGAAGATCCGACGCCGAGCAGGCATGGAGACGATCGCGGTTAGCGGTCACCAATCTGCGGGGACGCATCAGTGAACTCGGGATCGCCTGCGACATGACTGCAACCCAATCCTTGTATCTCGCGGGGAATGCTCTCGATCCCGGAGAATTGCGCATGGAGGCGGAGGCCAGGTCCAACGCCGGAATACGGGCGACCTATCTGACGCCTGCTGTTCTCAGGGAGAAGTTCGGCATAGACCGCAAGGGCGCAATTCTCAGCCAGGACAATCTCGCCCTCGATCCGCGGAAGCTCACCGCCGGCTTACTGAGCAAGGCGCTCGAACGAAAAGCCCGCTTCTACGCTCCCGTCGAGGTGACGGGGCTGGAAGGCGGAGTCGGCGCGATCCGAGCAGCGACAAAGGACGGGCTTGTCATCTCCGCCAGACAGGTCGTGCTCGCCACGGGTTATGAGCTTATGGACATTGTCCCTTCCGAGACTCATTCGGTGATCTCGACCTATGCCATCGCGACAAAACCTCAGAAGAGCGCACTTTGGCCGGGTGCGGCTTTCGTCTGGGAGGCGTCCGATCCCTATCTCTATATGCGCGCGACAGCCGACGGGCGAGTGATCTGCGGCGGCGAGGACGAGGACCTCGTCGACGAGGCGAAACGGGACAGTCTGCTTGCAGCCAAGACGCGGACGATTTCCACCAAGCTGAAGCATCTGTTTCCGCAACTGGACACCACGGCCGAGTTCGCCTGGACGGGATGCTTCGGCACCACGACCACCGGGTTGCCCTATATCGGCGAACTGCCTGGTCATCCGGGAATCTTCGCCGTCCAGGGATACGGTGGCAACGGAATCACGTTTTCGCAGATCGCCTCGGAGATCATTTCAGCCGCCATCGCCGGACGTGACGATACGGACGCGAAGCTATTCGCCTTCGGACGCAGCGGCATGCTGCGGAAATTGGTCGACGCAGCAGGCAAACTCATTGCCTGACGTCGGACATTGTCTGAAGCGCTTCACCTTTCGAGCCCCTCGCTCGTAATTGTGCAGCGCAGCAACGATATTGCTGCAGCTGCGTTGCACCCACTGCCGTCCAATTCCGGGCGTCACAACAAGGACGGCTCCCTTGCGAAAAATCTCCGACACGATCGCGCGGCTTGCCGCGCTGAAGGCGCGCCACGCAGCTTCTCCCGGCAGCCTCGGCGCGGGCGGCCGCCTCTCGACGCTAACGGCATTCGGATCCAACCCGGGCGCGTTGCAAGCGAAATTCTATCGTCCTGATGACCTTCCGGAGGGTGCGCCGCTCGTGGTCGTGCTGCATGGCTGCACTCAGAGCGCCGCAGGCTACGACCATCATTCAGGCTGGTCGCAACTCGCCGACGAATCCGGCTTTGCGCTGCTCTATCCGGAGCAGCAGCGCAGCAACAATCCGAACCTCTGCTTCAACTGGTTCCAGCCCGCGGATGTCAGGCGGGACGCCGGCGAGGCGCTTTCGATATGCCAGATGATCGAGGCGATGGTGGAAGCGCATGGGCTGGACCGGAAACGCATCTTCGTCACGGGCCTCTCTGCCGGAGGCGCCATGGCGGCGGCGATGCTTGCATCTTATCCCGATGTGTTCGCCGGTGGCGCAATCATTGCCGGTCTCGCCTACGGCAGCGCGACGTCGGTTCCGGGAGCCTTTGACCGCATGCGGGGCCATGGCGGTCCCTCGCACGAGGAATTGCGGCGCATGCTGCGTGACGCTTCGTCCTATCGGGGGCCATGGCCCAGGATCTCGATCTGGCAGGGGACGAGCGACCAAACCGTCGCTGCTTCCAATGCCGAGGCGATCGCCAGCCAGTGGTGGGGCGTCCACCAGATCGACAGCGCGCCGACGCAGTCCCTCGCAGACGGAAGAAATGCGCGGCAGGTCTGGTGCGATGCCAGCGGAGAGGTCGTGCTGGAGGTCAACATGATCGCGGGAATGGGCCATGGCACGCCGATCGACAAGAACGGGTACGGTGCGCCCGGACCCTACATGCTCGATGTCGGCATTTCCTCGACGCAGGAGATCGCGCGGTTCTGGGGGATCGCGGACGGGGAGGCGCAATCTGCTGCCGGGTCGAATCAGGACATAGTCGTGCACTCCACGCCTCCTTTCGGTTCCCGATCAAATGCCGGACCAGGGACGTCGGCGCGATCTCCGGAGCTGTCTGCAGATCCGAAGCGGGAGGCGTCAACAGCGTCAGGTGTACAGAAGCTTATCGAGGACGCCCTGCGGACCGCCGGCCTGATGCGCTGAACGCCTCGCCCGTATCGGAATGTGCGTCTAAACGAAGGAGCCAGCCGTGGCTGGCTCCTTCGTTCCTTGCTCAGGCAAACCTTGCTACAGCTTGGCCGCCGTCTCTCGAGACCAGAGGCGAAGCTTTCGGCAGGAACTCGATGAACTTGGCGATCGCCTTCGCATCGCCGAGACCGATCAGCCCTCCGGCGTCCGGATCGACGCCGGCCTTCCGCAACAGCGGAGCAGCGCCGGGCGTAAATCCGATGAGCTTGCAATGGGCAAAGGCATCAGCAACGAAGTCGCGCGCAGCGGACTCGCCGGTGAGGCGTTCCGCACCTTCCTCGGAGAGGACCGACGGCCCGCCGTCGGTCATGTGCTTGGCGGCGACCAGAGTACCGTCCGACGCTTCGACACCGCCAACTTTGGAGGCGACGATTTCCATCGTCGCCCCTTCCTTGTCGATCGCTGTCTGCAGCTTTCAGTAATGCCGCATCCGCACCGGGGCTGACCAGCACGCCGACCTTGCGGCCGGCAATGCTCCCCGGTCCGTTCCCAACGATGCTGAGAGCCGGCGACGGTGCGAGATCGTCGCGTGGGGCAACGGCCGTGTCCGCCGGCCTGGGCAATTCCTTGATACCGAGCTTTGTCGGCGACCGTTTCGGCCAACCCCTCGTCGATGTTAAGGAGGTGCGAATCATCCGTTCGCGAATGACCGGCGTCTCAACCTTGCTCAAGGTCAGCGCCATGGCGATATGCTTCTGCTCTGGCGCGGCCTGGCTGTTGAAGAACTGGCACGCCTGACTGTAGTGATCGGCAAAGCTTGCCGCGCGCAGCCGGACCTTCTGGCCTTCCTCGGCTTCGGGAAACGACCGGAAGCCGCGCTGCGGCGATTCCCGCGGACCTTCCCCGAACGAGTTCGGCTTGCGCATCGCCATATTCCGTCCGGCTGAAAGTGGGGGAATGGGCATTTCGGCGCGTTGATCGGAAGGTGCGTGAAATTTGTCGAGCCGAGCCGTTTGATCTGCGTGTCGAGATACGAGAAATTGCGGCCCTGAAGCAGCGGATCGTTGGAGAAGTCGACACCGGGCGGCACATTCTGCGTCCTGAACGCGACCTGTTCGGTCTCGGCGAAGAAGTTGTCCGGCTTGCGGTCGAGAACCAGGCGGCCCACCGCGATTGGCTCGATAACCTCCTCGGGGAGTGATCACGCCGAGCGCTGCGCTTTCGAGCTTTCCCTACGCGCCGGACGAGGCGATGCGCGCGCTGCGCTATTTCCTGACGAAGCTGAAGCATCGCATCTGGGGTCGGTTCGGCTTCGTACATGCGTTCTGCGAAAGCCGCGACTGGCATGCGCGCACCTACCTGGCGATCAATCAGGTACCGATCGTCATCATGATCTGAGAATTTTCGCAGCCGCCTGCTCTGGAACCTCTTCATGAGCGTTCCGGAAGTGCAAGCCGGCCTGCGAAAGCTGGCATCTTTCGCCAGCCCGTGGTGCAACCGCTGTGATACCGGCCTGACCCTCATAGCGACATCCATGGCGAGGAAGTCCTCTGGCGAGCCGAAATAGCCGCCGACGATCGGCATGATCTGGCGATTGCTGCGTGCGACCGCGACCGGGATGAGGTCGGCGCCGCCGCGGCGACGATGCGTAGGTCGAAGGCGATCCATCCCGCGCCGGGAAGATAGGCCTCTGCCCACGCATGGGTCGATCCGGGGTCGTCTGCCCTTTGCTGTGCATCGAACAGATAGCCCGAGACTGCGCGGGCGCGATGATCACGTGCACCTCGACTGCCGGATAGGAGACCCGGAACGAGCTAATCAGTGGCGCCAGCAGCTACGGCTGCCGATCGGACGGGTTTTCAAGCTCGACGAGATCGTCGAGCCGCACCGCGTCATGGAGGCGAACGCGGCAGGCGGAAAGGTGGTTGTGCTGACGTGATGCGAGATTGATCGAACGTCTATTTCAGCCATTCGACTGGGCGCGTGGGGGGTACGCGCGCTCAGGCCGGGGTGGTTAATCCCTCGATGAACCACCCCGGTTCTTTTTTCGCTTTCCAAACGAAACCGGTATACGGGTCGGGCCAGCCCATGACGGATTTTTTGCATTGCACAATCGAGGCCGGCAGGCAAAATGCGGGCATGAAGCCGGCCCCCCTCGACGTACTCGTCATTGACGAAAACCGCATACGCGCGGCCGTCATCGAGGAAGGATTGCGCGAGGCCGGATATACGGACGTGACGATCGTCCACGATATGGCCGGCATCGCGGCACGCATCGCCACGCTCGAGCCGGACGTCATCGTCATCGATCTCGAAAATCCCAACCGCGACATGCTGGAGAACATGTTCCAGCTGTCTCGCGCGGTGAGGCGGCCGATCGCAATGTTCGTCGACCGATCGGACACGGCCTCGATCGAGGCGGCGGTTGAGGCGGGCGTGTCGGCCTACGTCGTCGACGGGCTGCGCAAGGAACGCGTCAAGCCGATCCTCGACATGGCGATCAGCCGTTTCAACGCCTTCTCGCGCATGGCGCGCGAACTCGAAGATGCGCGCAGCGAGCTGGAGAACCGCAAGCTGATCGACCGCGCCAAGGGCATTCTGATGAAGTCGCGCGGGCTTTCCGAGGAGGAGGCCTACACGCTGCTGCGCAAGACAGCCATGAACCAGAACCGCAAGATCAGCGAGATCGCGCAGAGCCTCGTCACGGCGGCCGGACTGCTTGGACCCGGAGGATGCGTCATGAGCCATCAGGTCACGGCCGGTTTCCTGCCGCTGCTCGACAGCGCCTTGCTGGTCGCAGCGCGCGAAAAGGGGTTTGCCGCGGAGGAGGGCGTCGAACTTATGCTGGTTCGCGAAAACTCCTGGGCGAACATTCGCGACCGGTTGGCCGTCGGCCATTTCAACGTGGCGCACATGCTGGCGCCGATGCCGATCGCCTGCAATCTCGGCCTGACGCCGCTCGCCACACGCACCATCGCGCCCATGGCGCTGGGTCTCGGCGGCAACGCGGTCACAGTGTCGCAAACGCCTGTGGGACGAGATGCGCGGGAATGGCGCGGCCTCCGATTTCGAGCCACGCTCGGCCGGCGAGGCGCTGGCGGCGATCGTGACGCAGCGCGCTACACAGGGGTTGCCGCCTCTGCGTTTCGCAGTCGTGCACCCTCATTCCGGCCACAACTACGAACTGCGCTATTGGCTGGCGGCCTGCGGCGTCGATCCGGACAGCGATATCGAGATCGTCATCGTGCCGCCGCCACTGATGGCTGACGCGCTCGGCTCGCAGCGCATCGACGGCTATTGCGTCGGCGAGCCGTGGAACACCGCGGCCGTGGTGAAGGGAGTCGGCCGGATCGTCACCGTCAAGGCTGCGATCTGGCGATCCAGCCCGGAAAAGGTGCTGGGCGTCGCCGCCGACTGGGCGCGAGCCAATCCGGAAACGCTGACGGCGCTGCTGCGCGCGCTGCTACCGCGCGGCCGTGTGGTGCGGCGATCCCGCAAACCATGGCGAACTGGCGGCCATGCTGGCCGGCCCGGCCTATGTCGACCGTCCGGCCGACTGGCTGCTGCCGGCGCTGAGCGGGACGATCCGGACCGGAGATGGCGGCGAAGTGGCGACGCGCGACTTCTTCGTGCCGCATGCCAAGGCGCGCCACCTTCCCGTGGAAGAGCCACGCGCTGTGGTTCTACAGCCAGATGGTGCGGTGGGGGCAGGTTGCGGCCAGCGCCCGGAATGAAGCCATCGCCCGCGACACCTACCGGCCCGATCTCTATCGTTCGGCGCTGCGTGACCTCGGGGTCGCGCTGCCGGGCGCGAACGCCAAGGTCGAGGGCGCGCTGAGCGCCGCGACGCCGGTAGGTTCCGCAGGTGCGAGCCTGATGCTTGGTCCCGACGGTTTCTTCGACGGCGTCACCTTCGATCCGGACGAGGTTTCGGCTTACATCGAGCGGCAGAAGCGGCTGCCCAGAGTGTAGGCGGCCTTGTGCACTGCATCATTTTTGTGCATCGCAAGACGAGACCTGCCGGAGTTTTCGCCAATCCGCGCCGGTGCGCCTCAAGGCTGGCATGAAGCCCGCTCTTGATTTCCTTTGTAAATTTCGCGGGACGCGCCAACTGGCACGCTTCCTGCTTTAGTAGTTTGTGAAGACCCGCCGACGGGTCACGAAAACTGCGTCCAACGCCGGGCGCATCAGGCAAGGCCGCCAATCAGATCTGACGCGATCCCGGATGTACGGACGCGAACGGACTGGTTGGCGGTCTTTTTGTTTCAGCCACAGAGCGGCGCTTCTCCCACGCCGATCATGGAGCGAGGAAAATGAGCGAGAGCCTTCCATCAATGTCCAGCGGCAACGCGTCGGCGACGCGGGCGCTGTCGATGTCCACGATCGCCTTCACCGTCTGCTTCGCGGTGTGGACGATCTTTTCCATCATCGGCGTGAAGATCAAAGCCGAACTCGGGCTGACCGAGACCCAGTTCGGGCTGCTGATCGGTATGCCGATCCTGACCGGTTCGCTCGTGCGCATCGTGCTCGGCGTCTGGACGGACCGCTTCGGCGGCCGTCTCGTCTACACGGCGACCATGCTGGCGGCGGCGGTGGCGACCTTCCTGCTCGCCTTCGCCACCACCTACGCGCAGATGCTGTTCGCGGCGCTCGGCGTCGGTCTGGCCGGCGGATCCTTCGCGGTCGGCGTCGCCTATGTCTCGCGCTTCTATTCCGCCGACAGGCAGGGCACGGCGCTCGGCATCTTCGGCGTCGGCAATGTCGGCGCCGCCGTGACCAAGTTCGTGGCGCCGTTCGTGCTGCTCGCCTGGCGGCTGGCAGGACGTCGCGCTGATCTGGGCGTCTGCTCTTGGCGTCATGGCGCTCGTCTTCTGGTTCGCGACACGAGGACGATCCGGTCATTCGCGAGCGCCGCGTCCACGGCGCCAAGCCGAGAAGCTTCTGGGCGGAATTCGCGCCGCTGAAGGACATGCGCGTCTGGCGCTTCGCGCTCTACTACTTCTTCGCCTTCGGCGCCTTCGTGGCGCTGGCGCTGTGGCTGCCGCGCTACCTGATCGGCGTCTATGGCTTCGACATCGCGACCGCCGGCATGATCGGCGCGGCCTATTCGATCCCGGCTTCAATCTTCCGCGCCTATGGCGGCGTGCTGTCCGACCGCATCGGCGCGCGCACGGTGCTTTATTGGACGTTCGCGGTGTCGGCGGTCGCCTGCGCGCTGCTGTCGCTGCCGGCGACCGACTACACGGTGCGCGGCATCAACGGTCCGATCAGTTTCCACTTCGAGATCGGGCCGGTCGCCTTCATCGCGGTCGCCTTCGTGCTCGGCTTCTTCATGAGCCTCGGCAAGGCCGCGGTCTACAAGCACATCCCCGTCTACTACCCGCAGAACGTCGGCGCGGTCGGCGGCCTTGTCGGCATGATCGGCGGCCTCGGCGGTTTCATCCTGCCGATCGCCTTCGGCGCGCTCAACGACCTGACCGGCCTCTGGTCGAGCTGCTTCATGCTGCTCTTCGTCGTCGTCGCCGCCTGCTTCGCCTGGATGCATTTCGCCATCCGCGGATGGAGCGCGAGCGGGCCATGGCCGACGAGGCTGTCGCCTCGCCCGCCGAATAGATCGGAAGGATCGCAGCCATGACCGAGAAACTCGTCATCATCGGCAACGGCATGGCGCCCGGGCAGGATGCTCGAGCACCTGCTGGAAGCCGCGCCCGACCGCTACCAGGTCACCATCTTCAACGCCGAACCGCGCGTGAACTACGACCGCATCATGCTGTCGCCGGTTCTGTCGGGCGAGAAGGCGTTCGAGGAAATCGTCATCCACGGCGACGGCTGGTACATCAAGCACGGCATCACGCTCTACAAGGGCCACAAGATCGTCGCCATCGACCGCGACGCCAAGACCGTCACCTCCGATCACGGCGTGACCGAAAGCTACGACAAGCTGGTCATCGCCACCGGCTCGGTGCCGTTCATCATTCCGGTGCCGGGCAAGGATCTGCCGGGCGTGCTGAGCTATCGCGATCTCGACGACGTCAACGCCATGCTGCTGGCCGCGCAATCGCGCGACAAGGCCGTGGTCATCGGCGGCGGCCTGCTCGGCCTCGAAGCCGCCGCCGGCCTGAAGGAACGCGGCATGGACGTGACCGTGCTGCATGTCATGCCGACGCTGATGGAGCGCCAGCTCGATCCGGCCGCCGGCTACCTGCTGCAGAAGGCGGTCGAGGCGCGCGGCATCAAGGTGATCACCAAGGCCAACACCAAGGCGATTGTCGGCAACGGCAAGGTCGAGGGCGTCGAACTCGCCGACGGCGAGATCATTCCCGCGACACTGGTGGTGATGGCCGTCGGCATCCGGCCGAATGTCGGACTGGCCAAGGATGCTGGGCTGGACGTCAATCGCGGCATCGTCACCGACGATCAGCATGCGCACCTCCGATCCGTCGATCTTCGCGCTCGGCGAATGCGCCGAAGTCGGCGGCCATGTCTACGGGCTTGTCGCGCCGCTCTACGAGATGGCGCGGGTCGCGGCGGCAAGGCTGGCCGGCGGCGAGGACAGGCGTTTCGTCCACTCCGACACGCCGACCAAGCTCAAGGTCACCGGCATCGATCTCTATTCGCATCGGCGATTTCGCCGATGGCGACGACCGCGAGGAGATCATCCTGCGCGACGCTTCGGCCGGCATCTACAAGCGTGTCATCCTGCAGGACAACAGGATCATCGGCACCGTGCTGTTCGGCGAGACCGGCGACGGCGCCTGGTTCAACGATCTCAAGAAGAAGGCGACCGACATCTCCGAGATGCGCGACACGCTGATCTTCGGCCAGGCGTTCCAGGGGGGCGTCTCCTCGGACCCTTTGGCGGCCGTTGCGGCATTGGCGGATGATGCGGAAATCTGCGGCTGCAACGGCGTCTGCAAGGGAAAGATCACAGCGGCGATCACCGCGAAGGGCCTGACGTCGCTGGACGACGTGCGCGCCCACACCAAGGCTTCCGCGTCCTGCGGGTCGTGCACCGGCCTGGTCGAACAATTGATGACGCTGACGCTCGGCGACAGCTACAACCCGGCCGCCGTGCAGCCGATGTGCTCCTGCACCGACGCTCGGCCATGACGACGTGCGCCGGCTGATCAAGGCAAAGGGTCTGAAGACGATTCCCGCCGTCATGCAGGAACTGGAGTGGAAGACCTCCTGCGGCTGCGCCAAGTGCCGGCCGGCGCTCAACTATTATCTCGTCGCCGACTGGCCGGACGAATATGCCGACGACTACCAGTCGCGCTTCATCAACGAGCGCGTCCACGCCAACATCCAGAAGGACGGCACCTATTCGGTGGTGCCGCGCATGTGGGGCGGCATGACGTCGGCCAAGGAATTGCGCGCCATCGCCGACGTCGTCGACAAGTTCGAGATTCCGGCGGTGAAGGTCACCGGCGGCCAGCGCATCGACATGCTGGGCATCAGGAAGGAAGATCTGCCGGCGGTGTGGGCCGATCTCGGCAAGGCGGGCTTCGTGTCGGGCCATGCCTATGCCAAGGGCCTGCGTACGGTGAAGACCTGCGTCGGCACCGACTGGTGCCGGTTCGGCACGCAGGATTCGACCGGGCTCGGCATCCGCATCGAGAAGTTCATGTGGGGCTCGTGGACGCCGGCCAAGGTCAAGATGGCCGTCTCCGGCTGCCCGCGCAACTGTGCCGAGGCGACCTGCAAGGATGTCGGCGTCATCTGCGTGGACTCCGGTTACGAGATCCATTTCGCCGGCGCCGCCGGCCTCGACATCAAGGGCACGGAGGTGCTCGGCCTGGTGAAGACCGAGGACGAGGCGCTCGAGGTGATCGTGGCGCTGGTGCAGATGTACCGCGAGCAGGCGCGTTATCTCGAACGCATCTACAAATGGACCAGGCGCGTCGGCGTGGCCGAAATCAGGCGTCAGGTCCTCGACGATCTCGACCGTCGCAAGGCCTACTACGACCGCTTCGTGTTCAGCCAGAAGTTCGCCCAGGTCGATCCATGGTCGGAGCGCGTCTCCGGCAAGGACAAGCACGAGTTCAGACCAATGGCCGTCGCGGAATTCGTTCAGGCAGCGGAGTGATGAGATGACCTGGTTCGATATCGGCGCCGTCGAGAACATCCCACAGCGCGGCGCGCGTTGTGTCGTCACGCCGCAAGGGAGGATCGGCGTATTCCGCACCCATGACGACCGCATCTTCGCCATCGAGGATCACTGCCCGCATCGAGGCGGTCCCCTCAGCCAGGGCATCGTTCATGGCGCGGCGGTGACCTGCCCGCTGCACAATTGGGTCATCTCGCTGGAGACCGGCAAGGCGCTCGGCGCCGACGAGGGTTCGGTCAAGACGATCCCGGTGCGGGTCGAGGAGGGTCGCATCGCCCTTTTGCTGGGCGCAGCGCTGCTGGCTGCGGAATGATACGCGCGGTGCAGGCCTTATCCGGCGGCTTCGATTTCCTTGCGGGCGCAACTCGCCAAGAAAGCCGATCGCGTCAGGCCTTGCCGTTGCGCCATTTCGTCGATCGCTCGCAGCATACCCGCCTCAAAGGTCACGTTAGCGCGGACGACCCGTGCGTCGTTCTCCACAAAGGGAACGCGGATCAGGAAAGCGCCACCGGCGAGGTCGTCCCGCACATCAGGGCGTGCCACGACGCTCTCGACAGGCGAAGGATCCGGCAGCTCGGCATCCTCGGCGAAAAGCTGCAGCGCCTCCATGGCATTTCCGACAAGGTCATCTTCTTTATCAGCAGCGGAAAATACCTCCGGCAGATCGGGAAACGAAACTCCGTAGGCGCTGTCCAGGTCCTTGTGAACAACTGCGAAGTAGGCTCGCATCTGAGCTCCTGTCTGATCCAGCCCGCCGCGCGGGCAATGTTTCGGGCCGTACTCTCGGGCAGATCCTTCTTTGGATGCGGTACGATCACGGTTCGGTCGCCCTTGCGGAACTTGTGGTGTGAACCCGAGATCGACACTTCCACAAAACCTACGGCTCTTAGCCGTTGGATGATCCGGCGACTATTCCGCTCCATCGCCGCTCCTTACGATGCGCATATAAATACGCATCGGAAGCATAAAGATCAAGAGAGATTGCCATGTCAGCCGAGGTGAGGACGACCTGCCCCTATTGCGGGGTGGGCTGCGGCGTGCTGGCCAGGGTCGCTGCGGATGGAGAGGTTTCCGTCCGCGGCGACCCGGACCACCCCGCCAACCGCGGCAGGCTTTGCTCCAAGGGCACGGCGCTGGGCGAAACCATGGGCCTGGAAGGCCGCGTGCTGCAACCCGAGATCGCCGGCAAGCGCGCCGATTGGGATGTCGCGCTCGACCTCGTGGCGCGCCGGTTCATCGAGGCGATCGACGAACATGGTCCGGATTCCGTCGCCTTCTACATTTCCGGCCAGTTGCTGACCGAGGACTACTACGTCGCCAACAAGCTGATGAAGGGTTTCATCGGCTCGGCCAACATCGATACCAACTCGCGGCTTTGCATGGCCTCCTCGGTTGCCGGCCATCGCCGCGCCTTCGGCGAGGATGTCGTTCCCGGCATCTACGAGGATTTCGAGGAAGCTGACCTGGTCGTCCTGACAGGCTCCAACACAGCCTGGTGTCATCCGATCCTCTATCAGCGCATTCTGGGCGCGCGTCATGCGCGCGGTACGAAGATCGTGGTGATCGACCCGCGCCGCACGGCCACCGCCGATGAGTGCGACCTGCATCTGGCGCTCGATCCGGGAACCGACGTGCTCCTGTTCAACGGGCTGCTGGCGCATCTGGCGCTGAGCGGCATGGTGGACGAGAACTATGTGGCTGCACACACCGCAGGCTTCGACAACGCTATCCAGGTTGCGTCCGCCGATGCGCCGACCGTCGAGAAGGTTGCGGCGGGCTGCGGTTTGACAGTCGCAGACGTGCGCCTGTTCTATGAGCTTTTCGCAGCGCGCGAACGTGTCGTCACCGTCTACAGCCAGGGCGTCAACCAGTCGGCGCATGGCACCGACAAGGTGAACGCCATCATCAACTGCCATCTGGCGACAGGCCGGATCGGCAAACCCGGCACCGGCCCGTTCTCCGTCACCGGCCAGCCCAATGCGATGGGCGGCCGCGAGGTCGGCGGGCTCGCCAATCAGCTCGCCGCGCATATGAACTTCGAGAATCCCGGGGATGTCGAGCGCGTGGCGCGCTTCTGGAACGCGCCGAACATAGCGCGCAAGGGTGGCTTGAAGGCGGTCGACCTTTTCCAGGCGGCCGGCGACGGCCGCGTCAAGGCGCTGTGGATCATGGGCACCAATCCGGCCGTCTCGATGCCGGATGCAGGCCGCGTTCGCGCCGCGCTCAAGGCCTGCGATTTCGTCGTCGTGTCCGACGTGGTGCGCACTGACACGACACGCTACGCCGACGTTTTCCTGCCCGCCGCCGGCTGGGGCGAAAAGGACGGCATGGTGACGAATTCGGAGCGAAGGCTGTCGCGCCAGAGACCGTTCATACCGATTGCGGGCGAGGTGCGTGCGGACTGGCGCATCATCTGCGATGTCGCGCGACGCATGGGCTTCGGCGAGGCCTTCGACTTTGCCAATCCGGCCCAAATCTTCCGCGAACACGCGGCTCTCTCCGCCTTTCAAAATGCGGGTCAGCGGCTGTTCGACATCGGGGCCCTGGCGACGCTGTCCGACGCAAGTTACCAAGCTTTCGAACCCCGCCATTGGCCGATGCCGATCGGACACGAGGCCGGTAAACGCCTGCTCGGCGACGGCCGGTTTCCGACACCGGACGGACTGGCGCGTTTTGTTCCTGTCCGGCAGGAGGGTTTCGCGCAGTCAACCGATGCGGCCTATCCGCTGGTGCTGAACACCGGGCGCCTGCGCGACCAGTGGCACACCATGACGCGCACCGGCGCCGTGCCGCGGCTGATGGCCAACGCGCCGGAGCCGGTGATCGATCTCCATCCGCGAGACGCGGCGGCGCGCGGCTTGAGCGAAGGCGACCTCGCGCATCTGTCGACGCGCTACGGCTTCGCCCGCGCCAAGGTGCGCATCACCGACGCGCAACGGCCGGGCCAGGCCTTCCTGCCGATGCACTGGAGCGGCCACTTCGCGGCCAACGCCGGCGCCGGGCAGCTCGTCTCGCCAGTGACGGACCCATATTCGGGACAGCCGGAACTGAAGCAGGCGCCGCTGCGCGTCACGCGCGAGCAGACCGCCTGGGAGGGCGTGCTCGTCACCCGGCGCGACCTGCGGCCGACCGGCTTCGTGCATTGGAGCCGGCAGCGGGTCAGCGGCGGCTGGGTCTACCGGCTTGGCGGCACCGAGACGCCGGACCAGGGCATCCTTCTGGCGAGAAAGTTCGTGGAGGTTTTCCGTCCCGACCAGTTGCTCGAATACAGGGACCGCAAGGGCCTCACCTATCGCGCGGCTGCCGTGGACGAGGCGGGGGCGATGGCCGAGGCGCTGCTGGTCGCTCCGCCCGGCCAGCTGCCGGCATGCGATTGGCTCGTCCTGCTGCTTGGCTCGCAACAACCGCTTGCGGCGATGGATCGCCATGCGCTGCTTTCCGGCCGCTCGCCATCGCCGATGCCGTCCGTCGGGCGTATCGTCTGCTCCTGCTTCAATGTCGGCGTCAACCAAATTGCCTCGGCGGTCGCCTCGGGGTGCGGCAGCCTCGAGGCTATCGGCAAAACGCTCAATGCCGGCACCAATTGCGGCTCCTGCCGGCCGGAGATAAGGGCGATCATCGACGCGGGCCGCGTCCAGGCGGCCGAGTGAAGCCGGCGGTGCGCTTCCCGGCTTGTTCTCAACGCTGGTTTTGGCCCTGGTTGCGGTCCAGCTCGTCCAGTGCGGCGCGTTGTTTTCCGCCCAGCTATGGCGCGCGCAGAGGCTCGATGAAGGTCGCGCCAAGCGCGGTGAGCGAATATTCCACCTTGGGCGGCACCACGTCGAAACCTTGCGTTTGACCAGCCCGCTGACTTCCACCGGAAGAGTTCGCTGGAGCTGCCCGGTGCGCATCGTTCCATGGCTGAGGGCATAGAGGACCATCGACGTCCATTTGCCCGCTCAGGATGTAGTGGATGCGCCGCTGCGGGCAATTCTCCCTGAGCACGAAGTCCTGGGGGCGTGTCCGCCGGCTTTCATTCCTCATGGTTGGTCATATCGCGTGCGCGGATGATTTTTTTCAGCCACCCGCCCGTGCTGGATGGAGCGTCCGAGCTTTTGGCTGCGGTGTTCGGGGAGCGGGCAGGCCATGTCCGGTCCGTGGTCGGGGTCCGCAATCTGCCAGGCAATGTTCCTGTCGCGATCACACTTACAGCGGAGATACTCCCGGCCGGAGCATAGCGGACCGTTGCTGACGACGGTGGGCGTAGCGTCGATCAGCTTTCGCCGCTCGACGCCCACAGGCGCTTCGACCAGTCTTCGACCTGTCGGGTTTCGAGGCGGCGTTGCGCATAACGCCGCCATCTTTCGGGCAGGTGCGCGAGCGCCAGCATCGCCGTCAGTTCATCGACATTGAGGGTGTCGACGTAGAGAATTCGCCAAAGGCGCTGTAGCGTCCAGTCTGGCGACCGGCGGTCGATCAAGTGAATCGCCTCGCCGGGAGCGACGAAATCTTCCTGACGCACCCGGTAGTACCAGCCCGTCCGTCCGGTTTTTTGCACGCGCAGAGCCATATCGGCCACGCCGAAACGGGCGTTCAGCTTGTGGCAAGGCTGCCGTCCTTGCGAAACTTCGACGATGGCATCGCCAACCCGGAAGACATCCCCGATCGCGACCGTGCTTTCGCCGAGGCCGCGCGTGGAAAAGTTTTCCCCGATCGCGCCCGGCCGGGAGAGCATGTCCAGCCCGCCGAGTTCGCCACGCCACGCGTCATAGTGTTCGCGGGGATAATGGTGGACCGCCTTTTCCACCCCGCCGTGAATTTTAAGGTCGGCCTGCGCGTCTCCTTCAAGCCCTTCCCGGCTCAACCACAGGCGCCGATCAACCGGGTATTTGTCGATGCCGCTCAGCAAGCCGCGGTCACCCAGGGGCGCAACCTGGCCGACAAGCAGGTCGGCGAGCGCCATAGTCAATACTGCAGCCCTTCCACCCATTCGGAAAACATCGCGCTGGCGGCGAGCCGCAGGGCCTCGCCGTTTCGGGCGGCATGCTCGCGAAGGGCTCGAGGGTCGATCCCAGCGCCCGCAAGCTCCACTGCGTGGCCGATCAGCCATGGCTCGATCGGCTGCGAAGCATCGACTTCGGCATGAAACTGAAGCCCCAGAATGTTCGGCCCGACGGCAAAGGCCTGATTGCGGCAGACGGCTGTTTCCGCGAGATGCTCGGCGCCGTGTGGAATGGTAAAGGTGTCGCCATGCCAGTGCAGCACTGGCACGTCCAATAGATGCCGCAGCGGGCCGACGCTACCGGCCGGCGTCAAGCCAAGGCTGGAAAAGCCTACTTCCTTGTCGCCTGTCGGGGTGACCCTGGCGCCGAGCGCGTCGGCCATCAGCTGCGCGCCCAGACAGATGCCCAGCGTCGGGCGGTTCGCGGCCAATCTGGTCCTCAAAAGCGTGCGCTCCTTGGCCAGGAAAGGATAGGTTTCGTCTTCATAGACGCCGATCGGTCCGCCAAGCACGACGATGAGGTCGAACGTCAATGGATCGAGTTGATCTAGATTTTGTACGCCGGCGTCCCAGTATTGAACCGTGTAGCCCGCATTCTGCAGAACGGTGTCGAAGACGCCAAGGTCTTCGAAGTGTACGTGGCGAATGGCCGCCGCAGTTCTAGCCATGAATCACTCGTCCTTTCCGACAGTTCGCCCGATAAAGGGCTGTATCCAGCCGCGATGCGACATGCTTTAGTTCGCCAAGGACCGCCCGGCTAGTGGTATGCAGCAAAGTATTATTGACCGGTCGGTCGGTTAATTATCAAATGTAATTTGAAGCTGTCAACCACTGGTTGACAGTCATGTCTGGCCAAGGGAGGGCGGTCATGGAGGAGACGGTCAGCCGGCTAACGACCGCAGTTTGGTGGCATGCAACCTGGGAGCAAGGGAGGGCATCGCATCATGCTGAACATCTATGACAGCAGTCATCGATGCGTTTGGCGGCCCGGAACAACATCGCCGAGATCGAAACCCCCAGGCCTGGACCCGGCCAGGGGCTGATCAAGCTATTGGCCGCCGGGATCAACCGGCTCGACCATTAGATTTGTCTCGGGCACATCGCTCCGGCGCTAGCGTTTCCGCATGTGCTTGGGTCGGACGCCGTTGGCGAAGTGGTCGAAGTGGGCGCCGGCGTGACCGGATACACGACAGGCGATCGCGTGATCACCATGCCGGGATACCCCACGAACCCGGCGGGCGTAGCGTGAATTTACGAAAGCATGCGGTTGACTCGTGCGGCAAAATGTGCGA
This sequence comes from uncultured Alphaproteobacteria bacterium, assembly GCA_963726065.1. Lineage (GTDB taxonomy): Bacteria > Pseudomonadota > Alphaproteobacteria > Rhizobiales > Rhizobiaceae > Neomesorhizobium. The sequence continues at coordinate 57,915 of CAVSAU010000005.1, forward strand.
TTAACTGACTGACCGGTCGGTGAATTATCAAGCCAGCCGACCGAGGAGGAACTCGATGCAAGAAGCCTTCATCTGCGATGCAGTGCGCACACCGGTAGGCCGTTACGGCGGCGCCCTTTCTGGCCTGCGGGCGGACGATCTCGCGGCGCTTCCGCTGACCGCGCTCATGCAGCGCAACGGTGCGGTCGACTGGTCAGGGGTGGAAGATGTCATTCTTGGCTGCGCCAACCAGGCCGGCGAGGACAATCGCAATGTCGCCCGAATGGCCGTATTGCTGTCGGGCCTGCCGATCAATGTACCAGGCACCACGGTCAACCGGCTATGTGGCTCTGGCCTCGATGCCGTCGGTCTTGCGGCGCGCTCCATCCGGGCGGGCGATTGTGAGCTGATGATCGCCGGCGGCGTCGAAAGCATGTCGCGGGCGCCCTTTGTCATGCCGAAAGCCGACACAGCGTTTTCGCGCTCCAACGCTGTCTACGACACCACGATCGGATGGCGCTTTGTCAATCCGAAGATGAAGAAGGCTTACGGCATCGACTCGATGCCCGAGACCGCCGATAATGTCGCGGCCGATTTCGCCGTCTCGCGCGAGGAGCAGGACGCGTTTGCGTTGCGCAGCCAAAAGCGTTGGGCGGCAGCGCAGGCCGAAGGCCGCTTTGCCGACGAATTGATCTCCGTGTCGGTGCCGCAGAAGAAGGGCGAGCCGATGATAGTGGAAAGCGACGAACATCCGCGCCCGGACGCTTCGCTGGGTCAACTGGCCAAGCTGAAAGGCGTCAACGGCCCCGATCTCACGGTCACCGCGGGCAATGCTTCGGGCGTCAACGACGGTGCCGCCGCACTGGTCGTCGCAAGCGAGAAGGCTGCAACGGCAAACGGCCTGACGCCACGCGCCCGCATCGTCGCGATGGCAGCCGCCGGCGTGGAACCCCGCATCATGGGCATTGGGCCCGTGCCGGCGGTGCGCAGGGTGCTGGAGCGCGCAGGCCTGTCGCTCGACCAGATGGACCTGATCGAACTCAACGAGGCTTTCGCGGCGCAGGCGCTTGCAGTGCTGCGCCAACTCGGCCTGCCTGACGATGCCGCCAACGTAAACCCCAACGGCGGGGCGATCGCTATCGGTCATCCGCTCGGAGCCAGCGGCGCGCGCATGGCGACCGCCGCGACATGGCACCTGCAGCGCACAGGCGGCCGCTATGCGCTGTGCACCATGTGTGTCGGCGTCGGGCAGGGAATTGCATTGATCCTCGAGCGCGTTTGACGCGCAGGCCGCGGGAAAAGGAGACGGCGCAATGTACGCACAGATGGTGAAGACCGACGCAGCGCGGGTCCGCACACTGGATGAGATGGAGCCCGTCGAGCGGGCATTCCAGGAGCGCATCGACGCCGGCCAGAAGATTGAGCCGAAGGAGTGGATGCCCGAGGGCTACCGCAAGACGCTGATCCGCCAGGTCAGCCAGCACGCGCATTCGGAGATCGTCGGGCAATTGCCTGAAGGAAATTGGATCGGCCGCGCACCGACACTGGAGCGCAAGGCCATCCTGCTGGCCAAGGTGCAGGACGAGGCGGGCCACGGACTTTATCTCTACTCCGCCGCCGAGACGCTCGGCATAAGCCGCGACGAGATGTACGAGCAGCTTCATTCGGGCAAGGCCAAGTATTCGTCGATCTTCAACTATCCGACGCTGACGTGGGCCGACATCGGCGCGATCGGCTGGCTGGTCGATGGCGCGGCGATCATGAACCAGGTGCCGCTGCAGCGCTGCTCCTACGGCCCCTATGCGCGGGCGATGGTGCGCATCTGCAAGGAAGAGAGCTTTCATCAGCGCCAAGGCTTCGACATCCTGACCGTGCTTTGCAACGGCACGCCGGAGCAGAAGGCGATGGCGCAGGACGCGCTGGACCGCTGGTGGTGGCCGTCGCTGATGATGTTCGGCCCGTCCGACGATGCGTCGGTGCACTCCGCTCAATCGATGGCCTGGAAGATCAAGCAGAACTCGAACGACGAGCTGCGCCAGAAATTCGTCGACCAGACCGTGCCGCAGGCGAAGTTCCTCGGGCTGACCGTTCCGGATCCGCAACTGAAGTGGAATGAAGAGAAGGGTGGCTATGACTTTGGCGAGCCGGATTGGGCCGAATTCTTCGAGGTGATCGCCGGCAACGGCCCGTGCAACCGCGAGCGGCTCGAGGCCCGGCGCAAGGCCTGGGACGACGGCGCCTGGTTCCGCGACGGGCTGGCGGCCCATGCGCAGAAACGACAGGCGCGCAAGGCGGCCTACGCCGTGGCGGCCGAATAGCCTCCTCCAACCCAGCCAAGCGAGGAAACGCTCATGTCCAGTGAATGGCCCCTGTGGGAAGTCTTCATCCGCGGCCAGCATGGCCTGAACCACCGGCACGTCGGCAGCCTTCATGCCCCGGATGCCGAGATGGCGATCCACAACGCGCGCGATGTCTACACGCGCCGCAACGAGGGCGTCAGCATCTGGGTGGTTCGCTCTTCCGATATCGTCGCCAGCGCGCCTTCGGAAAAGGGGCCGCTGTTCGACCCGGCCAACTCGAAGGTCTACCGGCACCCGACCTTCTTCGACGTGCCGGATGAAGTGGGGCATATGTGATGAGCACGGCTGCCGCTGCGTCGCCTGATGTCGCCGAGTTTGCGCTGAGGATGGGTGATACCTGCCTGATCCTCGGCCACCGGAACGCTGAATGGTGCGGTCACTCGCCGGCGCTGGAGGAAGACATCGCGCTGGCGAATACAGCGCTCGACCTGATCGGGCAGACGCAGCTCTGGCTTGGGTTGACCGCCGAGGCACAGGGCAAGGGCCGCACGGCGGATGATCTCGCATATTTGCGCGACAGCTCGGGCTACCGCAACCTGCTCCTGGTCGAGCAGCCGAACGGCGATTTTGGCCGCACCATCATGCGGCAGTTTCTGTTCGATGCCTGGCATCTGCCGATGTTGAAGGTGCTGGCGGGCTCGAAGGACCGGCGCATCGCGGAAATCGCCGAGAAGGCGTCGAAGGAGGTGACGTATCATCTCGAGCGCAGCTCAGACCTGGTGGTGCGTCTTGGCGATGGAAACAGCGAAAGCCACGCCAGGATGCAGGCGGCCCTCGATTTCCTGTGGCCCTACACCGGCGAGATGTTCCTGGGCGATGCCGTGGACGAGGCCCTGTCCTCGACCGGGATCGCGCCTGCTCCCGGCTCCTTGAGGCCTGCCTGGAACGAGAAGGTCGCACGCACGCTTGCCGACGCGACGCTGAAAGCGCCGCAGAGTTCCTACGCGCAGAAGGGCGGCAGGTCAGGCGTGCATTCCGAGCATCTCGGACTTATTCTCGCCGAGATGCAGTTCCTGCAGCGCGCTTATCCAGGCGCGAACTGGTGAGGCCGGCCATGCTTCCCGAACCGGTTCCCGCCCCTGTCACGCCCACGCGCTACTCCTCGCAAAAAGGAGAGGGGCATGGAGCGTCGACGCGGCTTGCCTCCTTCGCGGATGGTCTGGGGCTTTCGAACGACGCCGTCGCGCTTCCGTCCGTCGCCGAGATCTGGTCGTGGCTCGCCGAGGTGCCCGATCCCGAAATCCCGGTGATCTCTCTGGTCGATCTCGGCATCATTCGCGACGTAGCCTGGGACGGAGACGTGCTGGAGGTGACGGTGACCCCGACATATTCGGGCTGCCCGGCAACCACGGTGATTAACTTCGACATCGATAGGCATCTTCGGGAGCGCGGTATTGGAAAGTTGCGGCTGAAACGCCAGCTCTCGCCTGCCTGGACGACTGTCTGGATCAGCGCCGAAGGCCGCGCAAAGCTAAGCGCCTATGGCATCGCTCCCCCGAACGAGGCGACGGTTTCCTGCGCGGGCGCCCTGCAGCCGCGCGACGTCGCTTGTCCGCGGTGCGGCTCGGCGAAGACGGAGCGGGTGAGCCAGTTCGGTTCGACGCCTTGCAAGGCGCATTTCCGCTGCACCGAATGCCTCGAGCCTTTCGACTATTTCAAAAGCATCTGAGGGACCAATGGCCCGCTTCTTCCCGCTTGAAGTTGCCGATATTCGCCATGAAACGCGCGACGCGGTGGTCCTCACGCTGATGCCGCGCGAGGAAGATCGCGCCGCGTTCGATTTCACGCAAGGGCAGTACCTGACCTTCCGACGCTCGTTCGACGGGGAGGAACTACGCCGCTCCTACTCGATCTGCGTCGGCAAGGATGAAGGCGTGCTGAAGGTCGGGATCAAGCGCGTCGACGGCGGCGCATTCTCATCCTGGGCCAATGAGGCGCTGAGGCCGGGCGACATCGTGGAGGCGATGCCGCCGATGGGAGCCTTCCACGTGCCGATCGAGCCGGAGCGGAAACGCGACTATCTCGGCTTCGCCGGCGGGAGCGGGATCACGCCGGTGCTTTCGCTCATCAAGACAACGTTGTCGCGCGAGCCCAAGTCCAGATTTACCCTGATCTACGGCAACCGCTCGATCAACTCGATCATGTTCCGCGAGGAACTCGAGGACATCAAGAACACCTATCTCTGCCGCTTCAACGTCATCCATGTGCTCGAAAGCGAGGCGCAGGACATCGACCTTTTCTCCGGCCGCATCGACGCGGAGAAATGCGCTGGGCTGTTCAAGAGCTGGATCAACATCGCTGCAGTCGACATGGCCTTCATCTGCGGGCCCGAACCAATGATGCTGGCGATCGCCGCTTCGCTGCGCGAGCACGGCCTGCGCGACGATCAGATCAAGTTCGAACTGTTCGCTTCCGCCCCGCGGCGGTCCAACCATGTCGCCAAGTCAGTCGCTAACGGCGACAAGGCCGAAATTTGCGCGGCGACAATCACGCTCGATGGCACCACGCGCGTGATCGACATGCCGAAGAAAGGCCAGACGATCCTGGATGCCGCGCTCGGCGCAAGCCTCGATGCGCCTTACGCCTGCAAGGCGGGCGTGTGCTCGACTTGCCGTGCGATGGTCCTGGAAGGCGACGTGGAAATGGAGACCAACCACGCGCTCGAGGATTACGAGGTGCGGCGGGGCTATGTGCTGACCTGCCAGTGCTATCCGCTCTCAGACAAGGTTGTGGTGAGCTATGACCAGTGAGCCGACCGACACTTCCCAGACCATGCCGTTGGTCGACTACCTGGCGCAAGGCGGGATGCTGACAACGCCGGAGAATGCGCCCCCGCGCTATCGCGGCGAACTGCTGAGACTGATGGCGACGTTCGTCGACAGCGAACTTGCGGGCGCTGCCGGCTTCGCCGACATCATCAACCAGGGGCCCGGAATCAAGGAGCGTATCTCCGCCGCACGAATCGTTCTGGAGAAGTTCGACCATGCCGAACGGGTGTTGGCCGTGATGGGCGAGTTCGGGGCCGATATCTCGCGCTATGCCAACCATCATCCGTGGGCGGCCCGCGTGGAGCGGGAAAGCGACCTTGGTGCGGCGCGGCACGGTTCCGACATGCGCCTGGCCGTCCTGCATTACCCGCTGCGGGACTGGACCGACGCGGTGGTCATGAACGTCCTCATGGGGCACGCCGTGGTCATTCAGCTCGACGAGTTCTCGCGGCTTTCCTATCAGCCGCTCGGCGAAATCTTCCGCGCCATACTGCCGCGCGAGCGCCGGCACAAGGAACTTGGCATAGAGGGCCTGCGCAAGATTCTGAACGACGAGGCTAGCCGTCCAGCCGTCGAGGCCTCGCTCGCCTACTGGCGTCCGCGCGTGGCCGTGAGTTTCGGCAGCGGCGCATCCTCGAATTTCGAGATCCAGAAGAAGTTCGGCCTGCGCCACGCCGGCAACGCCGAACTTGCGGCCGAATGGCAACGGCAGGTGGATGCGCTGCTGGATGAACTGAGCCTGCGCTAGGCCATCCAAATCGCCGCCCCGCCGGCCACACGACCAACCAACAGGAACGCCAGCATGAACGTCCCTCTCAAAAATGTCCGCCAGCTCGAATCCTACGTCGCCGGCCAGTGGGTGCGTGGCGCGGGCAAGGCCGTACCGCTGCTCGATGCGGCAACCGGTGAAGCCGTGGCGCTGATCGACGCAAGCGGCATCGACTTCAAGGCGGCGCTGACGCATGGCCGCGCGGTCGGTTCACCGGCGCTTCAGAAGATGAGCTTCCACGAGCGGGCGCTGATGCTGAAGGCGCTCGGCCAGGCGCTGATGGAAGCGAAAGAGGAATTCTACGCGCTGTCCACAGCCACCGGCGCCACCCGGACCGATAGCTGGATCGACGTGGAGGGCGGTATCGGAACGCTGCTGTCCTACGCTTCCAAGGGCCGCCGCGAACTGCCAAACACGCGAATGCTGGTCGACGGCGACGTCGAACCGGCATCACGCGATAACACCTTTTCAGGCCAGCATATCCTGTCGCCGCTGGCAGGCGTGGCAATTCACATCAACGCCTTCAACTTTCCCTGCTGGGGCATGCTCGAAAAGCTCGCGCCAACACTGCTGGCCGGCATGCCGGCCATCGTCAAACCGGCCAGCCAGACCGCCTACCTGACCGAATTGATGGTGAGGCGCATAATCGACACCGGGATCCTGCCGAAAGGCGCGCTGCAACTGATCAGCGGCTCGGTTGGTGACCTGCTCGACCATGTCGACTGCCAGGACGTGGTGACCTTCACCGGTTCTGCCGCCACCGGCAGAAAACTGCGCACCCATCCGGCCATCGTGGAGAACTCCGTGCGCTTCACCATGGAGGCCGACAGCCTGAACGCCACGATTCTCGGGCCCGACGCCATCCCGGGCACCGAAGAGTTCGACCTGTTCGTCAAGGAGGTTGCGCGCGAGATGACGGCCAAGGCCGGTCAGAAATGCACGGCGATCCGTCGGGTCATCGCACCGCGCGGCAGCACGCAGGCATTGATCGAGACTCTGGGTGAGCGCCTGTCGAAAACCGTGGTCGGCAACCCCGCCGACGAAGCCACCAGGATGGGTCCGCTGGCAAGCCTGGCACAGCGCGAAGAAGTGCGTGCGCGCATCAAGGACCTGCAGCGCGATGCCGAAATCGTTGTTGGCGATCCCGACCGGCCTGTAATTGGCTCGGGCGATGCCGCCGCCGGGGCGTTCCTCAACCCAGTCCTGCTTTATTGCGACAGGCCTGGCGCGGCCGAAGCTGTGCATGATGTCGAGGCGTTCGGCCCGGTCAGCACCATCCTTCCCTACGAAACAATCGACGAAGCGGCAGCCCTGGCAAGACGTGGCAAGGGCAGCCTCGTCGCTTCCGTCTTCACCAACGATGCGAAATTTGCCTGCGAGGCGGTGCAGGCGCTCGGGCCGTGGCACGGCCGCATCATGATCGGCAACCGGGCCAGCGCCAAGTCAGCCACTGGCCACGGCTCGCCGCTGCCGGTGCTGGTGCATGGTGGACCGGGGCGTGCCGGCGGCGGCGAGGAGCTCGGCGGCATCCGTTCGGTCAAGCACTATATGCAGCGCACGGCGGTGCAGGCGGCGCCCTGGCTGCTCTCCGAAGTGACGGGGCGCTGGATGCCTGGAGCCAAGGCGCGGCATGACGGCATCCACCCGTTCCGCAAGTCGCTCGCGGAACTGGAAATTGGCGATCAACTGGTCACTGCAAGCCGCACGGTGACCCTTGCGGATATCGAACATTTCGCCGAGTTCACGGGAGATACGTTCTATGCCCACATGGACGAGGAGGCAGCCAAGGCCAACCCGTTCTTCGAGGGGCGCGTGGCGCATGGCTATCTCATCGTGTCCTTCGCGGCGGGCCTGTTTGTCGATCCGGCGCCGGGCCCGGTGCTGGCAAACTATGGCGTCGATTCGCTGCGGTTCCTCACGCCGGTCAACCCCGGAGATTCGTTGCAGGTGACACTCACCTGCAAACAGATCAATCCGCGCGAGACCGAGGACTATGGCGAGGTGCGCTGGGATTGCACGGTGGTCAACCAGAACGCCCAGGTGGTCGCGCAATACGATGTGCTGACGATGGTGGCGAAAACCCGGGCATCATGACAATGGACCCGACCCGTCTTGAAATGGTCGTGCTGATGACGCCGGAAATGGCGAACTTCAGCGGCAAGGTTCATGGCGGCGCGCTGCTGGCCGAATTGGACCGGGTCGCATATTGCTGCGCGTCCCGGTTCTCGAAGCAATATGCGGTGACCTTGTCGGTCGACCAAGTGATATTTCGCGAGCCAATCAATGTCGGCGAACTGGTCGCGTTTCGCGCGTCGGTGAATTATGCCGGCCGTACATCCATGGAAATCGGCATCCGCGTCGAGGCGGAGGAGGTTCGCAGCGGCGCCCGGCGCCACACGAACTCCTGCTATTTCACAATGGTCGCAGTCGATGCCGAAGGCCGCCCGACAGCCGTTCCTCAGTATCGGCCGCGAACCCACATCGAGGTCCGCCGGCACCGGGCGGCTCAGATGCGCCGGGAACTTCGCCGCGAATTCGAGGCGCGGTTCGAAGCGGTCGCGGACGGAGAGTGACCGTTCAGGGCTCGGGGTCGAGCGACGTCAGCCCGTCGAGGAACAGCGCCGTCACCATGTCGGCATAACCCTCTCGGCTGAGCGCACCACTGGGCTTGAACCAGGTGTCGACCCAGTTGAGTATGCCGAAGAGCGACATCGTGATCGGCGTAATTCCGGGGCGGCATTTTCCCAATGCCGGATTGATGTCCATCAACACAGCGGAGAATGCTTTCACGATGCGGCGTTCCATCTGCTGCAGTTCGGCTTTTTGCGCATCGGAGAGTGAGTTGGTGCCGTTGAGAAGCACCAGATGGAAGTCAGCCGCGGTCCGGTAGTTTTCAAGGACCCCGCCGATCAGGCGACGCAATCGCACCCGTGGCTGGAGATCGGGGCGGTCTGTCTCCTGAATGGCGGCTTCGAGTTCGACGAGGTGCGTGCGGCCGATATCGAAGATGAGCAATTCCTTGCTCGGGTAGTAATGGTAGAGCAGCGCCTTGGAGACATTGTTCTCCTGAGCGATCTGGGCCATCGAGGCGTGTTCCATGCCGCGTTTGGCGAATACGGCTGCGGCGCTTTCGAGAATGCCGCGCCGCTTGTCGTCGAAATCAGCTGCCCTCGTCCTTGCCATGCCCCATCCATCCTTTCGGCCGCTGTCGGCGACCGGTCTGATCCGGCGTCGCCGCGCGCTCACCCGAATCATGACAGGCGATTTCAACTTCGGAGTTGAAATCCATCACGCTTTTGACCCGGTGCGCAAGTTCCGTCCTGGCGGCGCGTGGCGGCTTGGTTCGCTGTTGAAGCGAGGAACCCGTCGTGAAATCCCAAGCATAACAATTACATAAGCTGACCGGTCGGTCAATCTGTATAGTTCATGAAAGCTGACGGGAAGGAACGGTTTCTTCCACTGTCAGAGCAACCGGACCTACGCATTGGAGGCAGCGGAAAGCTATTGCGTTTTGCCTTGCCGGCGGACCGCTCGATCGAATCCGGATCGCAGACCTTGATCTTCGTGCTGACGCCCACCACGCTCTTGACCGGGCTCGCTTTGGCCCGCCGCCTCGCCAAAATCCCTGTTGTCGCGGGCATTTGCGACGGGTTCATCGGCAACACCATCCTGAAGGTGACGCGCGCCCAGGCGGAGCGGCTCATTCTGCCTGGTGCTACGCCGCGCGAGATCGATGGCGCAATGCGTTCGTTTGGCATGCCGATAGGACCGTTCGAAGCGCAGGACCTGGGCGGTCTCGAAATTGCCTCCCTCCAGCGCAAGGCGGCGCGTGAGCGAGGCGAAACACCGTTCGCTCCGATAGCGGATCGGCTTGTGGACATGGGACGCCTCGGCCAGAAGTCGGGAGGCGGATGGTACGACTTTTCTCCCGGCGACCGCACGCCGCAGCCTTCGCAGGCGGTCGCGGCCCTTGTCGCAGACGCTGCTTCGACGTCCTTGTCGCGACAATGGAGCGCCGAGGCGATCGTGGACGTCATTGTGCTGCAGATGATCAGATGATCAACGAGGCATCGGCGATCCTGGAGCAGGGTATCGCCAGGCGGGCCGCCGACATCGACCTCGTCAAAATCCGCGGTTAAGGTTTCCCACGTTGGCGTGGCGGGCCGATGCACTACGCCGAAGCGCGCGGACTGGGAGAGGTGGTCGCGATCCTGGAGCGGATGGCCTTGCGGAGCCGCCGGGCATGTTCCTGCGGGCTGCCGCCAAACGCCGCGGTTTCAGCCTGCCCAAAACTTAGGCAGGCATGCCGGCGTTCTTGAAGCTGGGCCGCGCGTTCGCGGCGTTATTTTTTCTTGGCCTTGCTTTGCTTCGCCGGAGCGCTTCGCTTTGCTGGAGCACTTTGCTTCGCGGGAGCGCTTTGCTTCGCCGCGGTGGCGGGCTTGCTCGCCACCGGCCTTGTTACCGGTGGCCTCGGGGTTGGAGTTGGCGTCGGCGTCGGCGTCGGCGTCGACTTGAGCGTCTCAAGTTCCTTTTTGTAGCCGGCTATCGTTGCCTCGTAGAGCGCGACGGTCTCATCCCGGCGTTGCGAAAGCAAATCGATTGCCGCTGCAATCTCCTTGGCCCGCCGGTCGCGCAATTCCTGTGCGAAATTGGTCTCCTTCTCGGTGACCCTGTCGAAGATCGGTTGTTTCGCGGCCTTTTCGAGCCAGGCCGAATGTTCCTTGAGCATTTCGTCGAGTGTCATCGCACAAACCTTTCCGGTTAGGGTGCAAGCATGTTGAAGGCGTTCGCCGGCGCCGGGAAATCGACATGCTGGAGTGTCGGACCGGCCGTGATGTTGCCGATGTAGGGCCCCGGCATGCCGTTGAAATTCACCGAAAAATGTCCCGGTGTGATGGCCTTGATGTGATTGCCCATCACGATCGCGGAGCGGCCCCGCAGAAAAACGGTAGCGCGCTGCAGGGGAGCGGGCGTGGCGGGCGGAGTGGGCGGCGAGACGTGCATTAAATAGTTGTGGTCGAATGACACGCGTTCGAACCGGGCAAAGCCATTGCCGATCTGGGCCTGCAGCAACTCGACCAGCGCCGTCTGGCCGGTACCGATGAACTTGTTGCCCTGGATCTGGATGGCGAACCCCAGGACAAGGCTGTCGGTGGGCTGGAAGTCGAAAAGGCCGCGCATGATGAGCGCCCGATCCTCGCGCGCGGGGTCACGGCCAAACGCATTCGAATAGGTCACCAGATTGTTCGAGACACGCGCTTCCAGGATGAGGTCGCCGGCGATTCCGTAGTCGGCTGTCGTGGTCGGCGCCGTGCCGGGCAACGAGCCGGTATCCATAATCTCGTTGTCGGTGATATGCGCTTCTCCGGCCACGGAGAAGAGGTTGATGGCTCTGGCGATCGGGTTCATCGCGCGACCGCAGGCGACGATGCGGTTGCCGGTGACTTCGCAACGTGCCGAAAGCTGCAGGCCGATGATGCCCCACAAGGTGAGCCTGTCGATCCGGTTGCGGTCGACGGCAGGTCCCCACTCCCGGAATAGCGATATGCCGGCATTGCCGTCGTGCATGTGGTTTTCGGCGACCCGGTTCTGATTGCCGTCGCTGAGGAAGATGCCGCTCAGCGCCGAGCGGATGTTGTTTCCAGACAGATGCGACCCGCGCAGGCGCATGCCGAAGAGAGCGAAGCCCGTCTGGCCGCTCCCTTCGACCACGTTCCCTTCGACGACCAGATCGTCGACGCCGACCATGATGATGCCGTGCTGGGTGCCGACCATCACATTGTGGCTGACGATGCCGCCGAGAATGGGTTTCTGGTTGGCGTCGTCGGCCTCGCCGAGGCGGATTGCGGTCGGACCGCGGACGTCAAGTTGCTGCAGGCTGGAAAATACTGCGTTGCCGGTTATGCCTGCGAGCGCGCCATTGACCCTGATGCCGGTGAAGAGCGGATGCACGTGGCGTATCTTGTTGCCGGAAATCGTGCAGGCGTCCGCGGCGCAGTCGATCCCACAAAGCCGCACAGTGCTGTTTAGATCTGGCGACAGCACCGGGGAATCGACCAGATTGTCGACCACGATCGAGCGGTCGGCCAGTGAAGCCGGGCTGCCTAACGGGTTGTCGTTGAGCACGATCCCAAAGAGGGCGCCTTCGACAAAGTTGCGGGTGATCCGGCAGGGAAACGCCGACTGCCGCAACCAAATGCCGGCGACCGCCGGCAGTTGGTCGTCTCCGCGCCCCGCGCCGAGTTCGATCATGTTGCCGTCCGCCTCGAAATCCTCGCAGCGCACCTGCACGAAGATGCCCAGCAACACGGCCTCAATCCGGCAATGGGAGACAGTGACGCGATCCGAGGCGGTGATCGAGATGCCGATGAACAGCCGCGATTGCGGCGCCCGCATGGCGCAGTGGGCGAACCTGACGGCGGCGCAGCCGGCTACGACCACCACGCCCTCGACCGCCTGCCGCGGCGCGTTCGCTTCGAACGCGATGCCCAGGATGTCGATGCCTTCGATACGGAAGCCGGCAGCGTTGCCGATGATCAGAACAGGTCCGGCTCCGGTCGAGCGCACCGTGGTGCCCGGGCTTTCCGCCTTTAGAACAATGTTGCCGCGCATGATCCGGAGCGGCTCGCGGACGAGGTGCAGCCCGGTCTTGAGGCAGACGCAGCCGCCCTGGTCCGGCAGCGCGTCGATGCCGGCCTGGATGTCTTCGCCGGGGCGCACGATGATGGTGCAGCAGCAATCCGCCTGGCCCTGTTCCGGCGGTGGCGGACGGCAGTCGATCACGGCAGGGTTGGCGCCGCCGAGCCCGGTGATCGCGGCGAGTTGGAGGTAGTGGTGCTCGATGCCGCGCGGCGGCGCGGCGGTGAGGATTTCGATCTCGGCGGTCGCCGTGCGCGCCCAGAACACCCAGTAGTCGCCGACGCGGAACGATCCGCCCGCGGGATCGACCGAGAAATTCACCTCGATGCCATCCTCGATCGCGATCGGTCCGGCGCCGGTGGCGATCAGCCCGGAGACCGGGTCAGACCCGGATTGGCGGCGGCGGTCTGGTCCCATTTCTGGATGCGCGTGTGGCGCTCGACCACTTCCGCGTCATTGGCGCCGAAGGGCCGGCCGCCGCCGGCAGGAAGCACGCGGTCGAGCACGATCCGCCGATTGGTCTCGTCGATGTCGACGACGAGCGCCATCTCGCCGGGCTCGCCCATCAGTTCGCGGTGATCGTCGGTGACGGTCACCCAGTCGCCGATGCGGAAGCGCATGAACTGGTCGCGGCCGATGCGGTTGACGCCGAGCGTCGTCTGCGTCGCCGCTCACCGCGATCGACGCGCACCGCCGAGACGATCGAGCCGTTGTCGCGCGACCACTTGAAGCGCGGCGGTGCCGAGCGGTCCACCGGTATGGATCTCGATCCGGTAGAGCCGGTTCTCCAGCCCGCGATAGCCGCATGCCGGCGGCAGGATGCAGGGATCGTCGGGCGCCGGCGGCGCGATCGCCGGCGTCGTCAGGCGTCCCGCCGACGGCGGCTCTCCGACCGTCGAGGTCGCAGGCGGCGCCCGGCCTTGCCTCGACGCGCAGTTGCCAGACCGTCTGCACGCGCGTCGTGGTGTCGGCGCCGCCGAGCGCGACGTCGAGCAGTTCGGGGTCCTCGATGTAGGTGACTTCGCGATCCCAGACGTCGAGATAGACAACGGCGTCGCCTGCGCGGGAGTGGCGCGCGGAAGCGGGGCTCGGCAGGAAGGGCTGGTTGAGGTAGGTGAAGTTTTCTTCCGCGAAGGCCTCGATCTGAATGCCGTCGACGTAGAGGCGGCCGGGCGCGATCGACAGGTCGGTCGGCGGGCCGGCGATCAAGGCCGATGCCGAAGGCGTCCGGGCTGACAAGATAGGGCACGCCGACCGGGCCCGAATGTGTCGAGCGCCGTCGTACGCATGCGCCGCCGCAGTATGTCGATCTCTTCGTTCCAGTCGGAATCGAGCTGGACGCGGCCCTGCTGCATGAGCACGCCCGAATACCGCTTCAGCGGATCGAAGGTGAACCTCGTGTGGTCGCCACTCATCGCCTTGCCTCCATCATCCCGCGTTTCCCGCCTCACGTCACGTAGATCACGCCGTAGTCGAGCCCGAACGGCAGGTATTCCTTGAGCCGCAGCCGCAGATTGGCTTCGCGCTGCGGCTGCTTCAGATGGCAGTAGGCCCCCATCTCCGAGCCGTCGGCCGCGCCCTTGCGCGATCTCCTCGGGTCCGCGCAGCGAGAGCTGCAGATAGGCCGGCTGGCCGTAGGGCTCGGCCGTGTATTCGGGCTTGACCCTCAGCCGCACGAGATGCGCGGATCGCGTCGCGTTCGGCGTCGGGTCAGCGGGCCGGCCTGCGCTTCCTCGCCTCGATCGCCTTGCGCTCGGCGAGATCGGGCTGGCAGCGATAGCGGCGCGGCGTGCGCGATCCCGGCGGCACGATAGGAGAAGCGTACGCAGCCGGTCTGGACGCGCTCGGCCGTCGCCATGGCCGTCGAAGATCGTCTCGGTGGCGAGGTCGATCTGGCGCACGCAGCGTGCGGCCGCGGATCGTGGTGCGCTCGAGCCTGACGGCAGGGCCGGGCCAGGTTCGGCGGCGCCGACGCCCGGCAATGGCATCGATGCCGACCCCGTCGATGATGCTGTCGAGCGCGATCAGCGCCTCGGCGTGCTCCGGCAGCCGGATCGGGCCGCAGATCGAGAAGGCGAGCTCGACCGCGAGTTCGGTGTTGGCCGGCTGCGCCGGTGGCCAGCGCCGCAGCCGCGGTGATGCTCGGCTCGGGCGGCTGCGGCGGCGGGGCAGGGTCCTGTTCGGCGATCGAGACGCCCGGCACCAGCGTCGTGTGGAGCAGGCGCAGCCGGTTGAGCGAGCCGTGCGATCTCGATGCGGCCTTCGATCAAGCAGCCCGCCGAGCGTGACGGAATAGTCCGGCCGATTCGCCGCGAGAGCTGCAGCGGCCCGTCGAGCCGCAGGTGCGGGCGCACGCCGTCGGCCGCCTCGATGGCGAGCGTCGTGCCGGTCGGGAGCCACTGCCGTGACGTCGATGGCGATCGCCTCGTCATAGGTGCGGTTGTCGCGGATGCGGATGATGGCGTTGCGGCTTGCCGCTCAGCTACCCATGCGTCGAGCGCGGCGGCGATCGTGGCGAAGGTTCCCGGCGCGCCGCTGCCGTCGACGAACAGCACCTGCACGTTGGGCGCGAAGTCGGGCCGCATCAGCCAGGCCCGCCGGCGATAGGGGCCGCCGCCGAGATCGGCCGGGAAGCCGTAGTGATAGTAGACCTCGACCCGGTCGCCGGGATCAAGCGCCGGGCCAAGCGTCAGGCGGCCGCGCACCACGTCGATGGCGATCCTGTCGGTCGGCGGCTGCGACCAGACCGACAGATTGCGGCACACGACGCGCGTCGGCCGGGACCGGCGACGCCGTCGACGAACACCATGAGGCTCGGGGCTTCGGCGCCGGAAGCGGCGGAAGCGGATCGAACAGCCCGTAGAAATCGCCGATGCCCGGCGAAGAACCGCGCAGGCCTGATCGGCTGCGGCACGTGCAGCTCGGTCGCGAGCCCCGCCTCGTCGCCTTCGCGGCGGCGCGGCTGAACAGCGGCGCGGAGTTGCCGAGCGGGCTGAAGATGATAGCGGAAGTCGCCGGCCGCACCGAGCCGGCGCGCCTGCAGCCCGCTCCAGCGCGATAGGCGCCGAGCCGCCACAGAAGAAGCCGATATTGCGGCACGTTGTGCCAGCCCTCGTCCTGCGAGATCGGCCGCACGTCGACCGTGTGCGCGATCTCGTCGAAGGCGCCGTCGAGCCGGTCCATGCGCTCGACCGAGCGGATGTCGGGCGTGCGCAGCGAATGCAGGCGCAGATGGTTGCGCACCCACTGCGTCCAGCCGAGGAGCTCGAAGAACTCGACCGCGTGCGCCGGCCAGCCGGTCACGTCGCGCGCCAGCTCCTCCAGCATGGGCAGCGTGCCCTTGCGGCGGCGGTAGTAGATGGTCTTGGCGACGTCGGCGCGGGGCGCAGGCGCAAGCGCCGAGTCAGCGGCCTGCAGGCCGTCGGCCGGTTCAGCGATCGCGGAAAAGCTCGGCCGCCGTGTCGCCGTCCCTGACGCGGCTCTCGTCGAACAGCGGCGATGGTGCCGACGAGATCGCCGATATAGGGGACGACCCAGGGCTCGCAGGTTTCGATGAAGGCGTTCTCGTAGAGCTGGCGGATATCGCCCTCGATGACGTCGGCCTGCAGGTCGACGACGTCGAGAGCAGCGCGCGCAGCGGCTCGCCGCTCTGCCGCGTCGCGCTCGCGGATGAAGGCGGGAAGCAGATCGTAGAGCCTGTCGCGCGCGGCGTTCGAGAAGGCCATGTCAGAGCGCCTCCACCACGGTCAGCACGAGGTCGGCTGCCGGCTCCTCGATGAAGGCCTGCTCGGCCGCCAGCACCGGCGGCGGCACGGGCCTTCGAAGCCGGCCCTGGCGAAGCGGTCGATCAGCGCCAGGCGGCGGCGTCGGCCGCGCCGGGAAGATGCGGATGTGCGGCTGCACCGGCCCGGCGGTCGACGGCGCGGATCGCCCGCTCGGTCGCGGTCAGGTCGCGATAGCCCTTCAGCTGGAAGACATCGAGGTCGACGGCGACGACGCCGCGTCGCCGCCCTGCAGCGCCGCGTAGATCTGCGCTGGCGAACGACCGCGTCGCCGAGCGGCATGGCGTCGAAGGCAAAGAGGGCCAGAGCAGCTTTGCCCGCGCCGCCTCCAGCATCGCGTCCGCCTCGAAGGCCGGATCGCGCAGAAGCCGCGCCGAGACGACGATCGGCACGCGGACGAAGGTTGCCGAGGCATGAGCGGCCGGTTCGGGTCGCGCGCGCTGTCGAGGGCGCTGCGCAACAGCGCGAGCGAGGAGGCGGAGAGCCTGCGCGCCTCCCGGGCCCGGCGACGGTCACGTGCACGGCGCGCTCCAGATTCGCTCCAGACCCAGGTCACGATGCGCCCGTGCGGCGAGGCCCGAGCGGTGGCGATCGACTCGAAGTCGGCGAGCGACACGGCGCGGCCGAAGGTGCGTCACGGAGTTCGGCGCGGCCGTCGCGGGCGTCGTCGCGGGTTTCGGGATCGGCCGCGCCGTCGGCCGGCAGCGGATTGGAGACCGCGCGCAGCCCGACCGGCCGCTCGAGCGGGATCGACAGCTGGTCCGGCTTCATCAGGCCTTCAAGCCCGAGGCCCGTGCGATAGCGCGCCGTGACGTTCATGGCACCCGACGGAAGCCGCGCGCCGGTCCTGCCGTCGCCGAAGGCGACGATGGTCTCGGCGTTGTCGTTCTGGCGCGCCGTGTAGACGCGTTCGCCGCGGCGTGCGGCCGAAGAAGCTCGGCGCTTCCTTCCACAATTCGCCATTGACCCGGATCTCGAGCGCCGCCGTCGCCTTCGAGGCTGCCGCGCCGCTCTGGAGATAGGTCAGGTTCGGGCGCGACAGCCTGAATGTCTGGAATGCCTTCGCCGCCGTCGCCGTGGCCGAGCGCTCGTCGGGCTGCGTCTCGCCGTGGCTCGCCGCCGCGACATTGCCGAGCAAGACCGCGCCGCTCGAGCGGCTCGGCAGGGCGGGCGTAGAAGTCGACGAAGAGATGGTCGGGCAGATCGCCGGGAACGCGGCAACAGACGTCGTCGCGGTTACCGTCGCCAGATGGATTCGCCCGCCCGAACGCAGCATGATGCGGCGGCCTTTCTCCAGGTGCTTCAGGCCGCCGAGACCGGTGGCTATCTGTTGCGGCGACAGGCGCACCGCAACCTGCGCTGCCGAAGCGGCGGCCGGATAATCGTAGTCCGCGGAAGACGATGTCGTCGGCGGAGATGCGATAGATCGCCGTCTTGCGCCGGTCGGGAACGATGCCGATGCCCTCGCCGAGGCTTGCCCATTCGGACCAGCCGCTGCCGAGCGAGGGCGCGATAGGCGATCGTCGCATCGTCGACACGCGCATAGACGTGGAGGCCGGCGCTGTCGCGCGCGGCCGCAGGCGCCGAGGTCAGCTGCCGCCGAGACTCTGTCCAGTCGCTCCATGCGCTGCCGATGCGCGCAATGTGCCAGCCGCCGCCGTCCACGCCCTTCGCCAGAACGTCGATCCTGTTCGGGGCGCCGGCGACGATCGCCACATCCCCTTCGAGCTTCCCGCCGAGATTGCGCCAGTCGGACCAGTCGCTGCCGTCGAATTGAGGCGGTGGATGAGGCGCCTGAATCGTCGAGCGCGACGACGTCGATCCGCCCGGCGCCGGTGGAGGCGGCGGCCGGTCGTCGTCGCCAGCACGCCCTTCAGCGACGTCCAGCGGCGACCAGGCCGCGCCGTTCCAGCTGCGGTACCACAGGGCGCGGTCGAGCCCGCGCACGAAGACGGCAAGCGTTGCGCCGCCGGTCGCGACCGGCGCCGGCGGCGAGGTCAGCACGCCACCGAGCGATGTCCAAAGACCCGGAGAGCCAGACGTCGCGTCGAGACTCCAGAGACCGAAGATCGAGCCCGCGCACGAACACGTTCACCGTACCTCCCGGGCGCGCGACCGGACGCGGCTCCGAAGTCAGGATGCCGCCATGGTTGACCCAGGCGAGGCTCGCAATGCCGGTCAAAATCCTCTGACGCAGCCTTCCCAGCCGGTCGCGCGCGAAGATGTCCGTCCGCCCGACGCCGGGGCCGACGCCGGTGATGTCGGATGAGGCGTTGTCGAGGTTCTGGTAGGTCCATTGCCTCAAGCCGGTGGCGCCGAGCGCCAGGGCGGCGCCGGTGCCCGACCGGGCAAAGACGGCATGCCCGCCGCCAAGACCAGCAACGACGGCGGGACGCCCGCGGATCGTCTGGCGCAGGTGGAGATGGGTGACCGTGTCCTCGAGCGTGCTCGAGGTTGGTCGGAAGATCCTCCGTCTTGACCACGGCGGCTGTTCGAAGGCGCGGAACCGCAGCCGGTCCGGCATCGACGAGCAGCTGCGTTCCACTGGCGATGTCGGTGTGGCGGCCGTCGAGCGGATAGATCGTCTCGGCCGACGCCAAAATTGGCGACGACGGGTTTTGATATCCATTTCGGCCACAGGACGCTGGGCGGGTTGGCCGGAACATAGACATTGACCGTCAGCGGGCGCGTTGTGGCCGAAAAAGCGCAGCCGGCCTTCGAGGCTTGCGCGGCACGCGCGACTTCCGGCCACCATATGTTGGCCTGAACCGATGGATTGAAAGCGATGGCCTCACCGCCGGGCTGAGCCTGGATCGCCGTCACCTTCTTTTCTTCGATGATGCCCAGCCCGAAGAAGACAAGCCTGTCGTCGACCGCCAGCTTCTCGGGACGCGAGATAATCGGACCGCCGGTGCTGCCCAGCCGGAAAACCGTTGATGAGCACCGGCTTGCCGAATGCCGGCAGCGTCGTTGATGTCGGCGTGGGCGATGATCTGTTCGGTCGTCTCGAAGGTCTGCGCCCGTCTCGTCCTGGCCGGGCACGCTCATCACCTTCAGGCCCTTGCGGATGCGCGTCTCGGCGCCGGCGTCGAGGGTGAAGGCGAGCATGCGTCTGCGCCGCGAGGCCGGGGCGCAGGCGATAGCCGATCAGCCGCGTCAGCCGCAGAAGCGAGTCGCGCTCGCGCGCGGTGCGCAGGAAGAGCTCGTTGGCGATGCGCTCGTTGTAGAAGGTGAGGACGTCGCCGACCGCCGCGAACAGCTCGAGGATGGTGATGGCGTAGTCGTCGCTCTCGCGCGTCGTGAGCGCCGGCGAGCGCCGGCTCGCCGGCGATCGCCTCGAGCATCGCTTCGCGGAAGGTGGCGAAGGTGCCGATGCGGTAGGCGATCGCCGACAAGGCCCGGCCGGTTGAAGATGTCGAACGGGACGTGGCCTGCCGGCGGGCTCGCAGCAGGCGCAGAAAGCGGAGTGCGGAAGCGTCATGTCACAGGCCTCCCACCGCACTGAGGCGCAGCACGCCGTTCTCGGGAAAGTTCCGGTCGTTGTCGAGACGCGGGATCTCGAAGGGACCGATCGCGATGACGCCGCGCTCGAGTTCGCCGCGCGGCAGCTCCCAGATAGCGCTTGAACAATGTGACCTCGGCCGAATTCGACGCCCTCGACGGCCTCGATCGCCGCATAGAGGCGCGACAGGTAGACGGCGTCGCCGAAGCCGAAACCGAGCGGATGGAAGAAGCCGCGCGTGCCATCGGCGAAGGCGCGGTTGGAGAGCACGCGCTGACCTCGGCCAGAACGTCACCGCGGAAATGCCCGGTCGCCGACGCACAGTCCGGATGTCGATCTCCAGCGGCACATAGATGCGCGGCGCGGACGTTGAGGTCGTAGCCGGCAAGCTTGAAGCGGGTGAGATGCGCCTTGATCAGCGGCGGCGAAGGCCGGCTGCAGCTCCGCGCCGCCGCCCGGCAGACGCCCGAGATTTGTCTCATCGACGGGATGGATGGCGACGAACACGGTGTGCCAGCTCCCGGTCCAGCGGAAGCTCGCCTTGGCGGCGGCGACGTCGGGATGGCGGAGCGCCATCTCCTCCCAGTCGCGCTCGGTGACGGCGCGGAACTGCACGGCGCGGAACGCCTCCGGCGCGATCTGGCGCACCTGCTCGATCGGTCTCGGGATCCTCGCCGAAACGGCGCCGGCAGCGGCTGCCGGACGCGTTCGATTGCCGCGGCTGCACGGCGCCGGTCTCGCCACCGCGTGGACCGAGCGTGCCCCAGCCGAATTGCCGAAGTCGCCATTGCCGATCCGGTAGCGCGCCACGACGCGCTCGGACGCCGAGCGGCCGCCTGCCATACTGGTCGTCGCCGAAGCGCAGCACCGCGTCGCCGTCATTGTCGATCTCGACGACGAAATGCTGGTCGAAGGGACCGCTGTCGAGGAGGTTGGGCACCGGCGTCCAGGTATTCGGCGGCCGGATTGCCCGCGAACTCCAGGAGCAACTGGACGGCTGGTCCCTGCGGCGTCTGGGTGACCGGCGCGTCGGGCAGGCGCAAGCGCCGGCATCGGCCAGCGCCCGGCCCCCGCGTCGGGAAGCTGAAGCGTTTGGAGCAAGTGTCTCGCTCCACGGTGCGGCCGTGATCGGCAGGTACGATGTTGCCGCGCGCAACCGAGACGGGATCGACCGGCACATCGCCGTCGGTTCAGAGCCGAGATGCAGAGCGGGAAGGTGAGCGCGTCCGCTTGCCGCCCAGGTAACGCGCAGCAGCGGCAGCGCCGGATCGGCGAGATTGGTGCGCGGCGTCAGCACGCCGCCGACGACGGCGTTGGTGAAAGCCGGCATCCTCGGTCACCTCGACGCGCCTCGATGCGGACCACCTGCCGATGCCGTGGATCGGCATCGGCGCCGCGCCGGTGACCGGGCTCAGCACCTCCTCCAGGAGCAGGTATTCGCCCGCAAGGAGATCAGGCCGAAATGGCGATGCCGGCGGCCGCGATGGCGTAGAGAAAAGCCTCGGTCGCCCCTCGCCAGGCAGCATTGCGCGTCCCCCCAGGTGTGGATGCGGAGCTCGTTGTTGGTGTCGATGACGCGGACCGTGCCATAGTCTCGAACACGGTCGCATCCACGAGCGCCGGATCGTTGTCGAAATCGGCCGTGACTGGAATGACGGAACCGGGCGCGCCGACCTCGCCGATCAGCGGGACGCCGATCGCGGCTGACCAGCTTGGTCGCTCGGCGGGCACGACGCCATTCGCGCCGGGCACCGCCTTCGAAATGCACAAAGGTCGCGGCGTTGCGGCCTTGCTCCATCGGTAGTCGATGAGCCGGGCATGGCGTGCCGCGGAGATGCGATGCAGGCAGGTGTCGAGGTAGCCTTCGGTTCCCGGCCCCGCGTCCTGATAGTAGCTGAGATAGTCGCCGGCGTAGGCCATCAAGCTCGACCAGCGTCATGCCGAGATCGGCGGGCAGCCGTTCCTGCCAGGCGGGATTGCGCTCGGCGATCAGGTCGACCATCAGCCGGCGGAAGCTCTGGTAGTCCTTGGCGAGATAGTCGAGCGCCGGCTCTTCGAGCAGCGTGCGGCGGGCATTCGGGAGCCGGCCGGCAATCGAGGTCGCTCGGACAGCCGGCCTTGAAGCTGAACTGGGCCTGCGAGCGTTCCGACGTCGATGGCGGGATGATCCATGTCCAGGACATAGGCCGAGAAATCGCCCTCGCGGTCGACGAAGACGCGCAAGCATCAGCGGGTCGGCCGGGATCGGGCTCGACCGTCGAGCACCCTGAGATCGACGATGCGGACGCCGCCGATGATCGTGAAGTTGGCCGCCGTCACCGCAGGCGGAACGGGAGGTGGTTTGAGGAAGGTGACATCGAGCACATGCCGCCGTTCCGGCGGCTCCAGCAGGTCGCGCCGGTACTCGACGAAGTCGATGCCGTTCAGCGGATGGGCCGGATCGCGCAGGACGCCGGAGCGACGCTCGTCCTCGCATGCATACCAGGCCGTCTGCCGACAGAACGGTCATGCCAGTCCTCACGCCGGTACCGGATGCCTGAACACCTCCTCCCGCCGCTCGCCGGTATCCGCTCGCGCGTAGACAACGGTGATTTCGAGCGTGGCGTCGTCACCGCCAGGACCGACACCTTCTCGACCGAGATGCACCGGGTCGAGCCAGCGGATCAGCGCGCCGTGGATGAGCTGCTCGGTCGCCGCGGCCAGCGCGTCGGAGGCCGGCGCGAAGACGAGCTGCTTGACCCCGCAGCCGAATTCCGGCCGGTTGACCCGCTCGCCGGAAGCGGTGAACAGCACGAGATGGATGAGGTCGCGCAGATGGTCGTCCCGGCCGTAAGCGCGCTCGTTCCGCGCTCGTCGATCGCGAACGGGAAATCGAGGAAAGGGCGGTTCGGCCTGCATCATCCATAATCCACATCGACGACCGTGACCGGCTTGGTTTCATTGTCCTCGCAAAACACCTTGATGGCGGACCGGTTGTTCTGCAGGTGCCGCACGACGCCCGCGCGCGATCGCCACGAACAGGCGCCGGCGATCGCGCACGGTCTTGTCGGAGCGTTGGTGTCGAGCGCCGGCAGGCCGTCGGCAGTCATCAGCGCATTGAGTTCGCTGTTCGATGTCCTCGGCCATGGATTCGGTAAAGCGCGGATCGGCGAAGCCGATGCTGCCGGCCGCGCTCAAATTCCCCGGGGTCAGAATGTTTCCCATGCCGGCTACTCCAGCAAGACTTTGAGCGATAGGAGGCTCGGGCTCGGCGGCGGCATCGGCGCGACCGGCGGCGCGGGCGTCACCGGCAGGATGCCGAGCGCCAGCTCGCCCGGATGCACATGCGTGTTGAAGAGCGTCACGAGCTGCGCGAGGTAGGTGAGCAACTGGTCGCCGAGCACCGCCGGATGGGCGGCCGTGTCGCTACCTTCCTGGATCAGCGGGGCACTCGAGACGACGCGCGACCGCTCCCTTGACCGTGACGGTGCCCGTGGCGACGCTGACTTCGACGGAATTGAGCCCCAGCGCATCGGTCAGCGTGATCGTCTGCGCCACGTCGTCCATCACGGCGGTGAGACCGAAATCGGTGCGCCAGATCTTCGTCGTCGGCTGGCTCGGCGCTGCCGGGCGGCTTCATCGGCAGCTCGCCGGTGCCCCAGTAGCAGCCGCGCCCAGATCGGCCGCGACACGTCGCCTGCCTCGAATTCGATCCACACGCCGGCGCCGACCGGCGGCATCGAGAAGAAGCCGGATGTCGGCCCGGCATAGGGCACGCAGGGCTTGGCCCAGCCGGTCGGGATCTCGCCGAGGACTTCCGGCACGAAGGCCTGCAGGCGCCCGAGGCTGAGCGGGTCCGATGTTGTTCATGACGGTGCCTGCGATACTTGCCGTAGACGCGGTTGCGTCGCGTCGCCGGCTCGACGTTGTCATGCCATCGAGCACCAGTCCCTCCCTCAGGCCACCGCCGCCAGCGGATCGATGAAGACTTCCGCGCCGGTCAGCCCGACGGCGTTGCGCCAGGCCGAGAAGCTCTGCGTGTAGTCGTCGCGCGAGATGCGGTGCGTGACCGACTGGACGTAGTAGAGGCCGCTGTTCTGCCGGCCCGGCGCCGCGCACCAGGACCGGCAGGCCGGCCAGCAGCGGCCGCGCGAACTTGAGGCCGTCGACCTCGCCGTTGCGCCGTGATGGCGCGGCTCGATTCGCTGGCGCGCGCGAAGCGCCTGCGGCCTGTGCCTCCGCCGGGTTGGCGGCGTCGGTGGCGGCGGGACGCGCGATCGGCGGCGGGATGATGCGATTGAGCGTCGGCTCCAGCCCCATCGGCAGCTCGGTCGAAACCGGCGCGACCGACGGAATCGGCGCGCGCGTGCGCGGATCGACGGACGCGCCCATGATGCCGATGTCGGCCCCAGCATGTCGTTGGAGACGGTGAAGCTGCTGAGATTGGTCTGCTTGCCGAAATCGATCGACAGCACGCCCTGCGGCGGCATGTGGGTCAGCGGCGGATGGAAGTGGCCGACATCGAGGCCGATGACCGGATCGGGCTGGATGTAGAGCTCGTAGTTGTTGCGGCTCGCCAGCTGGAACAGGTAGGCGGCGTCGTAGTCGCGCTGGTTCGTCGTCGTGTCGAGGATGGTGCGCAGTCGGCGGCGTCGGGAATCGATCGACGGGATCATCGCGTACTTGCCGAAGATGGCCGCCGCGACGGCGCTGTCGGGCAGGTTCGGCCAGGTGAAGGGCTGCTGGATGTGCGCCATGATCGTGCCGAGCGCGTCCATGCCCGACGACTTCGAGCCGCGAGGCGCCCGGCTGGTTGGCTGCGCTGAGCTGGACGTCCTTGATGTAGCCGTTGATCAGCGCCTGCGGGATGCCGCAGGCCGAGCCGAGACGCGGATGGTGATCGGCACGCAGCGGGCGGAAGATGTCGATCGCCAGCGCGTCGAAGTCGCCGAAGATGTTGCGGCTCAGGTCGAAATGCAGGCGGAAGATCGAGGCCTGCCCGACCGAGGTCTCGATCTCGATCTCGCGCAGCGCCTGGAAGAACGGCACCGGCAGCGGCGCCAAGGCGACCTGGACGGCGAAGAAGGACGGCAGCAGGCCCATGCTCATCCGCCTCCTTCCGGTGCCGGGCACGCCGATACGGCGTCCCGGGTCGCGCCGTCAAGATCGACCGGGCCGCCGGACGAGATTGACGTCGCACAGCCGCCAGAACTGCTCGGGATCGCCGAGCGCGCGGAAGGCGACGAGATCCGGCCGGTCGCCTTCGTGCACCTTCAGCGAACAGCGCCGGCGATGCCTGCCGGGATGAAGCGCATGCGCTTGTAGCGGATCGTCCGCCCGTCCGGACCCGTCGATGCTCGCCTCCGCGATGTGTTCGTAGCGGCTGCCGCGGAAGAACATGGCGCCTCCTTAGCTGCTCTAGATCGAGGCGATCGCCTCGAGACCTGTCTTGTCGCCGAGCAGTGTTGAGCGCCGACATCACTTCCTTCTGCGTGAAGGAGGCGAGGTAGACCCAGTAGCCCGGATTGGTGACGTCGAGATCGCGATAGGTCAGTACGTTCAGCGACAGATCCGCCTTGGCGCGGATCGGATTGAGCTTCTGGTCGAACGCCTCCTCCTTGATCGACAGGCTCTGCACCTGCACCGGCAGCACGCGCCGCGGCCCCCAGACCAGCAGCGCCAGCGGCGCCTGCTCGCCGAGGATGAAGGCGCTGCCGGCGAGCGCCAGCGCTTCGTTGGCGATGACGAGCGGATAGGACGGATAGACCAGCCGCTCGAGCGCCGCGATGACCGGGTGCAGCCCGTTCTCGACGGTGATGGCATTCTCCGCCGGGCGCTCGAGCTGGTCGGCGGCGTCGATCTCGACCGAGAAGGTCAAGCGTCTCCTGCGGCGGCCCGTTGACGCGGTTCGCGTCGCCGCGCCCGCCGCCGTTGCCGCCTTGCGCACTGGAACGAGCGCGAGACCTCGTCGGGATTGTACTGGAAGACGATGACGGTCGGGAAAAGGTCCGGCAGCCGATAGGCGACGATGCCGCCCTTCAGCACGCGCGGACTGCCTGGAAACTCCGACCCCATCGCCTAACCTCCTCGGAAAGCCCCCCAAGGAATTGCTATCGAGAGTAGCACCGCTTTTTCAAACAGGACAGCAAAATTGTTATTAGGCTGCCAAACTTTCCTATAGAATTTAAACATCGGTTTGACTGTGCCATGTATGGTTTGTGGAATGGCGTTTATTAATGGACGATGTGACGTTAGATAAATTTTGAGGTTGCTAGAGGTATATTAGAAAAATTGGATAATATTTTCTCATTTTTTATGATTGTGAAAATCATAAAAAATCTCTATTGCCGTGCCGGTTCCGGAACGGTCCCCTGGCCGCTACGACAGCAAGCCGGCTCGATCGTGCGTTTCGGGCATCGGCCCTCAGAAATAGACACCTCCTGTAAACAGCACCGTGGTGGGTACGAGCACCTTTTCCTTTTCGCCGATCTGGGCGGCGCGCTGCTCCGGTATCTTGCCTGCCCCCGTTTGGACCTGACCGGCGGCGAAGAACCTGTCGACGCTGGTTCGGGCCTGAATGCCGGTCAGCAGAGGCGAATCCGGATTCCACCAGTCGAGCCGGCCGACAGAGCCTGACAGGTCGATCTTGAAGATCGGAAGGCTGTCCTCGGAACGGTCGCCGAGATAGGTGTAGGAGAGGTCCCCGCGAAAATCGGAGACGCCGAAATTCTCGTGAGTGCCCGTCACGAATCCGAGTGCTGCGCCAACGCCGAATTTGTGCCGCCGTCCGAATTCGAGTTTGGTGAAGGGCGTGAACTGGCCCGCGCGTCCGCCGACCGGCGCGCCGCCCTCGCCCAGGCGAGGAGCGAAGATGTCCTTTTCGGTCCAGTCGGTGTAGACGGCCGTGAAGCCCATCCGCTGGATCACCGCGCCCTTCTTGCCGCTGTAGCCGAAGCCGCCGCGCAGGAACCAGCCGGTGAGTTCCTTTGCAGGCTCGCCGCCGTAACGCGCCCCGCCTTCGATCTGGCCGAGGAAGCCACCGCTGCCGAAAAGCGTGCCGACATGGAACGCTTCCGACGGCAGTTTGCCGGCCTGCCGCTGCAGGGCCGTCGGATTGGCAAGGTCGTAGCTAAACCAGAGGCTGCCCTGCCAGCCACGGTATTTCTGCAGGTCGGCCTGGTCCTTCGCCGACGGACCGCCTTCGCGGAACAGGCTGACGATCTGAGGCAGATTGAGCGTCAGGCCAAGCTTCAACTGCTCGCCGCCCTGGCCTTCGCCTTCGCCCTTCTTATGCTCCAGGTTGAGCTCTGGAGGCCCGCCCCCGGCAGTGGCCGCGGTTGCCGCATAAGCCGGATGCGTCGACAGTTTGAGCGGACCGATAGCGAAGAAGTCCGGCGCCTTGATCTGGTCCGCCAGCACCAGGTTGAAGATCGTTTTCAAAAGCAGGGTCTGCTTTTCGAGCTGCGTTGCCTCGAACTCGCCGGTCTTTGCCGAAGGTTTCTTCACCGCCTGCACGGTCGACAGGATCGACTGCGCCAGAACATAGATCGAGACGAGGCTCGCGGCATGGGACTTCAGCCGGCTCTTGAACAGGTCTGAGCCGAGATAGGAATCAAGATTGATGCGGACGAAAGTGCTGAACAGGTCGAGATAGAAGCTCTTGCCGCCGGAGATCTTGTGGATTTCCTCGGCATGCTTCAGCCAGGCGCCGAGGAAATCGCCGAACGAGGCGTTCGCTGCCGAGCGACTGCCCGGCTGGCATCCCGGCGAAAATCAGGTTCCAGACCGCGGCGCCTTCCTTGCCCTTGAGCTTGAATTCCTTCTTCTGCGCGTCTGTCAGCTTCTGGGCGAAGATATCGTTCCAAAGATCAACGAACAGCGGATAGATGAGCAGGTCCTTGGCGGTGAAATTCAGCTTCTCTTGCGGCTTTTCTTCTTTTGGTTCCGGCGCGTTCGCCGGTTTGTCGCCGGGCGCACGCCTGATGGTCGAAGGTTCCGCCTGCTGGACCACATGCGCCAGTTCATGCGCGAGAAGCCGCCGCCCGACGGAAGTTCCCGGGGCATACTGCCCGGCGGCAAAGGCGACGTCGGAGCCGAGCGTGTAGGCGCGGGCGTGAATCCCGTCGGCCGCCGCCGCGGCGCGCCCGCCCGTATGAATCCTCACGCCCGAAAAATCCCGGTTGAAGCGCGGCTCGAAGTAGGCGCGTGTTTGCGGCGACATCGGCGCGCCGCCAGTTGCAACTGCACAGGCAGCGCTCTCGGCTACGGCGCCCTCGATCCGTTCCTGGTGCGTATGGTTCGCCGGTTTGCGGTCGATCCGCTCCTCTTCCTCGCATTCGGCGCATTTGCGCTGGGCTGTCGCGGCAGGCGCATACCCGAACGCGCCGATCGCGCCTTGGCCCACCACCGCATCGGCGACCCGGTCTGCCTCGCGCTCCAGCGGGTCGTCGACCGGGCCAAGGTGGAGCTTCGGCTGGACGTGGCGCTGCCTGGCCGGCGCCCGAGGCTCGGTGGCATGCGTGGTCAAGACTGCGGCGGCTTTCATCAGACTTATCACTTCCAAATCATCGGCAGACCTTTTCAGTCATGCCATGGAGGTCTCAAACCGGAGGACATTTCGGGTCGGCCGGATTGAACTGGGCCTGCGTTGCCGCACTCGCATCGCGCCGGTAAAGGTCGAGGATCAGGCTCGTGTAGCATTCAGGATTGCGGCCGCGCTGGTTTGCGTTGGCGCTGCCATGACCGCCGAAGTTCAAGCGCATGTGGACCGATTCATGGACGATTGCGCCAGCGCGCTGCGGGCCGGACAACGGCCAGTAGCCCTGGCAGATCGCGATCGCCCGTCCATCGGTCGGCGTGCAGCTCCAGGCAAAGTCGTTGGCGCCGCAGCGGTCGAAGCAGCCGCCTATAGTTACGCGGCTCGTGCCGGGGCAACGGTAGCGGATGTTGCCGGACAGGAAGGTATTCAGTCCCTTGAACCGTTCCGACAGGAACAGCATCTCGGCCGCGGCGGCCGGTCCCTCCGTGGCAAAAATCCTGCCGTCGAACCGGTTGCGAAAGCGACCGCCCGGTGCGGGCGGCGGCGGTCCGAAACGGCGACGGTAAGCCGCCGAAACATAGCTTGGACCGAATGTCGGGTCCTGGAAGGTCAGCGCCTCAAGCGCCAGCACGTTGCTTGCGCCGAGGCTCATGCGTTGTGCCTCCGCGTCCGCGGCCTGCAGTTCCGAGACCGGGTCGGCGGGCGCGCCGGCCGTGTTTGCGGGGCAGTTGGTCGTGGCGGCCACGGTCCTGCGGATCGGGGCATTGTCGTTGCTTCGCTGCTGCACGACATGCGTCAACTCGTGTGCGATCAGGCGCTTTCCGTGGGGCGAGGACGGAGCATACTCACCTGACGCGAAGGCAATGTCGGAGCCAAGCGTGTAGGCGCGGGCGTTGATTGCAGTCGCGGCGTCCGCAGCCTGGCCGCCGGTGTGTATCCTGACTGCGGAGAGATCCCGGCCGAAGCGCGGTTCGAAATAGGCGCGCTCACCCTCGGACAGGGGTTGGCCACCCCGCGATACGGCGCGGGCTGCGGCCTCGGCGGGCTTTCTCTGGATCTTTTCCTCCGCTTCGCAGGCCGCGCATTTGCGCTGGATCGTCTGCTGCTCTTCGTCCTCCTCGCATTGTGCGCATTTGCGCTGCACTGCGTTTCCTGTGGGACCGATTGGGCCGAACGTCCTGTCGCTGGTTACGGCATCGGCGACCTGATCTGCCTCGCGCTCGAGCGGATCGTCAACGGGACCGATCTGGGCTTTCCTCTGGATGGCGCACGGCAGTCGCGCGGCCTGGCTGCCGCCGGCCTCGGATTTCGTGGAAGTTGCGAAACAGTGCATCTTTGACCATCCATTTCGCCGCCCGCATCGCGGCAAACCTGTCGTCGGTGGCGGGTCACAGCAACCCGGTCATCGGCAGCTCCCGTTTCGTATCAACCTTTGCTGCGCTCGGCGCCCCGCCGCCATCCCAGTTCGCCACCGTGCTCTTCCAGCTGTCCAGCGACCTGTAGGTGACATTGTCGGAGAAATGCCCCCAGAACTGCCCGCCACCGACATAGATTATGTTTTCACCGAGGTAGGCGATATCCTTGCCTGCGGGGTAGGCTGTGTTGACGATGTACCCAGCCTCGCCGGCTACCCAGTCAGTTTCGTCGGCGTCGGCTTGTCTTCAAACATCGCGCCCTTGCTGCCGCCATCCGTGTCAGGTCGGTCGCGGCCGCGCAGCCAATTGCGTATTCTTGGGGATTGACGTTCAGGTCGTCCCAGGCCGTCTGCTTGTCGACGCCCTTCTTGACCTTCCAGGTGCGGGTGGCCGGGTTCACATCGTAATACTTGCGAGCTCATCTTGAAGCCCGAGACCGATTTGAAAGTGTACTTCTTCTGTGCCGCGAATGTAACGATCCCGGTTCGAGCGGTCAGGTTTGCATCGAGCGATTTCCCGGCAGCGAGCCTCGTCGCTGCCTTCGACGTTGAAGACACGCGCCGAACTGAGCATGTCGATCAGCATTTCCTGTTCGAAATTCAAGGCCCCGCCTTTCGGCGCTTCGTAGGTGTTGCTCTTCACCGAGAAGGTGGTCAGACCCTTTTTGCGCAGGAAGTTGCCGAGAGGCGCCCGCGGGTCGCTCCTGAGTTTACGCTGGATCGTCGAGCTGCCAGCCTGCTGCTGGACGGTGTGGGCCAGTTCATGGGCCAGGAGCATCCCGCCGCGCCTTGTTCCCGGCTCGAATTCGCCCGCGGCAAAGGCGATGTTTCGGCCAAGCGTATAGGCGCGCGCGTCGATGTCGCGCGCCGCTGTATTGGCGGCATCGTGGGTATGGATACGGACGCCCGAAAAATCGCGGCCGAAGCGCGGCTCGAAGTAGGCCCGTTCCTGCGGCGACAATGGAGCGCCACCCTGCGATACGGCGCGTGCCGCCACATCAGCGGCATTTCGCTGAACGGTTCCGCCGGGCGAGGCGCTTTTGCGCTGCACGGCTTCGGAGGCGGGGCTCGCAGCGTTGGCCTTGCCGTCGCTCATGGCAGCCTCCGCCGCCCGGTCCGCCTCCCGCTCCAGCGGATCTTCGACCGGCCCTGTAACGGCCTTTCGTTGGATGGCCGGCCGCAGCGGGATCGCAACGGGCGCCGCCCGACAGAGGTGAGCAGCTTGCTTCGGAGCCATCATCTCCGCCGATCTCCCGTTTGCTTCGCCAACGCTGCCTGAATGGCGCGCACTATCTCCGCCCGTTTCGCCCCTGCCGGCAGGGTCAGGCTAAGTTTGTCGATATGCAGGCTGCTGGTCGCAACACCCGGAACGGCTTCAGCGAGCGCGGCAGCAACATCGTGTGCGCTGCGTGCGGCCTGCCGGCTGTCGCCGTTGCCGCCGACCCTCAGGCTGCCGAAGGAAACCGAACGATCTGTTTCGTTGCTCATCAGCTTTACAAAGCCTCCGGCCAGGAAATGCGGAATTCCTTGTCCAGTTTGCGGAACTCCGCCCGCGCCGCACGTGCGATATGGCGCATGGAAAGCGGAGCGCCTTCGGCGGCGGCGAGGAATGCCGCGTTGACTGCGATAACCGTTATGTTGCCTCCGGCGATATCCAGGCGCGCCAGGGCGTCGAAGTCGAGCGCTTCCTTCGGAACCTCCTGCGGAAAGGCCTTCGTCCAGATCGACCGCCGCAGCGAGGCGTCGGGGAAGGGGATGTCGATGGCGAAGCGCAAGCGCCTCAGGAAGGCATTGTCGAGATGGCCCTTCATGTTGGTCGCCAGTATCGCCAGGCCGCCATAGCTTTCCATGCGCTGCAGGAGGTAGCTGACCTCGATGTTGGCATAGCGGTCATGGCTGTCCTTGACCTCGCTGCGTTTGCCGAACAGCGCGTCGGCCTCATCGAAGAAGAGGACGGCTCCGCTCGCCTCCGCTGCATCGAAAACGGCTTTCAGGTTCTTCTCGGTCTCGCCGATATATTTCGAGATGACCCCCGACAGGTCGATCCGGTACAGGTCGAGTTCGAGGTCGCCGGCGATCACTTCGGCCGCCATGGTCTTGCCGGTCCCGCTCGGGCCGGACAGTAGCACCGATACCCCGCGTCCACGCACGAGCTTTCTGGCAAAACCATGCCTGACATAGACGAGCGACCGGTGGCGGACCTGTGCGGTCACCGCACGCAAATCGTGAACGATCTCGGCCGGCATCACCATGTCGTCCCACCGGTAGCGCGGCACGATACGTTCGGCGAGTTCGTCGAGCGCGCGACCGGCGCGCTCGCGGCAGGCCTGCCAGAGATCGCCGCCTTCGGCGACAATGGCCGCAATTTCGCCGGGGCCGAACCGGAACTGGTCGGCAATGGCTTCCACTTGCGCGTCAGTTGCGGTGGTGCGCAGCCCAAGTGTCTCTCGCCATAGCGCTGCATGGTCGACCTGGTCGAGCCCATCAAGACGCATGTGCGGGACGTCGAAGGGCAGGTCCGGGCGCGTCTCCGCGATAGCGATGACCAGCGCGTCGATCCGGTGGTGGAGCAGGCCGGGGACATCGGGTTGCGTGACGTCCACCAGCAGCGCAAATCTTCCAAGCGCGGCCTCTCGCGCCACCAGTGCAAGAAGTTCCTGGACCGGCTCGAAGGGTCGGGGCCTGAAGACGGTGAGGCCGAGGCCGAAGCGGGCGGCAAGCTCAGCGGCGGCGGCGGCGCGCCCGCTGCGTTTCGGGCCGGCGATCACCGCAAGTGGGCGCTGCGCTGTCTTGAGAAGCACCGCGAGCCGGTCGATGCCGGCGCGATGCCGCTCGGGAAAAGCCTGGGACTTGGCCTCGAACAGCATCGGCCGCGTGCGCGCCTCGTCGGTCTGCTCGCCGCCAAGAAGCCGGCTCATGCGTTCGTCGAGCGTGATGGCGGAAAGCGGCATCAGCGCGCGGTCCATGGTTTCGACGAGCAGAAAGCGCCGCAAGGGGGCGTCCGGCGAAAGGCGCTGCCATGCCAATGCCGTGGCTTCAGCGCCGTCGCCGGCAAGAAGCACCGCGGCGAGATGCGGCGTCGCACGGTCGAGAGCGGCCCGTCCGTGGAACTGCGCGTAGAGAGAGGCGAAGTCGGCCAGAAGTTGCGGAGCGAGCGCGAGCAGGAGAACGTCTTCTTCGAACGGAGACAGCTGGAACAACGCCGAGACACGATCGATCGCCGCAGGCTCGCCGGCCTCGAGCATCGTCTTGCGTGCCTGTTCATAGGCCGCGCGTGCTGCAAGGGTCGGCGGCCGCTTGGCGTCCTTGTGCTCCTCACCCGCCGAGGTTTGCGCGTGATCGTCGAGCAGGGATGCAATCCAGGCGAATCCGGCCCCCATCGCCAGCCCGTTGCTGTCGCGCCACGAATGGCGGTCGCTGTCCTTTGCCGGGCTTTGACTGGGCGCGACGTTCATGGCTATGGCCCCAGCGTGAACAGCATGCCGGTGTCGCGGCTGCGGGCGCCGTCAACCTGCACCGCCACCGGATAGGGCGTCGCCGAAACGGCCAGAATCTCCGCCGCCGCATTCATTGGAACTTCGACTGCCGTCGGCGTAGGGGCCGCCCAGGGATCGCCCGGTTGCGGCGCCCGGACCGGGATGGCCGCGTCGCCCACGATCACTTCGACGATGCGGGCTTGCTGGCGCCACAGGCGTTCGCCGTTCACCCGCAAGATGGTCGAGGTATTGCCGGCGACTGGCACGACAGAGGTGATGCGCGGGCAAAGCAGCAGCAGCGCCAGGTTGGACGGGTAGCGGCGCATCGTGGTGATCACCGCACCGTGGCCGAGGCCGCCGCCCACGCCATCGGCGGGATGGCCGGCGATGACCTGGACCTCGACAGGGCCCGGCTGCAGGCGCTGCTCCGGCGGGATCGGCCGGGGCAGCGGATTGTCGAGGTCGGCCGGATATTGGGCGTCCGGCAGTATGATGCGGATGCGTCCGTCGGCGGGCGGGCTGACGCGTATCGGCTCCAGCGTGCCGAACCTGACGTGGAGGCGATCGGCGAGCGTGCCTTCGGCAAGGATGGTGATCTCGTCGCCGATACGGGCCCGGATCTCTCCGATCGGTCCATTGAGCGCCGGTGTCACGTAAGCGTCGAGGATCTCGGGCTGGCGGCGAACCGTCATCAGTATGCGGCGCGTCTCGACAGGCTGCGGGCGCACCCTGGGTTGCGGCGTCTCGATCTGGACGACGGTGACCTCATAAACGACGGAGCGCCGGAAATTGGTTGCCGAAATCGCCGACCAGACCTTGGTGATATCGTCGAGCGTTGCCGGATGAAGCACGATCCGCAGGCGCTCGAACTCATCCTCCAGAACGGGATCGAGAAGCGGATCGCCCACCGCTCCTGCGGCCGGGTTGACGATCGTCAGATTGTCGAGCCTGTTGCCGAAATCGTTGAACACCCGCATGGCGTCGCCAAGCAGCGTCTGTGCATTGAGATCGGCGTCTGGCTGCGTCTCCATCGCGCTGTGCGTCGTCACCAGATAGCGAAGGTTGAGCGACAGCGGCGGGTGCCCGTAGGCGGCGGGATGGCCGCTGCCGGGTATTTCTTGGTTCTTGAGCCCGGCATTCTCGATGAGCTGCATCAGATAGAGGTTGACGCGCGCGCCGTCGATACCGTCGACTGTGACGTCGGGTGGCGCTAGCGAGACCGATGCAGGTATCACCATGCGATCCAGAAGCAGGGTGCGGAGCGTCCGGCTGACAGCGGCGATCGCGGCATGCGTGGCCATCGGCGCTCCTAACGTGGTTGCCCGCGCCTGGCGCGGGCATAGGCATCGAAGCCACGCGTGCGCGGCGCTTGCGGCGCCGCAGCGGCCGGAGGCGAAGGCTGGACGAATTGCACATCGATCCGCCCGACCGTGACGGTAACCGGCGGGGCGCGGTCGTCTTCGGCCGTCATCATCTGGCCGGCCGGCCGGCGTTCCGCAACTGTCACCTGCGGCGGCGGCCCTGCCGGCTGAGTGGCACGTAAGGCTACCACCTCGGGGGCATGGATTGCCGGCGATCTTTCTGCTGTGGTGGGCCAATCGCGTTGGAGCGCTGGTGGTCGCTGCGAAACGGCTTCGGTCACTTCGCGAGGAGGGGGTGGCGCCGGTGCATCCCGCTGGGATGCGGCAGATAACTGCGAACGGGCAGGCTTGTCCGAAGCGGCATCGGAGCGCGGACCCGCAGCTCGAATTTGTGTAGCCACGTGCGCCTCTTCGGCCCTTGCCCGGTCAATTGTTGCGCGTCCAGCCGCAACGGGCGCCATCACTAGACTGGCACGCGATTCAAAAACCGGTCGAGAGCCGGGATCTGGCCTGCCGGGGGGCGTCGCGATCGTGGCAGCCGGCATGACGCGGGATGGATCTTCGGCGTCCGTTAGCGGCCAAGGTCTATCCGCCGGCTCTGCGCTTTCCAGACCTTCGGCAGCATTCGGTGCAGCCTCGAATCGCGACAGAGGCCTGGGCTTGAGTGCGGCAAAGCCGGATACGTCGCCGACACCAGCGCCTCGCGCTACCAGCCGCTCGACGAAGCCACTCATGCCGTCGCCTCCATTTCCGCGGCGACTTCGAGATAGCGCTTCCGCCGTGTCCGCGGCAAAGCAAGTATCTCCGCTTCGCTCCAGTGATAGAGCCGCGCCATGCGATAGACATCGCCGAAAATTCCCGATGACCGGGTAAGGCCGGCGTGAAGGATCGTGAAGCCGTCGAGGATCGCCTGATTTAGCGCGCCACAGCTCGGGCAGATTATCTCGGTGGTGGATTCGGCAGCTGGATCGAGCCGCTGGAAAGCCTCGGAAAGAAGCGGCTCCAAAGCGGCCGGCAAATCGGCGGCAGAAACAAGGTTCCCGGCCGGATTGGTGATCTCCCTAACGCAACCGGAAATGAGTAACCGTGTGGCCGCGGCCGGATCAGCCAGCTGTGCTGCCCGCTCCTGGTCCCGGCCCGAAGGCAGCCTGAAACGCACACGCCAGGCGCCTTCCGGCACGATGGGGCGGATTTCGTATTCCACCTCGCAGGCTACGGTCGGGCGTTGGCCGATAATATCGGCAATTTGCACCGGAACTTCGCAAACCGCGCCGCAGGCTTCATTCTGGCATGTCGCGACGAGATCGAGGTTGGCGCCGAAGGTCATGTGGCAGAGCGCGAGAAGCAGTTGCTCGCGGTCACCCACGACGAGGTCGGCCGCCATTTCCCGGGTGACCGGTTCCAGGGCGCCGATCCGGCGCGTCACAGTGGCCAGCAGCTCGGTCGCGCATTCGGCGGGCGTCATGCGCGCCGGGCAGTCGCCGATCAACGCCTCCTCGCGGCCGGTCAGGCCGCGCAATTCCGCCTCGAACGCGCAGGCGCCCGCAGCCCGAAGACCATGCGACAAGAGAACCGTGGTCCCGTCCATCGCCTGTCACCCCCGGTCGTTTCGCGCGCCTGCCGCTATGCCGGAACGACGAAACTCGGCTCCGACGGCTCGGTAACGGAGACGTCGCGCAGCCAGCCTTCGTTTTCGAGCTTGATCGTCTGTATCGCCACCGCGTTCGCATTGGCGTCGAGGTCCGGCAGCGCCTGATATTCCGAGACCCAGCAGCGGAACACATGGTATGACAAGACCTTCTGCCCGGCCTCGTTGAAGACGTCGATGATGAAGTCCTTGCGGAAGTCGCTCAGCGACACTTCGGAACCTAGACCGGCGCCGAAATTCCACACCTTGTTGGCCCATTGCTCGAATTCGAGGTCGTGGGTGACGCCTCGTTCGAGGGTGATCGCCTCGTATTTGGTCCTCCCCGGGGACTTGCGGCCAGTCGACGGGTCGCCGCCTTCGCGGTGCTCGACCACCTCGGTCGTACGCTTCAACGCCCCGACCTTGCTGACGCCGGCAACGTAGCGGCCATCCCACTTCACCCGGAACTTGAAGTTCTTGTAAGGGTCGAAACGGCGCGGATTGGTTGTGAAGGGTGCCATGACCTTTCCTCCTTACTCTGCCGTCTGGCGGGCGATCTGCTGGATCTTGAGAATGACGAACTCCGCTGGCTTCAGCGGCGCGAAGCCGACCTCGATGTTAACGATACCCAGATCGATGTCGGTTTGCGTCGTGGTTTCGCCGTCGCATTTCACGAAGTAGGCTTCGCGCGGCGTCGTGCCCTGGAAGGCGCCCTTGCGGAATAGATCGTGCATGAAGGCGCCGACATTGAGCCGGATCTGCGCCCAGAGCGGCTCGTCATTGGGTTCGAACACGACCCACTTCGTGCCCCGGTATAGGCTCTCCTCGATAAACAGCGTGGTGCGCCGGACCGGCACGTATTTCCAGTCCGAGGCGATCACGTCAGCCCCTTCCAGCGTGCGTGCGCCCCAGCAGATGTTGCTGTAGACCGGGAAGTTGCGCAGGCAGTTCACGCCGAGCGGGTTCAGCGTGCCGTTCTCCTGATCGGTCAGCAGGTAGCCGAGGCTTTCGACGTTGCGCAGCCTTGCGTCGGTTCCGGCCGGCGCTTTCCACACGCCGCGCTGGGAATCAGTGCGCGCCCACAGGCCGCCGACTGTTCCGCTGGCCCCGATCGAGCGTGGCCGGTTGCCGTTGAGCGGATCGATGACGTTGGTGCGCGGGAAGTAGACCGCTGCATTGGGGTGGCGAAGGCTCTCGTTCTCCGTCAGCCAGGTGTGCATCTGGTCGAGCCTGCGCACGGATTCGGGAATGTCGACGATCACCATTG
The DNA here is from genome assembly GCA_963726065.1 of uncultured Alphaproteobacteria bacterium. Lineage (GTDB taxonomy): Bacteria > Pseudomonadota > Alphaproteobacteria > Rhizobiales > Rhizobiaceae > Neomesorhizobium. Next base: position 95,377 of record CAVSAU010000005.1, read on the forward strand.
CGCGGCGGCTCTCGACATAGGCCTCGACCGACGCGTAGAGCGTTTGGCTCTGATCGGCCAACAGGAAAGTGGCTTCCGGGATGCTCAGGATATTGAACAGGTCGACATCCTCCAGGGCGAAAATCCCCGTGCGTGTCGCCGCCAAGCCTTGGAAGAAGGCGAGCGGAATGGGCCGGAAGTTGGTGCCGGCCGCCGCCGGCGGCCCGTCGTGCCCGTCGGTCAGTGCGAATTGCTGAGCGTTTTCAAGGGCACCATTGGCATTGGAGAGGTTGATCGTATTGGCGCCAGCCCCGGTCATCACGATCTGGAGGGTCGGATCGAAGGGCCTTGCCGCCCGCCCAAGCTGGACATGAAAGCGTGACGTGTTGTTGAGCGTGCTGTTGCCGACCAGCCTGACGGTCGCGCCGTTCAGCAGTGGCTTGAGATTGTTCGGAACCGAAACGTCATCCGCGGCGCGGCGTATGGCGTCCTGCACAAAGGGCAGGAGGGCCGCGTAGGTCGTGGGAGCGGCCGCGGTTGCGTAGTCGATGGTGCCTGCGATTGCGCCGCCGCCGATGTCGACGTTGAAAACGCTGCCGTTGGCTGGAATCGCTGCGGGAATGGGCAAGAGGTCGCCGAGCGTACCGCCGGCGGCGGGACGGAAGTCCGCCACGAACGGAACGGGCACTGGGGAAGCGAGGGCGATCTGCACCAGCCGCGAGCCCTGGTTCACCACCTCGATGGCGTTGTTTACCGTGTCCGGCTCCAGGGTGAGATTGCGGAATGTCTCGCTCTGTAGCACGACCGTACGGTCGCCATCGATCCTTACCTCGCTGACCGTCAGGTTGAACTGGATGAGAGGATCGGCGGTGTCGTAGTCGACATCGGCGCGCAGGAAATTGCCCCAGGCTCCGGGGTTCTCGGCGCTGTCGCCGCGGATACGCCGGCCGGCCGTCACGTCAAGTATGGCTGTTCCGCCGCCGGGATCCTGCGTGAGCGTCACTGTGGCAGAACGGGCGTTGTCGGGCGCGGGCGCACCTGTATCGGCGACCCGCACAACCCAGGCCTCGGTGCCACCATTCAGAAAGAATTGCTGGATCGCGTAGGAGGTCTCGCTGTTGCGGTCCAGCCCCCCATATTCGCGTTCGAAGTCGGCGGCGCTCAGAAGCTGGACCGCTTCGTTGAGCAAGCCCTTCCGAAACGATCCGACAAAGGCCGCAATCGAGGTCGCCACAGCGGCGACGGGTCTCACGCCGCTCGGAATTTCCTCAATATAGACACCGGGATAAGTCGGGTGAACAGGCATGACATCCTCCGCCAACCGAGGTTTGCCATCCGCCTGCGCTCGAATGAATGCTCAAAAGCTGCGCCCCCGTTACACTGCGCAGGATGTCAAAATAATTGTCTTTTGTATTTTGTTCGATGCCCAGAAAGCATCTTACACTGAGAAGACAAATTGTCCAGCTTCGAGTTTCTTCATGGCGGCGATTCTAACGGCAAATTACATCTCATGTACAAAATAACTTATACATTAGATTATACTAAATTATGTTCTCTAACCTTTGCAAACATTTAGCGGTATAGACCTTAGCCGGGTTCAGAAAAGGGCATAAAGCTTCTCCGGTTCGGTTTCTTGTTCGGCGGCACGATGACAGCTGGGCCTGGGGCAAGCCCGATTTCATGCCCCGAGCGTTTTGAGCCAATTTTCGAAGGAAGCGGTCTTGCCTTGCGTGGTGCGCGGTCTGACCTCGGCCAGGCGAGGCGACGCCAGGGCGTTGCGCGCCTCGCGCGGGCTATAGCCAAACTCCTTGGTGAACGCCCGGCTGAAGTTCGCAGCGGATTTGAAGCCGCACGATTCCGCAATGTCGATGATGCGCCGGCTGTCTGTCGAATCTCCCAGCGCCTCGTGCGCGGCTATCAGCCGCCGCTTCTGGATGTAGTGAAGAACGCCGCCGCTCGGCTCGAACATCTGGTAGAGGCGCGTGCGGGAAATGCCAAGCCCGCGCGCCAGATCATCCGGCGCCAGATCGGCGACGTTGAGATTGCTGTGAATATATTGCCGGGCCCGTTCCATAAGCGCCAGGTTCGTCATCTGGACGGAAACTCCGACACTGTCTCCGGATGGAGCAAGGCCGGCGATGAGAAGATCGCTGATCGCCTGAACGATGCGTGGCAGATCTTCCGCTGCCAGGGTTTGCTGCCTTTCCATGATGCCGGCGACGAAGTCGGTCAGCAGATCGGCGAAATTGCCCGACAGTACTGTGTTGTTGCGCGCATCGAGGGCAGCGGCAAAACGGGCAAAGCGCTCACGGGGAAGATATAGGTTGATGCTTTCGGATTCGGTGGCCCGCCCGCGAAACGGGTGGCCGAGCGACCTGAATTCGACGAGGCCCGCTCCCCCTTCGGCGACGCGTCCATCGACCTCGGTCCATGTGCGCCCGCTGCGGGGCAGGACGAGGCACCAATGGTCGATCGCGCTGGCGCGCAGCCGTTCGGCGGACCGCCTATAGCTGTGGGCGGGAACGCTTTGCTGGACGAGTAGCATGCCGCCGAAATTCCAGGCCACGTGGTCGGCGGGAAAACCATCGGCCGGGGTCTTGTCGTCCGGCAGCCTGACCGAAACCAGCGGCTCCACCAAGGTCTGCCAACTCGAAAGCTGTTGCTCGGGCGGCAATTGGCGCGTTGACAAAACCATTGGCTCAAGCCCCGGTGGAGACGGTGGCTTCAAAGCTTCATCGCGCAGCTCTGAACGTGGCCACCGCCGCCGCTCGATACCGTTTTGCGGCTTCGGTTCGTCCTTATCATCCGACTGCCTGGGTGCCATCGATACTCCGACTCGGCACCCCCCACGAACGCCGATAGTGTTGCTTGCAGCGCACAATAGCAAGTCATCCTCCGACGAGGCCGGTTGGCCGCCGCACGGTTGCGTCGCCGAAAAAATCGACGAAATCACCCATCGTGACGTAAACATATGTATCGCGAGACAAGTTTCCGGACGCGACGATAACGACAACCTGCGGGATCGGTGTTTATACAAAGCCCAACCTCGAAGAGATTATTTGAAGACTTAACCGAGAATATCTCTTCGCATCTAACAGGGTTGCAATGAATTAGAAAATACACCCTCGGGTGTGGATTTCATTACTTTGAATAAATGAAACATCTAGCAAGGTTTCATGACTTTGCCTGGGGATTGGTCACGTCCATGAATAACGCGCCTTCGATCCAAGTTTCCATTTCATCTTCGAGCGATGTCCGTGTGCTGCGCCGGCCGTCCCGCCGCATTCTGGTAACCGGTGGCGCAGGGTTCCTCGGCTCGCACTTGTGCGAAAGGCTGCTCGCGGAAGGCCATCGGGTGTTGTGCCTCGATAGCTTCGCGACAGGTCACACCCGCAACATCCGCCATCTGCTGCGCAACCCGGCGTTCACGCTGGTTCGCCATGACGTGGTCGAGCCCTTCGCAGCCGAGGTGGACGAGATCTACAATCTTGCCTGCCCGGCGTCGCCTCCGGATTACCAGGCTGACCCGGTCCACACCACGAAGACCAATGTGCTCGGTGCGCTCAACCTGCTCGAGCTGGCAAAGCAGCGCAACATCAAGATTTTCCAGGCCTCCACATCGGAAGTCTACGGCGATCCGCTTGTCCATCCCCAGCCCGAATCCTATTGGGGCAACGTCAATCCGATCGGTCCGCGTTCCTGCTATGACGAGGGCAAGCGTTGCGCCGAAACGCTGTTCTTCGACTACCATCGCCGCTACGGCGTCGAGATCAAGGTCGTCCGCATATTCAACACCTACGGACCGCGCATGCGGCCCGAGGACGGGCGCGTCGTGTCCAACTTCATCGTTCAGGCGCTGAAGGGCGACGACATCACCATCTATGGTGACGGATCGCAAACCCGCTCGTTCTGCTTCGTCGACGATCTCATCGACGGCTTCGTGCGGCTGATGAACGCGCCGAAGTCGGTCACCGGCCCGGTCAATCTCGGCAATCCCGGTGAATTCACCATCGGCGAGCTGGCACGGCAGGTGATCGATCTCACCGGCTCGCGCTCGAAGATAGTGAACCTGGCCCTGCCCGTCGACGATCCGCGTCAGCGCCGCCCCGATATCACTGTTGCGACTCGTGACCTCGACTGGCAGCCCAAAGTACCCCTCGCGGAGGGCCTGAAGGAAACCATCCGCTACTTCGATCGTCTGTTGACACTTGAATGCCAGGATCTGGCGGAGACGGCCTGATGTCCACTGTCCTCGTGACGGGCGGCGCCGGCTATATCGGCAGCCACACCGCAAAATTGCTTAGCCGCGAAGGCATCGAACCGATTGTCTACGACAATCTGGTCACCGGCCATCGGACGTCTGTCCGCTGGGGGCCCTTCGTGGAAGGCGACATTCTCGACACCGCGCATCTCACTGCGACGCTTGCGCAGTATCGGCCGGATGCGGTGATCCATTTTGCCGCCTCGGCCTATGTCGGGGAATCGGTGGAAAATCCGGCGAAATATTACAGGAACAATGTCACCGGCACCCTCTCGGTTCTGGACGCCTGCCGCAGCGCCAACATCGGCAGGATCATCTTCTCGTCGAGCTGCGCGACCTATGGCGTACCCAGCACCCTGCCGATCGACGAGGCGACGCCGCAGCAGCCAATCAACCCTTATGGACGCACCAAGCTCATCGCCGAACATATGCTGAGCGATTATGCGGCGGCCTATGGCCTGCGCTACGTTTCACTGCGCTACTTCAACGCTTGCGGCGCCGATCCGGAAGGCGAGCTTGGAGAATGGCACGATCCGGAGACGCATCTCATTCCAAGAGCCCTTCAGGCGGCGGGGGGCACTATCCCGCATCTGCAGGTCTTCGGCAGCGACTACGAGACGGCTGACGGCACCTGCGTGCGCGACTACGTGCACGTGGCGGATCTTGCCAGCGCGCACGTGCTCGCTTTCCGCCACCTTGCCGAGGGCGGCAAGAACATGGCGGTCAATCTCGGAACCGGGGCGGGGGCCTCGATCCGGGACGTGTTGGAAGCCATAGCCCGGGTCACCGGGCGCCAAGTGCCGGTGCAAGACTCACCGGCGGCGGCCCGGCGATCCGGCGGCGCTCTACGCGGATGCCGGCCTCGCAAAAACCGTGCTCGGCTTCTCGCCCCGATATTCCGACCTGGACACCATCGTGCGCACCGCAGCTCCGTTCTTCGGACTGGAGGCCGTGGCATGATCGACGCGCGCCGCCGCCGATGCTTTCGGCCCTGAGATGCCGGAACCGACAACCGTCGCGTTGCTGACACGTGCCCAGCGCGCAGAATACCTGGTGGCAGCGGCCGTCTGGGTTGCGGCGCTCGCCTATTTTTGGGCCTGGTGGCTGCAGCCCGCGCATGTCGTCGGCATCTTCGGTTATGTGACCGTCAGCCTCACCCTGGTCTGGATCACCTTCCTGCCCGGCTATTTCCTGACGATCTTCCTGCGCGCCCGCAAGCCGGTTGGCCCGTTGCGCCTGCCGCGCGGAAGCCGCGTGGCGATGGTCGTCACCAAGGCGCCCTCGGAACCCTTTTGCATCGTTGCCGAGACCCTGACTGCCATGCTTGCGCAACGCGTGCCGCACGACACCTGGCTTGCCGACGAGGATCCCGATGCCGCGACCGTGGAATGGTGCCGCAGAAACGGCGTGTTCCTTTCCACCCGCAAGGGCAACGCCGACTATCACCGGGCGACCTGGCCGCGCCGTACGCGCTGCAAGGAAGGCAACCTTGCCTATTTCTACGATCACTATGGTTACGAAGGCTACGATTTCGTCGTCCAGCTCGATGCCGATCACGTTCCGCAGGAAAACTATCTCCTTAACATGCTGCTGCCTTTCTCCGATCCGGCAGTCGGCTATGTGTCGGCGCCCAGCATCTGCGATCGCAATGTCGCCGAAAGCTGGTCGGCGCGCGGACGGCTCTATGCCGAGGCCAGCATGCATGGCTCGCTCCAGGCAGGTTACAACGGCGGGCTGGCCCCACTCTGTATCGGCTCCCATTATGCGGTTCGCACCGCGGCGCTGAAGCAGATCGGCGGCCTGGGGCCGGAACTGGCCGAAGATCACTCGACCACCCTGATGATGAATTCGTTCGGCTGGCGCGGCGTCCATGCCTTGGATGCGATCGCCTCCGGCGACGGCCCGCGCACCTTCACCGACCTCGTCACCCAGGAATTCCAGTGGTCGCGCAGCCTGGTGATGCTGCTTCTGCAGTATTCGCCGAAATACGTTCCGAGCCTGCCTGGGAGGCTGAAGTTCCAGTTCCTTTTCTCGCAGCTCTGGTATCCGCTGTTCTCGTTCTTCATGGCGCTGATGTTCGTGATGCCAATCATCGCACTGGTGCGCGGGGAGAGCTTCGCCAACGTCACCTATGTCGACTTCCTCGTGCATTTCGGCCCGCTGTCCACGATCCTGATCGTGATGGCATATCGCTGGCGGGCGAGCGGCTCGTTCCGGCCGTTCGATGCGAAGATCCTGAGCTGGGAAGCCACGCTCTTTCTGTTTGCGCGCTGGCCCTGGGCGCTGGCCGGAACGGCTGCCGCCATACGTGACTGGCTGACCGGGTCGTTCGTCGATTTCCGCATCACGCCGAAAGGCAGTTCGCAGGTCGATCCGCTCCCGGCGAGGGTGCTGGCCCCCTATGGCCTGTTGTCGCTGGGTTCGATTATGCCCGTTCTGCTGATCGGCGATGCGGGCAAGGCGGGTGGCTTCTACATCTTCGCCATCGTGAATGCCTTGCTCTACGCGATCCTGATGCTGGTGATCGTGGTCCAGCATGCTCGCGAAAACACAGTCAGGGCAGCGCGCCGCTCCTACCGGTCGGCGCTTGCCGCAAGCCTGCTTGGCCTGATCGTGTTGCCGGGTGTCGCGACCGCTGAGCGCGGCATGAACGGCATTGAATCACTCGGATGGGGCGCCGGTCGCCTCAGCCTCATCGAATACCGCTACTCCGTGGCTGGAGCCGGACTTGCACGCGACGAGCTTCGCAAGGCCAGGTTCAACCCCCGCTGGATACCGGAAAGTCTTTAACCAACGAACCCGTAGGCGCAGGAGCGCTAAGAATATGAAAATCGCAGTGATTGGAACAGGTTACGTCGGTCTCGTGAGTGGAACATGCTTTGCCGAGTGGGGCAACGAGGTGATCTGCGTCGACAAGAACGCGGAAAAGATCGTGCAGCTGTCGAACGGCAGAATACCGATCTACGAACCCGGGCTTGAGACGCTGGTCGCCCGCAACCAGAAAGCCGGCCGGCTGTCCTTCACCACCAACCTCTCCGAGGCGGTGAGGAACGTCGATATCGTCCTTATCGCGGTTGGCACACCGCCGCGCGCCGGGCACGGAGATGCCGATCTTTCCTTCGTTCATATGGCGGCGAAGGAAATCGCCCATGCTTTGGCCGGCCCGGCTGTGGTCGTCGTGAAATCGACCGTACCAGTCGGCACCTGCGACGCCGTTCAGAAGATCATCGATGCGGTCCGCCCGGCGGGCGACGTGTCAGTGGCCTCGAACCCTGAATTTCTCCGTGAGGGCTCTGCAATCGACGATTTCCTGTTTCCCGATCGCGTTGTGATCGGTGTCGAGGACGAGCGCACCGAGGCGGTGATGGCCGCTCTTTATGAGCCGTTCTCCGATGGCAGCACCCCGGTGGTGATAACCAAGAGGCGCTCGGCCGAGCTCATCAAATATGCCTCGAATGCCTTTCTCGCCACCAAGATCATGTTCATCAACGAATTGGCCGATCTCTGCGAGCGGGTGGGCACCGATGTCAGCGAACTGGCGCTCGGCGTCGGGCTCGATCACCGCATCGGCAGGGCCTTTCTGAATGCTGGGCCAGGATATGGCGGCTCGTGTTTTCCCAAGGACACGCTTGCGCTGCTTCGAACGGCCCAGGACTTTGGCGTTACCTTGCGCATCGTCGAGGAGACCGTTTCGTCCAACGAGGCGCGCAAAAGGAAAATGGCGCTGAAGGTCGTCGATGCGATTGGAGGCGATGTCGATGGCCTGACGATTGCGGTGCTCGGCCTCACCTTCAAGCCCGATACCGACGACATGCGCGACGCGCCTTCGGTTTCACTTATCGAGACGCTGCAGCGCTTCGGCGCAACAGTGCGGGCGCATGATCCCGTGGGAATGAGCAACGCTTCCAGGATCCTGGAAAATGTCGCGTTTTTCGAGGATCCTTATGAATGCGTGCGGGATGCCGATGCGATCGTGGTCGTCACCGAGTGGGAGAGCATCCGCCAGCTCGACCTCGTTCGCCTGAAGAGCCTGGTGCGATCCAGCAATCTGATCGACCTGCGCAACGCGTTCGCGCGCGGCGCGGCGCGGGCGGCGGGCTTTAGCGTATCGAGCATCGGCCGGGCGAGCGAGCCCGAGCTTCAAACCGAAAAATCGCTGTCTGAGGCGGATCCACGTTTTGCGCCGGTTCCAAGCCTCGTCAATGCGAGACCCGACCGCAACAAACTGCTGCCTTCCGAACCCAGACAATAATTCCTGTTCCCTCCGCTTCGAGCTTCAAGAGGAGCCTGTAACCATGCCTGTGATGAGTAAAATTTCGAAAGCCGCCGTCTTTTCGACCGCAATTTTGGCGTTGTCGGGAGCCGTCCTTGCCGCCAGCCAGCCCCGTGGCCTGCCGGCCGCGAACCCGGACACGTCAAGCCGGATCGACGACAAGCGTCCAGTCGTCACCCCCGCGTCGATCGACGTTGGGGCCTACGATCCGCATGGCGACTACACCAACGACACCACCGTCAAATACGAGCATCTCTTCCTGCCGTGGGAAGACGTCGACCTGTCCTCGCTGGCGCTGGCCGATGAATATGCCCTGCAGCGCGGTCGCACGCTGCTGATCACGGTCGAGCCGTGGTCCTGGTCGGTCGACTGGAGGCTGACGCCGGATCAGCTTCTGCAGGGCATCTCCGCCGGCAAATACGATGCCAACATGAACGCTATCTGCACCGCCGCGGCAGGCCTCAAGAGCCCGGTCATCATTCGCTGGGCCCAGGAGATGGACGAAACCGACAACCAGTTCACCTGGGCAAAATGGTCGCCGGAAGGCTACGTCCATGCCTACCAGCGGGCGGTTACGGAGTGTCGCAAGCACAACACGACCGCGAAATACATGTGGTCGCCGAAAGGCAATCCGTCGCTTGTCGACTTCTATCCCGGCGACGGTTTCGTCGACATCGTCGGCCTGTCGCTCTTCGGCCTCCAGCAGTATGACAGGGACAAATTCGGCAAGGATCAAACCTTCGTCGAGACCCTCGAACCTCGCTATCGGCTGGCCGAAAAGTTCGGCAAGCCGGTGATGGTCGCCGAGCTCGGCTACGAAGGCGACCAGAACTACGTGAAGAACTGGGCTGAGACCGCAGCCCAGCCGCACCCCCAATTCCCGAAACTCACCGCCGTCGTCTACTTCGACGATCGCGAAGTCTATCCGTGGCCGGACAACTACGGTCTTCCGGACTGGCGCGTGAAATCTGTTGCTACAAACTAAGGAGAAGACAATGTCGAAGATTTTTCTGTCACTGCTCGCCGGTTCCGTGATCGTCGGCTGCATTGCCGCAACAGGCGCCGGAGCCGCCACCGCGAAGAACAAGGACGTCACCGCGCAGTTCGGTGTGCCGCTCCCGGCGAACAAACTGTTCCAGCTCTATCAGGGCAGGTCCTGGCTCTGGAGCGACGGCGCCGGCTACTTTTCCCCGAAGCAGCGCCAATTCAGATCATGGACCGGCAGCGGCAAGACGGCTTCCTATGGCGAGGGGCGGTGGTTCATTCCCGAGGCGGGCAAGCTCTGCTTCAAAGCTACCTGGACTGCCCAAAGCGGCAGCGCCCCGGCCGTTACCTGCTTCAGTCATCGCGTGAAGGGCGGCAACGTCTACCAGAAGCGCGAGCCGGATGGCGACTGGTACCTGTTCAAGCACGCTGCGCTGAAGCAGGGCGACGAATACGCCAAGCTTCGCAAGGGTGACTATGTCGGCAAGCGCTTCGGCATGGTCAAAGCGCGCCTTTCGAAAAAGGGCTGAACATGGATCGCCGGTCGAGCAGCATGGGTATGGGGTTGCTCGGTGCCGGCACGCCGTCGGTCCTCGCGCGGGGGGCGGCCGAACGGCTAGCGCATTGGCCCGAAGATCGGGAAAGGTTTTCGGGCCAATGCCTAAATCTGCAAAACAACGTTGCCTGTGCCGCGCCGCCCTCTGTCAAAGGCCTGCAGCGCGGGCCGCTCGGCTGTTACCCTCTCAGGAAACAGCCGGATTTTTGCCCGAAGCCGCTTGGCGTGCAGATGTAGGGCGCCCTGCCAAGGTAGGTAGCTTTCACCGTTCGGCCTGGTGGCTCGGCTTTCAGGGCTCGATTGACCGCCGGGAAGGCTCGATTGAGCGTCGGCTTGAGCGGATGGTTTATCGTCAGGGAGTAGGTCGAGGCGAATGTCAACGCGGCCGTCTTGACGGTTTGGGGCTGCGCGGTGCACCCAGCTACCAGCATTGCAAGGGCCGTCAGCGAAAGCGCAAGAGATGCCCGGAAAACAGCGGCCGATCCGACCTCGACGTTATTCGGATTTGCACTGGAACAGTTTTTTGTCATTTGAAACCCCCACTTTTTTCCTTGTTCGTGGAAGTAGCATGCAGACTGCACTATCCCTTTAAGCCGATTGTGAAAATTTGAAACAATATCTAGCTGCGTTCGATCCGCAGGAGGTGATTTCCCGCTAATTCGCTACAACTTTTCCGATTGCCTCAATTCGGCCTTTACGCGAGTTTGTTAGAGAATATCCTACGTTTTTGGAAACAGTATTGCTCCCGTTCTGTCGGGGTGCAAGAGGGGACTACGTTGGGGGACGACTATCTGATCTGGTCAAACGAGCAGGGCGCCTGGCGGGGGCCACGCCACTGGGGTTATGTTTGGCGCATCGAAAACGCTGGCCGATACAGCCGCGATGAAGCGCTGGAAATTTGCACCGCCACCGTGGCAAGCGGGGATGCCCGTGAACGGCTACGCGAGATCCCGGTGCGGCGGGTCGATGTCGAATTCTTGCTGGAGCGTGCCCCGCTAACCCGTAGGGCATCGGGAAGCCCAAGCCGAAGTTCGGAAAGCCGCGGGCTGAACGACGCGTTGCATGTTAGCCGAAGGGCACGGCAGGCCTCGTCAAGCCAGCAACTGTGTGGGTATGCCGAGGACGGGGCCGGCATCGGCGAGCCGCAGGTCGAGTGTGTGGACTGTGGCGCCATGCTCCGCTGCAGTGGCCAGGTGCAACGCATCACCGGCGCGAAGCCCAAGCGTGTGTTGATCGACAAATGTCGCTGCCGATCGAAAATGCCTTCCGGTCATCGGCAGAACAGTGAAACTATCGGCGACCAGCTTGTTGAACATTGCGAGCGCTGCCGCGCGCTGCTCCAGCGTGATCTGCCCGGTCCGCAGCTTGATCGCCATGGCCGAGGATATTTCGGTGATGGTCCAGTCGCTGATCAGAAGCTGTTCCGGATCCTGCGCCGCCAGCCAGCTTTGCGCTCGCGCTGTCGCGATTTCGTTGGAAAGCGCCGCGACGATCAGCGACGTGTCGAGGTAGAGCATCAGAAACGGTCGCCATCCCGCATCGATCGCACCAGATCGGCGGCATTCTGCGGCTGCAGCGGCATGGTCGCGGTGAGAGACTGAAGCTGCATCGCATCGATCGGCTTGCGCGGCCGAGCGACAGTCGTGAGCCGGGCAACCGGTTTGCCGCGACGGGTGATATCGATCGAATCGCCCGCCTCGACCCGGTCAACGAGTTCGCTCAGATGTGCCTTGGCGTCTGCCAGATTTATCGTGCTCATGCCATGCTCCTGACCATGTAGATGGTCATATAACGCATGCGGGTGCGGATTTCTAGTCGAACCGCTTGCGGGAGCGAGCTGACCGGCTGCAAATCGGCATTCTCTTGCATCCGCAATGTTCAGGCGACGCGCACCGTCAGCTCGGCCACACCGTCGATGGAGGCCTGCATGACCTCGCCCCGTTCGATTGCGCCGACGCCCGAAGGCGTGCCCGAGAAGATCGATCTTGGCATCAATGCGCTGGGGAACGCCGGTGGACTGATGTAGGCGCCGCCGCTGCGCTGAGAGCGACAAGACATTCCAAGCAAGGGGTGGTCGTCATGATCGGCGACCATCCCCTCACCAGTGTTAGGATCTCGGAACTTTTTCGGAACGTAACGGGCAAAGGGAACGACGCGGGCGGGCAGTCGCTGCTGATGGCCGTCGAGCTTGCCGATCTCGACCTCGGTGCCGACTGCGGCATGGGCGACATCGAGCCGCGCCAAAGCAATGTTCTTGTTCAGCACCGGCGAGCGCATGCTCGATGTGACCTCGCCGATTTGGGCGCGGCCGACATGCACGCAATCGCCATGGCCGACCGCCACGTTGGCGTCGATGTCGAGGCCGACGAGTTTGCGCAGCGGATTGTCCTTGCGCCGGATCAGCGCTTCGCGGCCGATGAAATCGTCTGTCTTGGTCTTCAGCCGCACGGTGAAGCCAATGCCGGCCTCGAACGGGTCGGTCTGGTCGAAGAATTCGTAGCCCACGAAGATCAGTCCGCCCTCGATGCGCGCCGTGTCGAGTGCGGCCATTCGCATTGGCTTCAGCCCGTCCGGCTCGCCTGCTTTCCAGACCGCGTTGAAGACTTTTTCGGCATCGCGCCGATGGCACCAGATTGCATAGCCGAGTTCCCCGGTGTAGCCGGTTCGCGAAACCACGATCGGCACGCCCTGCGCATCGCCGATGCGCGCAACGGCAAAACTGACCCTCCAGTTCGACCTTGGCGAGGTTCCAGATATTTCCTTGAGTTTGTCCCGGCTCTTCGGCCGTGTGGCACAGCCACATACTGGTCGAGAAGATCGCAAGCCCATTGCTATATACATGTTGCGTCTTCCCTCAAGGGAAAAAAAAATTCATAGGAGTTGAGTTCCAGTTTTGAAACTGCTAATTTTCATCATCAGGCTCCAACCATCGTGAGGTGACGCCATGTGCGGAATTGTCGGGCTCTTTTTAAAGGACAAGTCGCTGGAGCCGGAACTTGGATCCATGCTGTCGGAAATGCTGGTCCTGCTCACCGATCGCGGCCCCGACAGCGCTGGCATTGCCATCTATGGCGCCCCCGAAAAAGGGCGGGTCAAAATCACCATCCAGTCACCCTCGCCATCCAGCGATTTCCCCAAGCTCGAAGCTGATCTGTCGCAAGCGCTCGGCGGCAAGGCCAAGGTCTCGGTGAAGTCGACCCACGCGGTGATCGACGTGCCTGCCGTGAAAGCCGAAGAGGTGCGTGCGGCGGTCCTTCGGCTTCGCCCGAATGTTCGCATCATGGGATCGGGCGATGTCGTCGAGATCTATAAAGAGGTGGGACTGCCGGAAGCCGTGGTGAAGCGCTTCGATTTGCAGGCGATGAGCGGCACGCATGGCATCGGCCACACCCGCATGGCGACCGAATCCGCTGTCACCACCATGGGCGCGCATCCTTTTTCGACCGGGCCGGACCAGTGCCTAGTGCACAACGGTTCGCTATCGAACCATAACAATCTGCGGCGCGAGCTGATCCGCGACGGCATGAGCTTTGAAACGGAGAACGATACCGAGGTTGCCGCCGCCTACCTTTCCTCGAAGATCGCGCATGGCATGAATCTAGGCGAGGCGCTGAAGAGCGGACTGAACGATCTCGATGGCTTCTATACCTTCGTGGTCGGCACCAAGAACGGCTTTGGCGTGGTGCGTGATCCGATCGCCTGCAAACCAGCCGTTCTTGCCGAGACCGACCGTTACGTGGCTTTCGGCTCGGAATACCGCGCGCTGGCCAACCTGCCTGGCATCGAAGACGCCAAAGTGTGGGAGCCCGAGCCGTCCACCGTCTATTTCTGGGAGCACTGAAGCCGTGAATGTGACCAATGTTGCCACGACGCCGGCGCGCGAAGTGAACTATGCACCGCGAATATTCGATCTCGCCACGACGCCGCTGCGCGACCTCAACCAGGCACTCCATCAGATCGCCGATGGCGCCGACGAACCGGCCTGGGAGGTCTTGAATCCCAAAGGAAGCCACGCCGTCGCGGCCGGCGTCGACCAGCCCGTCACCATCGAGGTGCGCGGCAGCGTCGGCTACTATTGCGGCGGCATGAACAGCAAGGGCAACATCACCGTTCATGGCTCGGCCGGTCCCGGCGTTGGCGAAAACATGATGTCAGGATCAATCGTGGTGAAGGGCGACGCCAGCCAGTATGCCGGAGCCACGGGCAGGGGCGGTCTTCTGGTGATCGAAGGCAACGCATCGTCGCGCTGCGGAATCTCGATGAAAGGCATCGACATCGTCGTCTGCGGCAATGTCGGGCACATGTCCGCCTTCATGGCGCAGTCAGGTAATCTCGTCGTACTGGGCGATGCCGGCGACGCACTGGGCGATTCCATCTATGAAGCGCGGCTGTTCGTTCGCGGCAAGGTCAAGAGCCTGGGCGCCGATTGCATCAAGAAGGAGATGCGCCCCGAACACCTCGCCAAGTTGCGGGAACTGCTCGACCGCGCTGGCGTCAAGGGCGTCAAGCCCGAGGAGTTCACGCGCTATGGTTCGGCGCGCACGCTTTACAATTTCAATATCGACAACGCCGACGCGTACTGAGGGATGCCAGCATGACCTATCACAATCCTCCGACGACGCCGCGCAGATCGGCGACGTTCGACGAGTACACGATGTCGGAAATCCGCCGAGCCGCAGCCACCGGCATTTACGATATCCGGGGCGCGGGCGCCAAACGCAAGCTGCCGCATTTCGACGACCTCCTGTTCCTCGGCGCTTCGATCTCGCGTTATCCGCTCGAAGGCTACCGCGAGAAATGCGAGACGAGCGTTACGCTTGGCGCGCGCCATGCCACCAAGCCCATCGAACTGAAAATCCCGATCACCATCGCCGGCATGAGCTTCGGCTCGCTGTCGGGTCCGGCCAAGGAGGCGCTGGGTCGCGGCGCCACGATTGCCGGTACGTCCACCACCACCGGCGACGGCGGCATGACCGAAGAGGAACGGGGTCATTCCAAGACATTGGTTTACCAGTATCTGCCGTCGCGCTACGGCATGAACCTGCGTGACCTGCGCCGCGCCGATGCCATCGAGATCGTGGTGGGGCAGGGGGCGAAGCCAGGCGGCGGCGGCATGCTGCTCGGCCAGAAGATTTCCGACCGCGTCGCCGAGATGCGCACGCTGCCGAAGGGCATTGACCAGCGTTCCGCCTGCCGGCATCCCGACTGGACCGGTCCCGACGATCTCGAAATCAAGATCCTCGAACTGCGCGAAATCACCGACTGGGAGAAACCGATTTACGTGAAGATCGGCGGTGCGCGCCCCTACTACGACACAGCCTTGGCGGTGAAGGCAGGCGCCGATGTCGTTGTGCTCGATGGCATGCAGGGCGGCACGGCCGCGACTCAGGAGGTGTTCATCGAGCACGTCGGCCAACCGACGCTCGCCTGCATCCGTCCGGCGGTGAAGGCCTTGCAGGACCTCGGCATGCACCGCAAGGTTCAGCTCATCGTGTCGGGCGGTATCCGCAACGGCGCCGATGTCGCCAAGGCGCTCGCACTCGGTGCGGACGTAGTGTCCATCGGCACAGCGGCCCTGATTGCGCTCGGCGACAACGATCCGCGTTGGGAGGAGGAATACCAGAAGCTCGGGACGACCGCTGGCGCTTATGACGACTGGCATGAAGGCAAGGATCCGGCAGGCATCACCACGCAGGACCCGGAATTGATGAAACGCGTCGACCCGGTCGCCGCCGGAAGGCGTCTGGCGAATTATCTGAAAGTGATGACGCTTGAGGCACAGACCATCGCGCGCGCCTGCGGCAAGAATCATGTCCATAATCTCGAGCCGGAGGATCTCTGCGCACTAACGATCGAAGCCGCTGCAATGGCAGGCGTTCCGCTTGCCGGAACGAGCTGGATACCCGGCCAGGGCGCCTTCTGAGGAAACGGACTGGGAGGTCATAAAAAAATGGGAACGACTTTCGAGATGAAAATGGGGAACGCGGAAGCCGGCGATTTAAAAAAATACGCCAAAGCCAAGAACATCAAATATTTCATGATCTCCTACACCGACTTGTTCGGTGGCCAACGCGCCAAGCTGGTGCCGGCGCAGGCGATTTCGGACATGCAGAAGGATGGCGCCGGCTTTGCCGGTTTCGCCACCTGGCTCGACCTGACACCAGCGCACCCGGACATGCTTGCGGTTCCGGATCCTGGCTCGGTCATCCAACTTCCCTGGAAGCCCGATGTCGCTTGGCTGGCGTCGGACTGCCTCATGGAAGGCAAGAGTGTTGCTCAGGCGCCGCGCAACACGCTGAAGCGGCTGGTATCGGAGGCGGCCGAACTGGGCATGTCGGTGAAAACCGGTGTCGAGCCGGAGTTCTTCCTAACCACGCCTGACGGCAAGCAGATTTCGGACGAATACGACACATCAGCCAAATCTTGCTACGACCAGCAGGCGGTGATGCGCCGTTACGATGTCATCGCCGAAATCTGCGATGGCATGCTGTCGCTGGGCTGGGAGCCCTACCAGAACGACCACGAGGACGCGAACGGCCAGTTCGAGATGAACTGGGCCTTCGACGACGTGCTTGCCACCGCCGACAAGCATTCCTTCTTCAAGTTCATGGTCAAGTCGATCGCCGAAAAGCATGGTCTGCGCGCCACCTTCATGCCGAAGCCTTTCCAGGGCCTCACCGGCAATGGCTGCCACGTCCACATCTCGGTCTGGGATCTCGCCGGCAAGAAAAATGCCTTCGCCGACAAGAATATGGACCTCGGCCTGTCCGAACAGGGCAGGCATTTCCTCGGCGGCATCATGAAACATGCCTCGGCACTTGCGGCGATCACCAACCCGACCGTCAATTCCTACAAGCGCATCAACGCGCCGCGCACCATTTCGGGCGCGACCTGGGCGCCCAACACGGTCACATGGACCGGCAACAACCGGACACATATGGTTCGGGTGCCGGGGCCTGGCCGTTTCGAATTGCGGCTTCCCGACGGCGCAGCCAACCCTTACCTCATGCAGGCTGTCATCATCGCTGCCGGTCTTGACGGCATCCGGTCGAAGGCCGATCCGGGCGCGCGCAGCGACATCGATATGTACAAGGACGGCCACACCGTCAGCAACGGCGCCAAGTTGCCGCTCAACCTCCTCGACGCATTGCGCGAATACGACAAGGATACGTCTTTGAAGGCAGCGATGGGGGAGGAGTTTTCGGCGGCATTCCTGAGGCTGAAGCAGCAGGAGTGGAATTCCTTCGCGTCGCACTTCACTCAATGGGAACGCGACAACACGCTCGACGTTTGAGGCGGCCCGGAGCGCGGTCGAAAAGGCAATGCGATATTCCATCTTCTCCCTCGCCAGGGCGGCGCTCTCTGGCCACAAGGGCTGGACGCGCGCCTGGCGCGACCCTCAACCGAAGAAGCACTACGACGTCGTCATCATCGGCGGCGGCGGGCATGGTCTTGCGACCGCCTATTTCTTGGCTCGTGAATACGGCATCCGCAATGTCGCGGTGCTGGAGAAGGGCTGGATCGGCTCAGGCAATGCCGGCCGCAACACCACCATCATCCGTTCCAACTACATGCTGCCGGGCAATATCGGCTTCTACGAGCTTTCCATGAAGCTGTGGGAGCGCATGGAGCAGGATCTCAACTACAACGCAATGGTCAGCCAGCGCGGCATCATCAACCTTTACCATTCCGATGCGCAGCGCGACGCCTATGCCCGCCGCGGCAACGCCATGCGCATCAACGGCATCGATGCGCAATTGCTGGACGGTGCCCAGATCCGCAAGGTGCTGCCCTTCCTCAACTATGACAATGCACGCTTTCCCATCCAGGGAGGGCTGTTGCAGCGCCGTGCAGGCACTGCAAGGCATGACGCGGTGGTCTGGGGTTATGCGCGCGCCGCCGATTCCCGTGGCGTCGACATCATCCAGAACTGCGAAGTCACCGGCTTCATCCGCGACCGGGACGGCAAGGTCACTGGCGTCGAGACCTCGCGCGGCTCCATCGGCGCGGGCAAGGTCGGAATGGCGGTCGCCGGCAACTCCTCGCGCGTCGCCGCGATGGCCGGACTGCGCCTGCCGATCGAGAGCCATGTACTGCAAGCCTTCGTCTCGGAGGCGATCAAGCCGCTTATTCCGGGCGTCATCACTTTCGGCGCCGGCCATTTCTATGTCAGCCAGTCCGACAAGGGCGGGCTGGTGTTCGGCGGCGACATCGACGGCTACAATTCCTACGCCCAGCGCGGCAACATGCCGGTGATGGAGGATGTCTGCGAGGGCGGTATGGCGATCATGCCGATGATTGGACGCGTTCGGCTGCTGCGCCAGTGGGGCGGCATCATGGACATGTCGATGGACGGCACGCCGATCATCGACCGGACACCCGTCGACGGCCTCTATCTGAACGCCGGCTGGTGCTACGGCGGCTTCAAGGCGACCCCGGCGTCCGGCCTGACCTTTGCCCATCTCCTGGCGCGCGACGAGCCGCATGAGGAGGCCCGGCGCTTCCGCCTCGATCGTTTCCGGCGTGGCGCCATGATCGACGAAAAGGGCCAGGGCGCCCAACCCAACCTGCATTAGAGTGAGACAGGCGCAATGCGCATAGCATGCCCATTTTGCGGAGAACGCGAGCTCGGCGAGTTCACCTATCTCGGTGACGCGGCGCCGAAGCGACCTTCCGTATTTGCCGCCGATGGCAGTGAGCAGCCGGAAGCGCAGGACGCCTTTCACGACTACGTCTACCTACGCGACAACATCGCCGGCGAAATGACCGAGAGCTGGTATCACGGCGGCGGCTGTCGTTCGTGGCTCACCATCACCCGCAGCACGACGACGCACGAGATCAAGGCGGTGAAGGCAGCGCCGGGCGCTGGTGCCCGCGTAGCGACGGGCCTGGCATCATGAGCGCAACACGATCCAGCCCTCTCGCCGACGCCGCTTCGGTTCCGCTCGCCTTCGACGACAAGTCGGCGACGACCAACAGTATGGCGGCTGCCCGAGCGCAGTCGCACCGCTTGGCAAGCGGCGGGTTAATCGATCGGGGGCAATCGCTCTCCTTCAGCTTCGACGGCAAGACCATGACCGGCTTCGCCGGCGACACTCTGGCTTCGGCGCTGGTGGCCAACGGCGTCAAGCTCGTCGGTCGCTCGTTCAAATATCATCGCCCGCGCGGCATCCTTACTGCCGGCGCGGAGGAGCCCAACGCGCTGGTCGAGTTGCGCTCTGGCGCGCGCCGCGAGGCCAACACCCGCGCGACAACGACCGAACTTTACGACGGTCTTGCCGCCAACAGCCAGAACCGTTGGCCGTCGCTGCGCCACGATCTGATGGCGGTCAATTCGCTGCTGTCGCCGATCTTCGTCGCCGGCTTCTACTACAAGACCTTCATGTGGCCGGCGAAGTTCTGGGAGGCGATCTACGAACCGGCCATTCGCCGCGCCGCCGGCCTCGGCAAGACCAGCGGCGTTGCCGACCCCGACCATTACGACAAGGCGTGGGCGCATTGCGACGTGCTGGTGGTGGGCAGCGGCCCCGCGGGCCTGTCGGCAGCACTTGCCGCCGGGCGCGCCGGCGCACGGGTCATCCTTGCCGAGGAAGACAGCCGCCTCGGTGGACGCCTGCTGTCGGACACTGCGGAGATCGACGGCAAGATCGCCGCCGAATGGCTGGCAAACGTGCTCGCCGAACTCGACAGCCTGACCAACGTTCGGATCATGTCGAGGACCGCTGTATTCGGCGTTTATGACGGCGGCATTTACGGTGCGCTTGAACGGGTGAATGATCACGTCGCCGTGCCGCCGGCGCACCAACCGCGCCAGCGCCTGTGGCGCATCGTGGCGAAGCGGTCGGTGGTGGCGGCTGGCGCGCTTGAGCGGCCTATCGTATTCCCCGGCAATGACCGGCCGGGTGTGATGATGGCCTCGGCGGTGCGGACCTATGTCAACCGGTTCGCGGCGTTGCCGGGGCGGCGTGTAGCGCTGTTCACCAACAATGACGATGGCTGGCGCACCGCCGAGACCGTTCGCAAGGCCGGCGCCGAGATCGCCGCGGTGATCGATCCGCGCGGCAGGATTCCGCAACAATTCTGCGGCCTGCGGGATACCGCCGGCTTTGAAGTGCTCTCGGGCAATGTCGTCGACGTGAAGGGTAGTGTGGATGGCGTCCACAAGGTGATCATCGCCACCGAGAGCGGCAGGCGTGAGGTCGATGCCGATTGCCTGGCGATGTCCGGTGGCTGGAATCCGAGCGTGGCGCTGTCCTCCTTCCATCGCGGCCGTCCGTTGTGGCGGGACGATATCGCCGCTTTCGGCCCCGGGCAGTGCCCGCCGGGCATGGTGATGGTGGGCGCCGCCAATGGCGATTTCTCGCCCGGCGCCTGCCTGCGCGAAGGCCATGCGGCCGGCTTGAAGGCCGCCGGCGAGACGGGCGCGTCGGGCAGCGCGGGCTCGGCGGCGACGGGCGACGACGAGACTTTCGCGATCAAGCCGCTCTGGCATGTGAAAGGCGGCAAGGCTTTCGTCGACTTCCAGCACGACGTCACCGCTTCCGACGTTACCCTGGCGCAGCGCGAAGGTTTCGAATCCGTCGAGCATCTGAAGCGCTACACGACGCTGGGCATGGCAACCGACCAGGGCAAGCTCTCCAACGTCAACGGCCTGGCCATCATGGCCGAGGCGACGGGACGCAGCATCGCCGACACCGGCACGACCATCTACCGGCCGCCCTACGCGCCGGTGGCGATCGGCGCGCTGGCCGGCCATCACCGCGACGAAAATTTCCATGCATGGCGGCTGACGCCATCGCATCACTGGGCCGCAGAGCGCGGCGCGGTTTTCGTCGACACCGGCCTCTGGAAGCGCGCGCAGTGGTATCGGCAGCCGGGTGAGAAGGATTGGCTGGAATCGGTCACCCGCGAGGTCAGGGCGGTGCGCGGCGGCGTCGGTTTCTGCGATGTCTCGACGCTCGGCAAGGTGGACGTGCATGGTCCCGACGCCGGCAAGTTCCTCGACCGCGTCTACATCAACACTTTCTCCAACCTTGCGGTCGGCAAGGCCCGTTACGGGCTAATGCTGCGTGAGGACGGATTGGTCTATGACGACGGTACGACATCGCGACTGGCTGAGGATCACTATTTCCTGACGACGACCACGGCCAAGGCCGGCCTGGTCATGCAGCATCTGGAATATTGCCGGCAGGTTCTATGGCCGGAACTCGACGTGCAGCTTACCTCGGTGACCGACCAGTGGGCGCAGTTCTCCATCGCCGGACCGAACACCCGCGATTTGCTGCGGGAACTGGTCGACCCGTCCGAAGACCTGTCCAACGAGGGGTTCCCGTTCATGGGCGTGCGCGAGGTCGCCTTGCGCGGCGGCATGCGCGCGCGCCTTTACCGCATCTCGTTTTCGGGCGAGATGGCGTTCGAGATCGGCGTGCCGGCACAGTTCGGTGAAGCACTTGCCGGCAACCTCATGCTGGCCGGCAAGCCGTTCGGCGTGGTTCCCTACGGCACCGAGGCTCTGGGTGTCATGCGTATCGAAAAGGGCCATGTCGCTGGCCCCGAACTCAACGGCACCACGACCGCCAGCGATCTCGGGCTCGGCAAGATGGCCTCCAGCAAGAAGGACTACATCGGCCGCGCCATGGCTGGCCGCGAGGCTCTCAATGCGCCCGACAGGCAGGTGGTCGTCGGCATCAAGCCGGTGAACGCTGCGAGCCGCCTGCGCTCCGGCGCGCACATTATTCCAAAGGGGGTTATGCCAGGTCCCGACACCGATCAGGGTTATGTGACGTCGGTCTGTTTTTCGCCGATGCTCAACCAGTGGATCGGCCTGGGGCTGGTTGCCGGCGGGCGCGGACGCCATGGCGAGATCGTGCGCGCGCACGATCCGCTGCGGGGAGAAGACATGGATGTCGAGATCGTCAACCCGGTCTTCTACGATCCCGAGGGAGGACGCCAGCGTGGCTGATTATCTCTGGAGCACGCAGTCGCCGCTGCAGAAGGCGCTTGTGCCCGGGCGCGGGGGTGTGCGCTCGGGAGAGGCCGGGATTGCACTGACCGAAATGACAGGGGTCGCCGTCGTCCAGGTGATGGCGCGCCGTGGCCGCTGGGCCGAAACGGCCAAGGCCGCACAAGCATATTTTGGCGTCACCGCACCGGATCGTCCCATGGCGTCCTTCGGCAAGGCAGCCACCCTCGTGTGGTCCGGTCCCGACCAGTTCCTTGCCGTGGCGGCTACGGATGGCTCGACCGACCCAATCGTTGCCATGAGCGATGCCTTTGCCGGCAACGCGTCCTTGTCCGACCAGTCGGGCGGCCGCTGCCGCATTCGGATTACGGGCGAGCGGGCGCGCGATGCCCTGGCGAAAATCTCGTCGCTTGATCTGCACGACACGGTATTTCCGGTCGCTGCTGCCGCCGCGACCTCCATCGACCACACCGGCGTCAATTTATGGAGGAGTGCCGACGTAGCCGGAAACGCCGTCTACAATGTGCTGGTCTTCGCGAGCTTTGCGGACAGTCTCTGGCACATGCTTGTCGATGCGGCGGCCGAGTATGGCGTTGATGTCGGGAGAATGGCCCTCCCGAGAGGCTGACTGCGCCTCTTTCCACGCCTCGGATTCATTCTGGTCGGCATGTCGGCGACCGCGGAGCGGAATCTATGGGGCAACCCAGATTTTGCGCTCTGTCGTTTGTTTAGCATCTCCGCAAAGCCGGGTGAATGCCACCTGGCTACAGAATGCTAGAACAGCCCTTCGATCTGTCCTTTTTCGTTGAGGAAGATCTTTTCGGATGATGGCGCCTTGGGCAGGCCTGGCATGGTCATCACCTCGCCGCAGATGACCACCACGAAGCCGGCGCCGGCCGACAGCCTGACCTCGCGCACCGGCACGGTGTGGCCGTTCGGCGCGCCCCTCAGGTTCGGGTCGGTGGAGAACGAATATTGCGTCTTGGCCATGCACACCGGCAGGTTGCCGTAGCCGGCCTGCTCCCACTGGTGCAGCTGGTCGCGCACGCTCTTGTCGGCGATCGCCTCGGAGCCGCGGTAGATGCGCTGCACGATGGTGTTGATCTTGTCGAACAGCTTCATGGAGTCGGGATAGAGCGGCGCGAACTGCGAGGCGCCCGATTCGGCCAGGCTGACCACCTTGTTGGCCAGTTCCTCGATGCCGGCCGAGCCCTTGGCCCAGTGCTGGCACAGGATCGCCTCCTCGCCCATGCCGGTGACATAGTCCTTCATCGCCTGGATCTCGGCCTCGGTGTCGGAATGAAAGTGGTTGATCGCCACCACCGCCGGCACCCCGAACTGGCGCACATTCTCGATGTGGCGGCCAAGATTGGCGCAGCCCTTCACCACCGCCTCGACATTCTCCTTGGAAAGGTCCTCCTTCTTCACCCCGCCATTCATCTTCATGGCCCTGACGGTGGCCACGATGACGGCGGCGGAAGGCTTCAGGCCTGCCTTGCGGCACTTGATGTCGAAGAACTTTTCAGCGCCCAGGTCGGCGCCGAAGCCGGCCTCGGTGACGACATAGTCGGCAAGCTTCAGCGCCGTGGTGGTGGCCACCACCGAGTTGCAGCCATGCGCGATGTTGGCGAACGGGCCGCCATGCACAAAGGCCGGGTTGTTCTCCAGCGTCTGCACCAGGTTGGGCTGCATGGCGTCCTTCAGAAGCACCGCCATGGCGCCGTCGGCCTTGAGGTCGCGGGCATAGACCGCGCTCTTGTCGCGCCGGTAGGCCACGATGATGTCGCCCAGCCGCTTCTCCAGATCCTTCAGGTCGGTGGCCAGGCACAGGATCGCCATCACTTCCGAGGCCACCGTGATGTCGAAGCCCGCCTCGCGCGGGAACCCGTTGGCCACCCCGCCGAGCGAGGCGATGATCTCGCGCAGCGCCCGGTCGTTCATGTCCATGACGCGCCGCCACACCACGCGGCGGGTATCGATGCCGAGCTCGTTGCCCCAGTAGATGTGGTTGTCGATCAGCGCCGACAAAAGGTTGTGGGCGGTGGTGATGGCGTGGAAGTCGCCGGTGAAGTGCAGGTTCATGTCCTCCATCGGCACCACCTGCGCATAGCCGCCGCCGGCCGCACCGCCCTTGACCCCGAAATTGGGTCCCAGCGAGGCCTCGCGGATGCACACCACGGCCTTCTTGCCGATGCGGTTCAGCCCGTCGCCAAGCCCCACCGTCGTCGTCGTCTTGCCCTCGCCGGCCGGCGTCGGGTTGATCGCCGTCACCAGGATCAGCTTGCCGTCCCTGGCTCCCTTCTTCGCGGCGATGAACTCCGCCGAAACCTTCGCCTTGTCGTGGCCATAGGGCAGAAGACGCTCCGTCGGGATGCCAAGCTTCGCACCAACCGCCTGGATCGCCTGCTTCTTGGCGCCGCGCGCTATCTCAATGTCGCTCTTAACGTCGGCCATGCAAACTTCCTTGAATATGGAGTTGAAGTGCAGGGTTCGAAGAAGACCGGGCAGGACCGGAGCACCAGCAACGGCGAAGCGTTCACAACGCGCCGCAGGCGCAGGCGTCGGCGGTTTGCAGGGGAGGGCTAGGCGCGATCGCAGCGCGTTGTCTTGCCACCCGTCGCTCGGCATCGCGTCGCTCCCCTCATCGACTGCAGGCATCTTCCGGATCTCTTTCTCCGACTTAACCAAGAGAAAAAAAGTTGCATTGCAGTTAAATTAGGATATTGCCCGATACAGTCAATGCGCGATTTCAGCCGAGTCGAGGCATGTTGTTTAGGAAACCTGCCGCCGTCCTGACTGTAGTGGCGGGATCCGAAGTCCGGGATGGTGACTACTCCCGGCCCTGAAGGACCGGGCTTGCGGTCGTCTCAAGGCCCAGGTTTCCAGCCTCACGGCTTTCTTCTTCCTGCTTCCGTCCGCCAACGCGGCTCGATTCACAGGCCAACCCCGGATGTCCTCCGGTTCGTGCGACAAGGGCTTCCAGGCCCTTGCGCTTGATGTTCTTCGCCGCGTTCGCGTCGGCGCAGTCTTCGTAACCGCACGAGACGCAGACGAACGTGTCCCTGTCGGGACGGTTCTCAGCGTCGGTGTGCAGGCAGCAGCAACACTGCTGCGAGGTGAAGGCGGGATTGACGAAGACGATGCGGCCGCCTTCCCGCTTCATCTTGTACTCGTACTGGAAACGCGTCTCGCCGGGCGAGACATCCAGGATGGAGCGGTTAAGCCCCGCCTTCTGGGCGACGTTGGAGCCGGGTTCCTCGACCGTACCGCGGGCGGAAGCGGTCATGTTCTTGACCCGCAAATCCTCGACGCACAGCACCGCGACGCTTCGGATAATGGCGGTGGTCATCTTGTGCTTGGCGTCGCGCCGGCGGCGCGTGTGCCGCGCCTGCAGGCTCTGCAGGCGGCGGACCGCCTTCATGCGGTTCTTCGAGCCTTTCTGCCTGCGGGCGACAGTTTTCTGGATGGCGGCGACCTGCCGCTGCTCCTTTTCCGACACCCGCGGCAGGTCGAAGACCGTGCCGTCCGACAGCACCGCCCCGTGGACCACCCCAGCGTCTACGCCCTCGGCCGCACCGATTTTCAGCATCGGCTCGTCGATCTCGCACTCGACCTGGATGGAAACGTACCAGTATGTGCCCTGGCGCGAGACGGTGACGTTGCTGACGGTACCGACGATCTCGCGGTGCATGACCATTTCCACCCATCCCGCCTTCGGCAGGAAGATCCTGTCCTTCTCGATCTTCAGCTGCGCCGGATCGGGATAGCGAAAGGATTCGTTCTCGAATTTCTTCCTGAACTTCGGATATTTGGCGCGGCCATCGAAGAAATTTCGGTAAGCCTTGTCGAGGTCGACGATCGCCTGCACCAGCGCGTGGTGGGGCGCTTTCTTCAGAAACGGAAATTCCGCCTTCAGCGCCTTCAGTTCCTTGATCTGGTCGAAGCTTGAGATGTATCGCGGTTCCGAACGGTGCCACTCGAGCTGACGCTGCGAAAGGCAGGTGTTGTAGACCACCCGGCAGCAGCCGATCGTGTTGCGGAACAGCCAGTCCTGCAACACGTCGGGGTAAATCCGGAATTTGTATGCCCACCGCTCGATCATGTGCTACGACTGTAATTGGTCTACACAAGGAAAACAATGTCACATGTTGGATTATCGCAAGGGCAGAAGCGTCGTCTGTTCCCTACATGTTCATTTGGTCTTTGTCACGAAGTACAGGCGCGGCGTATTGAGCGACCGCGCCATGGAGGTCCTCAGGGAAAGTTTCGAGCAGGTTTGTGATGATTTCGGCGCGGTGCTGGTCGAGTTGGACGGGGAGGACGACCACGTCCATCTGCTCGTCGAATATCTGCCGACCGTGCAGCTTACAAAACTGGTCAACTCGCTGAAGGGAGTGTCGTCCCGAATGCTGCGCAAGAAGCGTTTTCCGGAGGTGGAAGACAAGTTGTGGGGCGGGCATCTGTGGAGCCCGTCTTACTGCGCCGCATCCTGCAGCGGCGCTCCTATAGACATCGTCAGGAAATACATCGAAGACCAACGCGCCTAACCTCCACCTGAAGGAAGGGGTTTGCGGCGCGCAAGAGGATCAAGGCGCCGCGATGAACATGCCAGTTCACAGTGCCATCGCGTCCACACCTTAGCACAGGCGCCGATGAAGATGGCCTTCACCTAGGCGAAGACCCTCGCCGGTGGCGATGGGCCGCGCAGAATGCCCAGCCGGCAGGGGTACCGCTGAAAGCGCTCATGAAATCGGTTCCCCATTGTTTAGGCACCCCATTGTGCACCGCGATCTGTGCGGGATCCCAGATAGTTTCATCTCAGTTCTGGTTTTTTCCTTGTGATAAAGATTGTCCCGTCAATCGATTTGTAATCGCGCGACCTAATGCACCGGGTTTTGCCTCGAACCCTTCACTTCAAGGGCTTGGGATGTTTTGGACCCATCTATCTCATACATTTGAAGCAACCAAGTTTTCGCGCTGCAACAAAGAACCCTTGCGCCGCAACACAGGCTTTGCTTGACAGTTCTGCGGCTTTTCCAGATATTCCTCTTGGGCAAATAGTTTTCTGTACAATCAACGAAGAGCCCGCTGTCGTTCAGCCTCAGGGAGGGGAAGATGGACGCGACGCCAAGCCAGCATGCTGGCTCGACAACGCTTGACGAACGTATCGACAAAATGCACGGACGCGACCGTCTGGGGGCAATCGCCTTCGTCGCGGCTCTCTGGATCACCATCCTTTTCGCGCTTCTGGTCGTCTGGCCGCATATTACAGTGCCCGGGATCCGGATGATCCTGGTCGCTGCAGGAGCGCTTGTGCTGGTGTTCAACACCGCGGCGATCGTCGCGATGCTGCGCCACTATGGCCACGACAAGCACTTCATCTACGGTCTCGACCTGAAGCATCTCGACGAGATGCGTAGCCGCCGGCGCTAGGAGCACACCAATGGCATACCAACCGCCCAAACAAGGTTTCGTCGCCCAGATCGTCGATGTCGTCGTCCTGCTCGTGCTGACGGTAGGAGCACTTTATCTGCCGCTCTATCTCGGGCTCGCCGGCGCCGCCAAGACGCCCAATCCAATCGAGAATCCCACCTGGGAGGCGCTCAACCAGAACGCCGTCGAACAGCAGCAATGGGCAGCCCTCGGCATTACCGACCCTGCTGCTGCAAACGACATTGTCACCGCGCGTTTCAACTATGACTTCAGCTGGACCGCGCTCATCGTCATGGCGGTGCTGGTCATCGGTTACTTCGTCATGGTCGTTCGGCTCTCCGACAAGGAATACCGGGAAGTCATCGACGAACGTTTCGGACCAAAGCGCTAGGGGAGGCGGCGATGGATATGTGGAACATACTGGAATATGTGGCCTGGGGCCTGTCGGCCTTGTTCGGGGCAATGATGCTTGTCGATCTCGCCCGCGTCGATTCCACTTATGACAACGACCTGCTGACCTCCTCGCGTGAAGGCGAGATCGAGGCCACGCAGGAACGTCACCAGATCTGAGGGGAGCAGGCGATGGCAAATGTGACATCAACGGCGGCGGCGCCTGAAAGGCTGCAGCTGCTGCGCGTGCTCGGGCCTGGGCACGTCTGGGCGCTCGGCGTCGGCATCGTGCTGGTCGGCGAGTACATGGGTTGGAATTTCGCTATCGGCAAAGGCGGCATGATCGCTGGGCTGGTCGCCTGTTGGGTGGCCGGGCTGCTTTATACCTGCGTTGCCATGATCGATTCCGAAGTGACATCGACCGTGGCCGCCGCGGGCGGACAATATGCCCAGGCAAAGCACATCGTCGGACCTCTGATGGCCTTCAACGTCGGCCTTTTCCTGGTCATGGCGTACACCATGCTGGAGGCGGGCAATGCGATCACAATCGGCTTCCTCCTCGATACCGTGGCCGGCATGCAGGGGCATTCCGGGCTCAACCAGCAGCCATTCATCATCCTGGCTGTGATGTTTCTGGCCTGGCTCAACTATCGCGGCGTACTGGCGACGCTCACGTTCAATTTCGTCATCACCGCGATCGCGTTCCTGGCCATCATCATTCTGTTTCTGGTCGTGCAGTTCGGCGGCTCGAACGTTCCGCTCGATTTTTCGGCGGTGGCCGAAGAGCCGTTGCCGTATGGCTGGGTCGGCATCATCGCCTCCATCCATTTCGGTCTCTGGTACTATCTCGGCATCGAGGGCACCTGCCAGGCTGCCGAGGAAGTGCGTTCTCCATCGCGCTCTCTCCCTTACGGCACTATGGCCGGCATCATGACGCTTCTGATCGCGGCGACGCTGACCTGGTATGTCTGCTCCGGTCTCATTCCGTGGGAGTATCTCGGCCAGGCCGGCACGCCGCTCTTCGATGCCGCGCGTGTCACCGGAAGCACCGGCCTGATGGTGCTTTTGTTCATCGGCACCATTTTCTCGACGCTCGCTTCGGCCAATGGCTGCATCAACGACGCATCGCGTGCTTGGTTCTCGATGGGCCGCGATCGCTACCTGCCGATCTGGTTCGGCGCCGTACATCCCGTCTATCGCACACCCTACCGGTCGATCGTCTTCCTGGTGCCGATCGCGTTGATCTTTGCTCTCGGCGCGCCGCTGGATCAGGTCGTTACCTTCTCGATCCTGTCAGGACTGCTCGGCTACACCTTCATGTCGTTCAACATGGTGATGTTCCGCAGGAAATGGCCGCTCGACACCATTAAGCGCGGCTATGTGCACCCGTTCCACCCGCTGCCAGCGATTGTGCTTTTGGTGCTTTGCGCAACCGCCTATATCGCGGTGTTCCTCGGCTACGGCACCCAGCTCATCGCGATGATGTGCTTCTATATCGTGGCGTCGCTGTGGTTCCACTTCTGGCGCTATCGTTTCGTGCGCCGCGGCGACCAGTTCACGATGCCGTGGCCGCGCCCACAAGGCTACTGAGCAGATGGAGGCGCGGCGCACTATGAGGCCGCGCCTCGGAACAGGCCGATGAGCATAACCGCAGCGCTCCTGATCTTTGCTGCCGCAGCAATCGCGGTGTTGTCGATAATGGCGCTGCGCGAGCACCGCGGCATGCTGGACCGGCGTGGCCGCCTTCTCGATTCTGCGGCTGGCCTTTTCGCCGGCGGCAAGATCTCCATCGCGCCCGACGGGTTTCCCGTTCTCAAGGGCCGCCTTGCGGATAACCGCCAGATCAGGATCGAGCTGATCGCCGACACGCTGGTCTTTCGGCGGCTGCCACAGCTCTGGCTCAAGCTGACCCTGGCCGAAGCTGGCGAGCGTCGGCGCCCTTCGATAGGGGCGCTTTCGCGCCCGACCGGCGCCGAGTTCTATTCCATGGTCCATGACCTGCCGGAATGGATTGCTCCGCCGCAGACGGATGCCTCACTGCTGATGCGCGGCGACGGCCTCGCCGCAGACAGGGATATCGAACGGGCCACGGCGATGTTTTGTTCGCTGTTCCGCGATCCGGCCGTAAAGGAGGCGGTGATTACGCCGCGTGGCGTGCGTCTCATTCGCCAGGCAGCCGAGGGCGATCGCGGCGCGCATCTCCTGTTGCGGCAGGTGCGCTTCCCGGTTGAGGAGATCTCCGCCGCGCTGATCGGCCAGGCGATAGGCGAACTGGAAGCCTTGAGTGCAACGCTGACGGGCGAAGAAGCTGCGCCCGCGGAACTCGTGGCCTAGAGGAATTGGCAGCGATGAAAAGACCGATCAATCCCTATGTCGTGCTTGCGCTGGCGATCATTCTGCCGGGGGCCGGGCATGTGGCGATCCGCCAGGCCCCGCGTGGTCTGGTGTTTGCCTTCTTCGTGCTTTTCTTCTCGGTGCTGACTTACATGACGACGACGCCCGATCAGTCTTTCGTCGCGCGGCACGCCGGGGGACTGTTCATCTGGGCGCTTTCCATTCCAGATGCCTATCGGCGCGCCCGCCTGAACTTTGTCATGGCAAACGCGCCGGGATCACTCGCGAGCTCAGTGCAGCAGTGAGTGTGTCAGGTTCTATTCCTGCCCGCCGCCCTGACGGTAGGAGATGATCGACAGGTAGCGGATCGGCAGCGTGGTCAACTCGTCCGGCCCGTGCGGCGCATCAGCGTCGAAGAACAGGCTGTCACCAGGAAGCATGCGGAAGAGATTGCTGCCGTGGCGATACACTACCTCGCCCTCCAGCATGTAGAGAAACTCCATCCCGTCGTGCTGGAACGTCGGAAACACATCCGAGTTCTCGCTCAGGGTGATGAGATAGGGCTCGACCACCACGCCGGCGGTGTTGGAGCCGATATAGCCGAGCAGATTGTACTGGTGGCCGGCACGCGT
Organism: uncultured Alphaproteobacteria bacterium; assembly: GCA_963726065.1. Lineage (GTDB taxonomy): Bacteria > Pseudomonadota > Alphaproteobacteria > Rhizobiales > Rhizobiaceae > Neomesorhizobium. The sequence goes on from CAVSAU010000005.1 coordinate 126,181, forward strand.
GCCGCGCCGTTCGACATCCACGCCTTCGCCGGCTTTCACAAAGACGGCGTTGCGGTCCTCCTCGAAGCGGCGGAAAAACGAGGTAAGGGGCACGCCGAGCGCATGCGACAGGGCTTGCAGCGTGGTCAGTGATGGCGACGTGATGCCATTCTCGATTTTCGACAGCATGCCAAGCGAGATGTTGGTGGTCGCGGCGAGGTCGGCGACCGTTATGCCGAGCTTCTTTCGGAAAGCACGAACTTCGTGACCTATCGCCACCTCCAGCACCTTTTCGCGGGTGTCGCGCGTTGCGTGAGGGTCCTGCTTCAGGGGCGCTTGCTTGGGCGGGGGCGACGCCGGGATTTTTGTCGGCGCGTCTGCAGCGGCAACTGGCTTGTCGTTGTTATTGTTGGTTCTTGCCCGTTTTCCCGGCATCGTTGCCTCGATCAAAAATTTCACCTTAGGTAAACATAATCGCCGTCAGGTTCAAGACTGCGAAGGCTGTCGGCTCGGATGGCTGAACCCCGGATGTTGTTTGCCGGCGCCTCTCTGTTGTTGGTCTGTTGTTGCGGAGGTTCGGCTCAAGACGGCTCGTCCGACAAGTCGCGTGCGCCTTCGATCTCAGCCAGATGGATGCCCATTTCAACGAACGCGGTCAGCACGGAAAGGCGGTCAGCGAGCGCGACCCGCGCCAATCCGGCGAGGATCCCTGCGTTGACCGCGCGGGCCGTCGCGGCCGACGCCAGAGGTGACGTTTCGTCGCCATAGGCACTCTTGCCATTTTGCCCCGCAGCCAAGGCGATCCAGACGGCGGGCGTTCGCTGCCCTACGGCACTTGCCTCGTTTATGGCCGCGTGGCTTCTATGCTCGAGCGGCTCGCTGACCCAGTCGTGAACCAAGGCCAACAGCCGGTGATCCTGCTCCTCCAGCAACTCCGTCAGGTGGTTCAGGCACTCGTGACCCCACCAGACGGCGGCGCGATCCGGCAGCAGGTAAGCGCAAAAGGTCACTGCCTCCTCGGGCACTTTGCTGGCGAGGAGCGAACGGCAGAATTCGAGCGAGGGCTGGTCGGTGGGAGTGGCTTTCATATCCTGGGAGGCTGCGGGATAAGCCGCAAACAGATCCCTTGCCGTTTTGAATCGGAGCCCGTTGACCATGGCCACGATACCTCCCCAGCTTCCCTCGACGACTTTCGCGCCGTAGATAATCGCCATCCCATTGGCGATCGCATCGAAGCGTATCCAGCTTTTGCAGACGCCGCTACGCTCAAAGCAAAGCTTGCTGAATGAACATAGTAACTAAGGAAAACCGTTGAAAGATATCGTTTTCCAGCGTTTGCATCTGTTGTCGACACTTGCGTTTTTGTTGACAGAAGGCCGCATGAGATTTAAGTTATACGTTCCCGTCTGCTGCTAGTCAGATTTCAAACTGGAGACACCGCGATGCGGGCAGGTACTTCGGTCTTGGTGTTCGTGTCGGCACTGATGTCTTCAACTGCATTTGCCGATCCCGTTCAGTCTTCGGATGACATTGTCAAGTTTTTTGCCAACGCGGCCGACCTCGGAGCGTCGCGCGGGATATGTGTCGGCACCGAGGACGAATGCAAAAGCAAGGCTCAGAAGCCCGTACAGACAGGGCTCGACATGCTGGTCAATTTCAACCTCGATTCTTCGGAGCTGGCGCCTGACGCCCGCGCAAAACTTGCCGAATTCGCCAAGGCGCTGCAGGACAATCGCCTGAAGGCTCATGCGTTTGTTGTCGAGGGCTATACCGATGCGTCCGGATCGACGGTCTACAATGATGGACTGTCGCAGCGGCGGGCTCAGGCGGTGACCGCGTTCCTCCTGGCAAACGGCATCGAGCCGACCCGTCTCAGCGCCATCGGCCTGGGCGAAACGCATCCACGCAGCGCCGATCCCTACGATCCGGCCAACCGGCGGGTCGAGATGCGCATCAAGGTGCAGTAGTTCTCGGGCTAGCGGCGGTTGTTCGCTCGACGCGAAAGATAGACTCCCGACAGGAGCGGCGTGCATTCGGGCTGAACCGGGCATTCCGCTCTTTTATGTTGTCTTAGCGTGCCGTGCAACGCCAGGCAATTCTGCCCCGCTGCAAATGCCTTAGATAGTGTCCTTGACGGAAGTCACGACCGCGCTGATTGCGTTCTTGAATTTCTCGAACTCGGGCGATGTCTGCCGGACCTCCTTTGTAACCGAAGTGACTTGCGACGGGGTCCATGTAGCTCCGGCCGCTCATCTTCCTTTCCGCCCAGTTGGCGACATAGGCGGCATTCTTGCCGGTGAGGAATGGATTGGCCTGGATCACCGACGGTCCCGAGGACGTCGATCAGCATTGCGTCGCCGGGTGCCGACAGCACCTGATGCGCACCCTCCATGCCAAGGAAATGGCAAAGGTAGAGCCGGCCGGCGGTGATCTGGTGACCGCGCGCCTTGAGATAGGCTTCGCCTTCGCGCGCCAGGTTGCGCACCATTTCGCGCGAGATGGTGGGATCGAAACGCAGGGCGAGCAGCTCGGCGCTGCGACAGCGTTCGCGCCAGATCCGGCCGGTAGGTGTTCATCATCCTGATCCAGGTCGATGATGATGAACTGACCGAGGCCGGTCGCCGACGACAACGGATTCTTGGCGCGGGCATTGCCGCCGCTCTCGACGTGGATGATGCGGTCGGTCAGCGTTTCGACGGCGGAATCGTCGCGATGCGCAACGACCGTGACGGTGCCCAAGCGGATCGATGGCCTCGCTGCTGATAGAGTTCGAAATGAAGATGCGGCCCGGTCGACAGGCCGGTGGTGCCGATATAGCCGATGACGTCGCCGGCCTTCACGGCGGCGCCGACGCCCGTGTTCGGCGCGAATTGCGACATGTGCGCATAGCGCGTCTCGCGACCGTTTGCGTGCGAAATCCGGACCAGATTGCCGTAACCGCCGCCGTCACCCTCGAAAGACGATCTCGCCATCGAACGCCGCCACGATCGGCGTGCCGATCGGGGCTGCCCAGTCGACGCCCTTGTGGATGCGCACGGTGTTCAGGATCGGATGCTTGCGCGGGCCGAAGGTGGAGGTCATGACGCCGTTGACGGGCGTCACCATGCCGTTGGTGACGGTCAGCGAGCGAACCTGATCGTCGCCGGTGACGCAGGCGAACTCGCCGTCGCTTTGCTGGAAGACGAAGCACTCCAGGGTTTTTTCGCCACCCTGGACGCCGACATAGAGGACCCGTCCCGTGACGCCGTCCTTGCCGCGCGCCGTTTGCGAATAGATCAGCACCAGGCGCTCGTCGTAGGTGGCGAAGGCGTTCAGGTCCTGCCCGCGCGACAGATACATGATCGCTTCGCCGATGACGCCGGTCGGTACGTTGTTGCGGGCAGCGGTCGAGTAGATCGCGTCGAGCAGTCGGTATTGGCGCTTGTGCGCGCCTTCGTCCGGCGCGCCGGAATAGTTGAACAGGTCGTCGCGCACCCAGGGATCGACGCCCGACTACGAACACACCTGCCGCGTTGCGCGCCAGCGTGCCGACGTAGGTGTTCTTGGCGTAGATCGAGACCTGCATCAGCGACGGCGGTGATGCGTCTCGCGCCTCGGCCGGAAGCCGCGCATGCGCGACGACATAGCCGGGCTCCAGGCCTTCCGCGATTGAACAGCGACTTCAGCGCTTCGCCGGCCAGCTTGGCGTCCTCCGCGGAGAAGTGCGCCTTCGAGGACGACGCTGTCCAGGGTGCGATTGGTGAGGATCTTCACGAAGATATCTTCGGTCGCTTCGAACCGGTCGAATTCAGGCGTGACCGTCGCGACGCTGGTGTTGTTTTCGACCGCGGTCTTCTGAAACGCGGGAAGGTCGGCTTCGCCTGCATCGATGGTTTCGCCCCAGCCGGCGCTCGCGTCGACCAGCGCCGGTCGGGCTCCTCAGCGCTGGTCGAAGGGCTCGCATCGCACGGCGTCCGGCGATGGCATCGCAGGTCCATCTCCAGATCGTCGGCAGGACGAGGCGGCGAGACGAGTCGCTGCGCCTGGAAAAATGCAAAATCCTCCTGCGAGGAGGGTATTGTCGTCATGAAGCGTTCGCTGGAACTCAGCATCGCGTCCGACAGGATCTCGATCTGTGGTGGATACCCCGCCTGTTGCGAGTTCGGCTGGCCGGGTGATGCGTGCGGCCCTTTGTTGCGGCGCCGCTGCCGCGCGAAAGGTTGATCCACATCGGGATCGCCCGCCAGATCGACGATCGCCGGCACATAGACCGATGCGTCCGCCGGCACCTCGTCGGTCCCTTCGGTCACCTCCAGCTCTTCTTCACGTCGCCGAACGACCAGTAGTCCGCTGTAAGATAAAGGGCGGCGGCAATCGACAGCGCCACGATAGCCCCCAGGCCAACGAACAGCTTGCGCCAGCGCGCCGCTTGCGCCGCGCCGCGATCGCCTGCTTTCGCAGCCGGAAGCTGACGTCGATATCGTGGGTCATGGACTTCGCCCGGCCAGGAAGAAGGTCCACCGGATCTGCTGGAGCGTATCGACTTCGTAGAACCGTGCCGCGATGTGGCCGCGCTGCCAGCATTCCTCGATGCCGCGGATGCTGAAGCGCCGCCGCTCGACGCACATCTCTGTTGAGCCGTTCAGAATGGCGTTTCCAAAGACGTCGGTGGCGTAGATGTAGATGTAGCGGTTCGCCAGTTCCTCGCGGATGACATTGACGCACTGGTTCGCGCCAATCGTCCACCAGCCGTCCGTCTGGAACGCCCCTGTCGATTTCCTGACCGACTGCAAGATTGACGACGTCGAGCGTCTGATTGCAGACGGTGAATTCAGCCTGCGCGCGCTGCGAGGCAAACAGAACCAGAAAGGCTGTGGCCAATGCGACAATTGCTCGCCGGGCTGCAGACGCCAAGCGTCCCGGCGTGGCCGGCATTGCGCGGACTATTTCAGGCTGGCTGGGAGTGCGCGAGCGACGGAGTTCCATCGGTGTTCATGCTACCCGCCGAGCTGGAAATATTTGGCAGTTGCTGAAAATTCGCCGCCCTTTTCGCGAATTTCTGCAAGGATTTTGGGAAAAGCGACGGTTGCAGGCACCGGATTTGAGAACGTTGCGGCCTCGATGTCGGAGCCGCCGATGACTGCAATGATGATTTGCGGGACGGCTTTTCCGCTGGCTTTGTCCGCGTCGCCGAGCCCGATGGGTATTGAGAAGCTCGCCTTGCCCGCCTCGACCACGACGCGTTCGTCGAGGTTGAACACCATCCCCTTGTGATCGATCAGCAAAAGGCTGGCTCTCGATCCTCCCGCAATTTCCAACGTCCCGCTGACAGGCGAGCCGTCCGGAACCGATGTCTGCGCCAGTGAAAGATGCGGCTTCTCCGCCGAACTGGGGCCGAGCGCTCGCAGAAACTGGGTGACCTCGCATTGCGCGGGCTCGATGAGGCGCACGCTGACATCCGGCTCCAGCTGGAATTTGTCACGAAAAGCTTCCAGCATCTGCATGAACGGCTCGACCGTGGTGCCGAAACCCTCGATCTCGATGGCCTTGTCGGTCGCCGAGGTTGCGGAGGCATAAAAACAGTCGCCGCCACTGTAGTCGCGCAGCCAGGATATGCGTTGGGCAACCCCGTCGATGGTTTCGGTCGGAGGCTGGGACGGTGTCGAAACCTCGGGCTCGGTCGTTGGGAGCCCAGGTTTGGGAATGTTGATGGCGACATCCGTGTCGCCCTGACCGTCACTGGCGGGGTTTGTCGCCTGCCCATTCGTGACAGTGGGCTGGTCATTCGCTGCAGTCGGCGCGTTCCCCGGTCGAGGGGCTTCGCTACCTTGGCTTGCGGTTGTCTCCGGCTTTTTCGGTTGTGGTCTATCCGGTATCGGCGTTGAGGTGTCCTGTTGAGGTTGGTTTGTTGCCGTCTTGTTTGTCGGAGGTGTCGCGGGCGGTTGCCGGGCGGTTTGCGATTGGAGGCCTTTTTCGCCTTGGCTGGTAGAGTTGTCCGTCGGTTTTGCGGACGAAGCCGAGGACGCCTCGGTTTGCGGGCGCAGATCGGCCGAAGGCGTGGCGCTTTCTGCCTGGCCACTTGCCTTGCCTGTCGAAGGTGCGGGCGGCGCATTTCCGGTTTGAGAATTGGCGGCAGTGTCGGCAGGCGGCAATGCGTTCTGGTTCTGCCCGCTCGCCGTTTCCGTAGATGTTGGCTCCGGCTGCTTGTTTTGGGTATGGGCTTCCGGTGGCGGTGTATTTTCTACCGGTTGGCTCGTCGGAGCTGGGATCTCGGGCTTCGAAAGATCGGGGGTCAGCTGCGGAACTGCGTCGCCGTTTGAGGCCGGAGGCGGCGTCAGGAAGCCGCCGAAATAGGCGCCCCCGCCCAACAGGACGACCATCGCGGCGGCGGCGATCGCCATATTTCGGGTGTTCGTCGCAGGCGAAGGAGCCGGTGGTCGGACAGGCGGCGTCACTGCCGCCGGCCGAGGCTGCGACAAAAGGGCGGGCGGCCGGTGCGGCACAAAGCTCGGTTCTTCCGTTGCTTTCTGCGGGACTGCCGGGTCGTCTACAGTGCTGGAGGTTTCCGTTCCGACCCAGGGGTCGGGAGATGCAGGCTGCGGCTGAACGGTTCCGCGTTCGCGAGGCGCCTTGGAGCGCGGTGCGAGCGTGTCACCGAGGTTCATCACGCTGCGCGTCATCTCTGCAATTTCGGCGGCGCTCGGCCGGTCGTGGGGGTCGGGCTGCAGCATCGCCTCGATCATCGGCCGAAGCTCTTCGTCGATACCGGAGAGGTCGGGCACGACCCGGCGCTTTTCCACGATCTCGAACTGCGAGCCGCTCATGTCGAGCGGCTTGCCCGCGCAACGCCGCCGCCAGCACCAGCCCGAGGCTGTAGATGTCGGATTGCTCGCTCACTTCGCCGCCATAGAGGCCGAGCTGCTCGGGGGAGACGTAGTTGTACTTGCCCGCGAATTTTCCGCCGATCAGCGTCTCGCCGCCGACCGTCGCCGACCGGGCGATGCCGAAGTCGATGATCTTGGCGCGCTCCACCTTGCCACCCGGCAGGATGATGTTGTCCGGCGAGAGGTCGCGGTGCACGGCGCCCGCTTCGTGGACGGCGCTCAGGCCCGAAGCGAGGCGGTGGCAAAGCTTGCGCACGTCCTCAGTCGACATGGCGCCGCGCCGCATGACGTCGAACAGCGACTGGCCGTCGACGAACTCCATCGCGAGATAGGGACGGCCGATGCCGGGATCGATGGTGAAGACGTGGTAGCGCACGATGGCGTCGTGCGACAGATGATTGAGGATGGATCGCTTCCTTGCGGAACAGCGACAGGATGGTCTGGTCGCGAGCGAATTCCGGCAGGACGATCTTGATCGCGACATGGTCGCCGGTCTGGATGTTGTGGCCGCGATAGACTTCGCCCATGCCGCCGCGATGCGATGCGCTCGTCGAGCTCATAGATGCCGCTGAGCTGGGTGCCGACGTCGGTGTTGGCCATGTCCGGCAAAATGCGCGTCTTGTCGTCGTCGTCGCTCACGGCTTCAGCCTTCAGACCTGTAAGCGCCAGGACCGGCGGAACGGCCATTACGACCATCTTCGCATGCGGACAAGCACGATGGTGACGTTGTCGGTGCCGCCGCGTTCGAGAACCGTTGCGAGCAGGTTCTTGCACGCTGCCTGTGGTGCAGCCGACACAACGGCCGCCTGGATCTCGGCGTCCGTGACATGAGCTGTCAGGCCGTCGGTGCTGAGAACGAAGATATCGCCCGGCAGGATTTCCCCTTGCTGGAAGTCGATGACGATATCGTCGCTGACGCCGACGGCGCGGGTGATGACATTGCGGCGCGGCCAGCTCCGCGCCTCGCTTGGGGTGATCATGCCGCGGTCGAGCAAGTTCCTGGACTTCGGTATGGTCGCGCGAAATCTGCGAGATCGAGCCGTTGCGCACCAGATAGACCCGGCTGTCGCCGGACCACAGGCAGGCAAATCTGCCGTCCATCGCCAGCAGGGCAGCGACGGTGGAGCCAATGGTCACCCCACGTGCCGCGGCGATGCCGCGGATTTCGGCGTGGGCGCGGCTCAGCCGGTCTTCGAAGCGGGCGCGCAGATCGGGTGCGGAACTGGCAATGCCGATGGTCGCCAGGTGCTCGACGATGCTGGCGGAGGCGACCTCTCCCGCATCGTGCCCGCCCATCCCGTCAGCCACCAGCCAAAGCCCGCTCCTCGGTTCGATCAGATAGCTGTCCTCGTTGAGCTGACGCACGCAGCCCTTGTGGCTCACGCCGTAGCTCTCAAAGGGGAGGGCGGCATCGTTCAAATCGGTCTAGGCGCTCCTCAGCGCCCCTCCGCGGCGCTTTCCCGGACGCTCGCTTCCGGCACTCTGCCACAGGCTTGAACATTAGAGTACAAAAATTAAGTCGTGGCGGTTTCGCCTTCGGGATGGAAGCAGCATCGTGTGGTCCGGCTGCTGTAGCAATTGTTTGGCTCTGCCAGTCAAGCTGCGTATCGCGAAACAAGTTCCTACCTGAAACTTGTCGGACAGCTGAAACCGGAAAGCGCCGGAAGCGCGAATGGATTGCCGCCCGAGGCTGATCTGGACCGTATAGGCGACGTCGCGGCCGCCGATCACGAAGCGCGCTTCCAGATTGTCGCCGTTGCGGGTGATCGTTGCGCTGTCCAGCAACCGCTTCAGCGCCCAGGGGCCGTCGAACTTGACAGCGGATTCGCGGCCGGGAAGCTCGGGCGTGAGGCTGAGGTGCGCGGAGCCGGCTTCCAGGCTGCCCGGCCAGGTCACGATGCCTGGCGCGTTGCCGGTCTGATAGCTCTGCACGATCTGGCCATTGACGTCGAGCAGCGCCATGTCGGCGTCGCCATGCAGCGAGAACGGGCGTGAAGGTGACGTTGACCGCCGGTACCGAGCCGCCCATCGGGAAAGAACGCGTCGCGGATTTCGGCGGCCAGCTGAAACTGCTTCAAGGGCGGACTTCGACAGCTCGCGGCCAAGACGGGTGTCCTGCTTCCATTGCCAGTTCTGGCCGCTCATATCGACGAGCGGCGACAGGTTCTGGGCGAAGAACCTGTCGATCACGCCGCTCGGCGCGAACAATTTGGCGAAGTCCACCAATTGCACTTCGTCGGCGCTGCCTGCCGGCGAAGGGAAAGCGGTTCGCCGATCACGTCCTCGCAAGGCTTGCTGACGGTTTCGGCCAGCCTCTGATTCAGCTGCGCGATGGAGGTTTCCGCGACGTCTCCTTCGAAATCGTCGGCGCCGCCGTTGACCATTCGCGCGAGCGGCTTGGGCAGCCGCGATGCATTGGCGCGAAGGCTGGAAATTTGCAGCTGCAGGTTGGCGTTGGCCCGCTCGGTCTGCGTCGGCATCGCGGCCGCCAGCTTGAGGCTTTGAAGAATGTCGCGGAAATTCTGGATCAGTGCATCGATCGGGCGCTGGCCGGGAGGGCCGTTGACCAGCAGCTGAAAGGGCCTGAACTGCGCTTCGATGCCGCCGCCAGGGTTCTGGGCCGCCGACTGTGCGAAGGCGGCGCCAGCCCGGCTTTGCGATTTGCCGGTGGGCAGCTCAATGCCGATACGTGCGAGGCCCTTGGCGCGATCCTCGGTGGTCTCTGCGTCCCCTGGGCCTGGGGCTCGCGCGTCAATGCGGTTTCCTGCGCGATCGCCTCGAAAAGCTGAATGATCGGCGATGTCGGGGACGCGGCGGCCGAGAGCGCAAGATAGTCCGGCTTGTCCGCCGCCAGCGGCTTGAACTTCAGTCTGTCGAGGACACCGTTCCAGGCTGCGGCGAAATCCCTTGCCGTAGCGGTCGAGAAGCTCGGGGCCGAGCCGCAGCAGTTCCTGGTCGAAGCCGCCCTGTTCTCCGCCAGCGCCGATCACCCATTGGTCGTCGACGAGTTTTTGGGCAACCTTGGCCAGCCGGGCAGGTAGAAATCGTTGAAGCCGACATGCGTATAGATGCCCGGCACCTTCAGCGTCGACAGGTCGCTTCCATCCACGGTTTCGAAGACGAGCGGGGCTTCCGGTCCGCCTCTCGTCGCCACCGAGAAATCGTCGAGGGCGGCCGAATAGATATCCGACTGGACAAGCGCCAGCGCGCGATCCGCCACCGTCATGCGGCCGAGCGAGCGTTGCGCGGATTCGACCAGCGGACGATTGAGTTCGAAGGTGGCGTCGTGGGCATCATCGAGCGCCAGCATCGCACGCAGATGCTTCTCGAGCTCGTAGCGTCCGGCGCGATTTTGCGCGCCCGGATAGCGGTTTTGCTCCCAGTCCTGCTTCATCCACGCAACGATCAACTCGTCGTCGGATTTCGGCGCTTTGCCGCCAAGCATCAGGTAGATTTTCAGCGGTTCGTAGAGCGCGATCGGATTGCTCATATTTGCTTCGATCGTTCGCTCGACCTGGAGCAGCAGGCGCGAGCGGAACATGCGCTCCAGCGCTTGCCTGTAAGCCGTCTCGGACGCCGAAACGAGCCTTTCCCGCTGGCTGAAACCGAGCGTTTCCCCGACTGGCGTCGGCAGATCGCGGTTTTCGTAGCCGGCCGGCAGATTGCGCAACGCTTCCAGCGCGCCGATGACGTTTTCGAGGTCGACATCCGCCAACCGTTGCGCTCGAAAGCAGAGGCTCGGCCGTCGCGCGATACTGTTGGACCGCCTCCTTGCTCGATGTGACGAGCGCCTCGTTGGCGGTGAAACTCAAGCCCAGCGCACCAAGCACGACAGCTGCGGCAAGCGCGATCGCCGCGATAGCTGCCGTATCGAATGAACGCCGCGCGTCTCTCGGCCACTCTGTCGTGCGAGACCCAACCGGATTCGGCGAAGATAACCTTGACCAGCAGGTCGTGGAGGAAAAAGCTCTTGCCGGTGCCCGAAAGATGGGCGCCGACGCTGCTGCCGAAACTCCGGCCGAGGGCGCCGAGCACCTGGTCGATCGGCGTGCCTTCCTGCGTGCCGGATGAAAAATAGAAGCCGCGCAGGCCGGTTGCCCGTTTGCGTGTCGGCTCGAAGACGCGGCCAAGAAATTCAACGACGCCGTCTTTCAGCAATCCGAACTGGGCCGGGAAGCCGAAGATCGAAACGCGCGTCACCGGATCGGCTTCTTCGTGAAGGCGATCGGTGATTTCGTCGGACAGGCGCTTGGCCAGTGCGTCGAACTCCGCCGGCGCCGCCTCGATCATGTTCTTGTGACGATCGGCAGTCTGGAACGTGGCGCCCCAGACCTCGCGCCTGCGGGCTTCGTCGAAGCTGCCGAAATACTCCATGAAACCCAGCACCAGGTCGGCCTTGGTGAACAGAACGTAGACTGGAAAGTCGATCTTGAGGATTTCGTGGATTTCCTCCAGCCGATTGCGGATTTCGATTGCGTGGGCGCCGAGGTCCTGGCCGCCGAGCGTCATCAGATCGGAGAGGCTGATGGCCAGGATAACGCCGTTTATCGGCTGCCTTACGCGATGCTTCTTGAGCAGCGACAGGAAAGCGAGCCAGCTCTTCTTGTCTGTTTCTGTGTCCGAGTCCTGGGTCGTGTAGCGCCCGGCCGTGTCGATCAGCACGGCATCGTCGGTGAACCACCAGTCGCAGTAGCGCGTCCCGCCGACCCCGGCTACGGGCTGGGCCTGACCCGATCCGGCAAGCGGAAACTTGAGCCCGGAATTGACCAGTGCGGTGGTCTTGCCCGCGCCTGGCGGACCGATGACGATGTACCAGGGCAGCTCGTAGAGGAAATTGCGCTTGTGGCTCGCGCGCCTCAACGTGGCTATGGCTTCGTTCATGCGCGTTTCGAGTACGGCGGAGTCACTGTCGCGGTCCCCGCTGCCGACAATTGCCGCCTCAAGGGCTCTCTGAGCCTTGTTCATCTGCCAGAAGCCGAAGAGATACCAACCGCCCACAAGGGCAACCGTCACGCCGATGATCGTCGCCCGCAACCACGCCGGCTCCAGCGGCCTGGTGTCCGCAAAACCGATCAGAGGGCCGGCGAACCACACGGCGGCGGCAAAGCCGATCAGGGCGAGTGCGCTGAATATGCGCAGCAGCCACAGCGTCACGCGCGCACTCCATGGCTTCGGGATCGTTCGGCGCTCACAGCGTCTCCTCCCGTGGGATCATCAGGTCGACACGACGGTTGCGGGTCCTGCCTTCCGGGGTCGCGTTGTCCGCGATCGGTTCTTCCTCGCCCTTGCCCTCGACCGCGATCCGCGATGGATCGGCGATCTTCGACGCCACCACCTTTTCGACCGCTTTCGCGCGGGCCACGGAAAGATCGTAGTTTGATTTGAAGGCGCTCGACTTGCGCGGTTTCACATTGTCGGTGTGGCCGACGATCCGGATCGGTCCAGGTTCGGGTTCGAGTGCTGCGGCGATGCGGCCAGCGACCGGTTCGAATTCGGCTTTTATGTCGGCCTTCCCCGATGCGAACAGCATCAGGTTGTTGACTTCCACGACAATGAAATCGCCCTTCGTGGCGACAGTCAGCCCGCCGGCCTGGATGTCTTGTGCGAGGGCTGCGCGGACACGATCGATCTGTGCGGTGGCGGCAGGTTTCACCTCTTCGGTTAGCGGCACGAAGGTCGCCCGCTCGATGACAACGGGCGTGGATGGACTGAGGGCCAGCAGTTCGTCGGCAAGCGCGTCGCCCTGATTGGTGATGGCAATGCGCATCGCAAAGAACGCGCCGACCAGGAGAGCAAGTGTCGCCGCCGCGAGGGACCAGAGCGGTACACGCAGCCCCGTGCGTTGCATCGCAGCCGACAGGCCTTGCCAGTGTGGCGAAATCTCGTCGCCCGGCCTGGGCTTGAAATAGCGCAGCGTGTCGTAGACGTCCTGTCGGACCCGTTCGCAGGCTGCCGTCCTCGCGCGGCAAACCACGATATTGGCCTTCAAAACCAAGCGCGAGGCAGAATGCATGAGTTCCAGCAGATCGTGATGCGCTTCGGGTTCGGCCAGCATCTTGTTCAATGCCCTGAAAAAGCCGGCGCCCGGCGTTCCCGCCTGGAAGAAATGCGACAGCATGGCGTGCGGCTTCCACACCTGCTTGTCGAAACCGGGCAGGTTGCCGACAATGTCGTCGGCGGTCTCGCAAAGGACGAATTTGGCGATGCGGGCGTCTTCCGCCGGAATGCCGGCGTCGGCAATCCTCCGCTCGAATTCTTCGATCGCTCGCCGCTATGTGCGCGGCCAGTGGAGATGCTTCGATTTCAGGAGCCATAAGCCGAAGATGGCCGAACAGGATCAGCAGTGGCGCTGCGGCAGCGATGAATGGATTGGCCGAAACGTACTCCTTGCCTTCCGCACCAAGCAGAACGTCCAGCGGGATTTTTCGTGTTGCGGCAGAGGCCAGCTCGGCTGATTTGATGTCAGCTTCGCCGCTTTGGGCGGGGCTATCCACGGCGAAAGATGTGCCTTGATAGATGACCGTTCCTGACGACCAGCCAGGCGGAGGCGATTGAATGCTCGCGGGATCGAAAACGGTGGCGCCGGGATCTTCCACGGATACGGGCAGTGGCGCTGCGGCTTCCCGTCCGTCGGCCTTCGGCGGTCGTGCAAGGCTGGGGCGAATGATGGTTTTGTCGCCGGAGCCGGAAGGATCATCCTTCGAACTCATCGCCACCCCTGCCTCGCCGCGTGATTTGTGCAAGGTAAGTTTTTGATTTTATGCATGTCGTTATCGCAAAACCGCCCCACACTTTTGCGCGACATGCTTTAGAAAACACCGCCGATGCCGATGCCGCCGCTGATATCCGGGGGAGGGGCGGCGGGTCGGCTTCTGGTCTGCGAGCGGCCCATGGCTTTGCGGTTGCCTGTCGCCGCCTTGGAAGCGCGTCCACGGCTTTCGTCGGCTGCCACTCTCGGCGGCTTGACCTTCTTGACGATCACCGGCTGCTTGCAGATGCGGCCGGAACGCAGGAAGAGATCGCCCAGTAGCTCGACGGTCGGATCGCTGGTCGCCATGGCTTGCTTGGTGTTCCTGTAGTAGTCGGTGAGCGCTCGGATCGAACCCTTGCCCCAGTCGCCGTCGACCGTCATCCGGTAGCAGCCGAGGCGGCGAAGTTCGGTCTGGATGCTGCGCGCGAGGTCTGTGGCTTTGGCATCATCGGTTTCGCCAGCCGAAGTGCCGACGATCAGGGTCTCGAGGCCGGAGACGACGCTTTGGCGGGCGCCCTCGATGGCTTTGGGTGAAAGGCTGGCGACCTGCGTGCCGGTCGGCGCTTGCGCGGCGGCTGCCTGGGCGGGAATTTCGACGGAGCGCAAAGTCTGGCCGACGATCAGCACGGCGGTCTGGAGGTCGTTGGAAGCGAGTTCGACCTGCAGCTTTTGCTTGGCGACAGGATCGGAGAGGATGCGCGACAGGCTTGCACTCAGTTGCGCCGGGTCGAGCACCTGCTGTTCGGTGAAATAGAATTGTTCGCGCAGGTTCGACTGGTCCCAGGGGACCTGACGTCCGACGGTCAATGCTTCCGTTTCATTGCGGACGCGGATCATCATGTCGGAAATGCTGAGGCCGGGAATCTCGACATTCTTCAGCAGTGCCGTGGTGAACGGGCTGTTGTCGCCGGAGCCGTCGACGGTCACGTTGCCGGGCTGCGTGGCGAAGGCGATGAATGTGTTTTCGCCGACTTCGACCTGTGCCAGACCGTTACCGGTGTTGGTGCCGCTGCCGAGCGGATTGTTCCGGCATGCATCGAGGAACACGAAGGTCTGGCGGTCGCGGTTGGCAAAGCGCGCGATCACGTCATTGAGTTTGACGGCGCTGGCGCTCAGCTTTTCCATGCTTTCCGGATCGGGCGTGTCGACCGGCAGCAGATAGTTTTCGCCCTGCAATTGCACGCCATGGCCGGCATAGAAGATCAGCACCGAACTTGTCGCCGCCAGTTTTGCATCGGCGTCGCGCAAAAGCTTGGCGAAGCCTTCCGCTGAGAGGTCGGTTTGGATCAGCACGTCGAAGTTCAGTCTCTTCAGGCTTTCCGCAAGCTTCGTCGCGTCGTTCGCCGCGTTGGCTAGATGCTCGAGGCGCGTGCTCTGGTAGTTGGAATTGCCAATGACGATCGCCAGCCGATTGCGAGGCAGCGACGACGGTTGCTCCTCTATCGCCGCCCAAGCGGCGCCGACCGACCACATCAGGGCGAGAAGCAGCAGAAACGGAATGCGCAGAAAATATTTGTGGTCGTGAGGCATGTCAGCGTGCTCGTCCCGGCCTGCGACAAGATCGGTCCTTCGAGGCGCTCGCCAGCGCGAGGATTCGGTCCGAACTTCCGCACCGGTATCTCAGAAGACCAAGTCCCATTTTTTACACCAAGAATCAGTTCAAAGATAGGGTAAGAACCACATCGTACGGTTGAGTAATGTGTTTCATTTCGACTTGCAGACGTCCTTGGAGCAGTGCGCGCAAACGTTCCTTCGTGTCTAAACCAATTCTCGCGTGATCTTTATGCAACAGCCCCGAATGGCGCCAACGCGATGCCAGCTATTCTTTGGTTCAAGGTCGGGGCGCATCGATTTCTGTTTAATTTTCAAGCTATTGTCTTTTTCCGGAAAATCCTGGCCGTTCAAAAAACAACATGCAGGCGCGTTCTGTATGCGCTTCACTTCACATACGGGCCGACGGCGCGAACTATATCCTCCGCAGTCGCGTGATGGTATCTTGAGGTTGACGCCGAGTTCGTTTGCCTTCCCGGGGGATTGAAGGGGTGGTATCGCGGACGGCCCTCGCGTCATGCGCAGTTTTGAAATGCGCGTGAACGTAGTTGGAAGGGGAACAATGACCGGCAAATCTCGGGCGTTGTATTTGGGTGGCGCTTCCGCGCTGGCGATCGGGGCAGCATCGATTTTCATTCCAGGACGGGCGGAGGCGGCTTGCGAGCCACGCCAAGCTTTGGAAACGGTTGTTTCGGTGGATGTGACCTGCGATGACGTGCCGCCCGCAACGATCACGGCGCCGTTCCTCACCAGTTTCGGCGACATTTATGGCGGCGGCGGACCGGATACCCTCACATGTCGGGCGGCAGAATTGAAGTGGGTGGAGCGGCGGGCACGCCGCCTGTAGGTGAGCAACACCTGAACCCGAGCCCCGATGACTTCCCCAGAATCGACATGCTTGGCGGCAACGATATGGTGACTATTTCGGGCGGGAATATCGGTACCTCCGCCGCTCCCATCGACGTCTACCTCGGAGCCGGCGACGACCGGTTCGAATTGAGCGGCGGCACCGTCTTCGGAAATGTCTTTGGAGAGACCGAAGGGGACGCACCTGGAATCGATACGTTTGTCATTAGCGGCGGCACCGTCACCGGCTCCCTCTTCGGCCTGGGCGGCGGCAACATATACGATATCAGCGGCGGCCTCGTTCAGGGCTCCCTTTTTGCCGGCAGCCAGAACGACAGGGTGACGATTTCCGGGACCGCGAACATCCAGGTCAATACCGCCGTCGGGCCTGATTCGGTTGGGCTGGAAGAAGGCGACGACGTCTTCACGATGACCGGCGGCACGCTTGGCGGATCGGTAAGCGGCAATCCCGGCAACGATCTGTTGACAATCAGTGGCGGGACGATCGGCAATTACGTTGCCGGTAACGAGGGCGACGACCAGATTGAAATTTCGGGCGGCAGCATCGCTGACGATGTCCGCGGCAACGAAGGCGTCGACCAGGTAACGATCTCCGGCGGCACGATCGGCGGCGATGTGGAAGGCGAAACGGTGCGTCTCTACGGCGGCACCATCGGCGGCGACATCACCGGCATCTCCGGCAACACGCTCATCATCAACGGTTCGGTGGTGGCCAATCCGCTCACCCTGCGCAATGGGGTGCTTTTCAGCGGTACGGGCGGCGTCGCCACCATCACCGACGAGGATCTCGCTGCCGGCGGCACGAAAACGCAGAACTTCACCGGTTTCAACACGGTCTCCGCCTCCAACTCCACGCTCGGCTTTGGCACGGGAACGCAAGGCATCGGCTTGCTGACCCTGACAAACGGTTCCACGCTTTTCGTCAACGGCAATGCCAACCTGGCGGGCAACCTCAATCTGACCAACTCGACCATCAACATGATCGACGGCGCCGCCGACGATGTCTTCACGCTCGGGGGCCTGACCCTCAACAGCGGCACCATCGGTCTCGATCTCAACCAGCAGACCAGCCAGGCGGACCAACTCATCGCGTCGGCGTTCGCGGCGAACGGCGCCAATACGATCCTGGTCAATCTGATCGGCACGCCCCAGTTTGCCGACCACCACCGATATTCCGATCATCATTTCGACCAACGGCCCGATTGCCGGAACTTTTGTTATCCAGGGCATACCGGGCACAGTGGGCTCGCTCTTTACGTTCCAGGTGATTCCCGGGCCGACCGGTGGCCTCGTTATCCGCGCCATTCCCGCCAATTTCGGCATCGCGGCAGCACCCAACAGCGCTGTCAACGCCAGCTACGGTCGAGACGGCGATCGAAGCGCTTTACGGCGTCAATCGCGACGCGATAGCTTCTGATCTCGGCTTGGCCAACGGCGTCGCAGAGAGTACAGCTCACTTCGACATTCGGGGTTTTCGCATCCGGCCAGTTCGCCCACACCGAGCATGACGGCTTCACCATCAGCGGAAACGGGCTGACAGCTCCGGGTCCGGACTTCGACGCGGATGATTTTTCGGCCGCCATCAGCCTGGATTTCAACGCCGCCAAGCATTTTGGCTTCGACGACCGCTACGGGCTGAATTCGGGACTATTCGGCGGCTATG
Source organism: uncultured Alphaproteobacteria bacterium (assembly GCA_963726065.1). Lineage (GTDB taxonomy): Bacteria > Pseudomonadota > Alphaproteobacteria > Rhizobiales > Rhizobiaceae > Neomesorhizobium. The sequence goes on from CAVSAU010000005.1 coordinate 143,855, forward strand.
CATCTACCGATGTCGGCCTGGGCTCGTTCCAGGGCTTTGATTTCATCGGCGACGCCGACAACAAGAGCGGCATGTTCGGCGGCTATGCGCTGTTCCGTCAGGGCGTAAATTACGGGCTGGTTTCGGCTTCGACCTTCATTGGCGAAACCGACGTCACCAGCGGCGTGCTGAACACCACCGGCAGCTACGACACCGACCGGTTATGCCGTAACCGGCTCGATCGGCCATATCTTTGCCCTGAGCGATCGCATGCGCTTCGATCTGCGTGGCGGTCATGCTGGGCGTGAGCTTCACCGGCGACAGCTACACCGACAGCGGCTGGCATCCAGTTTGGCGAGAGCCGGATTTCATTCGGCGCCTTCAAATTCGAGCCGGGCATCTATGCGGACTATGCGATGGAGAACGGCATGATGTTCAGTCCCTATGCGCGGGCCGATCTGCAGCAGCGCTTCGCCTACAAGAACACCGCCACGATCGACAACAGGGAGATCGATTTCGACGACGCCGATTTTTCGGTCGGCGCTGTCGACAGGCTTCAATCTGAAGATGTCGGAGCGGACGACCCTGAGCGGCGAAGTGCGCGGCAAGTTCTCGTCGGACAGTTCAACGATCGGTGGCAAGCTCGGCTTGAAGATCGCGTTCTAGACGCTGGCTCACTTCGGTTTGGACGGCCTTGGCGTAGGCCTCGCTGAAATAGGCGAGGAACACGTCGAGCATGCCATTTTCGTGCGCCTCCTCCTTGGCCTCCCATGTCGCGACGAAGGCGTCCCAGGCGCGGCTTTTCTTCGAGGCGAACGACGAGGCGGGCAGCTTTTTCTCGATCGCGTCGGGCGACAGATCGTCGAGCAGGCGGGACAGCGCCGCCTGCATGGCGGCGTAGGTGGCAAGTTCGTGCGTCTTGAGATCGCGGAATGCTTCTTCGATGCTGTGCCTGGCATCGAGATAGCCGGCTCTGCGCCGGGCGAACATGATCTCCAGGATTTCTTCCGATCCCGGGACGAATTTCAGCGGATTGTTGTCGGCGGCGCTGATCATCGTTCGATGCGCGCTCTTGGCCAGAACCTTTGCGGCGGCGCGCGCCTTCAGCAGCAAGGCAAGTTCGTCGACGACGCTTCGGAGCACCGCGCCGATTTCAGCTGCAACCTCGTCAGGGCTGCGTTGCAGGAGAGTTTCCTGAGGAAGTCCGGCGCCCAGGGCGATATTGCGCAGGAGATCGGCCGCGCTGTGCGATTGGCCGGAGGCTGGCGGCGAAAGCGGCGCGGTGTGCGCGGAGATCGGCGGCTGACTAACACTGCCGCGGCCGTTGCCGCCGAACCACCGAAGAACGGATCGCCGAACTGCGGCCCCCGGTTGCCCGGCTCCGGCTCATATTTTGGCAGCGAACGGCTGCCGGAATTCTCGGCCGGCATTGGTGCGATCGGTTCGTCCCCGATCGACACCGAAACGATGTAGCGGCCAATGCGAAGCCGATCTCCGTGGCCAAGCCGATAGGGGCTGGCGATACGCTGGCTGGCTCCGTTGACGAAGGTGCCATTGCGCGAAACGTCGTAGAGCCAGAACGCGCCTCCTTCGTAGCGGACTTCGCAATGCCGGCCGGAGATGAATTTGTCCGGATCGGGTAGAGTCCAATCGCGACTTTCGCGGCCGATGTCGAAGCCCCGGTTATGCGACCTGTAGCTGAGTGGCCCACCGTTGGGCAGCCTGTCGACATTGTCGATCTTCAGACCAATGAACATCCGCAAATTGCCTGCAAAATTCTCGTTAGTCGACATCACCGCCGATATAACCGCAATATTCTAGCAGTTTGTGGCAACAGCGAAACAGTGCCAAACCGGCGGCTCGACAAGTGGCTTGTCCGATGTGTGAAGCTCCTCTTTGGTCGGTTGAAAAACATGTGTTACGCTCAAGGTTGAAACGTCGCCATCGTTACTGGAGAGGCAAGGTCCTCAATGCCCACTGATCGTGCTACAGTCGTTCAGACACCACTTGGCGCCGATATGCTTGACCTTCACGCATCTTGTCGGCCGTGACGAGATCAGCCGCTGTTTTGCCTATACGGTGGGGTTTGTAAGCAAGAACGCCGATGTCGATCCACTGAAGATGCTGGGCGGCGTCGTTTCGGTCGAAGGCGAATCCGGAGATCCGAAACGCTGGTTCAGCGGCCTTGTTTCGGAATTCCGGCTCACCCGGATCGAGGACAGGCTCGCATATTACGAGGCGGTCGTCAGGCCGTGGCTCTGGTTCCTCGGCAACACCACCGACTGCCGCATCTTCCAGAACATGAGCGTCATCGAGATCGTCGAGAAGATTTTCTCCAAATACGGCCCGGCAAAGTTCGAGAAGCGGCTGCAGGGATCCTATCCGCCGCGCGACTACTGCGTGCAGTATGACGAGACCGATCTCGATTTCGTGCAGCGCCTGCTCGAGCACGAAGGCATCATGTATTTCTTCGAGCATGGCGACGGCGAGCACACGCTCATCCTGACCGACGCGATGAGCAAGCTGAAGCCGGCGCCGGGCTACGAAACGGTGCCCTATCACTTCGAGGGCCAGCGCGCGCGGCGCGATGTCGAATACATCACCGAATGGATTCCGGCGCAGCTCGGTGAGGCCGGGCGCCTACGCCACACCGACTATGACTTCAAGAAGCCGGGCGCCGACCTGATGGCGAAATCGGCGCAGGCCTTCAGCCACAAGCAGGCCTCGCGGCGAACTCTACCGGCAGCCCGGCGCACATCTGGATGTCGGGCGTGGCGACAAGCCATTGCCGCGATCCGGCGCGAGGAAATTCAGGCGACGCACCAGCGCATGTCGGCAGCGGGAACGGTGCGCGGCCTTTTTTCCGGCTGCACCTTCAAGCTCGAAGGCTTTCCGCGCGACGACCAGAACCAGGAATATCTGGTGGTCAGCGCCGAATACAGGCTGTTCGATCCGGGCTATCGCAGCGGGCATCGAAACCGAGGGCGAGAATTTCAAGGTCGTTCTCGGGGTGGCGCCGACCGCGCTGCCCTATCGTCCGCCGCGCATCACGCCGCCGGCCCATCATGCGCGGGACCGCAGACGGCAACCGTCGTCGGGCCGTCGGGCGAGGAAATTTTCACCGACGAGTATGCGCGGGTGAAGGTGCAGTTCCACTGGGACCGCCAGGGCAAGAAGGACCAGAACAGCTCCTGCTTCGTGCGCGTGTCGCAGACCTGGGCCGGCAGCGGCTGGGGCTTCATCCAGATTCCGCGCATCGGCCAGGAGGTCATCGTCGATTTCATCGAGGGCGATCCCGACCTGCCGATCATCACCGGCCGCGTCTACAACGCCTCGCAGATGCCGCCCTACGGCCTGCCGGGCAGCGCCACGCAATCGGGCTGGAAATCCAATTCGTCGCAGGGCGGCGGCGGTTACAACGAGCTGATGTTCGAGGACAAGGCCGGCTCCGAACTGGTCAATTTCCAGGCGCAGAAGGACCACAAGCTTCTGGTCAAGAACGACCGCACCAAGCTGGTGCAGCACGACCAGTCCGACCGCATCGACCACGACGCCAAGCACTCGGTCGGCCACAACCTCGACGAGGACGTCGGCAACAACAAGACGGTCAAGGTCGGCGTCGACCAGACCACCGAATATCGGCAACGAACGACACCGAGACGGTGGGCGTCAATCGCTCGCTGACGGTCGGCTCGAACGAAACGATCAACATCGGCTCGAACTCGACGGAGACGATCGGCATTGCGCACACGCAGACGGTCGGCGCCGTGCAGACGATTACTGTCGGCGCGGCGCGCATCGACTCGGTTGGCGCCGCCGAGACGCGCACCGTCGGCGCGGTGCAGTCCAACACCATCGGCGCGTCGCGTTCGGTGACGGTGGGAGCGGCGCAGAGCCATAACATCGGGGCAGCGGACAGCTGGAAGATCGCTGCGGACCAGAGCGTGCAGATCGGCGGCGGATCAGACCTTCAAGATTGGCGGCGATCAAGACACCGAGATCGGCGAAGGCGCGTAGCGCCAAGATCGCGGAAGGATGACTGCGACCGAGGTCGGCGGGTGCGCATGCGCTCAAGATCGCCAAGGGCAGCTGCGTCGAGGTCGGCGAGGACGGCATGATCAAGGTCGGCAAGGACTCGTTATCGAGGCAGGCGACTCGATCATCATCAAATGCGGATCGGCGGAGATCGTCGATGAAGAAGGACGGCACGATCACGATCGAGGGCAAGGACATCACCGTCAAGGGTTCGGGCAAGATCAACGTCAAGGCGTCGAGCGACATCACGATGAAGGGCTCGAAGATCAAGCAGAACTGAGGTGCGGCGATGACCGACAGTTCGCGAGCGGATCGAAGGCGTCGTGATCGGCATTTTTCTGGGCTTCGACGACGGAGTCGCCGCTCGTCGTTTTTCCCGGCAATCCGCAGGAGACGGCTATTGCCGGCGCGCAGCCTGACCGAACTGACTTCCGACATGATCGGTTCCGAGGTGGCGCTGCTTTTTCAGGAAGGCGATCCGCGCCGGCCGCTGATCGTCGGCCGCATCGTCGATCCTGCGCGCAAGTCATGACGCCGCCGCAGGTGGTTCGCGACGGCGAGCGGGTGACGCATCACGGCGAGCGAGCGCATCGAACTGCGCTGCGGCAAGGCGACGATCATCATGGAAAAGGACGGCCACATCACCATCCGCGGCACCTATCTGACCAGCCACGCCAGCGCCACCAATCGCATTCGTGGCGGATCGGTGAATCTGAACTGATGTCGGCCGCGGCAACAACAGCAACGTGAGGCGCGACGCCGGATTGTCCCGGATATTGTGCGCCAGCACGTCGAGCAGGCGGCGTTCTTCTGGGCACAGCGCGACACGCTGATGGCGGAGGATCCGCCTGACTGAAGGTCGTCGCGGGCATCGATCAGGCGGCTGGAGGCCAATCTCGACGGATTGCGGATCGCCGGCCGTGCCGCCTGGCCGATTCATCGAGGCGCCTACGAGGACTTTCCCGAGAAGGGCGAGCTGTTCCTCTATGGCTGGATGGCGATCGAGCAGACCGATGGGAGCGTATCCATCGAGGCGGTCGAGTTCGGCCGGACGCGGGAGGACGAAGCGCGCGGCCTGGTCGGCGCGCTCGCATGGCACGAGCCGGAGCAATCGGCGCCGCTGGTGCGGGAGTGGATCGGCGCGCCGGGATGCGTTCAAGCGCTATCTCGGTGCGGCGGCCTGCCTCGACCATGGGGTCGATCCGAAGGATATGCTCTGGCCGGCTTGTTCGCGATCCCGACGCGCGCGTGCGCGCCACACAGCCTGCGCCTTGCCGGCACGCTGAAGCGCGCCGACCTGGTGCGCGAGATTGCCGGACGCGCTTGAGGCGACCAGGATGAACGGGTGCGGCTCTGGAGCGCGCTGGGCGCTCACCGAACTCGGCTCCGGCGATCTGCGCAGCGCGGAGCTGCAGAGGCAGGTCTCTGGCGAACGGCCCGGACGCGCTGGCGGCCTTGCGCGCCATTGTCAAGACCGGGCCGGAAAAGGATGTCCGCGCCTGGATGGGCGGCTTGCTGAAATCACCGAGACCGCGCCGCTCGCCGTGCGCGGCGCCGGCATGCTGGGCGACCGCACGATCCTTCATTGGCTTATTCACCAGATGCGCGACCCGGCGCTTGCGGTCGCCGCCGGCGGCGCGTTGCTGGAGCTTTTTCCGGAAGCGCGCGAGGTGGCATCTCTTCACGCTCGATCCGGCGGAACTCGGCCAGCCGTTCGAGGAGCATTTCGGCGATTTCGGCGTGAAGGTTCCAGTGGCGGACAAGGTGAAGGCGTGGGGGGCAATGTTACCTTAGAGTGGAATCCGATCACGTTGCATCATCGCCTGCGACGGTGAAGTGTTTTATTTTCTCTATTCACCGGGTTGAGCAAGACTGCATCCGTTCTCGTGGCCTTTAGAAGCTTGCGGGCAACTCCCCATACATTAATGCTGCCGGGGAGCAGGGCCGGATGGTAGCGACGCGGCTGGTTAGACCGTTTCATGCCTAGAGTCACCAAGCGCTCGGGATCGGCAAACCGGCGCATCCACCTGACGGTGGCGTCATGCCGACCAAATCCAGTGCCTTCGAACGCCGGATGTTCGGTTGGCAACGCCGGCTCCAGTCTCCGTGCGAGGCGATAATATGCATCCGTTGTCGGTCTATTCACGTCGAACTCGTCAGGCACCGATCCGACGCGCACAACGGTGCCGAGACGCTCATTGTGCCGCGCGAAATCGATGTCTTCGGAAAGGCCGTCGAGCCGATTAATCGCGGCGGAGAATAGACCGCGCCCCAGCAGCGTCAGCCAACTGATCGTCTTCAGGAACTCGCCTGTTGACCGGGCGCTTGCGTTCAGATCCTCGACATCGATGCCCCAGTACCGTCTGGCGAGCGCATAGATTATCTCGAAAGCGTCGATCTTGCGATAGGGCTGATACGTGAAGGCCAGACCCCCGTGACCCGAGTGTATCGGAACGCTCGCTGCAATCTCGCGCGCCATCTCGTGCAGAAGCGCGGGGTCAGCTTTCAGAGGGAGCAGAAACGAAACCGGACAGAACGGGTCACGTCCGCGCCGCAGCACTTTCAGACAAGAAAGACTCCAGCTGCCTTGGTCTTCTTCGATCTCGTTGCCGTCCCAGAATCGAAGTTCGAAGCCGCGCCCTTGCCGAATGCGCCGGGCAACAGGGGCAAGGGCGGGCGACGGGTCGCCTGCAGCCAAGGCAGCCGCGACCGAGTCCGTCACAATCGGCGAATTGATCGGCGCCCAGCCATGCCATTCGGCGATGGTATAGAGTTTGAAACGATCCGGCGGACAATAGCGATTGTACAGGTTGATGAGGCCGGTCAGGTCTTCGTAGGTCACGTCATGTAGATAGACCGTCAGGTTCAACACCACCCGAGCGACGACATAGCCATCCTCGCCTTTGAGCGGCCCTCTCAAGCCAGCGGGTGACGAGTGACGCGCCATTCATGGCCTAGATCGCGTCGCCATGGCGTTGACGGTCGATCATACCCTCGAGTGTTGCCAGTTCATTCTCGAGAAGCGCGTAGATGTCGGGGAACGCCCGAACTTCCGCGCTGAGGTCATACTCCACGAGCAGCGGCTCTCCATCCTGATTCATCCGGTCGTAGGATATGACCACGAAATGCTGGATGTCCGGCCCCATCATGAGTGGTAAGGCTTTGTTATGAAAAGGGTTGGGCTCGACGTCCTGCCAGTTTCGATTAAAGTTGGCAATTCGCTTCGCGAGCCATGGCTTATCGTAGTCCTCGGTGCCTAGAAGGACACCATCGACGTGAAAGCGGTCGAATCCATTATAGACGCTCAGCAATGTTTTGACCGACGACGGAAGCGCACGCCCGAATCTTCTCTCCAGACCGGCGATCTGATCTGCGGTGGCGGGTGGGCGAGGCGTACCCGACTCTGCTGTGTCGAAGGCGAGGGAGGTGTACGTCTTCTGGGCACCGACGATCGCTGAAATCAACATCTGTACACGATCAGTGGAGTCGGACATGTCGGGTTTCCTCACAAGTTAGGCGCATCCGCAGCCCATGGGTTTGAGGCCCGTGTGCGGGCCGTTCTTCGACTTCTTGGTTCCTTGGGTCCTACCCCAGCAGTCGTCAGGGGCACGGAAGTGACTGATTTGGCCGCCAATGAATTCGTTGGCTCCCTTCGACATGAAGCGAAGGTTCGAATGAGCGGTCGGATGCCCGCCCAACTGAATTTCGTGTACGTGGTCGGCGCTGTATTCATCCCAGTTGTTGGCCTCTGCGTCCGCCTTCAGCTCATCCTTGCATTTTTGCGAGATAGGGTAGAAGTCCACCTGCTGATTGCCTGCGCGGGCGGCGTCCTTGACTCTGCCTGCTGCATAATTCCCGTCGCCACGGTTAATATCGTAGACGTTCGTAGAGTTACGAAACCGCTTGAGGCCACCATAGGGTCCCGTCGGGCTTTTTAGTTGGTTGTGGTGAAGAAATCGCTTTATTTGATATCTTGTTGAATTCACCGCATTTCGCGCAGACCTCCTCCTTCTGGCAGTCGGACAGATTTGCACCCTCACAGTCAATCTCTAGCGGATCGACCCGCCGTCGCCGGATCGAGGTCGCCCGCCAGATCGACGGTGTTCTTGTCGTTGTGGAATTTCTTGTCGGTGTGGCGACAGCCATTCTTGCCGTCCATCTTCACGTCGAAGGAGTAGGTGATCCAGTCCGTCGCCTTCTTGAAGACGTTGGACTTGACGCCGCCAACCGTGCCCGGCTCGTCGCCGGAACTCATCCCGTATTGCGAGCCCTTGATGGCGATCATCTTGCCGCCCTTGGCGAAGACCGTCGTCGTGCCGTCCTTCAACGTGCCCTGGTTGGCGATGTTCGGATAGGGCAGCGGGATCGGGCCGCCCGGGCTCGGCGTCTTGCAGACGTCGGGAATTGTCGCGATCGAAAGGCCGATCGTGCCCTTGTAGGTCAGCCCAAGACCGTTGACGACGATGTGGCTGGGCATCAGGCTGCCCTCCCGGCCCGCCGAGCAGCAGCGCCGCGCGGGCGCCGTTCTCGGAACTTGCCCAGATCAGCGACAGCGGGCCGGGCTGGTAGCCGCGCGCTTCGGCTTCGGCGACGAGGCTGACGAAGAGCGGCCCGGACGCTGCGCCGACATCGCCCCAGCAATCGGCCGGCGTCTCGAAATCCGCGGCGTCCTTGAAGCGGCCGGGATTGCGAATGACGGCGAAGCCGTACTCGTTGCCGCGATAGCGCTCGCCATTCATGTCGCAGATGATGCGATCGACAGGATCGATCGGCGCCGTCCGCGAACAGGTCGCGGAAGGCCGCGCCCAGACCCTTCGCCCAAGCACAACCGTTTCAGTCCTGATCCGGTTTTCTTCGCTCGCCGTCGTAGCGCCGACGACCTCGAGGAGCGGCTGCATGCCCAGGCTCCGCGCTGTCTTCAATGTGGTGAGCAAGCAGAACCCTGCCGCTTCGCCGGGACAGAAGCCGTAGATATTGCCTTCGGAGTGCAGTTGCTCATTGTCGTCCAGCCACTCCAGGGTTTCCGGCTCCAGATAGGTGTCGACCCCGCCGACAAGGCACATGATGGAGCGGCCTTCCTTCAGCAGCTTGCAGGCATGGTAGATCGCCAGCAGTCCGCCGGCATGTCCGCCCGCCGTCGAGCCGCCGCCCTCCAGCACTGACATGCTGGCTCAGCCGCTTCCGCAAGCCGGCGTCGACGCGCGCCGCGAAGCCCTCGGGCTGTCCCGGCCGGGGCTCTCCCGTTGACAGTATGAGCGCTGATCCTCGGGTTGGCCGCCGACGCCAACAGGGGACGCAGCGCCTCAAGCGCCGGCGAAATCGCCAATTCGACGGAGCGATCGGGACCGAACAAGGCAACATCGATACCGATGTCGCGCGTTACCTTCATCCGCTCGCCAAATCTGTCCACCATGAAAGGATGGTCCTGGATGCCGGACAGGCCGGCCCGCACCGCGGCAGCGCTCGACGCCGCATCGAAGCCCAGCGGGGTGCGCGCGCCGACGCCGACGATGACGATTGTATCGCCGGCGGCCATTACGGCCCGTCCCCAGCCAGATGCCCGTGGCGACCGCCGTCGGCGATATGGCGGAACGCGGCCGTATTTCGAGGTTCGTGATCCTGAGACGCTCCTCGTCGTAGGGAACGGCAGGCGTCGACATCCAGGTGATCGAGAATTGCCGCAGATCGGGCTTGATCCGGAGCGTGTGGATGACCGGCTCGCTGTTCTTGCGATCGGGCCGATTGTAGAACTGCGTAGTGATGTTGAAGGTGACGCGCGGCAACAGAAACTGCCAGAAGCCGTCGGGGTAAAATTCCTCAATCGCACGTCCTCATAGCCGATCAGCGGTGACTTGGTCTGCTGGTCTTCTGGGGCGCATTGGTAATAGGTGCGGCTGAAATCGCGCGGCAAAAGCGGATCGCGCGTTTGCTTCCACTCCTCACCATAGGTGCCGGCATAGCTCACCCGCGGCTGCCAGTGCCGCGCGACCGGTCCGAAACCGGCCGGCTTGCCGCTCGTGTGGTCGCGATAGGGTTCGTCCGGATACTCGAAGTTCGGTCCGGTCTTGCCGACCAGCCGATGCGGATCGACTGCGAAGCCGGTGCCCACGGGATTGCGCTGGTCCCAGTCCGGTTTGGATGTTTCCATATCCGTGCCGCCGTAGGTCCGACGCCAGCTGATAGGCATCTTCGTGAACGGTTCGGCGCGGCTCATCCGCACCGACACCGGGCCTGGCATGAAAACGCGGTCGCCGTGACCTTGATCGTCTTGTCGACATCGGCGACTCTTGATGCGCGCCGCGCTTTCGATATTTGGACCGCCGATCCGGTGCGTAAACATGTGCCTTCGATCAGAACGTCGGTATGCTTCTTTTCGAGATCGAGATCGGTATCGTCGAGCAGTTCGTTCGGATCGTCGCCGTGAACAGGTGCCAGATTGACTGGCGGTCTGTTTCTTGAGCAGATGCTGGCGTGCCTTCGGCGATCGATCTCGAAGGATGCCTTGATCGCGACGAGCCACCATTCGTGGCCGCGCTCGTCACGCGTCCAGCTTTCCTGGGCGGCAAAGGGAGTTGGTTGAAAGTTGCATTCGAACCAGCATCCTACGCGACGATGCCGAACTACAGCGGGCCTTCACGTGCCTGGAGATCTGCATCAGCTGGTCTCCCAGCTTGCGGCGAAAAGCTGCTCCAGCACTGGCTGCGGCGCGTCGGGATCGACATCGAAAATGTCGGAATGGGCGGTCCACATCACCATGCCGTCGATGATTTCCCCGCCCGGTTCGGCAAGAGGCACCGGCAGGCTCGTCAACGCGGTTTCGAGTTCGTCCGGCGTCAGATTTGCCGAGCTGGGCGTCGATGCCCGCGTCCTCAATGGCGGCAAACCAGGCGTCGGCGCGCGCCGTGGCGATCGGCGCATCGGCAAGCGGTGCGACGATGCTCAGCGGAAAGCGCCTGCCGACCTTGTCGGCGCTTTGCAGGACGATGCCCGTCGCCGGCGCCGAAGCAGGCACGGTCCGGTCAGGAAGCGCAAGCGCGAGCGGCCAGCGGCCAGAGCTCCGAGCCGATCAGCGGCGCCAGATGCTGTGCCAGCCAGCGATCCCAGGGCTGGACGAAGTCGAGCGGCAGCCGCCGCGTGACGAAGTCGCCCGCGGTCGGCAGTCTTGCCGTAGAAGCCCGGTAGGATCAGATGTTCTGCGGACATGTGAATTTCTTGAACATTTCGAGATTGTAGGGGTTCTCGACGCTGGACGCCTTCAGCTCGAAATCGGCGTAGAAACTCTTGGCGCCGAGGCGCAGGCTGTAGACGTCGGCCAGCGAGGTGCCGGTGAAACGGCCGCTGCGCAGCATCCTGCAGCCAGGCCCAGCTGCCGGTCTCGCTGACATGACTCTCCGGCGAGCCGTCGATCGGCTGGAACGCCAGCGTGATGACGCCGGTGCCGTCCTTGCCCGGCCAGGTCATCGGCTGCGGGCGTGTCGCGTTGTTGAAGTAGACGAGGCTCTGGCCATCGAGATTGAGGGTCACGCGCGTCACCGTCGGCGAAAGGTCCTTCGGCTCGAGCGTAAAGCTCATCACCGGGCCAGAACCGCCGGGGAAAAGGTCGTCGCGGATGCGCCGCGCCTGCTCGAACGCGGCAAGGGCGGAAGCGTCGAGCCCGAAATCGGCGCGCCATTTCCATGGCTGGTTGGTGGTGTCGACATAGCTGATCAGATGATCGTTGATGAAGGCGTCGATCATGCCGCCCGGTCCGAACAGCCGGGCGAAATCGCGCACATTGACGTCGATCGCACTCTCCGCGGCTGAACGGATAGCGGTTGTTGAGCGCCGCCTGGCAGAACGGCAGGATGTCGGCGCGCCAGATGGCGTTGAGTTCGGAGGTGACGGCCTTTTCGGTCAGGCCGCTGGTGTCGCCGGCGATGCCGCCCAGCCAGTCGTCGATCGGGTCGGGCAGGATCTGCGCCTGCCTGGCGACCGCGCCGGTCAGTTCGGCGAGCCCGCCCTGCTTCTTGATCGGCGTCCTGCGGGATCGGGGCTGGCGGTCACGGTCTGCAGCACGTTGGAGAGCGCGGTCAGCGCCACCACCGCCGCGTCGAGCGCCGGCGGCTGCCCATCGACCTCGGCGATCGTCGCCTTGAGCGGCTTGAAGTGCTCGGCGACCAGCGAACCGGTCAGGTCGACCTGCGCGGCCGCTCACCGGCCGTCGGCAGCAGCTTCGCGCCGGTCTTTACCAGCTTGCCGATCTTGCCCAGCTTGCCGAGCAGCTTCGAGGTGCCCTTCTTCGCCGCCTTGTTGTCGCCGGCGCGGCTTCTTCGTCCGACGCGGGTCAGTTCGGTCTCCGCGACGACGGCGGTGACCAGCCGCTTCAGCGCCGGAATCGGCGCTTGAAAGGTCCTTGAGGTTTTCGCTGGCGACAGTCAGGTCGGTCAGCGGCGCCAGCCGCATGTCGCGCAGGAAACTGTCCCATTGCGCGATGATAGTCCTCGTAGTAGAGCTTGAGGATATCCTGCGACAGCGCGGAGACCGAGGTCTCGGCGTTTTCCGAGCAGCCGCCGGCAAACACCGCGCGGTCGAGTGCTGCCTGCGCGGCGACATCCTCGACCCGGTCCAGGATGGCGTTCTGGAAACCCGTCATAGGTGAAGGCGCCGGATATGCCGACCCGCAGCGTCTTGTCGGATCGCCGTGCAAAAACCTTGGCGCCGTTCGGACCGGCGAAATTGGCCGGTATCCATTCCTTGAGCTCGGCAACGGCAGGGTCGGCAAGCAGCTGCTTGTAGGCGCGCGCGGCAGCGAGATGGTGCAGACGCTCTTCAGCGCCTCGGCAACCAGCGCCTGGTCGGGCGCAATGTAGCTGTCGTCGACCGCCATGCGGCGGATGGCGGCGAGCTGATGTTCCTCTGCGTCCGGCGTCGGGAACGGCGCCGTCGGGCGCGAATTCGCGGCAGGTCGTTCACCCACCAGTCCTGAACGAAGTCAGGATCCATCTGCGACAGGCCCTGTCATCATGCGATAGGTCTTCAGCGCGCCAAGCATGAATTCCGGATCGCGGATCTGCCGCCACATCGTCGCTTCGAGCAGGGCCACCATGCGCGGCTCCAGAACGTTGCGCAGGGCATGATTGTAGGCGTCGGTCTGCGCCCGGTTGAGTTTCGGACGAGGCGGACGGCCCGATCAGGTCGCGCAAGCTGTCCGGCGGACTGCGTGCGGGCATTGGCCACGTCGTCCATCGCGGCGAGCGCAATGTCGAGGTCGAGCTGTTTCGACCGGCGCCTGGCTGGCGGCGAACGGCGTCAGCGGTCGTCTGCAGCGCTTCGAACTGGCCGCCTGGGCAGCTATCGCATTGCGGTTGTCATAGTAGGAGTAGGTGAACATCGCCTCCGGCCAGCAGCGCCGCCGCCGCTGAAGCCGCTGCCGCTGCCCCGCCAGATCCAGGCGCGGCGTCGCTTGCGCGAGCGGGTCGAACGTGCCGAGGCCGGCTTCCTTGAAGATCACTTCGGTCAAGCAGGTTCTTGCAGGAAGAAGCTGCGTTTTTCGACGCGGAGCGGCAGGCATCGGCGCGCCGCGCCGGCAGGCCGAAGGAGGAGGACAGCGCCGCCGTCAGCCGGTCGATGGGCGCGCCTTCCTGGGTCGCCGACGTCAGGTAGATGCCGCGCAGCCAGGCGCTTTCCTCGTAGCGGCTTTCGCCGAACATCGAATCGACCAGCACCTGGATCGGCTCGGACAGGCTTTCGAGCTGTGCCGGGAACCGGAAGATTTCGGCGCGCGCGGCGAGCTTGTCCTCGTCCTCCAGCTTGGGCACGAGCCGCCGTTCGAGTTCCGTCGCCAGCGTCGAGATTTCCCGGCGACGATGTTTCGCGTCGACCCGCGCGTCCGAGCGCAAAGGTCGTGCCCCACACCTGCTCGCGCGCGGTGGTCGACAGACCGCCGAAGAATGCCTCGAAACCCTTGATCAGGTCCGCCTTGGTCAGCATCAGATAGACCGGCAGGCGAATTTCCAGCCGCTCGTTGAGCTCGGCCAGGCGTCGGCGGATCTTGCGGCCATGCGCCTTGATGGCCTCGTCGCCCTCCGACAGCGCGTCGATCGACAGCGCGACGATGACGCCGTTCAGCGCGCGGCGGCCGCGATGCTTCTTCAGCAGATCGAGGAAACCCAGCCATTCGGTGGCGTCGACGTCGGGCTGGCTTTCCTGCTGAACGTAACGGCCGGCCGTGTCGATCAGAACGGCGTGTTTCGGAGAAGAACCAGTCGCAGTTGCGGGTACCGCCGACGCCCTGGAGATCGTCGGTCAGGTCGATCGGGAAATTGAGCCCGGACTGACGCAGCGCCGTGGTCTTGCCGGTGGCCGGCGGCCCGACGATGACATACCAGGGCATTTCGCGCAGGAATTTGCGGCCGCCGAGCTTGCGCCGACTGCAGCTCGCTCATCACGTCCTGGAACTTGGCGCCGACGGCGGCCACGCTTTCCTCACCCGGCGTGAGCGGTTTCTCCGCCGGCGGCGCGGCGATTTCGGCGACGAACATGCGGTTGGCGCGGATGGCGCGGCGTTGCGCGACGATCAGCCAGATCAGCCACAGGATGACCAGCCCAGCGATCATGGCGATGCGCACCGTTTCCGACGCGAAGGGTTCGGATGCTCCGATCCTGACGATCGGACCGAAAATCCAGATGATCGCCGCAAGCAGCGCAAGGCCGATCAGCGTCCAGAGCCAGCGCGATGTCAGAACCGACCAGAGGAAGCGCAGGATGAACATGTCACAGCCTCTTTTCGACCAGCACTTCGACGCGCCGGTTCAAGCGCCCGGCCCTCGCGCGTGCTGTCGTCGGCCACCGGGTCGGTGGCGGCGCGGCCTTCCGAACGGACGCGGTCCTCGCGGCACGCCGTTCTGGATCAGCAATCTTGCGCGATCGTCGCAGCGCGCGCCTCCGATAGGCGCTGGTTGGTCGACAGCGGGTTGCTGCGCTGCAACGGGATGCTGTCGGTGTGGCCGACGACGGTGATGTTGCCGATCAGTTCCTGATTGTCGAGGATCACCTTGGCGATCGAGCCGATGAGCGGCTCGAAGCCGTCGGTCAGTTGCGGCCCGCGAGGACTGGAACAGTTCCGGGTTGGAACCCTGGATGATCAGCCTGGCAAGCGAGACGCTTTCGGTGCCCTTGAGCGGTGCGTGCGCAGATTCGTCCGGCGCTGCCGCCTCGAATTCGGGCACCAGGGCAAAATCGACCGTCTCAAGCTCGCGGCGCGTCGACTTGTCGGCGAAGCACGTGCGATCTGCGACGCGATCCGGCGGCGGCAGTGCGCGAACCAGCGTCGACAAGTTCGGCGGCCTGGCTGCTCAGGCCCATCGACAGTCCGACATGGATGGCGGTCGGCAAGCACTGCGCGCGCGAGCGCCATCACCCAGATCGGCACGATGAAGCGCGCGGCTCGTCCGAAGCGATCACGCCCTTCCAGTTCGGCGAGAGCGGCGCGTCCTCGGCGTCGACATCGCGCAGGAAACGCGCCGCGGCGACGCGCACGGCATTGAGCGAGCGGTCGCCGGCGCGGCCGGAACCCGATATTTGCCGCGAAATCCCAGCGCCATGCAGTAGATACTGCAGCTCCAGCAGTTCACGGTCGCGGTTCGGGATGGCGCTCGAGTTCTTCGAGCCGTGCGAAGAACTGCGTGCCGGCGTCGACATCGCCGCGCAGCATGACGACGAGCGGCTGGCGCGGCCAGGCACTGGCGCCACCCCATGGGGTGTTCAGCGCGAGGTCGTCGAGCAGTGCCGCCACCACCCATGCCGCCTGGTCGGCGCGTTCCAGCGACGACCCCGCCGCCACGACCGCATCGCGGGCGCGGACGAGTTCGTCGAGCAGGCGGGTGCGCAACGCTCTCCGGGTTTTCCGGCGGCAGCGCACTTTCCATTTCGGGTGCGAACTCGAGCAGCGGCGAGAAGGCGTTGACGAGCGCATTGGGATGCGCGCGCGAACGTTTCAGCGGAGCGCCGGGGACCGATGGCATGCGGCGCACGCGGCATCGGCGAGCCGACCAGGCGAATGCGGGTTCGCTCGCGATCCTCCGACAGGCCGAAAGGATCGTCCCTGCTCATCGTCTCACCTGTTCACCGAATAGCAGTCGACCTGCGGTTCGCTCGGCAGCACACCGGACACGCCGATCACGAAGCCGGGCGCATCGAGCAGTGACGCCCAATGCTCGCTTCGCTGGTCGAGCTCCAGACACAAGCCGGTCGCCATCGTAGGGGATTTCGCGCGGCTGCGAATGCAGCGGCTTCAGCGGAATGCCGGGCAGGCGCGATTTCCACAGCCCTTCGAATTCGCTCGGCCGCGCCGACCGTCGCCTGGTTGACGAAGATCTTGCGCAAAGCGTCTTCCGACAGTTCCGACCCGACGCGCACGACGATGCGGCTGGCCACCAGGAGCTTCGGATTGTCGATGCGCACCTTCCACACATTGGTGGAGTGGCGCATCACGGGCAGGGCGCGCGACTTTGGTTCGATATAGCGCAGGCTGAGGATCAGCGAGCGCAACGTGTCGGCCAGCGCCGAATAGGCGGGGCCGGGCGCCATGTGGTCGTAGGCCGGCAGTTCGCCAAGCCGTCGCGAGCTCGAGCCATAGGTCGCCATCGAGCCGGCAAGGCCGGCAAGTTCGAGGAACAGTTCGGCCGGATGGAAAACTTCCTGCGCCAGCATGTGCGCCAGCCGCGGCCGCGCCGCATTGGCAAGGTTGAGCATCAGCAGGTCCTCGACGCTGCGTCCGGGGCCGCCCAGCACCATCTTGCCATGCGCTTCGGCAATCTGGTCGAGGCCGGTGATGACTTCCTGCAGGAGTTGCGCGTACCAGGCCACCGCGCCGGTCGCCAAGCGTCGGCGGCAGGAACGTTTCGTCGAGCGCAACGCTGCCGTCGGCGCGCAGCCCGTTGATCTCGGCGATCGGCAGCGCGGTGTAGCCGCCGACCGATTTGCCCGGCGCGAGCAGCAGCGCCTGCGGCCGGGCGATCTCGATCTCTTCGGGGTCGGAGCCGCCTTGCACGGCGTCGCGGACGGAAACGATCCTGCCGCGATAGCGCGCACCGGTCGAGGCTCGACGTGCGCCGGGTCGAAGCCGACGCCGCCGGGCGGCTCCAGCGGCAGGGCGATCAGCACCGGCCCGCCGCTCATGTCCGGCGTGATCGGCGAGCGGCGGTGGTGCAGTCCATCGTATCTGGGAATGGCGAACGGCGTGCCATCGGGAAAGATGCCGCGCGCCGAAAGAACCGAGACCTGTCCGGCCTCCAGCAGTGACGGATCGAGCGTCAGCGACGAAAGCCGAATGTATGGAGCTGCCCGGCCTGCAGCGTGCCGCGCACCGTCGCCTCGAAGAAGCGATCCTGTTGCTGGAAATGCTGTGTCCGAAGGAACAACCCTTCAGACCATAGCACCCTGTTTGCGTCGCTCATGCCGCCACTCTCTGCATGGCGTCTCCGTTTCCGGCACTCAAGCGGAAATGCCGCCCTTGCCGATCCTCACGTTGATGGTAACTGTCGATCCCGGCGACACCGACTTGGTGGTTCGCCAGGTTCGCCCGCCAGGTTCGCGAACAAGCGCGACAAGGCCCAGCGTGGTCGCTTCGGGTTCGACCGTGATGGTCTTCGACGCGGTCTGCGCCGGGCGCGACGGCGACCGAGTCCGATCCGATGAGATCCGCGCCGAGTGCCGTGCCGGCATCCCCCTGCAGCGCGAAATAGTCGGCCGAGTTGAACTTTCCGGTGCTTTTCAGCCGCATGATCAGAACCGTTACCGGTCTGTCGCCGCCATCCGGGCCCGGGGTTCATCCCGGGCTGGCCGGCGACGTTGACAGTGACCGTCGACGGTTTCGGCGGTCCGCTCTGGCAGGCTGAAACGAACCCTGTCGCGCCAAGGGCAATAATGAAGTCGCGCCGGTGTGATCATGCGTCACTCCTCTTCATATGCATTTCGGAAATCGGCGCCGATATCGCCGAGGAAACGGGATTCCGCGCTCTGCGGCGATTTCGCGATGGCGCTTCTGGTAGAGTTCCCACAGCTTGGCGCCACGGCCGCCCGCCAGCAGCGTCTCGATGCGTTGAACTCGACTTCAATTCTTCTTCGAGTGCCGCCGGATCGAAGCGGTCGATCATGCGCCGCAATGCCGCCTGCACGCCGCGCCAGGCGCGAACGTGATGATGCGCGAGATCGCGCACGGCGTCGGCGATCGCCGGCTCGCCGGCGAGAAAGCCCGGGCTGCGCTCGGCAAGGATCGTCGCCAGCGCGTCGTCCACGGTCGGCAGGAATTTGAGCGGATTGACCTCGGACGCTCCGACCACCGTCTGCGCGACCCGCGCGTTGCCCTTCTCCTCGGCGCGCTTGCGCAGGAGCTGCATCAGGCCGTCCATCATCAGCCGGTATTCGCGGCCGAATTTTTCCATATCGGCGACGGAATCGCGGCCGGAGAGCTCATCCTCTTCCAGTCCCAGTCCGCGCAGGAACGCAGCGCGCAGCGCATCGTTCGCGGGGGCGGGCGGTGATTTGCGCCGATTGGGTATCGGCGTCGGCCGGGCCAGCGGCGGTTCTTCCTCGGCCGGCGAGGGCATATCCCACGGATCGGGCGAGGACGAGTCATCCGTCACGCTTTCGCGCGGGACGGGAGCGCGGGCGCGCTTTTCCGGAATGGGCGCGATCGGCGGAGGCAGGCTGAACCCGTCGTCCTCCGGCTCTCGCTGAACAGCGCCTGCGCCGCCGCGTTCGGCGCGGCAGCTGGTGTGTCAAAGCCAAATGGATCGTCGAAAATCGGGGCGCCGCGTTGATCCCGGTCGGCACTCGCTCCTGATGAAGGTGTCGCCACCGGGTCGAGGCTGAACGGATCGTCGAATGCGGGAGAGCTCCGCTGGGCGTCGGCGCGGCTCGAACGCGCCGGCTTCCGGCTGCTCGAAGGGATCCGGAAGGTTGGCCGGACGCGGACGCGCCGGCTCTTCCTCGGTCTTTACGGAGAAGAAGTCGTCATGTCCGAAGTTTACCGGCGTGCGTGAAGCGGGTTGCGCCGCTTGGTATGCCGGTTCTGGCGCGGCCGGCTGGGCGTCCGCCATCTGCAGGTCGACCCACAGCACATAGTCACCCATCCTGAGGCGCATGCCGTTTTGCAGTCGCGCCGAATTTCCCGATCCCAGCGGGCTTCCGGAATCATCGATGAACAGCCCGCTGCTCGACATGTCGGTGACGAAATATCCGTCCTCTCCGCCGACGACTTTGCAGTGGGCACGCGAAACGAACATGTCGGGATCGTCGATCTGCCAGTCCGCTTCGGGACTGCGGCCGATCACCAGTTCGCCCTTGTCGA
Source organism: uncultured Alphaproteobacteria bacterium (assembly GCA_963726065.1). Lineage (GTDB taxonomy): Bacteria > Pseudomonadota > Alphaproteobacteria > Rhizobiales > Rhizobiaceae > Neomesorhizobium. Next base: position 163,200 of record CAVSAU010000005.1, read on the forward strand.
GCCGCGCCTGGCGCACTGCCTGGGCGCGCGGTCCTTGCTCGAGCGTAAGAAGCAGGCTCATGCCGCCACTCCCGCCATCTCCGGTCGCCATCCAACGATGGTCCTGCAGACGCATGTCTTCAGCATCGCCCCTTTCCGGGGGGCGTGCAAGCCACGCCGTTCGGCCGAGTCTGTGCTTGTCCGATCTGGGCCCGCGGCACGGCGTCTCGCTGTCAGCACGATCCTCAGATCGACATCGAGCAAATCGCCGACAAGGTCGCGCACAGCCCGTTTCATCATGTCCAGCTGTTTGCCGCCGGGGAGGAAATGTCGTGAAATCCTCAAAGCCGAGCGGCCCGATGCGAAGTTCGACACGGCTTTGCCGGCTGAACGTTCGCGGCCCGATCGTGGCGCTGCGGCCAAGTGTGGCGTGTTCTTTGCCGAGTTGGCTTTGCAGGGCTTTGGGCATCGTCATCCAGGTGGCGACGAACTCCTTCAGTTGCACCGGCACCTTGAAAGCTTCCGCGACGAACAAGGTCAGCCGCTCAGGTCCGTCGACCTGGCTGGCGAGGGCTGCGGCCTGGCGAAGCTTGACCGCATCGAGATCAGGGTTCTCCGAATTGTGCGTGCCCGGGAGACCGATCCCCGCCATCGCTTCCAGCATTGAGCGGATGCGTCCGCCGACCGCTCGCTCGACCTGCACGCCTGGATGCGCATCGGCCCAGGCGCGGTAGAACAGCGCGATCATGCGGTGCTGGAGAATATTGACGAAGTCGACGAAGGTCGTGTCGCTCGTCTGATGCGCGTCCACGCCGGCGAACCAGCGCTGCGACAGGCGATCGAGCACCCAGCGGGTCATATGCAGGGGCATCGGTCCCTCCGGACCCATACAGGCCGAGATTGGCGACAGTGACCCGGGCCGGGCTTTCCGTCGGTCGCTTCGCGAAACTCGACCACGTCCTGGGTGGCAAAGCCGAGACGCACATGCTGCCCGAGCCGCGCCGGCTCGCGATCCGGCCGACCGGAATGACCGAACATGCCGCCACGTCTGTTCGAGCCGGCGCAGCAGCTCGAAGAAATCGAATGCCTCGGACAGCGTCACCCGCGACGTATTCGACTCTAGATCAGGTAGCGATTGCCGGGCGTCATCGGCCATGGCACATCCTCCTGTTTCTGGAGCAGCCGCGTGCGGGTGCGCACGAAACCGTTTATTCCGGCGTGGCGGGCAAACAGGCGGGCGAGCAGGGCCGACAAAAGCAACGTGCTTTGTCCGGCCAGCACCGACTGGTCGACATGCAGCGTAACTTCGGTGCCGCGGCCGAAGCACATCGGTCCTTCGATCGCCAGCCTTTCGACGACCGGCCGCGACTCGACCCGGGCAATCGAGCGCGACATGGCGGGCAAGCCCGGGATCGCCGCGATCGGCATAGAGATCGAGAAGCGCATGCAAGCGGAGTCGACCCCGCGTCCGTCTTGGGCAAGGCTGAGGAAATTCAGCGAAAGCTGCGCGACCAGCCGCCAGGCCAGTTCGTCGGCCCGCGACTCGCCTTCCGCGCCTGCCGGCAATGCGGCCGCGATCGCCGGCTGCGGCGGGCGCACGGCGCCAAGCAGCTTGACCGCCTCGACCGGATCGCCGCTCTCCAGCGTCAGCGTGGGCGTGTCGTCGAGGATCGGTAGATCGCGGTTGGTGCACAGCGCGATGATGTCGATGCGCTTGAGCGGGCGGTTCGCAGCGCTGCCCGGCTGGACGCGAAATCGCCAGAAAGACGTCGTCGCCGGTGTAGGAGGTGCGGGTCATGCCTTCGCGCCGCTCGTCTTCGGTCGCGCCGGCGCGGCCGGCGTTCGGTCGAATAGACCCAGCCGTTGCCACGGTTCTGCCCAAGGCTGAAGAGTGCCGGAATTTCGGCGTCCGGCCCTTCGGCATCGGCGTCCTCGACATGGGTTACCCGGTAGATTTCGAAATCCCGCGGCCGCGTGCGGTCGGCATAGCAGCACCTGGCGCGTCTTGCGCGGATCGATCTCGATGACGTTGCACTCGCGCTCGAACAGATTGATGATCGGCGTCGCAAACAGCTCGAAATCCGCCGGGCGTCACATCGGCGAGTTCAGGCACGGCACGCCGGAACAGGAAGATGATCTCGAGCCCGGCCTCGCATCTGCGCACGACCGGCCGCAGCCCGCGAACGCGCGCGTAGTGGAAGCGCTCGGGCATCATGAAATATTCGCGCAGCAGGCGGTAGCCTTCGAATGTCGGACGCGTGCGCGGCATCAACGCCTCGGCATCGCTGATGCCGACCATTTCGGGATCGGGCAAGGCCGTCAGCGGATTGGTCTTTCCCTCCGGCGCGTGCACCGAGCGCCGTGCAGACGCCGAAAATCGCGTCGAACAGGAGTGCCGCCTTCGTGCGCCCCGCAAAATAGAGGTCGAGTCGATCGAGCGCCAGTTCGCTGAGCTTGCCCTTGCCGCTCGTGCGTAATGGTGAGGCGCAGCGCCGCCTCGCCGCGCGACGCCTCCGATCGGCGTTATGCCGGCGGCCGCCAGCGCGCTGCGGTCCTGAAAATAGCCGACTGAAGCGATCGCTATCGGCCAGAGCGTGACATCCTGGCCGGTGGTGAAGGTGCAGCGCGTCGACAGTCCGGGCTGCAGGCTGGACACCAGCCGCGTGCCGCGCTTGACGACATGGCCGGCAAGCATCGTCTGCACCTGTTGGCCGGGCTTCAGCACCGCCATCGCGGTCGCCGGCGCCGGCGTGACGAGGTCGGGATAAAGAACTTCGAGAACGCTGCGTGAAAAACGCGAACGCTCGGCGTCCACCTTCAGCCGGGTGCGCGCGGCAAGGAAGGCGACGCCGTCGAGCAGCCGCTCGACGTAGGGGTCCGGGCACGGCACCGTATCGAGCGACAGGTTGCGCGCGACCGCCGGATGCATGTCGGCGAACTCGGCCGCCAGCGCGCGGATATGGGTCAGTTCCTCCTCGTAATACTCCAGGAAGACCCGATCCATTTCAGGCGTCCCCGATGTCGGTCCGCGCCAGACCGTTGTCGAGGTTGATCGTGGTGCGCAGTTGCAGCCGTTCCGGCGTCGGCGTCATGATCAGGACGGCGTCGATCTCGATCTTCAGCCCGCCGTTCTTGTCGCCGAGGGTGACCGTGCACCTTGGTCGCGCTTTCCTTCAGACGGGGCTCGAAAGTGGCCAACACCATCTTGATTTCGCGCGCCAGCGCCTCGCGATCGAAGTCGCGCGACGAGCGCCCGGAGAAGGACGGTACGCCGTAGTTGACGACGCTGCGCCGCACTTCCGGGAAATCGCTCAAGATCGAGCGGACTGTCGTTGCCATCTGCTCGCTTTCGTGATCGGAAAGCAAGCGGCGTCGACTTCGAAGCGCTCCGTATTGAACAGCGCCTCGATGTCGCGCCGCACGGCTTCGCGAAGGACGTCCGGCGAGACCACGATGCCGCGGCTTTCCAGTTCGGCGCGCTGGCGCGCTCTGCAAGGCCAGCCGCTGCAGGCGCCGCTTCTGCTCGGCCGTCAGGTCGGCGTCGGAGTCGATGAGCCGCGAACTGCCGCCGAGCAGCGTATCGAGACGCTCGGCGCCCAGTTCGTCACGCAACGACTGACGCAGTCCGTCGATCTCCGAGCTCAGGCCCGGCAGATCGTTGACGAGGCGATCCCAAAGAGAAGGCTGGACCGCCTCGCGTTTGGCGCGCTTGGTCCCACTTGGTTTCATGGCTCACTGCGATTGTCGGGCCTCACATGCCGGTGGCGACATCCATGTCGGTGGTATGATCGTCGTCATACTTGAGCTCGATGTTCTTGTAGGCGAATTGCACGACGTCGCCGATCGTATCGGGATTGGTCTTGCTCGCGCCGAATGAGTAGCCGACCACCGACGCTTCCTTCAGCGTGATGACGAAATAGTCGCTGGTTGCGCCATCGATGGTCCGGCGGCAGTAGATGACGACTTCGTCGAGCGGCTTGTTTTCATGACAGGCCTTCGCCAGGTAGGGCGACGACATGTCGACGTCCTTCGTGCAGGTCACTGTCCCCAGCGAAACGCGGCCCTTGCGCGACAGTGAGTTGGGATCGAACGGAGCGACCATGGAGAAGTTGACGTCGTAAATCTCGATCTGGTCCTCATGGCCGTCGCGTTCGCTGGGTCCGGCAATGTCTGGAACCTCCAGAAAACCATCGATCTTCATCATGTTGAGACTTCTAAGGTCATCTATCAATGCCATTGTCGTTCTCCAATTGTTTCAGAAATTTCAGGTCTTGACGGACGGCAACTCCGATACGAGCCGTAGCGATGCGTTTATTCCTTCCAGCTGGTAATGCGGACGCAGATAGAAGCGGGCGTTGTAGTAGCCCGGCCGCCCCTCGACGCTGTCGACCTGCACTTCGGCCGCCGCGAGAGGACGCTTGGCCCGCGCCTTGTCGTCGGCGAAGGCAGGGTTCGCAAGAACGTAGCGGTTGATCCATTCGGTCAACCAGATCTGCATGTCGGATCGTTCCTTGAACGAGCCGATCTTGTCGCGCGCGATCGCCTTGAGGTAGTGCGCGAAGCGCGACACCGGGAAGAGGTAGGGCAGGTTGGCGCTCAGCCGTTCGTTCGACTGGGCGTCGGGATCGACCAGCCGGCCGGCCCGCGTCTCGTCGTCCTGCAGCGAATGCGCGCCGATGAAGGCGGCAAGGTCGGTGTTCTTGCGGTGCAGGATCGGCATCAGGCCGAGCTTGGCGAGTTCGGCCTCGCGCCGGTCGTCGATGGCGACTTCCGTCGGGCATTTCATCGCGATCGATCCGTCGTCGGTCGGGAAGCTGTGCACCGGCAGGTTGATCACCGTGCCGCCGTTCTCGACGCCGCGGATCTGCGTGCCCCAGCCGATACAGCTTGTGACTGCGGTTGATGTTGACGCCCATCGGGAAGGCGGCGTTCATCCAGACATATTTGTTGTGGTCGCCCTGCACCTCTTCCTCGAAGGCGAAGCCCTTCACCGGCACGGTTTCGGCGCCATAGGGCAGTCGCGCCAGCACGCGCGGCATGGTCAGGCCGATGTAGCGCGCATCCTCGCTTTCGCGCAGCGACTGCCAGGAGGCGTAGGCCGGGTTGGAGACGATCTGCTGCAGATCCTGCGGGTTGGGCAGTTCCTGCCAGCTGTCCATGCGGAAGAGGCGCGGCGAGGCTGCAGCGATGAACGGCGTGTGCGCGGAGGCGCAGATGCCCGATATGTTGCGCAGCAAGCCGACGTCGCGCGGATGGTTCGAGAATTCGTAGGCGCCGATCAGGCAGCCGATCGGCTCGCCGCCGAGCATCGAATACTCGTCCGTGTAGACCTTCTTGAAGATCGGGCTCTGATCCCACATCTGGCCTTCGTAGTCTTCAAGCGTGTCGGCCAGCTGCTTCCTTGGAGATGTTCATCACCCGGATCTTCAGCTTCTGATCCGTTTCGGTGTTGTTGATGAGGTACCAGAGGCCGCGCCAGGTGCCTTCCATCTCGCGCACTTCCGGCGCGTGCAGGATCTCGTTGATCTGGGTCGTCAGCATCTTGTCGATGCCGGCGATCAAGCGACTTGATCGACTTGATCGCGTTCGACGAGATCGTCGTGGTTTCGGAGCGGGACTGCGCCGCCAGGGCGAGGTTGCGGACGAGTTGCTGCAGCTTCTCGCTGTCGTCCTTCTTGACCTTGAAGTCCTTCTCGAGAAGTTCGCTGAATTCCCCGAGGTCGATGGCCTCTGCTTCGGCGACGGTTGCGACTTTTTGCTGTTCGGCCATGACTTACTCCCCGCCCTTCTCGCCGTCGGACAGCGCCTGATTGGCGATCTGCCCGAGAAGCGGCTCGTTGTTCAGCAGTTGCGCGATGCGCTTTTCGGCGTCGACCCGGCCGTCCATGAAGCCAAGCAGTTCCTCGAGCTGGCGACGCATCTTGAGAATTTCCGCCAGTTGCGGAACCTGCTCGGCGATCTTGTCCGGAGCGAAATCGCCCATCTTGGTGAAGGTCAGATCAACGAACAGTTCTTCGTCGCGCTCGGCGCCTTCAGCCTGCGGCAGCGTGTTCTTTACCCGCGCCTTCACACGCGGGCCCGAGCGCTTCCATGAAACGCGGGAACCTGTTGGCGTCGGTCTCGACAAAGGAGCGGTCCAGCACGGATTTCAGCGCTTCCCTGGTTTCCGACGCGCCGGAAAGATCGGCCATCACGCCCATGACGAAGGGCAGTTCGATCGTCGTCGGGCTGCCATAGGTTTCGACATCGTAGGCGATCTGCACGCGCGGCGCGCGATTTCGCTCGATGACCTTTGCTTTGCTTTCGGCCGGCATCGCTTCGTACCTTTCATCCTTCTGTGGCCGTCTTCTTGTTGTCTGGAACGCCGGCCAGAAGCCGGAATTCCTTCAGCCCCGACGGCGCGAGGTCTTCCATCAGTTCGACGAAATCCATGTGCACCATCCGGCGAACACGGCGGGCGAGATGCGGGATCGGGCTCGACGGCTCGGTGCGGTCATAGAAGGCGACGACGAGGTCGAGGCATTTGACGACATCGTCGCGCGAGGAAATGCGGTCCGGGAGCATGTGCTGAGATCCCGCCTCGCTTGTTGGGGTCAGGGTCGCTGTCGCGGCCATTTCGAACCGGGGCTTCCGGTGTCGCTGGCGTCTCAGCGGGCTTGGCCGCGCCATTCGCCGAGTGCGCACCGTCGATCCGCGTTCCAGCGTGGTCAGCATGCGCTCCAGAAAGCGCTTCAGCTCCGGAACCGCCGGCACCGCTGCTTTCAAGGCGGGCGTTGAGCGCGGTCTCGACCGCATCGAGCGCCGCGATTGCCGCGCGGGCATCGGCGATCAGCGCGATCATCGCCGCATTGGCCTGGTCGGCCTGCGCGGCGCATCCGCGCGCACCCGGCCCAGAAGTTGCTCATGCGCGCTGGACAGCGCTGCTTTCTCGGCTCCGTTCAGTCCTGAGCGGCTTCCTGGAGCATGGTACGCTCGTCCAGAGCGCGCCTTGTTCGAGATCGCGGCCGGTGATCGGGCCGATGCCGCGCGGGGCAAAGAACGTCATCTGCGCGCAGGTTCGCCAGCAGGCCGTCCTGGCCGTTCTGCAGGTCGAGCAGCGCGTTGATGCGCCGCAAGCGCCGCCTCGCGCGGCGGCGCGTTCGCCGCAGCGCCGGGTGCATGGTCTCCCAATGTGCGTCGAAGGTCTGCGCGATCAGCGTCAGGCCTTGGGCGAGCCCGGCCAAGCCCCTGCTTCGTTGGCGAGCGCGCGCGTCACGATGACCAGCAGGCGCAGGTCCCGGCCATGCGGCACGCAACTCCTCCGCCTTGGTCGAGGACCGCGGACCAGTCGACGGGAACGGTGATTTGCGAGGAAGGCTTGTTGCGGTCGTCGTGGATGACCTTGACCTGCGGCTTCGCGTCAGGCGTTCCAGCTCGTGAAAGCGTGGATCGTTGCGCAAATCTTCGCCCGACGGATTTTCACCGTCCAGAGGATTCAGCCAGAGCGCGAGATCGATCACACACACCCCCAGCGACACGGCCCAAGGCCGAAATGCGCTAGTATTTACCACACCACTTTCATTTATCACAATTTGGATCATGCCCAGAAGTCAAGCAGGATACCTTACAAGCATCGTGTCAGATTCCGTGAGTGTCTTTCGAAATTCGCGCTACATTGTCGAACGCCAGTATGCTAAATGCATCGCACACACAAGCGTTATTCGGCTGCAAATTGCCGATCAGAAGCGCTATGCGTACGTCAGACGCGAAAAACTCGACTGCGTCGAGCTCCAGCCAGCCTCTGCTCCACTGCGCTTCTTTGTAAAGTCGCTTCTTGTGTGGCAGGTTATTGGCAGACAGTCCGGCCACAGGAGCAAGTCCGATGGAGCCAGGCGGTGCGCAGCGGCGCAGGTCGTCGCAGGTCTTCAAGCGCAAGGAGCTGGTCGGCAGGCTGAACCCGACCTGCCAGCGCGCCTTCAAGGCGGCGGCCGACGCGGCCAAGCTGCGCGGCAACCCCTACGTCGAGCTCGCGCACTTCATCGAGCAGCTGGTGCTCTCCGACCGCTCGGACGTGCAGCTGATCCTGGCCGAGGCCGGCGTCGACGCCGCGCGGCTCGCCGCCGACATGACCCGCGCGATCGACAAGCTGCCCTACGGCGCGACCTCGATCGAGGAGTTCTCCGACCACATCTTCCACGCCATCCAGGAGGGCTGGAACTACGGCGCGCTCGAGTTCGGCGACGAGACGGTGCGCTCGGCCTACATCCTGCTCGCCTGCCTGAAGGTGCCGGTGCTCGACGGCCTGCTCGGCAAGATCAGCGCCGAGTTCGACAAGATCGACGCCGACGCCGTCATCGGCGCGGCTCGCCGACGTGCTCGCCGGCTCGCTCGAGGGCGCTGCGGCGACCGGCGCCCGCCGCCGCCGAGGCGCCGCCGCGGCGGCCGCCCGGCGGCGACTCGGCGCTGGCGAAATACGCCACCGACCTGACCGCAGCGGGCGCGCGACGGCAAGATCGACCCGGTGGTCGGCCGCGACCCCGAGATCCGCCAGATCGTCGACGTGCTGATGCGGCGCCGGCAGAACAACCCGATCCTGACCGGCGAGGCCGGCGTCGGCAAGACCGCGGTGGTCGAGGGCTTCGCGCTGCGCATCGCCGAGGGCGACGTGCCGCCGATGCTGCAGGGCGTCAGCCTGCGCATGCTCGACGTCGGGCTGATGCAGGCCGGCGCCAGCGTCAAGGGCGAGTTCGAGAAGCGGCTGAGGGCGGTGATCGACGAGGTGCAGGCCTCCGAGACGCCGGTCATCCTCTTCATCGACGAGGCGCACACGCTGATCGGCGCCGGCGGCGCGGCCGGCACCGGCGACGCGGCGAACCTGCTGAAGCCGGCGCTGGCGCGCGGCGAGCTGCGCACCATCGCGGCGACCACCTGGTCCGAATACAAGCAGCACATCGAGAAGGACCCGGCGCTGACCCGCCGCTTCCAGGTGGTCAAGATCGAGGAGCCGGACGAGGCGGCGGCGGTGCAGATGCTGCGCGGCGTCGCCGGCGTGCTGGAGAAGCACCACCAGGTGCAGATCCTCGACGAGGCGATCGAGGCGGCGGTCGGCCTGTCGCACCGCTACATCCCGGCGCGGCAGCTGCCCGACAAGGCGGTCAGCCTGCTCGACACCGCCTGCGCCCGCGTCGCGGTCTCGCAGCACGCCACGCCGGCCGAGGTCGAGGACCTGCGGCGCCGCCGGCAGGCGCTGGAGGTCGAGCAGGGCATCATCGACCGCGAGGCGGCGATCGGCATCGACGTCGCCGAGCGCGCAGGCGCGGGTCGAGGCGGCGCTCGGCCGAGACCGACGCGGCGCTCGCCGCCGCCGAGGCGCGCTGGGACGCGCGAGAAGGCGCTGGTCGCGCGAGATCCTCGACCTGCGCGCCCGGCTGCGCGGCGAGGGCGTGCCGCTCGACGCGGCGCAGGCGCCGACGCGGGCGCGGCGACTGCCGAGGCGCGACCGCGGCCGGCAGCCGAAGCCGAGCCGCCGAGGCGCCGAGCCGCAGCCGGCGCCGCCGCGCGCCCGACCGCGAGGCCGATCTCGCGCGAGCTGCGCGGGCTGATGGCCGAGCTCGCCGCGGCGCAGGGCGAGACGCCGCTGATCCTGCCCTCGGTCGACCGCAACGCCGTCGCGGCGGTGGTGCAGGACTGGACCGGCATCCCGACCGGCCGGATGCTGACCAGCCAGACCGAGAAGGCGCTGCGCGCTGGCCGCGATCCTGTCCGAGCGCGTGGTCGGCCAGGACCACGCGATGGAGATGATCGCCAAGCGCGTGCAGACCAGCCGCGCCGGCCTCGGCGCGCCGGAGAAGCCGGTCGGCGTCTTCCTGCTCTGCGGCCCCTCCGGCGTCGGCAAGACCGAGACGGCGCTGGCGCTGGCCGAGACGCTCTACGGCGGCGAGCAGAACCTCATCACCATCAACATGTCCGAGTTCCAGGAGGCGCACACCGTCTCGCACGCTGAAGGGCGCGCCGCCCGGCTACGTCGGCTACGGCAAGGGCGGCGTGCTGACCGAGGCGGTGCGGCGCAAGCCCTATTCGGTGATCCTGCTCGACGAGGTCGAGAAGGCGCACCCCGACGTGCACGAGATCTTCTTCCAGGTCTTCGACAAGGGGATGATGGACGACAGCGAGGGCCGGCGGATCGACTTCAAGAACACGCTGATCCTGCTCACCTCCAACGTCGGCTCCGAGGTCATCATGGCCGAGACCGACAGCGGCCGGCGAGCGCGAGGCGATCGACGACCTCGACACGGCGCTGCGCGCGCCGCTGCTCGAAGGTCTTCCCGGCGGCCTTCCTCGGCCGGGTGGTGACCATCCCCTACTATCCGCTCTCCGACGACATGATCGAGGCGATCACCGCGGCACCAGTTCGGCAAGATCGCCGCGCCGCCTGCGCGCCGGCCACGAGGCGGAGCTGGTGATCGGCGACGGCGTGATGGACGCTGATCCGGGCGCGCTGCACCGAGATCGAATCCGGCGGGCGGATGATCGACGCGATCCTGACCAACACGCTGCTGCCCGAGCTCAGCCGCGGCGTGCTGAACCGCTCGCTCGAAGGCGAGAAGCTCACCCGCGTCACCGTCGGCGCCCGACCGAGGGCTTCACCTACGCGTTCGAGTAGCTATACGGACATCCCATAAGCGAGCCGCGGCCGGCCGCGGGCTTCGCGTGCTGCGACAGTTGCAGGGAGCGTCCGATTGACCACCAGGATCTATGGCATCAAGAACTGCGACACCATGAAGAAGGCGAGAACCTGGCTGGATTCGCACGGCGTCGCCTATGATTTCCACGACTATCGCCTCGAGGGACTGAGCCGCGAGGTGCTGGCCCGCTGGTGCGACGAACTCGGCTGGGAAACCTTGCTGAACAAGGGGTCGACCACCTTCCGGGCCTTGCCGGATGCCGACAGGAAGGATCTCGACCGCGAAAAAGCGATCAAGCTGATGCTGGCCGAGCCCACCATGATCAAGCGGCCGGTCCTCGACGACAAGGGCAAGCTAATGGCCGGCTTCAAGCCGGAGCGTTACGAAGCGGCATTCGCCGCTTCCTAGCAGCGTCTCGCTTTGCGATCGTTACCGGTGCGCTACCCCCCGGAGCCGTTCGACGCACTATCCCCGGTCAATCGCGGTTTGGCCCAATAGCCAGACGTTGCAACCGGATTGTGTCTCGCGTCGCGGCCAATATGGTCGCGCCATGAACAAGGCACCCGCCAACCCGCTCCGCTATGCGATTGCCGGCATGACCGCAATGGCCGTCGCCATGGGCATCGGCCGCTTCGTCTACACGCCGATCCTGCCGGGCATGATGGAGGAACTCGGCCTGTCGGCATCGAATGCCGGGCTTATCGCGTCGGCCAACTATCTCGGCTATCTGCTCGGCGCCATCGCCGCCGCCGGCGGCTGGGCGCATGGACGCGAGCGTGCCGTCATGCTGGTCTCGCTTGCGGCGAGCGCCGTTGCTGGCCGGAGCGATGGGGCTCACCGAAAACCTCGTCGTCTTCCTCGCGATCCGGTTTTTCGCCGGCGTCGCCAGCGCCTTCGTCATGGTTTTCGTCATCACCATTGTTTTCAGCCACCTGGCGGCAGCCGGCCGCAATAGCCTGCAGGCGCTGCATTTCGGCGGCGTCGGCGTCGGCATTGCCGTTTCTTCGGTGATGACCGGCGCTTTGGTGCTTAAAGGTTCTGCATGGCCGGCGGGATGGCTGTGGTCCGGCGCTTTGTCGATCGCCGGCTTCGTCATTGTCCTCCTGATGATTGATCGCGGCCCCCTGGTCGGCGGCATTGCGCAACGCGAGCCGCAACTGCCGAAAAGTGCAGCCCTGGCCAAGATCATCGTCGCCTACGGCCTGTTCGGTCTCGGCTACATCGTCACCGCCACCTTCATCGTGGCGATCGTCCGCCAGGGCGACGGCGGCCGACTTTTCGAAGCCGCCGTCTGGCTGGTCACCGGCCTGGCTGGAATTCCCTCCGTATATCTCTGGACAAGGATGGCGTCGCGGCTCGGCCTGACAGCAACATTCGCACTCGGCTGCATCGTCGAGGCCATAGGCGTCATCGCCAGCGTCAGCCTCGGCACAGTTGCCGGGCCGCTGGTTGGCGGCATCCTGCTCGGCGCCACATTCATCGCCATCACGGCAATTGGCCTGCAGGCCGGTCGCTTGCTGGCGCCTGCCGCCCCGCGTCGCGCGCTCGCCCTGATGACGGCATCGTTCGGCACTGGCCAGATTCTCGGCCCGATCGCTGCCGGATACCTTGCCGACTGGACCGGCAGCTTCGTCGTGCCATCGATGGGGGCGGCTCTCGTGTTGTTGTTGTGTGCGGCAATCGGCTACGACGCCGGCCGCAAACAGGCGCTTGCCTAAGAACTTTCCGCCAGATTTTGCCGTAAAGCCTTGCCAGAAGGGTCTTTTCATCTGGACATGAAGTGTGACTTCATGCGCTGAACGCTCTGCCGTTGATTTGCCCCCGAAGGAACAGCCGAAATGTTCGTATCGTTTTTCCCGAAGCCGAAGCTGTTTTTCACCAGCGCCGCGGTATGGGCGCTCTTCGGAATCCTGTTATGGTTTTTCGGCGGGAGGGAACTGGGCGCCTCCTTTGGCATGGGACCGGCGCCCGCGGATACGCCACCGATCCTGGGCGTTCCGATTTTCTGGTCGGGTCCGTTCATCTGGTTCTACATCTATTTCTTCGTCATGCTGGCGGCGTTTTATCTGTTCTGGCGGTTCTACGCCCCGCACCCCTGGCTAAACTGGTCCCTCCTCGGATCCGCGATGATCCTTTTTTCGACCTACATATCCGTCGAACTCTACGTCGCGCTCAACAATTGGCGGCGCCCTTTCTTCGACCTCTTCCAGAAAGCCCTGACTACCGCCGGGTCGGTTTCGCAAGGTGAACTCTACAATCTGTTCTGGATATTCGCCTGGATCGCCATGGCGAACGTCACCCTGTTTGTGTTGACCAGGTTCTATGTCAGCCACTACATTTTCCGCTGGCGCACCGCCATGAACGATTTTTACATGGCCAACTGGTCGAGGCTGCGCCACATCGAAGGCGCATCCCAGCGTGTCCAGGAAGACACGATGCGCTTCTCGACCACCATGGAAGGCCTTGGCGTCGCCTTCGCAGACGCCATTCTCACGCTGATCGCCTTCCTGCCCGTGCTGGCGATGCTGTCGGACAACATCACCGAACTCCCGCTGGTGGGCGCGGTGCCTTATTCGCTTGTGATTGCGGCGCTCGCCTGGGCGATCTTCGGAACGAGCCTGCTTGCATTAGTGGGGATCAAGCTTCCCGGCCTCGAATTCCGCAACCAGCGGGTCGAAGCGGCATATCGAAAGGAACTCGTTTACGGTGAAGACGATTCCGGCCGGGCCCAGCCACCGACTGTCGCCGAGCTTTTCGCAAATGTGCGTCGCAACTATTTCCGGCTCTATTTCCATTACGCCTACTTCAACATGTTCCGCTCCGGCTTCGGGCAGGCGGATGCGATCTTTTCAAGCGTGATTCTGATACCGACCATCGCTGCAGGCAAAATCACCCTGGGCATCTGGCAGCAGATTCTCACTGCGTTCGGCCAGGTGAGTTCGTCCTTCCAGTATCTGGTGAATGCGTGGCCGACGATCGTCGAATTGATCTCGATCTACAAACGTCTGCGCGCCTTCGAGGCAACGCTGGATGGTGAGCCGTTGCCCGACATCGATCAGCGTTTTATTGAAAGAGCCCAGGAAGAGCCTGTCTGAATCGGGCCTTACCCGCCAACCGATGCGCCCGGCCGGTCGTCCGGGCTGGCCGGCGTCGGTGCGGTGCGCTTCAGGTAGTCAAGGTAGCTGACGCAGGCCACTGTCGGGCCTGACGCAGACTTCCTTGGCGAAACGCTCCAACGCGCGCCAGTATGCGCCGCCGTTCATCAGCGTGAAGTGGAAACCGACCTGGAAGCGGCACGCGCTTGCCATGGTATTCCTGGTTGAAGGAAGCGAGGAAAGCGTCATAGGCGCGATCCTCGAAATTCTTCGCTTCGCTCGGCCGTTCCAGCCCGCCGGAGTGGCGCACGAAAAGATTGTAGTCCATCGCGATCACCCGGCGCGCCTTGGGTCCTTCGGCAATCTGCGGCAGCGCGAAATGGGTAAGGCCCGCATCGCTCGCCGGTTCGGCCGGTCCGCGCGAAATGCCGCTGGCGTCATAGGAGAATTTGTCCTCGGCGAGTGCTGCATAAAGAGCCTTGCCGGTCGACAGGTAGGGCGCGCGAAAACCGGTAATCTCCTTTTCGGCGAAATGCCGCCAACTCTTGGGCTCACCGTCAATGCCGTTCGACAGCATAGGCGTCGCCGACAATTTTTCGTGAACTGTGAAAATTCGTTCAGCCAGTCGGCCTTGCTCCACTCAGCACCATCGAAATGACCGCAGCCATGGCTGGCGATTTCGTGGCCTTCGCTACGGCGCCGCCGAGATTTCCGCAAGCCGCGCGCTGACCTCGTTCCTGGACAGGGCGAAGCCGACATTGGATTTTCCAGCGCCCCTGCCGGGTGCGTGGTAGCTACGGCGCGTTTCGGGCGACAGCAGAAAGACGCAGGACAGGAAGTAGGTGAATTTCGCGCCGGTCTTGGCGGCAAGATCGCGGCTGCGTTTCCATTGCGCCACGTCATGGGCGCCGTCGAAAGAGATGATCACATATTGCGGGCGTTTCACGCACATCAGCGAGAAGCGGCGAGGCGCTGGCTAGCAGCGCACACGAGGCGGCACAGAGACGCAGAAATAAAGACATCGGTGTCAAGCTAGCATGTTATGCGCGGGGATGACGCAGCTAGGAGCAAAATGTGGCGCAGGTGCGTCGCGTTGCAAGGCAGGCATGGCGCCGCCTTGCCGCCTGCGCTAGCCTTGCGCCAGCCAGCGCGGAGCCAGCCATGTTTCTGCTGATTGTCGGTCTCATTGTTTTCCTCGGCGTCCATTCGGTTCGTATCGTGGCGCCCGCCTGGCGCGACGCGCAGATCGCGCGTTTGGGAGAGAACGGCTGGAAGGGGCTCTATTCCATTGTCTCCTTTGTCGGTTTCGTTCTGTTCGTCTGGGGTTATGCGCGCGCCTGGCCTGTTGCTCCCGTGCTTTACGAACCGCCGGTCTGGATGAAACATGTTACCGCCGCGTTGATGCTGGCGGCTTTTGTCAGCTTGATGGTCTGGCGCTTCCCGGCTGGCCGGCTGAAGCCGGCGCTGAAACACCCGATGCTGCTTGCCATAAAGATCTGGGCGTTGGCGCATCTTTTGGCCAATGGCGACCTCGCCTCGCTGATCCTTTTTGGCAGCTTCCTGGCCTGGGCCGTTTGGGACCGCATCGCAGTCAAGCGCAGCGGGGAGACGACATTCGCCGCCGGTCCGGTGAAATGGGATATCGCGGCGTTCGTTGCCGCAACGCTGCTTTACATGCTTTTCGTCTGGAAACTGCACGCCTGGCTATTCGGCGTCTCGCCGTTCTGAGCGATTTTCTGCCTCGCCCCTTCCATGCGGACAAAATTCCGCTTAAACGCAGGCCCACACAAGCCCGGATAAACGGGCGCCAGGAACAATTCGGTAGATTTGATGTCGGACGACAGTTTCATCCGCGAGGTAAATGAAGAGATCCGCCAGGATCAGGCGAGGGCGCTGTGGGACCGCTATGGCCCCATCGCCATCGCGATCGCGATCTGCGTCGTGCTCGGAACGGCTGCCTTCGTCGGCTACAATTACTGGGTGGAAACCCGCGCCAACCGGTCGGGCGACGATTTTTCGCAGGCGCTCCGCTTGGCCAACGACGGCAAGAGCGACGAGGCGCTGACGGCGCTTGAAGCGCTGGAGACCGACGGTTACGGCGCCTATCCGGTGCTCGCCCGGCTGCGTGCGGCGACAGTGCTTGCCGACAAGGGCGATTTCTCTGGCGCCGTCGCGGGCTTCGACGAAGTTTCCGGCGACGCATCCATCCCGGTCGCAATCCGCGACATGGCGCGGCTGAGGGCCGCTCTCGTGCTGGTCGACAACGGCACTTATGCCGATGTTGCAACCCGGGTCGAAGCGCTGACCGCCGACACCAACACGCTGCGTCACTCGGCCCGCGAAGCGCTCGGCCTGTCCGCCTGGAAGGAAGGCAAATCAGCCGATGCGCTGAAGCTCTTCGAGCAGGTCTCGGCCGACGACGCAGCACCTCGCAACGTGCGCGAGCGCGCCAATCTTCTCACCGAACTGATCCGCGGTTCGGGCAACGCGTCGTGATCGTGGCTGATGAGCTTCAAGGTAGCCATCATCGGCCGGCCTAACGTCGGCAAGTCGACGCTTTTCAACCGTCTTGCCGGCAGGAAGCTGGCGCTCGTCGACGACACGCCGGGCGTCACGCGCGACCGCCGCGTTCATTCCGCCAGGCTCTACGATCTCAGTTTCGACGTCATCGACACTGCCGGCTTCGAGGATGCCGCGGCTGCGACCTTGCAGGGCCGCATGCGCGCGCAGACCGAGATCGCCATCGGGGAGGCCGATCTGGTCTTCTTCCTGATCGATTCCAAGGCGGGCCTTTTGCCCGACGACAGGACCTTTGCCGAGATCGTCCGCCGCTCCGGCAAGCCGGTCGTGCTGGTCGCCAACAAGGCCGAGGCCCGCGGCGCCCAGAGCGGCATGCTGGAAGGCTGGGAACTCGGCCTCGGCGAGCCGGTGCCCGTCTCGGCCGAGCATGGCCAGGGCCTGCCCGACCTGCGCGATGCCATCATCGCGGCGCTCGGCGAGGAGCGCGCCTTCGGCGATGAAGACCGAGGAAGAGACAGTCGCCGAAAGCGAGTCGCTGATCGGCGAGGACATCGCCGATCCCGACGCCGACGAGCCGGCATACGACGAAATCGAAGCCGATGCGCATCGCCGTCGTCGGCCGCCCGAACGCCGGCAAGTCGACGCTGATCAATGCGCTGATCGGCGAGGAACGGCTGCTGACCGGCCCGGAAGCCGGCATCACCCGCGATTCCATCTCGGTCGACTGGGAATGGGGCGGCCGCAGGATCAAGCTGTTCGACACCGCCGGCATGCGCCGCAAGGCGCAGGGTCCAGGAAAAGCTCGAAAAGCTGTCCGTCGCCGACGGCTTGCGCGCCATCCGCTTTGCCGAAGTCGTGATCGTCGTGCTCGATGCGACGATTCCCTTCGAGAAGCAGGATCTGCAGATCGCCGACCTGATCGTCCGCGAGGGCAGGGCGCTGGTCATCGCCTTCAACAAATGGGACCTGATCGACGACCCGCAGGAGATGCTGGCCGAGTTGCGCGAGAAGACCGAGCGGCTTTTGCCGCAGGTGCGCGGCATCCAGGCGGTGACGGTTTCGGCCGAAACCGGCCGCGGCCTCGACAAGCTGATGGACGCCGGTCATCAAGACCCATCAGGTCTGGAACCGCCGCGTCTCGACCGGCAAGCTCAATCGCTGGCTGGAAGGCATTCTGGCGCATCATCCGCCGCCGGCCGTCGCCGGCCGCCGGCTGAAGGTCAAATACATGACGCAGGCCAAGACCCGGCCGCCGGGTTTCGTAGTGTCCTGCTCGCGCCCCGACGCCATGCCGCAATCCTACGTGCGCTATCTCGTCAACAGCCTGCGCGAGGCGTTCGACATGCCCGGCGTGCCGATCCGCATGGCGTTGCACGCGTCCGACAATCCGTTCGCCGGCAAGGCAAAGAAGAAGCGCTGACGTTCCCTCGATCTCGCTCCGGTTTCCGCGGCGAAACGGCACACAGCGCCGTTTTTTTGCCGTGGTCACAATGCGGCCAAGGACTGGCCGTTAACGCTGCATCAAGGTTAATGCGCCATTATCCATCTCCAGTGGGTGAGTTGCGTCCTGGAGAGGGTGTTCGTGCATCGACGAATTGTGACGCGGCTGCGTGCCGCCGCCGCGAGACAGGACAGGTCTTCGCTTCTTCCATCGCTGGTCATCGGGCTTGGCATCTGGATCGGCTTTCCGACCGTCGCCGCCTATCAGGACATGACGAGCCTGGTTTCGGGCGCAGAGTCGCAACGCGGCGCTGGAATTCCTTTGTCGAGAAGGCGGTCGCCGGCTCGGTGCACGCCGCCGAAATGCCATTCGCCGACGCCGATCACGACCGGCTCGATCTCCGGCGCCGGGTTTTCGGCGCCAGGCATCGGCACCGTCTCGTTCCGCGGCAAGGGCTCGCCGCCAACGACGTCCCGACGAAGATCGCGTCAACCGCGCCGACAAGAAGGGCCGCATCGTCAAGGTCGCGCCGGTCGCGCCGCCGAAAGCCTTCAACGCCGGCTCGGTGTTCGAGCGCACCAGCTCGCTGCTGCAGCCGACGCTCGACGGCGAACTGAAGATGGCTTTCGCCACGCCGGAGATCAAGGGCAAGGAAATCGAGATCGCCGCGGCCTTCCACGCCAAGCAGGACAAGAAGCCCGACCCTGGCGTGCCGGCGATGCTCGCCGTCGCTGGTCAACAACGATACAGGCCGACATCCTGGCGACCGCCTATGCGCCCGCCGAACCGGACTATGCCAAGGCCTCGCCCTTCGAGACGCTGCTTCGCAACGAGGATCCCAACCAGGGCCGCTTCATCCCGCCGATGGCCAAGGGCGACCACGCCTGGATGAGCCAGCCGCTGCCGCCGAGCGTCTTTTCCAAGGCGGAGCAGAAATGCCTGGCCACCGCCATCTATTTCGAGGCGCGCGGCGAAAGCCTGAAGGGCCAGGCAGCGGTCGCGCAGGTCGTTCTCAACCGCGTCCGCAACCCGGCCTATCCCAAGCACGATCTGCGGCGTCGTCTACCAGAACGACAACTGGCGCAACCGCTGCCAGTTTTCCTTCGCCTGCGACGGCATCAAGGACCGGATCGCCAGCCGCTCGCACTACGAGATGGCCGAGGAGGTCGCGATGGCGGTGACGGCCGGCAAGATCTTCATTCCCGAGGTCGGCTCGTCGACCCATTATTACGCGACCTATGTCAGTCCGCGCTGGGCGCGCACGATGGAGAAGATGAAGAAGATCGGTCTGCATATCTTCTACCGCACCTATGGCGGCGGCTGGAGCTGAGCCGTTCGCTGGCCTGGGCCGGCACTGAGTCTCGCCGGGATTCGCAGCCTGCGGCGCGCCCGCAGCCACTGCGGGCAGGATGTCGCAGTTACCCAAGATGTTGATTTTACTACATAAAATAGCACTGCAGAGCGTCTCCCTGCCGTGGCTTGACGGGGCAGGGCCGCTAACTATGTTGCGCGCGACTTTGAAGCGGACAGCGGTTGACGGCTGGCCGGGCAGGGAGGTTGCGATGGCCACACCCATCGGCCAGACGAAACCGGAAGAACCGGGCCCGGAAAGCCAGGAAAGACCTGACGTCCGCGACGACGACCTCGAGCGCCGCCGGCGCGATCTTGAAGCATCACTTGCGACGAGACGGCCGGAAAGACGCGACGGGGAGCGAAGGCACGAATTCGAGCGGCGCCGCCGGATTCGGCGCAGGCATTGAAGCTTTCCAGCGAGTTCATCGCCGGAATTGCGGTCGGTGCGGGCCTTGGCTGGGTGATCGACCGCATGGCGGGAACGTCGCCCTGGGGACTGATCGTCTTTCTGCTGCTCGGCTTCGGCGCCGGGGTTCTGAATGTCCTGCGTTCGGCGGGAATGGTTGCCGACGCCGGGTCCGAAAGCGCCCGGACAAGGGCGGCGGCGGACCGGACAAGAAATGAATGGCGCCTGCGGGCGCGTGTATGTCGAGGGGTTCGAGGTGGCCAACGATCCGATCCATCAGTTCCAGATCTCGAAATGGATTCCGATCGAAATCGGCGGCCTCGACTTCTCCTTCACCAATTCCTCGGCCTTCATGGTCGCGACCGTCGCCGCCGCCGGCGCGTTCCTGTTCCTGACCACGTCGAGCCGCGGCCTGGTTCCGAGCGCGCCTGCAGTCGATCTCGGAAATGTCCTATGAATTCGTCGCCTCGATGCTGCGCGACGCGGCCGGCATCGCAGGGGATGAAGTTCTTCCCGTTCGTCTTCTCGCTGTTCATGTTCGTGCTGGTCGCCAACCTGCTCGGCCTGTTCCCCTATTTCTTCACCGTCACCAGCCACATCATCGTCACCTTCGCGCTGGCGCTGCTGGTGATCGGCACGGTCGTCGTCTACGGCTTCATGAAGCACGGCTTCGGCTTCCTGAAGCTGTTCGTGCCGCAGGGCGTGCCGGGCATTCTGGTGCCGCTGGTCGTGCTGATCGAGGTGATCTCGTTCCTGTCGCGGCCGATCAGCCTTTCGGTTCGTCTGTTCGCCAACATGCTGGCCGGCCACATCACGCTGAAGGTGTTCGCCGGCTTCGTGACCTCGCTGAGCGCGCTCGGCGTCGTCGGCATCGCCGGCTCGATCCTGCCGCTCGCCATGACGGTCGCGATCACCGCTCTCGAATTTCTGGTGGCCTTCCTGCAGGCCTATGTCTTTGCGGTGCTGACCTGCATGTACCTCAACGACGCCCTCCATCCGGGCCACTAGAAAAATTTCGCCGGCGGGTTTCCGCCAACCCGAAACACTGCAACGATTATCTGAGATCCACAAGGAGTTGGACAATGGAAGCAGAAGCAGCAAAGGCAATCGGCGCGGGCATCGCCTGCCTCGGCATGGGTGGCGCGGGCATCGGCCTCGGCACGATCTTCGGCAACTACCTGGCGGGCGCGCTGCGCAATCCGTCGGCCGCCGACGGCCAGTTCGGCCGCCTGATCTTCGGCTTCGCCGTGACCGAAGCTCTGGGCATCTTCTCGCTGCTCGTCGCGCTGCTGCTGCTCTTCACCTAAGAGCCGGACGCACGCAGCGATTCGTCCGGCCGCAGCGTTGCGGCCGGATCGAGTGGACAGGGGAAGCAAGATGTTTGTGACACCGGGATATGCGCAGGAAGCACCCGCTCCGGCCTGGACGAAGCGCACACTACCGAGCAGGCGCCGAGCATGGCGGCGGCAGGTCGTTTCCGCCGTTCGATCGCGTCGACATTTCCCTCGCAGCTGCTGTGGCTGGCGATCACCTTCGGCCTGTTCTACCTGTTCCTGAAGAGGGTGGTGCTGCCGCGCGTCGGCGGCATCCTCGAAGTCCGCCGCGACCGCATCGCGCAGGATCTCGACCAGGCCGCCGCGCATGAAGGAGGAAGCCGACGCCGCGGTCGCCGCCTACGAGCAGGAACTGGCCGAGCCGCGCGCCAAGGCCAACGCCATCGGCCAGGAGGCGCGCGACGCCGCCAAGGCCGAGGCCGAGACCGAGCGCAAGAAGGTCGAGGCCGAGCTCGACAAGAAGCTCGCCGAGGCCGAAGCGCGCATCGCCTCGATCAAGGCCGCGGCCATGAAGGAAGTCGGCACCATCGCCGAGGACACCGCCGCGCGCGATCGTCGCAGCGAGCTGATCGGCGGCAAGGTCGACAAGGCGACGGTCGCGGCCGCCGTCAAGGCCGTCAGGAATAGGAGCGCGGCCATGGACGCAACATTCTGGGCGATTGTCGCCCTCGTCATCTTCCTCGGCATCGTCGTCTACATGAAGGTGCCGGGCATGATCGTCGAAGTCGCTCGACGAGCGCGCCGAGCAAGATCCGCAACGAACTCGACGAGGCCCGGCGCCTGCGCGAGGAAGCCCAGCAGCTGCTGGCCGAATACCAGCGCAAGCGCAAGGAAGCCGAGAAGGAAGCGGCCGACATCGTCGCCGCCGCCAAGCGCGAGGCCGACCATGCTGGTCGAGGACGCGCAGAAGAAGACCGAGGAATATGTCGCCCGCCGCACCGCGCTTGCCGAGCAGAAGATCGGCCAGGCCGAGCGCGACGCGGTCAACGAAGTGCGCGCGAGCGCCGTCGACATCGCCGTCGAGGCGGCGCGCAAGCTGCTTGGCCGGCAAGGTCGACGCCAAGACCAGCGCCGATCTGTTCAAGACCTCGCTGCAGGAGGTGAAGGCCAAGCTGAACTGAGCAGGCGCTCCAGGATGTCTTTGAAAAGCCGCTTGGGCAACCAGGCGGCTTTCTTGTTGTGCAGGATTTGCCGTATATCGCACCGGGCTCTGTTCGAGGCTTCCCGGCAGCCACGCCTTGACATGAAGGTCGCGAGCGCAATGCCGAGGCGGCTAATCGGCTTCGGCCATCTCCGTCTCGCCGAGCCGGAACGGCGAGAAGGAGAGGCGGTGCAGCCGCGCGAGGCGCCGTGCATCGCTCGATCGCGGCGCGGTGGCGCTCGGTGGCGTAGCCCATATGCACTTCGAAGCCGTAGTGGACGTGGACCTGGCCGCAGCCCGCCATCATGCGGTCGCGCATCACCTTGGCGACGATCGAGGCGGCGGCGATCGACTGCGAGCGCTGGTCGCCCTTGACCAGCGCCCGGCCCTCGCAGGGCAGGCCCGGCGGCACGTCGCGGCCGTCGGCCAGCGCCAGCTGCGGCTGCAGCGCGCAGGCCGGCCAGCGCGCGGCGCATCGCCTCGAGGCTGGCCTTGCGGATGTCGATGCGGTCGATGCCTTCGGCGCAGACCGAGGCGATCGAGACGCCAAGCGCCTGCCAGAATGATCGTCGAACAGATCTTCGCGCTGCGTCGGCGGAAAGCCGCTTCGAATCGTCGAGCCCTTCGGGATTCGCTTCGGGATCGAGGATGACGGCGGCCGCCACGACCGGCCCGGCGAGCGGGCCGCGCCCGGCCTCGTCGAGGCCGGCGACCGGCCACAGGCCCTCGCGCCATCGCCCGCTTTTCGACGGAGAAGTCGGGCTTCTCGATGATCTCGAAGAGGGGCGGAGAATCGGAACGCGGGCGAGCCATGGTGCGGCGATGCTCGCATCGGCTCCGATTCTCCGCAAGCCTTCCCGGCCAAATGGGGCGGCGGTCAGGGAAGGCACCGTCAGGCTGGACAGGGGAGTGGCCGGACGGGATTGTGCTTGCCGCGCCGACAGACGCGGCTGAGTCTGCTCAGAGCAGCATCAGCTGCTCTGGCCTTCGGCCGCACGGAACAGGTCGTTGCGGAGCGGCTGCTTCTCGGAATTGAGGCCAAGCTTGCGGGCCGCGATCTCGAAGCGCCGGCCGATCTGCCAGGCATAGGGACCGGCGCCCTTCATCCGCTTGCCCCATTCCGAATCGTAGTCCTTGCCGTCGCGCATCGAGCGGACCAGCGACATCACGTGCCGGTAGCGGTCGGGATAGTGGCGCAGCAGCCAGTCCTTGAAGATCGGGCTGACTTCGAGCGGCAGCCGCAGGATGACGTAGCCGGCCTCGCGCGCGCCGGCGGCGCGCGCCGAATCGAGGATGCGCTCGATCTCCTGGTCGGTCAGCCCCGGAATGATCGGCGCCACCATCACCGAGGTCGGAATGCCGGCTTCGGTCAAGCTGCCTGATCGCCTCCAGCCGCTTGGTCGGCGTCGAGGCGCGCGGCTCCATCGTCGCGGGCCAGCATGCGGTCGAGCGTCGTCACCGACAGCGCCACCTTGGCCAGCCCGCGCTCGGCCATGCGCGACAGGATGTCGATGTCGCGCATCACCAGCGCCGACTTGGTGACGATGCCGACCGGATGGTTGCGCGCCTCCAGCACTTCGAGGACTTCGCGCATGATGCGGTACTGCTTCTCGATCGGCTGGTAGGGATCGGTGTTGGTGCCGATGGCGATGGTGCGCGGCTGGTAGCCGTCCTTCGACAGTTCCCTTTCGAGCAGCCTCGCCGCGTCCGGCTTGGCGAACAGCTTCGATTCGAAATCGAGCCCCGGCGACAGGCCCATATAGGCGTGGGTCGGCCGCGCGAAGCAGTAGACGCAGCCATGCTCGCAGCCGCGATAGGGATTGATCGAGCGGTCGAAGGAGATGTCGGGCGACTCGTTGCGCGTGATGATGGTGCGCGGCTTCTCGACCTGCACCTCGGTCTTGAAGGGCGGCAGTTCTTCCAGCGAATTCCAGCCGTCGTCGAAGACATGCGCGGCTGACCGGCTCGAAGCGGCCGCTCGGATTGATGCCCGGCGCCGCGGCCGCGGTGGCGGTCGTGGCCGATCCGGATCCCGCTCTGCTCGATCATCGCATTGGCCATTTCGGCCCTGCCCTGTCCAAAAGCAGCAATGTCGGCGCGCACGATCTGTTCCATCTTGGCTCTTTCCCAAGGGGTGTCGGCGGTCTGGCGAATCGCTGTTGTTCATGAAACTATTCCTATTTCGGCGATGAGAACAAAGCAAGAACTTTCTGCAATGCGCGATCCGGCAGGCGCGCAGCCAGGTGACTGGCCGCCTGCGTGGCCATCCATCGGGCACGGTGATCGGCAGCGCGTCCGGTCCGGCGAACTGCTCGACGCATGATCGCAGCCGTGCGAAACTGGCATTGCGCGGACATTCCGCTAATCGGCTAAACATGCTCTCCGTGCTGATCGAAACCAGGAATGACGAGGAGGCGCTGGCGCGCACGCTCGCCTCGCTGATCGGCGGCGCCGTCGAGGGCGTGGTGCGCGAGGTGATCGTCTGCGACCGCGGCTCGACCGACCAGACGCACTACGTCGCCGAACATGCCGGCTGCCATTTCCTGGCCGAGGGCGGCATCGCCGCCGGCATCGCCCAGGCCAAGGGCGACTGGCTGCTGATGCTGGAGCCCGGCGCGCGGCTGGTCGAGGGCTGGATCGACGACGTTGTGCAGCATGCGGCCAAGCAGACGATGGCGGCCCGCTTCTCGCGTTCGCGCAGGCGAGCGCACGCCTTTCCTGGCGCGCGTGTTCTCGGCGGGCGGCGCGCTCGCCGAGGGACTGCTGATCACCAAGCGGCAGGCGGCGGCGCTGTCCAGAACCGCAGGCAGCGCCGAGGCAATCGCGCGCGGCCTGGCGACCAAGCTGCTTGCGGCGGAGATCGCTGTCGCGCCGCCGAGCGCGTTAAGCCGTCTTGCCGGCGCCGCGCTTCAGATGCTCGTCCAGCCGCGGCATGATCTCCACGAAATTGCAGGGCATGTGGCGGTAGTCGAGCTGCGCCTTGAGGATGCCGTCCCAGGCGTCGCGGCAGGCGCCGGGCGAGCCCGGCAGCACGAAGACGAAGGTGGCGTTGACGACGCCGCCGGTCGCCCGCGACTGGATCGTCGAGGTGCCGATCTTGTCGTAGGAAATGCGGTGGAAGACTTCGGAAAAGCCGTCCATGCGCTTTTCGAAGATCGGCTCCAGCGCTTCCGGCGTCACGTCGCGGCCGGTGAAGCCGGTGCCGCCGGTGGTGATGACCACGTCGATCGTCTTCGTCCTGCGACCACGCCAGCACCTGTTCGCGGATCTTTTCCCTGTCGTCGGTGACGATGGCGCGGGCGGCGAGCACATGGCCGGCCTCGGCGATGCGGTCGGCGAGCGTCTGGCCGGACTTGTCGTCGGCCAGCGTGCGCGTGTCGGACACGGTGAGCACGGCGATGCCGACCGGGATGAAGGGCGCGGCTTTCGTCACGCCATGCGGCGTCGGCCTCCGATGCCATGCTTCGGGTCGCGACGACGAACCAGCCGGGCTGGCGGCGCGCGGATGGCGGCGGCGGCGCGCTTGGCCGACGTTGCCGGTCTCGAACAGGCCGAAGCAGGTCGCGCCGGAGCCCGACATGCGGGCGAAGCCGCGACCCGGCGCGGTCGAGCGCCGTCAGCCGCCGCAGCGATGGCCGGCTCGATCGCGCATGCCGGCGGCTCGAGGTCGTTGCGGGTCGGTCTCCAGCCAGTTGCGCAGCGAATGCGAAGTCGATTGCCAGCGGCAAGCGGCGGCAGCCTGGATTCGTCGTCGCGTTATGCCAGCGCCGCGAACACGGCCGCGCGTCGAGACCGCGACGCCGGGATTGACCAGCACCAGGCGCGAGCGCCGGGAAATTCGGCAGTACGGATCGATCGCTCGCCGATGCCCGCGCGCGATCAGCGGCTGCGCGGCAAGGCACATCGGCAGGTCGGCGCCGAGCGCAAGCCCGATGCGGGCAAGGGCGGCATCGTCGATCGATGGCCCACAGATCCGCCAGCGCGCGCAGCGTTGCCGCCGCGTCGCTCGATCCGCCGCCGATGCCGGAGGCGACCGGCAGGTTCTTTTCGAGCGCGATCGATGACCGGCGGGCAGGCGCTGTCGGGAAAGGCGGCTGCGCAGCGCGTCGCGGGCGCGCAGCACCAGATTGCCGCCGTCGAGCGGCACATGCGGCGGCGAACGGCCCGCTGACCGCGAAACCGTCCTCATCGGACGCTGGCGACGGTCGACGCGGTCGCCGAAGCGGGTGAAGACGGCCAGGCTTTCGATGCAGGTGATAGCCGTCGGCGCGGCGGCCGGTGACATGCAGCGCAAGGTTGATCTTGGCCGGCGCGAGCCGCGCGACCGTCTGGGCAGGCGGCGAATCCATGCGGTGCGGCGTCAGTCCTTGGCGAGCCGGTATTCGCCGGTCTCGGGATCCTTGACCAGCGTGCCGCTGCGCGCCGGTGGCGGCCTGCTTCTCCTCGCGGCGGACCTTGGCGGTGACCCGCTCGGCCTCCTTGATGAATGACCGGTAGCCGATACTAGGCGACCAGCGCCGACCAGGGCGAAGAAGATGAGCTGTGGCATGTCTCTGCTCCTCCCTTCAGAGCGCCGGCCGACCTCGCCGGGCAGGTGCCGAAGCCGGCATGATAGCCGCCTTGCGGCGTTCATTCAAAGGCCGAAGCGGCTCCACAGCGCGCGCTCTTCCGCCGCATCGATCAGCCCGCCGGCCGCAGCGCCGCGCGATGTCGGGCGCTGAAAAGCCGGCGTTCGAGCCGAACAAGCCGAGCCTGCGGCCGAACAGGCCGCGCGGCGGCGTGATCAGCTTCAGCTGCGTCTTGGCGCCGTAGCGGTCCTTCAGCACGGCGCGCATGTCGCCGAGCGCGTCGACGAGGCCGAGCGTCCAGGCCGCTCTTGCCGGTCCAGAACAGGCCGGTGAACAGGTCCGGATCGTCCGTCGAGCTTGGCGCCGCGGCGTTCCTTGACCAGGTCGATGAAGGTCTCGTGGACTTCGAGCTGCAGCGCCTTCAGCCGCTCGACGTCTTCCTTCTTCTCCGGCCGGAACGGGTCGAGCACCGCCTTGTTCTGGCCGGCGGTGTGGACGCGGCGCTCGACGCCGATCTTCTTCATCAGCTCGGTGAAGCCGAAGGAGGCCGAGACCACGCCGATCGAGCCGACGATCGAGGAGGGGTCGGCGATGATCTCGTCGCCGGCCACCGCGATCATGTAGCCGCCGGAGGCCGCGACGTCCTCGACGAAGACCAGCACCTTCTTGTTCTTCTCGGCGGCGAGGTCGCGGATGCGCTTGTAGATCAGGCGCGACTGCACCGGCGAGCCGCCCGGCGAATTGATGGAGATGGCGACGGCCGGCGCGTCGGGGAAGGCGAAGGCCTTCTCGATCAGGCCGGCGGTCGAGGCCAGCGACAGGGTCGGCCGGAACTGGCCGCCGCCGGTCATGATGGTGCCGTGCAGCCGGATGACCGGGAATGGTGACCGCGTCCGAGCGCATCGACTTCGGCAGAAGGCGGCGGAAAATGCGTCTCAGGCAAGGAGGTCTCCGGAACATGGTTCGAGTGGCATGTAGGCATTCGCCGGCGTTGCGCAATGCCGGCTGGGAAAACTCGGACGCCCCATGCGTCGATTCCGAAGTGTGACAGCACCGCGCATCATGACGCGCGGCGCGGTCAATCGCCGAACAGCGAGGCGCGTCCGTTGTTGATGGCGTCGGCGCGCGGCGAAAAGCAGTCGCCGGCAGCATCGTGCAGCGACCAGCGCCGGCATCAGCGACAGGCCGGCGCGCGAGCCGCGCACCGCCCGCACGACGATGCGGATCGCCGGCGCGTCGGCACGCGGCTGGATCGGCACGATTTCGGCGCCGCCGAAGCGGCCGCCGAAGCGCCGCCAGGATGGCCGCCAGCGATTGCGGCCGGGCGATCAGCGCCAGGCCGCCGCGCGGCCGCACGATCGCCGCCGCGGTGCGGATCCAGCGCTCGAACAGGCCGTCTTCCATGACATGCGCCTCGACGCTTCAGCGCGTCCGGCGTTGCGCGGTCGCTCGCCTCGTTGAAGGGCGGGTTCATGATGGCGAAGTCGAAGGAAGCGTCGGCGAGGCCGGCGCTGACGCGCGCCTTGCCGGCGAGCGTCGACATCGGCGGCGAGCAGCGAGACGCGGGCGCCGAGATGCGCGTTCTGTCGGAAGCGCAAGGCGTGCGGGCGGCAAAGTCGGCCATTTCGGCGGAACGTTTCGACCAGCACCACATCGGCCTTGGGGCAGCGCGAGGCGACCGCCAGCCCCGCCGCGCCCGCGCCGGCGCCGAAATCGGCGAGCCGGCCGGAAAAGCCGGAGGGCACGGCGGCGGCGAGCATCATGGCGTCCATGCCGGCGCGGTGACCCTTGCCGCTGCGGCTGCACCAGCCAGAAATTGCCGCGGTGGAAGGCGTCGATTGTCTGCGCGGTCGATTTCATGGCTGTGACGACGAAACGATCATCAAGGCCGTCAGCCGCCTTCGATCTCGTTGCCGATGCCTGCATCGACGAGGATTTTGCGCGCCGCGTCTGCATCGTCCTCGGCAATCAGGATGCGGCGCGGCAGCACGCCGATCGAGCCGTCGAGCACGCTCATGTTCTGGTCGGCGACCATGAATTCGATGCCGGCGTCGCGCATCAGCGCCTCGATGAAGGAGATCAGTACGGCGTCGTTGGTTCGGACAAGTTCAATCATGGGGCGAAGGGTGGCAGGTTGGGAGGGCGAGGTAAAGGGGGAAGGGGAGACCTGTGGTGGCGCGGGGCCTGGAACGGTTGTGCGAGGACTTCCTGGAGCTGTCGCCGGTCCGGGGCAAAAGTTGAATTGCTGTAATGTAACTAAAACGCTAGTAAATTAATTGCTAATATAACCCGCTGCTAGTGATCAGTCTGCCTGATGGAAGCGCGTGGTTTCGCGCGCCGCGAAGTGAATTTCATATAAGTGGGCGCGAATTCGCGTTACCAGAAATGTCAACGTACAGAAGAGTTCCTGGAGGCTTGGCGGCCTGGTTGCTGCCGCGCACCTATGATCCCTCTCGCTTACTTGGAAAATACATCTCGCCTACTTGAAGAGCCACTACGGGCCAGGCACTCGCGTCGACGCGGTTCGATCCAACCGGATCGACACGAAGGCGGCTGCCGTCTCGCTCTCCCGTCAGGGCGCGGCCCGTGCTCGGCTCAATCCGTCACACGTGAATTCACAAGGCACGAAATCGGAGGAAATCGACATGAATGACGTTCAGACACGCAGCGACGCTGCGATCGCCACGCCCGCAGCACCGGGGGTCGACATGAAGCTCGAGGTAGTGGTCATTCCAGTTTCGGATGTCGATCGCGCAAAAGGCTTTTATGGGAGCCTGGGCTGGAGGCTTGACGCCGACATCTCCGGCGACAATTTCCGTGTCCTCCAGTTCACGCCTCCGGGTTCCCCGTGCTCGGTCATTTTCGGCAGTGGAGTTACGCCCGGAAACTATCTCATCGTGTCCGACATAGAGGCGGCCCGCGCGGAGATCTTCGGTCTCGGCGTCGATGTTAGTGAAGTGTACCACTACGCTGAGAAAGGCCGCGTCAACGGCCCGGATCCGGAACGGCGCAGCTACGCTTCCTGGGCATCGTTCAGCGACCCCGACGGGAATGGCTGGCTGTTCCAGGAAGTGACCCAGCGACTGCCGGGACGCGTGGACGACGACAACACGACATTTGCCTCGCCGGCCGACCTGGCGGCTGCCTTCCGACGCGCGGAACATGCTCATGGCGAGCACGAGAAGCGGATGGGCGGGCAGCGCGATGAGAACTGGCCCGACTGGTACGCCGCCTATATGGTGGCCGAGCAGGCCGGCAAGCCGCTGCCGCTGTAGGAGACCGCCTGCAAGCCATTCGGCGCGACCACGACAGCATGGCGATAACCGTTGGTTCAGGCCTTTATCGAGCGGTCGGCGTAGCGACGCACGCCGACCGAAGCTGGCAGGTCGAGGACGCCGCGGCATTGCCCAGAGCGTTTCCGGTTCTTTCAGAACCAGAAACTCGCTCTAACTGTCTGTTTTGCCGCACTTATGCGGACGCCAAATGATTCCATTTGGCTGCAGAACGCTCCTAGGCCGCTTGCGGCACGCACGCCTCGCAGATCGCCGCGACGTGCCGATGGTCGGTGCCGCAGCAGCCGCCCAGGATGCGCATTGTCGGAAACGAGGATCTCAGTTCGCTGTAGCGACGCCCGAGATCTTCGGGATCGCCGGCATCGAGGGTCTCGGACTCATCCAGTTCGGCATGGCTCTTGACCGAGGCGTTGGCTTTCACACCATAGACGCGGGCGAGCCACGGCTCGCCCTTCTCCAGCGCCTGCATGAAATGCGTCGGATGCGCGCAATTGATCATGTAGTAGGCCGGCGAGCCGCCCGTCGCTTCGTCGACGCTGTCGATCGCTGCGCCGAGGGCCATGCCCGTAGCCAGCCTGCCGTCGGTTTCGACGGTGAAGGAGATCATGCAAGGCATTTGCGCCTGCTTCGAAGCCATCGCGATGCCGATCGCCTCCTCGACATTGTTCATCGTGTAGGCCGCGACCATGTCGGCCTCGGTGCGCGCAAAGCTCTCGATCTGGGCGGCGTGATAGGCCTGTGCCTCGACCGCGGTCGTCTGGCCGGCCTTATAGCCGTCGCCGCGCGGCCCGATCGCACCGCTGATCACGCATGGCGTCTCGGGCGCCTCGAACTCCCGGCGCAACTCGAGCAGCAGCGCGACCGAATGCTCATTGATGGCGCGCAGCGCCTGCGGACCGTAGCCGAGCAATTTTCCCCAGTCGGGGTTTGCCCGCCACGTCGGCGTGTCGAGGATGAAGCCTGTCCTGCCCTCGCGAGCGATCGTGAGGTATCTTGCATAATACTCTTTGAGTTGCTGCCGACCGGTCGAGGTCGATATCAGAGGGAACGAAGCAAAAAGTGGAAGATCAATACCTTCGTGGAAAATGAGGGTCGTTTCCATGCCGCCATCGCTCAGGAATGTCCTGTCGGCAAGTTGCGGCAGATTGTGGCGGTACTTGGCCATGACTGTCTCCAATGATAGGATAATCTCTGCGCAATTTGCTGCGCTCGGTTCGGCATGCGTGAGTTTTATCCGTTCTGGCGGGCCGCGAACTAGGAAGTTTGTGGTCCGGTAGTCCGGTCGAAGCGGGAACCGTTGAAATTACAGACGGATAGCAGGCGGAATGCGGTCGAGCCCGGACTGGCTCATTGTCCGCCGGAGGGCAAAACCGTACCGCGGGTACTGTAAAAATCGGAGAATTTGTCGATGCGCAAGGGCGCGGAAACCCGCGAGCGTATTCTGGAGATTGCCGAGGCTGCGGTGCTCGCAAAGGGATTCGGCGCGACCTCGATCGAGGAAGTGATTGCCGAAGCCGGCATCACCAAGAGCGGTTTCTTCTACCACTTCAAGGACAAGAATGAACTCGCGCGCGCCTTGATGCTGCGCTACGTCAAGGAAAACGACCGCATCTTCGACGATGTTTTTCATCGTGGTCGGCAATTGTCCGATGATCCGTTGCAAGCATTCCTGATCACGCTGAAATTGCTGGCGGAACTTATGGCTGACCTGCCCAACGGCCACCCGGGCTGTCTGATCTCTACATTCACATATCAGGAGCGCCTGTTTGATCGTGACGTTCGCGATATCGCCAGCGGCGCGGTGCGCTCCTGGAACAGGCGGTTTTACAATGCGCTCAATGAGATCGCGCGCGTTTATCCCCCACGCGAAGGCGTGGCGATCGACGACGTGGCCAACATGTTCTCCTGCGTGGTCGACGGCGGCATCATCATGGCGCGGGGACTGGGCGACCCCCGTGTCCTCGAGCGCCAGATCCTCGCATTCCGCAGCTTCGTAAAGATGTTGTTCGCGCCGGCCGCGCTGCATAGCAAGCAGCCTGATCCCGTCGTCGTTCAAGCGGAATGGCGTGCGACAGGTGCCCACGCTTCGTCGGCGCGCGGCAGTGCCGACGTGGAATAGTGCGCCAACAGTAGCGGCTGCCATTACGGCTGGCGCATCCAACTGCAATCCTCGATCATCAGAATGGCGGCGAAACAACCCCAGGTATTAACAGCTGTTAGGCACAGCAGCTGGCCATTTCCGGGTTTGCATTTTCGTTCGAAATTACCCAATCTGCGCCAAGCCGCATCATAAGACGGCAAAGAATCGGGAGGAATTCAATGACAAGATACCTTTTAGCTGGGCGGAGCCGCCGTGGCTTTGACGATGATGGCGGGCGTCACCGGCGCCAGCGCTGAAAGCCTGACGCTCTATTGCGCCGCCGACGAAGCATGGTGTCAGCAGATCAAGACGGGCTTCGAGGAAAAGACCGGCATCACCGTCGACATGACCCGCAAGAGCTCCGGCGAGACCTATGCGCAGGTGCGCGCCGAAGCCGGCAATCCGAAGGGCGACGTGTGGTGGGGCGGCACCGGCGATCCGCATCTGCAGGCTGCCGAGGAAGGCCTGACCGAAGAATACGTCTCGCCGATGCGCGGCGAATTACACGACTGGGCGATCAAACAGGCGGAGGCCGCCGGCAACAAGACCGTTGGCGTCTATTCCGGCGCGCTCGGCTTCGGCTACAACAAAGATTTGCTGGCTAAGAACAATCTGCCCGAGCCCAAATGCTGGGCCGACCTGACCAAGCCCGAATTCAAGGGCCAGATCCAGATGGCCAATCCGAATTCGTCCGGCACCGCCTACACGATGCTGGCCACGATGGTTCAGCTGATGGGCGAGGACAAGGGCTTCGACTATCTGAAGGCGCTTCACGCCAACATCAACCAGTATACCAAGTCGGGCTCGGCGCCGATCAAGGCCGCGGGCCTCGGCGAAACCACCGTCGGCATCGTCTTCATGCACGACGCCGTGGCGCAGACCGCAGCCGGCTTCCCGATCGTGACGGTCGCTCCATGCGAGGGCACCGGCTACGAGATCGGCTCGATGTCGCTGATCAAGGGCGCGCGCAATCCGGAAGCTGCAAAGACGTTCTACGACTGGGCGCTGTCCGCCGACATGCAGGGCAAGGCCAAGGACGTGAAGTCGTTCCAGCTGCCGTCCAACAAGGCCGCGGCGGTGTCGGAGCTGACGCCGGACCTGTCGACCATCAAGCTGATCGACTACGACTTCAAGAAGTACGGGTCGAGCGACGAGCGCAAGCGGCTGCTGTCGAAATGGGATACCGAGGTGTCGACGCTGCCGCAGTAAAACGGCAGTCAAACATGCCATCGGTAACGTCGCTGCGTAGCTTTCGCGTTGTCTCGCGCCCTCCCGCACAGGGGAGGGGCAGGCCCGGCGGCATCCATGCGTGCTAAAGCACCCGCCGGCCCGCTTCATCCGACCCTCGTCCTGTGGATGGCGGTGGGGCTGGTCGGTTTTGTCCTGCTGCCTTGGTACGGGCTGCGCGACAATTTCTTCACCCTGGGCTGGCTGTTCGACGGCTATCCCCTCGAGGATGGCGTGGCGCCGGCGCTTTTCCTGGTGCTGCAGGGGCAGAAACTGTGGCTGGCGCCGCTCGGCGTCCTTCTCGCGGCGCCGCTCCTGCTATGGGGCCGCAAGAAATCGGATCCGTTTTTCGGCAGTCTGCTGATCGCAGTCGGCGCGGCGGGTTTCGCCTACTTCCTTTTGCAGGGCTTTGGCATCGGGTTGCGCGGCTTCCAGTGGCAATGGCTCACCGCACTTTTCGGCGAACTCGACGACCGCCAATTCGGCATGGGATGGGGCGCGCTGCTTGTCGGCGGCGCGTTCCTGTTTCTCTTCACGCTGGGGCTCGCGGCGCGCGGCGCCGTTGGCGGCGACGAGTTCGTCGTCGGCTCGATCGGCTTCATCGTCGCTGTGGTCGGCATCTTCATCTTCATGCCGATCGTCCAGATGCTGGGCAGCGCGCTGGTCACCCAGGAAGGCGAGTATTCGCTGCCGGTGTTCTTCGCCAAGCTGTTCAGCGACAGGCTCTGGGGCCTTGGCTGCATCTCCGGCGGACCGCGCTGCGGGGTAGCCTGGAATTCGCTGTTCCTGGCCATACTCGTCGGGGTGCTCACCACCGCGCTGGGGCTGGTTTTCGCACTCGTCGTGACCCGAACCGGCTTCCGCTACGGCGCGGCTTTGCGTGCGCTGACGGTTTTGCCGATCATCACGCCGCCGTTTGTCATCGGCCTCGCCATTATCCTGCTGTTCGGCCTGTCCGGGGTCATCACCCAGGGCTTTTCGGAGCTGTTCGGCATTCAGCCGACGCGCTGGGTCTACGGCTTGCCCGGCCTGCTGATCGCCCAGGTGCTGGCGTTCACGCCGATCGCCTTCCTGGTGATGATCGGCGTCGTCGAGGGCGTCAGCCCGTCAATGGAAGAAGCCGCGCAAACCTTGCGCGCCAGCCGCTGGCAGACCTTCGTCACAGTGTCGCTGCCCCTTATGCGACCGGGCCTGGCCAACGCGTTCCTGCTCGGCTTCATAGAAAGCATGGCCGATTTCGGCAATCCGCTGGTGCTGGGCGGCAATTTCGACGTTTTGTCGACGGAGATATTCTTCGCCATCGTCGGTGCGCAATATGACCAGGCGCAAGCGGCGATCCTTGCCATCGTGCTCCTGTTCTTCACGCTCGGCGCGTTTTACGCGCAGCGTTTCTGGCTCGGCAAGAAATCCTACACCACCGTCTCCGGCAAGGGCGATTCCGGCGTCCACCCGCACCTGCCGGCAGCGCTGCGCAATACCGTTTACGCGATCGCCGGTTTCTGGACCCTGTTCACGCTGCTGATCTACGTGACGATCTTCTACGGCAGCTTCGTCAGGCAATGGGGCGTCGATTTCTCACTTACCTTCGATCACTACGTGAAGAGCTTCGCCGTCGGCTGGAACCAGTTCGGCATTCACTGGCGGGGAGCCGCATGGAGTTCGTTCTGGACGACGATGGAGATCGCGCTGATCTCGGCGCCGCTGACGGCGGCGATCGGGCTCATCACCGCCTATCTTCTGGTGCGCCAGAACTTCCGCGGCAAGGATGCCTTCGAGTTCGGCACCATGCTGTCCTTCGCCATTCCAGGCACGGTGATCG
Source organism: uncultured Alphaproteobacteria bacterium (assembly GCA_963726065.1). GTDB lineage: Bacteria > Pseudomonadota > Alphaproteobacteria > Rhizobiales > Rhizobiaceae > Neomesorhizobium. The sequence continues at coordinate 198,180 of CAVSAU010000005.1, forward strand.
GCGTCTCCTACGTGATCGCCTTCAACGTGCCGCCGATCGAACTCACCGGCACCGGCATCATCCTGGTGCTGTCGTTCATTTTCCGCAACATGCCGGTCGGGGTGAGGGCAGGCGTCGCATCGATGTCGCAGATCGACCGAAGCCTGGATGAATCGTCGCTGACGCTGGGCGCCAACTCCTGGCAGACGTTCCGCAAGGTGGTGCTGCCGCTGCTGCGGCCGGCGATCCTGGCGGCTCTCGTCTACTCCTTCGTACGCGCCATGACCGCCATCAGCGCCATCATCTTCCTGGTCAGCGCCCAGTACGACATGTCGACCAGCTATATCGTCGGCCGTGTCGAGAACAACGAATACGGCGTCGCCATCGCCTATTCTTCGGTGCTGATCGCGGTCATGCTGGCCGTCATCGGGCTGATGCAACTGGCCGTCGGCAGCCGCAATATCGGCAGACGTCACATCGAGGCCGACCTGTCGCAATCGCGCACGAATGTCAGCGCCGCCGCCGGCGCAGGATAGAAACATGAACGAGAACACGGTCGGACATGGCTGAGATCAAAAGCAACGCCGCCTCGGTAGAGTTCAAGAACGTCACGAAGTTCTACGGCGCAAGCAAGGTGGCGGCGGTCAACGACATCTCGCTGTTCATCGAGGCGGGAACGCTGGTGACGCTGCTTGGCCCCTCCGGCTGTGGCAAGACCACCACCTTGCGCATGATCGCGGGTCTGGAACTCGCCAGTAGCGGCCGCATACTGATCGGCGGCGCTGATGTAACCCGCTTGCCGGCGACCGACCGCGACGTGTCGATGGTGTTCCAGTCCTACGCGCTGTTTCCGCACATGACGGTGCGCGAAAATGTCGAGTACGGACTGAAATTCTCGGGCTTCAACAAACAGGATACCGCCGACAAGGCGAAGGCTGGCCTGGAGTTGGTCGGCCTCAGCGGTTTCGGCGATCGGTTGCCGAGCCAGCTTTCCGGCGGCCAGCAGCAGCGCGTCGCCGTGGCGCGCGCCCTGGTGCTGGAGCCGCAGGTGCTGCTGTTCGACGAACCGCTCTCCAATCTCGACGCCAAGCTCAGACGGCATGTGCGCGAGGAAATCCGGGAAATCCAGCAGAACCTCGGGTTGACCGTGGTCTATGTCACCCACGACCAGGAAGAGGCGCTCGCGGTCTCCGACCGCATCATCGTGATGAACAACGCGGTGATCGCGCAGGACGGCACACCGCGCGACCTCTACGACGCGCCGTCAAACGCGTTCGTGGCGGACTTCATCGGCGAGGCGAACATTTTCGACTGCCGGGTGAGCGACGTTAAGAAGGCCATCGCAACGGTGCAACTCGGCCCGCTGTCGTTGAAACTGCCGGCGCGCGACCAGCGGCCCGGTCCGGCCAGGCTGGCGGCGCGGCCGGGCAGGATCGAAGTCCGCAAGGTGGGAGCCCCCAAAACGCTTCCCGGCACGCTGCGCAAGGTCACCTATGTCGGCAGCCACCTGGAGTTCGTGATCGACACTGAGTTCGGCCTGGTGTTCGCCGTTTCGGGCGATGTCGATGCGCCCTTCGAGGCCGGCCAGAAAGTCGGCGTCGGATTTTCCGAGCGGGGACCGGTGCTGCTTACCGGCTAAGCTTGGAGGTCGAAGGCGGCGGCCGACATGTCGCGGATCTTGCCGAACACGGCCTTGCCGCCGGCAATCGCGATGGTGCCGTTCTCGATGACGTCGCCGCGGTTGAACGGCTCGACGATGCCGCCGGCCTCCTCGATCATCAGCATGGCGGCGAGGCAATCCCAGGCGTTCATGTGCTCTTCGCTGTAGCCGATCAGCCGGCCGGCTGCGACATAAGCCAGCATCAGCGCGCCCGACGCATTGCGGAAGAAAACGCCGCCATCGTCGATGATGGAGGCGACCAGCGGCACGATCTTGAGCGCGTTGGTGCGGTTGTTGAAGCCGACGCCGATCGAGCCTTCGCTGATGCTGGCGGCGCTGGACGCCTTGAGCGGCCGGCCGTTGACGAAGGCTCCGCCACCGCGGCGGGCATAGAAGGTCTCTCCGGACGATGGCTCGTGAACGACGCCGACGACGGTGACGTCGTCCTTGACGCAGGCGATCACGACCGCCCAAGCGGGGATGCCGCGCACGAAATTGGCGGTGCCGTCGATCGGGTCGATCACCCAGGTGTAGCCAGACGTTCCTTTGACCGGCGCATGCTCCTCGCCGACGATGCCATCGTGCGGGTATTCCTTGGCGAGTGCAGCACGCACGAACAGCTCGACCTCGCGGTCGCCATTGGACACCAGGTCCTGGTGCCCCTTGCTCTCGATCGTCAGCTTTTCGATCTCGCGAAAGAACGTCATGCCAAGTTCGCCGGCCCGGCGCGCCAGAGCGATGGTGAATTCGAGGCGGCTGTCGAGGTCGTTGGTCATGGCGCCGATGCTGTGTTGTTGCCAGAGCCTGTTCCATTCCGATTGGATCGCAATGGGGCCCTATCACTTTGCTGGGAGAATGACCTTATCCGAAAACCGCTTTCCACTTTTCGGGATCATGCTCTAAACCCCTAGCAGGCCCGCCGGAAAGAAGGAAGCCATGGCCCCGCACCACGTCGGCGCCGCGCCAATTCGCCGCTTGCCCGGCCTTGCCACACGGCTAGAATCCCCGATAGGACAGGAATACGCCGCAGGCGTGTTCAAGACGGGAGTTCGCAAGTGGGCGTCGTTCTCAACCTCGAAGACGGAAAGCGGCCTGCCGCGTCGATCAAGGATCTGGTCGATCTGACGGCTGCCGACATGAGCCGTGTCAACGAGCTGATCCTGTCCAAGGCAGGCTCGGACGTCCAGATGATCCCCGAGATCGCCAACCACCTGATCTCGTCAGGCGGCAAGCGCCTGCGCCCCATGGTGACGCTCGCGGCTGCCCAGATGTTCGGCTATTCAGGCGACGGCCACGTGAAACTCGCCACCTCCGTCGAGTTTATGCACACCGCCACGCTGCTGCACGACGACGTGGTCGACGAAAGCGGCATGCGCCGTGGCAAGAAGACGGCGCGCATGATCTGGGGCAACCAGGCGAGCGTGCTGGTCGGCGACTTCCTGCTCGGCCAGGCGTTCCGCATGATGGTCGATGTCGGCTCGCTCGACGCGCTGGACATCCTGTCCACCGCCGCCTCGATCATAGCGGAGGGCGAGGTGATGCAGCTTGCCGCCGCCAAAAACCTCGAAACCACCGAGGACGAGCATTTCGCTGTGATCAAGGCCAAGACCGCCGCGCTCTTTTCGGCCGCCGCCGAGGTGGGGCCGGTGATCGCCGGCGCTACCCGCACCGATCGTGCCGCGCTTCGCTCCTATGGGATGAACCTCGGCCTTGCCTTCCAGCTTATCGATGATGCGCTGGACTATGGCGGTTCCTCGGCGGATCTGGGCAAGAACGTCGGCGACGACTTCCGCGAAGGCAAGGTCACCCTGCCGGTGATCCTGGCGTATCGCCGCGGCACCGCTGCCGAACGCGAGTTCTGGAAGAAGGCGATCGAGGACAATCAAAGCGACGATGCGCAGCTGGAGAAGGCTATCGGCCTGTTGAAGCGCCATGCGGCGATTGCCGACACGATCGGCCGCGCCCGCCATTTCGGCGAGATCGCGCGCGACGCTCTGGCGCCGCTGAAGGCGACGCCGCAAAAGGCGGCATTGATCGAGGTGATTGATTTCTGCATCAGCCGCGTCGCTTAGGGCCGCCGATTTTCAGACGATGCCGGCCTGCAAATGACGGCTTTCTGCGCTTCCGGTGCTCACATACTCAATTCATGCTGCGCTCCGGTTCTCGAAATCCGCCATTTTCGGCGCGGCCTGATCTGAAACTCAACAGCCTGAGCCTATCTCGGTCTAAAAACCGGGTTGGCGTCGAATGGCCGGTAACTGTATTATGAGTACGGTCCGGTTGAATGGCGACCCCAAAAAGGCCATGCTTTGCCTGATCATTGGCCGTCCTGAGTCCGCTTTGCGGACCGAAGATTCACGGCGGGAAGGGAAATAATGCCGCTCAACAGCAGAAACTGGCTTGCCGGCCTCGCCGTCGCGGGCTTCGCGCTTGCCAACCAGCCTGCCTTTGCCAAGGAAAGCCCGGCCGAGCCGGTGGAAATCGGTTCCTTATCCGGCGCGTTCCTGGCTGCCCGCATCGCCGAGGTCGACGACGATCTGAACGGCGCCATCGCCTATTACAAGCGCGCGCTGTCCTTCGACCCGACAAACCAGCAATTGCAGCAGAGCCTGATGCTCGGCCTGATCTCGCAGGGCCGCTTCGACGAGGCGCTGCCTTATGCAGACAAGCTCAAGGAAGTGCCGGATGTCGAGCGCTTCTCGCGGCTGGCGCTGGCGGTCGATAGCTTCAAGAAGAAGGACTACAGCAAGGCCGAATACTGGCTGAAGCTGTCGCTGGAATCCGATCTCGACCGGTTGATCACCGGCCTGATGACGGCCTGGGCGAAGATTGGCGGCGGCAGCGCCAAGGATGCGCTCGATCATCTCGACAAGCTCGACGGCCCGGAATGGTACAAGATCTTCGTGGCCTACCACCGTGCGCTGATCGCCGAGGGCGCTGGCATGAACGCCGAGGCCGACAAGGCCTATAAGGCGACTGTCGACGACATCACCGCAGGAAGTGCTGCGCCGGAAACCTGGCTGCGCGCGGCGGAAGCCTATGCCGGCTTCCTGGCCCGCGAGGGTAAGAAGGACGAAGCGCTTAAGGTGCTGGACAAGTCCGACGAGTTTTCGGTCGGCCGCCCGGCGGTTGCCGAACTGCGCGCCGAGATAGGCAAGGGCATGCCGATCCCCCCGCTGGTGCAGGGTCCGACCGAAGGCGCTACTGAAATCTTCCTCAACCTCGGCACCGCGCTGAACCGCGGCGGCGGCGAGGCGTTCGTGCGGCTCTACCTGCAATATGCGCTGGCGCTGGAACCCAAAAGCGACATCGTGCTGATGCAGCTTGCCTCGGTCGCCGAACAGCAGGAACGCCCCGAGGAGGCGATCGCGCTCTACGGCAAGATCAGCAAGGGTTCGTCGATGAAACGGGTCGCCGAACTGCAGCGCGGACTGAACCTGGCCGACCTGAAGCGGCATGACGAGGCGATCACCCAGCTGAAAGCGCTGCTCGAGGCGGCGCCCGACGACATGCGCGGCTACCTGGCGCTCGGCGGGGTCTATGCCTCGAAGGAGGACTACCGCTCGGCCGCCGACCTCTACGACAAGGCAGTGGCGCGGCTGCCCAACCCGACCGCCGAAAACTGGAACATCTTCTACCAGCGCGGCATCGCCAATGAGCGGCTGAAGCAGTGGCCGAAGGCGGAACCGAACTTCCGCAAGGCGCTGGAACTGTTTCCCGACCAGCCGCAGGTGATGAACTATCTCGGCTATTCGTGGGTCGACATGAACATCAACCTCGACGAAGGCCTGAAGATGATCCAGAAGGCCGTCGATCTGCGGCCCAGCGACGGCTACATCGTCGATTCGCTCGGCTGGGCGTATTACCGCCTGGGCAAGTATGAAGACGCGGTGCGCGAGCTGGAGCGCGCGGTTTCGCTGAAGCCGGACGATCCGGTGCTCAACGACCACCTGGGCGACGCCTACTGGCGGGCCGGGCGCCAGCTGGAGGCGACCTTCCAGTGGGCGCATGCGCGCGACATGAAGCCCGAGCCGGACGTGCTGGCGAGCGTGCAGAAGAAGCTCGCCGAGGGCCTGCCGGCGCTTGAACCCAAGGCAGCGCTCGGCACGCCGGCGCCGGCCGCACCCGAAGTGAAGCCGCAGGCGCCGGCCGCGGACAAGAAGACCGAGACCGGAACGCCCGCCGCACCGGAGACGGCGACGATCATTCCCGCCGCCTACAAGGTACAGCGCGGGCAGTCCTTGTGGTCGATCGCCGCCGACAAGCTGGGTAACGGCAACCGCTATATCGAGATACTCAACCTCAATCCGCAACTGCAGGGCGATCCCGGCCGCATCGTGCCCGGTCAGGAGCTGAAGCTGCCTGAGCCGGCGAACTGAGCGCGGGGGTAACCGCCGCGCTTGACCGTTTTTCCCGCTGCCACTAGGACGGGCCATCCCGGTTTCCGACCGCAGAGGCCCGCCCGTGACTGATGCCCCTTCCATCCTGGATCCCAAGCGCTCCTTCCAGGGGCTGATCCTGACGCTCCACAATTACTGGGCCGCCTATGGCTGCGTGGTTCTGCAACCCTACGACATGGAAGTCGGCGCCGGCACGTTCCATCCGGCCACCACGCTCAGGGCGCTTGGGCCCAAGCGCTGGAACGCCGCCTATGTGCAGCCGTCGCGCCGCCCGAAGGACGGTCGCTACGGCGAGAACCCCAACCGGCTGCAGCATTATTACCAGTATCAGGTGATCCTGAAGCCGAATCCGCCAAACCTGCAGGAGCTCTATCTCGGTTCCCTCGAGGCGATCGGCGTCGATCCGCTGCTGCATGATATCCGTTTCGTCGAGGACGACTGGGAAAGTCCGACGCTGGGCGCCTGGGGGCTCGGCTGGGAGTGCTGGTGCGACGGCATGGAAGTGTCGCAGTTCACCTATTTCCAGCAGGTCTGCGGCATCGAATGCGCGCCGGTTTCGGGCGAACTGACCTACGGGCTGGAGCGGCTTGCCATGTATGTGCAGGGCGTCGACAGCGTCTACGACCTGAATTTCAATGGCCGCGAGGGCGACGAGAAGGTCACCTATGGGGACGTCTTCCTGCAGGCCGAGCAGGAATATTCCAGGCACAATTTCGAGTACGCCAACACGGCGACGCTGCTCAGGCACTTCGAGGACGCGGAAGCCGAATGCCAGGCCCTGCTGGCGGCCGGCGCACCGCTGCCCAGCGACAACGCGCCGATGCACAAAATAGTATTTCCCGCCTACGACCAATGCATCAAGGCAAGCCACGCCTTCAACCTGCTCGACGCGCGCGGCGTCATCTCGCCGACCGAGCGGGCACGCTACATCCTGCGGGTCCGCAACCTGGCGAAGGCCTGCGGCGAGGCGTTCTTGCAGACCGAAGCCGGCGGCTTTCAACTGAGCGACAAGGCCGCCTGACATGCCCGATCTTCTGCTCGAACTTCGCAGTGAAGAAATCCCCGCCCGCATGCAGCGCAAGGCGGCGGGCGACCTGAAGAAGGCGGTGACCGACGGCCTGGTCGAGGCGGGGCTGAGCTACGAGGCGGCGCGCGAATACTGGACGCCGCGCCGGCTGACGCTCGACATACGCGGCGTTACCGCCCGCTCGCGCGATGTGCGCGAGGAGATCAAGGGGCCGTCGACATCGGCCCCCGAACAGGCGGTGCAAGGCTTCCTGCGCAAGGCCGGCCTCTCCGACATCGCTAAGGCTCATGTGCATTCGGACCCGAAGAAGGGCGACTTCTACGTCGCCCATATTTCGAAGCCGGGCAGGGCGGCCGAGGAGATCATCGCCACGCTGGTGCCCGAGGCGATCCGCACGTTTCCCTGGCCAAAGTCGATGCGCTGGGGCAAGGCCTCGGCGAAGCCCGGCTCGCTGCGCTGGGTGAGGCCGCTGCAATCCATCGTCTGCAGCTTCGGGCCGGAGACCGAGGAGCCGGTTGTCGTCGACTTCGAGGTCGACGGCATCCGCTCCGGCAATGTCACCTACGGCCATCGTTTCCACGCGCCGGGCGCCATCACCGTGCGCCGCTTCGACGACTATGCGGCGAAGCTGGAAGCCGCGAAGGTCGTCGTCGACGCCGACCGCCGCAAGGAGATCATCCGCGCCGACGCGCGCAACCTGGCATTCGCTGGCGGGCTCGAACTGGTCGAGGATGACGGCCTGTTGGAAGAAGTTTCCGGTCTGGTCGAATGGCCTGTGGTGCTGATGGGCGAGTTCGAGCAGGATTTCCTGCAGATCCCCGCCGAGGTGATCAGGTTGACGATCCGGGCCAACCAGAAGTGTTTTGTGACCAAGCCGGCGATCTCCCCCACGAGAGGGGAGATCAGCCAACCACCGCTTTCCAACCGTTTCGTGCTGGTGTCCAACATCGAGGCGAGCGACGGCGGCAGGGAGATCGCCCACGGCAACGGCAAGGTGGTGCGGGCGAGGCTCTCGGATGCGCTGTATTTCTGGAAAACCGACCAGGGCGTCGTGCCCGACCTTGGCGAACTGAAAGCCTCCGCCGAGAAGTTCGGGCTCGACCTCGCAAAACCGCTCGACCAGCGCATGGCGCGGCTCGATCACCTGAACGTCACCTTCCACGCCAAGCTGGGCACGCAGGGGCAGCGCGTCGAGCGCATCGCGCGGCTGGCGGAAGAACTGGCGCGCGTGGTTGGCGCCGATCCCGCGCTCGCCAAACGCGCCGCTGTACTGGCCAAGGCCGACCTGCAGACCGAGGTGGTCGGCGAGTTTCCGGAATTGCAGGGCGCGATGGGGCATAAATATGCCGCGCTGCAGGGCGAGCAAGCCAGCGTCGCCGCCGCCATCGAGGAACACTACAAGCCGCAAGGGCCGTCCGACCGGGTGCCGACCGATCCGGTGTCGATTGCGGTCGCGCTGGCCGACAAGCTCGACACGCTGGTCGGCTTCTGGGCCATCGACGAGAAGCCCACGGGATCGAAGGATCCGTTCGCGCTGCGGAGGGCGGCGCTGGGCGTGATCAGACTTGTGTTGGAAAACTCAATCCAGCTCGACTTGATCCATACGCTGATCCGGCACGGAGACCGCTTCCACGGGCACGACCCCATCTTGACTGCGTTTGAACTGGCTGACTTCTTTAGGGATCGTCTTAAGGTTCAACTTAGAGATAGCGGCGCCAGGCATGATCTTGTGGATGCGGTATTTGAGACCGGTATTCGCAAGGAGGCATTTGTTCCGGGCATGGCAAATGTGCGCAACCTTTATCTCATCGTTCGCCGCGTCGAGGCGCTGGGCAAATTCCTGGAGAGCGAGGACGGCAGGAACTTGCTCGCCGGAACCAAGCGCGCCGCCAACATTCTGGCCGCCGAGGAGAAGAAGGGCACGGCGGTCGCCGCTGCGGTCGAGCCATCGCTTTTCCGGGAAGAGGCCGAGAAAAAGCTCTTCGCGGCGGTGAATCAGGCTGAGAAGCAAGCCGGCCAAGCGATTCAGAATGAAGACTTTTCCGGCGCTCTTGCCGCGCTTAGCGCATTGCGTGAACCCGTTGATTCATTCTTTGAGAAAGTTCTCGTGAATGATGAAGAGGTTGATGTGCGGGCGAACCGCCTGGCGCTGCTTTCGCGCATTCGCGCGGCCACCGGACAGGTGGCGGATTTCTCGAAAATCGCCGGCTGAACCCCGTCGGGCAACCCTTACTCGACCGTGGGAGCCGGCTCGCCGGACTGCTGCTCAGGGCTTGCAGCGACCGGTGTCGGTGCTGCTTCAGGCGCGCCGGCTGATGGGTCGGCCGCCGGCGAGGGCGCGCTTCCCGTGTCGCGGGCAAACGCCTCGCCGACGATGCCGCCACGAATGACCATCGGCGTGGTGTTCGGCCGGTGGCTGAATTTCTGTGGTTCGTCGCCGATCGCCGCGACGTTATCGTAGGCGATGCCGGGTGCGCTGTTGCCGAGCGCGACGATCGACCTGGCTGCAGCCGGATCGGCCGTGCCGGCAGTGATGATCGACGCCGAAACGGAGGAGGCCCCAAGCGTGACGATGGACGGGTCGGCGCTGCTCGGCGCAAGTTGCAGGATGGACGATGTCTGCGCCGCACCCGGCAGCAGGGTTCCCAATGCAAGCGTCGTTGCAAGAATTCTCATCGACAGAGCGCCCCTCGAGACATCATCCCAACCTAGCGGAACGGGATTGATGCCAACTTGCGGCGAAGCCTAGCATTTTAGCGGTTAAGAATGTGCTGGCCAACCGGGCTTGCGGCGGGCGGCCCGCCTCTGTAGTCACGGCGGGAACCAACGGACCGGCGCGATGGCGGAAGTACTCAAGGCGGATATGGCACTGGAGCGGGCGCTGGCGCTGCTCGAGGCAGGCGAAGTCGTCGCCATCCCTACCGAAACCGTCTACGGGCTGGCGGGCGATGCGACCAATGGCGTGGCGGTCGGCCGCATCTTCGAGGCCAAGGGCCGCCCGCGCTTCAATCCGCTGATTGCCCATGTCGCCGACCTCGCCATGGGCGAAAGGATTGCGACGTTCGATCCGCTGTCGCGAAAACTTGCGGAAAAATTCTGGCCGGGGCCGCTGACGCTGGTGTTGCGGCTGCGGGCAGACGCCTCGATCCACCCGCTGGTGACCGCCGGTCTCGACACGGTCGCGCTGCGCATGCCGAAAGGTTTCGGCGGTGAACTGATCGCCCGGCTCGGCCGCCCACTGGCGGCGCCCAGCGCCAACTCGTCTGGAAAGATCAGCGCGACGACGGCCGAAGCCGTGGCCGCCGACCTCGGGGAAAGGATACCGCTGGTCGTCGATGGCGGGCAAACGCCGGTCGGGCTGGAATCAGCCATCGTCAAGGTGGAGGACGGCAGGTTGAGGCTGCTGAGGCCTGGCGGCATCGCCGCTGAAGAGATCGAGGCGGCGGCTGGCGTGGCGCTGGCGCGCGGCGGCGATGCGTCAATCGTTGCGCCGGGCATGCTTGCCTCGCATTACGCGCCGGGGGCAGCGGTGCGGCTCAACGCCAGCGATGTACGCGATGGCGAGGCGCTGCTGGCTTTCGGGCCAGCGCGCATCGATGCGGCAAATGCCGTCGCCCTGCTCAACCTCTCGGAGGCGGGCGACCTGCGCGAGGCTGCGGCCAATCTCTTCTCGCATCTGCAGGCGCTGGACCGCAGTGGCGCAAAAACCATCGCGGTCGCGCCGATCCCGCACAGGGGGCTGGGCGAGGCGATCAATGACCGGCTGGTGCGGGCGGCCGCACCCCGTGACATGCCGCTCTCCTGATCCTACCATCTGGCCATGGATTCCTCCCTCGACCCCACCCTTCTCGACCGTTTCGCGGCAATCGTCGGGGAGCGCCATGCGCTGCGCGACGCAGGCGACATCGAACCCTACCTGACAGAGCGGCGTGGGCTGTGGCATGGGCAAACCCGCCTGGTGCTGCGGCCGGGCAGCGTCGGCGAGGTGAGCGCCATTCTCAAACTGGCGACCGAGACGAACACACCCGTGGTGCCGCAGGGCGGCAATACAGGGCTGGTCGGCGGCCAGGTTCCGGACGGTTCCGGCCGCGAAATCGTGCTGTCGCTGTCGCGGCTGAACCGCATCCGCGAGATCGACCCCTTGTCGAACACGCTTACGGCGGAAGCCGGCGTGATCCTTGAAAACCTGCACAGGGCGGCGGACGAGGTTGACCGGCTGTTTCCGCTGTCGCTGGCCTCGCAAGGTTCGGCGCAGATCGGCGGCAACCTGTCTTCCAACGCCGGTGGCACCGGCGTGCTTGCCTACGGCAATGCGCGCGAACTCTGTCTCGGTGTCGAGGTGGTGCTGCCGACCGGAGAAATCTTCGACGATCTGCGCAAGCTGAAGAAGGACAACACCGGCTACGACCTGAAAAACCTGTTCGTCGGCGCCGAAGGCACGCTGGGCGTCATCACAGCCGCGGTGCTGAAGCTTTTCCCGAAGCCGAAGGGCAGGGAAGTGGCGTGGGTGGGCATCAACACGCCGCGCGACGCTCTCGCGCTGTTCAGCCTCGCTTCCGACCGCGCCGGCAGCGGGCTGACCGCGTTCGAGCTAATGTCCGAGACGCTGCTCGGCTTCGCCGAAACGCACATTCCTGGCACGCAGCGCCCGCTGGCGGACAAATGGCCCTGGTATGTGCTGATGGAGATCGCGTCGGGGCGCTCGGCGCAAGACGCCAGGGGGCTTGCCGAGGACATTCTGTCGGCGGGGCTGGAAAGGGAATTTGCGGGCGATGCGGTGATTGCCGCGAGCTTGGCGCAGGGCGCTGCCTTCTGGGCGATCCGAGAGGCGCTGTCGGACGCGCAGCGGCCGGAAGGCGCCTCGATCAAGCACGACATATCGGTGCCCGTCGCCGCCATCCCCGACTTCATCGAACGCGCCGGCAAAGCGGTGGCCGGGGTCTCGCCGGATGCCCGCGTCGCCTGTTTCGGCCACATGGGCGACGGCAACCTGCACTACAATATTTCGCAGCCCGCCGGCGGCGACGCGAAAGCCTTCCTGGCGCTCTACCGCACTATGAATGGGGCGGTGCATGACGTGGTGCGCGCGCTGGGCGGCTCGATCTCTGCCGAGCATGGCATCGGCCAGCTCAAGCGCGACGAATTGCTGACTTTCGCCCCGCCGACGGCAATCGACCTGATGCGGCGGGTCAAGGCCGCCTTCGACCCCGCCGGAATCATGAATCCCGGCAAGGTTATTTGATAGGGCTTCATCTGACGGGCTTAACTTGTTGTTCAGACAGGTTTCCCGGTCGTTACACCCGGTCGCATTCCGATAACCATGCAAAAGATCAGCAAAATTTAACCGAACTTCTTAAGCCCGGCGGTAAGGAGCGGGGACTATCCTTCACGACATAACGAGACCGGAAAACGGTCCGCGAGAAGACCGGGGAAACCGGCTCTCAGGAGAAACAGGAAGGCACCATTGATGAAGACCGGACTGAAGCCAGTCTGGGCGGGCCGCGACATGCGGCTCGACCCGTTCCGCCTGCCCCAGATGGTGAGCTACGCCACCCGCGACGACTATGGCGACGTGACCTTTACGATCGACCAGCGCGGTGCGGTAATCAAGCGCATGCTCGAGATGAGTGGCCTGCCGGCGACCGTCGTGCTGCCGGCCAAGGCGTTTCGCGGCGTTGCGGCGCGCGCGCTCGAAGACGAATTCGGCAATGTCACGGTGACGCTGGAACTGCTTCACAACGACCCGATGCTTTCGGTGCCGTTGCTTGTGGCGCACGATCTTGAGGACGTCGCCGCCGACTGGCGCGCCTGGGCCGACGCCTACCGGCTGCCGATGCTGTTGATCGAGGCCGATGGCGTTGCCCGCACGCTGGAGGAATCGCTCGGAGCCGCGATCAAGGCAGCCCGCTCGACCGAGCGCCGCAAGGGCCGCGTCTCGACGCAGCGCCGCCCCCGCTTCCTGGCCCGCCGCAAGACCGGCGACCTCGGCCTGAGGCTGGTGATCGACGGCGAAGAGATCATCGCCAGGCAGTAGAAATCCAATCCGACGGTCATCTGGAGGCGCTTTCTCCGCTTCCGGTGCTTACGGACCACATGTCCGCTGCGCTCCGGTTCTGGAAAGCATCACCACCTGACTCGCCGGACCGAATTTTCAGCGAACCGGCGTCACAGCATCGGTTTCAGGGCGACCCACAGCCCGCCGCCGACCAGGCCCAAAAAGATCAGCCAGCCGACGATGTTGTTGGATTTGAACAGCCGCAAGCATTGTTCGGGATTGTCGATGTCGAGCGTCCGGATCTGCCGCACCATGTGGGCGCCGGCGGCGAGCAGCCCGGCCAATGCCGGCATCGGAACTTCGGCAGTGGCATAGGCGCTGGCGAAAAGCATCAGTGCGCCGCCATAAAGGCCGATCAGCCAGAGTTTGGTGTTGGCGCCGAACAGCCGCGCCGTGGAGCGCACGCCGACGATGGCGTCGTCTTCCCGGTCCTGATGGGCGTAGATTGTGTCGTAGCCGATGACCCACAGGATCGAACCCGCGTAAAGCAGCAGCGCGGGCGCGTCGACGTCGCCGAACGCCGCCGCCCAGCCCATCAGCGCGCCCCAGGAAAACGCAAGCCCTAGAAAGAGTTGCGGCCAGTCGGTGATTCTTTTCATGAAGGGATAGACGGCGACAACCGCGAGCGACGCGATGCCGAGGAGGATGGCGAAGCTGTTGAACTGCAACAGCACCACAAGGCCGGCGAGCGCCTGCAGGATGAGGAAAACCCAGGCCTGGCGGCGGCTGACCTGTCCAGAAGGCAGCGGCCGCGAGCGGGTGCGCTCCACCTTCATGTCGATGTCTTCGTCGGCGATGTCGTTGTAGGTGCAGCCGGCGCCGCGCATGGCGACTGCGCCGATGAAGAAGAGCAGCAGGTGCCAGGGCGAGGGCATGAGCGACATCAGCGTATCGCCGGCGCGTGCATGGGCTGTCGCGGCCAAAGCCGCCGACCACCAGCATGGCCACAGCAGCAACTGCCAGCCGATCGGCCTGTCCCAGCGGGCGAGCTGCGCGTAGGGCCAGAGCCCGCTCGGCAGGATGCGATAGACCCAATGGCCGCCCGGCGCATCGGCGACGCGACCCTGGCCGCTTCTGGACTGGATGGTTTCCATTGCTGTGGAGTGGCAGGGGACAGAGCGGGCGTCAAGGCGGTTAAACAAGCTGCTTGCTTGCTGATATATGTACATTGAATTGAATCGAAAGGGCAGTCGATGGCTCACGTATCGTTCACCGACCTTCGTAACAATCTTGCCACCCATCTCGATAAGGTCGAGGCGGATCGAACTGAATTGGTGGTAACCCGGCAAAATCATGACCCTGTGGTTATCGTTTCTCTTTCCGAGTGGGAGGGCATGAAAGAAACCCTTCATTTGTTGAGCACTCCGGAAAATGCTCTTCATCTTCGCGAGTCGATTGCACAGGCGAATGCCGGCAAACTTGTCGAGCGCGAGCTCATTGAACCGTGAAGCTGCTGTGGACTGAGCGCGGTTGGAGTGATTACCCCTTTTGGCAAAGCGTCGATCTGAAAATGCTGGCCCGCATCAATGAACTGCTCAAGGATATGCAGCGCGGTCCTTTCCAGGGAATTGGCAAACCCGAGCCCCTGCGGGTGAAATGTCAGGCTGGTGGTCCCGCCGCATCACGCAGGAGCACCGGTTGATCTATCGGGTGTCCGGCAGCGGTGATGCGCAAGCAATCGAAATTGCCGCGTGTCGCTTCCATTACGGCAGGTGACGACCATCAGGCGCGATCGGGATTGGCAAATTTGTGGGACGCCAGGTGGTTCCACCTGGCTACAAAATGCTTTAGCGGAGAAGCCTCAATCCAGCGGATCTCGGCGAGGCGTTGTTCATGAATGTTCTTCTCATCGGCTCCGGCGGGCGCGAACATGCGCTGGCCTGGAAGATCGCCGCATCGCCGATGTTGACCAAGCTTTATGCCGCGCCTGGCAATCCGGGCATCGCGCGGGAAGCCGAATGCGTGGCGCTCGACATTTCCGACCATGCGGCAATCGTTGCGTTCTGCAAGGACAAGAAAATCGACCTCGTCGTGGTCGGCCCCGAAGCGCCGCTGGTCGCCGGCATCGCCGACGATCTGGCGGCAGCCGGCATCCGCGTCTTCGGCCCGTCGAAGGCGGCGGCACAGCTTGAAGGATCGAAGGGTTTCACCAAGGACCTGTGCGCCCGCCAGAACATCCCGACCGGCGCCTACCGGCGCTTCACCGGCGCGGCGGAGGCCAGGGCCTATGTGAAGGCGCAAGGCGCGCCGATCGTCGTCAAGGCCGACGGGCTGGCGGCCGGCAAGGGCGTCACCGTTGCGATGACGGAGGAAGAGGCGCTCAGCGCGATCGACGCCTGTTTCGACGGCGCCTTCGGGGGCGCGGGTGCCGAAGTCGTGGTCGAGGCTTATCTCGATGGCGAGGAAGCGAGTTTCTTCTGCCTGTGCGACGGCAAGACGGCGTTGCCGTTCGGTTCGGCGCAGGACCACAAGCGGGTGGGCGACGGCGACACCGGACCCAACACCGGCGGCATGGGCGCCTATTCGCCGGCGCCGGTGATGACCGAGGCCATGGTCGAGCGCACGATGCGGGAGATCGTCGAGCCGACCCTGCGCGGCATGGCCGAGATCGGCGCACCGTTTTCCGGCGTGCTGTTTGCCGGACTGATGATCACCAGGGATGGCCCTCAGCTGATCGAGTTCAACACACGCTTCGGCGATCCGGAATGCCAGGTGCTGATGATGCGCCTGAAGGAGGACCTGCTGGTCTTGCTCAACGCCGCCGCCGACGGCCAGCTTGCCCATGTCTCGGCGCGCTGGCGCGACGATGCCGCACTGACCGTCGTGATGGCGGCTAAGGGCTATCCCGGCACGCCGCAAAAAGGCTCGGTCATTCGCGGCCTCGCCGACGCGGCGGCGTCTGGCGCGGAGATTTTCCATGCGGGCACCGCCTTGCGTGGTGACGAGGTGGTGGCCAATGGCGGCCGCGTGCTCAATGTCACGGCGACCGGCAGGACGGTTCGCGAGGCCCAAGCCAACGCCTATGCGGCGGTCGACAGGATCGACTGGCCGGACGGTTTCTGCCGCCGCGACATCGGCTGGCGGGCGGTGGAGCGGGAAGTCGGCGCTCGTTGATCCCCGCGACTTTGCTCACTGTCGGGTTCGCCCAATGAAGTCGAGCATCAGCGTTGCTGCCGCGGGCGCGTGCGTTTCCAGCAGAAAGTCGGCGATGGCCTCGAACCGGGCGACGTAGTGCGCATCATCAGCGATAAGCGCGTGCTGTGTTTCATGCGGCCAGGCAAATTCATCACCCGCCAGTTCTCTTCCCAGTCTTCGGCCGGGATCCGCGCGGACACGTCCGGCGGCACGTTGGCGATATATTGGTCGCGCCTGCCGCGCCGCCGGACAGGCGAAGTCGTTGCCAGGTCGCCGGGCTCATCCGCGGGCTCCTCGCTTGATCGTCACCTCTCACAATGTCTGCGCCGGCCCGATGTTCCAGACGGCAAACCGCTTAGGCTTGCTCGGGCAGCAACAAGCCTCCGACACCCAAGGCGGCTCCGCCGGGGCGGACCACGATGTCCGGCCAGTGCCGCAACCGGTGTTCGTCATCGCGATTGAAGGACCATTCGATGTTTGCCGGGAACGGCTTGTCTGCGCTCGCGCCTTGCGCAATCGCCTCCGTAAGCTGCATGAAATGGAAGCCGCGCGCATTGTGGCCGAGGCCCATCGCGTGCCCCATTTCGTGCACTGCGGTGCGGAAGAACGCAACCGTTGCATCGAACCGCTGACCTCGCAAGGCGCCCCAATGCGCTTCATCCTGCGGAAAGACGAATTGCGAAGTGATGTAAAGCGCTTCCCGCGCCTTGTGATACATGAAACCGATGACACTGCCGGGAGCGGTCATCTGCGACGTAACCAGGAGATAGTAGCGCCATTCGGTATCGAGATCGGAACTGTCGCGGTACTTTTGCCGCGCAGTTTCGGCATCGGTCGCGTCCCAGACTGAATCGCTGCTCTTGGTGACATTGTCGTTGCTGATGATTGGCTTCATCTCCCAGCCGAACGCCTGAAACACGCTTTGCCAGTTCAGTCCTGCGCCGTTGTCCTGCGGGATATTCGAATCTGGCACGCGGTCGATCTCGACCACCGCGCTGCGCAGCGCGGACGAGATCCACCCGATCTGCATCCGCCCGATGGCTCCCGGCTCGAGATCGGCTACAGATTGGATGACATCGCCGACAAAGAACATGTCGGGCTTGGGATAACCGGGTGGCGCAGGGGCGGCAACCATCTGCGCCGTATACGTGCCTTCGAACGCCCATTGCGAGCTGATGCCGGCGCCGAGCGTGACGAAGGTCGGGACGATGAAGCGGTGCGCCTCGAAGGCGAGCAGGAAACCGGTCTCGTTCGCCTCGATCTTCGTGATACGCAGATAAAGCCGGTAGTCCTTGATCGGAAAGATCGGAATGCCGGCGCCGCGCGGCGGCATCGACCCGACCGGCTGCGGATTTTTCTCGGGCCGTGTCGCTGTCTCGCCGATGTCGTAGAGGTCCGCGCTTGCCGACAGGCTGCCCGACCGTGAATCGACCCGCAACGTCCCTGCGTGGTTGGGAGTTTCGGTGCCGAGTATCTCGTAGGAGATGAAATAACAGCCGTCGGCAAGCAACGCCTTGCCAGCCGGGCTTCGCCGCGTCGTTTCCGGCATGACCTCCGGCAGCGGCGGGTAGTCCTGTACGCCCTTGTCGAGAATATGTATGTCGGCCATTTGCTTTCCCCGGGGCAAGATGAATTTCGGCTTCCACTATCGCCACGGGATATTATCATGCTGAAGTAGTTGTTGTACTTCACATTCGATGGAAACTTCGAAATTGCTGAAATTGCTTTGGCGTAATTTTGTTGACGCACGCGGCTGTCGCGTTTTACTAGCGTTCCGTCTTGCCCATCGGAATAGTAGCCGTCGTGGCCGGGTCGATACCGACAGGTGGCGTATCGCTTGCCCAGGCAAACAGCCGGTCGCGAAAGCCGGTCAAATGGCTGGCGATCGCTGCGAGGAACGATTGGCCCGCACCCTTGGGCGCGGAACTGTCTGGTATATCCGACACTGGGTGGTCGGCGGTGATGGGCGTGCTTTCGGGCGCCGCGCCGTAGCGGCCGGGATATTGCTGGCCGCCGGCGTGGAAAGCGCCGGCCAGCGCCAAAAGCGCGCTCGCCCTCTCGACGGGCGCAAAGGAAAGGGTGACGTCGCCCGCGAGCCCGGCCTGCCGCGTCACCGGTATCGGCACCGAAGCGATCATCTCCACGGGCACGTCGAGCAGACCGCCAAACGGCCACGCCTTGCGCAACTCATCGGCATTCATCGACGCGACGTTAACGTCGATGTCGTTGGGCGTGCCGGGAACGCGGTAGGGGCAGCCGCGGTCGTTGCAATTGGCCTGCGAGGAAAACTGCCAGAGCGCATAGCCCTGCCAGTTGCCCTTCGGAAAATGCATGCCGATCTCCGGCTTGTAGCGGGCGTACCAGAGCGGCAGGCGTGACAGCAGCGGATATTTGTCGCGGTTGTCGGCGATGTGCTTGGCTGTCGTGCCGTTGGTGTAGAGCACGGGAAAGCGGCCGATGCGCCGCTGCACATGGCGGGCGAATTCCTCCGCGTCCTCCAGCGACATCCATTGCGTGGGATCGTTCTCCTCGATGTCGAGCGCGACAAGGTCGTCAGGGCCGGGCTCGGCGAAATCGATGAAATTATTGGCCTGGTCGACCGGATTGCCGGGCCGCGCCAGGTGATAGGCGCCCCATTTCAGGCCAAGCGACTTGGCTACCATCTTGCGCGTCTGAAACAGTTCGCGAGCCACCGCGTGACGCCTGAACAGGGCCTTGCAAAGCCTGGTTTCGGTTTCATTGCCGGTGCAGGAGTAGGGCGGAGGCAACCCGTCGGAGGCCTTGTTGATGAAGCCGACGATGCGCTTGTCGGTCGACAGCTTCTGCCAGTCGATGGGATTGTATTCGTAGGCGTCAATGACCAGGGCCCGGTCCGAGCGCAGCCATGGCTGCGAAAAATCCGAAGCCTGCGCCTCAAACGGCGTCGCCATGCCCAGCGCTGCAGCGAGCGCCAGGCTGACAAGACGATGAGACGTCGGACGAGACAAAACAGAAAACTCCGCGGAACTTGCGGATATCTTGCGGGAACGTGGTTAACGAATTGCTGTCAGTTATGTTCTTCGCGGAGAGAACGAATGGGATCGATGTCGAAAGGATCCGGCGCAGGGTGGTCCGGCAAGGTGCCTTCGGCGGCGCGCTTGCGATGGTGGGCCAGCGAACATGCGGGTGAGCACAGTATGCCACGGTCGCTCCAATAGGCCGGACCGTTGTCGATGTTGCCCTGATGATACCAGAAGGCGACCGAGCCGAACGGCGTTCCGCATTCGATGCAGCGATGTTTTTCCGGCCGTGCCAGCATCATTTTCACTCCTCTTGTGCATTTAGGCTTGAAATCGACCGTCCGCAACGGCAACATCAATCCATTGATTGACGTTTACGTAAAAAGAAACCGATTTGCTGGTCGAGCGTATCGAACCGGCCTGACATGCCGCTTTGTAAGAGGAGAGCATCATGTATCGAGCGCCCGTCGACGAGATCGCCTTCACGCTGAAACATGTCGCGGGGCTGCAGGCGGCGATCGAGGCGGGTTCGTTCGGCGAACTTGTCGGAAGATCTAGTCGACGCCATCCTGCATGAAGCCGGCCGCTTCGCCACCGAGGAAGTGGCGCCGCTCCACAGCGATAGGCGACACGCACGGCGCGGTGCTGAAGGATGCCGCGGTGACGATGCCGCCCGGCTGGAAGGACCTCTATCGCCGCTGGATAGACGGCGGCTGGAACGCGCTGTCGGGGCCGGAAGAGTTCGGCGGGCAGGGGCTGCCCACCATGCTGGGCGTCGCCGCGCTCGAAATGTGGAACTCGGGTTCGATGGCCTTCGGCATCGGCCCGACGCTGACCATGGGCGCTGTCGAAGCCATCGAAAAGCATGCCTCCGAGGCGCTGAAACAGACATATCTGGAAAAGCTTGTCTCCGGAGAATGGATGGGCACGATGAACCTGACGGAGCCGCAGGCCGGTTCCGACCTCGCCGCGCTGAGGGCGCGCGCCGAACCGGTGGGCGACGGCACCTACCGCATCTTCGGGCAGAAGATCTTCATCACCTATGGCGAGCACGATTTCACCGACAACATCGTGCATCTGGTGCTGGCGCGGCTGCCCGATGCGCCTGCCGGCACACGCGGTATCTCGCTGTTCCTGGTGCCGAAGTTCTTTGTCGAAGCGGACGGCAGCCTCGGCGCCCGCAACGACGTGTTCTGTTCCTCAATCGAACACAAGCTCGGTATCCACGCCTCGCCGACCTGCACGATGATCTATGGCGACGGTTTTGCCGCAGCTGGCCAGCCTGGCGCCATCGGCTGGCTGATCGGCGAGGAGAACAAGGGCCTGGCCTGCATGTTCACCATGATGAACAACGCACGGCTTGCGGTCGGCATGCAGGGGGTAGCGATCGCCGAGACAGCCACCCAGAAAGCCATCGCCTTCGCCAATGAGCGGCGGCAGGGCAAGGCGGCGGGCTACGATGGCGACGGCATGGCGCCGATCGTCCATCATCCCGACGTGCAGCGCAATCTCTTGACCATGAAGGCGCTGACGGCGATGGCGCGGGCGATTGCGTATTCCTGCGCCCATGCCACGGACATGGCGCGCGCCGGCGGCGAGGCGGCCAAACACTGGCAGGAGCGGGCCAATCTGCTTACTCCCATTGCAAAAGCATTCTCCACCGATGTCGGTGTCGAGGTGGCGTCGATGGGCGTGCAGGTTCATGGCGGCATGGGTTTCATCGAGGAGACGGGTGCGGCGAGCCTTTACCGCGACGCCCGCATCGCGCCGATCTATGAAGGCACCAACGGTATCCAGGCAATCGACCTTGTGACGCGCAAGCTGCCGCAGGCCGGCGGCGATCATGTCCTGGGCTATATCGGCGAACTGTCGGAGGTCGTCGACGCCTTGCGCGATTCCAACCTCGACGGGTTCGGGCGCACGGCCGACAACCTGGAAGCCGCGCTCAAGGATTTTCTCGACGCGACCCTGTTCCTGCAGGAGCAGGTTTCGGACGGCGGCCTGCAGCAGGCGCTGGCTGGCGCCACGCCCTATCTCAGGCTTTTTGCGCTCGCCGCCGGTGGCGTCTACCTGGCCAAGGGGGCGATTGCCGACAAATCCGCTGGCCGCATCGCGCTCTGCCGCTTCTTTGCGGAAAACCTCGTTGGCGAAACACGGGCGCTGAAAGAGCGCGTCAGCCTTGGCGCGGAAAGCCTGGCAGCCGCAGCCGCCGCGCTCGTCGCGGCTTGAATGCAAGAAGGACCGAAAGCTTGACCGACCATATCCTCATCGAACGCAGGGATGCCGTACAGGTCATCCGGATGAACCGGCCCGACAAGAAGAACGCCATTACCCGCGCCATGTACGCGGCGATGGCTGCCGCGCTGCGGGAGGGCGATGCAGACGCGGGTGTTCGCGTCAATGTCATCCTCGGCGTGCCCGGGGCTTTTTCCTCCGGCAATGACCTCGCCGATTTCATGGCGATCGCTACCGGCGGCGAGGGCGGCACGGAAGTCTACGATTTCCTGATCGCGCTGGCCGAAGCGAAGAAACCCATCGTCTCTGGCGTCGACGGCATCGCGGTCGGCATCGGCACCACGATCAACCTGCACTGCGACCTGACGTTCGCTACGCCGCGCACCGAATTCAGGACGCCGTTCGTCGATCTCGGTTTGGTGCCTGAAGCGGGCTCCAGCCTTCTGGCGCCGGCCGTAATCGGCCGCCAGCAGGCGTTCGCCTTGCTGGGTCTTGGTGAAGGCTTTTCGGCTGAGCGGGCAAAGGCCGCGGGGCTGATCTACGACGTGGTCGCCGAGGACGCGCTGGAGGCCGCGGTGTTCGCCGCGGCCGGCGCCATCGCGGCAAGGCCGCCGGAAGCGTTGAAGATCGCCCGCGACCTGATGCTGGGCGACCGTACGGCACTGGTCGCCCGCATCCAGGAGGAAAGCGCGCATTTCCGCGCCCGGCTGAAGTCCGACGAGGCCCGCAATGCTTTCGTCGCCTTCATGAACCGCAAGAAGGCGGGCTGACCCCGCCTGGGCGGGGTCAGCGAGGCGTCAGCTGTAGGGTGAATAGCACTGCTGGCGGGGGCCGTTGTAGGGCTGGAACGTGTTGTCGTAGGCCCTGTAGGACTGGTAGCGATCATGGCACCATTGTACGTGGGCGTTGCCTGCCGGCCGGTAGGCAGGGGCCGGTCGGTGGAGCGGAGCTGGCTGCGCCAGCGCGCCGCCGATGATCGCGCCGGCGATGAAGGCGGCCGGGGGAAACCAGTAGCCATTGTGGCGGCGCCAGCCCGCGCGATAATCCCTGTAGCCGCGATGGCCGTTGAAATAATTGCGGTTGTTGTCGCGGTAGAACCCGCGCCGATGCTGGATCGACTGCGCGGAGAGATTCCCGTTTTCGATGTTGAGCTTCGGCATTGGCGCGGCGACTGCCGGTGCCGCAGCGGCGACAGCGGTCAGCGTCACCGCCGCCGCACAAAAAGTTGAAAAGAGCTTGTTCATTGTCTTCCTCATTCGATTTTCACACCCCATATGCGGATCCTGGGTTCCGCGGCATGAACCGGAAGTGAACGCGTTCATTAAATCGCGGTAAGGTTGTGTGCGATGGCCGGCGCGGATCGGCTCACCTAGCGTCATGCCGCCGGCTGCGTTAAAAGACGGGTTGCCGAGCAGCAATGAGGAGCGGAGGACCATGTCGGCCACACGCCGCAAGCTGACCACCATCTTTTCCGCCGACGTGCAGGGCTATTCACGCCTGATGGAGGCCGACGAGGAGGGCACGCTTGCCACTCTCAAGGATTATCGCGACGCCATGGGACGGCTGATCGACGGGCATGGCGGCCGGGTCGTCAACACCTGGGGCGATGGACTGATCGCCGAATTTCCAAGCGTGGTGGAAGCAGTGCGCACCGCAGTCGATGTGCAGAGCGAACTTGCCCAGCGCAACGAACGCCGCGCCGACGAAGCGCGCATGCTGTTCCGCATCGGCATCAACCTCGGCGACGTTATCGCCGAGGGGGACGACATCTATGGCGATGGCGTCAACATCGCCGCCCGCCTGCAGACTTCCGCTTCACCCGGCGGCATCGTCATCTCCAACACGGTCTACGACCAGGTCCGCAACAAAGTGGCGGTCGGCTTCGACTTCCTTGGCGAACTCGCGGTGAAAAACATTGATGAAAGTGTGCCGAGTTACGCCGTGCGTATCGGCGGGCAGGCGCCCGAAGCGCGGCCCGCCGAGCAGCGTTTCGGGCGCAATCCGGATCCGGTTGTCGCCGGACGGCCCAAACAGGCTCCCGCTGCAAAAGCGCGCGGGGGAGCCTTCGCTTTCATGACGAAGCCGGTGACCGACCGCAAATTCGGCATTCTGACGGTCGTCATGCTGGGTCTGATCGCCATCAACCTGCTGACCTTCGAAGGCACCTTCTGGGCGGTCTGGCCACTGCTCGCATACGCTGTCTTGCGGGGACTTGCCTGGGCCAGATCCAACGGACGCGTCGATCCCGGCATCGCCACGCTGGGTGTCATCGGGCTAGGCATCGTGGGGATCAATCTCTTGTCCTTCCACGGCGAGTTCTGGGCCGTCTGGCCGCTGCTGGCCCTGGCCTTCGCGGCAGGCATCCGCTGGGTCACCCGTTCGCGCGCCGACGCAAGCCGCCAGCCCTGAAGCGCCGATTGGCGGCAGTTCCACGACTGCCATAAAGTCGCCCGATTAGTCGCCG
Source organism: uncultured Alphaproteobacteria bacterium (assembly GCA_963726065.1). Lineage (GTDB taxonomy): Bacteria > Pseudomonadota > Alphaproteobacteria > Rhizobiales > Rhizobiaceae > Neomesorhizobium. Next base: position 222,134 of record CAVSAU010000005.1, read on the forward strand.
CCATGGCGTGCCGACGCGACTGCATGGCGCGGTTTGTTGCCGGGCGGCAGGCCTACAGGAATTTTCGTCGGTCACAGACAAACGTTCGACGGAGATTTTCGGGCGGACGCTGAAGCGGGCACGCTAAGCAGCCCAGCCACTCTGCCCGCAGGCTGCCAGCCAGGCCGACCTATCTGAGCGATAGCGGGGCGGTTACGGATACAGCCGATCTTTCTCCCAGCCGCCGTCGGCGGCGCGACTGAAGACGATGCGGTCGTGCAGGCGGAACGGCCGGTCGTGCCAGAATTCTATCGACGATGGCACGATGCGGAAGCCTGACCAATGAGCCGGGCGCGGGATTTCGCCGATGGCGTAACGGGCTGTGTATTCGGCGACCGCCTTTTCCAGCGCGAAGCGGCTTTCCAGCGGCCGCGACTGTTTCGACGCCCAGGCGCCGATGCGGCTGCCGCGCGGCCGTGTCGCGAAATAGGCGTCGGCCTCGGCGTCGGTGACAACCTCGACCTGTCCGCGCACCCGCACCTGACGGCGCAGCGACTTCCAGTGGAAACACATCGCCGCCTTCATCGTGGCGAGGATCTCGCGGCCCTTGGCGCTCTCGAAATTAGTGTAGAAGACGAAACCCTGTTCGTCGAAGCCCTTGAGCAGCACCATCCGCACGTCGGGCATGCCGTCCGTATCGACGGTCGCCAGCGCAACGCCGTTCGGATCGTTGGGCTCGCTCTTGGTTGCATCCGCCAGCCATTCCCCAAACAGCCGGAACGGCTCCGCGTGTTCAGTAAAGTCACCGCTTGTTAACCCGATTTCATTCATAATTTACACTTCGAAGTGGATTGCTTGGCGGGAGATTGCCGATTGTCGCGCGCAGCGCAAGCGTTTGGAATGGGCGATGCGTGGTCCAAGAGGTCGAAATACCCGAAAGCGGCGGTTTTGCTCGCCGCTCTTTTGCAGCTCTCCGCCTGCGCATCCGGCCTTGATCTCGGCAAGGCCGAGGTCGACAAGACATTCTACACCAGCTCCGTGCCGGCCGATCCGTCCGCAGACGCCATCGACCCTTCGCAACTCTCCGACGTAGCAACCATCCGCAACGCGATTTCCTCGGCCGATGTCGAACAGGCTGGCGGCAAGGCGCTCGCCTGGGCCAATTCGGACACCGGTTCGCGCGGATCGATCACCGACCTCGTCGAATACAAGGACAACGGCGCTCTCTGCCGGCGCTTTCAGGCGACGCGCGAAAGTTTCGACGGGGTCTCAATGTTCAGCGGCGACGCCTGCCTTGCAACCGCCGGTGCTTGGCGGATGCGCTCTTTCGAGGCACTGTAGGCGCGGGGCAAACGCTGCGGGCTGGAATCTCTTCCTAACCCAACGCATATATAGGGCGACCATTTTTTCCGCTTTGGCAGTGAGAGTTCATGCGCGATCCCTATGACGTTCTTGGCGTGGCCAAAGGCGCGTCGGCGAAAGACATCAAGTCGGCGTACCGCAAGCTGGCCAAGAAATACCACCCGGACCAGAATCCGGACGATCCGAAGGCGAAGGAATATTTCGCCGCGGCCAACCAGGCGTACGAGATTGTCGGCGACGAGAAGAAACGCGCCGCGTTCGACCGCGGCGAGATCGACGGCGAAGGCAAGCAGCGGTTCCAGGGCTTCGAGGGCGCCCCGGGCGGCGCCGATCCTTTTGCCGCGTTCCGCCGCGCCCAGCACGGGCCTGGCGGTTCACGCTTCGAGTTTCGCTCCTCCGGGCCGGGCGCAGAGGGGCTGGGCGACGATCTTTTCAGCCAGATTTTCGGCGATGCCTTCGGCCAGCAGCCGGGCGCCAGGCCGGGAGCCCGGCAGCGCGCCGCAAAGGGCGGCGATCTCAGCGCCACGCTCGACATCAGCGTCGAGGACGCGGCGACCGCCGCCAAGGTCAACGCCATCTTCCCCGGCGGCCGCCGCATCGCGGTGAAGCTTCCCAACTATGTCGAGGAAGGCCAGACCATCCGGCTGAAGGGCCAGGGCGAACAGCTTCTCGGCGGCGAACCCGGCGACGCGCTGGTGACGATCCACATCCGCAAGCATCCACGCTACCGGCTCGAAGGGCGCGACCTGCATGCCGACCTGCAGGTTCCGCTGCGCGATGCCGTGCTTGGCGCCAAGCTGGCGGTAGAAACGCCGACCGGCCGGCTCGCAGTCAATGTGCCGGCCTGGTCGAGCTCGGACAAGGTGCTGCGGCTGAAGGGTCGCGGCCTGCCCGTAAAGGCCGGCGGCCACGGCGACCTCTATGCCCATGTCCGCGTCATGCTGCCGGAGGGCGGCGATTCGGAGCTCGAGGCGCTGATGAAAAAGCGCGACGGCTGAGGCGGCCAGAGCGGGCACAAAGCCTGCGTCTGGTACGCGTTCGATTGGTCGCTCAACGAGACGGCACGCGCCCGTTCAAACGGAAAAACGTGTGCGACGTTACCAATACCTCGGGATCGGCGAGATGGTGTTCGAGTTCGGCCATGTCGTCTTCAAGTTCAACGCGCCCGATGAAGCCGCCGCCGATCAGCTTGTCGCGAACGTTGTTGATGAAGTCTCGCAGGATCGGCCGCCGATCGTGACCCGGCGGATAGACGTGAATGACAGCATCGGTGCGGATGTCTTCGACGCCGGCATCATGGAACAGGCGAGGGATGCGCCGGCCGATGAAAAGGTCGATACCCTGCGCTTGCGAGTATGCCGTATAGGCATCAAGCAGGCGCGTCCATGCCGGCAGCGGTGGGTCGCACACGTGACCGATGAAGTCGGCCTCGAAACTTGCGATCCAGCCGCCGGGCCGCACCAGCGACACCATCTCCCGAACAATTCTTTGCGGTTCGGGCACATTGACCAGAACAAGCCGCATATGCGCGCCGTCAAACGAAGCGCGGGGCAATCCCGTCGCGTAAGCATCGCCCTCGCGGACTTCTACTTGCGGCAGTGCATGATCGGCAACAAAACGGCGGGCAAGGCCGACGAAATGGGCGCTGCGCTCGATGCCGAGGACCCGGCCATTGGGGCCGACGCGTTTGCCCAAAAGATGCAGCACACCACCTGGACCACAGCCCAGATCGATGACGTGTTCTCCGGGTTTCACGCCAATTCTTTCGAACTGCAGATCCGAATCCGGGGCGAGATTGGCGATTTGGCGCTGCAGCCGCGCTGCTTCCTCCTTGGAGCGACCAAGTAAATATTGATCTGAGTCCGTCATGATGTGTCCCGCCGATGGGGTCATTACAACAGAAACATCGAAAAGCTATTCTTCATTATTACAGTCGGTTGTGCAACTTAAACCTAAATGCAAGAAATGGTTGCATGTTAGTTCTTACAATTTTTTCTCTTGATGATACGGGACGGTCGCGTTGTGGCGTCGATAATTTCCAATAGCATTGTTCGACTGCCGGGAACTGTTGCACGCAGCGATTGAAGCCCTTCAATCGGGCTTCCGCGCTTGAAGCGGGGTTTTGCCTGTGCGATAGGCAGCGCCAAGCAATTTTTCCGCGGAGAAGTTTCACATGGCAGGTGGAAATGGCCTGATGGCCGGAAAGCGCGGCCTCATCCTGGGCGTCGCCAACAATCGGTCGATCGCCTGGGGCATCGCGAAGGCGTGTGCCGACCAGGGCGCTGAACTGGCCCTGACCTATCAGGGCGAAGCATTCAGGAAGCGCGTCGAGCCGCTTGCAGCCGAGCTTGGCGCGTTCATCGCCGGCCATTGCGACGTCACCGAGGCCGAGACGCTGGATGCGGTGTTCGAGAATGTCGAAAAGAAGTTCGGCAAGCTCGATTTCCTCGTCCACGCCATCGCCTTCTCCGACAAGGAGGAACTTGACGGGCGTTATGTCGAGACGACGCGCGATAACTTCCTGCGCACCATGGACATCTCGGTCTATTCCTTCACCTGCGATCGCCAAGCGCGCCGAAAAGCTGATGACCGATGGCGGTTCGCTTTTGACGCTGACCTACTACGGCGCCGAGAAGGTGATGCCGCATTATAACGTCATGGGCGTCGCCAAGGCGGCTCTCGAGGCGAGCGTGCGTTATCTGGCCGTCGATCTCGGCGGCAGCAACATCCGCGTCAACGCAATTTCTGCCGGGCCGATCAAGACCCTGGCCGCTTCGGGCATCGGCGACTTCCGCTACATCCTGCGCTGGAACGAATACAATTCGCCGCTGAAACGCACGGTGTCGGTGGAGGAGGTCGGCGATTCGGCGCTGTATTTCCTGTCGCATCTGTCGCGCGGCGTCACCGGCGAAGTGCATCATGTCGATTCCGGCTATCACGTCGTCGGCATGAAGGCGGTCGACGCGCCGGATATTTCCGTCGTCAAGGACTGACGTCCTTCCCCCAATTTCGAAAGGCGCAGGTCGGCCGCGATGTATCCGCTTGTCTATTTCCTGCGCCACGGCGAGACCGACTGGAACGCCGAGGGACGGCTGCAGGGCCAGGCCGACACCGACATAAACGCGCTTGGCCGCGAGCAGGCTACCCGCAACGGCCGTGAACTGGCGAAGCTGCTGGACGGGGCTGAAGGTTTCGACTTTGTCGCCAGCCCGATGCGACGAACCCGCGAGACGATGGAGCGGGTGCGCACCGCCATGGGCCTGAACCCGAAGGACTATCGCACCGACGCGCGGTTGATCGAGGTGCATTTCGGCGACTGGCAGGGATCCACCTTCGCCGAGATCGAGGTGGTGGCGCCGGGATCGACCAAGGCGCGCCGCCGCGACAAGTGGAATTTCCGCCCGCCGGGCGGCGCCGCCGAAAGCTACGAGATGTTGAAGCACCGCGCGATGCCATGGCTGGAAGGCCTGACACGGCAGACAGTGTGCGTCACCCATGGCGGCATCGTGCGGGTGCTGTTCCGGACCATCGCAAACATGCCGGAGCGCGAAGCCGCCAACCTGCACGTTGCGCAAGATCGCGTGCTCAGGCTTCGGGACGGGATGCTGGAGTGGCTGTAAGCCCGCAGCTTACTGCGACAGCTCCATGTCGGTGATCAGGTTGTCGTCGCCGACCTTGTCGTAGGCGAGGATGATGTCCATGCCCTCCTTAAGGGCTGTGACATCGAATTCACCGGGCAATTTGTATGATTTGCCGTCATTGAGCGTGATGGTCAGCTTTTCGGCGTCGATCGACTTGATCTGGCCCTCGGCTTCGGCGGCCATGGCGGCACCAGACAGCATCAGCACGGCGACGGCACCAATCAGTATACGCTTCATCATTCTTTCCTTTTCGCTCCGCTTGGCGGGGGCACGTTGGACGGGCGGGGTGAATGAGAGAGTAGCACCGCGATTTTGTCAAAACTACAACGGCCCTTGCGCCGTCCACGGTTCTCAACGGCGCATTATTGGTTTGGCATGGCGATTTCACGACAGCGAGCCGCGCGCGGCTGTCACTGTTTCCACCCATTGCCACCCGATTTGTCACTGTCTCCACCCATCGCGCCTTCTGGTCCAACGGAAGCCCAAGGCTGGTCTGCCAAACCCTTGTGGATCGCCGTCTGCCGGCTCTGGTAACGTCACCTTGCTCACCAAATTCGGTGAGTGAACTGGAGGACTGAAGAAGTGACCGGGTGGAGAAAAGAAACGACGGCCGGCATCGGTTTTGCTAGCGTTTTGGACAAGAGTCGGTGCGGCGCGCTACTGGCGGCAACCTTGATGACGGCCTTGATGACCAACGCGGCGAGCGCAGCAGGCGACGACCCCTATCCGCATGCACAGGAACCGATAGGCACGGTGGAACAGGTCTATAACGGCGCATTGACGCCGGATCTCGCCGTCAACACCTTCCGCAACATCGACCGGCTTTTCCCGACGCGCACCATAGCGCATGGCGACAAGGCGGGCCCGCTGCCGCAAGCGGCCGAGCCGCTCAAGGAAATCAAATTCAAGGAAGGCGAGAAGAACTACGATCTCTACGATTATCTCGCGCTCAACGGCATCACCGGCCTGCTGGTACTCAAGGACGGCAAGGTCGCGCTCGAACTCTACCAGCGCGGCAACACCGAAAAGACCCGCTGGATGTCGATGTCGATCGCCAAGTCGATAACGTCCACGCTGATTGGCGCAGCCATCAAGGATGGCCACATCGGAAGTCTTTCGGACCCGGTGGTGAAATATGTGCCTCGGCTCGCCGGCACCGCCTATGACGGCGTCTCGGTGCGCGACATTCTGATGATGTCATCGGGCGTGAAGTGGAACGAAACCTACACCGACCCGGCGTCGGACCGCCGCCAGCTCTTGAAGGCGCAGATCTCGCAGAAGCCGGGCGCAGCACTCGACGTGATGGCCGCGCTGCCGCGGGCAGCGGAGCCCGGCATGGTCAATACCTACAGCACCGGCGAAACGCAGGTCGCCGGCGAGATCGTGCGCGGCGCGGTGGGCAAGCCGGTTGCCGAGTATCTGTCGGAGAAGATCTGGAGCAAGGCAGGCATGGAGGCCGACGCCAACTGGTGGCTCGATTCGCCGGATGGCGGCGAGATCGGCGGCAGCGGCATCAGCGCCACGTTGCGCGACTATGGCCGCTTCGGCCAGTTCTTCCTCGAGGGTGGCCTCATCGACGGCCAGTCGATCCTCCCGGACGGCTGGGTGGCCGAAGCCGGCAGCCCGAAGACGCTGAAGGACGGCAAGCCGCTCGACTACGGCTATATGTGGTGGCCGGCCTGGACCGAAGCCTCGAAGGCCGACGGGGCTTTCAGCGCGATCGGCATCTTTGGCCAGTACATCTACATCAACCCGGCCAAGAAGGTGGTGATCGTGACCTTCGGCGCCCAGTCGAAGCCGACTTCCGCCGCGCCCATCGACGACATGGTGTTCTTCGACGCGGTTTCGGCAGGGGCGAAGTAGGCGCTGCAAAGCCACGCATATCCGGAAGCCCGCCATCAGGCGGGTTTCTTGTTTGCGGCGAGGCGTGGCCTTTGCGAAAGCCGATTCCGGTTTCGGGGGCCATGCGTTTGGTTTGACCCTTGCTGAAAAGGTCAATAGAACGCTGCACGAAATCCCGGTGAGACCGGGCGGGCAGGCATCGCATCATGTCGCATAACACGTTCGGACATCTGTTCCGTGTCACCACCTGGGGCGAGAGCCATGGCGCCGCGTTGGGCTGCGTCGTCGACGGCTGCCCGCCAGGCATCCGCTTCACCCGCGACGACATCCAGGCCGAACTCGACAAGCGCCGTCCCGGCCAGTCGCGCTTCGTGACGCAGCGCCGCGAGCCCGACGAGGTGAAAGTGCTGTCGGGTTTCGTCATGGAGGACGACGGCGTCACCATGATCACCACCGGCACGCCGGTCTCGATGCTGATCGAGAATGTCGACCAGCGCTCCAAGGATTATGGCGAGATCGCCCGCCAGTACCGGCCGGGCCACGCCGACTATACCTACGATATGAAATACGGCATTCGCGATCATCGCGGCGGAGGCCGTTCGTCGGCGCGTGAGACCGCGGCGCGTGTTGCCGCCGGCGCGCTGGCGCGCAAGGTGCTGCCCGGCATGACCGTGCGCGGTGCGCTGATCTCGATGGGTGAAAAGTCGATCGACCGCGCCAACTGGGACTGGGATTTCATCGGCGACGCTGAAAACCCGTTCTTTACCCCCGATCGCGCGTCGGTCGCGGTTTTCGCCGATTACCTCGACGGCATCCGCAAGGCGGGCTCCTCGGTCGGCGCAGTGGTCGAGATCGTCGCGGACGGCGTGCCGGCCGGGCTGGGCGCGCCGATCTATGCCAAGCTCGACCAGGACATCGCAGCCGGCCTGATGTCGATCAACGCCGTCAAGGGCGTCGAAATCGGCAACGGCTTCGAGGCGGCAAGGATCACCGGCGAACAGAATGCCGACGAAATGCGGATGGGCAATGACGGCAAGCCGATCTTCCTGTCCAACAATGCCGGCGGCATTCTGGGCGGTATCTCGACCGGCCAGGCGGTGATCGCGCGCTTCGCGGTCAAGCCGACCTCGTCCATTTTGACGCCGCGCCAGTCGATCGACGTCGACGGCAACAATGTCGACGTGATGACCAAGGGCCGTCACGATCCCTGCGTCGGCATCCGCGCCGTGCCGATCGGCGAGGCGATGGTTGCGTGCGCCATCGCCGACCATTATCTGCGGCATCGGGGACAGACAGGCGGTAGGCAGTAGGTCTTGGGCAACCTCCCGTAGACGCCGCTTTACTAGTGCCTTATTGCCTACTGCCTACTGCCCAATCGCGAAGCGAGCATCATGCCTTACGACCAGAAGAAAATCGTCGAAGCCCTGCGCGCCTTTGAAGCCGGCGAAATCGTCGTCGTGATGGACGACGACGGCCGCGAGAATGAAGGCGACCTGATCGTCGCAGCCGTCCATTGCACGCCCGAGAAAATGGCCTTCATCGTACGCCACACAGCGGGCATCGTGTGCGCGCCAATGCCGCGCGAGGAGGCCAAGCGTCTCAACCTCGCGCCTATGGTCGTGGAGAACGAGGCGCCGCACAGCACCGCCTTCACCGTCAGCGTCGACTTCAAGCACGGCACCACCACCGGCATTTCGGCCGACGACCGCACCCTGACCGTGCGCAACCTCGCCAATGGCAATGTGGGCGCCTCAGACTTCGTGCGTCCCGGCCATATCTTCCCGCTGGTCGCCCGCGAGGGCGGAGTGCTGATGCGCTCCGGCCATACCGAGGCCGCTGTCGACCTTTGCAAGCTCGCCGGCCTGCCGCCGGTCGGCGTCATCTGCGAACTGGTCAACGACGACGGTTCGGTGATGCGCGGTCCTCAGGTGACGGCATTTGCGCAGAACAACGGCCTCAAGCAGGTCTCGGTCGCCGACCTCATCGCCTACCGCCAGCGCCAGGAAACGCTGATCGAGCGCGTCGAATGTTTCGACATGGATACGCCCGGCGGCAAGGCCAAGGCCTACACCTACACACTGCCCTGGGACGTGATGCATCACCTCGCCATCGTCTTCGGCGACATCCGCGACGGCGAGGAAGTGCCAGTGAGGCTGCACCAGGAGGATGTCGTCTCCGATGTCTTCGGCACCGAATACCAGCTGCATGACGTGATGAAGACGATGGGCGAGCGCAAGCGCGGCGTCATCGTCTACCTGCGCGAGGGCTCGGTCGGGGTTGCCCACCAGGGCCGCAACCGGCCGGCGCCCGGCGAACGCGAGGACCACGCCGAAGCCCGCCGGCGCGAAAGCGAATGGCGCGAGATCGGCCTGGGTGCGCAGATCCTGAAAGATCTGGGCATTTCATCGATCAACCTGATCGCCTCGCGCGAGCGCCATTATATCGGCCTTGAAGGGTTCGGAATCCGGATCGCCAAAACCGAAATTCTATAAGCCAACCGGGCGTTGCTCTGGAGCCGGCCGTTTCAAGGGCCGGCCGGCGCGGTGGCAGCCGCCATGTTCGCCGCGGGCCTGTAGAGGCTGCGCTGCCCGGCCAGTGCGATCAGCAGGGCTATCATTCCGGCTGCGACGGCGACCCAGAAACCGCTGACGGCTCCATGCGCGTCGATCATCCAGCCAGATGCCGAAGAGCCCGCCGCCATGCCGATGCTGATCCCGGTGATCGCCCATGTCATGCCCTCGGTCAGTTTCGACGACGGGGCCAGCTTCTCTATCAGCGCCATCGAGATGATGATGGTGGGCGAAACCGCGATGCCCGCGACGAAGAAGACCGCCGCCAGTGCCGAGATACTGCCGACGACGAGCAGCGGCAGGGTGGTGATCGCCGCCAACGCGATTGCCGCCAGCAACTGCCTGGCAAGCGGCAGCCTGAGCTTAAGCGCGCCGAAGGCGAGCCCGGCGATCAACGAGCCGGCCGCATAGCTGGACAGCACCAGGCTGGCGGCGGCCTTGTGACCTTTCGCCTCGGCGAAGGCGACCGCAGTCACTTCCGCCGTGCCGAAGATGGCGCCGATGGCCACCAGCGTCAGCACCAGGATCTGCAACGCTCCCAAGCGGATGACCGAGCGTCCGCCGCTTTTCTCCTGCGGCTGAACCGGCGGTTCGGTCGACGTCTGGGCGGCAAAGAGCAGGTTGCCGGCGGCCAGGAACATGGTGGCGAGCAATGGCCCGGCTTCCGGAAACACGGTGACGCTGAGCCCGATCGACAGAACAGGGCCGGTCATGAAAAGCATCTCGTCGGCGACCGATTCGAATGCAAACGCGGTGTGAAGTTTCGGGGTGCCACGATAAAGCTCAGTCCAGCGCGCCCTTACCATGGCGCTCATGCTGGGCATCGTTCCACTTAACATGGCAAACAGAAACAGCGTCCAGTCCGGCAACCTGTAATGGGTGGCGAGCATCAGGCCGGACAGGGCCGCGGCGGTAAAAGCTGTGGCGGGGATGAGGATGCGACGCTGGCCGTAACGGTCCATAAGCCGCGAGACCAGCGGCGCAATTAGCGCGTTGGCAAGCGCGAAGGTGGCGGCGACCGCCCCGGCCAGCCAGTATTCGGCCATGCGTCTCCGACAGCATGGTGACGATGCCGAGCGTCATCATCGCCAGCGGCAGGCGCGCGATGAAGCCGGCGGCCGAAAAGGCTTTGGCGCCGGGTGCCTGGAAGATTTCGACATACGGGTTGCGCATCGGAATGCCCCTGTAGACTGAATGTATCAGGCGAAGCGAAACGCCGCCACGACCGACGCCGCCAGGACGCTTGGTTTTTACGGGAAGGAGACAGCGGGGCGGGCGGTTAGAACGTTTCGGCGAGTCCCGCCGGCATATCCTCGTGGAGCGGCCGCCAGCCGAGTTCGCGCCTTGCCTTGGCCCCGCTCATTTGCTGGTCCATGCCGTAACCGCGCGCCCAATCGCCGAGTTCCGCCGCGATCGTGTCGGCGCTGATGATCTCGGGCGATGGCGACGCTCCGAAACGCCGCGCGACGGCATCGGCGATCGCGCCGACAGGAACGCCGTCCTGCGCGACGCCGTTATATACAGAGCCGGTCGCGCCGCGTTCCAGAACCAGGCGGTAGAGCAATGCAAGGTCGTCGGCATGGATGAGCGGCCAGCGCACGTGTTCACCTTCCACGATCCGCATGGCGCAACCGGCCCGTGCCGCCTCGACGAAAGCCGAAATCACGCCGCCGTCGATGGTGTAGACCATCGCCGGGTGGACAATGAGCGGTTCGACCCCGGGTGCCTTGAGCACCCGTTCGATCATCGGCACCGACCAGGCGAAGGCGGGCAGTGGGTCGAATGGCGAGGTCTCGGTGGCAATGCTGTCACCGGTTGCACCATAGAGCCAGCAGCCGCCGGTGTAGAGAAAGCGCGGCCGGCGCGGCATCGCCCCGAGCGCCGGCAGCAGCGCGTCGAGCAGCCGGCGATCGACGGCTTCCATATCGTCGGAAAAGTCGCTGGCTGCGTGGACCACCGCTTCGACGGTCGGGATATTCTGGGTCCAGCTTTCCGGCTGCCGGATATCGCCGGCAAGCGGCGTGGCGCCGAGTTCGGCCAGGCGCCCGGCCGAGCCTTCGGAGCGGGCGAGCCCTATGACATCATGGCCAGCAGCCACGAGTTCCCGCACCACGGATGCGCCGATCGAGCCAGTGCCGCCAAGAATGAAGATGCGCAATTGTTGTCTCCTTGGCGCTTGGGGCTGGTGTCGTTCAGGGTCTCGGTCTTTTCGAGCCGCGCCGGGGAAGGCGCGGCTCATGATCATGGCCGGTACGTCAGGCCGCCAGCGGCACGGCCTTTGATGCCTTGCGCGGCAACCTGAGCCGGCAATTGCCGGCCAGCGCCGTGGTGAGCGCGACGCCGCCGGCAATCACCGAGACCCAGAAGCCGCTGCTGGCGCCGAACTGGTCGATCGTCCAGCCCGAGGCGGCAGAGCCGATGGCCATGCCAATGCCGATGCCTGTCATCACCCAGGTGATGCCTTCGGTGAGCTTGGCCGCAGGCACCAGCCTTTCGACGAGGCCGAATGCCGTAATGAAGGTCGGCGAGATGGCGACGCCGCTGATGAACAGGGTGAGCGCCAGCATCGGGATGGAGGCGACGAACAGCAGCGGCAGCGTGGTTGCCGCTGCAATCGCGACGGCAGCGGCGAACTGGTGCGCCAGCGGGGCCTTCAGCTTCAACGTGCCGTAGATCAGGCCGACGATCAGCGAACCGACGGCATACCCGCCGAGGATGAAGCTCGCCGCCGCCGGCTGGCCGAGTTCCTTGGTCATGGCGATAACGGTCACTTCGGCGGTGCCGAAGATGGCGCCGATGGCGACCAATGCGAATGTGATCACCTGTACTGAACGCAGGCTGATCGCGGAGCGGCCACCGCTTTTTTCAACCGGGTGCACCCTCGGCTCCGTCGATTTCTGCAGGATGAAGGCAAACGAGCCGGCGGCGAGGAAAAGCGTCGAGGCCAGTACGCCCGCCTCCGGGAACAGCGAGACACTGAGCCCGACCGCCAGGCTGGAGCCCGCTATATAGACAAGCTCGTCGGCGACCGATTCGAAGGCGAAGGCGGTGTTGAGCTGTGGCGTGTCGCGGTAGATCTCGGTCCAGCGCGCCCTGACCATCGCCGGCATGCTGGGCATCGAGGCGGCAAAAAGGGCGGTGACGAACAGTGTCCAGGTCGGCCACTGGAAATGCGTCGCGAGGATGAGGGCGGCAAACGCCGCCACGGAAAGCGTCGCGGCGGGCACCAGCACCGGGCTCTGGCCGTAACGGTCCACCAGCCGGGAGATTTGCGGGGCGGCGAAGGCGTTGGTCAGCGCGAAGGTGGCCGAAACGGCGCCGGCCAGCCAGTATTCGCCGTGGGTTTGAGAAATCATCGCGACGGTGCCGATCGTCGCCATTGCCACCGGCAGCCTGGCGATGAAGCCTGCTGCGGCAAAGCCCTTGGATCCCGGGGCCTTGAATATCTCACGATAAGGGTTGTGCATCGTGCACTCCTGGATTCTGGGAGGAGCGCCACTTACATACGTGGCGTATGTGATTAGAGTTAGTTGCATACGCCACGTATGTCAATTAATATACGCGGCGTATGCAAAAAGAAAGAACAGGCATGGCTCACAAGCCCCGCAGCGAGATGATTGCCGAGACCAGAGCCAAGCTGCTCGTCTCCGGTCGCCAGGCTTTCGGCACGATCGGATACGCCGAAGCGTCGATGGACGATTTCACGGCCGCCGCCGGTCTGACGCGTGGCGCGCTGTATCACCACTTCGGCGACAAGAAGGGATTGCTGGAGGCGGTGATCGCCGAGATCGACGGTGAGATGTCCGAACGGTTGCGCCAGGTCTCGGCCAGGGCCGACAATCCCTGGCAAGGTTTCGTGGATGAATGCACGGCCTATATCGAGATGGCGCTCGAGCCGGAGATCCAGCGCATCGTGCTGCTCGACGGTCCGGCGACGCTTGGCGATCCCTGGCAATGGCCGTCGCAGAACGCCTGCATCCGGTCGATGACCGAAAGTCTCCAGAAACTGATCGATGCCGGAACTGGTGGTCGACGTCGATCCCGAGGCCATCGCCAGACTGATCAGCGGCGCTTCTTTGCATGCGGCGCTGTGGATTGCCAACGCCGATGATCCGCCGTCCGCCTCGAAGAAGGCAGTGAAGGCGTTCAACGTCATGCTGGAGGGGCTGTTGAAGGATCGCAGCCGGCATTAGCAGGGTTGCACGGCCTTCAACAGCCATGCCGACGATGCAACGCCCAACCGCGACACGATCTCCTTGCGGTCGAGCCCCAACATGCGGTCCTGATCAGCAATGGCCGCCGTTACTCGGATGACGGCGTCGGGGCCGGCAAGCTCGATCAGTGTAAAGAGGTCGCAGACGTCCGGGTCCGACTGATGTTCCAGGATGAGGTCACGCACGAACCCGTGCTGCGCACGCATGACGGCATGGGTCTTTTCGAGCAGATCGAGGAATTCTTCGCGTTCTTTCATCGCAACCGTGAATTTGTTGAGGCGATAGACGGACGACGGTCCACTCTGGATTTCGGTCATTTGCTTTTCCTTCCGAACCCTTGCAGCTGTTTCAAAGGACGCTACGACTTCAACCAAGGTTGAGGTCAAGCCTGCTTGGCGACGGTTTTGAGGGCTGCTGCAGCCACCCCGCCATCGAGGCGGAAATGCGGGCCGGCTAACCGTTTTCTCTTCGCACTGCACAAAAATCATGCAACACATTCGCGAAGTGCATTGAGGGAGGAGCGAGATGAGTGCATCCGCCGACATCAAGACCCTGACCCCGCCCGACATTGCCGGGCGCAAGGGCGGAGAGCCGATCGCCTGTCTCACCGCCTATACGACGCCGATGGCGCGATTGGTCGACCGGCATTGTGATGTCGTGCTGGTCGGCGACAGCGTCGGCATGGTGCTGCATGGCCTGCCGTCGACGCTCGGCGTCACGCCTCGACATGATGATCATGCACGGCAAAGCGGTGCGCCGCGGCGTCGAACGCGCGCTGATGGTGGTCGACATGCCGTTCGGCTCCTACGAGGAAAGCCCGGAACAGGCCTTCCGCAACGCCGCCCGTCTGATGGCCGAGACCGGCTGCTGCGGCGGTGAAGCTGGAAGGCGGCGAGACGCATGGCGGGGACGATTCGCTTCCTCGCCGGGCGCGGCATTCCGGTGATGGCGCATGTCGGGCTGACGCCGCAGTCGGTCAATGCGTTCGGCGGCTACAAGGTGCAGGGGCGGGGCGGCGATGCCGACCGGATCCTGCGCGATGCGCGTCGCTGTCACCGAGGCCGGCGCCTTTTCGGTCGTGCTGGAAAAGATCGCCGAGCCGCTGGCGCGCGCGATCACCGAAAAGATCGCGATTCCGACCATCGGCATCGGCGCTTCGGCAGCCTGCGACGGCCAGATCCTGGTGGTCGACGACATGCTGGGCCTGTTCACCGAATTCCGGCCGAAATTCGTCAAGCGCTATGCCGAGCTCGGCAACGAGGCCGACGCGGCAATCGCCGCCTATGCCGCGCGAAGTGCGCGAGCGGCGCTTTCCCGGTCGCCGAGCATGTCTTCGGCGACGTGCCCAAGACCGTCAGGCGGGGACCGCCGCATGAGCGTGCCGATCGTTCGCAGCGTTGTCGGAGCTTCGCGAACGTTGTTGCAGGCTGGCGGCGGGAGGGCGCCAAAGTCGGCGTCGTGCCGACCATGGGCGCTCTGCATCGGGGACATCTCAGCCTGGTGCGAGACGGCTCTTGCCCGCAGCCGACCGGGTCATCGTCACCCTGTTCGTCAACCCGAAGCAGTTCAACAGTGCCGCCGATCTTGCCGCCTATCCACGCACGGAAAACGAAGACGCCGCCAAGCTGTCGCCGACGGGCGCGCATCTGCTCTACGTGCCCGATGCCAAGGAGATCTACCCCGATGGCTTCGCCACCACCGTTTCCGTGGCGGGCGTCAGCGAGGGCCTGTGCGGCGCCTATCGGCCGGGCCATTTCGACGGCGTCGCCACCGTTGTCGCAAAGCTCTTCCTGCAGACCGGCGCCGATGTCGCTTTCTTCGGCGAAAAGGATTTCCAGCAGCTGCATGTGGTGCGCCGCATGGCCGGGATCTGGATATCCCGTCGAGATTGTCGGCTGCGCCACGGTTCGCGAGGCCGATGGGCTGGCCCTGTCGTCCCGCAACACGCGCCTGTCTGCGGCCGAGCGCACGATAGCGCCACGGCTGGCCGCAATTCTCTTCGATGCGGCAAGCAAATTGTCGGCGGGCGGCGCTGCCCGGCCGGTCATCGAGGCGGCGAAGGCGGCAATCGTCGAAGCCGGCTTCCACAATGTCGAATATCTCGAATTGCGGGGCCACGACGACCTGAGGCCGCTCGAACGGGCGGACAGGCCGGCGCGTCTGCTGGTGGCGGCGTGGCTGGGCGATGTGCGCCTGATCGACAATGCCGAAGTGGTTCAGCACTCTGCCATCAGGCCATCTTTTGCCACCTTGATGGCAGCTCGTGAGTTTTCTAATCGGGCGAAGGAATCATCATGGCCGAACCCCAACTTTCAGTCAGAAGCGCCAAGGCGCGTGAACTTGCGCATAGGCTTGCCCGACGCGAAAACCGCTCGATAGCGGATGTCGTCGAGCGCGCTTTGGAATCCTATGAAATCCGTGAGGCAGGGCGTGAACCCGCTTCCGATTTTTATGCACGCCTGGCGGCAAGCAGCAGCACCGATATCGATCTTGAAGCGGTCATTAAGGAGGGTCGCCCTGTGCATTTGGGACCCGAACTTTGATCTTTCTCGACCGAACGTGGTTTCCGAGACTTTGAAGAGTTCGCCCAACGCAGCAGTCATGGCTTGGCTCATCCGGAACGATGCCGAACTTGCTCTTCCGACAGTGACAATCGCGGAGATCGCTTTTGGCATCCAAAAGATACGGCCGGATCAGCGCGCGGAGCGGCTTGAACTGGGCCTGTCCGATTGGCGGCGGCGTTTCGCTGACCGCATATTTGGCCTGACCGAAGAGGCGGCGCTCGTCTACGGTGAAATCATGGGTATGGCTTCGCGTCGCGGGAGGGCAATGTCGGCGCCCGTCGGCATGATCGCTGCAATTGCACACATCAATGGCGGTCGGCTGGCAACGCGCAACATCAGCGATTTCGGTACAACCGGTCTCGGGCTGATCTCACCGTGGGAATTCTGACGGGTGCGTTGCCCGCCGCTTATCCCCGCGCCAGGATCCGCCGCATCTCCTCGATCGCGGCTTCGCGCTGCGGGTCCGCGCCCGCGGCATAGGGCAGGCTGAACGGCACCGGGATATCCGGCTGCACGCCGCTGCCTTCGAGCCTGACATTGTCGCCGATGATGGCGTCGGAGACGGCGATTTCCAAAAGGCTGTCGTCGGGAAGCAGGAAGGCGCGGCCGGCAAGCAGGGCGCCGGCCGAACGGGCGCCGACGAGCGCAACCTTGTTCACCTTGAGCGCGTAGGCGAAAACCTCCAGACCGCTGCGGGAACCCTCATCGATGATCGCCACCACGGGCCGGCGCCAGCGTACGTTGGCAAGCATGGTCTCGCCGTCGCGGTCGACCAGCCGGAACGGCGGCGTGTCCCCGACGAACAGCTCGGCCGCGTCGGAACTGCCGCCGCCCCAGCGTCCGCGCAGGTCGAGCACCAGCCCGTCCGCATCCTTGAGCTTGCCCTCCGCCAGTGCCTCGGCAACGGCGCCCATCGAATTGCGGGCGGCGAGCGTCCACAGCCTGATATAGCCGATCTTGCGGCCGTCGCGTTCGAACAGCGTGGCGCTGTCGGCGATCGCCTTCTCGAACATGGGGAGCGGCCGCAGCGATTCGACCTGGACTTTGAGCGTTACCGGTGCCGCGTCGGGCCGGCGGCGCAGTTTAACCTCGACCTGTTTGCCGACCTTGTCGCGGAACGAGGCGATCTGGCGATAGGGTGCGCCGTCAACGGCAATAATCTCGTCGCCGGTGAGAATGCCGGCGCGGGCGGCAGGCGAGCCGTCATAGACATCGCTGACGAACCACAGGCCGTTGCCTTGCCGCGCCACCATGCCGATGCCGGGATAACGCACGTCGCCGTCCGGCGGGAACAGCCGCCGCAGATCGTCGCGGATGGCGAAGCGGAAAACGTCGGCCAATTCGAAATAGTCGATGGTGTCAGACTGGAAGTGGCCGGTATGCGAAGCCTGGAGGCTGGCAAGCACAGTACCGATTGCCGCGTTGACGCGCGCATCCGGGCTTGTCGCGGTCACCGGCATGCGCGGGTCGTGCACCTCGCGCTGCACCGCCTCCGTGAAACGGTCCATCGCCGCAGCGTCGTGGAAATTCTTGACTACCAGCTCGACGGCGCGGTCGAACACCTTGTTTCCCGAGCGCGGCGGTTCGGCGGCCTGAAGCGACAGCGCCCCACTCAGGAGAAACAGCATCGCGGCAACGCCACGCAACGATTTCAGCATGGGAACCTCCCAGTTTGTGACATTATGGGGCGGCGGGCGGCTGGAACATGGTGATGCCCGCCCTAAATGAACGAAAAAGCGGCGGATGCCGCAAATGTGATGGGAGGCAACGATGCCCGTCATCTGGCTGGGCGCTTTTCTGGTCATCGCAGGCGTGTTGCTGCTGGCGAAGGCTGCGATCGACCGTGGGCGGTTGAGCGGCGCCGCAAGCGGTCCACGCGACGGCACGCTGGAGCCGGAGCATCGCGGCGTCCGGTTTCTCGGTCTGGCCGGCAATTGGCCGGGACTGGCGCTGATCGCGTTCGGTGCGGCGCTGCTTCTGTTCGGTGCGGCGATCTAGAGCGGTTGCGGTCCTTTCAGAACCGGCACTCGCTCGGACGCCAAATGATTCCATTTGGCTGCAAAATGCTTCCAGCAGCGCCTAATTTTCCGGGCGGTTGACCGCCGCGCCGGAAAGTTGCGTCGCGTTCACCGCACGCTTGAGGCGTTGTTCGCCGGCGCCGCCGAAGATCTCGCTCATGATCAGATCCGGCAGCGGCAACCGCTTGCCCCAGGCAAGCGTTTCAAGATCGGGTCTTGGCGCGAACTCCGACACGCGCCCGACGCACAGATAGGCGACCGGCACGATATGCCCGGGGATGCCGAGCAGGCGTTTCAGCGCCTCGCTGTCGAAAATGCTGACCCAGCCGACCCCTATGCCTTCGGCGCGCGCCGCCAGCCAGAAATTCTGCACCGCGCAGACCGTGCTGTAGAGGTCCATTTCGGGGTTGTGCCAGCGGCCGAGCGGCGAGTTTTCCGAGCGGCTGCGGTCGCAGGTGATGCAGAGGTTGAGAGGGCTTTCGCAGATGCCTTCGAGCTTCAGCTTGCGGTAGAGCGCTTGCCTTTCGCCGGCGATGTTTTGGGCTTCCTGGCGGCGGGCGTCGAGAAACAGATCGCGTATCTTCTCCCGTCGCCTGGCGTCGCGGATGACGATGAAGTTCCACGGCTGCATAAAGCCGACCGACGGCGCGTGATGGGCGGCAAGCAAAAGTCGCGCAAGTACGCAATCGTCGATGGTTTCGGACAGGAAGTGGCTGCGCACGTCGCGTCGCGTCAATATCGCCTCGTAGACAGCGGCGCGTGCGGCCGCTTCGAAAGAATTGTCAGAAATTGCATGACTGCTGGCGGCCGGCATCGCTGTCCCCTTGCGATCTGTGGAGCATTTTGCAGCGGTGGAATCATCTGGCCGCAAAATGCTCTACGGCGTCGCTCCGCCTGACCATGCGGACGACTCTTTCGCCTGGCCGGTCTTCTCGCTCGAGATCATCCCGCATCCGGCGTCTTCCCGCTCCCTGGGAGAAGCAGTGACCTTGCCGGCGCAGTCCCTCCTACAGCGCTGGGCACGCCACGGATTTTCACCGTGTTCCCGATTCTCCCGCATTGCTGCGGGCACCTGGCGGACGCCAACCTACCGCTCAATGCGGTGACAGCCACCTCCATATACGACGACACCTGCCTGCGGGGCGACGATTTCCCCAGCCATCGCAGCGCCCGGCGTGGCCTAAGGCGCCATAGCCGTTTAGACTGCGGAGATGACCACACGGTTCTATTCGCACCCGATCTACCTCGAGCACCTCACCCCGCCGGGCCACCCCGAGCGGCCGGACCGCTTGCGGGCCATTGCCCGGGTGCTGGAGGACGAAGCCTACTCCGAGCTCGACCGCATCGAAGCGCCGGCCGGCGACGAGGCGACGATCCTCTACGCACATCCGGAAGAGTTCGTGGAAAAGGTTCGCAGGGCAATTCCCCTGGACGGCATCGTGCGGGTCGACGCCGATACGTCCGTCAGCCCGAAAAGTTGGCAGGCGGCTCTTGCCGCCATAGGTGCGGCCAACGCGGCGGTCGACGATGTCTTTGCCGGCGTCGCCGACAATGTGTTCGTCGCCTCGCGGCCGCCAGGCCACCATGCCGAGAAAACCACGGCCATGGGCTTTTGCCTGTTCAACAACGCAGCGATCGCGGCGCGTTACGCGCAGCTTCGGCACGGCGCCGAGCGGGTGGCCATCGTCGACTGGGACGTGCATCACGGCAACGGCACCCAGGACATTTTCTGGGACGATCCGACGGTGCTCTACTGCTCGACCCATCAGATGCCGCTTTATCCCGGCACCGGCGCCAGGAACGAGACCGGCGCCGGCAACATCGTCAACGCACCGCTGGCGCCGCAGACCGGCAGCGACACGTTTCGCGACGCGTTCCTGTCCCGCGTTCTACCCGCGCTCGACAACTTCCGGCCCGACCTGATCGTCATTTCGGCGGGTTTTGATGCTCATCACCGCGATCCGCTCGCCGAGATCAACCTCACCGAGGAGGATTTCGACTGGGCCACCGGCAAATTGATGGAACGCGCTGCGCGGTTTTCGAACGGCCGGCTGGTAAGCCTGCTGGAGGGCGGCTACGACCTGCAGGGCCTGGCCTTTTCGGTCGGCGCCCACGTAAAAAGACTGATGAAAGGGTAGGCGATGGCCGACGAATTGAACGACGATATCAAGGCCATGAGCTTCGAGCAGGCGCTTGCCGCACTGGAGGAGATTGTCGATGACCTGGAGCGCGGCGACGTGCCGCTCGACCAGTCGATCCGCATCTACGAGCGCGGCGAGGCGCTGAAGGCGCATTGCGACCGCCTGCTGAAGGCAGCCGAGGACAAGGTCGAGAAGATCAGGCTGTCGCGCGACGGCAAGCCGCTGGGGACCGAACCGCTCGACGCGGAATAACTTGACCTTGCGGCATGTCGCACCCAGTTTAGGGGCACGGTCGATGGAAACCCGGGAGCAGGCGATGTGCCGCAACATCAAGACATTGTTCAATTTCGATCCGCCGGCGACCCATGACGAGATCCGTGACGCCGCGCTGCAATTTGTCCGCAAGTTGAGCGGTTCGACGAAACCCTCGAAGAAGAACGAGGAAGCGTTCTACCGTGCCGTAGATCAGATCGCGGAGGCAGCGCACGAACTGCTGCATTCGATGGAAACGCATCAGCACCCGCGCAACCGCGAGGAAGAAGCCGCCAAGGCGAAAGCGCGCTCGGCGCTGCGCTTCGCAAACGCATAACACTTGTCGTTCCATCGTATCGTCCTAGGATGCGGTTATGAGTTTTTTTCCCGCACGTGATCCCGAGCCGGGCGACGCATTCTCCTGCGATGCCATCGAACTGATGGTGATCGCCAACGCCAAGGACATTGGCGGCTTCGAGGTGCGGCGGGCGTTGCCGACCGCCAAGCGCCGACTGGTCGGGCCGTTCATCTTCTTCGACCGCATGGGCCCGGCGATCCTGCGGGCAGGTCAGGCGCTGGATGTGCGCCCGCACCCCCATATCGGGTTGTCGACGGTCACCTATCTGTTCGACGGCAATATCCGGCACCGCGATTCGCTCGGCACCGAAATGGTGATCGAACCGGGCGACGTGAACCTGATGACGGCCGGCCGCGGCATCGTGCATTCGGAGCGTTCACCGGAGGAGATGCGCGGCCACCCATTGTCGATTTCAGGCCTGCAGACATGGCTGGCGCTGCCGGACCACAAGGAGGAGATCGATCCGCTTTTCGACCATACGCTGCGCGCAGCACTACCCTTGATCGACGCTGACGGCATTTCAGGCCGCGTCGTCATCGGTGAATTCGACGGCATGCGTTCGCCGGTCGCCACCCATTCGGACACGCTTTACGCCGACCTCAAGCTGGCGCCGGGCGCCAGCGTCAAAATCCCCGCCGACGCCGAGGAGCGGGCGATCTACATTCTTGAAGGCAGCGTGATCATCTCTGGCGATCGCTTCCAGCCCGACCGGCTCCTGGTGTTCCGCCCCGGCGACGAGATCGTGGTTTCGTCAGAAGGTGGCGCGCATTTCATGCTGTTCGGCGGTGCGTCGCTGGGCTCCAAGCGGTATATATGGTGGAATTTCGTCTCCTCTTCCCAGGAACGTATCGAACAGGCCAAGCAAGAGTGGAAAACCGGCCGTTTCGACATTGTTCCGGGCGACGAGGAAGAATTCATCCCCTTGCCCGAATATTGACGCCTTTCGCGTAAATTGGGGCGCGTCACCAGCGCACATTTACTTTCCGGGGGCGAGGTTCTATCCCGGAAAACGACTTTAGCCGAGCAAGCAGGCTTCAATATCGTGAATCAGCCGTCGAAAACCCCGCTTCTGGATACCGTTCGCATTCCGGCGGACATGCGCAAGCTGCCCGAGAGCGAGTTGCCGCAGCTTGCCGCCGAGTTGCGTGCCGACCTCATCGACATCGTCTCGCACACCGGCGGCCACCTCGGCGCCGGGCTCGGCGTCATCGAGTTGACGATCGCGCTCCACCATGTCTTCGACACGCCGAAGGACCGGCTGATCTGGGATGTCGGCCACCAGGCCTATCCGCATAAGATCCTCACCGGCCGCCGCGACCGCATGCGCACGCTGCGGCAGGAAAACGGGCTTTCAGGTTTCACCAAGCGGGCGGAGAGCGAGTACGACCCATTCGGCGCCGCGCATTCGTCGACTTCGATCTCGGCCGGCCTCGGCATGGCGGTTGCCCGCGACCTTTCCGGCGGCAAGAACAATGTCATCGCTGTGATCGGCGACGGCGCCATGTCGGCGGGCATGGCCTATGAGGCGATGAACAATGCCGGGGCGCTCGATGCGCGGCTGATCGTCATCCTCAACGACAACGACATGTCGATCGCGCCGCCTGCCGGCGCCATGAGCGCCTATCTGGCGCGGCTGGTTTCCGGCAAGACCTACCGTTCGCTGCGTGAAACGGCCAAGCAACTGGCCAAGCGGCTGCCGAAATTCCTCGAGGAAAAGGCCCGCCGCTCGGAAGAATTCGCGCGCGGTTTCTGGACCGGCGGCACAATGTTCGAGGAGCTCGGCTTCTATTATGTCGGGCCGATCGACGGCCACAATCTGGAACATCTGCTGCCGGTGCTGAAGAACGTGCGCGACACGATCGACGGACCGGTGCTTATCCACGTGGTGACCCAGAAGGGCAAGGGCTACGGCCCGGCCGAGGCCTCCGCCGACAAATACCATGGCGTCAACAAGTTCGACGTCATCACCGGCGCGCAGGCCAAGGCGCCGGCCAATGCGCCGAGCTATACCAAGGTATTCGCCGACAGCCTGATCCAGGAAGCACGACATGACGAGAAGATCGTCGCCATTACGGCGGCGATGCCTTCCGGCACCGGGCTTGATTTGTTCGGCGAGGCGTTCCCCGAAACGCACCTTCGACGTCGGCATCGCCGAGCAGCACGCCGTGACCTTCGCAGCCGGGCTGGCGACCGAGGGCTACAGGCCTTTCGCGGCGATCTATTCGACTTTCCTGCAACGCGCCTACGACCAGGTCGTCCACGATGTGGCGATCCAGAAATTGCCGGTGCGCTTTCCAATCGACCGCGCCGGATTTGTCGGCGCCGACGGGCCGACGCATTGCGGCGCCTTTGACACGACCTATCTCGCCTCGCTGCCGGGTTTCGTCGTGATGGCGGCGGCCGACGAGGCCGAACTGCGTCACATGGTGCGGACCGCCGCCGACTATGACGAAGGCCCGATCGCCTTCCGCTATCCGCGCGGCAACGGCGTCGGCGTCGAGATGCCCGAGCGCGGCTCGGTGCTGGAGATCGGCAGGGGCCGCATCGTCAAGGAAGGCACCAAGGTTGCGCTTTTGTCGTTCGGCACCAGGCTGCAGGATTGCCTTATGGCGGCCGAAGAACTAGACGCCGCCGGACTGTCCGCGACCGTGGCGGATGCGCGTTTTGCCAAGCCGCTGGACGAAGACATGATCCGCCGGCTGGCGCGCTCGCACGAAGTGCTGATTACCGTCGAGGAAGGCTCGATCGGCGGATTTGCAAGCCATGTGCTGCAATTCCTGGCGACCGAGGGCTTGCTGGACAACGGGCTGAAAGTGCGGCCGCTGGTGCTGCCTGATGAATTCACCGATCATGCCAAGCCGGAAAAGATGTATGCCGACGCCGGTCTCGATGCCACCGGCATTGTTCGAACGGTGTTTGCCGCACTCGGCAATCCAGCGCAGGCCGTCAGGGCGTAATTTCGCGCCAACTACGCATTGACCGGAAGCCCGACAACTATACCGGGTGTTTACGATCCCGGTTGGCGTTTCGCTTACCCTTTCTCTTGGCCGTTTTTTAGCGCGCGATCTTTAGAAATCGCTCCCGGGACAGGGGAGCTATTTCGATCATGCGAAGATTTCCTATCGCAGCGGTTGTCGCCGTTTGCGGCATTGCGCCGGCTCTGGCCGGCGAAGTGCCGGTCAGGAAGATCCATTTCGAGCGCCCGGTCTGCGACCGCACGCTGGAAAAGGCGGTGATGCGCATTGTCGCCAGCAGGATCGGCGACATCAGGGGGCCGCTCGCGATGGACATGGGTCGGCTTGCTCGTTGCCCTGCACTTTGAGCGCGTGCGGGCTGCCAGCCAAGCCAACCCGATGACGGCGCCGCTACGGCTGGCGGCAATCACATACTGAAGCCTGTCTTGTTGCATTCGGTGCGGGCTTTCGCCAATGAAGGCCGATGAAAACCAGCCAATCCGGACAGGAACGTTGGCGGCTTGACGAACTGCTCGTCAGCCGCGGCCTGTTTGCCAGCCGTTCGCGCGCCCGCGACGCCATCGAGCGTGGCACGGTCACCGTCGACGGCCGAGCCGCAGCCAAGCCAGGGCAGGCCGTCGCGGTTACGGCGTCGATTGCTGTCGACGATCCCGCGCAGGCCTATGTGTCACGGGCAGCGCTGAAGCTGATCGCCGGTCTCGATCATTTCGGCTTCGATCCCGCCGGCAGCCATGCGCTCGACATCGGCGCCTCGACCGGCGGTTTTACCCAGGTGCTGCTGGAGCGGGGTGCGGCGCATGTCGTCGCGATCGACGTCGGCCACGCGCAGATGGATGCGGCGTTGAAAGCCGACCGCCGTGTCACCTGCATTGAGGGGCTGAACGCACGCGACATGACAGCGGAAAGTATCGGCGAAACAAGGCCGGACTTTCTGGTCTCGGATGTGAGTTTCATCTCGCTGACACTGGCGTTGCCGCCGGCGCTGGAGCTCGCCGCACCCGGTGCGCTGGGGGTCTTTCTGGTCAAGCCGCAGTTCGAGGCCGGGCGTGAAGCCATCGGCAAGGGCGGGCTGTTGCGCGATCCCGCCGACGCGGATCGGATCGCTGAGGAACGCCGGCATTGGCTCGATGCATTTGCGGGGTGGCGCGCCGTCGGCATCGTTGCCTCGCCGATCGAGGGCGGCGACGGAAACCGCGAATTTCTGCTGGCCGGGGTGAAGGATCGATGAACACACGTTTCGCAATCGACCGGCTTGGCGGGCAGGGCGACGGCATCGCCAACACCGAGACCGGGCCGGTCTTCGTGCCGTTCACGCTGCCGGGCGAGGTGGTCAACGCGGCGCGCGAGAAGGATCGGGCGACGCTGATGGCCGTGCTCGAACCGTCGCCGCTGAGGGTTGAGCCGGCCTGCCGGCATTTCGGCGAGTGCGGCGGCTGCGCAGTGCAGCACCTGGAGCGCGCCGCCTATAACGACTGGAAGCGCGCCAAGGTCGTCGACGCGCTGAAGCGCGAGCGCATCGAGACCGATGTCGCCGCAACCGTTCCATGCCAGCCGGCGTCGCGAAGGCGCGTCACCCTTTCTGCCCGCCGCACCGAGACGGGCATGTTGCTCGGCTATAACCGCGCCCATTCCCACACCATCATCGACATCAAGGAATGTCCGATCGCCGTGCCGGAGATCGTCGCGGCGCTGGGTCGGCTCAAGATGCTGGCCGGGCTGATCTGCAAGACGTCGCAGCCGTTCCACCTGACGGTGACGCAGACCGCTTCCGGTCTCGATATTGCGGCCGCCGAATCGGGAAAGCTCGCCGACAATGCGCGCACCCTGGCGTCGGATTTTGTCATCCGCGAAGGTTTTGCGAGGCTTTCCGTCGACGGCGAGATCATTGTCGAGCCGAAAAAGCCGACGATCCTTTTCGGCGACGTCTCGGTTTTTCCACCGCCCGGCGGGTTCCTGCAGGCGGTGGCGTCCGCCGAAGCGGTGATGGCGGAGCTTGTCGCCGGCCATCTGGGCAAGGCGAAAAAGGTCGCCGACCTGTTTGCCGGGGCCGGCGCATTCGCGCTGCGGCTGGCGAAAAAATCGGAAATCCACGCCGTGGAAGGCGACGGCAGCAGCGCTGGCGGCACTCGATCGCGGTTTCCGTTTCGCATCGGGTGTGAAACGTATCACGGCGGAAAAGCGCGATCTTTTCCGTCGCCCGCTCACCTTCAAGGAACTCAATGCCTTCGACGGCGTGGTGTTCGATCCGCCGCGCGCCGGCGCCGAGGACCAGTCGAAGCAGCTCGCCCGCTCGGACGTGCCGCTTGTCTGCCGCGGTGTCCTGCAATCCGGTCACGCTGGCGCGCGACCTGAAAATACTGATGGGCGGTGGCTACAAGCTGAAAAGCGTGACGCCCATCGACCAGTTCCTGTGGTCGCCGCATGTCGAGGCTGTGGCGCTGCTGGAGAAGCCGCGGAAGCGGCGGTAGCGGCTCTAACCCTGCCGAGCAGCTTTTCGACAAAGGCGGGCACGATTTCGGTCGCCCGGCCATGCACGGCTTCGGCAAACAGATCGTGGCCTTCGGACGGTTCGAGATTGAGCTCGACGGTATGCGCGCCGGCGTTTTGTGCCTCTTCGACAAAGCCTGCGGCGGGATAGACATTGCCGCTGGTGCCGATGGAGACGAACAGGTCGCAGGCGCAGATCGAGGCTTCGATTTCATCCATCCGGTAGGGGAATTCACCGAACCAGACGACGTCGGGCCGCATGAAACCGGCGACGTGACAGGCAAGGCAGGGGACTGTGGTGGAAAGGTCGTCATGCCATTCGCACTCGGCTGCCGCAATTGGTGCACCGAGTGCTGCGGCCAGTTCGCCGTGCATGTGAAGCAGCTTTCGCGAACCGGCACGCTCGTGCAGGTCATCGATGTTCTGCGTCACCAGCAGGAAATCGCCGGCAAATTCGCGCTCCAGCCGCGCCAGTGCGACATGCGCGGCGTTCGGCTCCACGTCGGCCATGCGCCGGCGGCGTTCGTTGTAGAACTCATGGACCAGGCGCGGGGTTCGTCGCTGGAAACCTTGCGGTGTCGCCACGTCGCGGTAGTCGACCCTCGACCAGATGCCGTCCTTGTCGCGAAACGTGTCGACACCGGATTTTGCCGAAATGCCGGCGCCGGTGAGGATGACGATCCGCCGCAATTTGCTCAAGCGCGCCGACCCGCGATCA
Organism: uncultured Alphaproteobacteria bacterium; assembly: GCA_963726065.1. Taxonomy (GTDB): domain Bacteria; phylum Pseudomonadota; class Alphaproteobacteria; order Rhizobiales; family Rhizobiaceae; genus Neomesorhizobium. Next base: position 249,255 of record CAVSAU010000005.1, read on the forward strand.
GGCGGATGGAGCAGGCGATGAACAGGAACGGCATGATACCGAAGAGGAGCAGCGAGCTGATGTTGGATGCCGACGCCGGCGCCGGGAAGACGGCGAGATAGAAGATGTAGCCGGCAGCCAGGCCGACCGCCACGCACAGCGGCCAGAGATCGAGCCTGTAGTGCCTGAGGATCAGGAACGCCGGTAAAAGCAGGAACAGGCTGGTGGCGTAGCCATAGGCAAGCGAGGTTGCGAGGTAATAGAAGAAGCCGCGCGTGCCGGCGCCCGCGAAAATGCCGGCGACCGCCGCATGCAGAATTGCCCCGAGCAGCGGGCCGAGCAGGAAACCGGCGACGAAGCGCTGGTCGATCAGAGGCGGTGGCGGGTTCATTTCGGCCTCCCGGTGGAATCACTGGGGGCTATCTAATGCATGTCGCCCGAAAGTGTCATCGGTTTCGGGACAAACGACGTGCACAACTGAGAAGCTAGAGCGCGGCCGCCGAATCCAATTCGGCGCGACGCGCTGTAGCGCATGATCGCGAATGGCGGGGAACCGCTTTCGAGAGACCGCGCATCACGCCCGCGTGCCGCCGACCGTCATCTGGTTCATGCGCAGATGCGGCTGGCCGACGCCGACCGGCACGCCCTGTCCGGCCTTGCCGCACATGCCGATGCCGGTGTCGAGCTTCATGTCGTTGCCGACCATGGTGACCCGGTGCATGGCGTCCGGCCCGTTGCCGATCAGCATGGCGCCCTTGATCGGCTGGGTCACCTTGCCGTTTTCGATCATGTAGGCCTCGGTGCAGCCGAAGACGAACTTGCCCGACGTGATGTCGACCTGGCCGCCGCCGAAGGAGACGGCATAGATGCCGTTCTTGCACCGAGGCGATGATTTCGGCAGGGTCCATGTCGCCGGCGGTCATGTAGGTGTTGGTCATGCGCGGCATCGGCTGGTGCGCGTAGGATTCGCGCCGTCCGTTGCCGGTGGCCGCCATGCCCATCAGCCGGGCGTTCTGGCGGTCCTGCATGTAGCCGACCAGCTTGCCGTCATCGATCAGCACGTTGCGGTTGGTCGGCGTGCCCTCGTCGTCGACGGTCAGCGAACCGCGCCGTTCGCTGATGGTGCCGTCATCGACCACGGTGACGCCCTTGGCAGCCACCTGCTGGCCCATCAGGCCGGCGAAGGCCGACGTCTTCTTGCGGTTGAAGTCGCCCTCCAGCCCATGGCCGACTGCCTCGTGCAGCATCACGCCCGGCCAGCCGGAGGACAGCACGATGTCGAACGTGCCGGCGGGCGCGGGGATCGCCTCGAGATTGACCAGCGCCTGCCGCAGCGCCTCGTCGGCGGCGTGCTTCCAGCTGTCCTCGGCGACGAACTCGCCGAAACCCTTGCGCCCGCCCATGCCGTAGGAGCCGGTCTCCTGGCGGTCGCCTTCGCCGACGACGACCGAAACGTTCATGCGCACCAGCGGCCGGATGTCGCGCACCACCTGGCCGTCGGCGCGCAGGATTTCGACATGCTGCCAGCGACGAGGCGAGCGAGGCCGTCACCTGGCGCACCCGCGGATCCTTGGCGCGCAGACAGGCGTCGATTTCCTGCAGCAGCTTCGCCTTGTCCTCGAAGCAGGGCGAGGCGATCGGGTTTTCGTCGCCATAGAGATGGCGGTTGGTGCGCTGCGGGTGCTGCGGCGAGCGTGCCGGAATAGCCGCCCTTGACGCGCCGAAACCGCATCGGACGCGCGCAGCAGCGCTGCTTCGGACAGTTCGCTCGAATGCGCATAGCCGGTCGCCTCGCCGGCGACGGCGCGCAGGCCGAACCCCTGGTCGGTGTTGAAATTGGCGGTCTTCAGGCGGCCATTGTCGAAGATCAGCGATTCGCTCTCGCTGTATTCGAGGTAAAGTTCGCCGTCGTCGGCGCCATCGATCGTCTCGGCCACGATGCGGCGGATGCGATCGTCGGAAATGTCGAATTGCTTGAGCAGGCTGTCCATCGAAGCGTCCATTCTCAATGCCGCGAGAAATCTCAGCACCGATGTAGGCGCGCGAGCTCCATTCGGCAATGCATGCAGCAACGACGCATCACGGGCAGCGCGGCGAAACCTTCGCCGAAACCCTTGAGATCGACCGGGATGCCGATGCCTTCCTCCGGCGTCTGGAAGACGATGAAGGTGGCGGCCTTGCCGGTCTTGCAGCGTGTCGAGCAGCGGCTTTTCGAGGATCACCTCGGCGTAGCAGCCGTCCTGGAAGCAGCGCACGAAATAGGCGCGGCCGATATCCTTGCCGTCGACATTGAGGCCAAGCCCGTTCGGCAGCAAGCACGCCGAGCGGCGCCAGCACGCGCAGGATTTCCGCCTTGTTGTCGGCGGTGCGCAGCACGACGACCGACAGGCCGATTTCGGGGCGGTCTTCGGCGATGACGTTCTGCATCATCGCGCATTGCTCGGCGGTGGCGCCGGCCGGCGTGTCGCAGATGATCGACCAGGCGCCATGCGTCGACTTCACCGTGCCGCTCTGCTGCGTGCTGGCTGGCGCCGGCAGCGGAAGCGCCAGCCCGAAAGTAGCGGCAAGGACAAGGACAACGCTGTCCGCGAGACTTGAAAAGCCTGAGATTTCATGGTGGCTCCATTGCGAATCACGGCACTCTAGACCGCGACCTTGGCAAGTAAAAGAACAGGCAGCGCCATGAGGAGCCTGCCGAATTGGCGAGTTTCCACGACATTCGTCAGGCCAAATCCGCCCGAATTGCGACGAGCGCCCGTATCTGCCAGAACCTTGTGCCCTTGGCCTATATGTTCGGCTGCACATCAGCGCCGCAATCGATGCCAACTGGCGCCGTCGCTTTGCGCGCAAAAATGCCGCACGGTTTCCGCCGCTCCTTTCTTGCGGTCGGAAAGAGAGTATGGTTTGAACGCGCCCAACAGGCTCCGGGATTCCCGTTCCGGCGTCGTTCCACGTTCGCGGGCACGCTTCGCGCGGTGAATTGGGAGATGAAGAGGGCGATGAGGAAAATTTTTGCGGGCGCCAGCTGCTCTGGCCGCGTTCTTCATCGACCGCCGCAGCATTTGCCGACCAGCCGACGCCGTGGCAGATGGCGCTTCCAGGAAGCCGCCACCGACATCATGGAACAGATCGACGTGGTTCGAGCACTACACGCTCTGGTTCATCGTTCCGATCACGCTGCTTCGTGCTGGCGCTGCTCGCCTGGTGCATCTGTCAAGTTCCGCGCGAGCGCCAATCCGACCCCGTCGCGGACCAGCCACAACACGCTGATCGAGGTCATCTGGACGGTCGGTCCGGTCGTCGTCCTGCTGTTCCTCGCCATCCCGTCCTTCCAGCTGCTGACCGCGCAGTACACGCCGCCGGAAGAGCCGAAGCTGACGATCAAGGCGACCGGCAACCAGTGGAACTGGGACTATGAATATCAGGTCGAGGAGCCGCTTTCCTTCAACTCGGCGCTTGCTGGCCGACGGCGACCGCGCCGCCGCCGGCAAGGAAGATCGCGGCGTCTATCCGCGGCTTCTCGCCGTCGACAACGAGGTCGTCGTGCCGGTCAACACCACCGTGCGCGTGCTGGTGACGGCGAGCCGACGTGATGCACGCCTTCGCCATGCCGGCCTTCGGCGTCAAGACCGACGCGGTGCCGGGCCGCATCAACGAGATCTGGTTCAAGGCCGAGCAAGGAAGGCCTCTATTACGGCCAGTGCTCCGAGCTTTGCGGCAAGGACCACGCCTACATGCCGATCGCGATCCGCGTCGTCTCCGACGCGCAGTACAACACCTGGCTCACTGCCGCCAAGACCGACCTCGACGGCGCCAACAAGGCGCTGATGGCGGCAGTCGACGGCAAGCGGCAACGTGGCGGTCGCCGGCAACTGATGCCGCGGACCGAAAAGGAATAAGGAACGGAGCGGAACATGGCAGGCGCGGCAGCTCACGACGATCATAGCCACCACGACCACAAGCCCAATGGCTGGGTCCGCTGGGTCTATTCGACCAACCACAAGGACATCGGCACGCTCTACCTGATCTTCGCGATCATCGCGGGCATCATCGGCGGCTGCCCTGTCGGTCGTCATGCGCATGGAGCTGCAGGAGCCGGGCATCCAGATCTTCACCGGCCTGGCCGCAGATGGTCTACGGCCTCGACGGCGATGCCGCCCTCGACGGCGGCAAGCAGCATGTACAACGTCTTCACCACCGCGCACGCGCTGATCATGATCTTCTTCATGGTCATGCCGGCGCTGATCGGCGGCTTCGCCAACTGGATGGTGCCGATCATGATCGGCGCGCCGGACATGGCGTTCCCGCGCATGAACAACATCTCGTTCTGGCTGCTGCCGCCGGCCTTCATCCTGCTGCTCCTGTCGATGTTCATGCCGAGCGCCGCCGGGCGCCTATGGCGTCGGCGGCGGCTGGACGATCTATCCGCCGCTCTCGACATCGGGCCAGCCCGGACCGGCGATGGATCTCGCGATCCTGTCGCTGCACATCGCCGGCGCCTCGTCGATCCTCGGCGCCATCAACTTCATCACCACCATCTTCAACATGCGCGCTCCGGGCATGACGCTGCACAAGATGCCGCTGTTTGCCTGGTCGGTGCTGATCACCGCCTTCCTGCTGCTGCTGTCGCTGCCGGTTCTGGCAGGCGGCATCACCATGCTGCTGACCGACCGCAACTTCGGCACGACCTTCTTCGCGCCGGAAGGCGGCGGCGACCCGATCCTGTTCCAGCACCTGTTCTGGTTCTTCGGTCACCCGGAAGTCTACATCCTGATCCTGCCGGGCTTCGGCATCGTCAGCCACATCGTCTCGACCTTCTCGAGGAAGCCGATCTTCGGCTATCTCGGCATGGCCTACGCCATGGTCGCCATCGGCGCCGTCGGCTTCGTCGTGTGGGCGCACCACATGTACACGACCGGCCTGTCGCTCGACACGCAGCGCTACTTCGTGTTCGCCACGATGGTCATCGCGGTGCCGACCGGCGTGAAGATCTTCTCCTGGATCGCCACCATGTGGGGCGGCTCGATCTCGATGCAGCACGCCGATGCTGTGGGCGATCGGCTTCATCTTCCTGTTCACCGTCGGCGGCGTCACCGGCGTGCAGCTCGCCAATGCCGGCCTCGACCGCTCGCTGCACGACACCTACTACGTGGTGGCCCACTTCCACTACGTGCTGTCGCTCGGCGCCGTGTTCGCGATCTTCGCCGGCCTGGTACTACTGGTTCCCGAAGATGACCGGCTACATGTACTCGCCGATGATCGCCAACACCCATTTCTGGATCACCTTCGTCGGCGTGAACCTGGTCTTCTTCCCGCAGCATTTCCTCGGCCTCGCCGGCATGCCGCGCCGCTACATCGACTATCCGGATGCGTTCGCCGGCTGGAACATGGTCTCGTCCTACGGCTCCTACATCTCGGCCGTCGGCGTGGTGATCTTCCTCTACGGCGTGTTCGAGGCGTTCTCGAAGAAGCGCGTTGCCGGCGCCAATCCGTGGGGCGAGGGTGCGACGACGCTGGAATGGCAGCTGCCTTCGCCGCCGCCGTTCCACCAGTGGGAACAGCTGCCGAAGATCAAGTGATCGGCAGGAACTGATCTCGAAGCCGCCGGCCTCGACCGGCGGCTTCGGCCAAACGGAGAGACTGGAACTCGTACGCATGGCCGTGGTTCACCACAACCGACTGGACGATTCCGGCATTCGCATGTCGGAAGCGACGGCGGGCGATTTCTTCGCCCTGCTGAAGCCGCGCGTCATGTCGCTGGTCGTGTTCACCGCTTTCGTCGGCCTGGTCGCCGCGCCGGTCGCGATCAATCCGCTGATCGCCGTCATCGCGATCCTCTGCATCGCCGTCGGGGCAGGCGCCTCCGGCGCGCTCAACATGTGGTACGACGCCGACATCGACGCGCGTGATGACGCGCACGGCGACGCGGCCGATCCCGGCCGGGCGCGTGCAGCCCGGCGAGGCGCTGACCTTCGGCCTGGTGCTGTCGGCGCTTCTCGGTGCTGACGCTCGGCGTGCTGGTCAACTGGCTGGCGGCGGCGCTGCTCGCCTTCACCATCTTCTTCTACGTCGTCATCTACACGATGTGGCTGAAGCGCTCGACGCCGCAGAACATCGTCATCGGCGGCGCCGCCGGCGCCTTCCCGCCGATGATCGGCTGGGCCGCCGCGACCGGCACCGATCAGCCTCGAAAGCGTCATCCTGTTCCTCATCATCTTCCTGTGGACGCCGCCGCATTTCTGGGCGCTCGCGCTGTTCAAGTCGGACGATTACGGCCGCGGCCGGCATCCCGATGATGCCGAATGTCGCCGGCGAGGCATCGACACAAGCGGCAGATCTTCGCCTATGCGCTGCTGGTCGCGCCGATCGGCGTGCTGCCCTGGGTGCTCGGCTATACCGGCGCGGCCTACGGCATTGTCGCGGCTGGCGCTCGGCGTGGGCTTCGTCTGGTATGCCTGGAAGGTGCTGGCGATGCCGGCCGACGACACGAGGATGCGGCCGGCCAAGGCGCTGTTTGCCTATTCGCTGCTCTATCTCTTCGGCATCTTCGCCGCCTATCTCGCGGACAGCCTTGTGGCCCGCTGGATGGTGCTGGCGGGAGCCTGAGCCGGTGCGGGATGAAGACATGGTGACACTGACCGACAGCCAGAAGAAGGCGCGCCGCAGCCGCTCGATCGCGATCGCGCTGGCGCTGGCGGCTTTCGTCGTCGTCGTCTATTTCGGCAGCATCGCGAAGTTCGGCCCCGCGCTGCTCGACCGGGCGATGTGAGACGCCACGATGAGCGAGCCAGCCGACCATCGACGAAGACCGGAAGGAGCGCAGCAACCGCGCGGTTGCCGTCGCCTGCCTGGCTTTCTTCGCCGGCATGGTCGGCATGGCCTATGCCGCGGTGCCGCTCTACGCGATGTTCTGCCAGGTCACCGGTTACGGCGGCACGACGCAGCGCGTCGAGCAATATTCCGACCGCGTTCTCGACCGCGACAATCACGGTGCGTTTCGACGCCAATGTCTCGGGCGGCCTGCCGTGGGACTTCCAGCCGGTGCAGCGCGACGTGACGATGAAGATCGGCGAGACGACGCAGATCGCGCTACAAGGCGACCAACCTATTCGACACGCCGACCGACGGCCGCGCGTCGTTCAACGTCACGCCGGAGACTGGCGGGCGCCTATTTCAACAAGGTCGAGTGCTTCTGCTTCACCGACACGACGCTGAAGCCTGGCGAAACGCTGGACATGCCGGTCGTGTTCTATGTCGATCCGGACATCGTCGACGTGCCGGAACTCAAGGACCTCAAGACGATCACGCTTTCCTACACCTTCTTCCCGATCGAGGGGGAAAAGCCGGTGGCGCGCCGCGCCAAAGGCGGAAGACGGGAAGGCACCAGCAAACTCCACCGGGGGCTGACATGGCTGACGCACACGCAAAACCGCACCACGACTACCACATCATCGATCCAAGCCCCTGGCCGTTCATCGGTTCGGTCGGTGCGCTGGTCATGGCGCTCGGCGGCGTCGCCTGGATGCAGTACCTGAAGGGCGGCGAGTTTCCCGATCTTCGGCATCAATCTCGCCAACCCGTGGCTGTTCTTCATCGGCCTCGCGATCGTGCTCTACACCATGTATTCGCTGGTGGTCGGACACGATCAAGGAAGCGCATGAAGGCCACCACACGCGGGTCGTGTCGCTGCATCTGCGCTACGGCATGATCATGTTCATCGCCTCCGAGGTGATGTTCTTCGTCGCCTGGTTCTGGGCGTTCTTCGACGCCAGCCTGTTCCCCAACGAAGTCCGCGCAGGTATGCGCCGACGAAGCCTTCACCGGCGGCGTCTGGCCGCCGAAGGGCGTCGAGGTTCTCGATCCCTTCCACCTGCCGCTCTACAACACGATCATCCTGCTGCTGTCCGGCACGACGGTGACCTGGGCGCACCATGCGCTTGCTGCACGACGACCGCAAGGGGCTTGATCTGGGGCCTGGTGCTGACGGTGGCGCTCGGCGTGCTGTTCTCGATGGTGCAGGCCTACGAGTACATGCATGCGCCGTTCGGCTTCAAGGATTCCATCTACGGCGCGACCTTCTTCATGGCGACCGGCTTCCACGGCTTCCACGTCTTCGTCGGCACCATCTTCCTGCTGGTCTGCCTGCTGCGGGCGATGCGGGGCGACTTCACGCCGAAGCAGCATTTCGGCTTCGAGGCGGCCGCCTGGTACTGGCATTTCGTCGACGTGGTCTGGCTGTTCCTGTTTGCCTGCGTCTATGTCTGGGCTTCGTCCGGAGCGCCGATCGCGCACGGTCACTGACGGGCGCATAGGCCTGAAATGCGGAGGCGGCGGTGGCGACACGGCCGCCTTCTCTTTTTCGGCGCAATGTTGCGTGAAATTCTCGCCATGTCCGGCAGCCAGATTCGCACCCTCGGCGCGTTGACCTTTTCCATGCTTTTCGCAGGCGAGGCGGCAGCCGAAAAGGCCGATCTGGTCCGCGTCGACAAGTCCGACCGCCGCATGGAACTGCTGGCTGACGGTGTGGTGCTGCGGACCTACGCCATCGCGCTCGGCGCCAATCCGGTCGGCCACAAGAGCCAGGAGGGCGACGAGCGCACGCCGGAAGGCCGCTATATCCTCGACTGGCGCAACCCGAAGAGCGCCTTCACCCGGTCGATCCACATCTCCTATCCCAACGAGGAGGACAAGCAGCGGGCGCGCAAGGCAGGGGTGTCGCCGGCGGCGACATCATGATCCACGGCCAGGCGAAGGGATTTGGCTGGTGGGCGTGGCTGTTCCAGATGTTCGACTGGACAAACGGCTGCATCGCGGTCACCGATGAAGAGATGAAAGAGATCTGGGACATGGTCGCCGACGGCACGCCGATCGAGATCAGCCCATGATCGGGCAGGACCGACAATGAGCGACGACAAGACCTGGCCACCTGTCGAGCCGATCAGGGCCGGCCTTATGGGCCGCTGCCCGCGTTGCGGCGAAGGCAGGTTGTTCACGGGCTTTCTGGCGGTTGCGCAAGGAATGCGAAACCTGCGGGCTCGACTTTTCCTTTGCCGATCCGGCCGACGGCCCGGCCATCTTCGTCATGCTGATCATCGGCTTCATCGTCGTCGGGTTCGCGCTGTGGACCGAAGTCTCGATGAACCCGCCGCTCTGGGTGCATTTCATGCATCTGGATACCGCTCACCTTTGCGCTTTGCCTGCCGGCGCTGCGGCTCATCAAAGGCGTGCTGATCACGCTTCAATACGCCAACAAGGCCGAGGAAGGGCGCTGGGACAGGTCGCGGTGAGCACGACGGTGAAAGGCGCCGCGCCGCGCGCACGCACGCTTCCCCTGGCTGACGCTGGTCCTTGCCGGTCTCGTCTTTGCAGCGCTGATAGGGCTTGGCACCTGGCAGCTGCAGCGCCTGCAGTGGAAGCAAGCGCTCATTGCAACGATCGACGAGCGCACGAAGGCCGAGCCGCTGTCGCTTGAGGACATCGAGTTGCAATATGGGAGAACCGGCGACGTCGACTACATGCCGGTTGTCGTGAGCGGCGAGTTCATCCACGAAGCAGAACGGCATTTCTTTGCCACCTGGCAGGGTGCGTCCGGCTATTACGTCTATACGCCGCTGCGGCTCGAGGAGGGACGCTCCGTCTTCGTCAACCGGGGGTTCGTGCCCTTCGACAAGAAGGATGCTTCGACACGCCAGCAGGGCCAGGTGACGGGCGTCCAGACCGTGAAGGGGCTGGCGCGCAACCCGCTTCCCGGCAAGCCGTCGGCGATGCTGCCCGACAACGATCCCGACAAGAACATCTTCTTCTGGAAGGATTTGCGGGCGATGGCGGTACTGTCCGGCCTCGATGTCGACCGCGGCGTCGTGCCGTTCTTCATCGATGCCGATTCCAACCCCAATCCCGGCGGCCTGCCGCAGGGCGGCGTGACGATGATCGACATGCCCAACAGCCACCTGCAATATGCGGTCACCTGGTATGGGCTGGCGGCCGCGCTCGCCGGCGTTCTCGGTATCTGGTTGTACCGGCGCCGAAAGCCGGTGTGACGCGACGCGCCCTTGACAGGAGGGCATGGCACGCATCATTTCCGCATTGCCTCGGAGTACCGGACAACAATGGACGCAACATCCACCAGATCGCCGCTGACGATACGGCTGTGCCAGCCGCGCGGTTTTTGCGCCGGCGTCGATCGGGCGATCCAGATCGTCGTGCTGGCGCTGAAGAAATACGGCGCGCCGGTCTATGTCCGCCACGAGATCGTGCACAACCGCTACGTGGTGGAGGGGTTGCAGAACCTCGGCGCCGTGTTCATCGAGGAACTGTCCGAGATCCCGGCCGGAGCATCGCGCCAGCCCGGTGGTGTTTTCGGCGCATGGCGTACCGAAGTCGGTGCCCGAGGATGCACGCGAACGCGCAGCTTTTTTATCTCGACGCGACATGCCCGCTGGTCTCCAAGGTGCACAAGCAGGCGATGCGGCACCAGCGGCTCGGTCGCCATGTGCTTCTGATCGGCCATGCCGGGCATCCCGAAGTGATCGGCACGATGGGCCAGTTGCCGGAAGGCGCCGTCACGCTGATCGAGACCGAGGCGGATGTCGCCAACTTCGAGCCCGCCGATCCGTCCGCGCTCGGCTTCGTCACCCAGACGACGCTGTCGGTGGAAGACACCGCCGGGCCTGCTGAAAGCGCTGCAGGAGCGGTTCCCGCAGATGCAGGCGCCCGCCGCCGAATCGATCTGCTACGCCACCACGAACCGCCAGGAGGCGGTGAAGGAAACAGCGCCCGGCGCCGATCTTTTCCTGATCGTCGGGGCGCCGAATTCCTCCAATTCGCGGCGGCTTGTCGAAGTTGCGGAGCGTGCCGGGGCGAAGATGTCGCTTCTGGTGCAGCGCGCCGCCGAAATTCCGTGGGATGAGATCGGCAGGATTTCGACGCTCGGCCTTTCAGCGGGGGCTTCCGCTCCGGAGATCATCGTCGACGAGATCATCAACGCGTTCCGCGATCGTTTCGACGTGACCGTCGAACTGGCGGTGACGGCGACCGAGACGGAGGATTTCCCGGTCATGCGGGTTCTGCGCGATGTCGAACTGACGGCGGCCGACATGGCTTTCGTCAACGGAATGGCCTGAACTCGTGGCGGTCTATACGGACATAACGGAGGGCGAACTCGAAGCCTTCCTGAAGCAACTACGATGTCGGCCAGCTGCTTTCCTACAAGGGCATCGCGGAAGGCTCGGAGAACTCCAATTTCCTGCTGCATACGGCGAGCGGCGCCTACATCCTGACGCTCTACGAGAAGCGGGTGGACGAGGCCGACCTGCCGTTCTTCCTCGGGCTGATGGACCATCTGGCCAAGAAGGGCATCAATTGCCCGCTGCCGGTGCATCGCCGCGACGGCGCCGTCATCGGCAAAATCGCCGGGCGGCCCGCCGCCCTGATCACCTTTCTGGAAGGCATGTGGATGCGCCGCCCGACGGTGACGCATTGCCGCGAGGTCGGCAAGGCGCTGGCCGGCATGCATCTGGCCGTCGCCGACTTTCCGCTGAGCCGCCCCAACGCGCTGTCGGTTAAAGGCTGGCACAAGCTATGGGACGGGGCGCGGCCGCGCGCCGACGAGGTGGAGCCAGGACTGGTGGCCGAAGTCGATGCCGATTTCGCCGAGCTTTCGGCCAGATGGCCGTCAGACCTGCCGTCCGGCGTGATCCACGCCGATCTTTTCCCGGACAACGTGTTTTTCCTCGGCGACCGGCTTTCCGGGCGTGATCGACTTCTATTTCGCCTGTAACGATCTTTATGCCTACGATCTGGCGACCTGCCTCAATGCCTGGTGCTTCGAGAAGGACCACGCCTTCAACCTCACCAAGGGTACGGCACTTCTGGCAGGCTATCAGAGCGTGCGGCCGCTGACTGCGGCGGAGATAGAGGCGCTGCCCTTGCTGGCGCGCGGTTCGGCGCTGCGTTTCATGCTGACCCGGCTCTACGACTGGCTGACCATTCCGGATGGGGCGCTGGTGCAGAAACGCGATCCGTTCGAATACATAAGGCGGCTGCGTTTCCAGCGGCAGATACGCTCGGCTTCCGAATATGGACTTGGTGAAGCATGAAATCGGTCGAGATATTCACGGACGGCGCCTGTTCGGGCAATCCCGGTCCGGGCGGCTGGGGCGCCATCCTGCGTTTCAACGGCGCCACCAAGGAGCTTTCCGGCGGCGAGGCGGTCACCACCAACAACCGCATGGAATTGCTGGCGGCGATCTCCGGACTGAATGCGCTGAAGGAGCCGTGCACGGTCGACCTCTACACCGACAGCAAATACGTCATGGACGGGATCTCGAAATGGATCCACGGCTGGAAGAAGAACGGCTGGAAGACCGCCGACAAGAAGCCGGTCAAGAACGGTGAGCTCTGGCAGGCGTCTGGACGAGGCCAACAGACGCCACAAGGTGACGTGGCACTGGGTCAAGGGGCATGCCGGCCACGCCGAGAACGAGCGCGCCGACGAACTGGCGCGCCTCGGCATGGCGCCGTTCAAGCCGCAGCAAAAGCTAGTCGCTACGCCCGATCCGGTGAGGAAAGCGGCAAAGCCTGACCCGTTGAGGCAGGCTGCCGGCGACAAGCCGCCGGCGAAGAAAACGCGCCGTTCGACCCAGAGCTACTGATCCCCGCAGGGGGTTCCCTCAAGCAACAGCCCGAAAACCGCCATCGATTTCCGGGCTGCGCGATGGGTTAATTACGTCAGAGCTGTTCGAGCAGCTTGGCGGCGCCCGAATTCGACCGCCTGGCCGGGCAAATCCTCGATGTTGAGCGCCGTGACCTTGCCGTCCTCGACGATCATCGAGAAGCGCTTCGAGCGAAGGCCGAGGCCGCCTACGCTGAGATCGATGTCGAGGCCGAGCGCCTTGACGAAATCGCCATTGCCGTCGGCCAGGAAGTCGATCTTGCCTTCGCCGCCGGTGAAGCGCGCCCAAGCGGTCATCACATGGTGGTCGTTGACGGCGACGACGGCTATTTTGTCGACGCCGCGCGCCAGGATAGCGTCGTGGTTTTCGAGATAGCCAGGCAGGTGGTTGTTGCTGCAGGTCGGCGTGAAGGCGCCGGGGACGCCAAACAGCACGACTTTCTTGCCCGCGAAGAATTCGCCGGTGGTGACGTTGTTGGCGCCGTCGGCGGTCAGCATCTTGAAGGTCGCATCGGGCAGTTTCTGGCCTACGGCAATGGTCATCTCTTTACCTCGGATTTGGGATCTGTTCGCAGCGATGCGTACCGGCTTCCGGCTTTTTGGGCAACCAGAAGATGCGGCCGAATTTCACGGATAGGGAAGGGTGCCTTCGACGGCGCCTGCGGCCGTCGACAATGTGTAATGGAGCGCGCCCGCGGCGGGTCTGGCGTCCGGCCGTTCGAGGATGGGCACGGTAAAGACGGTTGTGCCGTCGTTTTCGGCGCGTACCGGCGTCCCGAACATGTAGCCTTGATCGCCGGCGACAAAGAATTCGGCAGATTTTGCGTCACCGGGCAAGGCTGCCTCGACAACAAGCTGCTTGTCGTCGGTTGTCCGTACAGTCACGCCGAAATCCGGCCGCGCCGCCTCGGGAAGCGTTTCGAATGCCGCCGCGACCAGCGCCTCGTCCTCGGGGTTGTCCGGATCATTGGCCGGGTCGAGCGCGAAGCTGCCCTTCACGGGAATGCAGATCGTCTCGCAGATGCCGAGGAACACATCGGCCTCGATTTGCGTCGGTTCCCCTGGCGCCTTCAGCGTGAACGTGACGGGAAAGGCCACCGGGTGCTTGTAGCCCGCCCATTTCGAAAAGCCGTCGTCGAAACGCTCGGGCGCTGGAAAGCGCATCTCGACGGCCGTGACATTGATGCTCCTGGAAACGTCGATCTGCGGCGGCACACCGGCATCGCCCGGATCGCGCCAATAGGTTTTCCAGCCAGGGTGGAGGTCGATTTCCAGGGCGCCCTGCAACATCCCGCTCGCATCGGGCGCGCCGGCGGTCACCAGCCTCACGCGGCCGCCTTCAACGTCCACCCAGTCGCTGACGGTCGCGGAGGCGGAAGTCTGGGACGCGGCAGCAATCAGCAGGCAGAGAGCGGCGGTGGATAAGATGCGCATGGCCGACATTTGAGGAGCGCTGACGCATTTCGCAACCGCAGAACCGGCAGATTTCATCATATTCGCGTGAGACCTGGCCTTAGACAGGAGGTTCATCCCCGAAAGTCGCCTTCCAAGTAAGCCGGAAAAAGGTTACCTTCGAAAAATGGACCTCTTGCGGCAGAAAAAGACCGCGACGCGCGGCTTTCTCGACGACCAGTTCCTGATTGCCATGCCCGGCATGAAGGATGACCGGTTCGCGCGCTCGGTCATCTACATCTGCGCTCACAGCGACGAAGGCGCCATGGGGCTGATCATCAACCAGACCCAGCCGCTGCGCTTTCCCGATCTTCTGGTGCAATTAGGCATCATGAACGAGCAGGAGGCGATCAGGCTGCCGCCGCCGACGCGCGATTTCGTCGTGCGCAATGGCGGCCCGGTCGACCGCAGCCGCGGCTTCGTCCTCCATTCGGACGACTATATGGTGGAAGTCCTCGCTGCCGGTTTCGGAGGATATCTGCCTCACCGCGACGATCGATATATTGCGGGCGATTTCATCCGGCCGCGGACCCCGCAAGGCGCTGATGGCGCTGGGTTATGCCGGCTGGGGCGCCGGCCAGCTTGAACATGAGATTGCCGAGAACGGCTGGCTGACCTGCCCGGCAACCATCGACCTGCTGTTTGATTCCGACATCGAGCGCAAGTACGACCGCATCATGGCCTCGATCGGCATCGATCCGGCGCATCTCAGCCAGACCGCCGGTCACGCCTGAGCGAGCGGATATTGTTCCTTCAATAGTTTGAGCACCGTGTCGCCAGGCTGCGGCGCGCCGAACATGAAGCTTTGCACATATTCGCAACCCATCTGGCGAAGCCGCAGCGCGTCGCTTTCATCGGCGACGCCCTCGGCTACGACCGACATGCCGAGATCATGCGCCATGTTGACCATGGATTTGAGCAGCACTTCCCGCTTCGGCGTGGCGTCGTCGACGAAGCTCTTGTCGATCTTGATCGTGTCGAAGGGAAAACGCGTCAGGTAGGCGAGCGACGAATAGCCGGTGCCGAAATCGTCGAGCGACAGGCCGATGCCGAGCTTCTTCAGCTTCGACAGCACGTGGTTTGACTGCTCGGGATTGTCCATGATCAGCGATTCGGTGAGCTCGAGCCGGAAACAGCGCGGCTTCAGATTGGCGCGGGCGATCACCGAGCGGACGTCGGTGACGAGATCGCGGCGGATCAGCTGCCGGCTGGAAAGATTGACCGAAACCGAAAGCGGCACGTCGCCGATCTGCTTTTGCCACATCGCCAGATCGTCGGCGGCCTTCTGCATGGCGAACAGGCCGAGCTGCACGATCAGGCCGCAGCTTTCGGCGACCGGGATGAAATCCGACGGCGGGATGGAGCCGCGGCGCGGATGCTCCCAGCGCAGCAGCGCTTCGAAGCCGGCGACCGAGCGGTCCTCGAGGCGCACGATCGGCTGGTAGGCGAGCGTGAACTCCTTGCGGTCGATCGCCCGGCGCAGGTCGGATTCGAGCTGCAGGCGATCGGTGCCGACCGAGCGGAATGCCGGCCGGAACGGTTCGATGCGGTCGCCGCCGAAACGCTTCGCCTGATGCATGGCGAGCTCCGCGTCCTTGACCATGTCCTGGGCGGAGGCCTGCGCCTGCGTCCAGGTGATCAGGCCGATCGACGCGGTCAGCACGATTTCACGTTTGGCAAAGGTGATCGGCGCGCGGATCGCCTGCTTGATCGCGTCGGCGACGCCGGCGATATGCGCCGGATCCTGTTCGGAAAGCAGCATCAGCGCGAACTGGTCGCCGGCGAAGCGCGACAGCGTATCGCGCGGCTTGAGCAAGCGGTGGAGACGCCGCGCGATGGTAAGCAGGATGGTGTCGCCCGCGGAGATGCCGAGCCCGTCATTGACCTGCTTGAAGCGGTCGATATCGATGACGAAGACCGTCGGCCTGATCGACTCTTCGCCCTTGGCGATGGAAATGATGCCTTCCAGGCGGTTGAGGAACAGTTCGCGGCTCGGCAGGCCTGTCAGGTTGTCGTGCACGGCGTCGTGCAGCAGGCGCTCCTCGGCCTTCTTCTGCTCGGTCACGTCGACCAGCGTGCCGACGCAGCGGATCACCTCGCCGTCGGAGCCGATGACGGGCCGGGCCCGCAGCGCGAACCAGTGATAATGGCCGTCGGCGCCGCGCAGCCGGAAATTCTGGGAAACGCGGCCGCGCCGATGCTCCAGCACCACGTCGAGGGTTGTCCGGAAGGTGTCGCGGTCGTCGGAATGCAGTACCGGCAGCCAGTTGCGCGCCGGGCCGGTGAGGCTGTTGGGGGCGAGGCCGAGCTGATTGCTGACGTCCGGCCGGGTCACCACGCGGTCGCGCAGCACGTCCCAGTCCCAGACGGTATCGCCAGCACCGGTAACGGCGAGCGCCTGGCGCTCCATGTCGCTGAACAGGCCCTGGTAGAGGCCGCCGCCGGCGAAGGCATGCTGCATGACGGTGAAGCCGATCAATAGGATGATGAGGATCAGCGCGCCGCCAAGCGCCGGCTGCACGACGTCATTGTCGAGCACGCCGGTGATCGCCATCCAGGACCCCGCCATCCAGACCAGCACCATCAGCCAGCTCGGCACCAGCATGATGGCGCGGTCGTAGCCCTGTATGCCGAGATAGACGATCAGGCCGATGCCGACGATGGCCGTGGCGGCAAACGAAACACGGGCGATGCCGGCGGCAATCGCCGGATCGACGACCGCAACGCCGGCAATCAGCACCAGGCCGAGAACCCAGGCGAGGGCGCCGTAACTGAAATGGCCATGCCAGCGGTTCAGGTTGAGGTAGGTGAACAGGAAGACGACGAAGGTCGCGGCAAGCGCCACCTCGGTGCCGGCGCGCCATATCTGTTCATTTCCGGGCGAAATCTCGATCACCCGGTTCAGGAAGCCGAAATCGACGCAGATATAGGCAAGCACCGACCAGGAAAGAGCGGCGGTGGCGGGAAACATCGAGGTTCCCTTGACCACGAAGAGGATGGTCAGGAACAGCGCCAGAAGGCCGGAAATGCCGATCACGATGCCGCGATAGAGCGTGTAGGAATTCACTGAATCCTTGTAGGATTCAGGTTCCCAAAGATAGACCTGCGGCAGTTTCGGCGAGGCAAGCTCGGCAATGAAGGTGACCACCGACCCAGGGTTCAGCGTGATGCGGAAGACGTCGGCGTCCGCGCTTGCCTGGCGATCGAGCGCGAAACCTTCGCTGGGGGTGATCGCCGCGATGCGGCTCGAACCGAGATCTGGCCAGAACAACCCGGAATTCACCAGCCGGAAATGTGGCGTCACGATCAGCCGGTCGATCTGCTCGTCGGTGGTGTTGGCGAGTGCAAACACCGCCCAATCGCCCGTCGAGCGCGCATCGTTGGCTTCGACCTCGATGCGGCGAACGATGCCGTCCGGGCCGGGTGCTGTGGAAACCTGGAAATTTTCGCCCTGGTCGCGGTAGATTTCGACGGCGCCGGAAAGATCCAGCGCGACGTCGTCGCGGGCAATCTTGATCGACTCGATGGCCAGAGCCGACGAGGCGGCGCACAAGGTGACAATTGCCGCTAGGGCAAGCGCCAGCAAGTTCCCGCTCTTGAAGAATCGTACCAAAAATCAGCCTCGTGTTTTGCTGCCGCCCCAGTCGTCGGAAATGAGGGCGTAGAGATAGTGATCCTGCCAGCTGCCGTTGATCCGCAGATAGGATCGCAAGAGGCCTTCGCGCTGAAATCCGGCTTTTTCAAGCACACGCACCGAACGCGCGTTGTTGGGAATACAGGCAGCCTCGATGCGGTGCAACCTCAGCGTCTCGAAAGCGAAATGGACGACCAGTCTCACGGCTTCAAGCATGAAGCCCTGGCCGGCGTAACGCTCACCGATCCAGTAGCCGATCTGGCCGGATTGCGAAACGCCGTGGCGGATGTTGCCCACAGTGATGCCGCCCATCAGCTTGCCCGAGCGGCTTTCGCAAATGAAGAAGGCAACGGCGAGCCCTTGCTCGAAATCCTCGCGGTAGCGGCGGATGCGCTGGCGCCAGGCGCCGCGCTCGAGTTCATCCGGCGACCAGCGCGGCTCCCAGGGCTCGAGGAAGGCGCGGCTCGTCTGGCGCAGCGCCGCCCATTCACGGTAGTCGTTGGGTTCCGGCAGCCGCAAGGTGATGCGCTCCGCTTTCAGCGCCGGAAGTTCTCGGCGGAAGAAAGGCAGCGCAAACATTGCCTTGGTGTCCGGTGTCAGACGGCAAGTCTGCGGGCCGTGATGCCCGAGGTGGGCAATGCGTCACGGATCGCCTCATAGGGCGCCAGCGTGCCGACAGGACCGACAGCGGTGACCGTCGGCTTGGTCGAGAACAGGCGCCCCGACAGATCGGTGAGACGCTCGACGGTGAGTTTCGACAACCGTTCCACAAGCTCGTCCATGCCGATTGGCCGGCCGAACAAGAGAAGCTGCCGGGCGATCTGCGAGGCGCGGCTGGCCGAGCTTTCGGCCGACATGACGAGCCCGGCGCGATATTGCGCGCGCGCCCGGTTGAGTTCCTCCTGCAGGATCGCGTCGCCGGCCTTCTGCAGTTCGCTGACGATCACCGGCACCAGTTCGGCAATATCGCTCTGCCCGGTCGCGGCGTGGATGCCGAAAATGCCGGTGTCGGAAAAGCCCCAGTGAAAGGCATAGACCGAGTAGCAGAGGCCGCGTTTTTCGCGCACTTCCTGGAAAAGCCGCGATGACATGCCGCCGCCGAGGATCATCGACAGCACCTGCGAGGCGTAGAAATCGCGCACATGATAGGCGCGGCCCTCGAAACCGAGCACGATCTGCGCGTCCATCAGGTCGCGGTTCTCGCGATAGTCGCCGCCGACATAGTGGGCATATTGCGGCAGCGCGCTTTCGGCCTTGCTGCGGAAGGTGCCGAGATTGCGCTCGACCTCGCGCACGAACTCGTCGTGCTTGATGGCGCCGGCGGCCACCACCACCATGCGCTCGGCGCCGTACTGGCGCTCCATGAAGTCGTGCAACTGTTTGGAGGTGAAGGATTTCACGGTCTCGGGCGTGCCGAGGATGGAGCGGCCGATGGTCTGGTGGCGGAAGGCCGTTTCGGTGAAGCGGTCGAAGACGATGTCGTCGGGCGTGTCGTGCGCCGCACCGATCTCCTGCAGGATCACATGCTGCTCGCGTTCGAGTTCGTGCTCGTCGAACGTGAGTCCGTCAGAATGTCGGACAGGATATCGATGGCCAGCGGAACATCGTCGCGCAACACGCGCGCATAAAAGGATGTCGTCTCGACGCTGGTGGCTGCATTGATCTCGCCACCCACGTCCTCGATTTCCGAGGCGATCTTCCAGGCACTGCGTTTGTTGGTGCCCTTGAACGCCATGTGTTCGAGCAGATGGGCCATGCCATGCTCGTCCTCGCGCTCGTTTCTTGCGCCGGACTTGACCCAGACGCCGAGGGCAACGGATTCGACTTGTGGCAGCGTTTCGGTGGCGACTGTCAGGCCGTTCGACAGACGGCTTACCTCAACACCCATGTACGATTTACTCCCTAACGCGCCGCCCGCGCCCGGCGACTGATATGATCTTCCACCATTTTCAGTTCTGATGGAAGAACAGTAAACTTTTCTTCACGCAGCATCATCCCATCAAGCCACGACGGGAGTTTCGGCGCAACCCCCGACGCTTTTTCGACCGCAGCGGGGAATTTCGCCGGGTGGGCGGTGGCAAGCACGATCATCGGCACAGTGCTCTTCGGCTGCCGACTGGCGACATGAACGGCGGTTGCCGTGTGCGGATCGAGCAGATAGCCGGTCGAGACGAGCGTCGAGCGTATCGTTTCATCGGTCTCGGCCATCGACGAGCGGCCGGCGGAGAATTCGCCGCGGATGTTTTGCATCTGCGCTGCTTTCGATGCTGAAGGCGCCCGATTGCTTCAGGCCGGCCATATAGCGCCGCACCGTGGCGGCGTCACGGCCGCCGGATTCGAACAGCAGCCGCTCGAAATTCGACGACACCTGGATATCCATCGACGGCGATGTGGTGGCGACAACGCCCGTCATGCGGTATTCGCCCGAGGCCATCATGCGGGCCAGTATGTCGTTGTCATTGGTGGCGATCACCAGCCGGTCGATCGGCAGGCCCATGCGCTTGGCCGCGTAACCGGCGAATATGTCGCCGAAATTGCCGGTCGGAACGGTGAAGGAAACCGGGCGGTCGGGGCCGCCAAGCGTCAGCGCCGAGGAAAAATAATAGACGATCTGGGCCATGATGCGGGCCCAGTTGATCGAATTCACGCCAGACAGCGCGACGCGGTCGCGGAAGGCGTGATCGTTGAACATGTCCTTCACCAGCCCCTGGCAATCGTCGAAATTGCCTTCGATGGCGAGTGCGTGGACGTTGGAGGCGGTCGATGTCGTCATCTGCCGCTGTTGCACCGGCGAGACCCGGCCGTGCGGGAACAGGATGAAGATGTCGGTGCGGTCGCGGCCGGCGAAGGCATCGATGGCCGCCCCGCCGGTATCGCCCGAGGTTGCGCCGGCGATCGTCGCATGCTGGCCGCGTTCGGCAAGCACATGGTCGAGAAGCCGCGCCAGCAACTGCATCGCCACGTCCTTGAAGGCGAGCGTCGGTCCGTGGAAGAGTTCGAGGATGAAGCTGTTGGGTCCGCTCTGCACCAGCGGGCAGACGGCGTCGTGCCGGAACGTGGCATAGGCTTCGCGCACCAGTTTTTCGAAGACGGGTGCTGCGATCTCGCCGCCGAGAAAGGGCGTCAGCACGCGGATCGCCAGATCCGGATAGGCAAGGCCGCGCATGGCGCGGATCTCGGCCGCGCTGAATTGCGGCCACTGCTTGGGGACGTAGAGGCCGCCATCGCGGGCGAGGCCGGTCAGGACCGCGTCCGAAAATCCAAGCTCGGGCGCGTCCCCGCGGGTGCTGACGTATTGCATGCTCACCTGTCCATTGCGGCGTCGAAACCGGCTGGTAGCAGACTTTGGAAAACCGCGTTCCGCAGTCGCATTTTTGCCGCCGGGTTGCTATAGACGGCCCGTTTGCGAGAGGGAAGTGCAGTATGGCGTTGATCGACAGTCGCTTTTTCACGGGTTTCGCTCTGGCTGGCTTTATGCTCGCCGCCGCAGGCTGCCAGTCTGGCGACAAGAATGCGCTTGCGGCGAGCGACGATTTGAAGCCGCCGGAAGGCAAGATCCTCGTAAGCGAACTGCGCGCCTATTGCCCGGCGATCACGCTGCGTGAAGGCACCGCCTTCTTCAACACCTATGAAAAGGGTGGCCAGGACGACCCGAGCAAAGTCATTTACCAGGCGTCGATCTCCGACGTTACGCGCAGCTGCAAGAGCGCCGACGGCAACATGACCATGAATGTCGCGGTTGCCGGCAAGGTTGTGCCCGGTCCAGCAGGCAAGGCCGGCAATGTGACCATGCCGATCCGCATCGTGGTCGTGCGCGGCGATGAGGTGCTTTATTCCAAGCTGCATAGCTATCCGCCGCCGTGCAAGGCACCGAGATCGACGCAGTGGATGTTCAGCGATCCCAATGTGGTCATTCCCGTGCCAGCGGAGCGCAACGTCCAGATTTTCGCGGGTTATGACGAAGGCGAGCCGAAGAAAAAGAAGCCGGAATAGCCGACCGCGGTTTCAGGCGTCTTCGGACCAGACGGTAAGTGCTGCAGATCGTTCTTTCAGTTCCGCCCAGCGGCGGATGACGGTTTCAGCGCCGGCATCCGTCAGCGCGTCGGCATGGCCGGGATAGGTGTGGGAGGCGCCGGTGAAACCGATCACCCGCATGCCCGCCGCCTTGGCGCCGGCAATGCCGTGCACCGAATCCTCGATGACGAAAGTCTGCGCGGGATCGGCATCCATCTGCTGCGCGGCGTGGAGAAACACGTCGGGCGCCGGCTTCGGCTTGCCGGTCGGCGTCTCCAGCGCGGAGAAGATGCGGCCTTCGAAAAAGGGCTTCAGCCGCGTCCGCGTCAGCATCGGCGTCGAGCCGCTCGCGTGCGCGAGTTCGAGCAGATGCAGCGTTTGGTGGTGATGCCGATTGACCGCCTCATGGGCGCCGTCGATGGCGCGAACCTCGCCGCAAGGCGGCGGTCGACCAGCACCTCGGCCTGGTCGATCAGCGATGCCTGGAACGGGATCTTGGACTTCTCCTCGATCCTCAAAAGGATGTCCTTGAAGGTCAGGCCGGCATAGGTTTCCGAAATCTCCTCCGGCGAGATCTCGAAACCGGCGGCGGTCAGAAGCTCGGCTTCGACGCGCGAGGCAATGATCTCGGAATCGACGAGCACGCCGTCGCAATCGAAAATGACAAGTTCTGGCTGCATCATGGGAAATTCCTGGATTGCGGATCGCTGCCCGCAGGGCAGGCGGCGCTATAACCTCTTGCGGATATGGTGGCAACCTCAAGGTTCTGCCAGCCAGTGCGTCCCGACGATCATTGTTTTGGGGGAATTTTGGCTCCGTCCCAGGGGGTAAGACGCGGCAGCCATCCCGGCACGGCGCGGCGATACGCCTCGTATTCCGCGCCGTAGCGCTTCGCCAGCGTCGGCTCTTCATACAAAAGCACGAAGACGACGAAGGCCAAGGCGACAACTGCGGCGTAGGCGAGCAGCTTCGGCTGGCCCAGCATCAGCGCCTGCCCGACGATCGCGGAAAGCACCGAGAGATACATCGGGTTGCGAACATGGCGATAGATGCCGCCGACGACCAGATGCTCGGTCGGCGCCACCGGCGCCGGGGTGCCGAGGCCTTCGCTGACGAAACGCCAGAAAGCCTGCAGCAGGAAAGCAACGCCAGCCAGCGTAAGCAGGGAGCCGGCAAGCCGAAGGACAAGCGGAGCCGGTTCCAGGTGCCACGCCGTCAGCCACCAGGGAATGAGCCCGGCGACTATTCCAGGCGCCAGGGCGAAGAAAACCGCGCTGCCCAACGCCGCCTCGGATCGACGCATCTTCGGAAAGCTCTGCGGCAACGTCAAC